>NZ_CP192750.1:0-48529 GCF_050749075.1 Kitasatospora dryopteridis | reverse complement strand
CTGGAACGCACCCCGGAGAGGCGCGAACCGACGGACGAACATAGCGTGCGCACGCTAAGATTGGGGTCATGGTGACGGAGACGAGGGGCCGGGATGGAACGCGGATCATCGCCACGTTGGAACGGGCGTGGACGACGATCCAGGGTCACCATCCCGACGTTCCAGATGCTGTGATGATCACTGGAACGGGGCTGACGGGCCGTCGGCAGCGGGGCGGGGAGCCCGCGCCGCTCAAGCGCGGGCACCACGCGGCGGAGAAGTGGCTGAGCGAGGCCGGCCGGGCGCCGGAGGTGTTCATCGCGGGCGAGCTGCTGGCGCTGGGCGGGCGGGAGGTGCTGCAGACCCTGCTGCACGAGGCCGCGCACGCGGTCGGCGCGCGGCGGGGCATCAAGACCACGAGCAGCCAGGGCAACCGCTGGCACAACAAGCGGTTCGCCCAGCTCGCCCGCGAGCTGGGCCTGCAGCCGCCCGAGCGGGCGGAGCCGGTCCGGGGGTTCAGCCGCTGCACGCTGACCGAGGAGACCGTCCGCCGGTACGCGGCGGTGGTCCGCGGACTCGACCAGGCCGGGCTGCCGTTCCTGGACGGCGCCGGCGCGGCGGGGGTGGACGACCCGAAGCCGAAGAAGGACCCGGCCGCCAAGACCGGCGGGAAGCGGCGCGGCGTGGAGTGCGCCTGCGAGCCGCCCCGCCGCCTGCAGCTGACGCCCAAGAGCCTCGCCGACGGGCCGATCGTGTGCGGGCTGTGCGACCAGGCGTTCGCGCCGCCGCCCGGCGACGACGACCAGGCCGTCGAGGGCGGGGCGGACAAGCCGCCCGCCGAGGACTGACCACCCACCACCAGGGCCCTGCCCCCGCGCGAGCGGCGGGCGGGGCCCTCGCGCGTTCCTCGCGTGCACCCGCTAGGCACGGGGCGCGCGGCCGACCGTGGTGGTGGGTGGACTACGGCTCCTGACTGCCCGTGCCCTGCCGCCGGGCGCGCGGCCGACCGTGGTGGTGGGTGGACTACGGCTCCTGACTGCCCGTGCCCTGCCGCCGGTGGCGGCCGACCAGCCCACCCATCGGGGCGAGGCGGGCCGCCGTTCGGCGGGGCGCAGCGTCGCGGTGGGTGACCGGAGGTGGAGCGGGTGCACGCCAGGCCGGGGTGCCGGAGCGGGTGCCCGTGTGCCGCGCGGACAGGTCCGCGCCCGTGGGCGTTCCTAGCGGGTGCACGCTAAGCCGTCCGTGGGCTGCCGCCCGGTGGCTGATCACGAATTGTAACAGTCGCGCGCTCCCGGCGATGGGCTGGTGTTGTGTGTGCAGGTGGCCGCCGGCGCCTTCTGTGGGTGCCGCTGCTGTTGGTGGAGGGTTCTGGTGGGTGCCTGCCGATGGGTTGCTGGCGCCGTGTCGAGTGCCCTCCTGTGGCCGTTCTTCCTGATGGTGCCTCTCCTGCTGTGGCCTGCCTCTGTTCTGATCTTGGTTGGCCTTACTCCCCGTCCGATGTGCTTCCTGTAGCTGTAGCTGTAGCTGTTTCTGTGCCGCCCTTTTTAGGACTACACACCTTTGCCTCAAGAGCCGATGGTCCCGTACCTTGAGATCATGACTGCGACTGTGAGTGCCGGGGCGAGCCCCGAGTACTTCCTGTCGCAGGTGAGCTCCGGCGGGGAGAACTACTACCTCAAGGCCGTTGAGCTGGCCGGCGAACCGGCGGGCGTGTGGATGG
This sequence comes from Kitasatospora dryopteridis, assembly GCF_050749075.1. Classification (NCBI taxonomy): domain Bacteria; kingdom Bacillati; phylum Actinomycetota; class Actinomycetes; order Kitasatosporales; family Streptomycetaceae; genus Kitasatospora; species Kitasatospora dryopteridis. Next base: position 46,830 of record NZ_CP192750.1, on the reverse strand, counting down.
GTTCCGGCGCTGCTGATCTTGGTTTGACCGGTGAGGTCGACCCGAAGCTGATGCGCGAGATGTACGCACATGTGACGGACCCTCAGCGCGTCGATGAGCTGCACAGCGTGATGAAGTCGCGGTGGGCTGACTACCGCGCCGAGCACCCCGAGCTGCAGGTGGGCACCGAGGCGTACCGCCAGGCCAAGGCCAAGGTCCACGCCGACACGAGGGCCGAGTTCCGGGTGGGGCCGGCGCTTCGCGACTACTCGAAGTCACGGGAGCGGAAGGTGGCCGAGGCGCAGGAGGAGCTGGGCCCGAACGCCACCCCCGAGCAGCTTCGGGCCGCGGAGGCGAAGGTCCTGCGGACCATGGACAAGAACCGCACCTTCTTCGACACGACCTTCTCGGCGCCGAAGAGCTGGTCGGTGCTGCACGCCTCGCTGCAGGTCGCCGCGATCGAGGCCCGCGAGTCCGGAAACACGGAGATGGCCGAGCTGTACACATGGCAGGCCGACCAGCTGTGGGGCAGCTGGATGGAGGGCGTGCAGGCCGGGCTGGACCACATGCAGGAGCAGGCCGGGTACGCGCGTGAGGGCCGCAACGCGGGCAAGAAGGGCGAGGTGTCCACGGTCCGCCGGGTCGACGCCCACGACTTCACCGCCGCCGCGTTCAGGCAGCACACCAGCCGGGACAACGACCCGCAGCTGCACGTCCACGTCGCCATCTGGAACCGGGTCCAGTACACGACCACCGACAAGGTGACCGGCGAAGAGCGTTCCAAGTGGGGCGCCATCGATTCCAAGCTGATCTACCGCGAGGCGAAGGCCGCCGGGCACATCAGCGAGCGCGTCGCGGAAGAAGCCGCAGTTCGCAGGCTTGGAATCCGGTTTGGAACGCGCCCCGACGGCAAGGCCCGGGAGATCCTGGGCGTCGACCCGGCGCTGATCGACAAGTTTTCCAGCCGCCGGAAGACCGTCACCAAGGGCGTCGCCGAGCTCGCCAAGGCGTACGAGGAGGAGTACGGCCACGCGCCGAAGGCCCACGAGCTGGCGAAGATGGCCGACCGGGTGGCGACCGACCCGAAGCTGCGTCCGAAGAAGGGCGAGTCGATCCCGCGCGAGGAACTGCTGCGGCGCTGGGAGGAGTCGGCCATCGCCGACACCCGGGCCTCGCTCGCCGGGGTGCCGGCGGCAGTCTCGGCGGCCGCCCTCGCGGCTGGAACGGACCGGATGGAATTCGACCCGGCGCAGGTCATCCGGGATTCCATCGCCACGGTCCAGTTGGAGAAGGCTGCGTTCACCCGTTCCAACCTGGTGGTCGAGGTCGCCCGGAACCTGCCCGACTGCCTGGGCGGGCTGGAGGCCCACCAGGTGAAGGCCGTGGTGGACGAGCTCGCCGATGCCGCGCTGACCGGCCGCGAGTACGACGTGGTGATGCTGACCGCGCCAGAGCTGATCCCCGTCCCGAAGAGCCTGCAGCTGGCCAACGGGGAGTCCATCTACAGCGTGCCGCAGGCCGACCAGTACGCCACCCGGCAGCAGCTGGGCCGCGAGGAGCGGATCATCCGCAGCACGACGCTGACGGGCGCCCCGGTGTTCAGCGAGGAGGCCATCGAGCAGGCGCTGGAGGGCCGCGGGCTGAATGCGGGCCAGGAGGCCGCTCTGCGGGGCATTCTGGGCTCTGATCGGCAGGCCGAGGTGCTGGTGGGCCCTGCCGGGTCGGGCAAGTCGAGGCTGAACGCCGCGATCCACGACGCGTGGACTGCCTCCGGCCGGAGCGTTATTGGCCTCACCACCTCTGAGCGGGCCGCCCGGGTCCTCGCGGAGGAAGGCGTGTCGAGTGTGGGCAACCTGGACCGGTTCATCGTGTCGAACCGGTCGCTGGCGGCCGGGCATTCCAACCCCGAGCTGGAACGGTTCCGGCTGCGTCCCAACCAGCTGGTCATCGTGGACGAGGCCGGCATGTCTGCGACGTGGCAGCTGGAGGAGGTCCGGCGCCTGGCGGAGGCCGCCGGGGCGAAGGTCATCTACTCCGGCGACCACCACCAGCTGACCGCCGTCGACGCCGGTGGAATGTTCCAGGAGCTCGCTACCCAGGTGGAACGCCCCTACCAGCTCGACCAGATCATGCGGTTCCACGCCGAGTGGGAGCAGGACGCGAGCCTGCGGCTGCGCGAGGGCGACGCCTCCGTCCTCGCCGAGTACGAGGACCGCGGCCGCCTGATGGGCGGCGACCGCGAGGAGATGATGGAGGCCGCCTACCAGGGCTGGCTGTCCGACACCCTCATGGGCAAGAGCACCCTGCTGATCACCCGCGAACAGAACCAGGCCGACGACCTCGCAGCCCGTGCGCGCGAGGCCCTGGTGCGGTTCGGCCAGGTCGAGCCGGAGGGCATCGAGGTGGCCGGCCGCAGCATCACCCTCGGTGTCGGCGACCAGGTCCAGCTCCGCAAGAACGACCGCGACATCCGCTCCCACTCCGGCGACCGGTTCGCGATCAACCGCGACGTGGTGACCGTGGTGGAACGCGACTCCGCCGCTGGAACTCTGACCGTCCGCTACGACGACGGCGAGCTGATGACCCTCCCCTCCGCCTACGTCCAGGAGAGCGTCGACCTCGCGTACGCGGGCACGGTGCACGCCGCCCAGGGCCGCACGGTGGACCGCTGCCGGGTCCTGCAGGACGGCGTTGGAACGCGCGAGAGCCTGTACGTCGCACTCACCCGTGGCCGCGAGGGCAACTGGGCCTACACCGTGACCGAGGTCGACCCGCGCGAGATGGTCGAGGGCATGGAGGCCCCGGACCACATGGCGGTGCTGACCGAGGCGCTGCAGAACAACACCGCCGAGAAGGCCGCCACGGCGGTCGCGCGGGAGTCGCAGGACGCCTCCGTGCACCTGTCCCGCTGGTCGTTCATCGTGGACGACCTGCAGCGCGAGCAGGCGGAGGCCGACTACGGCCGGGTCATCTTCGACACCCTGGGCGAGGCCGCGTACGCCGAGCTGCGGGACGCCGACTCCTACGGCCCGCTGATCCGCCTCGCCCGGCACACGCACGCCGAGGGCCACGACGCCGAGCAGCTGCTGCGCGAGGCGCTTGACGGCGAGCTGGGCGACGCCCGCGACCCGGGCAGCGTGGTCCACTGGCGACTGGAACGCCGGATCGAGGCCGCCGAGCGGACCCGGGTCCGGGCGGACGAGGCCGACGTGCGCCAGCACGTGCGCGCCCAGGAGCAGGCCGTGCCGGAGCTGTTCGGCGCCCTGCAGCTCGCCCAGGCGGTCGCCGACGAGGCGCCGGCGGCCGCGGTCGAGGAGGAGCCGGAGGCGTGGCTGATCGCCCCGCCGCAGGAGTTCCAGCCGGTGGAACAGCCCGAGTTCCACACCGCCGAACCGTTCCACACCGCCGCCGTGGTCGACGCGCCGCTGGCGGACCCGCAGGCCGAGGCCGCGTGGCTCGACCAGCTGATGCTGACCAACACCGCCGTTGAGGTTCTGCACGCCGGTCAGGAGGACCAGCGCCGGGCCGAGCTCGCCGACCAGCGGCGGGCCGAGGCCGAGGAGCGCGACCGCTGGCAGACCCGGGTCGCCGGTATCGAGGGCGAGAAGGGCGAGTACGCGGCCGCCGCCGCCGAGCTGATGGACCAGCGGCGCCTGCAGCTGGGCCAGGCCCTTGCCGACACCGAAGAGATGCCCGAGTGGGCCCGCCGTCTCGGACCGGTGCCGGGCACCGAGCAGGGCCGCGAGGCGTGGATCGAGCGCGCCGGCACCGTCGCGGCATACCGCGAGGCGCACGGCTACGACAGCGACAGCGACGCGATCGGCCCGCGCCCGGCCCGCGGCGCGGTCGACTTCCGGCAGGACTGGGACCGGGCCTTCCGCGCGCTCGGCGAGCCCGAGGACCGTATGGACCTGGTGGGCGCCAGCGACACCCAGCTGCGCGAGATGGTCGCCCGGTACGAGCGCGAGGAGGCGTGGGCCCCGGCCTACGTCGCCGAGCAGATCCAGGAGACCTACACCGAGCTGGAGGACCTGCACCGGGTCGCCGGTCAGCGCACGCTCGACCTCGCCGCCGCTGACGAGGCCGGCCGCGAGCAGCTGCACGCCCAGGCCGTCGCGGACGACGCGCGGGCCGCCGAGCTGCGGGAGGAGGCCGGGAAGCTGGAGGCGGTCCACACCGCGCGGCAGGCGTGGCACGAGCACACCGAGGAGACCCGCGAGCGCGCCCAGGCCGCCCAGCGGCAGCTCGACCTCCGTCAGCCCGAGGCCGCCGAGCCCGAGTTCCAGCCCGAGCCGGAGGCGTTCCAGGCCGCCGAGCCGGATGCCGAGCTGGACTGGAACATGTCCGAGCCGGACGCCGAGATCGACTGGCAGATGCCGGAGCCGGAGCCCGCGCTGGAACTCGACCACGGCCAGGTCCACACCGAGCCGCAGCCGGAGTTCCAGTACCAGGGGCAGCCGTTCCAGCAGCAGTCTTTCGCCCTGCGCGAGTACGCGGAGCAGGTGCTGAACGGCCCCGTCGGCGAGCACCAGGCCGCCGAGGCGAGCCAGCAGCGTGCCGCTGCCGAGCAGGCCCCGGGCGTCGAGCCGGGCAACGTTCGGCTGCACGGCGAGGCGCTGGACCAGGCGGTTGACGCTGCCCAGGAGGCGCGGGGCGTCATGGACACCCGGTCGCAGGAGCTGGACGATCGAGTTGCCCAGGCCCGTCTGGAGATAAGGGAAATCCAGGAGACACGGACCGCCGCTTTGGCCGCTTCGGAGATCGCGGCGCCCCAGCTGGGGCAGGGTTATGGCATCAGCATGTGATGTGACAGGAGGAGCAACGTCGTGAACGCCAGCCCCGGACCGTGGGAGATCGGACCCGTTCCACCCGGGACGGGCGGAGCGTTCCACCTCCCCCCGCCGACCCCCCGTCAGCCGTACACCGTCCCCGCCGGCGCCCCGCCGATGCCGTCCGCCCCGCCGGTCTACAGCCCCTCGGAACCGGCACCCCGTGATGCTGTTCCAGAAGGCGTCATCAGGACCCGGGCCGAGCTGGAATCCCTGCGCGACGACGCGCTGGAGATGCTGGAGGCCGGGCACAACGACGACTTCCGGATCATGTGGGTTGCCGGTCCGCACGACCTGCGCGAGGCCCTGCGGGGGATCCTGAACGCGGCCCGATGGCTACTCGGCGAGACGACATCGATGCCCATCATGGACGAACGGCCCGAGCGTGAACGGCGTGAGCGCCGCGGGGGCAACGACCCCGACGAGAACGGCCTGCCGACAAAGGGCCAGATCTTCTACGAGCGGCGCGACGCCGAGGAGGCCGAGGAGGGCTTCATCAGGCTCCAGCGGTACTACGCGGGCGGAGTGCGGAAGACCCTCAGCTGGGCCACCTACGAGCACGAGGACGACCCCCGTCCGATCGGACCGCCTCTCACCTGAGTGGAACGCAGAACGGCCCCGGGACCATCAGGTCCCGGGGCCGTTCCACGTTCTGGGGTCAGCCGCCCTGCTGGGGCTGCTGGGCGGCGCGGTGGGCGTCGCGCTGCTGGAGTCGCTGGAACTCCTCATTGAGGAAGGCGGACAGCTCGCCGTCGTCGGGGTGGGAGATGTTGTCCCAGGGGTTCCGGTGGCTGCCGTAGCTGCACTGGGCCATCGAGCTGGTCTCTCCGACCATCCGGGCGACGAGGGAGGGCCGCCAGCGGTCCAGCCACTCCGCCATCCGGATCGGGGTACCGTCTTCGTCTTCGTAGGCCCAGCGCCACGAGAGGTAGAGGCAGCTCATCAGCTCGACCACGTCCGGGTGCCGGAACCAGCAGGCCGTGACCGCGCGGCGGTAGTCGGCCGGCCAGCGGACGTAGAAGACCTCGCGGATCCAGGTCAGCAGCAGGGCCCAGGCGTCGCCCGCTTCTTCAGCGGTCATGGCGTTCCAGTTCCACACCGGCACTTCGGCGCGGGCCCGGCGGACCAGGCCGTCCATGATCCGCGACATCTCGATGATGCGCTCGGGGATGCGCAGTTCGTCGTACCGGTCGAGTCGGGCGCCGTGCTTGCCGACCTCCACGACGAGGGGGTTGACCTTCGCGTTGAGGGCTTCAACGCCGCCCCAGTTCTTGGAGATCTCGCCCTTGAGCCTGAGTTCCAGCTGCCGGAGCGTGTTGGTGTCGACGGGCACGGTGAACGGCGGCCGCGACGGCGGGGTGGTGGGAGTGCTCATGCGCTCTTCCAGACGTCGTTCTGCGCGGCCGGGGCCTGCGCGGGGATCGGCTGCGTGTGGACGGTCGGGTTGTACTCAGGCATCGGCGGGGCCGTCTGCGCGGGCACCGTGTTGACCAGGCCGCGCTTGACCGCCTTGGCGTACGCCTTGTCCTTCTTCTTCTTCTTCGCCTTGGCCATCGCCTTGACGTCCGCGCGGTCCCACACCGCCTGGAATCCCACCAGGACCGGGGTGGTGGAACGGTGGAACACGATGGCGGTACCCGGGTCGAGGGTCCGGACCTTGTCGGGGGTGATGACGCGCTCGCGCTGGGCGGAGATGTGGCGGTTGGTCTTGCCGTCCTCCGTCTCGCTGCGGGAGACGTCCTGCACCTCGCGCTCGCCGACCATGCCGGAGACCATCTCCTGGTCCTCCAGCACGGACAGGCCGGGCAGGACCGCCTTGTTGAGGTTCTGCCAGATGGTCTGGCCGCCCCACCGGCCCCAGCGCTGGTAGAGCTGGGCCAGGCTCTGGACGGACACCAGGATCTGGATCCCCCAGCCGCCGGCGTCCGAGGACCACCGGTCGATCGGCAGCGGGCAGATGATGGCCGCCTCATCGAGGACGAGCCGCAGGAACGGGTCGAGGCGGCCGGAGTCCGATTCCTTGGCCATCTCGCGGGCCACGGTGAACAGCTCGCCGGTCAGGCAGGAGAACAGCGGCGCGACGCTGCCGTACGGCCGGTCCTCGCCCAGCAGGTACAGGGTGCCCTTGGCGTGCAGGAACGCGCGGGGGTCGAACGGGGCGTCACCAGGTCGGGGCTGCACGATGTCGGAGACCTGCGGCAGGGACAGGAACTCGAAGGACATGCCCAGGGTCAGGTAGATCGAGTCGCGGGTGCGGTCCGGGGCGCTGACAGCCTGCTGCAGGTCGTCCGCCCAGCCCGCCGGGACGCGGGCCGCGTTCGCCTGCAGGATCTGCAGCGGCTGTGGGTCGGAGGGGCGGGAGACCCAGCGCCGGACGTCCAGCAGGGTCATGCCGCCGAGGGCCGCCGCCATGAGGTAGGTCCGCAGCACCCGGAAGGAGTTCGAGGTCCAGAAAGTTCCGTTCTCCATGTCGGTGCCGGTGGCGGTGCCAGCCAGGATGTACCCGGCGCGGCGGACCGCGACGTTGGGGTCGGTGCAGCCCTCCACCGGGTTCCAGCGCAGGGTGTTCGCGACGCCGGCGACGTCGCCGTTGAAGACGAGCACCGGGCCGATTTTCGCGCGCATCGCGGCGGTCACGTCGTGGAGGTCGCCACGGGTGGTGGTCACCACGCAAGCGCCGGGGGCGTCGATGACCGGACCGCCGAGGAACGCAGTCTTGCCCGCGCGCGGGGGCGCGAACAGCAGCAGGCCGTCCTCGCAAGAGACGTACAGCTCCCGCTGGTGCATCAGGTCGTTGCCCAGCCGCAGCGAGACCTGCAGCGGGTTGACCTTCCGCCAGGGCGTCTCGGCGAGGGAGGGCTGCAGGGTCGCCGCCCGGCGCTTCACCGCCGTGGCCGACAGGTTCTTGCGCAGTTCCTTCTTCGTTGCCCAGCCGTCCGCGTTCGGGCCCTTCTTGCGGACCGGGCCCACCTTCGGCTTCAGGTCCTTGGCGTACATGACGTACGCACCGAGGCCAGCCGCACTCAGGCCGATGCCGCCGAGGTGCCCGCCCGGCATGGCACCGAGGATGCCCCAGACGAGGTGGCCGAAGGTGCCCATGACCTCGCCGAAGCCCGCACCCGACGACGGGGCCGGGACGGGGTTCTGCTCGCCCGCAGCGAGCGGCAGGCCGGGGACGGCGGCCGCGGCGAAGGCGGGCCAGTTGCGGGCGTTCGTGCTGGTGGGCCAGCTACCGGTGTCCGTGGTGGTGTCGGTAGCCTGGGGGTCGAGCTGGTTCATCGAGGTTTCCTCTCGGTGGTCCAGGCCCCGGGTCGGCGGTTCCAGCGCCGCCCGGGGCGTTCCTGTTTTAGGCGGGGCTGGTGATCGGGACGATCACCGTACGCGTCCGCTCTGACACATTCCAGGTGTTTCCAGTTGCGGGTGGGACGAGAGTTCCACCCGTCCGGGTGGGCATCGTGCGTACCCGCCCCGGCGTCAGGTCAGCCGAGCCGACCGGACTTGATCTGACCGATGTACTTCCGGGTGGTGCCCACGGTGGCCCCGATCTTCGGCGCCAGCTTCTCCGCGAGCTGCAGGTCCGGCAGGGCCAGGTCTTCCGGGGACAACGCCCCGTAGAGCTGGACCAGGTGCAGCTTGTTGCTCAGCTTCGGCCCGTCGACCGGACCGGCCTGCGGCCCTTCCTCCAGCTGTTCCACCCCCGGCTCGGTGGGTTCCAGCACCTCCACCGGCTCGGCCTCCGGGACGGCGTACTCGAGGTCCGCCACCGGCTCGACCGGCTGCGGCTGCTCGACCAGCTCCGGCTGCTGCTGGGGGATCCGGGCGTGGACCTCCGGGCGGTGGAACTCTGCGGCCTGCGGCCGGGAGACCTCAGCCCACGGGTCGAACTGGGGCTGCGGGGCGGGCGCCTGGCCCATCTCCGCGAGGGCCGCCGCGTAGTCGGAGACCGGCTGCGGCTGCTGCGGGGCGCCGCCGAACCATGGCGACGGGGTGGTCGCAGGCTTGGGCGACCGGATACCGAGCGGCACGATGCCCGCGCCCTTGTTCAGCGCGGCCGGGCGGGACGGCTCCACCGCGACCGGCGCGGTGGTGGTCTCCACCCGCTCGACCCGCGTGACGAGGGCGTCCATCCACTCCAGCAGCTCCGCCGGGAGTCCGGCCGGAAGCGCCGGCGCCGCCGGGTCGGTGGGACGGTCGGCCCGTTCCAAGGTCACCTTGGGCGCGTACTTCGCGGAGAACTCCGTCTCCGGGGGTTCCAGCTCCGGAACAGCGCGGCCGTACTTGGCGAGCTTGAGCGGCAGCAGCGCGGCCATCGGAGCCTTCCGGCGCCAGCCGCGGCCGTACTCGTGCTTGAGGATCGCCCGGTAGGCCATGCGGTTCTGCTCCAGGTCCACGATCTCCCGGTAGCTGGTGATCTCCCAGAGCTTCATCCGGCGCCACAGCGAGAACGTCGCCCGCGGCGCGAGGAGCCAGCGGAAGAACCGCACGCCCTCCATCAGCTCGGTGCCGGCCTCCAGCGCCGCCATCCGCGCGATGGTGACCCGGGCGCCCTCCACCACCACGATGAACAGCAGCGGGATCACCGCGTGCAGGGCCATCGGCAGGATCTTCGGGTAGCCGCTGGCCGCGTTGAACGCCACGGTTGCGCCGGTCAGCAGCCACGCGGTCCGCCGCAGCAGCGCGAACTTGATGCCGAGCCAGGTCAGCACCAGGTCGAGTGCGAGCAGGACCACGATGCCGACGTCAACGCCGATCGGGAAGGCGTAGGAGAAGGTGCCGAGGTCGTTGTCCGCGCCGAGCTTCTGCAGTGTGCCGTAGGAGCCGACGAAGCCGATGCCCGCGATCGTCGCGGCGCCCAGGGCGACGACGCCGATCAGCAGGCGCATCCCACGGGTGATATTCGGACGCTTCCGAGCAGCGGGGTTCGCGGTCTGATCACCGCCTTTATCCTGATCGTGATGCACGTTGGTCTCCATTCCGGGGTCGACGTTCTGGGCCTCAGCGGTGGTCGCAACACCGCTGGGGCTGTTCATCAAAAGCCCCTCTGCGCGAGGAACGCGGCCATCGCTTCCTCTACCTGGGTCTTGAGGTCCTGCCCCGACTCGACCTTGTAGCGCGACATGCGCTTGTGCAGATCTCCGTCGATCCAGACCGTCAGCTGCTTGGCGCCGGCGGGTCGGCCCGCGCTGGTGCGGGCCGGGACGGGCGCCGCGGGTGCGGTGGTCATGGGGTCCTTTCCGGAGTCCGGAGACTTGGGGGGAAGTGCGGGTTCGCGCTGTGCGCCGGTGGACGACATGGTCAGTTCTCCTGCAGGTTGAGCCACGCGCCGAGGCGCCGGGCGTGGTTGTTGAGCTGGCGGACGTAGGCGCGGGCGCCGTTGTCCTTGATCTCCTGGACCGGGCGCTTGAGCCCGCGGGCGGTTTTGACGCTGGCCCGCTCGGACACCCACGGCGTCCAGACCTTCTCGCCGTGAGCGGCGATCAGGTCGTTGATGCACCGCTCGTGTTCGCCGACTGAGGGGTCGTAGCGGTTGACGATGACGCCGAGGACGTCGAGCTCCGGATACTGCGTCTCCCGGATGCTCTCCACTGAGGTGATCGCCTTGTCCGCGCCGGTCAGTCCGTCCGGCTCGGGGTCGGTGACGACGAGGACTCCGTGGGCGCCGAGGATCGCGTTCAGCAGCAGCACCCCGGTTCCAGGGGGCGTGTCGATGAGGACCGCCCCAAAGTCGGCCAGGTCGAGGCCGGAGCGCTCGCAGGCCAGGCGAAGCCGAAGGCTGGCCAGGTGCTCGCCCTCACCCTCGCGGTACTTGAGCGCCTCTTCACCGGCCACGACGTAGACGCCGGGCCAGGTGGTCGGGTGGATCGCTGGGCCCAGCCCGAAGGTCGGGTGGGTGAGGGTCCAGCTGTAGACGTCGTTCAGCGTCCGTGCCGGCTCCCCCTCCTTGACCCCCAGTCGGGCCGTGGCGTTGCCCTGCGGGTCGTGGTCGATCACCAAGACTTTGATCTTGTAGATGATCGTCAGCGCGATCGCCAGCTGCACCGTGGTGGTGGTCTTGCCCACGCCCCCCTTGCGGGCGATCACCGCCACCCGGCGGGGAGTCAGCAGAGTGGGAGTCATGAGTGCCACCTCCTGTCTGTAGGTCTGGTCATACGCCCAGTTGTACCGGTGTATGACCTGCCAGCTGTGCATCTGGCACTAATGATAGATCGTTGCCTGTACAGATGCAAAGACAGCTGTACCGCTGTACATCTGTATTGACAGACGTCTGTATCGCTGTACATTGGAAGCGTGCCAGGACGGCACGACGAAGGGGCCAGACCCGGCAAGGTCCAGCCCCTTCTACCCAGGCAGGCGTGCGACCGCCTCCTGGGCCCGACAACCCCTGTATCGGAGGGATCGTCATGTCCAAGTCTCTCAGGCCGCCCCGTGCGGGTCGGCGGGTGGGTGCCCGCCCCGGCCGTAAGAGCCTCCCGTTCGTCGCGTTGCTGGTGGAGCCGGTCCGGCTGCACAGCTGCTTCAACTGCTCCGGGTTCGCCTCGGTGCAGGTCCGGATCGACGGCGTGCTGCACACCGTGACGTGCCCGGCGTGCGACGGCCGCAGCGGGTCCGTGGTGGTGGCGCGATGAGCGACTACAACGTGAACGGCGGCTACGGGAACCAGCCCATCCCGACCCCGCCGCCCGCCCCGCCGGCGCCGCAGCCGCAGCAGGGCGGGGGCAAGTGATGAGCGAGCAGACGAACAGCGGCGGGCAGCAGCACAGCGCGCCCCAGCCGCGGGTCGCCAGCACCAGCGAGCTGATCGGGGCCTCCCACCAGCTCGCCCAGGCGACCCAGGCCCACCTGGGCACCAGCACCCCGTCGCCCGCGCCGGCCAACGGCCAGCAGCGCTGATCACCCGTCACCACGAGCCCGCCGGGCGGTGACGGACAACCGCCGCCCGGCGGGCAGCCCAGGAGGCTGACCCGCCATGCTCCACCCGATCGAGCGCATCCCGTTCCCCGAGCTGGGGATCACCGACCCCGACGCCCTGCGCCGGTGGGCCGCCATCGCGTTGTTCGAGAGCGAGGTCCCCACCGCCGACCTGCCGTGGGCGACCACGTCCCTGCAGATCCGCCCCACCGTCCGCACCGTGGCGTGGAGCCTGACCGAGCACGAGCGCGCCGAGCTGCTGCACACCGAGTACGGCGCCTACCCGACGGAGGCCGCGGCCCGCGCGAAGGCCCGCGCCAAGGCCGTGCAGGACGCCCCCGCGTGGATCCTGATGGACCGCTGGATGGTGGCCCGATGAGCAACAGCGCCTACCGGGCCCAGCTGCCCGAGATCCAGCTGTCCGCCATCGCCGCGCTGCTGTCCGCCGTCCTGGTCCTCACGTTCGCGCTCCGCCACCACCAGGACCTCACGCACGCGCTCCAGTTCGCCGGCATCGCCCACACGGCGGTCGTCGGGGCGGTGCTCTACCGCAAGGCCGAGGCCCGTCCGCTGGCCGTGTGGCTCGCCACCGCCCGGATCCTCGCCCTCACCGCCGCCGCCCGCCGCCCGTTCACCAGCCGCCAGGAGGTCTGGGCATGACCGTCATCTCACTCGACCAGCTGCTGACCCCGCGCCAGGCAGCCCAGCACATCAACCGCGAGGTCGCCCGGGTCATCCTGCTCGACCGGCTGCCGTCCGCCACCGCCTACCGGCTGGTGTGCGAGCGGATCACCGACGGCGACCCCCACGTCCTCGCCGCCGTCGGCCAGACGTGGACCATGCGCCCGGAGTTCAGCTCCCTGTGGGAGTGGCCGCGCGGCCGCGAGCTCCAGGTACACCAGCGCCTGCAGCAGCCCGCCTCCGTGGTCGTCACCGACGAGCACGGCATCACCTCCACCGCCCCGCTGACCGGCCTGCAGCAGATGTACGAGCTGACCGCGTGGCGGTGGACGGAGTGAAGGTCCGGCCGTTCGCCGGGGACCAGCTCGCGCTGTTCGCCCCCGAGGACGTCGCCGTCGAGGAGCGGCCGGCCGCAGGGTCGGCCGCCCCCCGGCGGGCAGCCCGGCGCCGCCGGACCGCCGACCCCGGCACCCAGCTGGCCATCGACACCGACCGGCCGCCGGACGCCGAGGCCGGGCCGTGAGGGAGCGCAAGCCCCCGCCCGCCGGGCCCCGGCTGACCATCGAGCGATCCGGTCACCAGGTCACGGTCGACGCCCGCGGACTGTGCATCGACGGGTGGACCGTCGACCCAACCGAGCTCACCCCGGCCGACGCCGTACCGGTACGGCCCACCGGGATGCCGGACTTCAACACCGCACTGGTCCTGCCCGGCGGAGAGGTGATCTACCGGGGACGGGTCCAGGCCCGCCTTCACCCCTCGCCGCCCGGCACCGCCAACCCCGGCCGGGTCGAGGTCTACCAGGTGGCCGACCAGCGCCCCTGGCCCCCGCCCGCCCGGCAGCCGAACGCCCGCCAGCCCCGGACCCCGGCCAGCCGCCAGCAGCGGCGCGCGGACGAGGAAGCCGACCGCCTCCGCCGCGAGGACCACCTGCTCGCCGAGCAGCGAGCCGAACCCCACCAGAGCCACGAGAGAGAGATCACCCGATGAACCCGCAGAACCTGCCCGTGTGGTCGCTGCCGCCCGCGACTGTTACGCCGCTGGTGCCCGCGACCCCGCCGCAGATCCAGAGCGTCGGCTGGTACCTGACCAGCCGATACGGCGGCCGGGTGCTGCCCGTCACCACCACCACCACCGCGCTGATCCTCGCCCGGGTCTGGAACGCCCAGGGCGCCGCCGGCAGCTGGGGCGACGCCGCGCTGATGATCGCCCTCGCCGCCGGCGCCACGTTCCACGGCGTCGTCTCCGCCGCCAAGCAGCACGGCCACGAGGTCATCACCGCCGTGGCGTTCGCCGCCGCCGGCGCCCTCGCGCTGATCGGCGTCGCCGCCTACACCGCAAGCCTCGCGCTCGCGCTGATCCTGTGGCTGGTCGCCACCGCCCTGGTCTACTCCGTCAGCGCCCGGCACTGGCGGGCCGCCCGCGAGAAGGCCGAAGAGCGGTACCACGAGCTGCAGATGGCCCAGGTCCACCGGATCGCCGACGTGCAGGTCGCGCAGATCCAGGGCACCACCCAGGCCCAGGCCCTCGCCTACGGGCTGCTGTTGGCCCAGGCCATCGAGCAGCGGCAGCAGGTCGACCCCGCGACGTTCCAGCCCGCGCTGCTGGGCGTCCACGCCCTGCCGCAGCTCGCCTCGTATACCGCGGCCGCCACGATCCCCGTGTCGGTGAAGACCAGCGAGCTGGAGTGACCCAGACCTCCCGTTTCCCGTTCCACCGCAGGACCGCACCCGCCCCGGGTACGGTCGAAAGTTCGGCGCCCACGCTGGGCACAACCCCCGAGGAGAACCCCGTGAAGCCCGTACCCAACACCGAGATCGTTGGCACCGTCACCCGGTTCGGTCTGGAGGCCAGCGCGGACGGCACCGCCGTCCTGGTCGCCTACACCGAGAACGACGAGGGGCAGATCGGCCGCAGCTGGCTGCGGTTCGACACCGACGCCGTCAAGTCGTTGAAGCGCCGCGCCGAGCGGCTGCCGATCCCCGCCCAGCACAGCCCGGTCGACATCACGTTCTCCGAGCCGAAGCCGTGGTCGGTCCTGGATTTCAGCGCCTGCACCAACCCGGACACCGCCACCTCGTACGCCGCCCACATCCTGGGCGTCGACACCTCCGGCCAGGACTTCTGGTCTGGGGCCACGCTCCGGATTCTCCGCGGCTACCTGATGGCCGCCGCCATCGTCGGCGCCGACGCCGAAACCCTTCTGCAGTGGATCACCAAGCCGACCGGCCCCGAGCCGCTCTCGATCCTCCGCAGCAACCCGGAGATTGTGCCGACCGGGTGGGACCACGAGGTCGAGCAGATGGACCGCGACGGATACACGCAGGACAGCCTGCGAGTGGCCATCATGGACGCGCTGCGGATCCAGATGATCAGCTGACACCAACTCGGGAGGGCCCGGACACCACCACGGTGTCCGGGCCCTCTTACGTGTCGACAGGTCCTCGACAGACTGTTCTCGTATAGCTGCGGCCAACGGACAAGTAGCTTTCCGTAGCCGATCATTGGCGCTGTCTCTGATTCTGGCTGTATAGACCCACACCTGTGGCGGGAGTCGGGCCGATCAGGCGTCTGGCCCAGCAGCTGCACTCAGGCACGATCACCAGTCTGTCCCAGCACCCACTCACCCCCGAAGCTCTGACAGCCGCACCCAAGCCGGTCTCGCGCAGCTTGCTCTGCATCGGTGCCGGGTGAGCAATGTGCGGCGATAGATCTAAGTACCAACTACTCGCATCATTTCGGGCAAAGCGGACAACTGTGGACGTCAAGGCCGCCGTGCGACATCCGGACCCATCTTTCAGCCTGCCGTCGTTCGGATTTCGCCGCGTTGCGGCGGCCGCACGACCGGGACCTTCAAGTGCAGCCACAGAAGCCCCAGGTCATCAACTCGCTCGCAGCCAATGCAGACAGAATCGAGCAAGCCCGTGGCCATTCACACGTCCAGCCCTGTTGATGCCGCCAAGAAGATGTACGACCTTTTCAATAGTGGCGACATATCTGAAGTTGAGAACGTTTTCTCTCCGGACTTTGTTGACCATGATCCCTTTCCGGGGATTTCCACCGGCTTGCAGGCGATGCGCGATCTGGTCGAGATGGTGGCCGGGGCATTCTCGAACCGCGACCACGAAATTCTTTTCTCTGCCGATCTTGGCGGCGGAGTGGCAGTGACCAACTGGCGGTTCACGGCGGTGCACACAGGGGAATGGCTCGGCATGCCTCCCACCGGGGAGGCGATCAGTTATTGCGGCATCGATATCTCCACGATTCGCGATGGCCGGGTTGCCGAACTCCGGCACGTTGAGCAGATCCACCATGCCAATGTCCAGATTTCTCAAGCGCTGAGTGCACAGAAGTCCAGTCGATCGTCATAGCCAGCCGACGTGTTCGTTGGCCGCCCGGCGTTCTCTGGGCAGAGATTTATCCCGCGAAGAGGCATCATGGTTCAGCTTGCAAACTTTCCGCAGCATGCGTGGAATGAAACTCGCGCGCCGTATCGCCGCGACCTGTGCATTCACCAACTGTTCGAATCTGTGGTGAAGCGGCAGGAGTCGGCTGTCGCTGTGCGCGACGGGAGCCGTCGGCTCTCCTATGGTCAGTTGAATTCCCTGGCCAACCATGTGGCACACGGCCTGCGGGAGCGGGGTGTTTCTCGGGGGGATCGGGTCGGCGTGCTGGGGGGCCGGTCGGTTGAGGCGGTGGCGGCCATGGTCGCCGTACTCAAGGCCGGCGGGGCCTATGTGCCTCTGGACCCGGGCTATCCGGATGCCCGCCTGGCGTACATGGCCGAGGCCGCCGATGTGCGCCATGTGGTGACCTGGGGAGAAGGGGCACATCGGTCGCTGTGGCCGTCTCCGGTGGTAGTCGATCTCTCCGCCGGCGTGTCCTCGGCTGGAAACCTTCATGCAGATGTTTCTGCCGCGGATCCCGCCTATGTGATGTTCACTTCAGGAACTTCGGGGCGCCCGAAGGGTGTAGCGATACCGCACCGCGGAGTCATGCGCCTTGCCGCGGATAGGGAGTTTCTTCCCGTGTTTCCGGGTGATCGCCTGACGCACGGCGCAACGCTGGGATTCGATGCCTCTGTTCTGGAAGTCTGGTGCGGCCTTCTGAATGGAGCCGAGCTCTGCCTGCTGGACAGCGATACCCTGCTCGACCCGGGGCGTTTCCAGGATTTCGTCCAGGCAGAGCGCCCGGCCGTGGTATTTCTGCCGACAGCGGTTTTCCACCACGTGGCAAGCGTTCGTCCTGCGGCATTTCGAGGCGTGCGGGACCTCGTGGTCGGCGGGGAATCGTTGAACCTTGATGTGGCCCATAGGGTCCTCGGGGAAGACGGATCTCCCCGGCTGGTCAACGCCTACGGCCCCACGGAGAACTCGGTGGTATCGTCGTTCCACGAGATCGCCGAAACGGATGCCGCGGGTAAGTCAGTACCGATCGGCAGGCCGATTCGGAATTCGACATGCTATGTGCTCCTGGAAGACGGCTCCATGGCTGCTCCGGGAGAAGTCGGAGAGCTGTGCGTCGGTGGGGACGGTGTCGCCCTCGGGTATGTCAACGATGGGGCATTGACCACCGAAAAGTTCCCGCTCGATCCGTATGGGGAAGATCCAGCGGCGCGAATGTACCGGACCGGAGATCTGGCGGCCTGGCGCGCAGACGGGATCCTGGAATTCCATGGCCGACAGGACCGGCAGGTCAAGATCCGCGGTTTCCGGATAGAGCTGGCCGCACTCGAGCGGGAGCTGGCCGGGCATCCGCGCGTGGCGGACGCGGCAGTCGTCGTACACCAGTCCGGTACAACGAAGCGGATCGTGGCGTATGCGGCCCAGCACGCCGGTGCACGCGCCTCGGAGACCGAGTTGTCCGGCTATCTGCGGGAACGGCTGCCCGGACATGAGGTACCTGCAGCCGTGGTGGCGGTGGACCGGCTGCCGCTGACTCCGAACGGGAAGATCGACTACGGGGCACTGCCCGATCCCTTCCCCTCGGGAACGCAGGGCCGCGCCCAAGCGCCCGGGCGCTCTTCGCGGGCGGAGACCTTGGCCCAGGTCTGCCGGGAAATTCTTGACCGGACAGAAATCGACCGGGAAGCGAGCTTCCTTTCGCTCGGCGGTGACTCGCTGACGGCGGCGCGGCTGGCCGCACGGCTGCCGGAGGTCGGCGGCCGGCCGCTCGCGGTCTCCCGCATCCTTGCCGCCGGCTCTCTTCAAGAGCTGGCCGATGAGATGGAACGGGATGCCTGCGAGGGGGACGAGGGCCTACAGGAGCCCGTCGCGGAGACGGCAGGCACCCTGGCCTCCTACGGCCAAGAAGGTATCTGGCGGGCCTGCCAACTGAACGGCTCGGCCAGTTTCAACGAGGTGGTCGCGCTGCGGATCGCCGGGCCGCTGCAGGCAGATCTCTTGGAAACCTGCCTGCAGGAGGTCGTCGCGCGCCACGACGCGCTGCGCATGACGCTGGAGGCCTCCCCAGACGGTCCGCCGCAGACGAGGGTGCGCCCTTCCCTGCGGATACCGCTCGACCGGCCGGACTACTCATTCCTGCCCCGGTGGTGCCGATGGTCCCGGGCCTGCGAGAAGGCGGCGGAGTTCGCCCGGGTGCCGTTCGACCTGGAATCGGGACCACTGCTGCGGGCATCGCTGAGCGCGCTGGAAGAAGAAGATCACCTACTGACGCTGGTGATGCACCACACGATCACCGACGGGCTCTCGTTCGCTGTCGTGATCGACGAGCTGAGCGCCCTGTATGCGGCCGCCGTCTGTGGCACCGACCGACCGGACCTGCCCACTCCCGTGCCGTACGGGCGGTATGCGGCACGGCAACGCTCCCGGGCCGTCGCCGGAGACTACGAGGAATCGCTGTCTTTCTGGGAACGCCACCTGTCCGGTGCCCCGCCGCGGCTGGATCTGCCGCGTCGCCGTGGCGAATCTCCCCGCGGGGAAGGTGGGATCGTCAGTACCGGCCTGGGCCGGGAGGTCTCCGAGGAGCTGCGCCGGGCCGCCCGGCAGGCCGGGGTCACGCCGTTCATGATGCTGTTCGCCGCGTGGAGTGTGCTGCTGGGACGGCTTGCCGGCACACAGGATGCCGTGGTGGGCACGGTGGCCGGTGGCCGCAGCCGGGCAGAAGAGACGCGCTCGGTCGGCTATTTTGCGAATCTCCTGCCGCTGCGGGTCGACCTGTCCAGGAAGCCGAGCTTCGAGGATCTGGTACAGCGGATCCGAACCGACCTGCTTGACGCCTACACGCATCAGGAAGCGCCGTTCGAACTGGTGCTGGAGCGCCTGGCCACGCGCCGGGATGCGGACAACCGGGGCCTGGTGCAGGTCGTGGTGGTCTCCGACGACGGCATCCCGCGCCACAGCGACTTCGGCAAGGCAACGGGCTCGGTGGTGTGCGTGGACCCGGAAACCGCGAAATTCGACCTACGGATCGGTCTGCGCACCACGGGCGACGCAGTGGAGATGGAAATCCAGTACCGGGCCGAGCTGTTCGACCGTGAGGACATCGAGCGGTGGACGGCCGCGCTGGAGCGGCTGCTGCAAGAGGCCTTCCGGCAGCAGCAGACTCCGATCACGGCACTGCCTGCGATATCCGACGCCGAGCAGCATCGGATGCTGGCACAGTGGGGAGTCACGCTTTTTGACGTCCCGCAGGACGTGTGTGTGCAGGATCTGATCGCGGACCAGGCACGCTGCACGCCACATGCCGTGGCCGTGGAGCTGGATGACCAGCGCCTGTCCTACGCGGAGCTCATCGACCGCTCCGACCGCGCAGCGGCCCGGCTGCGGGCCGCCGGTGTGGAACTCGGGGACCCGGTGGCGGTCTGCGCCAGCCGTTCCCCCCACTTGGTCGCTGTCGTGCTGGGCATTTTGAAGGCCGGGGGCGTCTACGTGCCGCTGGACGCACGCGGTCCGGCGCCGCGCCTGGTCTCGATCCTGGAGGAATCGGCGGCCACGGTGCTGGTCTCCGATGAGGACGCCGTTTTTGTCGAGGCGCCCGGCGTGCAGCGGCTGGATCTGGACCGGATCGTCGAGGAGCCGGCCCAGGAACTGCCGCTGCCCGACGTAGCGGTCCGGCCGAGCGATCTGGCCTATATCGTGCACACGTCGGGATCCACGGGACGCCCCAAGGGTGTGGCTGTGGAACACGGGTCGATGGTGAACATCGTCACCTATCTGACGGGCGCGGTGGGCCTTACGGGGCAGGACCGCTGTGCTGCGGTCAACCCGCCGTCCTTTGATCTGGGTATCTTCGACTTGCTCGGGCCGCTGACGGTGGGCGCCCGCATCGTGCTGTCACCGGCCGATGAGCCGGCCAATGCCGCTGGGCTGGCCGAGCGGCTGCACAGCGGCCGGGTCACGTTCATGCTGGCCACGCCGCTGGCGTGGCGGCTGCTGCTGGCAGCCGGCTGGCAACCGCCGGGCGGGTTCACGGCGATCTCCAGCGGAGAGGTGCTGCCGCGCGATCTGGCGAAGACGCTGCTCTCCAGCGGCCTGACGCTGTTCAACGCCTACGGTCCGGCCGAGACGACGATCTGGTCGACGCTGCACCGGATCACAAGGAGCGACACCGACGGCGACATTCCCATCGGCCGGCCTTGCGGCAACACCACCGTCTATGTGCTCGACGAGCACGGCCAGCCGGTGCCCCGGGGTGTGGTGGGTGAGCTGTACATCGGCGGGGCGGGAGTCTCACGCGGCTACGTCAACCGGCCGGACATCACCGCGGCCAAGTACTTGCCCGATCCTTTCACCTCCGACTGGGGCGGCCGGATGTACCGGACCGGGGACCTCGCCCGGTGGCGGGTCGACGGTGTCCTGGAGCTGCTCGGCCGCATGGACTCCCAGGTCAAGGTGCACGGCTACCGGGTCGAATGCGGCGAGATCGAGGCGTGCCTGCGCTCCCACCCCGGGATCAGTGACGCGGTGGTGCTGCTCGAGGACGGAGAAGAGCGGCACCTGGTCGGCTACTACGTCCCCGCAGACCCCAGCCGGCCCGATCCGCTGGAGGCAATCCGGGGCCACCTGGCCTACGCCCTGCCCTGGTACATGGTCCCCGCCCGGCTCGTCCCGGTCCCGCGTATACCGCAGTCTCCCAACGGCAAGGCCGACCGGGCGGCACTGCGCTCTGTGGCAGCGGCTTCTCCGGCTCCGTCGCAGCAGCCAGGTCACGCTGACAGTGTCGCGGCCCGGGTGCGGGCGATCTGGGAGGCCGTGCTCGGCCGGAGCGATATCGCCGACGACGTGAACGTCTTCGAGCTCGGCGGCCAGTCCCTGCACTTGGCCGAGATCCACGCCCGCGTCGTTGAGGAGTTCGGTCTCGGCGAGGACGTCACCTTGTTCGACCTGTTCCGGTACCCCACGGTGCGTGCCTACACCGAACACATTCGCCGACACCTGGCACCCGCCTCGCAGTCCGCCGGAAGTCCGGTCCAAGGAGAGATCCGATGAAGCCGTCTGACACCGCCGTGGCCCACGACGGCATAGCGATCATCGGCATGGCCGGACGCTTCCCGGGCGACATCGGCGTATTCGGGCTGTGGGATCTGCTGCTGTCCGGTCGGGAAGCCGTCCGGGATTTCACCGACGAGGAACTCCGGGCGGCCGGGCTGGATCCGGCCGCCACCGCCCCCGGTCATGTGCGGCGCGGCGGCGCACTCACCAATATCGAGGACTTCGACGCGGCGTTCTTCGGCATCGGCCCTGACGAAGCGCGCCTGATGGACCCTCAGCACCGGGTGTTCCTGGAGTGCGTCTGGCAGGCGCTGGAGGACGCTAATTGCCCGCCGGCCGTCCATGGCGAGCGCACCGGTGTCTTCGGCGCCTGCAGCCAGAATTCCTACCTGGTACGCAACGTCCTGCGCTCGGAGGAGTTCCACGGCCGGGAGTTCACCTACCCCGTGCTGCTGGGCGGCGACAAGGACTTCCTGTCCACGCGGGTGTCCTACCGGCTGGACCTGCGCGGCCCCAGCATGACGGTGCAGAGTGCCTGCTCGAGTTCCCTCACCGCACTCCACCTGGCGGTCCAGGCCCTGGATCGGCAGGACTGCGATGTGGCGATTGCCGGTGGAGTGAGCATTATGGTGCCGCAGACCGCCGGATACCTTTACCAGGAGGGCGGCAGCTTCTCCCGGGACGGGCACTGCCGGTCCTTCGACGCGGACGCCACCGGCATGGTCCCCGGCAGCGGCTGCGGCGTGGTGGTGCTCAAGCGCCTGCCCGACGCGGTCGCGGACCGCGATCACATCTACGCCGTGATCCGGGCCACCGCGGTCAACAACGACGGCGCCACCAAGCCCGGCTTCACCGCGCCCAGCATCACCGGCCAGGCGCGAGTCATCTCCACCGCCCTGGAACGCTCGTCCGTCGCCGTCGGCGACATCGCCTTCATCGAGGCACACGGCACCGGTACCCGGCTCGGGGACCCCATCGAGTTCATGGCCCTGGCCGAGGCCTACGGCCGGGCGGGCGGCCCGGCCCCGGCCTGCGCGCTGGGCAGCATCAAGGCCAACCTCGGGCACCTCGATGCCGCCGCTGGCATAACCGGCCTCATCAAGACCGCCCTGATCCTGTCCGAGCAGACCATCCCGCCACAGATCAACTACGCCCGGCCCAACCCCGCCCTCAACCTTGCGGCCACCCCATTCACCGTCCACACCCGGCTGCACCGGCCGACGGCACCACTGAAAGCCGCGGCCGTGTCATCGGTGGGCATGGGCGGTACCAATACACACTGCATCCTCTCCCAAGCACCGGCCCAACCCGCGCGGCCGGCACCGCCTTCGGGCCCGTACCCGATCGTCGTGTCGGGCCGCACCGAAGCTGGGCTTCGGCGGCTGGCTCACCAACTCGCCGACCACCTGGAGCGCCACCCCGACATCCGCATCGATGACCTCACCCTGAGCCTGAGCGCCCGGCCTGGTCGCCCCGGGATCGCAGTCGAGTTCCTCGCCGACAGCACCCAGCACCTCAGCGACCAGCTCAGCACCCTTGCCGCCGATCCCGCACCCCTGACAGCCGACGAGCCCCAGCAGACCGGCACGGACCACCGGCCAGGTCGTGGACCCCTCCTGGCCGCAGCCGTCAAGGTTTCGCTTCCCTGCACCGTCTTCGACCGGCACAGGTTCTGGATCGAGCCCACCCCTGCCTCCTCCGTACAGCGGCCTGTCGCGGTCGGCGCTCCCTCGTCCTACGTGCAGGTCCATGCCGCCGTCATGGAAACGATCACGAGTGTGTGGCCCGCACCCGATCTGAAAGACGACGGCGATCTGTGGGAGCAGGGCATCAGCTCCCTGACCATGCTCGAGATTGCCGCCCGCCTGCAGGACCGCCTCCAACGCCCGGTGTCGGTAGATGATCTGGCAAGCCTGCGGACCCCTCGCCGACTGGCCGCACACCTTGGCCGCAAACCGGCCGAGGACCACAGCGGGCAGGACGGCGGACCGCTCGTTGCCATCCGGCCGGACGGGGAGGGACCTGCCATGTTCCTCATCCACCCTGCGGCCGGCACCGTGACCTGCTTTGCCGAACTGGCCCGGCACAGCCAGAGCACCACCCCGCTCTTCGCGCTGCGTTACCGGCCAGGTCCCGGCAGCCCCCCATCTGTTGAACGCCTGGCCGGACATTATGTGGAGCACATACGCAGGCTCCAGCCGCACGGCCCCTACCTCCTGGGCGGCTACTCCTTCGGCGGACTCGTCGCCCTCGAGATGGCCCTGCAACTGCAGCGGGCCGGTGAGAGCGTGGCCCACCTGGTCGCCTTCGACACCGCCACTCCCGGCCAGGGCAGTGCGCTCGGCGCCTTCAACCGATCCGATGCCCAGCGCATCCTCACCGATCCAGCCCTTGCCACCGCAACCGTTGGGGACCCCTCCGCCATCCAGCACTCTGGGGAGACCGCAGCGGCCGGCGCCGTGCTCGAGGGACTCCTGAACGCATGGGAGGACAACCAGCGGCTCGCGGCGCAATACCGCCCCAGCGGCAAACTCACCGGGGCACTGACCCTGGTACAAGCCACCGAACCGTGGGAACCGGCCTTCGGCAGCGCATCCGCGAACGGCACTGTCGGACCGGCACTCGACTACAGCTGGGCAGGGCTGACCACCAGTGCGCCGACTGTGGTGCGCGTGGCCGCCAACCACTTCACCCTGCTGCAGCCGGGCGGGGCCGTCCGTGCCTCGGCGGCGGCGCTCGACCAGGCCCTGACACGCTCCCTCGCCCACACGCGGACCAGGCCGCGGGCAGTCGGCCAGAGCGAAGGCGCCGGTACACACGGCGCCGCCCCTCTTGCCGTCATGTTCTCCGGGCAGGGCATCGCCCGCAAGATCGACTACCGGCAGCTCCGTGACCAGGCACCCGACCTCGTCGCCACGGCAGAAGACGAGCTCGGGCGATCCCTGGACGCGCTTCTCCACGAGCAGTCCCCAGGCGCGTGGCTGGCCAAGACCACCCTGGCCCAGCCGCTGATCTACACCGCGAACGCGGTCGCCTACCGCAGCTGGCTGCGCGAGCACGGCCGCGCCCCGGACGCGCTGCTGGGCCACAGCCTGGGTGAGTTCAACGCACTGCATGCGGCCGGAGTCTTCGACTTCCGCACCGGCCTGCGCATCGTGATCCACCGCGCGCACCTCATGGCCCGGGTCCAAGGAGCCATGCTCGCCGTCCAGGGACTGCCGGCCCACGAACTGCTGGAGGTTCTCCAGCGCACTCGGCTGCACTCCGTCGACGTGGCCTGCTTCAACGCACCCACCCGGTACGTCCTCGCGGGCCACACTCCCCGCATCCGGCAGGCGCAAGCTCTCCTCACTGCACAGACCGGCGCCCGCACCCAGCGCCTGGTCATCGGCGGGCCCTACCACTCCCGTCACATGCACGCCGTAGCACGCCGCTTCAAGGGGTTCCTGAGCACCCAACACCTCGCCCGGCCACGCCTGCCCGTCCTGCTGAACCGCACCGGGCGCCCCCACGACCCGTCCCGTCTGGCCACCGACCTGGCCGAACAGATCGACCACCCGGTCCTGTGGTCCCGGTCCCTGCGATGGCTGCTGGAGCGCCGGTACGCCCTCATCGAGCCAGGAGGAGGCAACGTCCTGGCCCAGATGTCGCAGGAGGTGCGCCAGGCCCTCGGCCAGAGCAGCACGGCCGCAGAAACCAGCAGCCAGGGGAAGTGAGGACCATGAACGCCCAGTACGACGTATTCGCGGCGGACTACACCGCGGCCGAGGAGGGGAACAACCGTCTCTCCTTCCGGCAGGGGATCGTCTTCCCGAGCTATCTCGACGCCATCGGGCCCGTCCGGGGAAAGTCAATTCTGGACGTGGGCTGCGGATACGGCACCTACACCCGGATGTTTCGGCGGGACGGTGCCGCTCGTGTCGTCGGGGTCGACATATCCTCCGGGATGATCGCCCAGGCCCGTGCCCGCACGGCGGAATCCGAAGACATCGAATATCTCGTGCACGCTGCCGCGGAGATGCCCGTGCTGGGCAGATTCGACATCATCAGTGCAGCGTTCCTCCTGCCGTACGCGAAAGATCCGGACGAGCTGCGGGGGATGTGCGAAAGGATGGCCGCCAACGCCGCCCCGGGCGGCCGTATCGCCCTCCTCGTCGATGACTCGCACTACGATCCGACGCTGCCCATTCCTCAGGAATGCGGGCTCGCGATCCGCATTCCGGCGAACCCGAGGGACGGCGATCCCATCGAACTCGACGTCGGAGATCCACCGCCGTGCACCATCCGGTATCAGTACTGGCGCCGCGAGTCCTACGAATGCGCTCTGCGCGCTGCGGGATTCACCGATATCCAGTGGCACCCGCCCACCTGGCAGGACGACGCTGGGGCCGACCCGCCCGAGGCGTTCGCCGCATACCTGCGCAATCCCCACATCGCTGTCCTCACCGCGACCAGGGACAGCACCGACAACCTGCTCCAGACGGCAGAGTCCATCCAGGCTTCACCGCTCTCCGGCCGGCCGGAGGTGGTCGCATGAGGCAGCCACCGGCCGCGCCCGAAACGCGCCCGCTGCACATCGTGTGGGACTGGAACGGCACACTGCTCGACGATGTCCAGCTCGCCGTGCGGGCGACCGCCGCCGCCCTGGCCGGAAAACTGCGCGGCCGGCTGACCGTCGAACGGTTCCGGGGGAATTTCTCCCAGCCGCTGCGGAAGTTCTACGAGAACCTGCTCGGGCGGCCCGTCGACGACGGCGAGCTCAGGCAGATCATCGAACGCTACCGGGCCGTCTACTACGGAAGACATCTTGGATGCCACCTCAGGAGCGGCGCCATCGAAGTACTGGACGAAGTTTCCGGGCAGAGATGCCAAAACTCCCTCCTGTCCCTGGCCGACCACGACCATCTCTCCGCATCGGCCTCCCGCCTGGGCATCGCCGACCGCTTTGTCCTGATCGAAGGAAGCAGGCACCGGATATCAGCCGGAAAATCCCATGCCCTCACCCGTCACCTCGAGCAGCTGAAAATCTCCCCGCAGGACTCCCGCGTCATCGTGGTGGGCGACACCGCCGAAGACGCCGCAGCGGCGGCCGCTCTCGGCCTGGAAGCAATCCTCGTCGAGCACGGCTACGCCGCCCGTGCCGCCTTGAAGAAGGCAGGCACCACCATAGTCTCCGATCTGCGCCACATAGCCCAGAAGATCGAAGAGCTTTCCCACCTGGGGCCCGGCAGGAACAACTCCGGCACTCCGGACGGAATGTAAACCGCCTCCCCGGGGCCCAGTAACACTCCACACGAACGACTACTCCCACCCAAGTAAAGGATGACCGCCATGGTGCGATTCCACGGCAACATCACGCCTCCCTACGAGCTGACCTTCGCCGACGTCTTCCTGCGGCCCCAGCACTTCCCCGGCTGGTCCCGGCAGGACGTCGACATCACCGCGCCCGACCGCCTGGCCCTGCCGACCCCGCTGATCGCCGCGAGCATGGTCACGGTCACCGGCCGGCGCCTGGCCGAGACCCTCACCCGACGCGGCGGCCTGGCGGTCTTCCCCAAGGAACTCACCGTCGAAGACGTCGGCGACACCCTGGAATGGCTCAAGTCCCGGCACGCCGTCTACGACACCCCGGTGACGGTGCCCGCCGACACCACCATGGCCCAGGCCCGGCTCGCCATCATGCAGCGCGCCCACGACGCCCTCGTCGTCGTCGACCCCCAGCAGCGGCCCGTCCGGCTCCTCACCGGCGCAGACCTAGAAGCAGGCCAGCCCACCGACCTGCTCTCCCAGCTGCCCGGCCCCACCGACTTCCTCCAACTGCCCCCCGGCACCGAACCGCGCAAGGCCTTCGACGCCATGGTCGATGCGGACGTCAACGCCGCCGTCATCACCGACGGGGACACGATCGCTGGCATCCTCACCCGCGCCGGGGCGGTGCGGGCCACCCTTTACCGACCCGCCGTCGACGACTCCGGCCGACTGCTCACCGCTGTCGCGGTCGGCATGCTGGCCGACCCCGTGGAACGGGCCACCGCCCTCATCGCCCGCGGCGCCGACGTCATCATCCTGCACGCCGCCAACGCCAGTCAGGACCGGGCCGCCGACACCGTCCGCCGACTGCGCGACGCCATCGGGGACCGCTTCCTGGTCGCCGGCGTTGCCGCGACCGGCGACACCACCAAGGTGCTCCTGGAAGCCGGAGCCGACGCCGTCAAGATCGGAGTCGGCTCGGGAGCGATGTGCACCACCCGCATGGTCACCGGATCCGGCCGCCCCCAGCTGTCCAGTCTCCTGGAATGCGCCGAGGTGGCCCGGGAACTGGGCAAGACCATCTGGTCGGACGGAGGCGTGCGCTACCCCCGCGACGTGGCCCTCGCGCTGGCCGCCGGCGCCTCCACCGTCATGATCGGCTCACTGTTCGGCCGCAGCCTGGAAAGCCCCGCCCCCATCGCCCGCGGCGCCGACGGCCGCTGGTACAAGGAGGTCTTCGGCGTCGCCTCCAGCCGGGCCGTACGCCACCGCTACCGCGACAAGGACCCCTTCTACCTGCAGCAGCGACTCATGTTCGACGAGGGACTCAGCGGCAGCACCCTCTACCTGGACCCCCAGCGCCCCGGCATCGAGGACATCGTCGACCACCTCAGCGGCGGCCTGCGCAGCGCCCTGACCTACAGCGGCGCCACCTCCATCCCCGACTTCCAGAACCGGGCCGTCCTCGCCCTGCAGAGCCCGGCCAGCTTCGAGGAGGGCAAGCCCTCGCCCGGAGGGTGGTGACATCATGACCGCGACCGGCAGCAGCACCCGCACCGAGGAACACGGCCTGTCCCAGGACGTCATCCTCGATGTGGACACCGGATGCGACGACGCCCTCGCCATCCTCTACGCCCTGCGCAGCCCGCGCCTCAACCTGCGCGCCATCACCTGCGTGAACGGCAACGTTGACGTCGACACCGTCGTGTGCAACACCCTGCGCGTCCTGGACGCCGCAGGCGCACCGCACCTGCCGGTCGCCCGTGGGGCGGCCCGGCCCCTGGTCGAGCCGCCCCACGACGCCCGCCACGTCCACGGCAGTGACGGACTCGGCGACCTGCCCGTCCCCGCCCCCGTCCGCACCCCCGACCCCCGGCACGCGGTCGAAGTCATGCGGGACATCGTCGCCACCAACCCCCGGCCCGTCACTCTCGTCCTGCTCGCCCCCCAGACCAACGCCGCGCTCTTCGCCCGCATGTACCCGGAGGTGTTTGCCCGGCTCGGCCGCATCGTGATGATGGCCGGCAGCACATGCGGCGGCAACGCCACCCCGACCGCCGAATTCAATGTGCATGCCGACCCCGAAGCTGCCCACATCGTCCTCGACACCCCGGTACCCGCCCTCATGTACGGACTCGACGTCTACTTCCAGACCCAGGTCGACCCGGGCACCGTCGAAGCCCTCCGCACCTCCGACCTGCCCGCCGCCCGGCTGGCCGGCCTCCTCCTCCACGACCGCTACCGCAAGGCCGGACGCGCCTCACTCGGCGACGCCGGAGCAGTCGCCGCAGCCTCCGACCCCAGCGCCCTGACCACCACACCGCTTCCCACCAGCGTGGAACTCTCCGGCACGTTCAGCCGCGGCACCACCGTGGTCGACCGCCGGGACCCCAACCGGCGGCGGGCCACCTCAGGCCCGCGCCCGCCCATGGTCGAAATCGCCCACGGCATCGACGGGCCGCACTACACCACGCTGTTCCGCGACACGCTCCTGACCGAACCGCTCCACCAGGGGCAGGCCGCGTCCACCTGCCCCATGGAGCAACCCGGGCCGGTGCACGCCCGGAGGGCCGGCCGGTGAACCGCAGGACCGCTGTCATCCTCGGGGCCGGTCACGGCGTCGGCCGGGAGACCGCCCTGGCCATGGCCCAGGCCGGGATGAACGTCGTTGCCGTGTGCGACAACAACGCCACCCCCTCCAAAGCGCCGGCACGGCTTCCCAGGGAGTTCGCCGAGGCCACTTTGGCCTGTGATTTCCTCGACGAGCCGGCGGTCGCCCAAGCCATGCAGCTGGCCGCCGACCGGCACGGCGGCATCGATATCCTGGTCACCGCGGTCGGCGGCGCCACTCCCTGCCCGTTCGACCAGCTCTCCCTCGCCGACTGGGAAACCCAGCTCCACACCGGGCTGACCACGGTCTTCCTTGCCTGCAAACACGCCGTCGGCCACATGCGCAGCGGCGGTCTGATCGTCAACGTCGCCTCGATGGCCGCCAAGGAGCCCTACCCGAACTGGTCGGCCTACGTGGCCGCCCGGCACGGGCTCCTCGGGTTCTCCGCCACCATCCGCGAAGAACTCCGCGGCCGCGGGATCGCGGTCACCGTTATCGCCCCCGGTGCCACCGACGGGCTCCTGGAATTCGGCCAGCCCGACGAGTGGGACACCACTCGCATGCTCTGCTCATGGCAGGTGGCGGACATCATCGTCCACACCGCACGAGTCGCCCCGCACGCCGTGGTCGAGGAAATCCACGTGCGCCACCCTGCTGGCCGTCTGTGACGGGCCATCACACCCTTGGGAAGGAAACCATAGGCATGGTAACCACGACCGGCGAAGTCCCGTTCTTCAACACCTTCGACCCGGAGTTCAGCTTCGAATCCGCCGACCTGCAGCACGCCCGCGAATCCGCCTGGTACGCCACCACCCCGGCTGGCCTGCTCGTCCTGCGGCACGCCGAAGCCTGGGAACTGGCCCGGGATGCGCGCCTGGGCCACGACGGCCAGAAGTACATGGAACTGCACGGGATCACCGACGGTCCGCTGTACGACTGGTTCACCCACATGCTCAGCCAGATCAACCCCACCGACCACGACCGGCTCCGCAAGCTCGTCTCCAAGGCTTTTACCCCGCGCCGGGTGGAGGCCCTGCGCACCTTCGCCCGCACCGCCGCCCAGGACCTGGCCGACCGCATCACGCCCGGA
Organism: Kitasatospora dryopteridis; assembly: GCF_050749075.1. Classification (NCBI taxonomy): domain Bacteria; kingdom Bacillati; phylum Actinomycetota; class Actinomycetes; order Kitasatosporales; family Streptomycetaceae; genus Kitasatospora; species Kitasatospora dryopteridis. The sequence goes on along the minus strand of NZ_CP192750.1, from coordinate 17,028 downwards.
CAGACGTGCGAGTTCATCGAGACGTTCGCCAACCCCCTGCCGGCACGCGTCATCTGCGAAGCACTCGGCGTGCCCACCGAAGACCATGAATGGTTCCGCCACTACTCGGACGAAATCGGCCTGGTCTTCAACAGCAACCTCGCCGCCCTCCGGCCCCGTGTCGAAGCCGCCGTCATCCACCTCACCGAATACGTCGACTCCCTGATCACCCGCCGCACCGCCCAGCCGGGCGACGACTTCATCTCCGCACTGCTCGCCGCCCACCAGGACGGACAACTCGGCGAAGACGAACTCCGCAACCTCATCCTCACCCTCATCTTCGCCGGACACGACCAGGTCACCTGCCAACTCGGCAGAGCACTCGCCACCTTCGCCGACCACCCCGACCAGTGGGATCTCCTCGGCCGCAACCCCGCCCTGGCGGCCGGCGCCACCGACGAGGCGATCCGCTGGTGCCCTTCCTCCCAGGCACTCATCCGCTACGCCTTCGAAAACATCACGTTCCGCGGTCTGGACATCCCCGCCGGAACCATGATCATGGTCTGCAACCCGGCCGCCAACCGAGACCCCCGCGCCTACCCGCACGGTGACCGGTTCGACATCACCGCACAACACGAGGCCCACCAACTGGCCTTCGGTGGAGGCCTGCACCGCTGCCTGGGCATCATGCTCACCAAGCTGGAGATCAGCGAAGCACTCACCGTCCTCGCCCAGCGGTTCGGCGCACCCCACATCACCGAACCGGTGCAGTGGCGGCCGCCCGGCGCCATCATCTACGGAGCCGACAGCCTCCCACTCACCTTTCCCGGACGGCCGTGAAAGCTACCCATGGCCACTCGGCAATTCCCACCCGGCACCGCCAAACACCTGCCCTACCCGGCGTCCGACACCCTCGATATCTGGATCCTCCGAGTAGAGTCCGCGCTTCTCCCGCAAGCAGCCGAGCACGTGCTCGACACCGAGGAACGCCGCAGAGCGGCAGCCCTGCAGCGACCGGTCGACCGCTCCCGGTACGTCGCCGCCCACCTCGGCCTGCGCACACTGCTCGGCTCGTATCTGGGGCTGCACCCGGGTGAGGTGGTCCTGCGGCGCGAGCCCTGCCCCCTGTGCGGCGGACCGCACGGACGCCCGGCCACCACCGCCGACCCGGCACTGCACTTTTCCATGTCCCACACCGGCGACATGGTGCTCTACGGGATCGCTGGCACGCCCGTCGGCATGGACATTGAGGCCACAGCCACCCCCCAGGTCGTTGCCGAAGTAACACCCCACCTGCACCCCAACGAGCAAGCCGAAATCCACCTGTTGCCTCCCGGAGAACGCCCGGCCGCCTTCACCCGCTGCTGGACCCGCAAAGAGGCCTACCTCAAAGGCACCGGAACCGGCCTCGCCGTAGCCCCCGACTCCGTCCACCTCGGCACACGGCCAGCCCACGGACCCCACCACACCATCCCGGCCCCACCCGGATGGACCGTGATCGACCTCGACCTCGGGGACAACCACCACGCAGCGGCCGCAGTCGCACACACCACAGGCCACCCCCGCCCGCTGCAGACACGAACAAGGGACCTCCGCTGGGACTGTCTCGAAGGGCACTATCGGGGGTCCAGCCAAGGTACGTGTAAAAGGGGCCATGGTGTGATCTTGGAAGCGTGAAGGTGCTCAGGGCTGGAGCTCGGTATCGGTCTGATCGTCCGTGCTCTCCAGCGTCCCCGGTGCCTGGTCACCGGTGGTCCAGACACCGAACAGGCCGGGCTGGCCGTGCTCGTCGGCGCCGAGCTGGAGGGCGCCGCCCTTGAGTCGGTGCGGTCCGGGGATCACTGGGTACCTCCGTCGATCTGGGCCGGGATGTGGCCGGCGCGCAGTTCCTGCAGGTCGGGGATGTGGTTGTAGAGGGTGCCAGGGCTGACGCCGAGGAGCTTGGCGATCGAGGTGATCGAGTGCTCGGGGTTGGGGAGCATGTCGCGGGCGGCCCGGATGATGTCCGCGTTGACTACGGTGGGCCGGCCGCCGACTCTGCCGCGGGCGCGGGCGGAGGCCAGGCCGGCCCTCGGGGAGGATCGGAACGGCCAGTAGCGGGAGCGGTCAGCTGCCAGTGAGCTGGTTCGGAACGCGGCCGGAGGCGCGGAGCTCCTGCAGGTCGGGGATGTGGTTGTAGAGGGTGCCAGGGCTGACGCCGAGGAGCTTGGCGATCGAGGTGATCGAGTTCTCGGGGTTGGGGAGCATGTCGCGGGCGGCGCGGATGATCTCGGGGGTGGCCACGGTGGGCCGGCCGCCGACGCGGCCGCGGGCGCGGGCGGCGTCCAGGCCTTCGCGGGTACCGGAGACGATCAGCTCGCGGATGAACTCGGCGAGGGCGGCGAAGACGTGGAAGACGAGCCGACCGCCGGGGGTGGTGGTGTCCAGGCGTTCGTGCAGCGAGCAGAAGCCGATCTCACGGCGGCGGAGTTCGCCGACCATGTTGACCAGGTCCTTGAGGGAGCGGCCGTAACGGTCGAGCGCGGGGACCACCAGAGTGTCACCGGCGGTGAGGAAGGCGTGGCAGGCCTTGAGCTCGGGCCGCAGGTCATCCTTGCCGGACTTCTTGTCGGCGAAGATCCTGCGGCAGCCAGCGGCGGTGAGGGCGTCGATCTGGCGGTCGAGCTTCTGTTCGCCGGTGGAGACCCGGGCGTAGCCGATGAGGATCTCGGTGCGGTGGGCGGGTTCGGCGACCAGGAGGTCGGAGGCGTCGGGCTCGAAGGGGTTGCTCACGCCCGGATTCTGTCAGAAAACGGTGTGCCGGAGTTCTTGAACGGCCTCGGTTTTTGAAGGAGTTTTTGAAGGCCTTGAGGGGTCGTCGGGCGGTCCGGCCAGTGGTCTTCAGGAAACGATGGTTTTCTGAAGGGTGGCTGCGGGCAGCGCCGCTCCAACTCCATGATCGCTCCTGCCGATAACCACGGTTCCATTGATCCCCGAGGCCGTATACGAGAACAGGGCACACACCGCCGAGCGCGCGGCCCACGCCCGCCCCGTCGCCCACCCGGCCGACAAGATCGAGTACGCGAAGCTGCTCAAGAACCAGGGCAGCAGCCTCGGCCGGATCGCCGCCAAGACCGGCATCCCGAAAACCTCCCTGCACCGCTATCTGCGCAGGTGACGCACCGACGACGGGCTACGGTGAGTTCCCCGTCTCCCGGCCGCCTCGTGGTGCCTGTGCCAGCTGGCGTAGGAGCGCAAGGGCCGCGGGGCGTCCGGTGGCGGTGAGTGCGGTCGGTTGTCCGGGGCCGCGATCGCGGTGGAGGTAGTCCAGTTCCCGGCCAGTGTGCAGCCACTGCCAAAGGAGCCGGCCGGTGTCGTCGCGGGTGACGGGGGTTCCGTCGGCGTGGCACAGGGAGGCGTCGAGCACGCGGTGCACGGTGTCTTCGAGTTCGTCGTGGGGCAGCGGCCCGGGCCACAGCGCGCACGCCGCGGCTTCCGCGGCCTGGTGCTGGGCACGGCCGGTGCCGAGCCAGGCAAGAACGGCGGTGTTCTGGCGCACTTCGGGGTCGGTGAGGTGCATGCGGCCTGCGGAGCTGAGCTTGACGATGCGGTGGCGCTTGGTCAGCAGCCTGTGACGCCGGGCGAGTTCGTGCAGATGGGCGAGCTGGAACAAGTCGGCCTCGGAACGAGGGCCCTTCCCGATCGGGTACCAGTGCGGATAGCGGGCGAACGCCTCGGTCACGAGCCGGCTGGGCAAGTACCCGACCTGGGTAAGGGTCACACCGTCGCCGATCGCCCCCAGCAGCCAGCGCAACGGTTCGGCAGTATCCGCAGGAGCCGGAAGAGGGTGGTCCAGCACCTCCGGCACGAGCCGGCCCAGCAACCGCGCCACGCGATCGTCCGGCATCTCCGAGGGCGAGCCCTCGCCCCTGGATTCGGGAACCGATCCCACAGGGATTCACCTCGCTCCACAGCAGGCCAGGACGGAACAGGCGAAACCGGTCGGCCCGCTCCTCCAACCAGACCGACGACGCCCGGTCCGGCCGATCCTATCTGCACCAGCTACGGCACGTTTCTGACGTATTCCGGTTGGCGCCCCGCGAAGGCGTCGAGGCGGGTGCCCGTGTCGCTCATGGCGCCCACCCTGGCACAGCCCGCCGCCGCCCGTCGCCTGAACGTCAATCGGGCGTTGACCGGGGCCGGCTGAGAACCCGCAGCGAGGTCAGCATGGCGTCCCACAGCTCACGGGACGTCTCGGACGCCAGGTCGTCGCCCCAGCACACCACGTTGGCCAGCAGCGCGGCATGCTCCCAGCGCTGACGCTCCGCCGGGGTCAGCGCGGCTGCGGCCGCCCGCAGGCCCTGCAGATACGCCCGGTCCTCAGCGTCCACCCGCCCAGCCTGGCACGCCTGCCCGGCCCGGACCGTACGCGACATCAACTCCGTGCACCAGCAGGTCAAAGAGATGCCTCCGGCGGGCCACCCTGCGGAGGGGGTGCCCCAAGATCCGTGCCGGGACCGACCCACCGTCGGGGTGAGAAGTGGTGCCGGGGGGGGGGGGGGGGGGGGGGCTGGTCGGCCCCCTCGTCGGACGGCAGCCCAAGGGGAGCAGAGCCGCCGCCAGGCCGCAACCCCCGGGAAAAGCGCCCGGGGGTTGCACCCCGACGACGCCCCCGCTCGGCGGAGCCCTGCCGCCCAACGAGGGAACCACCCAGCTCAGGAGGGGAATTGCTGGCAGCGCCGGGGGCGCACACCCACGGAGAACACGCCCCGCAATGTCAGAGAATTGCTGACAGATAGTTCATGTCAGGAGTAGAATGACACTATGGCGAAGACGGAGACTCAGCCCAACCCCGACGACCGGTACGGCTACTCGCGCCAGGCGCTGGCCCGACTGGTCCTGTCCCACGACGCCGCCGAACTCGCGAAGTCCGCGATCAGCTTCGTCCCGCCGCGCAACGACGACGACCCGTACGAGGTGATCAGCAGCGCGCTGAACCTGGTGGAGTCCGCCCAGGACGTGCTGCGGGCCGCCGTCCTCTGGGCCCGCGAGCGCCACACCAGCTGGGAGGAGATCGGCGAGGCAGTCGGCGGGATCACCCGGCAGTCCGCGCACACCCGGTACGCCGAGGCCGAGGCCGAGTGGAAGCTGGGCCTGGTGGAGCCGATCGTGCCGCCGCCGGCGGACCGCCCCAAGGCACTGGCGTGGCAGCGTCTGCACGAGGCCGCGTACGAGCCCACCGCCACCGCCAAGCGGCTGGACCAGTGGGCGGCCGAGCACGGGCTGGGAGAGCAGGCGGTCAGCCGCAACCTGCCCACGCTGTCGACCGCGGACGAGCTGAACAACCTGCTCGACGCGATCAACCACGCGACGAAGAACCTCAGCAACTACAAGGGCGAGGAGCGGGCCAGGCTGCTGGACCGCAAGGCCGCACTGCTGGACCGCATCGCCATCGAGCAGGACCGGCCGGAGTCCGCCGAGCTCGCCGCCGGCGCCCGAGCGAAGGCCGCCGAGATCCGAGCCGAAGCCGCCACGCACGAGTGACCGAAGCGGAGCCGGGCCCCCAGCGCCGGATCCCGCCGTGCGGGATCCGGCCGGGGACGAATCAGGATGATCTACGCACGATTCGATGAGTGCGTGTCATCACCGGCACGGACGGTCAGAGTTGTGAAATGCTGCCCGATGGCTTAAACACACCGACCTTGGAGCCGCCTACACAGGCCGGAAAAGCAGAAGCGCCCCATCCGGGATTCCCGTCCCAGTGAGGCGCACGCCACGTACAACCACATATTCGCTTCTTGTCCTTCAGCCCCACCCAGGTCGCCAAACTTGCCGGGGTCGAAGGTCGGGAGGCCCGCGCTCTTGCACGCCTATCCGGGAGATGACTATAGCTGTCAGCTCGCCGGTCTGCACAGCACTGCCCCGATCTGACACGCCGCGTTCCAACCCGGTTTCCACCGGCTCAGTTCCGCGTTCCACGTCGAGCACGCAGACCGACTCCGCCCGTTCCATCCTGCGGTTCCCCCGCACCAACCGGACCACCTGGTACCGGCTGACCTGCCTCGCCCACTACCGGGGCGAGCACGGGGACGCCCTGCAGACCTTCCTGCAGCACGCCACCTACGAGGCCGGCCCCCGCGGTCGACTCGCTGACGTGCCCCGCCTGATCAACACCTACAAGGCCGCCCGGAACATCTCCGAGCGGTCCGCCTGGCGTGCCCTGAAAGCGGCCTGCCAGCGCGGGTGGATCCGCTGCACCCAGCACGCCGCCCCCGGCTACCCGGCCCGCTACGAGCTCCAGGTCCCCGTCGACCTGGTGGTGAACGACCTCCCCGACGACCTCGCCCAGGAACTCGAGCTCTGGAACGAGGAGGCCCTACCGGAGCCCGACCACGCCGACACCTACGCCGGGCACCTCTCCCAGGCGCCCATCACCCCGGTGTGCCTGGTCCCGCCGGCGGACCCGTTCCCCGAGCCCCGCACCGCCCCTGACGTCACACCAGACAACAGCTCTGATGTTGAGTGTCAGACGTCTCCTTATACCGCGACGGCGTTTTATCCCCTGTTGGATGAAACGTTCACCATCCCAGGGGCGATCAGCGAGCCCATCCCGGAACCCGCGCGGCGACCGTCCCACCGTCGGCACAAGCCGACCGCCCAGGAGCTGGCCGACGCGCGGCAGGTGCTCGCCCGGTGCGAGCGCTGGTGGAAGCACCAGCGGGGAGGGTCCGGGCTGCTGTCCGCGCGCGAGCTGGCCGGTCTGGTGGAGCCCGCCGCGCTGGCCCTGCGGCGGGCAACGCGGACCGAGGTCATCGAGGCCGCGACGTTCCAGACCCGTTCCGCCCGGTCCCTCGCCGAGCTGGTCGGGTTCCGGCTCTGGCGGATCATCAAGACCCGCCCCGAGTGGGGTCAGGCCAGGCCGACGCTGCCCGACGGGTACCGCGCCGACGACCAGGGCGTGGAGTACGCCCGGCTGGTGGCCCGCAACGTCCGCGAACGCGAGCCCATGACGGCCGGCCTCGCCGTGGCCCGCGCCGCCCTGCGGCAGAGCCAACAGCAGGCCGTCGAGGTAGGCCGCGCCGCCGAGGCACCGGCGAGGCGCTGGCAGCGCGAGGACGAAGCGGACTTCCTCGCCGCCCAGGCTGCGGTCGAGGACGTCGGCCAGCCCAGCCCATTGGAGATCTACCGGGCCCGCACGTGGCGGTCCCAGCAGGACCGGTAACAGTCGCTCCGTATCCGAACCCCCTCATTCGAGGGCCGAGATCTAGAACCACACATCATCCGGGCCGCCCGCGACATGCTCCCCAACCCCGAACACTCGATCACCTCGATCGCCAAGCTGCTCGGCGTCAGGTTGCGTCCAGGGAAGTGGTGTAACGGGCAGAGGGCCCTGTGATGGGCGTGTTGTCCGGGCATGAGAGCGGTCACCGGCTGATCCTTCGAGAACGCATTACTGATCTTGAAGGAGAACCGATGACCGCACTTGAGAGTGTGCCGTTCGCCGCCTGGCTGGAGGAGAACCTGGCCTCGGCGAGTCCCGATCTGCTGCGGCAGATGGTGAAGACGTTCGCCGAGGCGATGATGTCCGCGGACGTGGACGCCGTCTGCGGGGCCGAGTACGGCCGGCCGAGCGCGGACCGGGTCACCCACCGCAACGGCTACCGGCACCGGGAGTGGGACACCCGGGTCGGCACCATCGACCTGGCCGTGCCCAAGGTCCGGTCCGGCTCGTACTTCCCGGCCTGGCTGCTGGAACGCCGGCGCCGCTCCGGACAGGCCCTGATCAGCGTGGTGGCCACCTGCTACCTGCTCGGGGTCTCCACCCGCCGGGTGGAGACGCTCGCCGAGGCCCTGGGGGTGACCCGGCTGTCGAAGTCCCAGGTCTCCGGGATGGCCCAGACCCTGGATGTGCGGGTGGCCGAGTTCCGCGACCGGCCCCTGGACGCCGGCCCGTACACCTTCGTGTGGGTCGACGCGCTGACCCAGAAGGTCCGCGAGGGCGGCCGGGTGGTGAACGTGCACTGCCTGATCGCGGTCGGTGTGAACGCCGAGGGCCGCCGCGAGATCCTCGGCATCGACATCGCCACGGCCGAGGACGGCGCCGGCTGGCTGGCCTTCCTGCGCTCCCTGACCGCCCGCGGCCTGACCGGGGTGCAGCTGGTGGTCTCCGACGCGCACACCGGCCTGGTGGCCGCGGTCGGCGCCACCCTGCCCGGCGCCGCCTGGCAGCGCTGCCGCACCCGCTACGCCCGGAACTTGATCAACCAGGCGCCGAAGTCCGCCCAGCCCTGGGTCGCCACCCTGCTGCGGACCGTCTTCGAACAGCCCGACGCGGATGCGGTGCGCACCCAGATGGCCCAGGTCATCACCGCACTCGACGAGAAGTTCCCCGCCGCGGCCCAGCACCTGGACGCCGCCCGCGAGGACCTGCTGGCCTTCACCGCCTTCCCCCGCGAGGTGTGGAAGCAGATCTGGTCCAACAACCCGCAGGAACGCCTGAACAAGGAGATCCGCCGCCGCACCGACGTCGTCGGGATCTTTCCCGACCGCACCGCCGTCATCCGCCTGATCGGCGCGGTCCTGGCCGAGCAGAACGACGAGTGGACCGAGCAGCGCCGCTACATGGGCCCCGAGATCCTCGCCCGCTGCCGCCTCCGCCCCCTGGAGACCACCGCCCCCGCCGACACCGACAACTCCGCCCAAGCCCTGACCGCATAGCCTGACCCCGGATCACCGAGTGACCGCGGCTTCGTTACACCACTCCGCCGGACGTGACCCGGCGTCAGCCCCGGCACCCTCTACAACCACATCTCCGACCTGCAGGAGCTGCGGGCCCGCCACATCCCGGCCCAGATCGACGGAGGTACCCGATGATCCCCGGACCGCACCGACTCAAGGGCGGTGCCCTCCAGCTCGGCGTCGGCGAGCACGGCCTGCCCGGCCCGTTCGGCGCCTGGACCGATCAGGACGGCCGGGAAGACGAGCGCAACCCGGCCGAGAACGCCCTCCCCGAGCCGCACTGCTGATTCACCAGGATCATCCCATGGCGGCTTTGGGGCTCACCTTGGCTGGACCCGCACAGCATTACCGGCGAGACCCCAGGTCAGCCCAAAGATCAACGCGCACTTGTTGAGTATCAACTACTCATGCTTGGCGGCGCCCCTTCGCGACGGTAGATATGTCCGATTTGCCAGTTATTTCCGAATGAGTGACGCGCCCGGCGGAAGGCAAATCTGTCTGCCGGAGGCAATTGAAGATTGAGGGGGCTCTGGCAAGCGCTATTTTCGGGGGAGTGGGGAAAGAAACAAATTGTCAGTCATCTGTCGCCCCAGTGTCCGGACCCCTGATTATTGGGTGTCAACGGAGATTCTTGTTAAATTCCTTGCGGATGAATACCGAGATCATCCGAGGATTGAGTATGCGCTGAAAACCATTCAGGCGACAACGGTGCAGACGCGGCCGTTCTCTCGGCCGCTGGAGGAAATCGCCCGCCCGGCCGTGTCAATGGGTGAGCGTATGCGGGCGCATTTCCAGGATGCCTGCAGTCTGGCGGAGGAAGCCGCGCGGGATGCGCTCGCGTCGGCTCAGGTCCGGCCCCAGGACATCAGTGCTCTCGTCTGCGCTACGTCGACCGGCTATGCCATGCCCGGAGTGGACATCCACCTGATCGGCCGGCTCGGGCTCCCGGCGACCGTCCACCGCACGCCCGTCACCCAACTGGGCTGCGCTGGCGGGGCCTATGGCTTGGCGAAGGCCGCAGAGCATACCGCCGTCCATCCGGGCAGCAATGTGCTGGTTGTCTGTGCGGATGTCTTTACTCCGTTCCTGCACCATGCTGACGCGGGCATGGATGCGATGATTTTCAGAGGGATTCTCGGGGACGCCGCCGGCGCGTGTGTTGTCCGCGGTGGCACAGACGGGCCCGGGCCGGTCATGACCCAGTCATGGCAGTACGTGGTGCCGGACAGTTCCGACATCGTGGGTATCCGGCTGGAAGACGACGGCTTCCATGGCTACAACTCCTTCCGGCTGATCAATGCTGTCGGTTCGGCACTGCCGCACCTGGTCGAATGGCTCAACCGGACCTGCCCTCCGGCGGCCGAAGCGAGTCCGGATTTCATCGTCGCGCACCCCGGAAGCCCTCGGGTGATGGACACACTGATCTCTGGCCTCCAGTGCAACGCCGAACTTCTGGCGCTATCCCGGGAGAGTCTTCGGGAAATGGGAAACATAGGATCCGTCTCGCTTCTCGATGTACTGACGCGCACTTTCGCCGACCCGCCCCCAACCGGCACCCACGGCCTCATGGTCGGCGTGGGACCAGGAGTGACCCTCGTAGCCAGCCGGGTCGACTGGCTCTAGAAGGGGAAGGCTCATGACCGAGTTCTCCCACCTGCCGGCCTCACGGGCGGCGGTGGCCACCGGGATCGGCTGCTACCTGCCGCCGGACCTGGTGACCAACGAAGACCTGGCGGCCCGTCTGGACACCTCGGACGACTGGATCCGTACCCGTACCGGCATCGCCACCCGCCACGTGGTCTCCCCCGGCATGGCCACCTCCGACTTGGCCGTGGAGGCCGGGCGGCGGGCGCTGGAGTCCGCGGGGGAGCCCCGGGTGGACGCGGTGGTGCTGGCCACCACCACCCCCGACCGCCCCTGCCCGGCGACCGCACCGGAAGTGGCGGCCAGGCTCGGGCAGAGCGGCGTGGCGGCGTTCGACGTCTCGGCGGTGTGCAGCGGCTTCCTGTACGCGCTGGCGACCGCCGCGGGCCTGATCGCCGCCGGCACCGCCGAGCGGGTTCTACTGATCGCGGCCGACGCCTTCACCACCCTCGTCGACCCGGACGACCGCTCCACCGCCGTGATCTTCGCGGACGGGGCCGGGGCGATGGTCCTGCGCGCCGGTGACGCCGGCGAGCAGGGTGCGGTCGGGCCGGTGGTGCTGGGCAGCGACGGCGAGCTCAGCGACCTGATCGAGGTGCCGGCCGGCGGATCCCGGCAGCGCTCCTCCGGCCGCCCACCGGGGCCCGGCGACGAGCACTTCAAGATGCGCGGCCGGGACATCTACCGGCACGCCGTGGAACGGATGACCAACGCCTCCCGGCAGGCCATCGCCGCGGCCGGCTGGGCCATCGACGACGTGGACCGGTTCGCCGCCCACCAGGCCAACGCCCGAATCCTCACGTCCGTGGCCGAACGGCTCGGCCTGCCGACCGAGAAGCAGCTCTCCAACATCGAGCGAGTCGGCAACACCGGAGCCGCCTCCATCCCGCTCCTCCTCGCCGAGGCAGCCACAGACGGCGGCCTGGCCGCTGGGCAGCACGTGCTGCTCACCGCCTTCGGCGGCGGCCTCACCTGGGGCGCCACCACCCTCATCTGGCCCGAGCTCAAGACCTGAACACGACACAGGAACACAGCCACCCCTGTCACCCCACCAACACCGCAAGGAACCACCACCGTGTTCGAGACCCTCAAGGAAATCCTCGTCAGCAAGCTCAAGCTGTCGCCGGAACAGATCACTCCGGAAGCCACCAAAGAGGACATCGAGCTCGACTCGCTCGCCGTCGTCGAACTGTCTCTAACCCTTGAGAACGAACTCGGCATCACCATCAGCGACGACGAACTGCTGCACGCCGAAACCGTCGAAGAGATAGCCAAGCTGATCGAGAGCCGGAGCACGAAGACCTGATGGGCCATCACAACATCGCCGTTACAGGGCTCGGCCTGGTCACCCCGGGCGGCATCGGAGTCGGACCGAGCTGGGCGGCGGTCTGCGAGGGCCAGCCCAGCGCCGCCCACGACCCCCTCCTGGAGGACAACCCCGTACACATCTCCTGCCGGGTGCCCGACTTCGACCCCGCACAACTGCTTGGCGGCCGCCGCGCCCACCGCCTCGACCGCTTCACCCAATTCGCACTGGTCGCAGCCCAGGAAGCGATCGCCGACGCCGGACTCGACCCAGCAACCTGGGACGGCGCCCGAGTAGGCGTAGTCCTAGGCTGCGCCGACGGCGGGCCCGGAACCGTCGAGGACCAGCACCGAGTACTAGTCAAGAAGGGCGCCGCCCAGGTCTCACCGCTGCTGCTCCCGATGCAGCTGCCCAATATGCTGGCTGGTCAGACTGCCATTGAGTTCGGTGCCACCGGCCCCAACCTGGTGGTTGCCACTGCCTGCGCCTCCGGCGCGACCGCGATCGGCACCGCGCGCGACCTGCTTGCGCTGGATCGCTGCGACATCGTGCTGACCGGGGGCAGCGAGGCCATGATCACCCCGCTGGTCATGGCAGGCTTCGCCCAGATGGGTGCACTCTCCAGGCGCGAGGACGATCCTTCCTCGGCCTCCCGCCCCTTCGACGCCGACCGCGACGGCTTCGTCGCGGGGGAAGGGGCCGGGGTACTCGTCCTGGAACGCGCCACCGACGCGCGGGCGCGCGGCGCCCGCATCCGGGCCCGCGTGGTGGGCTATGGGGCGAGCGCCGACGCCCACCACATGACCACCCCGCACCCGGAAGGGACCGGAGTGGAGGCAGCTATCCGGGCCGCGCTGGCCGATGCCGGCGCGACCGCGCACGACGTCGGGCACGTCAACGCGCACGGCACCTCGACTCCACTGAACGACCTGGCCGAGGCCAGGGTAATCCGGCATGTCCTGCCCGACTCCCCGCTAGTGACCTCTACCAAGGGATCGACCGGACACCTGCTGGGTGCAGCCGGAGCAGTGGAAGCGGTGTTCGGCGTCCTCACCGTCGAGCAAGGCCTGATCCCGCCCACCGCCAACCTCAAGACCCCCGACCCCCGGATCGACATCGCCCTCGCCACCACGGCCACCGCCCGCCCGGTCGACCTCACCCTGAGCAACTCCTTCGGATTCGGCGGCCAGAACGCCGTCCTAGCGATTGCCGCTTCCTAATGTCGTTGTCAAGCGGTCTCGGTCACTGGGGGTGTGACGTGGTAGCACCGTCGGTCACGGATCAGGGCCCACAGGACGTTGACGCGTCGTCGGGCCAGGGCCATCACGGCCTGGACGTGCCGCTTCCCTTCCGCGCGCTTGCGGTCGTAGAACGCCCGCGAGTTCGGGTCGCACCGGATGCTGACCAGCGCGGAGGTGTAGAAGACGCGTTGGAGCCTGCGGTGGTACTGGCTGGGGCGGCGGAGGTTGCCGCTGACCTTCCCCGAGTCGCGGGGCGCGGGAGCGACGCCGGCGAACGCCGCGAGGGCGTCCGGGGAGGCGAAGCTGTCCAGGCTCCCGCCGACGGCGGCCAGGAACTCGGCGCCGAGCACGGTGCCGATACCGGGGACGCTCTCGACTATCTCGGCGAGTTCGTGCTCGCGAAACCGGCCCTCGATGAGCTTGTCCATCTCGGCGATCTGCTCGTTGAGGGCCATCACCCCCTCGGCCAGGGTGTGGACCAGCCTGGCGATGGTCTTCTCCCCGGGGACGGCGGTGTGCTGACGCTGGGCGGCCTCAACGGCCGTCTCGGCCAGGGCCCTGGCGTTGCGGATCTTGCGGTTGGCCAGCCACTTGGCCAGCCGCGCGACGCCGACGCGGCGGATCGCGGCCGGGGTCTGGTAACCCGTCAGCAGCTTGAGCGGACCGGTGTTGGCCAGGTCCAGGGCCCGTTCCAGGGCTGGGAACATGCTCAGCAGGGTGCCGCGCAGGCGGTTGACGGCGCGGGTGCGGTCCTCGACCAGGTCGGCGCGTCGGCCGGTCAGCAGCCTGAGTTCGATCGCGGCCTCGTCGCCGGGGCGGACGGGCTGCAGATCGCGGCGCATCCTGGCCTGGTCGGCGATCACGTAGGCGTCGCGGGCATCGGTCTTGCCCTCACCGCGGTAGCCGTCGGACGCCCGGTTCACCAGGCGGCCGGGGATGTACAGGACCTCCTGGCCGTGGGCGACGAGCAGACTCAGCAGCAGGGCCGGCTCGCCGCCGGTCATGTCGATCGCCCAGGTCACCCGGCCGCCGTCGGCCAGGGCGAGGACGTCGCCGATCAGCTGCAGCAACTCGGGCTCGTCGTTGGCCACCCGCCGCGACAGCAGGGTCTTGCCCTCGGGGTCCAGGGCCAGGCCGTGGTGGTGGCCCTTGCCGCTGTCGATCCCCGCCCATATCCGGCTCATCATGCTCCTGACGTGCGTGTTCGCGCTGTTCGTACCACGGACGACCTCGCCGGCATTGCTCTACACAGCGACTTGCTCGTACTTCCTAATCGGCGGCCGAGTCGTCGTGGGGTGCCGGGCGGCCAAGCGGCGGGAGCCACGAGACGGCAGCGGCCTGATAGCCACACCCAGCACCCCTGGGGGACCCAACCTTACGAATGGCCCGATCAACCCGTTCAAGAAGGTAGAGCGGCCTGACACCCCGCCCCCGCGTTCGAGGTATGCCGTCTATTGCTGACTATGAACGGCCTCGGCCCGATAGCTGCATGGGATGTCTGACCTCTTTCACTTCCGGCCCCGCCTGGACAGCAGGGGCCGGCAGCCCGGCCCCGGGTCGTGGGGACCCAGGATCGGGGAAGGTCCGCCCACGCGGCCACGGGCGGGCGGGACCGGGCCGGGGTGAGGCCCGGGCACGGGAGAGAGCGCCCCGGGCCCCACCCCGGCCCAGGACATCGCCCGCAGAGACGACGCCCTCAGCCTCCAGGCCACCGGGAGATGGCAGCCGAGTCTCCGGGCAGAAGGAGAGAAACCGATGAGCAGACCGCAGCACCCGACAACAACCGTCACCATCACCGTCGGGCGGGCAGTCCTGGGCCTGTGGCACCGGGCGCATCGCATGGCATACACGCTCATCGAACGCCTGGCGGGATGGGCCGGCCACGTCGACACCGGCTTCATGCTGACCGACTGAGCCAGCGGCGCGCCACGACGATAGCGGTCGCATCCGGCCCGCGATGTGGAAAGGGAGTACGAGTTCCACCCAAGATCAATCAGTTGGCGCTTTTGTCCTGGTATGGGGCCGCTTCTGCTGCCGTGGAGGAGGAAGGCGACAGGCACTACGCAGCCGCGGTCGGGGTCGCGGACGCCGTAGAGCTGGTCGGCGGTCAGTCCTATGGCGTCCGCGACCCCCCGCCACAAGTCAGCTGACCCGCCGGCCGGGCACGATGCCGAGCAACTGGTTGATCCGTTCGCCCGCCGCCCACCTCCGCAGCAGGTTGCCGTTGACCAGGTGCAGGCCCTGCCGGGAGGCCCACAGCACGTCGCCGCGCGGGAACGTGCCGAGGGTGACCAGCAGCCGTACGGTCCCGTCGCGCACCGCGTTGCCGGCCGCGCGGAGAGCCGGGGCGGGCCCGGTCTCGTCGTCCTCCTTCCAGTCCACCGGGCGGAACGTCACGTCGATCGGCCGCTGGCCCGAGCAGTCGGTGCCCACTATCCGCGGCCGACCCTGGTACGGCTGCCAGGCGACCAGCCAGCCGTCGCGCCGCAGCAGCGCGAGCACGACCCGGTGCACCTGGGCGTCGGTCAGCGCCTCCGCCTCCGCCGCCGTGAAGCGGCCGCGCCGACGGCGAACGACCGCTCCGCGCCACAGCACCAGGCGGGCCAGCAGCGCGAGGTAGAGGGAGCCGCCGAGCGCAAGACCGAGGCCACCGAGCAGCCGCCAGCACCACACCAGCCAGAAGATCGCGACCACTGCGGCGACCGCGAGGGCGATCAGCGCGGGGCGGAGCTCGCGGGTCGTCAACGGGCCGAGGCCGGCCGCCCGCAGTTCCAGGCGGCGCTGCAGGCGCATCCGTTGCCGCCAGGCCCGGCGGGAGCCCGGTGCCGCGTACCGCCGCCACAACACCGGGGACCACCGACTCTCATGTTCGACCAGCTGACGCCCTTACAGATACCCGCTCCGCGCCCGCGGCCGCCAGCAGGCGCAGGACGATCCGGCCAGCTCAGCACCGATTCCGGGGGCCGCTGACCCACTTCCGGCCAACTGTGACAAGTTAGTTGTCATGGGGAACGTGAAGCGATTCGACGGATCGCTGCCGACGGGCGTGCGGGTGCGAGAGGTGACCGACGAGCGGCTGCCGCCGCAGCCCGACCGGGAGGCGATCGAGCGGTTTTGAATAACCTTCCTGGTCCACCTCGCCGAGCGCGAGCAGCGCGCCGGGACCGAGGACGACGTGCTGCTGGTTGGCTACGTCGAGGCCCTGCGCGAGGTCCGGGCGAAGACCCGGGCGCAGCTGGTCGCCGAGCTCGGCGCGGTGCTGGGCCGCGCCGGGTCGAGGCGAAGAAGGCCGCCAAGCTCGCGGAGGCCGCGGTGAACGCCAGGCTCGACCAGATCCTGGCGTGGGACGATCCGGCCCACGACAACTACTCGGTGCTCGGCGCGGCCGCCGGGATGAGCCGCCAGGCCGTCCAGGCACGAGCGGCGAAGCTGCTCGGCGACGCCTCCGGCGACGAGCTGGCCGAGGACGAGCCGGAGGGGGTCCGGTGAGGCAGCGAACTGCAAGCACTGCACACTGGAACGGTTCTAGCTGTGGCCCGTGATGACGTGCCGTGGGCGACGCTGCTGGCCGACCCGGCCACCCGGCGCCGGTACGAGGCGAAGATCCTCCGGCGCGGGCCGGGCCGGTGTGAGTGGTGGCTGGGCGGCATCAGCGACTCCGGCCACGGGAAGATGCGCGCCGGGTCGGGGCCGGCCAGCAGGGTGGTCAGCGTCCACGTGCTCGGGTTCGGCCTCGCGTACGGACTGGAGGCGCTGCAGGCCGCCGAGCTGGTCCGGCACCGGTGCGACTCCCCGAGCTGCCAGCAGCCGGCGCACTGGCTGCCCGGCACCCGGGCGGACAACGTGCTCGACTACGCCAGCCGGAGCCGACTCGCCGGGCACGCGCTCGCCGACACCCGCGGCGCCGCCGGCCGGGCCGTGGCGATCCGGGACGCCATCAAGGCAGCCCTCGCCGCCGACGAGGACGTCGAGGCCGCGATCGAGCGGGCCATCATCGCGGGCCAGCCCGGCGGGGCGTGGCAGGACGGCCTGTGGTGACCCACCCTGTAACAGTCGAAGCCCCCGGGGAGCAGCGCCGGGGGCTTCGGCGTTCCGGGACGGCGGGGCGTTCCACCCCGGGACCGGAGGTGGAACAGGGCA
>NZ_CP192749.1:6935000-8419341 GCF_050749075.1 Kitasatospora dryopteridis | reverse complement strand
TCGGCCCTCCGTTCGCGATCGCCCTTCGGGCGATCGGCGGACCCGCTCCGCGTGTCCGCGGCCTGACCTTCGGTCAGGCCGGCCCGGCTCCGCCGGGCCTGGTCGGTCCGCTTCGCTCCCCTCCCGGGCCGCTCCGCTTCGCTTCGGCGGCCTGTGTGGCTGAGCCCTGCTCAAGCCGTTGAGCAGGGCTATCGGCTGAGGTGGGGTGGGGCTGGCTAGGGGGAGGAACGGGCTCCCGGGGCGCGTGCGGGTCGGCTTCACTCTCGTCAGATTGGTCTAGACCGCGGTCTACTTCAATTCTTCAACCCCATGGAGCATCAGGGTGCGCTACCTTGGCTGGGTGAGTAGCGAGCCAGAGTGTATCAGAGATAGCCTGTCACCTGATCCTGCCGTGACGCCCCTCCAAGTCCGCCCTAGTGAGCCTTTCTGACGGTTCGGGTATTCGGCTGATATTCGGGCGTGAAAGTAAATTGGATTACCCGGCCTTGGACTCTCGGGTCTCCGGCTGGTGAATGTATCAGGATCGCGGTGCCAGGGAATCCCGTTCGGTGCGGTGTGCGGGTTCGTGAGTTCAGGTGAGGGGAGAAAGTCCGTGGGTGCTGTAAAGCCGGGTCTGCTGGCCGTGGAGGCCTCCAAGGGCATCGCGCTGCGGGGGCACCAGGAGGAGGCCGTGGCGGCCATCGTGCGGGGCCTGACGCTGCGTCCGGGGCAGTCGGCCCCGAGCGGTCTGCGGGTGACGGTGCAGATGGCCACGGGCACCGGGAAGAGCTACGTGGGCGCCTTCGCCGCGCAGCGGCTGGTGCCCCGCGGCGTGGTCCTGGTGGTGGTGCCAACGTTGAACCTCTTGACCCAAATGATCGGGTCGTGGCGGGCGGCCGGGCGGGCCGGGGACATGCAGGCCATCTGCTCCCTGGTGCAGGACGAGCTCCCCTCCGGGGTGATGGCCTCGACCAATGGCCTGGTGATCGGGAGCTGGATCGCGAAGGCGTCTTCTGGCCGGCGGCCGTTGACGCTGTTTGCTACCTACGCCTCGGTGGGTGCGGTGGCCGAGGCCTACTTCTACTGGGCCCGAACCAAGGGCGAGGTGCTGCCTGAGCTGGACCTGATGGTCTGCGATGAGGCACACCGGTCCTCCGGCAGCGTGGAGAAGTCCTGGACGGTGGTGCACGACCAGGTGGAGATCCCGGCCGCGCGCCGCTGCTATATGACCGCCACGCCGCGGATCTGGGCGCCGCCGAGCCGGGTGCTCAAGCCCCGTCAGGACGCGCACCAGCCGCTGCCGGAGGAGCTGGCGGTGTCGATGGACGACACGCGGGTCTTCGGGCCGCACGTGTACTCCCTGGGCCTGGCGGAGTCGATCGAGAAGGAGTTGCTGGCGCCGTTCGAGGTGGTGGTGCTGGAACTCCGTGACCCCCGCATCGATCGCGACGCCGCCAGGGCGCAGCCGGTGCCGTGGGGTGCTGGGGTGGGTGAGGCGGTGGATGGGAGCGAGGATGAGGTGCCGGCCGAGCAGCTGGCCGCGATGCAGGCCGGGCTGCTCAAGGTCGCCGCCGAACGGGGGCTCAAGCGCACTATCACCTTTCACAACCGCACGATCGAGGCCCGGTATTTCTCGGAGACGCTGAATCAGGCGGTGGAGCGACTTCATCTCCAGGATCCGGGGAAATACGCGGAGGAGGTCTGGTCTCAGTGGCTCTCTGGTGAGCATTCGCTGGATTTTCGGGAGGGGGTCATCGGGGAGTTCGGGCTGACCGAGGAAGATGACGGCCTTTCGTATCGGGTGCTGTCCCAGTGCAAGATCGCTGCCGAGGGTGTCGATATTCCGAATGCAGACTCGATTCTGATTCTCGGCCGGGGCAGCATGGTGGATATCGTTCAGGCCGTCGGCCGGGCCTTGAGGTTGAAGCCCGGTGAGAAGAAGATGGCGAGCCTCATCGTGCCGGTATTTCTCAAGCCAGTGGAGAATCCAGGGGACATTCTGGAGTCGGACAGCTACGGCGGGCTCGTCAAGATCCTGACCGCGCTACGCTCGCACGACACCCGCATGGTCGAGGCCCTGGCGGTGCCGCAGAAGGGGGGCAAGCGCACCACCGGGCGCAGCGCGGAGGCGGTCTACGCTCCTGGTCAGGGTGCTGATGGGGGTTCCGGGGGTGCGGGGGCGTTCACGCTGCCGGTGAGGTTCGAGAGTGACCCCGGGGACGACGTGCTGGCCCTGTTCATCGCCTCCCGCGTCCTGACGAGCGAGACGCAGTTGTGGCGTGAGGCGATCGGCCACGTGCGGAATTGGTACAAGGAGCACGGGCATCTCGACGTCCCTTATTCGGCGCTCGTTGGAGAGAACCAGAATTACCCGTTGGGGCGGTGGTTGTCGGACCGGCGGGTGGAGAATGCGGCCGGTGAACTGGCGTCATGGCGGGTGGCGCAGCTGGATGGGTTCGGGATGATCTGGTCCGTCTCGGACGCGCGGTTCGAGGCTGGCCTGGACTGGGCGAAGGTGTGGGCGAAGGACCACGGCGGGTCGCTCGCGGCGCCGGCGCGGGCCTCCGTTGGCGGGTATGCGATCGGGACCTGGCTGGCGGAGCTGCGGGCCGCGGCGCAGGTCCCGGTGGGCGAGCCGGGCGCTCTGGCGCCGGAGCGGCGCCGTTCCCTGGAGGAGGTCGACCCGTGGTGGTGCCCCACCTGGCCGATCACTTGGCAGCGCGCCTACGGCGTGGCGCGGCAGTGGTGGCTGGAGTCCGACGGCCAGGTCGACTGGGCGCGGCTGCCGGAGTCGACGGTGTTCGAGGGCGAGCAGCTCGGCAGGTGGGTGGTGGCGCAGCGGGCCGGCCTGCCCGGTCTGGAAGGCGAGCAGCAGGAGCTGCTGGCCGCGATCGGCATCGAAGCGGACCTGGAGCTGGTGGCCGCGAAGGCCGCCGCCGACACGAAGCCGAAGGTCTCCCGCTCCGACCGGTTCCAGCTCCACTTGGCCGCCTTGGCGGAGTTCGTCCGGGAGCATGGCCACGCCCGGCCCGCTCGCACCTACAAGAGCCCTGATGGCCTGTCACTGGGCGCTTGGACGAACAACACCAAGGCGCGGCGGGCCAAGCTGAGTACGGAGCAGCTCGCGCAGCTCGCTGCGCTCGGCGTCGAGTGGGCGGTGGAGGGGGTGTAGGCGACACGGATGGGCGGTGGTCGGCCCGCTTCACCCTTGACGGTGGCTGTTGTTCGGAAGGCTGGGGTCATGGGTTCTGGGATCTTCGGTGTGGCTCCGCTGGCCGGTGAGACGGTCTGGTCGTTGATGGGACGGGTCGCTGAGCGGTACGGCGTGCCGGTGGCTGAGCTGCGGGCATCGTGGGAGTGGAAGAACCAGCCGCCGCGCTCTCCCGGGGTCAGTGGGGTTCGCCCCGACGCCGAGGTCCTCCTGGACCCCGCCGGCCAAGACCTGCTGGTCGCGGTGTGCCGCGCTGACCGACGCAGCCTGGAGCAGGCGCTGCCTGCCTGGTCGGCCGGGCCAGGAGCCTTCGCTCATGTGTCGCCAGGCGGGCGGCCTCAGGCTCGGTGGCAACTGGGTGGGGCAGTCCATGGTCCGGTCGCGTACGCGTGCCGGCTGTGCACGGCTGGGCGAACTGGTCAGGACGTGGCGGCCGCGCGGTACCGCGAGAGGTGGCAGCGGGTCTGCCCGCGGCATGGGCGGTGGCTGTTGGGCGCGGGTGACGGCCATGGCCTGGAGCACCTCGACATCGCGGACTGTCCGGAGATCGCGGTGGCGCAGCGGCGGTGGCCGGTGGTGGCTGGGCGGGCGATGGCGGTTGGGGTGGAGCCGTCGGCGGTGTTCTCGGTGGCGTGGGCGGTGGTGTGCCAGTGGTGGGAGCTGGCGCTCGGGTGGGAGCCGGAGCGGTTGTGGCCGGCTCGTCTTCACGTGCTGGCCGGCGGGGACGCGGGATCGGGCGAGGGGTTTTGGTGGTGGCGGGTGGTGGCGCGTGAGGCGGTGCTCTTCCCTGAGGTCGTCGCCTTGGCCGAGGCCTTGGTCGATCCGGTGGTTACGGAGGCGGTGTGGCGTGACAGCGGCGGCGAGCGCGTGCGTCCCTTCCCGGGGGACGGTGAGTTCGCCCGGGAGCTGGGGCGCAGGCTCGGCCGACCGTGGCTGGGCGAGGTGGACGCGGTTGCCGACAGTGGTGCTCTGGTCAGGTGGCGGGGCGCGGTGGTGCGCCGGCACCGGGGCGTCGGGCAGGTCGGCGAGCGGGGCGTGGATCCGTGGTGGCTCCCGCGCGAGGAGCAGCCGGTCTCCGTGGCTGCACAGTTGAGGACCATGGCGCAGCGCGCGGACGGCAGCATCGGCTGGCGTGCCAGCGTGCCCCGGGAGGAGCGCGCGTGGATCGGCGAGAAGGTCCGTGAGGCCGCCGATCTGGTGGGCCGGCTGGACGTGCACGACACTGCGGCCCTGGCTGTCGCAGCCCGGGAGCTTATCGGCGGACTGCGGCAGAGTGTCGCCGCTCTCGATGAGGCCGTCGTCGCGGTCGCGAGCGCGGCGCACCACGCGGGTGTTCCGCTGGACAGCTTGAGCGCGTGGGCGGGCACGTCCGCGGAAGAGCTCTCGCGGGGTGTCGTGCGGCACCGGGCGGGCTTGGAGGAGCGGTACGGCTGAGGGCGGCGGTAGCACGGTGGCGGGGCTTGGCGGGGTGGTTTCGGCGGGGCGTCGCCCGTGCGGGTGGGGTGGTGGCTGTCCCGCTCTATCTGCGGCGTTCTCACGTACTTGACTGGCCGTCATGGCGGATATGAGTGTGCCCGGGCCGGCTGTTGCGGCTGGGAGCTTCGAGGCGGTCTTCGCCGTCGGCGGGGGTCTTGAGCAGGAGCGGTGGGAGCGGGCGGCGGCGCGGGTGCGGTTCGAGGAGCTGCGGCCGGTATCCGGGTTTCCGCTGGTTCCTGGGAAGCGGTGGGGGCCGGGCTGGTGGTGGTCGGCCACGACCGGTGGGCATGTGGCGCACGGATCGGCGGCCATGGTCGTGCAGTTGATGCTGCTGGACCGTGACCTGCAGGTGGTGGGGCTGGCCGGGCGGCCGGTGCGGGTGCTGTGGCGCGAAGGGGACGGCCGGGTGCGCTCCTGGGTGCCGCAGGTGTTCGCCCGGTACGCGGACGGGACGGCGTTGCTGGCCGACTGCCCCGGTTCTGCAGAGGCTGGCGGGGTGGCGGCTCAGCGGGCGGCTTCGGCGGTGGGGCAGGCGTGTGCGCGGGTGGGGTGGGTGTACCGGCGGCTGCGGGCGCCGGATCCGGTGGTGGTGGGCAATGTGCGGTGGCTGGCTGTCGGCGACGGGTGAAACGAGGACCACGGACGGCGGATCAAAAGCGGGTCACTGCGTGATCTCTTGATCATCCTGACTTCACTGGTACGGGAGTCAGGAGGAAAGAGGTGATCGGGGTGGAGGACTGGGCTGAGATCCGTCGGCTGCACCGGGCCGAGGGTCTGTCGGCGCGGGCCGTGGCCCGGCAGTTGGGGATCTCCCGGGGCACCGTGGCACGGGCCCTGGCCTCGGACCGGCCGCCGGTCTACCAGCGCCCGCTGAAGGGATCGGCGGTCGACGTCTTCGAGCCGGCCATCCGCGAGCTGCTGAAGCAGACGCCGACGATGCCGGCCACGGTGATCGCCGAGCGGATCGGCTGGACACGCGGGCTGACCATCCTCAAGGAACGCGTGCGCGAACTGCGGCCCGGCTACCTTCCCGTGGATCCCGTCTCGCGGACGGTCTACCAGCCAGGTGAGCTCGCCCAGTGCGATCTGTGGTTCCCACCGGTGGACATCCCGCTGGGTTACGGACAAACGGGACGCCCGCCGGTGCTGGTCATGGTGGCGGGCTATTCACGAATGATCACGGCTCGGATGCTGCCGTCCCGGACCACCGCCGACCTGATCGATGGGCACTGGCGGCTGCTGACCGGCTGGCAGGCCGTCCCGAAGACGCTGGTCTGGGACAACGAGAGTGGCGTCGGCCAGGGGAAGCTGACCTCGGAGTTCGCGGCGTTCGCCGGCCTGCTCGCGATCAGGATCCGCCTCTGCCGGCCCCGCGATCCGGAGGCGAAAGGACTGGTGGAGCGGGTGAACGGCTATCTGGAGACCAGCTTCCTGCCCGGCCGCACATTCGCCGGACCCGGCGACTTCAACACCCAGCTCACCGCATGGCTGCAGATCGCCAACCGCCGACACCACCGCACGATCGGCTGCCGGCCCACCGAACGCTGGGAAGCCGACCGGGGCGCGATGCTCACCCTGCCACCGGTCGCCCCGCCCCACTGGTGGCCCCAGAGCACCCGACTGGGCCGTGACCACTACATCCGCGTCGACACCTGCGACTACTCCGTCCACCCCCGCGCCATCGGCCAGCAGATCACCATCCGGGCTGACACCGAGGAGATCACCGCCACCACCCGCACCGGCGAGACCGTCGCCCGCCACGCCCGCTGCTGGGCCCGGCACCAGACCATCACCGACCCCGAGCACGCCGCCGCGGCCGAAACCCTTCGCGGCCAGGCAATCCACCAGCGCGCCTCCCGCGCCCAGGCCCGCGGCCTGACCGCCCTCGCACTCGACGACCTGGGCATCGAGGTCGAACAACGCCAGCTCGGCTCCTACGACCGCATCTTCACCCTCATCGAGGGCGGCGCCGGAAAGGAGGACACCTGATGGCCCGCACCTCCGCTCCCAACGCCACAACCGCCACCGACACACCGGCGGCCCAAACCGGCCGACAGACCACCGCCGACCTGGCCTTCCTCTCCCGCGCGATGAAGGCGCCCGCTTTGCTGGACGCCGCCGAGCGCCTGGCGGAGCGCGCCCGCACCGAGTCCTGGACCCACCTCGAATACCTCGTCGCCTGTCTGCAACGCGAGGTCTCCGCCCGCGACAGCCACGGCGGCGAGCAACGCATCCGGGCCGCCCGCTTCCCCTCGGTCAAGACCATCGAGGAGATCGACGCATCCCACCTGCGGGGCATAACGCGCCAACAACTCGCTCATCTGGGCACACTGGACTTCATAACCGCCCGCGAGAACGTCGTCTTCCTCGGCCCGCCGGGCACCGGCAAGACACACCTGGCCACCGGACTCGCCGTCCGGGCCTGCCAGGCCGGCCACCGGGTCGCGTTCGCCACCGCCGCCCAGTGGGTCGACCGCCTGGCCGCCGCCCACCAGGCCGACCGGCTCCAGGACGAACTGGTCAAGCTCGGCCGTTACCCACTGATCGTGGTCGATGAAGTGGGCTACATCCCCTTCGAACCGGAGGCCGCGAACCTGTTCTTCCAGCTGATCTCGAACAGATACGAGAGGGCGAGCGTGATCGTCACCTCGAACAAGCCCTTCGGGCGCTGGGGAGAGGTCTTCGGTGACGAGACCGTCGCCGCGGCCATGATCGACCGGCTCGTCCACCACGCCGAGGTCCACTCCCTCAAAGGCGAGTCCTACCGCATGCGGGGGCGGGAACTCGGGCACGTCCCCATGAACGACAACGACTGACACACACCATCCAGCGAGACCGCGGCTGGCCCACAACTGAACCGTCGATACCGGCCCGAATTCAGCCGCCGCCGACACCGCCCGGCTTCTACCGGCTGGTGAGCGTGCTGGCCGATCCGGGTGAGCGGTCCGGCAGCCCGGCCCGCACCGCCAGCAGACCCGCCCGCCCCTTCCGTCCGACCCGGGTCCTGCGGCCCGGGGAACAGGTCATGCTCGACACCACCCGCCTGGACGTCTTCGCGGTCTTCGACAACGGGACCACCGGCCGGCCCGAGCTGACGATCGCCCTCGACGTCGCGTCCCGCTCGATCCTGGCCGCCGTCCTGCGCCCGGCCAGCACCAAGGGCGTGGACGCCGCGCTGCTGCTGGCCGAGATGGCTGCCCCGCACCCGGTGCGGCCGGCCTGGCCGCGGGTGCTGGAGATGTCGAGGGCGCCGGTGCCCTACGACCTTTTGGTCGACGCCGACGAACGGCTGCGGGACGTGGCGGCGCGGCCGGTGGCGGTGCCCGAGACGGTGGTCGTCGACCGCGGGCGGGTGTTCGTCTCCGAGGCGTTCTTGGCCGCCGCCCAGACGCTGGGTATCAGCGTGCAGCCCGCTCCCCCGCGCCAGCCCGCCGCTAAGGGCCCCGTCGAGCGCACCTTCGGGTCGGTCAACAGCCTGTTCTGCCAGCACGTCGCCGGCCACACCGGCGCCAGCCCGGCCCGGCGCGGAGCTCGCGCCGAGAGCGAGGCCCTGTGGAGCGTGGCGCAGCTGCAGGACCTGCTGGATGAGTGGATCACCACCGAGTGGCAGAACCGGCCGCACGAGGGACTACGGCATCCGTCGATGCCGGCCGTCGCGCTGTCCCCGAACGAGATGTGGGGCGCGCTGCTGGGCACCTGCGGCCACGTCCCGGTGCCGCTGAGCGGGACCGACTACGTGGAACTGCTGCCGGTGGTGTGGAAGTCGATCACTGAGCGGGGTATCCGTATCGACCACCGCACCTACGACCACCACTGCTTGAACCCGCTCCGGGGCCAGTTTTCCGGTGTGAGTGCGCAGCGGGGGCGGTGGGAGGTCCATCACAACCCGCACGACCTGCGGCAGGTCTGGGTCCGTCTACCGGATGGGCAGTTCACGGCGGTGCCGTGGATCCACGGCGAGTACATCCGCCGCCCGCTGGGCGATGACCTGTGGCAGCACCTGAAGGAGACGGTGGAGCGCCGGGGCAGCCGGGAGCGGCACGAGGCCGATCTCGCCCAAGCCCTCGACGATCTGCTCTTCAGGGTCCGCACCGGTCAGGCCAGTACCCGCGAGCGGTACCTCGCCTCCCGCCAAGCACCCCTGGCACTCCCCCACGACCCCGATGCGGACCCAGCCTCGGCCCCGGGCCCGGCTGTGCACCAAGGTCTGGGTGCGGCGCCGGGTCTGGAAGGAACCCGCAGCGAGGAACGGGGTCTGCGCCAGGGCCGGACCGAAGAGGACACCGCCTCCAGCGGGTCCAGCAGGTCCAGCGGGCAGTCCTACCCAGGCTCCGGGACGCAGCACGGCGCCCCGGGGCAACGGCTGAGGCCCGAGGCCGATAGCGGTGCCGACGGCGGCCCGAATCAGAGCGCGCGGCCTGGTGCCCCGGGTGGAATGCCCTGGCCTGACGACGCCGGTACCGGGCAGCCTTCTCTGGGCTCTGGGGCGCAGCGCGGCGACGCGGACCTGGTCGAGCGATCAGCTGCCGGCGGCTGCCCTGCCGGGCCGCCTCCTGCGGCTCCTGGTGAGAGGAGCGGCGACTGCGAGCAGGCCGCGGAGGTGCCGCTGGGCGGGCGGCCGAGGCCTGCAGGGGCGCGGGCCGTGTCGCCGTCGGGCTCGCGCGGCCCCGACAGCACCGTCGGCTCGGCGTGGGCGGGCTGGCCGGGTGAGGAGAGCCTGGACGACCTCGACGAGGACGGGGACGACGAGGACCTGGGCGGTGACGCGGCCTGGGCCGACGAGGAAGAGGGCGGGTTCGCCCTGTACGACGCCCGCAAGGAGGCAGAGCTGTGGTGAACGACAATCCTGCCGAGCAGGCTGGGCAGGACCGGGATGCTTCCCCGACCACGTGGGAGCTGTTCCGTCGCTTCGCCGACGACCCGCCCTTGGTGCCGCCCGTGCCCGGTGATCCGCCGCGCAGCGTGGAGGAGCGCCTGGCCTACCACTCCCGGTTCGTGACCGTGCGCACCCCCGCCGTCGTCAGGACGCTGCTGGAGGTGCGGACCCTGATGGCGCTCGGGCGCTACCAGCAGGCGACCGCGAGGCCCTCGCTGATCGTCACCGGGCCGCCGACCACGGGCAAGACCACCACGCTGCTGGAGGTCGGGCGCACCTGTCACCTGGCCGAGCAGGCGCGGGCCGGCCATGGCGTGAGCCGGGTTCCCGTCGCCTATCTGTTGGTGCCGCCCGGGGCCAGCGCCAAAGCCCTGGCGCTGGAGTTCGCCCGCTACCTCGGCATCCCCGTCTCCGCCCGCATGACCCAGGCCCAGATCGCCGCATCCGTATGCCACACGTACAACACCGCTGGGGTGCGGCTGGTGATGATCGACGAGATCCACCGCCTCAACCCGCGCACCAGCACGGGGGCGGAGGCGGCCGACTTCCTCAAGGACCTCACGGAGCGGATCTCGGCGACGTTCGTGTACGCGGGTATCGACGTGACCGCCACCGCGCTGTTCACTGGGACGGCCGGTGCCCAACTCGCCGGCCGCGCGGGGCTGATCGACTGCGACCCCCTGCCCGTGGTGGCCCGCGCCAGCATCGTCGCAGCGGGCACCAGCGTCACGGGGCCCGGTGTCGGCGCCACGGCACGGGGCCGAAGCAGCGACGGCGGCAGCCCCGGTGCTGGTCGAAGTGGCGACAGCGAGGGGCCGGCGGGCGGCGAGGGCGGCACCCGGCGGGGACGAGGCGGGAGCAGCTCAGATGGTGCCGACAGCAGCCACAGCGCCGACGAGGGCGGGGGCGGGAGGAGCACGGTGCTGATCCGGCCCTTTCGCGAGACGGTCGCCGCGATGGAGAACGCCCTCGACCTGCAGCACCACCGCCCCGGCAGCCTCGTGCGTCTGGCCCCCTACCTGCACGAGCGCACCGCCGGACGCATCGGCAGCCTCTCCCGCCTCCTGCGGCGGGCCGCGATCACCGCCATCCTCGACCAAAGCGAGAAAATCACCCGCGCCAGCTTGGACGCCATCGCCCTGGACCACCTCGCCGAAGAGCACTACCGGCCCCGCACCCCAGTCCGCCGGAGCCCACGCGCCACCACGCCCGCCCGGCGTACCTGATGATGCCCCGTCGGATGGCCCGCCCCGTCAGGCCGCCCGGGCCCGGTGCCCTGTTTCTGGAAGCTCTCGCAGCATCCGCGCACCCCGGCGGCAGCACCGCGACCACCAGTCCTCGGCCGGTCCCGGCAGGGCCCCGTACACCGCGGCCACTCTGCCCAGTCCACCCGCCGACGGCCGGAGCTGTGCGGGTGCGGCCGATCCCTCACGAGAGCACCGCTTCCTACCTGGACCGCCTCGCCCACGCCTACCGGACCACCACTGCCCACCTCCTGGACGGCCTCGGCATCACTCTCACCCACCCTCGAAGCAGCCGCGGCGGTGCCGGCACCGCCGAGCTCCGCCTCGACACCGCGGCGCAGCAGCGTCTGGCGGTCTTCGCCCGCACCCCGCTCAGGGACCTCGGCCGGGCCCTCCCGCACCTGGCCGACGACCGTACCCGGCCCCTCTCCCACCACACCGGCACCAGCGCTCGCAGCGCGGCAGCACCCGACGCGCCACCGTCACCCGCCGGCGCCTGGCAACTGCTCGAGCCCGGCGAACAGCCCGTCCTGGCATGTCCCGCCTGCACCCTGCGCCACACCCGAGGAGCCACCAGCCGCGCCCACATCCACCCGCCCGCCCACCAGGCCCTGTGCCCGCGCCACCGGCACTGGAGCCTGGATGCGGACAACCACCTGACCACCGCCGCCCTGCCCGAACTCCGCCAGGCCCAACGCGACCACCAGTACCTGCTGCGCCACCCGGACGCCGCCAACGCCACCAGCTGGGCCATGGCCATCACCACCCGCTGGTACGACCAGCAGAGCGTCCTGGCCACCCGCTGGCAACACCGCCTCCAACGCCTGGCGGACACCAACCCCCACGCGACACCGGCCGGAAAGTCCTGGGCCCTGCACGCGCGCAGCCTCGTCACCTACCCCGAAACGATCGTCCTCGCCCGCGCCCTGGCCACCGCACGCCTCCCCCGGCAGGCCCGGCAAGGCACCGCACCCGCACCGCATCCCGCGATCACTGCGTTCTGCCGCCACACCGCCCACCGCCTCGGCATCGCCCGCCTCACACCCCCACCCCGCGACCTCCTGTGGACCTGGATCCACCACACCCCCACCACAGACTGAAACAGCTGCAACGGCAAACACCCCGGCAGCCCACGCCGACGCCCCAACCCACCTATCGGGCTCCCGGTAGACCAGCGAGAAGTCCCAGAACATCTCACACAACCCGCGATTCCCGGCCCATCACCAAGACCCCCAGCCCAGAAGCCCGCAACACGGCCACACCCCACAGAAAACGATCAAGGAACCGCGAGACACCGACCCGAACAACCCCGACAACGCCCCATCCCAACCACAACACCCCAGACCAGAACCAACACCCACCACCGATCCAATGGTCAGTCACACGTGTCGCGGGTGATCGTGGCCTCGGTGCACGTCCGCGCGAAAAGGGGGGTGACCACACTGGCCCCAGCCCCGTCGACCGGGGCAAACCCGGCTCCAAGGTGCACGTCCTGTCCGACCGCGGCGGGCTGCCCCTCGTCGTCGGCATCTCCGCCGGCAACACCCATGACCAGCACGGCCTGATCCCCCTCGTCCAGGCCCTCCAAATGAAACACGACCCGGACCGGGGCCTCCACTACCGTCCCCGCAAGGTCCATGCAGACAAGGCCTATGACAGTCCCGAGCTGCGGAAATGGCTCCGCAGGCAGCAGATCCTGCCCCGGATCGCCCGCAAGGGCATCGAGTCGAGCCAGACTCTGGGTCGCCATCGATGGGTCATCGAGCGGACCATGGCCTGGCTCACCGGCTACCGCCGCATCGCCCGCCGCTACGAGCGCGACCACCTGCTCTACCTGGCCTTCTGCGACCTCGCCGCCGTCATCACATGCCACAAACAACTGGCGAAGGTCACCACGTAGGACAAGGTCTAACTCCCCCTGCGGTTTGCCGGGACGCAGCCGTCCGCAACGCTTGTCGTACGGGATGATGTTGCCGTGCCTACCGCGGAACGACCCCGACGGCCCTGACCGCGCCGACCGAACCCCGGCCGGGCCCGGACCTGACCGTCATGCGCAAGCACTACCAGCACGAAGGGCTGGCGGAGGGCGATCTGGCGGCGGACCCGGTGACCCAGTTCACCCGGTGGTTCCACGAGGCGGACGAGGCGGGCGTGGTCGAGCCCAACGCGATGGTGCTCTCCACGGCGGACGCGGCCGGCCGGCCCAGCTCCCGCACCGTCCTGCTCAAGGGGTTCGACCTCCGCGGCTTCGTCTTCTACACCAACTACGGCTCGCGCAAGGGCGCCGAACTCGCCGTCAACCCGCAGGCCTCGCTGCTCTTCCCGTGGATCGAACTGGCCCGCCAGGTGATCGTCTGCGGCCGCGTCGAGAAGGTCGGCCGGGACGAGACCGCCGCCTACTTCCGCACCCGCCCGCACGGCTCCCAGCTCGGCGCCTGGGCCAGCGAGCAGTCCAGCCCGGTGGCCGGCCGCGAGGTCCTGGAACAGCGCTACGCCGACCTGGCCGCCCGCTACCCCGAGGGCGAGGGCGTCCCCGTCCCCCCGTTCTGGGGCGGCTACCGCGTCGTGCCCGAGACGGTCGAGTTCTGGCAGGGCCGGGAGAACCGGCTCCACGATCGTCTGTTCTTCGTCGCGGAGAGTGACGGCTGGCGCGTCGAGCGTCTGTGCCCCTGACGTCGCCCACGGCCCGGCATGTGCCGGGCGGACATGCCTGCGCCCCATCGAAAACCGCAGGACGGGTGAAGTTTGAATTACGGCCGGGGCGGGCCTCCTGCGGCCTCCGCTGCCGCCCGCGCCGGCGCGCCGGCGCGGGCGGCAGCACTGCCCGGCCCCTGACCAGCCAGAACCCTCATACTCAGCCCCTGTGCGCCGGGCTCCGCGGACGCGCCGTCGGAAGCTCACGGGGCACCTGCGCGGCGCTGTCCGTGCGTGAGTTGAGCGTCCGGTCGAAACCATGACGAGTACTGTGCGGGTAATCGATCTGGTGGGCCTCTCAACTTCGGGACGCGGTCCGAGATTTCACCGGTCATCCGCTGTGTCGTGGAAAGTCGGGCCAGCACAAAAGCCGTGTCGAGCCTTCGACGGCCTGGAGGACTTCGTGGCGGTCATCAGCTGTCGCTGCGGGCGAGTAGCTGGTGAAGCAGTTGATGTCAAGTGGGGGTGTCGCGGAGGGCCGTTATGGTCGTGCCGACGGTGTGGCCGGCTCCAAAAGGGAGACGGCCCCCTGGTAGCGCAGGGAGCCGTCATCGCACTAGTACAACGATTCTGGAGGAATCATGAGTACCAATGACGAGCCTACGGGCTTCAGCAAGGGCGAGGAACCTGACGGGCCGTCCGACCAGCGGGAGCGGCGGCGCACGAGGCGGTGGCGTGTGATCCGGCGGAAGGCCTTCTTGGGCTTGATCGGCGGAGCAGCCACGGCGGTCGGCGGGATCGTGGTGAAGGTGGTCGACGTCTGGATCCGGCACCGCTGATCACAGTCTGGTGTGGTGGTTCGGCGGTTTCGCCGGGCCACCACACCAGGTGCCTTCTGGTGAGGGGGAGCGCCGTGCCCGCACATCGCAGGCTTGTTGATCCATCTGCCGGTCCGGAGGTGGTGGCGTTCGTTGCCAAGCTGGGTGAGCTGGTCGCCAGCACGGGGATGAGCGTTGCGGATCTCGCTTATGAGGCCGTGGTGCCGCGCTCATCGCTGTACGCGGTGCTCGGCGGCCGCCGGATCCCGAGCCGGAAGTTCATGGAGCTCCTGCTCTGGCAGGTGGAGAAGCGCAGCTGCTGGGCGGAGGCGCAGCTCAAGCCTGCGCTTGAGGAAGTGGGTGTTCTGCATGATCGGCTTCGGTCCGCGCTGCCGGAGCGAAGGCCTGCGGCTCGGTATGTCCATGTCGGTGTGCTGCCGGAGCAGGTGGCGGTGGCGGAGGCGTTCTCGGCGTACCTGGACGGCTTGGTGGACCGGGGTGTCGATGTGGATCAGCTGTCGTGGGTCTCACCGGCCTGGCTGAGGCGGTACGCAAGCGGCACAAGCATCCCGTCGTGGGACGCGATCTCCGAACTGGACGAGGATCTCAAGGAGACGTTCAACGTCGACGACTGGGACACCCACCTGAGCGCGTTGGCTGATCTTGCCAGGCGGGCTCGCAGTGCCCGGGCCGAGAAGCGGCGCTGGGCGCGGGTCCTTGCTGGTGGAGACCCGTAACCGCTCCTGCCCATGCTGCGCCGCCCGGCTGAAGCAGCTCTTCAAGGAGGTCGAGCGGCTCGGGCAGACCCACGTCGCGATGACCGACCACGGCAACATGTACGGCGCCGCGGAGTTCCACAAGCAGGCCACCGCCGCCGGCATCACCCCGGTCATCGGCATCGAGGCGTACGTCGCCCCGGAGTCCCGCTCCAACACCAAGCGCATCCTGTGGGGCCAGCCGCACCAGAAGAAGGACGACGTCTCCGCGTCCGGCGCCTACACCCACAAGACCATCTGGGCCCGCAACAAGGAGGGCCTGCACAACCTCTTCAAGCTCACCTCGCGCTCCTACGCCGAGGGCTGGCTGGTGAAGTGGCCCCGGATGGACAAGGAGATCGTCACCGAGCACGCGGCCGGCCTGATGGCCACCACCGGCTGCCCCTCCGGCGAGGTCCAGACCCGGCTGCGCCCCAGCCGGCGAGCCGCCAAGGTGATACCGCCGGACATCGTGGGCGAGAGCGTTGCGCTGGCCTATGACCGACCACTTCACCTTTCTCGGCTACCTCAAGCAGGCTTCGGCAAGGAGAACTACTTCCTGGAGCTGATGGACCACGGGCTCGACATCGAGCAGCGGGTCCGCGACGGCCTCCTGGAGATCTCCAAGAAGCTGAACATCCCGCCGGTGGTCACCAACGACTCGCACTACACCACCGAGGGCGACGCGGGCGCGCGCGACCTGCTGCTGTGCGTGCAGACCGGCAAGAACCTCTCCGACCCGGACCGCTTCCGCTTCGACGGCACCGGCTACTACATCAAGTCGGCCGCCGAGACGTACCAGGTGGTGAACTGGGTAGACCCCGGACCGCCAAGACGGTGCCGCCGGACGTCATGGGCAAGGTCAGCTCCAGCGCCGACATCGTCGGCATGTTCGAGTTCAAGAACCTCATGCCGCGCTTCCCCATCCCGGAGGGCTTCGAGTCCGAGGCGGACTTCTTCAAGTCCAAGGTCTGGGAGGGCATGGACTGGCGCTTCCCGGGCGGCTACGACGAGGAGCACAAGAAGCTCGCCGAGTACGAGATGGACACCATCATCCAGATGGGGTTCCCGGCGTACTTCCTCGTGGTCGCCGACTTCATCATGTGGGCCAAGAGCCAGGGCATCGCAGTCGGCCCCGGCCGCGGCTCCGCCGCCGGCTCGCTGGTCGCCTACGCCATGGGCATCACCGACCTCGACCCCATCCCGCACGGCCTGATCTTCGAGCGCCTCCTCAACCCCGAGCGCATCTCCATGCCCGACGTCGACATCGACTTCGACGAGCGCCAACGCGGTCACCTACGACGCCGTCAAGACGGAGGCCGCCCTCAAGGGCTCGAGCGCTTACGCCTGGCCGGCCGGGCGGCGGGTCGGTCGGCCGAGCTCCCGGGTGACGGCGGCGGTGGCTTCGTCGAGCGAGTGGAAGCGGGCGCCGGTGCCGGTGGCGGGGTCGACGAGGTAGTGGCCGTAGAGGACGGCGGCCCACCCGTCGGGGTGGAGCTCGGCCCGGCCCCACCTCGTCGTCGCCCAGGAGCAGCGGGTGGACGGTCGGCTCCACCGGCTCGGCCGGACTGGCGGGTGATTCATCACGTGGGGCATCAAGGTAGGCAGGGGCGGCTGCCACGAAGGCCGGTGATTCGACACGTGAGCTATCAAGGCCGGAGGGCGCGGCGGCGGCCGCGATCATCGATTCGTCACGTGGGGCATCAAGGTCGGGGGCCGGAGCGGCGAGCGCGCGGCGGGCCTGGGCGAAGAGCGCCTCCGTGGCGCGCTCCAGGGCGCCGGTGTTGAGCTTGCGGATCATCCGGTCCGCGGCGGAGTCGCCGCCGGCGGCGAGCGTCTCGGCAAGCGCGCGGGCGGCGCGGTCGACGGCGGCGCCGAGGCGGGCGAGATCGGCGGCCTCCGGGTGGGCGAGGACGGCGCTCGATGGCTCGCGTGTCGATTCGGCGGCGGCTGCCAGGGCGGCGTCCTGGGCCTCACGGCGGCGCTGCCGGTACGCCCGCGCCGAGCAGGCGCGGGAGCAGTAGTCGGGCTGGCGCCCGGAGCCTCCGCGGCGCAGCGGGGTGCCGCAGCCGGGCCAGGCGCAGACGGCCGGCGCTTCCTTGATTCCTCGCGTGTCGATTGCCATGGGGTGATCGTACGGGGTTGTCTGCGGGCCTCCGGGGGTGGCTGCGCATTTGAGCCTCGGTCGGGGTGAGGTGCCCAACTTGATGGCAGTAATCCAGCAAGAAGGTGATTTCTTAATATCGGCCCAGATGTCTGTATGGCGGTGAGGCCTCTGCTTAATGATCGGGGCAGATTGCGCACGCCGATAAAGCATGGCCGGTGAAATTATGCGGTTAACAATGTGCATTTTTTGCTGAATGATAAGTTTTAACCGGTGATTTGAGCGACACACGGGTGCTGCGGGGCGTCATGGGTGGCGCCGCCCAGGGGGTCCGGCGGGCTGCAGCGTATCGATCTAGACACTCTGTGTCATACAGGAGTAAAGTCCGCGCGCTGCCGCTTCGGGGGGTCTGAACCGGCAGGGTCGAGGGAGGGGTCTTGGTGTCTCGTCCGGTTCGGTGGGTGGTGACCGTCGGTTCGGCGGTCGTGGCGTTCGTGGTGTGCCTGTGGCTGGCCAGGTCGGCATCCTTCGGCTGGTTGCCGAAGGCGGAGGCGGACCGGTGGGTGGTGGCGACCGCGTTCGCCACCGTCGGCGCAGGCGCGGTGGCCACCGCCGTCGGCCGGTGGGCCGGCCAGACAACCACCCCCACACCCGCACCTCCCGCTCCCTCGCCGCCGACGGGGCAGGAGGTCATACAGACGGCCGAGGCATCCGGCCGAAGCCGGATCAACCAGGTCGGCGGCAACCAGACCATGGCGGTCCCCGCCACACCCGCGGATCCCGGCGTACCGAGGACGGTCCGCCAGGACGCCACGGCAATGGACGACGGTCAGGTGGACCAGGTCGCCGGTCACCAGCACACCGAACCGCCGAAGCCGTGACCGCAGACGAAAGCGCGCCCAAGGGCGTCGAGCAGCACGCCACCGCCTCCGGCAACGGCCGGGTCAACCAGGTCGCCGGCGACCAGCACAACACGTACATCACGCAGGCGCCCTCGCATCTGCCGCAGGCCCTGGCCGCCCTGCCCGCCGCCCCCGCGCACCTTGTCGGGCGACGGGCGGAGGTCGACGAGCTGCTCGCCGCGCTCACCCCGGGATCACCGGCGATCGCGACGCCGGGAGCGTCAGTGGTAGTGGCGGGTCTGGCCGGGATCGGCAAGACCGCCCTCGCCCTGCACGCCGCCCACCAGGCCGCCGAGCAGGGCATGTTCCCCGGCGGCATCCTGTACGTGAGCCTGGACGGCTACGACCCCGTCGCCGCCGTCAGCGCGGAACGCGCGCTCGGTATCCTCCTGCGCCAGCTCGGGATCCGTGATGAGGACCTGCCCGGCGAGGTGGAGGAGCTCGCGGCGCTCTACCAGTCGGAACTCGCCCGCCGCGCCCGGGACGCCGGAGGGGTCCTGATCGTCGCCGACAACGCCTCCAGCCCGGCCCAGCTCACCCACCTCGTCCCCGCCCACCGCGCCCACCGCCTGCTAGCCACCTCCCGCGACACCCTCACCTCCCCCGCCCTCCCCGCCCGCCTCCTGCGCCTGGACGAGCTGGAAGCCGGGGATGCGGCCGAACTCATCCGCAGCACCGTCACCCGCACCTGGCCCGAAGACCGGCGCACCGCCGCAGAGCCCGACGCACTGGCCAGGGTCGTGGCGCTCTGCGGGCGGCTGCCCCTGGCCCTGCAGATCGCAGCAGCCATGCTGACCTCGGACCCGGGCCTTCCCGTCGCGACCCTCGCCGAAGACCTTGCCGACACCCTGAACGCGCTGCAGTTACCCACTGGCGACACCGACGGTCAATCACTGGCGGTGCGCGCGGCCTTCGACCTCTCCTACCGCCGCCTCGCCCCCGAACCCGCCCGCACCTTCCGGCTGCTGGGTCTGTGCGCTGGCCCCGACCTCGCCACCGCCAGCGCTGCCGCCCTCACCGACCGACCCGGCCGCGACACCCGCAAAACGCTCGCCGCCATCGCCGCCGCTGGCCTGCTCACCGAACACCCCGTCGGCTCCGGTCGCTGGCGCATGCACGACCTCATCCGCCTCTACACCGCCGAACTCACCACCCCCTGCACCGACGAAGACCACGCTGCACTCGATCGGCTCCTCAAGCACTACACCCGGCTGGCACACGCCGCCGACGACCACCTCAGCGCACTGCCGGGCAACCCCACCCCTCCCCACTTCGACAACCGCGCCCAAGCCCTGGCCTGGCTCGACGCCGAACATCCCGTTCTCGTCGCCACCACCACCTCCGCCGCCGTCGCTGCCCGGCAACCCACCACCGCCATCCACCTGGCCTTCCACCTCTACGGATTCCTGCACCTGCGCCGACACTTCGATGATGCGATCACCACCTCCGAACACGACCTCGCTCTCAGCCACAACCTCGGCGACCGCCACGGCGAAGGCCAGGCGCTGAACAGACTCGGTAACACCCTGCAAGCGGTGCGCAGGTTCGACGACGCCATTAATGCCCACACCCAAGTCCTGGCCATCTTCACCGACCTCGGCGACCGCCACAACGAAGCCATGGCGCTGAACAACCTCGGCATCGACCTGAGGGAGGTGCGCAGGTTCGACGACGCCATTAATGCCCACACCCAGGCCCTGGCCATCTTCACCGACCTCGGCGACCGCCACGGCGAAGGCAGTGCGCTGACCAACCTCGGCGTCGCCCTGAAGGAGGTGCGCAGGTTCGACGACGCCATCGACGCCCACAATCGCGCCGCCGACATCTTCAACGACCTCGGCAACCGCCACAACGAAGGCCAGGCGCTGACCAACCTCGGCCTCGCCCTGCAGGAGGTGCGCAGGTTCGACGACGCCATCGACGCCCACAATCGCGCCGCCGACATCTTCACCGACCTCGGCAACCGCCACAACGAAGGCCAGGCGCTGACCAACCTCGGCCTCGCCCTGCAGGAGGTGGGCAGGTTCGACGACGCCATCGACGCCCACAATCGCGCCGCCGACATCTTCACCGACCTCGGCAACCGCCACGGCAAAGGCCAGGCGCTGAACAACCTCGGTGACCGCTACAGCGAAGGCAGTGCGCTGACCAACCTCGGCGTCGCCCTGATGGAGGTGGGCAGGTTCGACGACGCCATCGACGCCCACAATCGCGCCCTGGCCATCTACCGCGACCTCGGCGACCGCCACGGCGAAGGCAGTGCGCTGACCAACCTCGGCGTCGCCCTGATGGAGGTGGGCAGGTTCGACGACGCCATCGACGCCCACAATCGCGCCCTGGCCATCTACCGCGACCTCGGCGACCGCCACAGCGAGGGCAGTGCGCTGACCAACCTCGGCGTCGCCCTGATGGAGGTGGGCAGGTTCGACGACGCCATCGACGCCCACAATCGCGCCCTGGCCATCTACCGCGACCTCGGCGACCGCCACAGCGAGGGCAAGGCGCTGACCAGCATCGGCCTCGCCCTGATGACAGGGGGCAGGTTCGACGGCGCCATCGACGCCCTCAATCGCGCCGCCGACATCTTCACCGACCTCGGCGACCGCCCCGGCGAGGGCATGGCGCTGACCAGCCTCGGCCTCGCCCTGCAGCTGGTGGGCAGGTTCGACGACGCCATCGACGCCCTCAATCGCGCCGCCGGCATCTTCACCGACCTCGGCGACCGCTACAGCGAAAGAGCGGCGCTGACCAGCCTCGGCCTCGCCTTGCAGCTAGCGGGCAGGTTCGACGACGCCAGGCAGGCCTTCACCCAGGCGGCCATCTTCGCCGACCTCAGCGACCACCATGGCGAGGAATAGTGCGGCGGAATCTGGCCAATGCGGTGGCAAGGGACAGGCAGGGACCGAGCGAGACGGCGTTGCCGCGCCACCGCAGCTCCAGCACCTTCACGGCCGGGGTGGGGCTCGGACTCGGGGTCACCAGCATGGCCGCTGTCGTGACGTGGCCCGTCACAGTGCTGGCGCTCTCGCTGACCATGATCATCGTCACGTGGGCGAAGCTCACCGGTCGGCTGTAAGACGACCGGTCCTGAGCGGCCGGCTGATCGGAGACAAGTCTCCATCAGCCGGCCGTGGCACATCCGCTCAGCCTGCTCTCGCCACCACGCCCACCGCGTCGGAGCGACCTGCAGAGTCGGCCGCAGCCGCAGCGAGCCCGCCGTACTCGTCCGGCAGCAGCACCGCCTGCACCGCGCGGGGCCGCCCGCCGACTGCCCGGCCGCTGCACTGCACCGCGGCCGCCCAGGAGCCGAGCCGACCCCAGCCCTGTCCGAGTGCCACCCGCGAACCGGCCGTGATCTGCAGCGCAGCCGGGCGCTAGGCCAGGGGTGCCGTGGGCGGGGAGGGTGGTTGCGTGGTGGCACAGGTAGTCCTCGATGCGGGCGGCTTGACGGTCGGTGAGCCGTCCGGGCGGCCGGGTCAGGATGAGCGGTCAGATCGGGGCGAGGGGAGCGATGACTTCGACGTACTGGTTGGCGGGGTCGTCGACCCAGGAGCAGGCGGTCGTGCGGGATGCCGGCCGCGAAGGCGGCGGCGAGGCCAGGGTCGGGCAGGCCGACACCGCGGTGAAAACGCTCGGCCGGCCTGCGGTAGTGGCGGCGAGCTGAATGAGCAGCGCGGCGTCGGCGACATCGACTGCCGCTCCGCGAGGCAGGCCTTCGTCGGGCAGCAGCGGGGCGGGGAGGTCGTGCACGGGCAGGGTGTGCTCGGCCCGTGCACAGGCCCGGGTCTCGGGCGAGGTGGCCTCGAGGAACTCGGCGGGGCCTGACCGTCACGGCTTCTCCCTCCGCCGACCGGGCGCACGCTGCTGTTCGTGTGCTTCCGTGCGCGTCTGTTGCGCCTCGCGTGGCGGCTGGTGTCATGAGTCCTTCGTATGCCAGGTGAAGATCGGGGAGAACGGGTGGGATCGCGCAGGCCTCCGGCACGCCGCAGAAGACCAGCAAGAGGCGGCGGCGGGGGCGGAGGGGCCGCTTTCCTGCTGCTGTTCGGGGTGGCCCTCGTGGTCAGCGTGCTGCTGGCGGTGCTGCGGTGGTTCCTCGCGCACTGGTGGATCCTGCTGCTCGTGCTGCTCGCCGGCGCGGCCGTCGCGGCCGTGGCGGTCCGTGACCGGATGGCCCGGCGGGCCGCCGCACTCGAGGCGCAGCGGCGGCTGCGGCTCGCGCTCACCGGGCCCGGCGGTCTGGACGGTATGGGGCACCAGGCGTTCGAGTTCGCCGTCCGTGACCTGATGCGGCGCGACGGCTGCCGGGCCGAGCAGGTCGGTGGGGGTGGTGACCAGAGCGCCGACGTCCTCGCCACCGATCCCGCCGGGCGGCGCTGGGTCCTGCAGTGCAAGCACAAGCAGGACCCGCTGCGCGGCTCCGCGGTCGGCGTCGGCGTCCTGTACGCGCTGGTGGGCACGAACGAGCGGGTGCACCGGGCACAGGTGCCGGTCGTGGTCACGAACGGCCGGTTCACCGGGCCGGCCCGCAAGTGGGGGATGGAGCAGAACGTCGCCCTGGTCGACCGCGACGTCCTCGGCCGCTGGGCCTCCAGCGGCCGGCCCCTGTGGGAGCTGCTGCCCCGCATCCCGGCGCCGCGGACCGGCCGCAACAACTGACACCAACGGTCCGGAGCCCGACGCGGGCCCGGCCACAGACATCAGGTGGGGGACATGGAGTACACCGTCAGCGCGAGCGTCTTCCTCGCGATCATCATCGTCATCCGGCTCAACCGGCGCACCGAATCACGCCGCCGCACCGACGAGCAGTTCACCGTGCTCACCAGCATCATCTTCGGCATCCTCATAGCCGCAACACCCTGGGGCCAGGGCATCCTCCACCTCGTCGGCACCGCTACCGAGGCCACCCACTGACCTCTGCCCCGACCGCCCGTCTGCCTCCAGCCCACATGAGACGAGGCCTCTTGCGGTCGTCCGGATGGGTCCGGGCTACTGCAAGAGGCCTCAATCGGTGTGCGTCAGGAGCGGCGCTGGAGGGCCCGGAGACCCAGGCCGTCGGCGATCGCGCTGGTGATGTTCGTGGCGAACCTATAGGCATGGCAGGCGAATCCGGAATTTTGGATAGCTGGCGGTGAAGGTCTTCCAGCCGGGCTAGCCTGCCCTGTGATCACCGTGCGCACCGCCACCCATTGCGACTATCCGGTGGCAGACGACCTCCTCGCCTTGGAAGGGCTCGGTGACGGGACCGGGCTGCCGGAGTTCTGGCAGGCGGCCGTGGCCTGCTGCCTGACCAGCGGAGAGGTTATCGGTGTCGTCGAGTTCGACCTTGCGTACAACCTCGGGCACGACTCCCAACGCCCGGCCCATCCGGGTGACCAGGTGTGGGTGTTCGCTCTGGCCGTTCGCGCGGACCGGCGAGGCCAGGGTGTGGGGAGCCGACTTCTTCGATTCGTGGCCGAAGAGGGCCGCAAGGCGGGGCGCACCTTCCTGGCGCTGTACGTCCAGGAAGGCGGGACCGACACGGAAAGCCGGGCACGGGCACGGTTCTTCGCCAGCCGCGGTCTGGTGAGCATCGCCAACAGCGCTGGCGACAACACCCTCGGTGCTGCCCTGGAGGACCTCAACTTCTGAGGTCGCCTGCAGAAGCAGCACTGCTGGCGCCAGGATCACCGGCGCCAGCAGTGCCCTGCTCAGACCCGGCGGTAGCTGCTCAGCAGGTCCCCGAGGATGACGGCCAGGGCAACCTCGGCGGTGAGCAGCATGACCTGGGTGGCGGAGAATCCGCCGACGGTCGAGCACACGAGGACACCGAGGACGACCTGCGACAGCCCTCCCTTCGGCTTGAAGGTCCGGGCCATCTGGACGACCCGGCCTCGGAGAACCGCGGGGGCTGCGGACGGGTTGTCGCCATCGTCGGGGCCGCGCGCGATAATGCTCATTGGTACCTCTCTGATCGGTTTCAGGTGGTGCTGGAACCGCCGTCCCCTCCCGTTCGCCGTAGGAAGCAGTGCGAGGGGCGGCGGGGTCTCATGACGCAAGGCGCCAGCAGGCACTTCGCGTCGTTCAGGTCACCGGCCAGCGACCTGGTTTGCGTAGGCCCAGACGTCTCGGAACGCCTGCTCGACCCCCGCCATGAACTGATCGCTGCGGTAGGCGGACATCTCCCCTCCGGGCGAGGCCATCTCGGCGTCGAAGACCCCATAGAGCGCCTGGTACCACTCGGTGGGCCAGCCGCTCTTCGACCGGCAGACCCGCTCCAACTCACGCTCGATCTCGGGAGTCGGGTCGTACTCGCCGCGCCAGAGGGTGCTCAAGATCCAGCGCAGGTTGAAGTCCTTGTCGGCAAGCCAGAGCACCCAGTCCCAAGGCGCGACCTTGGCCAGCTCGTACCCCGCCCGGAACCCCTCCTCGTAGTCGACCCGGGCAGCCTCCCGAAGCCGACTGGCAGCATCCGCCAGTGCTTCCACCGCCCACTCCGGCCGGTACGGCTCTTCCTTGGGCGCGAGAAGGGCAAGCCCCTTCTGCACAAGCTGGCTCACGTTGGCCTGCGGGTGGCGGGCCTGGACGCGCGTGAGAGGTGTACGGTGGCCCTGTCCCAGCATGACCTACTGCGGCTGATGGAAGCATTGAGTTCGGCAGACGGACTGGAACTCGTCCGCGGGGCGGCCGAGCGGATGCTCCAGGAGCTGATCGAGGCCGAGGCCACCGCCAGGATCGGCGCGCAGTGGAACGAGCACACCGAGACGCGCACCGCGTTCCGCAACGGGCACCGGGACAAGACGCTGACCACGCAGGCCGGCGACCTGGAGCTGGCGATCCCCAAGCTGCGGTCGGGGAGCTTCTTCCCGGTGCTGCTCGAGCGGCGCCGCCGAATCGACCAGGCCCTGTACGCGGTGATCATGGAGGCCTACGTCCACGGAGTGTCCACCCGCTCGGTCGACGACCTGGTCAAGGCCATCGGAGCGGACAGCGGGATCTCCAAGAGCGAGGTCTCACGGATCTGTCAGGACCTCGACGGCCAGCTCACCGCGTTCCGCAGCCGGCCGCTCGACCATGTCCGCTTCCCCTACATCTACCTGGACGCGACCTACTGCAAGGCACGGGTGAACCACCAGATCGTCTCCCGGGCCGTGGTGATCGCCACCGGCATCACCGAGGACGGCGGCCGCGAGGTCCTCGGGGTCATGGTCGGCGACAGCGAGACCGAGGTCTTCTGGACCCAGTTCCTGCGCTCCTTGCGCGAACGCGGCCTGACCGGGGTCCGGCTCGTGATCGGCGACCACCACTCGGGCCTGGTCAAGGCCATCCGCAAGGTCATGCTCGGCGCCGCCTACCAAAGATGTCGCGTTCACTTCCTGCGCAACGTCTTCGGCGTGATCAGCAAGGACGCCGCCGAGATGGTCGCCGCGACGATCCGCACGATCTTCGCCCAGCCCGACGCCGAGGCGGTCCGCACCCAGCTCGACACCGTCGCCGACATGCTCGGCACCCAGTTCCCGAAGGTCAAGGAGATGCTCCTGGAGGCCAAGGACGACCTCACCGCGTTCGCGGCCTTCCCCGACCGGCACTGGAAGAAGATCCAGTCGACCAACCCGCTCGAGCGGATCAACCGCGAGGTCAAGCGCCGCACCGACGTCGTCCAGGTCTTCCCCAACG
Organism: Kitasatospora dryopteridis; assembly: GCF_050749075.1. Lineage (NCBI taxonomy): Bacteria > Bacillati > Actinomycetota > Actinomycetes > Kitasatosporales > Streptomycetaceae > Kitasatospora > Kitasatospora dryopteridis. The sequence goes on along the minus strand of NZ_CP192749.1, from coordinate 8,393,689 downwards.
ATGATGCCCTGCTGCGATTAGTCACTGCCGTGCTGTTCGAGCTGCACGACGAATGGATCGCCTTCCCCCGCCGCTACCTCCCCGAGGGCAGCATGGACCAGCTCTACCCTTCCGAGCAGACCAGGACGCCCCCGCAACGGGCCTCGGCCGCTGCCTCGACCACTCGGGGGTTCTCGCAGATGTGCACCAGGGTGTCCGAGGGCGGCACGACGTCCAACTCGCGCAGTTCACGCAGTGTCAGGTGGGATTCGGCGTGGTGATCGGCCCGTTCTCGCAAGGCCCGTTCGCGCCAGCCGTGACCCACTGGACGCAGGCCGTAGGTGAGCACGGTGCTCGATACCTCGTCGGGGACGACGGCTGCGGCCCGCCACAGGGCTCGTCGACTGGGCGCGTGCTCGGGCGGCTCGCTGCCCGTGGCCCGCGCGAGGCCGCGCAGGACCAGGCGGGACAGGACCGTGTCGTCGTCCAGGCCGTGTGCCGTGCCGGTCACCCGGGTCGCGAGCTCCCCGCGGCCGTACGGCGCCGCCTCCTCGTCCCGGTCGGATCGGAGCAGCCCGAGGACTCGGATCGCCTGGTGGAGCACGCCCGCCGCGTCCTGGGGCGCGAGCCTGCCGAGCGCACCGGTGCGGCGCAGGTCGTCGAGCCAGTCGCCCACCCAGTCCTGGCCGGCCAGCGGCGATGCGGCGACCGCCGCTTCGGCCGCCGTCCACAGCGCGGCCCGCTCCTGCCGTCCGGTGTCCCGTGCCGCCCGCCGGTCGGTCAGCGACAGCCCCAGCTGTTCGACGGCTGCGATCAGTCCGCAGTCTGCCGCAGTGGCTCGCAGCCTGCTGTCCAGGTCCGCCAGCCGGATCGTGGCGGTACCGGTGGTGACCCGGCTGCCGAGCAGCAGGGACAGGGCCTCGCGCTCGGCCGCGGTGCAGCCGTTCAGCCGGATGCTGCCGTTCGGTTGGAGTCCGTTGCGTTCCAACCGGTGGTGGACCGCGGTCCACATCCGGCCGAGGTCCGGCCGGGCCAGGAACTCGCGGGTCTGCGGCGGAAGCGTCACACGGTCACCAGACGGCGGTTGCGTCCGTTCCAGGTGTAGTGCAGCGTGGCGACACCGCGGACGTGCGGGTCGCGCAGGCACTCGTAGATCTGGAGTGCGGGCACGTCGGGCCAGGTGCCCATCAGGCGCTCGCTGGTCAGGACGAAGTCGAGGTCGAGGTCGACGAGGATGCGGCCGAGCCGGCCGTGGGTCGGCTCGTCGACCTTGGCGAAGGCGTCGTCGAGGAGGATCAGTCGGGGCGCCTGCGGGGCGGTCTCGGCGAGCGTGGTGAAGTGCGCGGCGGCGGCCGCGAAGAGTGCGAGGTAGGAGAGGACCCGCTGCTCGCCCTGGCTGAGCCCGGTCCGCCCGGTGAACTTGCGTCGGCGGGCGGTGGACGAGTCGTCCAGCACCCACGGCTGGAAGGTGAACCACGTCCGGTAGTCGAGCGCGGTCCGCAGGTGCGCGGCGTAGCCCACGGCCGGGTCGGCGCGGCGCGCGTCCTCGATGCGGCGTTGCAGCACCTCCCTCAGCTGCTCCGTCTGCTCGCGGGTGCGCAACCCCGATGGGCTGCGCAGCAGTTCGACGGCTGCCCGAATGTCCGCGTCGACGGTGTCGGCCAGCCGCCAGTCGAGCTCCACTCCGAGGCCGTGCGAGGTGCGGACGGACCGCAGGGTGGTGTTGAGCGCGTCGACCAGCGCTCCCGCGGCGAGCAGCTGGGCGGACAGGTGGTCGCCCAACTCTCCGGTGAGGAAGCGTTGGAAGACCTCCCGTTCGCGGTCGGTGAGCCGGGCCCGGGCGTCGTCGGCCTGCCTGGCGATGCGTTCGCCGACCAGCGCCACGTCGTGCGGGCCGGTGTCGTCGACGAGCCGGCAGACCTTGATGCCGTCGGGCTCCTCCAGGGTCGCGTCGTAGCCGCCGGCGAGTTGGTCGCGCAGTTCGTTGAACCGGTTGAGCAACGCGGTGTCGGAGACGTCGCGGCGTTCGGGGTCCAGGCCGCGCTGCACCGCCTCGACCAGCGCCTGCAGGGCTCGCAGCCTGGTCCTGGCGTCCTCCTGGGCCGGGTCCGGGATCGACAGCTCACCTGCGAGCTCGCCCAGTGCCGCGCCGCGAACGATGTCGGGTGTCGCCAGGGCGGTGCGCAGGGCGCGTCCGCACCGGATCACCTCGGCCTCCTGCGCCTGGAGCTCGTCGTGCCTGGTCCGCTCGTCCAGCTCGCCGCGCACCACGTCGTCGTGCAGGCGCGCGGCTGTGCGCCGTGCTTTGGGCAGCTCTTCGCCGATCTCGTCGAGGCGCCGGACGATGGCCTGTTCCTCGGCGAGGATGTCCTGCTCGGTCGCTCCGACCGCGCCCTCCAGTTTGCGGATCTCCCGGCGGGCCTTCGCCAACTCGTCCGCCCGCCGCGCGTACTCCAGCTCGGCCTCCTCCCGGGCGGTGCGGGCCCGCTCGTAGCTGCGGCGTTCGTCGCGGTGGGCGGCGAGGTTCTCGGCGGTGGCGTCGACGCGACCGCGCAGTCGTCGGGTGCCGTCGGCCAGGGCGTCCAGCGCGGACCGTACGGTGAGCAGCGCATCCCGGTCGGCTGGCAGGTCGTGGGCGGTGGCGGTGGCTTCGGCGCGGCGGCGGGCGTCGACGCAGCCGGAGCGGGCATCCTGGGCGGTGCGGGCCGCCGTCGCGGCTTGCTGTCGTAGGCCGGCCGCGACCCGCTCGGTCTCCTCCAGGCGTGCCCAGGCCCCGGTGAGCTGCTGCTCGCGCGGCGGGCGCCGCAGCAGTTCGAGGTCGTCCTGGCGCTTGGTGAGGTCCGCCAGCTCGGACTGCGCGGCCCGTGCCTGGTCTTCGAGGCCCGCGAGGCGTTCGGTGAGCTCGGCGATGCGGCGCAGGCGGGTCTGTGCCCGGACCTCCGCGCCGACGTACTCCGCCACCGGCTTGGTGTGGGCGCCGCCGGTGACGCCGAGTCGCCAGCGGCCGTCCGCGCTCACCGCCCCGCCCGCTGCCGTGCCGAGCGGGGCGCCGGCCGGCACCAGGGCGACGGCCGCCAGAATGCGGGAGACCTGCGCTGCCGTCACGCCGCTGTCGCCGGTGGGCACGGGGTGCAGAGCCTGGGCGAGTGACGGGCCGTCGGCGGGTGTGGTGGCGGTGAGCACGGTGTCCAGGGTGAGTGGGTCGAGCAGCGCGCCGTCCGCGCCGACCCAGGCGTCGAGGACCCCTGATGCCTCCAACGCCGCCTCGATACCGGCTTGTTCCACCTCGCTCAGCTGCGGGGCGAAGTCGACGAGTCGGTACAGCGGGGCGCCGGTGCGGGAGGATCGGGGGGCGTCGCGATGCGGCGGCTTCGGCGGGACCGGGTCGCTGCGTTCCTCCCATTCGGTTTTCTCGGCACGGACGGCGTCGAGCGCCCTGGTGAGGTCGCGTGAGCGGAGAGCGGCTCGTTCACGCCGGTCCTCCAGGTCGCGCCGGTACGGCTCGAGCGCCTGGAACGCGGCGGATGTCACTTCCTCCGCGACCGAGATGGGCAGCGTGCGGTCTTCGAAGGATGCTTCTGCGGAGAGGTCGCGTCGCACCGCGGCGCGCACGCCGTCGGTGGGTGCCCCCGTTCGCTCCTCCAGCCGGTCCGCCCATGCCCCGACTTCGGCCGCGTACACCGCGCTCACCGTGACGACCGCCGCTTCGCGCTCCGTCACCCGGTCGGCCTCGGCCTGGGCCTGCTCCTCGAGGCGTTCGTGCTCGGTGTCCGCCTCCCGTGCCTTCGTTTCGGCCTCGCGCAGCCCGTCGAGGAGGCCGGTGAGTTCCCCGACGGTACGGAGTCGGGTTTTCACCACCGGTTCGGCGGCGGCGAGTCGGGTGCTCCAGGAGCGCAGGGAGGCCGCTGTCCCAGTGGTGTCGAAGGCTTCCACGCGCTCGGTGTGCATCAGGGCGGTGTCACCGTCCGGATCGGTGACCTCCTGCTCGGCCGCCGCGGCGAGCACCGAGGCGGTGCCGCCGACCGGATCGCCCAGGTGCGCCGGCGCCAGCCCGGACCGCTCGGCCTGCCCGCACAGTTCGCGGTGGGCCGCGCCCAGCTCACGCAGTTGCCCCGCCGTCCGCGCCGCCCCCGCGGTGAGCGCGGACCCGGCGGCCGCTTGCGCGTCGTGGGCCCGCCCGAGCGCCGTGTGGGTGGCCCGGGCCGTCGTCTGGATCGCTTCCACGGTGCGACGTCGCTCGCCCAGTTCGTGCAGGCTCCGGTAGCCGGAACTCGCCCGCAGGGTGGCGAGGTCCGCCTCGGCCGTCGCGTGCTCCTGGGTCAGTGCGTCGCGCCGCTCGGCGGCCTCGGCCTCCTCGGTGCGCAGCGCGGTGACCTTCCTGGTGGCCTCTCCGGCGGCGAGCCTGCGCTCGGCGAGCGTGCGGAGCTCGGCGAGAACCTCGTTCGACCGTCGGCGCAGGGCCCCTTGGAGGTAGCCGCGGTAACTGCCAAGGAACCGGCGCAGCGCCTCGTCCGTCCGCTCCAGCCGCCCGAGGTCGGTGCGGACGCTGTCGAGGTCGTCGAGGTTGCGGGCGACACTGTCGATCACGTCCTCGTCGAGCGCCGGCAGGGTCTCACCGAGGACGGTCACCAGGCCGCCGGATTCGATCCGGTCCCCGGTGGTCGGGCGACGCAGTCGGTGCAGCAGCTGGGTGAGGTTGCGGTAGCGGGCGGCGTCGGCCAGTCCGAACAGTTCGCGGGCCACCCTGGCGCGGTGGTCGGCGGGCCGGTCCAGCACGTTGTCGGCGCCGACGGCGGACCGCAGCCGGTCCAGCGGCAGCGGCTGCCCGGACTCGACGAGGTCGAGGTCCTCCCCCACGCGCAGTGCGGTCGTGAAGAAGAAGGGCCTGGCCGAGTTGGTGGACTTCGACGCGCTGACCGCGGCACCGACCGTCAGGTGGTGTTCGGTGCCGTCCTCGTCCACTCGGCGGAACTCGACCCACAGGTACCCGAGGCGGTTGGTCTGCTGGAAGCCGTCGAGCATCAACCAGGCCAGCGTGGTGCGACCGGTGCCGGTCGCGTCGAGGGCGCGGGCGTCCGCGTCGAGCAGGTACGGCAGCAGCATCTCCAGGGCCTTGGACTTGCCCGCGCCGTTCTTCCCGCGCAGCAGCAGGCGGCCGCCGCCGAACAGGAACTCCTGCCGGTCGTACTGCCAGACGTTGAGGATCCCGGCCCGGTTGAGCCTGAAGCGGTGCGGGGCCGTGTGCTGCGGGAGCGGCTGGATCCGGTTCACGAGGGCGTCTCTCCGTTGCGGTCGGTCTGCGGGGGCCGTCGATCGGTGCGCTTGATCGAGACGGTTGTGGCGTACCGGGCGGCGGCGGCGAGCAGCACCCACTCGCCGGTGACGCCGGGCCGAGCCGCGGACACGTCGGTGACCGACCGGCCGTCTCCGGCCGAGACCTGGTACTGCGGCGGCACCCCGTGGCCGTCGGAGCGCAGCCGGCCCGCCCGGGCCACCAATCGCATGCGGCTGAGGAGTTCGAGGACGTCAGCGCGCAGGGCGGACGGGTCCTCTAGGTATCCGCGTTGCCAGTTCGCGCGTTGCCCGTACTGGTCGAGCAACTCGTCGATCAGTTCGCCGACCAGGCCCGGAGGGATCGGCACGCCCACGGTCAGGCGGCCGCCGGTCGCCGGGTGCCCTGCTCCCTCGGGGCGCAGCCGTCTCACCAGGCGGTCGACCAGGAGCAGCGCGGCCTGTGCGACCGTCCCGGTGCCGGGGAGCTGGAGATCCGTCAGCTCGTCCTCCGGGTCGATCATCGCGATACCCTCCGCGCGGATCTCGGCTTCCAGGCCGAGCAGTTCGGCGAAGGCCTGGGCCTCTCGCCGCTGGCGGGTGCGCAGCCATTCGCGTTCGGCGTCGGTCAGCTCGTCGAGGTAGACGGCAGGGGTCTCCACCAGCTGCCGGCGCACGTAGGTCCGCGGCCCGCCGAATCCGGGATCGGCGGCACGCAGGATGAGGTCCGCACCGTCGCTGCTGTGGCTCAGCGGGCCTGCCACGATCGAGCGGGCGATGTCCCGGTTGACGGTCAACAGGGCCTCGCCGTCCCGGTCTGCGGCGACCGAGCCGACGCTTCCCTCGGTTTCGGTCAACGCGCCCCAGACGACGAGTTGGCGAAGGGCCGCCGCGAGGGTGCGCTTCTCCACCGCCCGGCCGGAATCGTCGACCACCAGGCCCGCGTCGGCCGCCGCCGCCCGAAGGTCGGCCACCAACCGGGACAGCAGCAGCTGCTCGGGCGCAGTCACCAGCACGGACAGGGCCAGCGCCAGGTAGGCGTAGGTGCGCGGAGTGAACGGCGTACCGGTCGAGCGCTCCATCCGGTGCCCGGAGCCCGGTCCGAGGCCCGCCTTGAACAGGCGCGCGTACGACGCCTCCACCAGCAGGCGGTAGCCCAGGACCTGTTGGAACCGCTGGACCAGCCAGTCCGCGTGCCGGCGCACCAGCGGGAAGGTGTCGGCGTGCGGCCCGTCGGCGGTGACCAGCGGGTGGCGCAGCAGCAGCCGGGCGGCGCTGCGCCGCTCGGCGGTGAGAGCGACGTCGTGCGAGGAGGGCAGTGCCATCAGGCGCTCACCTCCTCGACCGCGTCACCCCGGCCGGTCCCTTCGGCGGTGGTGATTCCGATCTCCACGTCGTCGACCACCAGGTCTCCGTCGACCGAGCGCAGCACGGTCGTGCGTCCCGGTACCCGGCGCAGCGTCAGGCGCACGTCCAGTTCGGCTTCGACAGCGTGGGCGTCCTGCAGGCCGAACCCGTGCGGCGCGGGCGGGTCCGCCCACCGCAGCATCGAATTCCCGAGCGCCGCGGTCAGCAGCTCCAGCAGCAGTGCCATGGCGGGGGCGCTCAGCCGCACCTGACCGAACCGGTCTGCGACGCTCCGGAGTTCGTCGGCTGCCTCCCGTCGGGCAGCGGCCTGCTCACGGGCCGCCGTGAGCAGCCGGGCCTTCTGCTCCGAGTGGTCCTCCACTGCGGCCGCCCGGCCGCGCGGTGCCCGGCTGCCGCGTTCACGCAGTGCCACCGGCACCTCGACCGTCGGACCGCTCCACCAGCTGACATAGGCCGGCACGGTGCCGTCCGGGTCCGGGGCGAGGCCGAGGTGCCGTGCGCTGTAGAGCCCGAATGCCGCAACCGCGAGGTCGTGCGCGCCCTCGGGGTCGGCGGCGTCGAACCAAGCCGCCAGCCGCAGCAGATCCCGGCGGCGCGACATCTCCCCCGCCGCCGAACGCAGCATCCGCTTGGCATTGGCCAGCAGCGACTGCAGCGCGCGCAACGTCGCGTCCCGCAGTTGGTCGACCTGGCTGCCCCGCCCGCCCGTGTCCACGAACCAGTCGCGCAGCGCCTCCCAATCGGCGAGTTCGCGCCCCCGGCTGCGCTGCACGCGGATCTCGGGCAGGCCGTCGCCCAGGGCGCCCAACCCCGTGGCGTGCGCGCCGATCAACTTCAGCAGTTCCTCCAGGTCCGGCCAGAGCCGGCCTAGGGTGGCCGCGATCCTGGGCGACCGGAAGGCGACCTCCTCCGTGATCGCCTCCACGTAGTCCAGCAGCAGTTCCTTGAACCCCTGGTACTCGGCGCCGTCCAGGTCGTACCGGGCCAGCACCTGGCCGAGGTAGGCGTAGAAGTCCCTTACCGACTCGGCGAATTCGGCGAACTGTACGAACAGCGTGCTGACCTTTTCGAGCGCCTCCTGCGGATCGGGACCACCCGGCCGGCCGACGGCAGCGGCGATCTCACGCAACCCGCGGTCAACCAGGGCCAGCAGCTCACTGCTGACCTCGCGCGCCGCATCGGCGCTCGCCAGCACCTCCTCGGCATCGCGCTGCACCTGCTCGCCAAGCTTCGAGAGCTGGTACCGAGCGCGCGAACGCTGGTACTCGGCAATGCTGGCAGCCTTCACCGTGTGACTGCTGCGCAGCAGATTCCCCCACTTCACCAGCTGCTCCAGCCGCGCAGTCACCACATCGGCGCAGGGCTGCCCTTGCCACGCCGTATCCCGCGCGAGCCTGGCCACCACGTCCGGCACGGCCAGGTCCGCGAGGAGCGTCGAGCAGAAGACCCGCATGACGGCCACGTACTCAAGGCGCTCGGGGGCGCTCAGATAGGAGTACGCGGCGAGGCGCTGCCAGACGCCGTCACCGGTCGACGACAGCGCAGACGCGGAGTCGGGGAGTTCGTCCGAGCCGTGCGGGACTGGATGGTCCATGGGGTCGAGGTTACGAGATGCCACCGGCACCTCAGCCCCGAACCGGGAAAGTCGATCACCCTGCGGTCACGTCCGCCGGAGTGGTGTATCGACGGCCACTCGGTGATCCGGTTTCAGGCTAGGCGGTAAGGGCTGTCGTGATGGTCTCGTCGGGGGTTTCTCCCTCGATCGGGTGGAGGCGGCAGCGGCCGAGGATCTCGGATCCGATGTAGCGGCGCTGTTCGGCCCATTCGTCGCTCTGCTCGGCCAGGACCGCGCCGATCAGGCGGACGATGGCGGCGCGGTCGGGGAAGATCCCGACGACGTCGGTGCGGCGCCGGATCTCCTTGTTCAGGCGCTCCTGCGGGTTGTTCGACCAGATCGACTTCCAGACCGTTCGGGGGAAGGCGGCGAAGGCGAGCAGGTCCTCGCGGGCGCTCTCCAAGTGCTCTGCGGCTTTGGGGAATCGCTCGTCGAGGGCTGCGATGACGGTGGCCATCTGCTGGCGCACGGCCTTCGCGTCGGGCTGTTCGAAGACGGTCCGCAGCAGGGTGGCGACCCAGGGCTGGGCGGACTTCGGAACCTGCGAGAGCAGGCTCCTGGCGTAATGCGTTCGACAGCGCTGCCAGGACGCGCCGGGCAGGGTGGCGCCGATCGCGTTGACGAGACCGGCGTGGGCGTCGGAGACCACCAGCTTGACCCCGCTCAGGCCGCGGGCGACCAGGGATCGGAGGAAGGCGAGCCAGCCGGCGCCGTCCTCGCTGGAGGCGACGTCCAGGCCCAGCACCTCGCGCTGGCCCTCGTTGTTGACGCCGACCGCGACCAGGCAGTGGACGTTGACGACCCTCCCGCCCTCGCGGACCTTCTGGGTCAGGGCGTCGACCCAGACGAACGTGTAGGGGCCCTGGTCGAGCGGGCGGCCTCGGAACTCGGCCACCCGCTCGTCCAAATGCTTTGCCATGTCGCTCACTTGTGACTTCGACAGCTGGGTGACGCCCATGGTCTCGGCGAGCTTCTCCACCCGCCGCGTCGAGACGCCGAGCAGGTAGCAGGTCGCGACCACGCTGATCAGCGCCTGCTCGGCCCGGCGCCGGCGCTCCAGCAGCCAGCTGGGGAAGTACGAGCCCGAGCGGACACGCGGGATCGCCAGATCGATGGTGCCGACTCGGGTGTCCCAGTCCCGATGCCGGTAGCCGTTGCGGGAGTTGACGCGCTCCTCGCTCGGCCGTCCGTACTCGCCGCCGCAGGCGCGGTCGACGTCGGCGGACATCATCGCCTCGGCGAACGTCTTCACCATCGCCCGCAACAGATCGGGACTCGCCGAGGCGAGGTTCTCCTCCAGCAGGGCGGCGAAGGGCACACTGTCAGGTGCGGTCATCGTGCTGTTCTCCTTCAAGAGCTTGGTCGTTCTCGAAGGATCAGCCGGTGGCCGTCTTACGTTCTCAGGCGACACCCGCTACCGGGACGAAACCCCCGGAACGGGTGGAACCCGTACACCACTTCCCTGGACGCAACCCACCCTGCTGCGGCTGCCGGGTTCAGCTCCCGCGACCTGGCACAGCGGCCAGTGGTCTCTCGGACGGCTCACCGCGCACTACAAGCCGACAGCGCAATATGTGAGTCGCCCCCGTTGTCGCCAGTGGGATCGGGGACGACGGGACGTCGATTGCGTGACCTGGTGCTTGAGCGTCTCGCTCGAAGCAAGGGTGTAGAGCTCTTCGCAGAAACTGCCGTATCAGTGCCTGTTGCGCCTCCCGACCTTGGTCAGTGGACAGATGGCGGCACGCCAATGAACGTGTCCCCATCCTGGTAGGCGATGCCGATGCCATGGTCGCCGAGCAGCTCCTGCAGGTCCTCATCTGGCAGCGACGGCAACAGGACGACCCGCCGCGGTACGTCCGGATGCGCGTCACTGTTCACATACCGGCCATAGTCCAGCAGCTGCCCAAGCGCCATCCGGACCGCCTCACGACGGTTCGTCCCCTTGAGCTCGTAGAGGACGTGGCCTGTCTCGTTGTAGAGGTCGGTGAGCAGCCTTGAGGTCTTGCCCTTCACCTGGATCTCGAACCGGCCGACGTTGTGGCCCTTGGCCTTGAGGCGCGCCTCGAATGCGTCGCTGAGGGTTGCTTCGCGGCGCTCCGCTTCGGTGGCGTGATGACCGCGTACCCAGAGTTCTTCGAGGAGCTCGGAAGGCGCGGGACGCGGAGATTCGGACGGGCGCGTCCGGGGAGTGGCAGCGGTTCAACGGCATGCTGGCGGGCCTGCTGACCTGGACGCGGCGCGAGGGTCTGCTGCGCGGGCAGCGCAACCGCGTCCTCGAGCCGGTTCTGAGGAAGCTCCGCAACTCGGTGGCACATGGTTCGTATCACTTGGCCACCCCGGTGGACGCCGCACGGACCCTGTCGGATCTGGCCGAGATCATCAACCATCTCTGGGGGCATCCGACGCCTGGAGGCCGGCTCTACCCGGCGCAGGTGGACCGGACGATCGTCGCACTCGGATGGCCCGAGAACAGCGGAAGCACGATTGCGGCCCGCGCCGAGGACTTGACCTCCTCCGAGGAGGACGATCGCACCTGGGTCGTGATCTGTGCCGTGTACGACGATCCCGACCTGTTCGAATTCGCGGCACGCTGCGCCACGACGGCCTTCCCGGCGCAGTACCTGTGGGGCCCGGGAACGCGGGCCGAGGCCGCGGCCTGGCTGATCCGCCATCAGCCACAGCCGGACCGGTGCGACTGCCTCGACCAGGTCGTCCTCGTCCCGGTTCGGGACGACCTGGTCGGCCTGCCCGTCTACCCCGCGGTCGCCGCAGGGCTCCCCGCCACCGAGCAGAACGGCAGCTGGCATGCGGTGCGCGTCGACCGGCCCCGGGATGCCCTGGGCCATGTCCGGGCCGTCGTGGCGACAGGGCAAGGACACAACGCCGCCGGCGAGTGCCGGGACTGCCCCGCCGAGACACTGGCCGTCGGCGACATCGCCACGGCTTTGGAAGCGGCGCGGAACGCGGGTGCCGACACGGTGCCCGTGACCGTGCCGGACGTTCGCACGCCCTTCGCCAACCGGTTCTCGCGGTCCTCTGTGTGATCCCGGCTTACCGGCCTGGTTCGGGTGCAGAGCCCCTGGGCCCGGCGACGCACGTCAGCAGTGTCAGCCGGCGGCCTGGGCCAGGCGTCGCATGATCGTCATGAGGTCGTCGGACGGGGCGATGCTCATCGTCCGGGTCTCGGGATCGCAGACCGTGATCGATGTCAGGGTTCCGTTGCGCCACCAGAACACGCGGGGCGAGATGGATCCGGGTCCGTCCTCGTAGGCGCCCTGCCCGAACTGAGCCAGGGCGTTGACGGCTTCGACCACGTGCCGGTCGGCGAGCGGGTAGAAGACGAGGTTGTGGCGGTTCGGGACGACGAGCAGCACGCCTTCGTCCGGGAGCGCGGGGCCGCCGGCGGCACCCACCGCCTCCTCGAGGACGAGCACCTTGCTGGCCGCGAACGCCGACTCGGGGTGGCCGAGGATGTGGAGGACGGCGCCATCGGGGAGGTCGACGGTGTCGTAGTTGACCGGCGTGTTGAGCAGGTTGGAGCGTGCGGCCGCCATGAGGGTGTCCCGCTCCACGAGGGCCACGTCCTGGTCGTCGAGGACGCGGACGTTGTCCGGGGTGTCGAGGGCGATGCCCTCCAGGAGGTCCGTGGCGAGCGGGCGCAGATAGCTGAAATGCTGTCGCGCCTGCGCGGGTATCGACTCCTCGGAGACCAGCCGGAGGTACACGTTGCCCAGTGGGTCGGGCCTGCTGGCGGGGCTGGAGGGGGCTGACAGGTCGGTCATGCGCGGCTCCTTCGGGAGTATGCGGCTGCGGTAGGGCCGGGGCTTCGTCCGGTGGGCCCGTGCGTCGCCGGTGCACTGGCGGATTTTCCTTGATCAGATCACACCGCTCCGACATCGCCCGACACGAGTTGGCATGCCCAACACCAAGTGGGGCGGGCAGGGCGGGCACGGCTGGAGGGGGCCGATCTGTGGAGGGGTCAGCCTGCTTGCAGCAGATCTTGCACGGCGAACTGCTGCTCGTGCTCGGCGCGCGCGGCTTCCAGCAGGCTGCGCCAGGAGTCGACGGTGGGACGCCGGCGCAGCAGGGAGCGGCGGTCGCGTTCGGTCATGCCGCCCCAGATGCCGTGCTCGATGCGATGGTCGAGGGCGTAGCCGAGGCACTCGGTGCGTACCGGGCAGCCGGCACACAGGGCCTTGGCGCGGTTCTGCGCGGCGCCATCGACGAACAGGTCGTCGGGGTCAGCCTGTCGGCACAGCCCAGACGTGGCCCAGTCGGTCTCGTCGTTCACCGGAACCGCCCTTCCCCCAAATCCGGTCTCGGATCTCCCACCCTACGCAAGGTGCGTGAGGGGTGAGCGTAGGGGAGGTCGGGCGCTGGGCCTGGGCGCAGGGCGACGGCGTGTTGCTCGTTGGGTGATGCGGGATCAGGGTGCCCGTGCCGGCGGTGTTGGCCGCCGCGCGGCTGGCGGCCATGCCCTGCGGATCGCCGTGGTACTCGGAGCGTCTCGCGGGGGCCGCCGAGCCGGGCGGCCAGCGCGGCGACCCACGCGAGGCTCCAGCCGGTGCCGCCGCCGTGTTCCAGCCGGCGGTCCAGCGCGCGGCGGGCCGGGGCGAGCAGGGTGTCGTCGGTGAGCGGGTCGACGGCACTGCCCGGATAGAGGCCGTACAGGTGGGAGAGGTGGCGGTGGCCGGGGTCCTCCTCGGGCAGGTGCACCGGCTGACGGTGCAGGGCCCTCGTGCGTGCGATACGGCGGCGCTACGCGGCTGCACCGGCATGGTCGACGTTCGATCGATCATCGATGATCCGCCTCAGACAGGGTTCTCCATGCACGTCCTCCGCCGAGTCCTCGCAGTGTTCGCCAGTGTGGCGCTGCTCGCCGGTGTAGGCCTGTTCACGTCCTCCGCCGCACAGGCCGCCACCTCCTGCTCCGGCACCATCACGTACGACCAGACCGTCTCGCACAACGGCAGTGCCATCGGCGAGTTGGCCATCTACTACAACAGCAGCGACGGCGGTACGAACAGCGCCTGCTTCTACCACCGCGGTGCGTCCTACGACGTCTCCGCGACGACCAGCGTCGAGATCTACCGGTGCCTGCAGAAGTCCGGCACGGGCGGCGGCTGCACCGTCGACGCCACCTCGCGCATCGACAAGGGGTCGTACGCGTACAACGCCGGGCCGGTCGGCGTGACCGGCCCGGCGAACTACTGCGTCTACGCCTACGGCTACATCAACTGGGCCGGCCACGAGTACTCCGTGTCGAGCGGAACCCGGGGCTGCTGAGCCCTGCGTCCCGCTCCCTTCCACGGGCCTCGGGAACTCCCCCGGGTTCCCGCACCGGGCTCTGGCCGTCCTCCCCCACCAGGCCGGCGCCCGACAGATTTCCAGTTACCAGCGCGTCGAACCACTGGATGTTCGGCGCAAGAAGGGACGTTTCCCCGTGCGCAAGAAGCTCGTCTCGGTCCTCGGCGCCCTCGCGATGGCGGGAGCCGCCACCGTGATGACCGCACCGGAGGCCTCGGCTCTCACCGCCTCGCCGACGGAGGTCTGCGGCCCCGGCTACAAGGTCGTCGACTCCCAGCAGCTCATCAACCGCACCGTGTGGGTCTACCTGACCTACAACAGCTCCAACGGCTACAACTGCGTGGTCACCATCCGCGGGAACGGGGGCGACCCGGTGCACATGTCGGCCGACCTCACCGTCCAGGGCAGCCCCAGAAGTCCGACACCGGCTACTACAAGTCCTATGCGGGCCCGGTCTACGCCTACGCCGCGGGCAAGTGCGTCAAGTGGGGCGGCTTCTTCAGCGACTTCGACCAGAGCGCGTACGAGAGCCCCTGGAGCCACTGCGGCTGACCGGCGCCGGCCGACCCGACGGTGGCCCCGCCACCGGGCCCGGATCCCGGCCCACAGCGATCCGGCCCGGTGGCAGGGCTTCGGCGTTCCGCTCCGCCCGATGCCACTGCGGCCCGATGCAGCAGCCGGAGGCGGCGGGGCGGACGCGGCGACCGAACGCAGTGGGCGCTGCCCCGGGACGACAGGTGTCCCGGGGCAGCGCCCGTTGTACGGCGGTGGGGCGGCTCAGGTATAGCAGTAGTTGAGGTTGCCCCGCGCCGAACCGGAGGTACCGGTGGACCAGGTGGCCTTGCCGCTGGTGTTGTAGAAGACGAGGTTGCCGTCGTCCTTGAGCTTGGCGTGCCCGCCGGGCGCCGGGTTGAGGGCGCCCAGCGTGCAGACGATGCCGCCGGAGGCGTTGAACAGCTTCACGTAGCCGGACTTCGACCAGTCCACCCGGACGACGCCCTTGCCCTTGGTGCCCGAGGCCCAGACCGGGTACGCGTCGGCTCCGGTGTACTTGTAGAGCACCAGGTTGCCGTCGGACTGGAAGGTCAGCTCCGACATGCCGTTGTCCGCCGATGCGTGGCTGCCGGGCGTCCAGTCGCGTTGGGCCAGAGTGAAGTTGGCGACCGAGGCGTCGGCCGAGGCGGTGGTGGCGGTCAGGCCGAGCGCACCGGCGATCGCCGTCCCCACCAGGGCGGCGCGCAGGAGACGCCTGGGGGCCGGGGAGCCAATGGTCTTGCTGGGTGTCACGAGGGTCCTTCCGGGAGGCCGTCGCGCCGCGGAGTGGCACGGCGGCGGTTGTCGGCGCTGTGGCGGCCGTGGCGGCCTTGCCCGGCCGGTCGGGGATGCGACCTCGGCCGGGCGGAGCCGCGCCTTTCCGGACCACCCTAGGAAGAGCGTGTATCACCCGCGTAGCGCCGCAACGGAATCCGGCAACGGAGGTCTGGACCAGTTGACTTCAAATGCACTCCAGCATCCAAACTGCCTTCCGCGGAACGCAGCTGGCGGTCCCCGTCAGGAGTGCGACCGGCGGGCACCCGTATACCGCATGGTGCAACCGGACGGTACGCAGCAACGGGATCGTGCGACGGTGAGGTGCCCCCTGGGGTGTGGACACTCTGACAATGGATCTTGGTGGTCCGAGGAAGGGTGTCCTGGTGGGACGTAGGTCTCCGTATCCGGAGGAGTTCAGGAACGACGCGGTGGCGCTGTATCGGGCGACCGCCGGTCGGCGCACGTACGCGGCGGTGGCGGCGGATGTCGGGGTGACCGGCGAGACGCTGCGGTCCTGGGTGCGCCAGGCCGACGAGCAGGCGGGCCGGTCCCGTGTCGGCGAGGCCGTCGAGGACCGGGACGAGGAACTGACCCGGCTCCGGGCCGAGCTCGGCAGGCTTCGCAAGGCCGAGGCCGAGTGGCAGTTGGAGCGGGAGATCCTGCGGCGGGCGGCCCAGTATTTCGCGAAGGAGATGACGACATGACCCGCCGCTGGGGCTTCATCTCCGCCCACCGCGCCGACTTCGGCGTGCAGCGGATATGCCGCATGCTCGGGGTCTCACGCTCGGGCTGCTACCGGTGGCTCGCCGGCGCCGAGGCTCGCGAGGCCCGCCGGGCGGCCGACGACGCCCTGGTCGCGGAGATCCGCGAAATCCACGCCGGCCACCGGGGAACTACGGGGTCCGCCGCGTCCACGCCGAGCTGCGCGGGTTCGGGCACACCGTCAACCGCAAGCGTGTCGAGCGGCTCATGCGCATCCACGGAATCGAGGGCCGGCACCTGCGCCGACGCAAGCGCACCACGGTTCCGGACAAGCTCGCGCCGCCCGCCCCGGACCTGGTCCGACGCGACTTCACCGCCGCTGACCTGGACGAGAAGTGGTGCGGCGACATCACCTACGTGCAGGCCGGCGGCACGTGGCTCTACCTCGCCTGCGTGATCGACATCTGCTCGCGCCGGGTGCTCGGCTGGTCCATGGCCACGCACATGCGGACCGAGCTGGTCGTCGACGCCCTCACGATGGCGGTGGCGACCCGCGGCGGCCGCGTGGACGGAGTGATCTTCCACGCGGACAGGGGCTCGCAATACACCTCAGCCGTGTTCGCCCAGGTCAGCGACCGCTTCGGCGTCCGACGGAGCATGGGCCGCGTCGGGTCGAGTTACGACAATGCCCTCGCCGAGAGCCTCTGGCAGGGCCTGAAGAGAGAAGCGATGCAGGAGGCGTTCGCGACCGTGCGGCAAGCCAGGCTGGAGATCTTCCAGTGGCTCACCTACTACAACGCCCGCAGGCGCCACAGCTTCCTCGGCTACCTCTCACCCGTCGAGTTCGAACAGCAGCACCAAGCAGAACATAGACTCACACTCGCGGCATGAACCCCCGTGTCCACACTCCGGGGGACGCCTCACCTCCCGGCCGCACCCGCGCGAGGATCCGGCCCGGGCCGGCGTCAGGTCAGGCCGATGCGGCGGGCGGTCTGTTCGCCGCGCTGCATGTGCTGGTGGGCACGGTCCCCGAGTTCGCCGATAATGCCGGCCACCACCGTCTCCACGACGGCGAGCGTGGGAACCAGGCTGTCGTAGGGCGAGGGCGCCCCGACCTGGCTCGAGAGCACGACCTCGGCCTGGGTGCTGACGGGCGACAGCCAGGTGTCGGTGAAGAGCACGACGCGGCCGCCGGCCTCGCGGACGAGTTCGGCCGCGGTGACCTTGTCGTCCTCGTAGCGGCGGTAGTCGAAGACCACGAGGACGTCGCGCCGGCCCAGCGCGGCGAGGTGGGCGGTGCGCTCGACCGGCCGGTCGGGGAGGAAGCGCACGTCGTCGCGCATCTGCATCAGGTGCAGGCCGAGGTACTGGGCGAAGAGGTGGCTGAAGCGGCCGCCGGCGAGGGTGATGCGGCGCTTGGGGTCGGCGAGGAGCTGGACCGCCCGTTCGAGGTCGTGGGGGGTCACCTCGGCCAGGGTGCGGTCGACCGCCGCGGTGAAGACCTCCCGGCCCCGGGCGAGCAGGCCGGCCGGTCCGCTCGGCTCGCCCTGCCCGGCTTCGGCGGAGGAGCCGTACTTCCCCGCGGCGTACAGGGTGAGCGGGGAGGCCTGGCGCTCGTCCAGCTCGGCCCGCAGTGCGGCCTGGAAGTCGGGGAATCCGCGGTAGCCGAGCCGGTTGACGAAACGGATCACGGTGGGGGCGCTGACGTCGGCGCGTTCCGCGAGGGTGGCGATGGTCTCGAAGCCGGCCGCGGGCCAGCCCGCGAGCAGGACCCGGCCGACCTTGCGCTCGGCAGGACTGCACTCGCCGAGCCTCTGCCGGATGTCTTCGGCGAGCGTGACGGGGGCCATCGTCGGGTCCTTTCCCGGGCGGGGAATCGGGTCGGTCGGAGCTGTGATCCCTGCAGCCTAGCGAAACGCCGGGCCACGGGGATCGACCGTGCGGGCCGGGCCGGTCAGCGGTCGGCGGGGCCGATGCCGACGGTCAGGTCGGCGAGGGACGCGGCGGCGGTGCCGTCGTCCGTCCAGGCCCGGGTGTCGCCCCTCCTGTCGAAACGGATCACGAACGCCGGGCCGGTCTCGTAGGTGGTGGCCGTGGCGGTGCGCTGGGCGGTGGTGGCGGTCAGCGCCCGGGCGGTGCCGGAGAAGGCGTACGGGACGCCGTCCGGGTTGTCGACGGAGTAGAAGGCGTCGTGGTTGGCCGGAACGGGTGCGTTGGTGGCGGCCGTGAGCGGCTCGCGGCCTGCGGCCGGCTCGACCTGCCAGGAGCGGGGCTGGTAGCGGTCGCCGCGGGTCAGGTAGCTGTAGCGCACCCCGTCGATGCTCCAGCGGCCCGCGACGGTGCGGGTCCTGGCGCGGCGCAGGTCGAAGACGGAGACGCCGTGGGTACCCAGGACGCGGATCGACTCACTGTGGGTTCCGGCGTGTTCGACCTCGATCGCGGTGTTCTCGTCGAGGGCGAAGACGCGGTCGTGGCCGGTGTCGGCGGCGAGCCGGATCGCACGGCCCTCGCGGCCGTAGGTGCTGGTGTGGGTGTCCAGCAGGCCGGGGCCGAAGAAACCGAAGCCGCCGGCGGGGATGTAGCCGAGGCGGGTGGCGTCCTCGAAGTAGCCGGGGGCGCTGCCGTCGCGCAGGGCCTGGTAGCTGTCGCCGCCGCTGACCATGTCGGGGCCGGAGGCGATCTGGGCGCCGGCACTGGAGCCGGCGACGACCGCACCCGCCGCGAGCTTGGCGCGGATCGCGGCGAGCACCTTGGAGTCGGTGTGGGCGTCGCCGTGGAGCAGGCTGGTGATGTAGCGGTACTGGTCGCCGCCACCGAAGAAGAAGCCGGTCATCGACTCGACCCGGGCGACGACCGCGTCCGAGTCGGCGGCGTCCACGTGGTCGATGTCGACGGGGATCCACTCGGCGTCGGCCGCGCCGTGGCGCTTGAACAGCTCGGCGTAGTACCTGCCGTTGCAGACCGAGTTGGAGCAGCGCTCGGGGTCAGCCGCCTCGGGGTCCTGGCTTTCGGGGACGGACGCGGCGGTCAGGACGCCGATGCGGGCGCGGCCGGGCCCGCCGGCCTTGGTGACGATCTCGCCGTAGATCTCGGCGTTGTCGTCCTTCAGGCCGCCGCCGACGAGGATCAGCGTGCCGCCGTCCCGCTCGGTGCGGGCCCAGGCGGCCGGGGCGGTGGTCGCCGCCAGGACGCCGGCGGCCGCCAGGGCGAGGGCCGCGCGGCCGGCGCGCGGGGGAAGGGTTCGGTGCATCCGGGATCTCCCGTCGGGGTGAGGGGGGTGGAGCCGAAATGGGTGGAGCCGAAATGACCGGGTGCGTGCCGTCCGCCGGGCGGCACGCACCCGGTGGTCCGGGGTCAGGTCCTGCGCAGACGGCCGACGAGGGCGGCCAGCAGGGCGACGCGGCCGGGCACGCTGGCGGTGTCGAGCCATTCCTGCGGGGTGTGGTCGGCGCCGCCGATCGGGCCGAGGCCGTCCAGGGTGGGGATGCCGAGGCCGGAGGTGAGGTTGGCGTCGCCGACACCGCCGGTGGAGGCGCCGCGGACCTCGAGGCCGAGCTCGGCGGCGGCCTCGAGGGCGAGGACGAGCAGGTCCTGCGCGGCCGGGGTGTTCTCCATGGGCGGGCACAGGTCGAGCTGGTCGACCCGGGCGGTGGTGCCCGCGACCGCGGTGTGTGCGGCGGCTCGCCGGATCGCGGCGATCGCGGTGTGCAGACCCGCGGTGGTGGTGGCGCGGACCTCGACCTGCAGCTCGGCCTCGGGGCAGACGATGTTGGTCCTGGTCCCGGCCCGGACGACGCCGACGTTCAGGGTGACGCCCGGCCAACGGCCGTTGAGCGCCTGCAGGTCGACCACGAGGTGGGCCGCGGCCAGGGCGGCGTTGGCCCCGCGCTCCGGTTCGATGCCGGCATGGGCGGCGCGGCCGGTGACGGTGACCAGCAGGTCGACGACGCCCTTGCGTTCGACGACCAGGTCGCCGTTCTCGCGGGCGCACTCCAGGGCGAGGGCGAAGTCCGCCCCGGCGGCGACGCGTTCGGTGACCGGGCGGCTGGCGGGTGAACCGATCTCCTCGTCCGGGGTGGCGAGGACGATCAGTTCGGCGAACGAGGTCAGGCCGTGCCGGACCAGCAGCTCGGCGGCGGTGGCGCCGGCGAGCAGCCCTCCCTTGTCGTCGCAGACGCCGGGGCCGTGGGCCAGGGCGCCGTCGATGCGGAAGGGCCGCCCGGCGGCCGTGCCGTCCTCGAAGACCGTGTCCATGTGGCCGACGAGGACGATCCGGGCCCCGCCGTCGGCGGCGGGCAGCGTGCCGGCGAGCCGGCCGACCAGCACGTCTCCGCACGGGCGTCCGTCGAGCGGGCCGACGGGGATGCGCTCGGTCGTGAAGCCGATGCCCGCGAGGCGTCGCTCCAGCCAGTCCGCGACCCGGTTCACGCCGTCGGCGCTGTAGGAGCCGGAGTCGAGGGCCACCAGTTCGGCCAGGCCGGCGAGGTAGTGCGGCAGCGCCGCCTCGGCGGCGGCCCGCAGGGCCGCGGCGGTGCCCGGCGGGCGGTCCGTGGTGCGTGCCTGGTCGGCGGGGGCGCTCACAGGACCTTGGACAGGAACGCCTTGGTGCGTTCCTGCTCCGGGTCCACCAGGACGGTGCGGGGGTCGCCGGCCTCGACGACCACGCCGTCGTCCATGAACACGGCGGTGTCGCCGACCTCGCGGGCGAAGCCGATCTCGTGCGTGACCACGACCATCGTCATGCCGTCGGCGGCCAGGTCGCGCATGACGTCCAGGACGTCGCCGACCAGCTCCGGGTCGAGCGCCGAAGTCGGCTCGTCGAACAGCATCAGTTTGGGCTTCATGGCGAGCGCGCGGGCGATCGCGACGCGCTGCTGCTGACCGCCGGACAGCTGGGACGGGTAGTGGCCGGCACGGTCACCGAGGCCGACCCGGTCCAGCAGGCGCTGCGCCTCGGCACGGGCGTCGGTCTTGTTGACGCCGTTCACCCGGACGGGGGCCTCGGTGATGTTCTCGAGGGCGGTCATGTGCGGGAAGAGGTTGAAGCGCTGGAAGACCATGCCGATCTCGCGGCGGCGCTCGGCGACCTCGGACTCGCGGAGCTCGTGGAGGCGGTTGCCGGCCTGGCGGTAGCCGACCAGGTCGCCGTCGACGGTCAGGCGGCCGCCGTCGACCTTCTCCAGGTGGTTGATGCAGCGCAGGAACGTCGACTTGCCGGAGCCGGAGGGCCCGAGCAGGCAGCACACCTGGCCGCGTTCGACGGTGAGGTCGATGCCCTTGAGGACGTCGAGCTTCCCGTAGTGCTTGCGCACGCCCTCGGCGTGCACCATGGGCTGGGCCATCGGTTCAGCCCTTCCGGTCGCGGTTGACGGTGAAGAGGTCGGTGACGCCGACGAACATGCGGCGCAGCGGTGAGACCTGGGCCATGCGGGTGGTGCCGCGGCCGTAGCGGCGCTCCAGCCAGGCCTGGGGGACGGACAGGACGGTGGTCAGCGCGAGGTACCAGAGGGCGGCGACGACGAGCATCGGGATGACCTGGTAGTTCTGGGCGTAGACGTCCTGGATGTTGGACATCAGGTCGTGGGCGGCGATCACCGAGACGTAGGCGGTGGTCTTGAGCATGTTGATGGTCTCGTTGCCCATCGGGGGGATGATGACGCGCATGGCCTGCGGCAGGACGATGCGGCGCATCGTCAGGGCGGGCTTCATGCCGAGGGAGTGGGCGGCCTCGGTCTGGCCGGGGTCGACGGACTGGATGCCGGCGCGGACGATCTCGGAGGCGTAGGCGGCCTCGTTGAGGCCGAGCGCGAGCAGGGCCGCGATCGACGGGGTGAGCAGGCTGTTGGTGTCGAACTGCACGAAGGTGATCGTCGTGAACGGGATGCCGATCATCACGTGCTTGTACAGGGCGGCAGCGTAGGCCCAGAAGATGATCTGGACCAGCAGCGGAGTGCCGCGGAAGAGCCAGACGAAGAGTGAGGAGAGGCCGTACAGCACGGGACTGGCGGACAGTCGCATGACGGCGACGAGGGTGCCCAGGGCCAGGCCGATCGCCATGGCCGCGGCGGTGAGCCACAGGGTGGTGACGAGGCCGTCGAAGATCAGGTCGGCGAAGAGGTAGTGGCCGACGACGTCCCAGTGCAGGTTGGGGTTCTTGGCGAGAGAGCCGACGAGTCCGACCAGGGAGAGCAGGGCGACGGCGGTGGCGATCCAGCGGCCCCAGTGGCGTACGGGGACGGCGGTGAGTTCGTCGGCGCGCACGGGGGCTTCCTCGGTCCGGGTCGCGGGTGCGGAGGTCGGGGAGACGGTCATGTCAGTCCACCGCGCCGTTCTTGGTGGCCTGCTTGACGGCGATGGATTCGGCGCCGTACTTGGCGTAGATCTTGGCGAGGGAGCCGTCGTCGATCAGCTGCTGGAGGGCCTTCTGGACGGCGTCGGTCAGCTGCGGCAGGTTCTTGGCGACGGCGATGCCGTTGGGTGAGGCGTTGTAGCCGCCGAGCGCGGCGGGGTCGTCGACGACCTCGAAGGCGGCGCCGCCGTCGGCGGTCTTGGCGGTCCAGCCGGCGGCGGGCTTGGTGAGGACGTCGGCGACGACCTTGCCGGAGCGCAGGGCGAGCTGGGCGTCGGAGTCCTTGGGGAAGGTCTGCAGGTGGACGGCGCCCTTGCCGAGTTCGCGGCACTTGTCCTGGTGCTTCTCCAGGAGCTTCTGCTGGTTGGTGCCGGTCTGGACGGCGACGGAGCGGCCGCACAGGTCGTCGAGGGTGACGATCTTCTGGGGGTTGCCCTTGGCGACCATGATGCCGGTGCCGGAGACGGAGTAGTCGACGAAGTCGACGACCTGCTCGCGCTCCTTGTTGTCGGTGATAGCGGAGATCGCGGCGTCGTACTTGCCGGCCTGGAGGGCGGGGACGATGCCGTCGAACTTCTGGGCCTGGAACTCGAACCGGACGCCGAGCTTGGCGCCGATGGCCTGGCCGAGGTCGTAGTCGAGGCCGGTCATCTCCTTGCTGCCCTCGGAGACGTACATCTCGAACGGCGGATAGGGGATGTCGGTGGCGACGCGGACCTTGCCGGACTTCCTGATCGCTTCCGGCAGCGCGGCGTGGAGGGCGGCGTCGGACGTGACGGTGACGCCGGCGATCGTGACCGGGGCGGCCGCGTCGGGAGACGGTTCGCCGCCTCCGCTGCTGCAGGCGGACAGGGAGAGGGATCCGCACAGGGCGATGGCCGCCAGCAGGGCCGGTCTACGGAAGACGAGGGAGTTCACGTCGCTACCTTTCGGGAACCTTGGCGGCGCCCGTGGGGCCGCGCCGCGAGGCATGACGTTACATCTAATGCTCTTCAATGAACAGATGTAACGAGGGATACGAATGCGTAACGGCCGACCGTCTTCTGAGCACTGCATCGTTTCCGCACCGCATGGTCAAGATTTCCCCTGGGCTGCCGCTACATCTACCAACAACCCGACTCGATCTGTATCTTCCGTTCCCGAGCGCCGATCGGCGCGCCGCCGCTCCCCCGCCGGCGGCCTTCCCCTGCCCCGGACCCCGCGCCCGGGGCAGGGCCCCACACCCCCGGCCCCGCCCCACGAACCGGGCCGGTCTCCCCCACAGGAGCACGCATGTCCGTGTCCGCACGTCCCACCGCCCGCACCGCCGCCCTCGCGGGCGCAGCCGCACTGGCCCTCGCGCTCCTCGCCCCCGCA
This sequence comes from Kitasatospora dryopteridis, assembly GCF_050749075.1. Classification (NCBI taxonomy): domain Bacteria; kingdom Bacillati; phylum Actinomycetota; class Actinomycetes; order Kitasatosporales; family Streptomycetaceae; genus Kitasatospora; species Kitasatospora dryopteridis. Next base: position 8,370,431 of record NZ_CP192749.1, on the reverse strand, counting down.
CGGGCGGCGCACGCCGCCCCGATCACCGGCAGCCTGGTGCTCGCCGGCGGCGCGGTCGCCCCCACCAACTCCGCGGTCTACGGCACGTTCCTCACCAAGGCCGGCGGCACCGGCGCACGGATCGGCGTCATCACCGCCGCCTCCGACGTCCCCGCCAACGACCCCAACGCGAGCGACCCCGCCACCTGCAGCAACTCGGTCTGCAACGGCACCTACTACGTCAACCTGCTGAAGAACACCTACGGCGCCGCGGACGCCCAGTGGATCCCCATCGACCTGGACCACATCGCCAACAACTCCAGCCAGAACGTCATCAACCAGATCAACTCGATGACCGGATTCTTCTTCGGCGGCGGCGACCAGAGCCGCCTCGTCACCACCCTGCTCAAGAGCGACAACACCGACTCCCCCGCACTGGCCGCGATCCGCGCCAGGTTCACCGCGGGCGCCGCTGTCATGGGCACCAGCGCCGGCACCACCATCGCCAACGGCCGCGACATGATCACCGGCGGCGAGAGCTGGGACGCGCTGCGCTACGGCTCCTACACCACCGTCAGCAGCAGCTACCCGGACGACCTCACCTACCGCCCCGCGGGCGGTTTCAACTTCTTCACCTCCGGCCTGCTCGACACCCACTTCGCCGCCCGCGGCCGCGAGGGCCGCATCACCCGCCTCGCCGCCGACACCGCCCACACCCGCGCCTTCGGCATCGACGAGGACACCGCCCTCGTCGTCACCAACCCCGGCTCGGCCAACGAGACCGACACCGTGGTCGGCACCAACGGGGTGTCCGTCTTCGACCTGCGCACGGCCACCGTCGGCACCCGCAACGGCTACTGGTCGATCGACAACGTCAAGTGGACCCACCTGACCAGCGGCGACACCTACACCCCCACCACCTGGACGGCCACGTCGAACAAACCTTCCTACACGCCGGGCACCGGCACCGTCGGAAGCCGCTGGAGCGACGTCTTCTCCTCCCCGAACTCCCCCACCGACCACCCCTACCAGATGGTCAAGATGGCCAAGGAGCTGGTCAACGCGGGCAACAGCACCCACCAGTACGGCATCAGCTACGAGAGCGGGCCCACCTTCGAGGCCGACCTCACCAAGGGCACGGGCTACCAGGCGTGGAAGAGTGGCACAACCGTGTCGTTCGCCAACCTCAACACCCACCTGTACGTGTACTGAGACTCCGCGGTTCGACCGCGGAACCGGGCCGGTGCGCCGTGCGGCGCGCCGGCCCGGACCGTTTCTCGGGGCCCCGGGCTCTCCGCCCGGGTACGTGTTCCGGCTAGACCCCGGTGAGACGGCGTGGGTCGAGGATGCCGTCGAGCTGCTCGGAGGGCAGGACGCGCGCCTCTCCCGCGAGGTCGCGCACCGTTCGGCGCTCGGCGACGCAGCGGCGGGCGAGTTCGGTGGACCTGCGGTAGCCGATCACCGGGTTCAGTGCGGTGGCGAGGACGGCGGAGCCGCTGGCGTGGGCGTAGGCACGTTCCGCGTCGGCCTGGATGCCGGCCACGCAGCGTTCGGCCAGCAGCCTGCAGGCGGCGGTCATGCGGCCCAGGGAGGTGAGGAGGGCGTGGGCGATCAGCGGTTCGAACGCATTGAGTTGCAGCTGGCCCGCTTGGGCGGCCATGGCAACGGACGCATCGGCGCCGATGGCGTCGAAGCAGACCTGGGTGACGGCCTCGGGGATCACCGGGTTCACCTTCCCGGGCATGATGCTGGACCCGGCCTGGAGTTCGGGGAGCCGGATCTCGGCGAGGCCCGCCTGGGGACCGGATGCGAGCAGGCGCAGGTCGTTGCACACCTTGATCAGGCGGAGCGCGAACCGCCTGAGGGCGCTGGAGAGTTCGATGAAGGCTCCGACGCCCTGGGTGGCCTCGACGAGGTCACGGGCGGGCCGCAGCGGCATGCGGGTGATGCGGGCGAGATGATCGGTGCACGCTTCGGCGAAACCGGGGTGGGCGTTGAGGCCGGTGCCGATGGCGGTGCCGCCCATGGTGACCTCGCACAGAGCGCGGGCGGCGTGCTCGACGGCGGTGGTGTCGTCGCACACGCCGAGCGCGAAGGCTCCGAACTCCTGACCGAGGGTCATGGGGACCGCGTCCTGCAGCTGGGTCCGTCCGAGCTTGACGACGTCACCGAAGGCGTGGGCGCGGTCGGCGAGGGCGTCGGCCAGGACGCCCTGGGCCAGGCCCAGTCCGCGGGCGGCCGCGTGCAGCGCGATCTTCACCGCCGTGGGGTAGGCGTCGTTGGTGCTCTGCCCGAGATTGACGTGGTCGTTGGGGCCGAGACGGGCGTAGTCGCCGCGCACCGCCCCGAGGATCTCCAGCGCGCGGTTGGCGATGACCTCGTTGGCGTTCATGTTGGTCGAGGTCCCGGCGCCGCCCTGGAGGACGTCGACCACGAAGTGCTCGTGGAGGGCGCCGGCACGGATCTCCTCGCAGGCGCGGACGATGGCCCCGGCCCGCTCGGCGTCGAGGACACCGAGGTCGCGGTGGGCGAGGGCGGCGGCCTGCTTGACGGAGGCGAGTGCGGACACGAGTTCGGGGTGGGCGGAGAGCGGGATGCCGCTGAGCGGGAAGTTCTCCACGGCACGCAGCGTGTGGATGCCGATGTAGGCGTCCGCCGGGAGATCGCGGTCGCCGATCAGGTCGTGCTCGGTCCGCAGGGGGCCTTGGCCTTCCGGGAAAGTGCGCGAGGGAGTGGAGCCACCGGTGCTGGTCATGGGGCAGTCCTGGGGAGGTCGGAGGGAGTGTCGAAGCCGAGATGTAGCGCACGTTACAAGAGCGCGCAAAGCAAATCTATAAGTAACACCCATGGGGACCACCCCGTCACACTGCACCCGCCGATCCAGGGCCTTCCCGCGCCAGGGCGCACCGTTGCAGGACCGTAACTCTCAATACATTCACACATGACTTCGAGTAGATGTAACTTCTGGTTCGCGCCGATGGCGGCGCACCTCCCCTTCCTCCTCCGACAGAGGGCTCCCCCATGACCTCCTTCCGCTCCCCCCTGCCCCGTCGCGCGACGGTCGTCGCCGCGCTGACCGTCTCCGCCCTGTCGCTCAGCGCCTGTTCGAGCTCCGCCGACAAGTCCTCCGACGCCGCTCCGGCCACGGCCGGGTCGTCAGCCCCGGTGACCGTCAAGGGCATCCCGATCTCGGCGGACGGGAAGCTCACCGCCATGCTTCCCGAGGCGATCCGCAAGGCCGGGAAGGTCCGGGTCGCGACCGACCTGCCCTATCCGCCGTTCGAGATGTACGTCTCCGAGGGCAGCAAGGAGATCACCGGCATCGACTACGACCTCGGCCAGGCCATCGGCGCCCGGCTGGGCGTGGAGCTCGAGTTCACCGGCCAGAAGTTCGACGGCCTGCTGCCCGCCGTCCAGGCCGGCAAGTTCGACGCCGTGATGTCGGCGATGACCGACAAGAAGGAGCGTCAGCAGGCGGTCGACTTCGTCGACTACGTCAACGCGGGCCCGGGCTGGCTGGTGAAGAAGGGTAACCCGGACGGCATCAAGGTCGTCACCGACGTCTGCGGCAAGAGCGTCTCCGTCCAGACCGGCACCAACCACCAGAAGATCCTCGAACAGCGCCAGGAGCTGTGCAAGCAGCAGGGCAAGCCGGCGATCACCGTCCTGGCCTTCCCGAAGGACTCCGAGGCCCAACTCGCCCTGCGCTCGGGCAAGGTCTCTGCCGACTTCCTCGACGAGGTCACCGCCGCCTACGTCGCGGAAACCGCGGACAACGGCACCGCCTTCGACACCGTCTCCGGCAAGGAGGCCGTCGGCCCGACCAGCGCCTCGCCGATCGGCATCGGCATCTCCAAGTCGGCCCCCGGCCTCAAGGAGGCCGTCCGGGCCGCCCTCCAGTCCCTGATGGACGACGGCTCCTACAAGAAGATCCTCGAGGCGTACCACGTCCCCAACATCGCCATTCCGCAGGCCACGATCAACGGCGCCCTCGACTGATCCACCGGCCGGTGACCAACGGGTCGTCAGGGTGCGGCCGGCCGCGGCTCCTACATCAGGAGCCGCGGCCCACCACCGACGGGGTCCGGGGCGAGGAGGGCCGCACCCGAGACGAGGCCGTCGAGGACGGCCGTCGTCCACGGCCCGGTCCTCGCACCGCGCGGCAGCCCTGGAGCGGTTCCGGTGACGGCCCGGTCCGCCAAACCGGTGTCGAGGTGCGGCAGTCGGGCGTCGAGCACCGAGATCCCGTTGCGCCGCTGCTCGACGCGGACGGTGGCGAGCCAACCGCAGAGCGCCGCCTTCGAGGCCGCGTAGGCCGCGGTTCCCGGTGTCGGACGGTCGACCACGACCCCGGACAGGGCGCCGATCGCACCCTCCCGGCCGATCGCGTGGACGGCTCCTCCGAGAACGGACATGGGTGCGAGGGCGTTCACCGCCAGGAGGTGCTCCTCGACCGAGGCCGGCATGTCCTCGGCCCGGCCGAACGCGACGGCCCCGAAGGCCACCAGGGCGGCCTCCAGACCGTCGAGCAGGTCCGCCGCGGCCGGGGCGAGCCCCCGGCAGGCGTTCAGGTCGTAGGCCTCGAAAACCAGACCCGGCGGGCCGCCGAGTCGTCGGGCGACTTCCGCGAGCCGTTCCGGATCCCGCCCGGCCGGCACCACCCTCGCTCCGCCCTCGGCCGCCGCGAGGGCGATCCCGCCGCCGAGGACACCGGTGGCACCGGCCACAAGCAATCGGAGCCCGTCGAGCTTCACGTCATCCTCCGGGTGCCTGATCGGCGGAGACCCGGCGACCAGTCGCAACGCCCCGGAGTTTCCGCGCCGTCAGGTCCAGGCGGAACGCGGTCGACGGACATGGCGCCTGACCTCTTCAGCCCGGCGCCAGACGCGAGAGCCTGCGGAAGCCGACGACGAGCGCCGCCGCCGCGACCCCGGCCGGACCCGCGGCCGCGGTGAGGCTCGCAGCCGCACAGAGTGCGAAACCCGCGGTGGCCAGTGCCAGGACGCTGACGGCCAGAGCCAGGAACCGGGGCCGCCGTGCCAGGCGGCGGACCGAGGCCCGCCGGCCGAGCAGCCTGTCGAGGTCCGGATCGGTGAGACGGAGTCGGCGTTCGAGCCGGTCGAGGTCGCGCAGCTCGCGCTCCGTCAGTGGCGCGGTCACGGCGATGCACCTCCCTTGGCGGACTGCGAAGAGCCTCTCATCGCCCCCGTGCCGTCCCGACTCGCAGCGATTTCGCACCGTGCCCTCCACGGCATGCCCGACATCGGCGGGCTGCTCGTGGACAGGGGCCACGCGCTCCGCTCCCTGCGGCGGCACGCTGCCACGAGACCGGCGGTCGGCGCCCCGCCGAGGCGCAGCGGGGAGAGCGATCGGGATTGCCGGCCGCACTACGCCGGGTTGCCGGTCCGGGCGGGCGGCACCGGCCGTGGGCGGCAACGGGCCGGGGCCGCCGACGGCGGAGCCGTCCGCCCGCGCGTCGGGCGGCAACGGGCCGGACGGCTCCGGTCGATGCCCGATGAGCACTGCGGCGCCACCTGCACACCGGGGTTTCGAGGCATGGCGCCTGGTGGTCGGAGCCGAACGGGTGACAGCCCCCGGTTGCCGAGGACGGCAGGGCACCGTCACCACGGGCGCGGGGCCGCCCCCGGCGCGGTGCTGCCGAACACCTTCGGCCCCGCCACGTGGCCGGCCGTGCGGACGAACAGGTCGCCCGCCAGGACGGCCGCGACCGCGTCGACCGTGAGCCGGTGCCAGCCTCTGGCGTCGCGCAGCATGGCGTGTCCGCCGCACGGCATGGCCACCGTTCCCACGCGCGCGCGGGCGGCAGCGGCTCGGCGGGCCAGAGCCCAGGACTGCTCGGCGGACGTCACGCGGTCGTGTTCGTCGTGGAGGATCACCAGGCTCCGTCCGGCCAGGTGGGCGACGGGTTCGTCCGGTGGGCACCAGGGTGCCAGCGCGACCACGCCGCGGACACCGGGGCGGTCGGCAGCGGAGATCGCCGCCCGGCCGCCCATCGAGTGTCCGACCAGGGCGATCGGAAGACCCGGCACGAGGGCGGCCAGCTCCTGCAGGGCCCGGCGCGCGTCGTGCACCGGATGGGCCGCGCGGCCGTTCCAGCCCCGGTGGCGGTATCGGACCCGGGCTATCAGCACGGCATCGCCCGGGAGCCCGCGGCGCAGCGCTCGGGCGATCAGGTCCATGCGGCGCGCGGGAAGGTTGAGGCGGGTCGGTGCGGCGAGCGAGTCGGCGCGGCCGCCGTGCAGCAGGACCACCACGACCCGCGGGCTGTCGGGAACGTGCAGGAGGTCGAGGGCGTCCGTCGGCGGAGCCGGAGGCTTGGTCATCCGGTGCTTCTCCTGTTCGGGCCGGGTGCTGTGAGGCGTAACCCCGGCCGGGAGCACCGGGGCCGGGGCTGCGCGTCCGGCTCACGCCGGTGCCCAGGTGCTGCGATCACCTGCTGCATGAACCCTTCGGCGCCGACGGAGCCGGGGATTGGTGGAGTCTCAGGCCTCATCCAGACGAGTGATACAACGGCGGTCGGCTCGCCGCGCCCGTCGTGCGGAAGCAGCGTCGCGGGATTCGTGTCACGCAGCACGCGAGCGGCGGGCCCGTCGGACGGGCCGCGGTCCGTCCGACGGGCGTGGTGGCACGGCGCCCGGACGTGCCCGGGTCAGCGCATGAGCCGGAGCAGGTGCTCGGCCGCCCAGTCCGGTCCGCGGCGGAGGACCGCCGTGCGCACGGCCTCGTTGGCGCTCCTGGCACCGGTGAGGAGGCGTTCGACCGCACGGCCCGCGGTGTCCGCGGTCAGTGCGTTCGGGTCGAGGCTCAGGCCGAGGCCGGCGCGTTCGAGGTCGTGGGCGATGGCGAACTGGTCGCTGGAGAACGGGAGGGCGAGGGCGGGCACGCCCGCGGCGAGGCATTCGGTGAACGAGTTGTTGCCGGCGTGGTGGACCATGGCGGACGCACGTGTCAGCAGGGCCTGCTGCGGGATGCGGTCCGCGACGTGGAACCGGTCAGCGGGCGCACCGGCGGCGACCAGCGCGGAGGAGACCTCGTCCACCCGCTCGCCCGCCGCGACGACCAGGGCCGCGGAGGTGTGGCGCAGCACCCCCTCCGCGACGGTCGCCAGGACGTCGTGACGGGCCGAGAGGAAGGTGCCGAGGGCCAGCAGGACGAGGGGGCGGCCGCCGGCGGTGAGGCGGTCGACGACACCGGTCCACGGCGGGGCCGGGGGCGGCGGCTGGGTGCAGTGGCCGCACCACAGGGCGGCGGCGCCGGGTGACGGGGCCGGCAGCCAGGGGAGTTCGGGGTAGTTGTAGACGACTGCGCGCGGGGAGCTGAGGGCGAAGGCGCGGTCGGGCCGGGGCCGGTGCGGGGCGTGGCGGTCGACGACCTCGTGGAAGGCCGCGGTGAAGGCGCGGTCGTTGTCGGCGGCGGCACGGGTCAGCCTCTCCAGGGCCTCGGCCGTGGGTCGGACGGTGTCCGGCCACGCGTACGGCAGGCCGAAGTAGGCGTCCGGCCCGGCCGGGATGTAGGTGGGGTGGCCGGGGCAGAACGTGGCGTACGGCAGTCCGAGGCAGTACAGGGCCAGTGTCGCCGGGTAGGCGAGTTGGTCGACCAGGTACCAGTCCGGCCGCAGCCGGCGGTGCAGGGCGCGGACGTCCTCGAGGACGCGGTCGGGTTCGGCGAGGAGGTCGGCCCTGCGGTGGGCGGCCTGGGTGAGCAGGGCCTCTGCGGCTCCCCGGAAGGTGGCGGTCAGGAACTCGCGCAACCGTGCCGCCTCGGCCGGGTCCTGACGGGTCCGTTCGGCGACGCCGTGGTTGGCGTTGCGGGTCACGGCGAGTTCGGTGAAGCCGATGCCGGTCCGGGCTGCGAGCGGGGCGAAGGCGGTGGTGGAGGCCAGGTCGACGCGGGCGCCGGCGGCCCGCAGGGCGGTTCCCAGCGCTGCCAGTGGTTCCGCGTGCGAGACGAACGGCGGGCTGATGACGACGACGTGCACGGCGTGTCCCTCTCGGCCGGGCGGGTCCTTCCGATGATGCCAGGCCGCGAGCCGCGGCCGCGGTGACGGAACGCGCCAATCCGATGTGCGGAGCGCGCCGAACAGCCCCCGGCTCGCCGGATCCACGAGAGGCAGGGGCGTATGCGGGACCGAACGGATTCTCCACCGTCCACCGGCGCCGACGTGCGGGCGCCGGGCCAGGAGGACGAACTGCAGGCGTGGCGCCGCCACTTCTGGGTGGACGGGGTACCGCCCGGCACCGCCCGGGACCTGCTGGGCGCGCTGGCTGAGGCGGAGTACGGCCGAGCGGCCCGGTCGGACCGCGACCCGACCGGACTTCCGGCTGCCGACCTGGCGGCAGCCGCAGCCAGGACGGCGGCCAGGCGACCCGGCACGGCCGGCCTGCCGCCGCTCCCGGCCGCGGCCCGCCACGGGGCGGACGTGCGCACGGCCGTTGCCGAGGCATGGGCCGCATGCGCGTCGACCGACGCACGGGCGGCGACCCGGGAGTTGCGGACGCGTCTGCTCGCCCTGCCGCCGTACGAGGAGGCGGCGTTCCTCCTCGACCTGGCGGAGGCGCACGGGCTGCAGCCGCTCCGGGCCGGCGAAGTCGCGCGGTGGACGGCCGGTGACAGGCGGGTGCGGCACGCCGCGCTGCGGTACCTGTCGGGCGTCCCGCGCGGCGCCGCCGTCCTGGCCGCGGTGCCGCCCCGTAACGGGGACGTCTACGAGAACCTGTTGTGGTCGGCGTCCTGGCACCGGCAGGATCCTTCGGCGCCGCAGGCCGCCGCCTTCCGCGACGCGGTCCGCCTGCTTCCGGCGGCCCCCTCGGGCGGGCCGGTGGTGGCCCAGTCCATGCTGCTCGGCGGTCTGGACGAGCCCGGCGTGGGAATGAGCGGCGGGATGAGCGTGCTGCTCTCGGCGCTGGGTGACGCGCTCGCGGCCACCGGCCGCATCTCGCGGGTGCTGACCCTGGTCGCCGTCGGCCGGCCGGTCCTGCGCGACCGGTCCGCCGGCCTGGTGTCGCCCCTGGGCACCGAGCACTGGCAGGTCGGGATCCCGGTGGACGCCGACGGTCCGCCCGACCCGGCGGCCATGGCGGCGCACCGGCCCGCGGTCTCGTGGTGGGCGGCGCGCCTGCTCGCCCTGCCGGGTGCGAGGCCGCGGATCGTCCACGTGCGGTTCGCGGACGACGGCTCGCTGGCGGTCGCCGACGCCGCCCGTCGCTGCGGCGCCCGTCCGGTGTTCACCGTGACGCCCGATCCGCACCGCACGATGGCCGAGCGTCACGCGGGCCTTCCGGTCCGTGCGGAGACGGAGGCGGCCCGGTCGCTCCGCGCCGACCTGCACCGCGTCTTCGTCGCGGACCGGCTGGTCGCCCGTGCCGGTCTTCTGGTGACCATCCCCGCGCGGGCCGGCACGGGCGACCTCGCCGCCCACTTCCCGCAGCTCTCCGGCGGCACGCAGGTCCGCCGCGTGGAGGTGCCGGAAGGGATCCCGCCCTTCGTTCCCCGGCCCGGCGACACCGAGCTGGCGGACGCGATGACGGCCCGGCTGTTCGCCGGCGGCGGCCGGCCGGACGGGCTCGACCCCGAGGACCGGGATCTGCGGCTGCTGCTGTGCGTGGGGCGCCTGCACCCCGTCAAGCAGCAGGACCGGCTCGTGGAGGCATGGTTGGACACCGGGCTGTACCGGTCGACGACGCTCCTGCTCGTCGGCGGGTCACCGGGCCGCGCCACGGCCGTGGAGACCGGTGTGCGCGCCGCCGTCGCCAAGCTCCTCGCCGGGCAACCGCTCGGCCGGCGGCGGGTCGCGCTGTGGCCCGCACTGCCCAACCGGCAGGTGCGCGTCCTGGAGCGGGCACTCGCGGACGGCCGGGTCGGCTCGGCCGTGTACGTGTGCCCGAGCGCCAAGGAGGAATTCGGCCTGGCCGTACTGGAGGCCATGGACGCCGGTCTCGCCGCGGCCGGGCCGGAACGCGGCGGAGTGCCGCACTACATCAGGCACGGTGTCAACGGCTTCCTCCTGGACACCGGCTCGGGCGCCGGCCTGAGGGCCGGGTTGTTGTCGGTGTGCGCCACACCGCAGCCGGAACTGGACGCCGTGGCCGCGCGCGCCCGACGGACCGTTGGACGCGGCTACTCGGTCGATGCCATGGCCGGGACGCTGGCCCGGGCGTACACGGAAGTCGTCTGACGCCCAGTGCTCCTCCTTGTGCCGGTCCGGGCGTTCCGGGCCGTCCCGCCCGCTCACCGGGGACGCGGATCCGCCGGGCACGGAGGCATCGCTGCGACTCGGTGCAGGACCGCTGCGAGTACGGGCCGGTGGAGGAGCCGCCGATGGTGGGAGGCAAGGACTTCGCGACAAGGAGCAGATCATGTCTGTCATTCGGAAGCTTCACGAGGCCGGTCTGACCAGCGAGCACGCCTACACGGCCGCATTCGCGTCGATCGGCCTGTCGCTGCTCAGCTGGGGCGTCTCGATGAAGGCGGAACAGGCCGGCGTGGAACGGGCCGACCGCTGGGGCATCTTCATCGGCGAGTGGGCGCCGACGTTCTTCGCCCTCGGCCTCGCCCTGGCGAACCACGAGAAGCCCGCGACCACCGCGTTCGGGTAGGCCGGTTGCGGACGGCAGGAATAGCGGTCACAGGTCAGGCCTCGAGGGTCGGACGCGGACCGCCGTCGCGGTCCGTGCAGGTGCCGACCGGGGTGAGAACGGCTCCGCACCCCGGCGGTGAACCAGCGCCCGACCGCCTCAACGGGCCGGCAGCTCCCGTCGCCCGCAATCACGCTGCGGCAACGGGATCGACCCGGCCGCGCAGCAGGAGCGGCCGCGGGCGCCCGGGCGGGGGGCTGGTGAGGTGTCGCCGGTGGGGCGGTCGGAGTCGTCACCGGTCTGATCCGTTGTCCACGGCACCGCTGATCGTTCCGGCTCGGTCCCGCCGACGGACCGTGGTCGGCGTCCACGAACCCCGCCGCGCCTCAGCCGTTGTCCGCGGATGGTCCACCCACCGTCCCGGCCGGGCCGATGAGTGCGCCGTCGAACGGCGCCATCGCGCCGGCCCGGGACGTTCCCACGAGGGCGGGTGGTCACGAAGGACCACGCCACCGGCGGCATGGTGTGCGCCTCCCGCGTCACGGCCGACGGTCCGACGCTGGACGTGTGCCGGGCCCGCCGGGGCGCGGCCTCGTGCCGGCGGAGACCGGCCGGCCAGCGCACGTGGCCCTGCTCCGGGCGAGGTGGGGGGCGGGCCGATACGTCCCATCGCCTCGGCCAGCCTCTGGAGGAGGGCCTCGTCGGCGACGACCTCCAGCACCGCCAGGAGCGCATCCACCATGAAGCCGTCCCCGTCGGCCACCGCCCGGAGGATGCGTTCCACCAGATCCTGTGGCTCCGGACCGTGCATACGGGCGGGAGTCATCCCGTACGCCCCGCATTGTCAGCCGCCCCCGTCGGCCCGCCACGCACAAAACGGCACCGGCCGCGTCCTTCTGCGGTGGACCACCGCAGTGCGCCCGTCGGCCGGCCGGTCGAGGGGCGGTGGTGAGCTGCACACCGGTCATCCGGGCTCCTCCGCTGCCTCCGTCTGCCACACGCGTGGCCGTGGCCCTATTGCTTCGTGGCCGAGGCACCTGCGGATGGCGCCACGGGCCGGCCGTGTCCACGCGGCGCACGAAACGGAGGCCACACAGCGGCGGTGTAGCGTCCGGCTCGGTCGGGCTGTGGGGTATCGAATGCTTCGCGGGCACATCGACCGGCCGCACCACCGCAACCTGCTCGGCGAGGTAGCTGACTCGCCTGTCGCCACGGCATGCTGGGAGTACCTGACCGGCTGGCCCTGGCACGATGATCGCGTGCCGTTCACCGCGGTCTCCGTTGTTCACGGCTCGGGCCGGCAGGCCGGCGACACGGTCCTAGCCCGGGCAGCCGGGGTTCTGCCAGTTGGAGAAGCGCGGACATGTGGTTCGCGGATGGGCTGAACTCGGCGTCAGGGAGACGCCCGAGGACACTGGCACCGACATGACCTGGACCGGGGAGCTCACGATCGCCGGACTCCCCGCGCCGTCGAAGTCGCCGTTCTGTGGGACGGGGCGTCTTCGGCCGCGTGTTGAGCCACCTGCTCAGCTGAAGGGACCTGTCCCCGAGTGGTGGACACCTTCGATCCCGGTGCTGGTAGGGGCCGGGTAGGAGGAATCTCTTATGGTGATGAGGGTGTACTCGCCGCAGTTCAAGGCTGACGCCGTCGCGCTGTACCTGTCGGATCCGGACCACACTTTCGAGGGTGTGGGCAGGGATCTGGGGGTCGCGCGGGGGACGCTGCGGAGCTGGGTGCAAGCCGAGCAGGCCCGCCGGGGGCAGGCCGGCACGACGAGCAGGGACATGAACGACAAGAAGACGGGGATCCGCGCCGGTCGCCGACGAGCTGCGGGCGGAGAACGAGGCCCTGCGCAAGGAGCTGGCCCAGGTGCGCAAGGAGAACGAGAAGCTGGCCACGGAGAGGGACATTCTGCGGAAGGCGACGAAGTTTTTCGCCTCCGAGATGACCTGGTGACCCGCTGCCAGTTCATTGAGGACCACCACAGCGCCTACGGCGTGAAGCGGTTGTGCCAGGTGTTGGAGGTGGCCCGCTCCAGCTTCTACAAGTGGCGGGCCGGCCGATCGGCACGGGAGGAGAAGGAACGGGCGGACGTCCGGCTGGCCGAGCGGATCCGGGCCGTGCACACCGAATGGGACGGAACCTGGGGCCGCCCTCGGATCACCGCCGAGCTGCGGGAGTCGGGCCTGGAGGTGAACCACAAGCGGGTCGGTCGGGTGATGCGCAAGTTCAACATCGCCGGACTCCGGCTGCGGAAACGGCACGTGACCACGGTCCCGGAACCGTCCCGGGCGCCGGTGCCGGACCTGCCCGGCCGTGACTTCACCGCCACCGCACCGAACACGAAGTACGTCGGCGACATCACGTATCTCCCGGTCGGGGACGGCGAGTTCCTCTATCTGGCCACCGTGATCGACTGCTTCTCACGACGTCTGGTGGGCTGGTCCCTCGCCGACCACATGCGCACCGACCTGGTCTGTGCGAGCGCATCGAGGCCGAGCGGCCGTCGGGTCTGGAGGCCCTGTATGCGCTCACCCAGGCTGCCACCGAGGAGTTCAACCTGCTGGACAGGGAGTTCATGGCGGCCGGGAGCGGGATCGAGACGGTCGCGCACGAGTGGATCTGCGACGAGTTCTGCTTCGTCGCATCGGCATACGAGTTCGCGAACGCGGAGGCGGAGGAGCTGACCGCCGGCCGGGACTGGTGACCGAGGACGGGAACGCCACCCCGGTCAGAGCCACTCGTTGAGAGCTGCGATCAGCACGGTCGCCTCGTAGCGAACAGCGAACTTGTCTTACCGCGTGGCGACAGCACGGTGCGTCTTGAGGCGGTTGATCCCGCACTCGACCGCATGACGCTCACGGTAGTCAGCCTTGTCGAACTTCGGCGGCCGGCCGCCGCGGGAACCGAGCTTCCGCCGGTTGCGCGCCTGGTCGGCCTTGTCGGGGATGGTGCAGCGGATCCCGCGGCGGCGCAGGTAGGCGCGGTTCTTGCGGGAGGCGTAGGCCCGGTCCGCCCGCACGCGATCGGGGCGGACCCGCGGCCGACCCGGTCCGACACGGGGCACGCGGACCCTCTCCAGAACAGCTTCGAACTGCGGCGAGTCCCCGCGCTGCCCAGCGGTCACCACGATCGACATGGGCTTCTGACCCTGCTCCACTGCCAGGTGGACCTTGGTGGTGAACCCGCCGCGCGACCTCCCCAGCCCATGGTCACCGGGCTCGGTGAAGATGCCGCCAGGCGGTTCCTTCTGCAGCTCGCCGTGCTTGCGGGCTCCAGCCGCATGCTGATGCGCGCGGCAGACCGTGGAGTCGACGCTCAGGTCCCATGCGATCGCCCCCTTCGCGTCGGCCAGGGACTGGAGCCGGGTGAGGATCCACTGCCAGGTGCCGTTTCGCTGCCACCGGCGGAAGAGGTCGTAGACCCGGCTCCACGGTCCGTACTCGGCGGGGACGTCCCGCCACGGAACACCGGTCCGGACACGGAACCGTATGCCGTCGATCAACTGCCGCCGAGCCCAGACCGGCGGTCGCCCCGCCCTGGCGCCCTTCGGCAACAACGGCTCCAGCACCGCCCACTGCTCGTCTGTGAGATCTCCCCGACCCATGAACTGTGATCATCCACAGCCCAAGATCCACTTTCGATACACGGCCTAGGGTGACCTCGACCCCCCGCGTCGATTCCGTCAGCGACTTGATGCCCTGCGTGCGTCCTTGACCCGGGAGATTAGCAGGTACCCCGGACAGCACCCGCCCCAGCCCGACGCGCATGCGAAACCACCCATGCGGGCGTGCGGCAGCCTGGTGCGCGCGCGCGTCCAGCACGAAAGCGGCTGCGCGTGCGCATGGAACCAGATTGGGCAAGTGCGCCTCGCCCCACCGCACAGCGGCTCTCCCTGGCGGTACTGAAAGTACTGCAGTAGCGGCGAGCGCCAGGAATAGCGAGCGAGAACGCGTGCGGTCGCGGGCTTGCCGGAAGCGGTCCTGGCCCTCACCCGCCGCACCGTCACCGCCCATGCCAATGGCCAGACCGACCGCCGCGCCCTCCTCGATGTCCTCGGACTCCTGCAGCGCACTCCAAGACACTGAGAGTTTTCAGGCTGGGCACCGATCGGGTGACGGTCGGGCGGTCGGCTTGAGGACAGAACGAACGAGGCTCCCGGGCGGTTGAGCGAGATGTCTCACGTCTCAAGCAACCAGCCAGGGAGCCTCGTTGGTCACCTGTCCTGCCGCACTGGACCTGCCGCACGCGCTCGTTGAGCGGGTCACCATGCTGATCGTCACCCGCGAGGGTGACCGCCGATGCAAGCTCCGGCCCTCCCAGCGAGCCCTGGTCGCGCTGGTGTACCTGCGCAAGCACGACACGCTCGCCCAGATTGCCGCCGGTTTCCGGATCAGCGTCGGCACCGCCCACGCCTACATCCAGCAGGTCACCGACCTTCTCGCCCGCAAAGCACCCGGCCTGACCCGGGCCCTGCGCGACGCCGACCCGGAGTACGTCCTGGTCGACGGCACCCTCGCCGAGTGCGACCGTGTCGGCGACGGCCGCGCCGACTACTCCAGCAAACACCGCCGCCACGGCGTGAACCTCCAGGTCATCACCGGCCCGACGGGCGGGCTCGTGTGGACCTCCCGCATCCTGCCCGGCCGCACCCACGATCTGACCGCCGCGCGCACCCACCGCATCGTGAAGACCTGCGTCCGGCTCCGCATCCCTGCCCTGGCCGACATGGCGTACACCGGCGTCGGGGAACGTTCGCCGTACCCATGAGGCGCCCGCCTCGCGGAGAACTCACGGCCGGACAGAGATCGCTGAACCGAGCCCACGCCCGGCTCCGCCACCCCGTGGAACGCGGCGTGGCCACCGTGAAGCGCTGGAGGATCTTCCGGCACGCCCGCTGCAGTCCGAACTGGCTGACGTCAGCAGCCGAGGCGGTCCTCACCCTGGAGCTGCATCGCCGAAAAGGCTCATAGTTAAGCACAACACTCCAGTGATCAAACATTGACCCCCAAGGATCACATCGCATGCGTACTTACATATGAGAATCGATGGCCTCGAGGCTGGCACGAACTCCCCGCATTGGTGCCTTCAGGTGACATAAGCGCCGATTCTGTGAAGCGGGGACCATATGGGGGTATCCGGTAGTCTCGCACCATCCGCCCCACAGTAGATTTGGACTGCGCAAAGTGGAGACAATTAATATGAAGAATATTGTCAACGGGAAGGGCATGGGGTGGCTCCCGGACCGCCCGGACATTCGGGACTTCACCAAAAATACCAACGGAATCCCCGGACTCGTCGAGCGCACCGGCGTCCTCAAGATGGCGGTGGGGAACCAGCCGGATAGCGTGGACTTGCGTCAATTCTGTTCACCGATCGTGGATCAGGGTGCGCTGGGCTCATGCACTGCGAACGCAGCTTCAGGCATCCTGGAGTACTTCGAGATCCGGGCTCACGGGAACTTCATGCCCGCCTCGCGTCTTTTCATCTACAAGGCGACTCGCGACCTCCTTCAGTGGACCGGTGATACGGGCGCCTACCTCCGCTCCACCATGGGTGCGATCACGCTGTTCGGCGCACCCCCGGAGAAGTACTGGCCGTACGACATCCCCGCGTTCGAGACCGAGCCCTCTGCCTTCCACTACGCATTCGCCAGCAACTACCAGGCGCTCACTTACTACCGCTTGGATCCGCCTGGCACGCCGGCCAGTGACCTCCTCGCGGATATCAAAGCGCACGTTGCTTCCGGAATTCCCTCCATGTTCGGATTCGCCGTGTACGCGAGCATCCTGCAAGCCCCCAATGGGAACATCCCGTTCCCGTCCCCCAACGAAACCCTCCTGGGGGGACATGCTGTCATGGTGGTCGGCTATGACAACAATCGGGCGGTGACAAACCCGCTGGACGGAAGCACCACCACGGGAGCTTTCATCATTCGCAATTCCTGGGGAACCAGCTGGGGTGACTCCGGGTACGGCTACATGCCCTATCAGTACGTCCTTCAGGGTCAGGCGGAGGACTTCTGGGTGATGGTCAATCAGGAGTACCTGGAGACAGGAAAGTTTGACGCCTAACTGCGGTAGCGCCGGTATTTCTGCGAGCTCGGAGCCGACCCGGCAACGGCCATATTGATCCGAAACGGTAGGGGTTCTGGGTTGTTGAACACCGCGTGACTGAACTGGAGGGGACGCGCGGCACTTGTCGCCGTCGGTGCAGGAAGCGTTGCGGCTGCGGGCGGTGACCGCGAGGACGTCGCAGCGGTGTTCAAGGTCTCGGTCGAGGCGGTGGACGGCTGGTGGGCGAAGCGGCCGGCCGGCGGGCGTGAGGCGCTGATCGGGCGTCCACGGGGGCGGCGGGTCGGGGACCATCAGGTGTTGCCCGAGGCCGAGCAGGCGGCGCTTCGGCAGGCCGTACTCGACCACCAGCCGTGCGACCTGGGACTTCCCGGGCAGCTGTGGACGCGCGCCCAGGTGGGTGCGCTGATCGCGAAGCTGTACCGGGTGCGGCTGACCGAGCAGGGGGTCGGCAAGTACCTGCGGCGCTGGGGGCTGTCGTTCCAGCGCCGCAGGTAAGCGGGCCGTCGAGCAGAACCCCGAGGCCGTGCGTGGCCGGCTCGAGGAGGCCTGGCCGGCGATCCACGCGAAGGCGAGGGCCGAGGGAGCCGAGGCGCTGTTTGCCGACCAGGCCGGCATCCGCTCCGACCAGGTCACCGGCCGCACCCGGGGCGAGAAGGGCCGCACCCGATGGTACGCCGCACAGGCAACCGCTTCTCGGTCAACGCCATGTCCGCCATCAGCACCAAGGGCCGGATGCACTTCATGCGTCTTCACCGAGATCTTCGACGCCAAGGTCATGTGCCGGTTCCTCGACCGGTTCGCCGGCCACTTCGGCCGCAAGGTCCACCTCGTCGAGGACCGGCACTCGGCCCACCGCTCACGGAGAGTCAGCGTCTGGCTGGCCGACCACACCGACCAGGTCGAGCTGCACTTCCTGCCGGCGTACTCACCCGAGCTGAACCCCGACGAACCGGTCAACACCGACCTCAAGCGCAGCCTGCCCATGAGGCACAGGGCCCGCAACCAGTCCGAGCCAGCAGCCGAAGCACGACGCTTCTTCCACCGCCGCCAGCGCCAACCCCACATCGTCCGCGGCTACTTCCACTGTCCACAGGTCCGCTATACCCTCAACGAGAACCAATTGAGTTTCTGATCAATGTATCCGTTTGCGGCTCGGCGCGCAGACGAAGGGGGCCCTGGCTGGTGAGCTGACATTTCAACTCTTCAGCCGGGGCTTCGCTGTCCGTCCGGCGCGGTGCGTCGTCCAGCGCACCGGATGTGCTGCAAGGGGCGCCGTCACGTTGGCTGACAGGGTGAGATGATCTTCGCCGACCAGGTCCCGGGGCTGGCCCGGGCGGTGGCCGGGCTGAACCTGGCCATGATCGCCGCCCAGGGTGGCACGATCGGCAGTTGACCACTCCCCCGACCTGAACACCTGCCCTCGGCAGGCGGACCGGCCAGCGACACGATCGCCGGCCGGTCGGGGTAGTAGTGCTTCGGTGGTCCTCGCTCTCATGGGCGAGGGGTATTCCCACAACCGATCGTCGGACGGCTGCGTGCAGGGCCGATCACTGTCACGGGTAGCCGAACGGCTGCAGTATCGGTCCGCAGACGTGCCACTCGTTGCCGCCTTCGCTGGCATGGTGATCGAGGTGGGCGCACCACCAGAGCACCAGGTCCTGGCCATTGATGGCCTCGCCGGTGGACTGCGTCAGGATCTGGTCGTCCTGCGACGTCCCCAGCCGCCCCCGCAGGTCTTCGGCGCTGTGGTAGGCGAGTACCGCCGCATCCATGCGTCCGAACCCGTCGGCGACACCGTCGAACGGACCCGGTGCAATCAGATACCCCGTCGTCCTGCCCAGCGGATTCGACTTGTTCAGCACCGCATAGGTACTCCGTGGTGAGCGGGCGACCACCGACTCGGTGCCGTACGGAAGCCAGCCGGGGCCGTAGCCCCAGTCCGTGCTGACCTGCAGGTGTTCCAGCGCGAGGTTGTTGGCGGCGCCGACGATGTCGAAGTCGAATCGCCAGTACGCGTGGTGCCGGTGGTTGTACGGTGCCTGGAGTCCGGCGCTGTACAGCTGCGGCAGGATGATGCCGTCGCTGCGGAAGATCCACCGATTGGTCAGGCGATAGGCACCGATGGTGTGGTAGCTCTCGACCACGAGGAAGCGGTACGCCGGATTCGTCCCTTCGTAGACCTTGACCGGCCCCTGCATGTTTCCGCTACTCAGGGCGTCTTTGTACGGGCCCGCAGGGCCGTCGTACTGGACTCGGATCATGGGCAGGCTCGCCTTGTGCAGGACTTTCTGCCCCTTGTAGCGCACGTCGGTGAAGGAGATGGCTTCACTGTCTCCGTCAACCATCTGCCACTGGAAGCTCCACACCGGAGCCTCCGGGGGCCATTGCACCGCGCCTCCGGACGACCTGAGGACGGTGCCGGACAACGATTGCACGGTCATGACGACGCCTCCTGGGGTACCCGACCGGCCGCCACGACGTCCTGGTCTGTGAGGTCGACGATGGCGAAGGCAGTCGGCAGGCGCCTGTCCCGGGGGCCGAACCGCAGGTCGACCAGTCGATGCCCGTACCGGGGGTCGCGGAAGTTGACTTCTTCGACGATCAGACCCATGCCGGCGTCGAGATCGACGCCGACGTCCGCAAGTCCGCCAGCATCGCGAAGCAGTTCCACGGCCTTACTGTGCTCCGCGTCCGCCAGTGGAGGCTGGCGGTTCGCCGTTGTCACATCGAGGACTCTCGCGGAATCGAGGTCGACCATCGCCTCGATGACCAGACCGTCGGTGTAGTTGAAAATGATCACCAGCGGGTATTCGCTGTTCCTTCCGGTCGCCGCCGTTCCGACGCCCAGGACATCGCAGCGCTTTCCCGCCACCTGCCGCCCCACCTCTTCGGAGGAAAGCGCCACCTCCACCGCACGCCGATGCCCGTCGTCGGTGAGGTTGGATTCCATCTGCTCGAACCCGACCGGCTTGGTCTGCACCTTCGGCAGGTGTTCGCGCAGATTCTTGGCGTCGGCGAACGGGGGGTCGATAACGGGGCCGAGGTCCAACACTTCGACACGCAGGAGTTCGGGTGGCGGGAGGCTGAAATCGTCAGGCATGGCTATCCCTCTTCCCGGGTGCACGACCGACCGGCGTAGATGTTTCCACGCCACAGCTCGGCCGCACCTGCTCCGGAATTTTGGCCTGCGGGTGGGACACTGCCGATTCGGCAGCGTTACCGCGATTGATTGCGCAACCAATCCCATCGCGGCTTCAAGGCTCCTGCACCGGAATCGCGGCTTTCGCACGGCAGCCGAGACACGACGGCGTGGAGCAACACGGGCGAGTAGGAGGTAGAGGCGGAACGGGCCTATGGACGGGGCGTCGGGCTTCGGCAGCGCCGAGTCCTTGTTGAGCTCTCAACGCCTTGTCTTCCGCGCGTTTCGAGCGGCAACTATCCCAAGACGGCCAGGCGTCCTGGCCCGCTTTTCCTTCCTTCCTTACTCTCCTCCTCCATTGATTGAGAATCAAGTTCTTCTGCCGAGCCTCAGGGAAATCGGCGAGCTGGCTACCTTGACAAGCGTGACAGATTGTCACAGTTCGGCGGTGCGCGGAATGAATCACCCGGTCTCTGCGCCCTGGGACACACCCAGCGTTACTCGTGGGGCTTCATGAAAATGGAGCGATCGGCCGACCTTTGCCGGCCTGCCGACGCTCGCTGCGCGTCCCTGGGCCACGTACGGGGTTCGGAAACACACCTGAGACCATGTTTGAGATCTGCCGTGTCGTGAGGATGGAGGGGTCATTGAGCCTCGTGTGAACGGTTCCGGGGCGGGTATCCGCCGGACCTGACGGATGAGCAGTGGGCGCTGGTGGAGCCGTTGCTGCCTCCGGCCAGGGTGGGCCCGAAGGGGGGCGACAGGAGAAGCACCCTCGGCGACGGATCGTGGATGCGATCTTCAACGTGGTGCGGACCGGCTGTGCTTGGCTGCAGCTGCCGAAGGACTTTGCTCCGTGGCCGACCGTGTACTGGTACTTCACTGGTGGCACGACAGCGGCGCTGTCGAACATACTCACGAGGTGCTGCGCGGCAGGGTGCGCGAAGCCGACGGCCGCAATGCCGAGCCGACCGTCGGCCTGATCGGCTCCCAGTCCGTTCGCACTACCGACACCGTTCCGCCGTCCGCCAGGGGCTTCGACGCAGGTAAGAAGGTCAAAAGCCGCAAGCGGTTCATCGTCACCGACACGCTCGGCCTGCTCCTGGCCGTCCACGTGGTCGCGGCGAATGTCCAGGACCGCGACGGCGCTCGGCGCCCACTGCTGTGGACCCGCCTCGACCACCCAGGTGTCCGGAAGATCTGGGCCGATCAGGGCTTCACCGGCCGTCTGGTCGACTGGTCTGCCCAGATCCTCGGCCGCGAGCTGGAATCGTCCGCAAGGACCCTGACCAACGCGGCTTCCAGGTCCAGCCCCAGCGGTGGGCCGGAGAGCGCATGTTCTCGTGGATCACCGCCCACCGGCGTCTCACCCGGGACTACGAGACCAGCCCGGCTTGCTCGGATACCATGATCCGTCGGGCGATGATCGACATCATGTTGCGGCGCCTCACCCGGGGCGGGCCGGCCTCCCGGCCGGGTCCGCGCCCCACGGCCCAGACCTCCACGTGATCACGCACACTCCCAAGTGCCGGTGCCAGCCTTACTCGGCTTCGAGGAGTACGGCCACCATCGCATCCACGTCGCTGTCACTGAGATCCGGCACGGTCCAACCGTTGCTCCGCACGTGCTTGATGAACTCGGGGTCGAGTACCACGTGGTACCGCTGCACGTAGTGGGCCAGGTCGGAGTGCCACAGCCAGTGCCCGTCCGTCATCAGGTGCCACCCGCCGATCACGGTCTCGTCAGGACTGAGGACGTCATGCACGAGAGTGGGCGCGGCGACCAGGACCGTGCCGCTGCGGAGGTACTCGACGAGGTCGCGTGCATGCGCCGACGCTTGATCGCGGACGGCAGACCGCAGTGACGGCCTGTCTGTCCCGCCCCGCCCAAGCTCTCTGAAGTCCCCGACCACAGGAAATCTCTCGCCCACCCCGAGAGCGTAGGGCAGCAGCGCAGGGATAGACGCCGAAGATCTCAAATGCGGTCTCAGGCGGCGGCCAGGGCGAGGGTGATGGGGCGCATGGGGTCCTCTGTGGAATGAGCGGTGAGAGCCAGAACGTATCGATGCACCGGCCGGTAGGACGACGGGTTCCTGATTCCGTGATGTCCGCGGAATTGCCTGCGTATCGGTCACGGAAACAGTAGGGCCGGAGCACAGCGGACAGTCACGAAAAGGGCGTTCTGCTACTCGCCGTAGCCGGTTCCGGGCGGAGTGGCGTCGCCCTCCGGGCTGCGGGACCATGGCAGTCAGGGGTATCGGAGCAGCCTGGAGGAACCGATGGAGCTCCGGAACGATTTCACAGACGATCAGAAGAAGGCGATCAGCGAGGTCACCGCGGCGCTGGAGGATCTGATCACGAATCAGGTCCAGAAGGCCCACGCAGAGGCACGGGAGAGGCTGGCGGCCGCCGGAGTGCGTGTCGATCCCGACAGCAAATACTGCCATATATGCCTGGACTCACCGCACCCTTGCGACCACTACATTCAGGGCTACATGGGGCAGTGCAAGAGATACAGCTGCCGTCACGGCGAGATTTGGCACAATTTTCCGTGCTAGTAGCCCGAAAGCCGGCACGAACGCTTCGCCGACGTCCCCGGCCATCTGCCCCTTCGGCTTCTTGGTAGCCGCTTCCTAGCGGTAGGCACGGACGGAGGACGGCCGCGTGGGCAGGACGAACTCGCCCGGGCGGGCGATGCCAGGTCCGATATTGTCCAGTCAGGCGGTATTCGTCAGCCACACCGGATTATCCGCTACGAGAAGGGTGGCGGAGTACGGATGCCGCCCGGAGACGATGTCAATCAGGAATTCCACCATGCCGGCGCCGATTCGGATCCAGGCCCGCTTCGGGCTCTCACAGGAACCCGTTCGCGCACGTTCCCCAGGCGATCAGTCCGCCGGCTTCAGGGAGCACCGGATAGGGGAAGCGATCCGGCAACTCCCCTCGCGCATCTCGGCGATAGCACACCCGGCGCCTTCGAATGTTTCCGTCAGAGTTTTCGAGAAACTCTTGAAGTGACTCCCCGGCAGGCGCTAGTCGAACGGCGAGACCATCGCGAACTCGTCATTGATCGACCCGCACCCGAAGACGTCGGTGAACTGTCTGTAGTCCGCCGGGAGTTCCAGTCCGATCTCGGGCCGGCAACGCTCCCATTCAAGGGCTTGGTGCGGACCGCGAGGATCCGCCTGAAGCAGTCTGGCCAGCTCCGAGACCGCCGAATCTTCCACAAGAACCAACCTTCCGCTCCGGAGTGCAACCGATGATCGCACCGTGCGGGACGACCCGAGCCGACGGTGTGCTGCGGGCAATCCGCGCCGGGCGCCGCCCGGGTGTGCACAGCAGGCGGCGGACCAGGACGGCGGCCCCGGGCGGGGCGGGAAAGGGCGGGGCCGTGGTGGGCGGTCAAGGCGTCGGTACTCGTTCCTACGATCACGGCCGTGTCTGCTGCCTTCACCGGCCTGTGGACCCACGATGTCTGCCGTGCCCTGCGCCGGGCCTGCCGTACCGGTCAGTGGCCGCCGGTCGCCTTCAGCGGCGTGCACACCTCGCCGCCCGCCTGGTCCGGCGCCCTGGTGGGCGACGAGGTGTACGCGGTGCACGTCAACCGGCACGTCGTCCACGTGGTGAGCCGGATGCGGATCACCGACCTGGAGCGGGGCGAGTGCTGCGGCACCGCCCCCGGGAGCTGGAACGAACCCGCGTTCCCCGGGCACGGCGACTGGTCGATGCTCGGCGCCGGTGACTGCGGCGCCCGGGCGGTGCACATCGAGGCCACACCCGTGCGCTTCGACGTGCCGATCCCCGGCAACGTCCTCGCCGAGCTCATCTGGCGCAACCGCCGGGGCCGGACCCGGGCAGCTGAAGTACGTGGCCGACGGGCTCCTGGAACGCTCGATCAGCCTCCAGGGCTTCTACCGCCTCACCCCCGAATCCGCCGACGAGCTGACGAGCTGACGAGGATCGTGGACGGCACCGTCACCTGCTTCCTCGAGTGGGACCGGCAACCATCACCTACTCCAGCGCCGGCTATCCCCCGCCCGTGCTGTTGCATGCCAACGGCACCGCGGTGCTCCTGGACGACGCCACCGACCCGCCGCTGGACGCCCACCCCGAACCTAGCCCCCGCCCCCAGGCCGCCACCGGCAGGACAAGGCCGCCGGTACTCCTCATCATCCCCGGACAGACACTCCAACTCCCTGACGCCCGGCCAGCTCAGACGATCCTGGACTCCAGTCTCGGCGCTCCGGGTACCCGGCGGGGACGAACCGGAGCGGCGCAGCATCGACGGGGTGGCCGCGACCCCCTTGTCCGTGGGCTCTGGCCTGCAGAAACGTCACTTGTAGGGCGGCATGTTCTGGTTCGGGTTCCCGGGGCTCCAGTCCATGTGGGACACGAGGACGGCCAGAAGGAGCACCACCACGATCAGGACGAGCGCCCCCACCCAGAAACTGTCCGCGGGTCCGGGACGGTACGGGTCCGGTGAGCTGTCCGGCCGGTCACCGCCGCCCTCACCAGCCCGGTCCTCGGCATCGCTGTCCTCATCAGGTGCCACGGCCCCTCCTTGGGTCAGGGCCATGGCACCGCGCAGCACGGCAGCCGTCAAGACCGCCTGCAACGGCCAGCCTCCCCGGGCGGCGGTAGGCAGCGCCGACGGGGCCGGTCAGGTGCGGCGTCACCAGGCGCGGCCGCGCTCGGCGGCCGCGGCTTCGGCGACGGTCCGCTGCTGCTCGGCCGCCTCGGCTTCTCGGTGGGCGCGCTGGTAGGCCATGTCCTGGCAACAGCCGCCGCACAGCCGGTTGTCCCAGAGGGCCCGCTGCTCCGCCCGCCGCTCGTCCGAGAACGGCGCCGACCAGCGGGAGCAGGCCGGGCGGCGGCTCTCGCGTTCGGCGGCCTGCTTCTCACGGCGGGCCCCGTCGGCAGCCGCCCGCGCACCACGACACGGCGCCGGGGTGGTGTCCGGTCGGGCGGTGTCGCAGTCCGCTATCCGGCGGTGCGGCCGCTTCGCGCCGTGGCACGGATGCCGGCGACCAGCCGTCCGAGGAAGGCGGCGTTGACCAGTGCGGCCGTCGCGGTGGTGGCGATGAGGAGCGGGGGGCCGATCCATTCGACCGGGGTGTCCCAGAAGACCGCGGGCAGGGGCAGGGCCAGGAGGCCGGCAGGTGCGGTGGCGAGGGCGAGCCACAGGTTGGCGAACGCGGGGTCGTGGAGGACGTAATTGGCGTGGACGACGAGACCGACCGCGGCCGCCACCAAAGCCAGGTAGGCCAGCGAGAACATGTTGTCGAACGCGGGCGCCACAGGAGCGGGGATCCGGCGCGGGCGGGTGTCGGTGTCGCTGGCCATGTCTTCCATTGTTTCGGTTGCTGCTGCAGTGGGGTGGTTGCTGTCGCACCAAGAGTGGATCATCACCGCGGGCCCGGCCTGAGTAGAAGTGCTCATCCCGTCCGGCGCAGGTACGCAGCCTTCCGGGCCGGGCGGGCACCGGTGCCTCGTACGCGCCACGACGTTCTGCCACCGCTGGTGCGGCGCTCGGGTGCCCGCTCGGCGATCACCGGCGTCCATCCGGTCCAGCTCAGTCCGACTGCCGGACATGCCGGCGATGCCGAGGCCCACGATCAACGCACGTTTCTGCATGACTCCCCTCCTTGCTCCGGCTGCCCGCCGCCCGTGCCGGGCGGTGAGCAGCCGGAGAAGTCGGCACGGGAAGGAGTCGGGCCCTGGACGGAAGGGGTGGGGCGGGGGCTTACGGGACGAAGACGAGGCGCTCGCCGGAACGGGTGTCGTTCCATGTCTGCGCGATCCGGGCCAGCGGTACGGCCCGTGCCTGGACGTCGATGGCGCCTTCGGTCACCGCGGCAGCCAGCTCGGGGAGCTCGGCGATGAAGTCGCGGGGGGAGAGCGATCCGATGCCGCTGCCCACGATCTGCAACCGGGCCGAGCGCAGGGCCACGGACGGGACCGCGGCGGACGCGCCCGCGATGGAGCCGATCTGGACCCAGGTGAGCGGTGCGGATCGGTCGGTACGGGCGGTGAGGATCGGGAGCATGGTGCCTGCGGCGGGCGCGCCCCACACGAAGTCGAGGACGACGTCGACGTCGGCTGCGGCGGCGATCTCGTCGAAGGTGAGCGCCCGGTCGGCGCCGAGGGCGGGCAACTCCTTGAGGCGGGCGGTGTCGCGGCCCGCGGCGATGACCTGGGCGGCGCCGAACTGCTTGGCGATCTGGACGGCCATGCGTCCGGCGCTGCCGGTGGCACCCAGGACGAGGACGCGCTGGCCCTCGTGGAAGGTGATGCGGCGGCGCAGGGCGACCCAGGAGGACATGCCCGGGTTCATCGCGGCGGCGATCCGCACCGGGTCCACGTGGTCGGGCAGGACCACGCTCCGACGCGCGTCGATGACGGTGCGCTCGGCGAAGGTGCCGAGGGCAGTGTCGTCCAGGACCGCGTAGCGCAGGCGGCCCGCGGGGTCCCGGACGACGCCGTCGACGCCGGGGACCAGCGGGAGGACGCCGGAGGCGGAGTAGTGGGCGCCGCTCGCCTTGGCCCGGGCCAGGTGGTGCAGGGGCGCCGCGAGGACGTCCACGACCATCTCGCGCTCGCCCCGGGCGACGGGTTCGGGGTGCTCGCCGTAGACGGGCGGTGCGTCGTACGACGTGAGGACTGCTGCATGCATGGGGACTCCTTGGACGTTGGTTTGCATTACCAATCAAAACCAGAGTCATTGGTAATGCAAACAATGTCAAGTAGGGTGGTGGCCATGGCTCCCGACGACTCCGAAGAGGCCCTGATCGACGGCCTGGTCCGCAGCGCCTTCCAGGTCATGAGCGTGCTCACCCGCATCGGCGCCGAGCACGACCTGTCCCTCACCCAGCTGCGCGTGCTCGGCATCGTGCGCGACCGGCGCCCCCGCATGAGCGACCTGGCGGCCTTCCTCGGCCTGGACAAATCGACCCTCTCCGGCCTCATCGACCGCGCCGAACGACGAGGACTGCTGGCCCGCCAAGCCAGCCCCGAGGACAAACGCGCCGTCGTCGTCCTGATCACCGACGCCGGACGCGACCTCACCCAGCGCCTCTACGAGGAGGTGCGGGACGCCCTCGCGCCGGCCACCGGCCGGCTCGACGCGCAGCAACGCCACCAGCTCGCCCACCTGCTGGAGCCCGTCCTCACCCCGCCCCTGCCGGCCGCACCGCGCCCCGCCACCCGGCGCTGAACGATCCGCTCGCAAGCCGCCGCAGCAGGCGGCCAGCCGGGTGCCGGACCACCGCCGCCGAAACGGGCAAGTCAGGCCCACGCAGCTTCCTGAGCGAGCACCGCCTCCCGTTCGAGCGAGGTGTCCCGCAGCAACGCGGTGTCCTGGTAGGACGAACGCTTCCTGGTGATCTTCCCGTTCACGACGTCGGCCGGTTCGAGGACGTTCATCGCCCACGGGACGCCGTCGACGTCGGTGCCACTGCTGGTGGCCACGACCACGACACGAGTGCGGTCTTCGGCGATCAGCCCGTCGACACCGATGGTCGTGATGTCCAGTCCGGTCAGCCGGTGCATCCTGTGCCGTGCCGGCCCGATGGCGGCCCCTCTCTGGAAGCCTTGGCCACGGCGGATATGACCATTCCGGCGTAACTGTGCCCGACCAGTACCACGTCGGTGAGGTCCTCCCCGCGGAGGAGAGCGACGACGTCGGCGACGTGGGTGTCGAGTCCGACTTCCGGACCGAGCAGGTGCTCCCTGTCGCCGTGGCCGGTGAGTGAGGGGGCGAACACCCGGTGCCCGGCCCGGGTCAGCAGGGGTGCCACCCGGTCCCAGACGCGCCCGCTGTGCCAGGCGCCATGGACGAGGACGTAGTTTTTCGTTCGCGGCGTACTCATGGAACAGGACGCTACTGAGTCGATGGGTACCTCTTGGTACCTTCGGCCATGCGTGACTCAGCGGGAGACGTCTTCCTCGCCGACTGCCCGGCCCGGCTCGCCGTCGAGATCATCACCAGCAAGTGGGCGGTCGTCGTTCTGTTCGCGCTCAGCCGCAGACCGTACCGGCACGGTGAACTCGTCGATCTCATCGGCGGCGTCTCGCGCAAGGTGCTCACCCAGACGTTGCGCAAGCTGCAGGGTTACGGCCTGGTCGAGCGCCGTGCGTATGCCGAAGCGCCTCCACGGGTCGAGTACGGCCTGACCGGCCTCGGTCCGACCCTCGTCGAGCCGATCGCCGCCCTGACGAACTGGGCGCGGTCGTACGGTGAGGCCGTCGTCGGCTTCCAGGAAGCGGCGGAGGACGGACCGGCGACCGGCGCGTGAGCGCGGTGGGCACGGACGGCATCAGGATCGGCTGAACCGTCGACGGCAACGCCACTGCGTCTGTTTCGCGCGGTCCCGCCGGGATCGGGGCCGTCACCGACCGCGAGGACGGACGGACAGCTCCCGGCGCGCGCGGTCCGGCAGAAGACGGACGCCGCGTGCTCCGGGCCGCCGGTTCGGCGGCCCGGAGGGCGTTCATTGGCGGCGCCGAGGGCCCGCCGGGCGGTCCGCGATGCCGGACCGGGAGCGGCTTGCTGCGCCGGGTTGACGGGAGGTCAGCTCCCGGCGGCGATACGGGCGCCTTCGATCTGGGTGGCGAGGCCTACAAGGGCGCCCCCGCGGCGTAGCGGGTGAGGCGGCCGTGGGGTGACGGCGGCGGCGCTGTCGGCGCGGTGGACGGGCTCACTCGCCCTGGACATCGCGCCTGTACCTCGCCGACCGGGACGCCGAGGACGTCCTCGGGGTGCTCGGCGCGCAGATCGGCAGCAGCGCCGTGGAACTCTTCGCGTGCCGCCGGTACGCGCTGACCGGTGACGCGCGGGCGGTCGAGCGGTTCTGACGTTGCTGCCCAGGCGCCGCGGCTGCGGATCGCCGCGCGGGTGGGGAAGGCGGGGATCCCGCTGTCCTCCGGCAGGTGATCTTGACCGTTTGCCACACGATCTCGACTTTCGTAGTCCGCACGGCGCTGCACTTGATGCACGGGCGCACGCTGGTTGCCTGCGCCGTCCACATAGAACAGGACTGCCGACGGCGCAGCCCCCAACCGGGTCGGCCCGACGCTTGCCGACCGGGTCGTGGGCGCGAACGGCCCCGTTCCGGAGGTCGTCATCCTCGCGAAACGGGCCCGTCGTTGCCGGGTCTACAGCGTGGAAAGCTGGTGGACCAGGTCGTCGAGGCCGAGCGAGCCCTGGGAGAGCGCCTTCATGTGCCAGGCCTTGAGGTCGAACGCGGCGCCCTGCCGGCGGCGGGCGGCCTCACGCCCCTGTAGCCAGGCGCGCTCCCCGAGCTTGTAGCCGATGGCCTGACCTGGCCAACCGAGGTATCGGACGATCTCGCTGCTGCGCAGTTCAGCAGGGCTGCCGTTGTAGGTGGCCATGAACTCGGTGGCAAGCTGTGGGGTCCAGCGTTCGCCGGGGTGGAAGCCGGAGTCGGCGGGGATGGCCAGGCCGAGGTGCATGCCGATGTCGATGATCACCCGGATGGTGCGCAGCATCTGCTCGTCGAGGAAGCCGAGGCGGTGGGCGGGGTCGGTGAGGAAGCCGAGGTCGTCCATGAGTCGTTCGGCGTACAGGGCCCAGCCTTCGATGTTGGCGCTGACCATGCCCGAGGTGGTCTGGTAGCGGCTGAGTTGGTCGGCGAGGACGACCCACTGGGCGAGTTGCAGGTGGTGGCCGGGGACGCCCTCGTGGTACCAGGTGGTGACGAGCTGCCAGGTCGGGAAGGTGTCCCGGCCGAGGGTTGGCAGGTAGGTGCGTCCGGGGCGGCTGAAGTCCAGGCTGGGGCCGGAGTAGTACGGTGACGCGGCGCTGCCGGCCGGTGCGAGCCTGGACTCGACCCTGCGCAGTGGGCCGGAGATGTCGAAGTGGGTGCCGTCGAGGGCGGTGATCGCCTGGTCCATGAGCTGCTGCAGCCAGTCGCGGACCGCATCCTCTCCCTCGACCGCGTGGCCGTGCCGTTCCAGGTGGTGCATGGCGGCCTTGACGCCTGCTCCGGGCAGCACGCGTTCGGCCTCCGTTCGCATCTCGGCCGCCGTCCGGTGGAACTCGCTCCAGGCCCAGGCGTAGGCCTCGTCCAGGTCGAGATCGGCGCCGGAGTGGTAGCGCACGGCGAGCCGGTAGCGCTCCCGGCCCACGGCGTCCGGGGTGTTGGCGGTGACCGGGGCATAGGTGTCGCGCAGCCAGTCGCGGAACTCGGCGACTGCAGCGGTGGCCTTGTGCGCAGCGGCGTCCAGTTCGCCGCGCAGCCGCTCCGGGCCGGGGGCGACGAACTCGGCGAACCACCCCGCGCCGCCGGTGCCCTCGCCGGTCCAGGCGGTGAGCTGGTCGATGACCGCATCTGCCTGGCGGGGCGCGGCGAGCAGTCCCCGGGAGATCCCCTCGGTGAGCGTCGTGCGGTACCCGTCGAGCGAGGCGGGCAGGTTGCGCAGTCGCCCGGCCACCGCTGCCCAGTCGTCGTCGGTGGCGGTCGGCATGAAGGTGAAGATGTCCCGCACATGGTGGACGTGCGCGCCGATGTTGCGCAGCTGACGGAGGTTCTCGCCGCTGTCGTGCATGGCGAGTTCGGCGGTGAGGCGCTCCCGGAGCAGCCGGGCGCAGGCACGGTCAGTGGGGTCCTCCGTGGCGGGGGCGGCGTCGAGCGCGGTGAGGGTGTGCCGGGCGATGTCGGCGAGCGCCTCGAAACCGTCCGGCGAGAGGTCCGGCTGCCGGTCGTCACCTGGGTGCAGGCCGAGCCAGGCGGCCTCCAGCGGGTCGTGGGCGGCCACCTGGTCGAGGTGGCGGTCGGCGATGGTGCGTGGAGTGATCGTTTCATCGGCCATGTCGTCATCCTGGCGCACCCTCATGGTCGCTGAACAGGCCGAACAGGCGGAGTCACCGAACCGGTATCAAGATCATCGGCCTGTGCCAAAATCCGGTCCGATCTTCCTCCCATCGCCGGCCTGTTCACGCCTCTGAATTCAGCCTGTTTGATTCCCGACCTGGGCCGACGCTACCCAGAGGCTTGAAAACAGGTACTCGCTGGGCTTTTCGCCCGTAAACGGGTGGTTGATCCCGGTTTCTGGGGCGCCCAGGCTGCTGGCGTTCGGTGACGCTTGGGACTCTGGTGGCGGGAGAAACGCCGTTGCATGAATGTCCGCCGGAACTGTGCGCTTCCTCCTGTCTCATCCCCTGGAAGCCGGGCCTGAGCGTATTTGTCTCTCGAGAACCGCGCGACCTACGACAGAGGGAGAGAACACCCCCAACCAAGCCAGGGTCACGGAGACGAGCAGCAGGAACAGCCGCCGCGTAGGTGCCCGCGCGAGGCGCGGACACCTACGCGCGCGGACACCACGCGCGCAGACACGACGGTCCGCCTCACTCGAAGTCCTCGCCCAACCCGCCGCTTCACGTCTCGGCAAGCGCCGCGAGGGCCGCGGTCTCCGCGCGCCCGGGCGCCGTTACCGCACCCGGAAGCGCCGACGGCTCACAGAAATCCGGAGACGGCGTCGGGACGCAGCGGCAGGCGGCCGGAGCGGTGTGCCGGAAACGCCCCAAGACGGGCGCACCAGTAAGCCGGTCATGCGCCTGTGGGGACGACACCGCCCGTTTGCACCCTTGCCCTCCCCTCTTTGACGGCCGCGCTCGGATCCACGTCAGCTCGACACCCGGGGCCCAGTGGACGACATCAACCACGGAACCGGCGAGGCGCCCATGGCTGCTTCGTCCTTGCCGTCCTCGTCGTCGCTGCCGTCATCGCCTTCGTCCGGGCCTGGAATCAGCCCTGCGGGGACACCCCCAGCCACTGGCACCACCCCCATGATCCACCCCGCCCCTGGCCGGCCCACACGAACCGGCCGCCCCGGGCGCAGCACCGGAACCCGGCCCGGGCCGCCGAGGACGATGGGGCGGGGTGCAGCGGCGGTCGGCCGGGGAACGGCCTCCCCGGAGCGCCCCGGCAGGGCGGCCGCGGCGTGCGCGCAGTGGATGACTGGACGTCAGGCCGTGACGTCCACCAGGACTTTACCGACCGCGCGGCTCTCGACCGCTCGGTGCGCGTCGGCGGTGCGGTCGAGGGAAAAGCGGATCAGCGGCAGGCCGTGCTCCTCTCCGACCGGCAGCGCGCCGTCGCGCACTGCGGCGGCGACGTCCTGGGCGGCCGCGGCGCGCGCCTCCGGACCGGCCAAGTAGAGGATCAGGAACTGGAAGCGCGCGTTGAGCACCATGTTCTGCAGTACGTCCAGTTCGACCGGCGTGCCGCCGTCGTTGGCGTAGGTCGAGATCGTGCCGCGCGTTCGCAGCACGGCCAGGTCCAGTGCGAGGTTCGCGCCGAGCGCCACCTCGGCAATGATGTCGACGCCGTTTGGGGCGATCTTGCGGATCTCGGCGGCCGGATCGTCCCCGCGGTAGTTGATCACGTGGTGGGCTCCGGCGGCGGTGGCCAGCCGGGCTTTCTCCGGGCCGCTGATCGTGCTGATCACGGTGGCGCCGGCCCATCGGGCGAGCTGGATCACCGCGTGCCCGACCGCTCCGGCCCCGCCCGCAGCGAGCACCACCTTCCCGTCGAGTGCCCCGGGGTGCAGCTCTCTCTCTCTCTCTCTCTCTCTCTCTCTCTCTCTCTCTCTCTCTCTCTCTCTCTCTCTCTCTCTCTCTCTCTCTCTCTCTCTCTCTCTCTCTCTCTCTCTCTCTCTCTCTCTCTCTCTCTCTCTCTCTCTCTCTCTCTCTCTCTCTCTCTCTCTCTCTCTCTCTCTCTCTCTCTCTCTCTCTCTCTCTCTCTCTCTCTCTCTCTCTCTCTCTCTCTCTCTCTCTCTCTCTCTCTCTCTCTCTCTCTCTCTCTCTCTCTCTCTCTCTCTCTCTCTCTCTCTCTCTCTCTCTCTCTCTCTCTCTCTCTCTCTCTCTCTCTCTCTCTCTCTCTCTCTCTCTCTCTCTCTCTCTCTCTCTCTCTCTCTCTCTCTCTCTCTCTCTCTCTCTCTCTCTCTCTCTCTCTCTCTCTCTCTCTCTCTCTCTCTCTCTCTCTCTCTCTCTCTCTCTCTCTCTCTCTCTCTCTCTCTCTCTCTCTCTCTCTCTCTCTCTCTCTCTCTCTCTCTCTCTCTCTCTCTCTCTCTCTCTCTCTCTCTCTCTCTCTCTCTCTCTCTCTCTCTCTCTCTCTCTCTCTCTCTCTCTCTCTCTCTCTCTCTCTCTCTCTCTCTCTCTCTCTCTCTCTCTCTCTCTCTCTCTCTCTCTCTCTCTCTCTCTCTCTCTCTCTCTCTCTCTCTCTCTCTCTCTCTCTCTCTCTCTCTCTCTCTCTCTCTCTCCACGGCGCGGCCCGTCCTCGGCGACGGTAAGCGCGCGGTGCGCGGTCAGCGCGGGGACGCCGAGGGCGGCGCCGATGTCGAAGCCGACCTCGTCGGGCAACGGTACGGCCTGTTCGGCGGGCACGACGGTGAACTCGGCGGCGGTGCCGGTGGGCCGCCCGGCGGCGGCCATGAACAGCCAGACGCGCTGACCGACCCGGCTGGGGCCGACACCCTCGCCGACGGCGTCGATCGTGCCTGCGCCGTCGAGGTGCGGGGTGACCTCGGAGAACTGCTTGGGGTGGCCGGCGCCGGAGCGCGCCTGCCAGTCGGTCGGGTTGACCCCGGACACGGCGACCCGGACGCGAACCTCGCCGGGGCCGGGCTTGGGCAGGTCACGGTCGACGAACTGGAGAACGTCGGGGGTGCCGTTGTCGCGGTAGATGATGGCCTTCATGATCCGTCCTTGGAGCCTGGTAATGCGGGGTTCCTGGCGTGGCCTGGTGGTTCGTCAGGGTGTCCGGCGTGGGATGTGGTCGCGGCCGGGCCGCGTTGGTTCCGGTCAGCCGATGGGGACTTCGTTGGAGCGGGACTCGATGGCGTCGAGGGTGGCAAGCGTCGCGGCGTCGAGGGTGATCTCGCTGACCGCGATGTTGGTCTCCAGGTGGGGGGCGTCGGCGGTGCCGGGGATGAGCAGCACGTTCGGGGCGTGGTGCAGCAGCCAGGCCAGGCCGACCTGGGAGGGTGTGATGCCCAGGGACTCGGCCACGGCGTGCACCACCGGCTCGTCGGTCGCTTTGGGCAGGCCGGGGAAGGCCCCGCCGAGGGGGAAGAACGGCACCCAGGCGATGCCCTCGGCCGCGCACAGCTGAAGCATGTCCTCGTCGTCGCGGGAGACGAGACTGTAGGCGTTCTGGACGCAGACGATGCCGGCGGACAGGGCGCGGCGCAGGCCGTCGAGGGTGACGCTGCTCAGGCCGATCGCGCCGATCTTGCCTTCGTCGCGCAGGGCGGTCATCACGGCGAGCTGGTCGTCGAGGTCGACGACCTGGTCCCCCTCGGGGCGCAGCCCGGGACCGGTGTCCAGGCGGCGCAGGTTGACGACCGCGAGCTGGTCGACGCCGAGGCTGCGCAGGTTGTCCTCGACGCTGGCGCGCAGCTGTTCGGGTCGCTGTGCCAGACGCAGCGGCAGGTGACCGCCGGGGTTGGGATCGGCCCCCACCTTCGTGACGACCAGGACGTCGTCCTGGGGGCGTAATGCCTCGCGGATCACGTCGTTGGCGAAACCGAATCCGTAGAACTCGGCAGTGTCCACGTGGTCGACGCCCAGTTCGACCGCGCGGCGCAGGAGCGCGACGGCCTCGCCGCGGCGGTCGTGCAGGCGCTCGAGCTGCAATGCGCCGTAGCCGATCCGGAAAACGGTACGGGCGGCTAACGAAGCGGTCGTGGTGGTCATGACGCTGTCTCCTCGAACGGTGTTCGCAAGGCGGTGTACAAAAGTTCGGCCTGGTAGAGGGCCATTGCCGGAGGACACGGTGTTCGAGGGCGAGCAGCTCGGCCGGTGGGTCGTGGCCAGACCGGGGCCTGCCCGCGATGGATTTGCCAGACGGACGGCAGCCGGCCGGTGCGCATCGGCTCGGCCGTCGAACTCTCCGATCCCGCCCGGTCTGGAGGCCGACCAGCAGGACCTGCTGACGGCGATCGGCATCGAGGCGGACCCGAAGCTGGTGGCCGCAAAGGCGGCGGCGGAGGCGAAACCGAAGGTGTCCCGGGTGGACCGCTTCGCCCAGGGCCTGGCCGCTCTGGCGCGGTTCGTCGAGCGGGAAGTCCACGTCCGCGTCCCGCGCCCGCACAAGGAGCCGCTGGAAGTCGCAGTGGCCGGCCCCGGCGGCGAGGAGACCGTCGAGAGACGGGCGAAGCTGACGCCAGGGCAGCTGGCGCAGCTCGCCGAGCACGGCGTGGAGTGGGCGTGAACGGCCACAGCGAGGGCCTGGCGGGCGTGCACTGCGGGGGCGTCGGCTGCCACGGCGGGCACCTCCTCCCAGAGCCCTGGGACGCCACTCAGCAGCGGGCTGCACGTCGCGACCCCTGCATTGACACAGGCGCGCTTCGGCCCGACCAGCGGCGGGTGTTCGGCCGCCGGGGTCCCGACGAGCGCGCCGCCGACGCGTACGGCGACGACTACCTCGGCCCACCGCTCCGCTGGTACTGGTTGGCCGGTGGGCGGGTTGGCTTCTGCGGTGCTGAGGCGAGGCGTCCCGGCTCGGCCTGCCGGTCGGCGATAGGCTGCTGCGGCCCTGAGAAAGCCGCAACGCCGCCCGGCGTCGCCCGTGAACGCACATCGGCACCATGTGCACACCAGGCGGGCACGCCATGCAGCAGCGGCCTGCCCTGTCGCCGCTAGGCTGCACGGCCATGGACATGTTCACGGCCGTCGAACGGGTGGTGTCAGAGGCCGAGCGCCAGCTCGACGCGGGCGCGTGGGAACCGGCCGCACGCGACCTGGCGCTCGTCCGGCAGACCGCCGCGGCCCTGGACCTGGCGGTCGGCCCGGCCAACGTGCAAGAGGCCCTGCCGCGCATCGACCGCCTGGCGGGACTGCGAGAAGCCCTGGCGGCCATCGCTCTGACCGTCGCCCGCACCCACGGCCGCCTCGCCTGGTTCCTCGCCCAGTGCAGCAGCGAACTGGCGCCCGTCCTGCACTGGCGCGCCCTCCCGGCCCCCGACGGCCACGCCTTCGGCGCCGTCCTCCCCGACCTCGGCCAACTCGCCGACGCCGAAAGGGCGGTGCGCTTCCTGGCCGCCATGCTCGTCCGTACCGGCAACCGGCCCGGCACGCAGCACTGACTTCCCTCACGGGCGCTGCCCCGCCTCAACGACGCGCTCGCGGCGGTGTGTGGTGCCCGCGGGTGGTGTTGCAGGGCCGGCCGGTCGCCACACGCCCACTGGCGGGCCGGGGCAGGGTGCGGGGCGTAGCGTCGAAGATGGGGCTGTCCGGCTCTGCGGCCGCTGCGCTGGGGGAATCGACCGATCGGGGCCGCCAT
The DNA here is from genome assembly GCF_050749075.1 of Kitasatospora dryopteridis. Taxonomy (NCBI): domain Bacteria; kingdom Bacillati; phylum Actinomycetota; class Actinomycetes; order Kitasatosporales; family Streptomycetaceae; genus Kitasatospora; species Kitasatospora dryopteridis. The sequence continues at coordinate 8,334,337 of NZ_CP192749.1, read as the reverse complement.
GGCCGACACCTTGTCCGAGCCGGCGAATCCGGAGCTGGCGCGGGAGTTTCTGGAGCAGGCTTACAACAACTCGCCGCACGTGCGGCTGACCGGTCCGGTGTCCGGCCGGCCGGTCATTTCGTTCGTCCAGGCCTGTGCGGGGCCGGTCAGCTCGGCCGAGGCGGAGCTGATGTCGGAGCTGTCCATGCAGATGGATCCGGGCGGTCTGGTGGCGGTGGACGTGTTCCGCGGCGGGACCATGGACCGCACCACCGGCCCGGCCATGGCCGCGAACGGCTGGCGGGTGCTGGCCGAGGGTGGGGAGGTCGGGGCGGGATGTCTTCGGGCGACCACGGAGCGTCGGCGATGAGGTCCGATCAGTGGTCACCGGGTTTCTGGCACACGGCTTTTGCTACTTTTCGACATATGCCTGTTGACTTGACCCTGTTCGGGTGGAAGCGTCGGTTTCAGCACCAGCGTCGCACGGGATACGGCACTGGTCGGTCAGGGATTGCGGTCCGGCAGCAGGACAGGCCGGAACAGCCTCCTTTGCGCCGGCCGCGTCCCGAGAGGCAGGTGTGACATGAGTACGCACGTGACGAGGCGTATCGCGACCGGGGTGGCGGCTGCTGCGGCGGCTGCTGCTCTCGGTGTGGGGACTGCGGCCACCGCCGAGGCGAAGATCCAGCCGGTGGACGTGTCCTGCACCAACAACGGCGGCCAGCAGCCCGGTGGCCAGCAGCCCAGCTGCACCGGCGGCGGGCTGACGCAGGACAGCGAGAACCAGAACCCCGCAACCCACGCCCCGCCAGGGCAGAACAAGTGACGTCCTGACAGGTCCGACGTCCTGACAGGTCCGACACAGGCCCCACCCGCAGCCATCCCGGGCACCGTCCTGTCGGGGTGGCTGCCACCCTGCGCGCCCCGTCCCACGACGGGCGCGGATCAACTCGCCGAATCGCATCCCACGATCACCAAGGCCTGGGTCGACACCGGCTACAAGACCCAGGCCGTCGAACACGGGGCGCAGCTCGGCGTCGACGTCGACGTCGTCCCGCGAAACTCCCAGGTCAAGGGCTTCTCGGTCGTGCCACGCAGGTGGGTGGTCGAGCACAGCTTCGCTGGATCATGATGCACCGCCGACTGGCCCGCGACTACGAGACCAAACCCGAGCACTCCGAGAGCATGATCCGCCTCGCGATGATCTCCAACCTCGCCAGGCGGGCAACGGGCGAAAGCACCATAAGCTGGCACAATCCATGAACTATCCCGCAAACGAGCAGGACGTCCTCTCAGACGGGCCCACCGGGCAGTGCGGTACGGCCCTGCGAGGCCGGCACTGCCGTGCCGCCCGCCGGACGGCCCGCCGCCTGTGCGTGGCGGTCGCGCCAGTACGGGTTGTCGTGCGGCAGCCGACCGCTGACCCGCCCGTACATGCCGAACGTCGCGATGAGCAGCCCCATGGCGAAGCTGAAGAGCACGTTGGGCATGCGGAAGGCCAGGACGTTGGCGGACGAGTCCAGCAGGGCGAGGTTGGCGAAGCCGCTGAGGACGAACAGGACCCCGACGGTGATGTTCACGGTGGAGGCGAGGTTGCCGCCGACCGCCGCACCGGCGACGAGCACGACGGCGACGACGATGGAGACCAGGCTGAGCAGGCCGTTGCTGGACAGGCCCGCGATGCGCTCGCCGTCGGTGCTGAAGAAGGACAGGCCGTCCGCCAGCCCCAGGCAGCCAAAGACCAGCAGGACCGCTCCGCACAGTCCGGCTCCGGCCCGGTACACCTGGGACAGGCGGTGGTCGACCGGGAGTTCCTCACGCAGTTTCATGGCCCGCTCCGTTCCGTCGGCATGACTCCGCCGCGCGCACCGCGCGGCGCCCCTCCCGGCTGGAAGCCTCGCTCCCGGGGATGCCGGGCCGTACTCGCAGCACTCGCGCAGCGTTTCGCCGGGGCGGCCCACGGTTCCACGGACCCGCGCTTCGGGAAAGCGGTGCAGAAAAACGGTGCAAAAACAGCGCGAGTGGGCTTGAGGGCTGAATCGCTGCAGCGTGAACGCGTGACGACGCTGACAAGGCCCCGGCCCACCATGGGATCTCCCCGCCGATCGGCAGCAGGGGAAGCCGACGAACTGTGCCGCCTCGTGACGGCGGTGGCCTGCGGCAGCGAGGAGGCGTTCGCCTCGCTGTACGACGCGCTGACGGGACCGGTGTACGGCCTCGCGCTGCGCGTCCTGCGCAATCCGGCGCACGCCGAGGAGGTGGCGCAGGAGGTGCTGCTCGAGGTGTGGCGCACCGCCGGCGCCTACCGGCCCGAGCGCGGCCGGGTGATGACGTGGGTGCTCACCGTCGCGCACCGCCGTGCCGTGGACCGCGTCAGGGCGGTGCAGGCGGCTGCGGACCGGGAGTCGCGGGTGACCTGGCAGGAACCGGCCCCGTGTGACTGCGACTCGGTCGCCGAGACGGTCGAACGGGAGCTGGACCGGGAACGGGTGCGGTCCGCGCTGGCGGGCCTGAGCGACCTCCAGCGCGAATCCGTGGTGCTGGCCTACTACGGCGGGTACTCGCACCGCGAGATCGCCGAGTACCTCGCCGTACCGTTGGGAACGGTCAAGACCCGTATACGGGACGGACTCGGTCGGATGAGGGCGGCGTTCGCAACCCACGCGGTGTGAACGGCGGTGAGCCGCATTCGCACGGCATCGCTCGGACCTCGTGCGGCCGCCCGACGGAGTGGTGAAAGTGCCGCCCGTTGGTCCTGCTCGATACGGTGCGCAAACGCTGCGAGTCCGCCGGCGGCGCCGTACGAGGAACCATGGAACCGCTCGGCCCCGTACCGCGAACGCCGCGGAAACCCGGAAGCGGGAGGACACCATGGCTCTCACCCAGCCCGCCGCAGCACAGGACCGCCCCGTGTCCGTCGTGCCGCCCACCGAGACGCCGGAGTGCGAGGCGTCGACCTGTGCCGGCATCTCCGTGCCCGAGTCGACCGAACTGCACACGGCCTGGCCCGGTTGGATCCCCCTGCTGGTCATCGCCGTCATGGTGGTGAGCTGCCTGGGCTTCCTCGTCGGACGGATCGCCGGATGGTGAACTCCCTGGGTGCGGACGGTCGTTCGCACCGCGACCCCGGCCGACCCGCGGTGCTCGGACCGCCGGCGCCCGTCGACGCGGGGGTGCCCACCGGGGGTGTGGCCCGACGCCTCGGGGTGTCGCCCACGACGGTCCGCTCGTGGGAGCGCCGCTACGGCATCGGTCCCTCGAACCGCGAGCCCGGACACCACCGCCGCTGGAGCCCCCAGGACATCGCCGTCCTGGAGGCCATGTGCCGTCTGACGGCCCGTGGCGTGCCCCCGGGCGAAGCCGCCAGGGTGGTCCTTGCGACCCAGGACGGTGCGGACGTGCGAAAGGACGCACCGCCGGCCCCCTCGAACACCCCGGACGCGCCCGAGGCCGACGGGGCCGGCCGCCCGGGCGGCAGCCGCGCGCTTCGGGTGGGAACGGTCCGCCCCGAGTGCCGCGGCCTCGCCCGGGCGGCCGTGCGCCTGGACGCGCCCGAAGTGGCCCGGATCCTGCGCGAGTCGATGGACTCCCTCGGAATCGTCGACACCTGGACACAGATCATGATGCCCGCGCTGCGCGCAGCCGGACGCAAATGGGCCGCCGAGGGCGAGCAGTACATCGAGGTCGAGCACCTGCTGTCCTGGCACGTCTCCGCCGTGCTGCGCGACGCGGCCGCGCGGCCCGCGGCGACCCGCCCGGTGCCGCCCGTCGTCCTGGCCGCGATGCCGACCGAACTGCACACCCTCCCGTTGGACGCCGTAGCGGCGGGACTGGCCGAACGCGCCCTGCCCTTCAGGATGTTGGGTGCGGCCGTTCCGCCCAGGGCACTGCTCGACGCGATGCAACGGACGGGCCCGGGCGCCGTGCTGCTCTGGTCCCAGGACCGGCGGACCGCCGACCGGGAACTGGTGCACCGGGTGACGCAGAGCGTGTGGGGCCCCCGCGGCTCCCGCAGCCGGGCCCTGGTGCTGGCCGCCGGTCCGGGCTGGAGTCGCGCCCGTCCCCCCGCCGGCACCGCCTGCCCCCGAGACCTCGTCAGCGCGCTGGCCCTGCTGGAGCAGGCCCTCGCCCTCTGAGCCGGCCCGACGGCTGTCCCACCGGCCCCGCGCGAGGACGCAGGTGTCGGCTCCGGTACGGGGTGGCTGCGTGGAACGCCGTCACGACCTGGCCAGGACCCGCGGAAGCCGCTCGGCGACGTCGTCCGCCAACTGTTCGAAAGTGCGCTTCAGGAGCGGGGCGGCGAGCCGGACGAGGCCCTTGAACCGCAGGTGGGCCCGGTATTCGACCATCGCTCCGCTCCCACTCGGACGGACGGTGATGTCGTCCGTGGCGGTGACCGTGCGGTTGTTCCCGACGAACCGCAGGCGCTGAGCGTCGTACCGGACCAGGCGGTAGTCCAGCACCGCGGTGCGGCCCCGGAAGCGCGAGGTGTTGGTCCAGCGGGACCCCACGACCACCGGGCCGGAGTCGAGCCGCACGCAGTCGACCGTGCCGGGGTCCCACTCCCTGGTGCGACCGAAGTCCGCCAAGTACGCCAGGACCTCCGGGGCGGACCGCTCGACCTCGATCCGTCGTTCCACCGACACCACAGCTCCTCCTCGGGCCGTTCTCGTCACGGCAGCCGCCTGCACGCTCGCCCGTTGTTCGGCGCAGGGCAGCGGATCGGATTGCCGGCCGGCCCGATTTCCCGGCGCGGCGGCCGCTACGGCATGTGCCGGAGCAACTGTTCCGCGGCCCCGGGCGCGGCCCGCGGCATCCGCGAGCGGCCCGCGCCCGGCATCGCTGAGCCAGCACCCGCGGATCAGCCCCGCCGCCCGGCGGGCGGCGGGGCTTCGCGCACCACCACGGGGCGGCGGCTACCCCGTGGGCAGGCTCGGCAGCTGCGCACGCGCCTGGTCCTTCACGGACAACTGCGCGCCGATCATGACCTGCGGCGAGCCGCTGCCGCTGCCTGCGCAGAAGCGCCCGTCCTTGACCGGGACGGGCAGGAAGAGCTTGCCCTCGTTGCGGGCCAGGACGAGCCGGGAACCGCTGGTGCAGTCGGCATCGGAGCCGGTCGGTGAGACCGACACCCAACTGACGGCGTGGTAGAGCGACTCGCCCGGATTGATCACCATCGATTCCTCCCTGGTGGTGATGAACCGCAAGGTGCCCAGTACACCGGTGGTGAGCTTGGTGTACGAGCCGCCCGTGCCGTCGGTCCGCACATCGGCGGGCCCGTACAGCTTGCAGGAGTACGGCAGGGTGTTGGTCACCTGGATGAGGCCGGAGTGCCGGGAGCCGCTCTCGTGCAGCTCGATCAGCTTGGCGGTGACATCGGCTGCCGACCCCGAGCCGCCACACACCGGATCCTTCGGGACGTTCGTCAAGGTGGGCCTGGCGCCGGCCACCGGCACACCGCCCTGGGTTGCGGACGCGGAGGCGGGCGCTGCGGCAGCGGGGCCCGCCGGGGCCGCCGCCGGACTCGCGTCGGACCCACAGGCAGTCAGCGCGAACGCCCCGAAAGCCACCACACCGGCCACGGTCAAGTGACGGATCTTCAAAAGAATTCTCCCGAAAGATGAACGGCCGCCCGCGGCGGGCGGGCCCACTCGCAGCACGCGGCCGAACCCTGTTCGGTTCCGCCCGTCCACCGACGTCGGTGGAACGAGCCGGCCTTCGCCGGGCGCGCCGCCTCCGGACCGGAACCGGTCGGCAGCAGGACGGTGTGCGTCGTTGGCCCGGCAGGGTGGCAACGCAGGAGGCGCAGTGGGTCTGCTGCCGATCGCGGCCGTGCCGGGACAGGCCGCACCCATGACGATCCGCATACCCGACGATGCCCTGACGAAGGTGCTCGGCAACACTCTGATCGCCCCGGACCCGGAGAGAGGGGAGGGCCGTGAACCGGCCTTCATGATCGCCCGGCGCACGATCCACACCAGCCAGCCCGACCTGGACATCCTGCGGGGCGGCCGGTCGAACCACTCGACGACCCTGGAGCGGGTGGATCAGCTGGATGCGCTGGGGATGATCTGGTCTGTGTCGGGCGCGAGGTTCGAGGCCGGCTTGGACTGGGCGCGGGTCTGGGCGAAGGGGCAGGCGGGCTCGCTCGCGGCTCCGGCGCGGGCGTCGATCGGCGGGTACGCGATCGGGACGTGGCTCGCCGAACTGCGAGCCGCCGCTCAGGTGCCTGCGGGCGAGCCGGGGGCGCTGGCGCCGGAGCGGCGACGGGAGGCGCACCGCTCGGCGGCTCACCGAGGTTACGCCACAGGTGGAACCGGTCGGCGCGAGGGCACCCGCCTCGCCCGGCCCGGTGGTCCGCCCCCGGCGCTGCCGCCGAGCAGCCTGCCGCCGCTGAGCCGGACACGGTCACCGAACCCGGCCCGGGCTTACCGCTCGGCGCCGAGACCACAGCCCCGGCCGCGTCACGAAGATCGAGTGCCCGGGGCGTGAGATGCCCGTGGGCCGCCCGAACACTAGACTGGATCGGACCTTCCGACCTCCTCGGGGAGGGTGTCATGCCCGCCGTGACCGTGGACAACGTCCTGGATCTGCCGCGTATCGCCGAGCCCGATCCGCAGGTCGCCGAGCAGCGGACGGTCACGACGGTGACCTCCGCGCCCAGCGGGTTCGAGGGTGAGGGCTTCCCGGTGTACCGGGCCTTCGCCGGTGTTCCGACACAGGCGCTCGACCCGTTCGTCCACATGGACCAGATGGGCCAGGTCGACTACGCACCGGGCGAACCCAAGGGGACGCCCTGGCACCCGCATCGGGGCTTCGAAACCGTCACCTACATGATCGACGGTCTCTTCCAGCACCAGGACTCGCACGGGGGCGGCGGTCTGATCACCGACGGCGCCACGCAGTGGATGACCGCGGGGAGCGGGATCCTGCACATCGAGACGCCGCCCGAGGCGCTGGTCGTCTCCGGTGGCCTGTTCCACGGCATCCAGTTGTGGGTCAACCTGCCCAGGGCCAGCAAGTGGAACCCGCCCAAGTACCAGAGCATCGAAGGCCCCGAGGTCACGCTGCTGTCCTCTGCCGACGGCGGCGCGCTGGTGCGGGTCATCGCCGGAGAGCTCGACGGACATGCCGGCCCCGGCTCGACGTTCACGCCGATCACTCTCGTACACGCCACCATCGCTGCCGGAGCGCGCCTGGCACTGCCCTGGCGCCCCGATTTCAACGCGCTGGTCTACGCGCTGGCGGGACACGGTTCGGCGGGGACCGAGGGTCGGCCCCTCGCCGCTCACCAGCTCGCGGTCCTCGGCGCGGGCGACGCCCTGACCGTCACGGCGAGCAGCCGGCCCGACGGCGACACGGCCGACCTGGACGTGCTGATCCTGGGCGGGCAGCCGATCCGGGAGCCGGTCTTCCAGTACGGGCCGTTCGTGATGAACACCAGGGCCGAAATCATTCAGGCCATGGAGGACTACGAGGCAGGCCGGCTCGGGGTGATCCCGGACGACGCGATCATGCCGCACACCGCGCGGGGAGCCGATCGTCGCCCGGAACGGTGACGGCAGGGCGTGGCTCCCGGAATCGTCGTTGCGCATCGTCGGCCGACCCGATACCCCTGTGCCACCGGCAGGTGGCTCCCCGGCCCCGACCTCTTCGGCGAGGCCCCGACGCGCCTGCTCACCTGAAGCGGCCCACCTCCGACTGCACACCGCCGACCCGTTCGTGCTGGAAGTCCGCGACCCGGTACACAGCAGGGTGACGGCGAGTGCGCCGCTGCACCTGCGCGACGGCTGGGCCGCCCGCACCGCCGCCCGGCTCGACCAGCTTCGCGCCGCACTCGCCGGCTACCCCTGAACGCACCCGCTGGGAAGGTGCGGGAGCCTGGGACAGCCCAGGGCCCGAGACCGCGCGATCATACGAGGCCGGACGCAGCACTCCGGCGCAGTGCAGAAAGCCTCACCACTCGGGCCGGCCTCGGAATGCCCGGCCGTCAACGCCGTCCTCGCGTCGACGGCCCGAGCGGCCATCCGGCGGGCATCGACAGCTGCTGCGCCGACGCCGGGATGGCTTGGAGAGCCCGCCAGCAGGACCTGCTGGCGGCGATCGGCATCGAGCCGGACGCCGAACTCGTCGCCGCCAAGCACGCCGCGGAGGCGAAGCCGAAGGCCTCCCGCGCCGACCGGTTCCAGCACGGCCTGGCCTCGCTCGCCGCGTTCGCCGAGCGGGAGGGCCACGTCCGCGTCCCGCGCCCGCACAAGGAGCCGCTGGAGGTCGCGGTAGCCGGCCCCGGCAGGGAGGAGAGCGTCGAGACTGTCCACGTCGGCCCCGGCGCATGGCTGAACAACCAGAAGGCCCGCCGTGCCAAGCTGACGCCGGGCCGGCTCGCGCAGCTCGCCGAGCACGGCATCGGGTGGGCGTAGGCCCGGCCTGGCGGGTGTACTGCTGGAGGCCGAGGACGCCGGCGGCTGGCAACGGCCGCCGCTCGAGCCCGCCGACGCAGACTTTCGGGCCGCCGAAGTGGCCCGCGCTTGGGAGGGTCTGTTGGAGGTCCGACGGCTGTCCGGCACCGCCGCTGCGCCGGCTACTTGGGAGCGGGCCCGTGCAATGTGGGCGGTCGCCCTCGCGCTCGAGGCCGCAAGGCTTCCGCCGTGCGAGGTGGACCACCGCGGTCGGCGCGTGCGCACCGGCTACCGCGTAGTGCCGGGCTCCACCGAGACCGAGGCCCGCGTGGAGTGGCGCGGGCCGGTGTCCTTCCGCACGCGCCAGGAAGCGGCACAGGTAGAGGAGGGGCGTCGGGGGTGGCGCGCGCGCGGCGGTGAGCGCGGCGTGCGCGGTCGCCTTCGTCGACATCCCGTACGCGGCGCTGGCGACGGTGCTGGGGGCGCGGCTGTCGGAGGCGCTCGCCGGGTGGGAGCCGTGGACGCGGGCGGTCGCGGCGCTCCTGCTGGCGGTGGTCGCGGTGCGCGGACTGTTGGGGCTGCGGCGGCCGGCACCGCGGCTGACGGAGGGTCGGGGACGGGGTCCGGCGGGGGCTCGGAGCGAGGCGTCGCGGGGACGTTCCTGCAGTTCACGGGCCTGACGATGGTCAACCCGACGACGGCACTGGACTTCGCCGCGCCGGTGACGGGAGGGGGCGGCCCGGGTGGTGCGGCGGCAGCGGGGCCGCGTTCGTGGCCGGGGTGTGCGTGGCCTCGCTGACGTGGCAGCAGTTCCTGGCGGTGGTGGGGGTGTCGATGGGGCGCGCGCCTCTCGCCGAAGGCGCGGCGACTGACCTACTGCGCCGGGTACGGGCTGGTGGGCTATTACGCTGTGCGACTGCTCTGGGCGTGATGGGTGACGGCTGTGGCTGGTGCCACCAAGACAGGTGGCGGAAGCGGGAACTCCGCTTGATTCGGTGACGGATCGTTATATGACGATCGCTTCGGGTGGAGCTCGCGGGCGGCTTCGCCGGGGCATTGGTGTGATCGGGGGCGCATTGGCGGCCTTTTCGATCATGAAAACCCCCTCAAAAGCTGTCATTTCCGGCGCGATTTCTTGATCCTTACCGCTGGTAACAGTCAACTGACCTGCGCCGTCAGGGAATCGCTTGATGACCGACCGCAACCGCCCGTAGCTTCATGGGCGGTGCAACGAGCACCACCCGGGTTCACCCCGATGCACGGCCCGCCGACTGACCCCCGGCGCGAGGGCCGTGCCCGCCGACCGGCCGAGCTCGGAACGGGCCGGCGGCGAGCGGGGAGACCGGGGCGGCACGGCACGTCGGACACGTGCCCGGCCGCCCGTCGAGTGAGGTGAGCGCAACGTGGGCCCCACCGGGGCCTGGTTCCGCATGCCTGCCCGGGGCTTGTCGAGAGGATGTTCATGACTTCCGGTCACGAGACCACCGCTGCCACCACCTCCACCAAGGCCACCACCAAGCGCAACCGAGTCCGCGTGGCCGTCGTGGCCGGCGCCGCCGTCGCGGCGCTGCCGGTGGCCGGACTCGTCTCGGCCCCCTCGGCCTCGGCCGCCTCCGCCTCGACCTGGGACGCCGTCGCCCGGTGCGAGAGCGGTGGCAACTGGTCGATCAACACCGGCAACGGCTTCTACGGCGGTCTGCAGTTCACCGCCAGCACCTGGCGGGCGTACGGCGGCACCGCGTACGCGCCGCGGGCAAACCAGGCCAGCAGGGCGCAGCAGATCGCCGTCGCCGAGAAGGTGCTCGCCTCGCAGGGCCCCGGTGCCTGGCCGGTCTGTTCCAGGAAGGCCGGTCTGACCAGGGGCGGCGCGCCGGCCCAGGTCGACACCGCCACCAAGGCCAAGCCCGCTCCCAAGTCCAAGCCCGCCCAGGCCCCAATACCCAACCGGAGCTCCACCGACGCCACGCGATCGGCGCGGACGCCGACCCCGTCGGCCCCGGTCAACTCCCCGAGGAACGGCGCCCCCACCGGCACCTACACCGTCAAGAGCGGCGACACCCTGAGCGAGATCGCGGTCAAGTTCGGCACCGACGTGCGGAGCCTGTACGCGAAGAACATCCGGACCATCGGCGGCGACCCGGACCTGATCTTCCCGGACCAGGTGCTGGATCTCTGACCCCTGGTCGGACCACGGCCGGCCACCCCTCCGAGGGGCGGCCGGCTCCGGCACGTGGGCCGCGGTGTCCAGCGCCGTGCGTGGACCCGTGCGCGGCCCTCGGCGTGCGACCGGGCGGGATCGCCCCGGTGTCCGCGTCAGTAGGCTCGCGGGGTGCCGAAGCTGATCAGTGACCGCGAGTTGACCGGTTCCCCCGTCGTCGCCAACAACACCATGAACCGCGAGCGGGGGCTGAGCGGCATCAACAGCTACGCCCGCGAACTGGGCTTCGACCCGGCGGTCCGGCTGGCCGCGGCCGGCGCGGACGCCGCCTGGCTCGACCTGTGCAGCGGCGAGGGCCGCGCACTGGTGGAGGCGGCGCGGGCGCTGCCCGCAGCGGCCGAGTTCACCGGCGTCGACCTGGTCGGCCCGCTCGCCACCCCGTCCGATCTGGCCGCGCTGCCGGCGCTGCGCCTGGTGACCGCGGCGCTCGCGGACTGGGAGCCGCGACGCCGGTACCACCTGATCACCTGCGTGCACGGCCTGCACTACCTGGGGGACCAGCTCGCCGCGATCACCCGGGCCGCCTCCTGGCTCACCCCGGACGGTCTGTTCGCGGCGCACCTGGACCCCGACTCGTTGCGGCGGGCGGACGGTTCCGCCGCCGCCCGGCCCGTGCTGGCGGCGCTGCGGGCGGCCGGGTTCTCCTACCGGGCGCGGCGTCACCTGCTGACGCTGGGGGGCGGACGCGAGGTGCGGCTGCCGTTCGACTACCTCGGGGCGGACCCGGCGGCCGGCCCCAACTGGACGGGCCAGCCGGCCGTGGCCTCGTACTACCGGGACGCGTCGCGCCACCGGGAATCGTCGTGAGGGGGCAGGCGTCCGATCATTTGTTGAACGTTGAACGCAATGTCCGAATGCCGCCGGACTCGTGATCGCCGACGTCCGATGATCGAGTCATGTCCGAGAACACGACAGCGAGTTCGGGGGAGATGACGATGAGCACGACCATGGCGGCCGGACGGCTGGCGGGCAAGGTGGCGCTGGTGACCGGCGGCAGCCGGGGCATCGGCGAGGCGGTCGCGCTGCGGCTGGCCGAGGAGGGCGCCGACGTGGCGCTCACCTACCGGGACAGCGCCGAGCGTGCCGAGGCGGTCGCGGCCAAGATCGAGGTAATGGGCCGCCGCGCCTGGGCCGTACGGGCGGACAGCGCCGACCCCGGGGCGATCCGGGAGGCCGTGGACGCGGTGGCGACGCGGTTCGGCCGACTCGACATCCTGGTGAACAACGCGGGCGTCGGCGTGGTCGGCCCGATCGAGGAGACCGACGAGGCCGACATCGACCGGGTGCTGGACGTCAACGTCCGGGGGCCGCTGCTGGCCTCCAAGGCGGCCATCGCCCACCTGGGCGAGGGCGGACGGATCGTCACCATCGGCAGCTGCATGGCCGAGCGGGTCGCCTTTCCAGGCGGCTCGGTGTACGCGACCAGCAAGGCTGCCCTGTCCGGGCTCACCAAGGCGCTGGCGCGGGAGCTCGGGTCGCGCGGCATCACCGCCAACCTGGTGCACCCCGGTCCGACCGACACCGACATGAACCCGGCCGACGGGCCGAGCGCCGACTTCCAGGCCGGCTTCACCGCGCTGGGCTCGTTCGGCACCCCGGCGGACGTGGCCGGCACCATCGCCCACCTGGCGGGCCCGGAGGGCCGGTACATCACCGGTGCCGCGATCGCGGTGGACGGCGGGTTCGCGGTCTGAGACCGGCGGGTCCTTCGGGAGCGCGGCCCCACCCGGGTGGTGAACCGCATCCGGGCAGGGCTGCGCGCCGGTCCGCGCTCGGCGCACGCCCGCGGGTCATCATCGGCGGGGGTGCCGGGAACGACCCGTCGGCAGCGGCGAAGCGGACGGCTTTCGTGGTGCCCGGCGGCGATGCCTCGCGGCACCGCCGCCGGGTGGTCGTCCCCGCCAGAGTGTCAGCAGCCGTTGAGGATGCTGGTGAGGGCGTTCTTCTCGGCGGTGTCGACGACGAGGCCGTAGTAGTACTTCACCTGGACCCGGGCGCGAACGTAGGTGCAGCGGTAGCTGGTGACGGAGGGGAGCCAGGTGGCGGGGTCCTGGTCGCCCTTGGCCTGGTTGACGTCGTCGGTGACGGCGATCGGCTGGGCCCACAGCAAGGTCAACCGACACAATTCGTTGGCCTGCGGTGACGCGGGACTTCCGAGGGGTCGGTTCCCGCCCGAAACAAGATCACTTCCCGGCTCGTCGGGCATGCGCGGATTACGCCGCCGAGGGCACCTCGGCTATCAGCGCCGCGGCCCCCGGCGGGACTTGCGATTACCTGTCGACGGCGTCGGTCACGCGCTTCCAGCTGTCCAGGTCTGCGATGCGTGCCTCCAATGCGGCGCGTATGCCCGTGGCGCCGGAGGTGCCGAGGGCCAGGCGCAGCGGAGGGTTGGGGCTGTCGACCGCGGTCCGGATGCCTGCGGCGATCCGCGCCGCGGAGGAAAACGCGGATGCCGGCAACTCTCCGATGCCTTTCTGAACCTCGCGGACGGTCTGGTCGTAGTCGGCCAGGCCGGCCGCGACATCGAGGTTGGCCAGGAAGGGGGTCGCGGTCAGCCCGGGCTGGATGATCGTGACCTTGATGCCGAGCGGTGCGACCTCGGCCACCAGCGCGTCCGACAGCCCCTCGACCGCGTGCTTGGTCGCGGCCAGCAGTCCCACGCCGGGATGGGCGGACTGCCCGTAGACGGACGAGCCCTGGAGGATGTGCCCGGATCGCTGGGCGCGGAGCACCGGCAACGTTGCGCGGAGCACGTTGAGCACTCCGAAGACGTTGGTGTCGAACACCGCGCGGATCTGCGCGTCGGAGGCCTCCTCGACAGCTCCGAACAGTCCGTAGCCGGCGTTGTTGGCCACCACGTCGATACGGCCGAACCGTGCGAGCGTGCGCTCCACCGCTTCCCGGACGGCCTGCTCGTCACGCACGTCCGCCTGGATGGGGAGCAGGCGCTCGCCGTGCACTCCGGTCAGTTCGTCCAGGGAAGCGGTGTCGCGGGCGAGCGCCGAGACGACGTCGCCGCTCTCGAGTGCCTGGAGCGTCAGTTCGCGGCCGATGCCGGACGTCGCGCCGGTGATCAGCCATGTGCGGGGGTGGGTCTGCTGGTTGGATGTTCCGTTCATGTTGCGACCGTAGTTAGTTAGATCGCAACGAGTCAAGCCGGTTAACGTTCCAGGTTGCCCGTTAGACGGATTAGTGCCTCTTCCTGCTGATGTAGGGTGAGGGCATGAGCAGTGCGGCAGCCGGATCTCCCAAACTCAGCCCGCGCACCGTCACACCGGCGGTGGAGACCGTGCTCGCGTTCGTGAACACGCGCGCGGACGGGTCCGGTCGGCGGGAGTTGTTCGGGGACGGGGACTCGTTCGCGGCGTGGCTGGCGGAGTACGACGAGTTCGGCGGCGAAACCGTGGCGACCGATGCCGATGCCGCGGCCGCGCGCGAGCTGCGCGATGCCCTGGTGACCGTGCTGCTCGCGCACTCGGGCGACGAGGAGAGCCTGGGTGAGCCGCTGCAGCATGCCGAGCGGCACCTGCGGCGCGCGGGTTCGCTCTACCCGCTGGCGACGGTGGTTACGGCCGGTGGCGTCGAGCTGGCATCGCCGCAGGCGGGGGTGGAGCGTGTGTTCGGAACCGTACTGGCTGCGGTGACGACCTTCGCCCAGAGCAGCGACTGGGGGCGCATCAAGGCGTGCCGGAACCCCCCATGCCATTTCGGTTTCTTCGACCGCACCCGCAATGGGGGCGGGCTGTACTGCAGTCCCGGCTGCGGCTCCCAGGTGTCCATGCGCAACTACCGCCGGCGGCAGCGCCAAGGAAGTCAGGCGCTGCCCCAGGCGTGAGGACGCACTGCCATCGCGGAGCCTTCTGCGATAGCAGGGCCGAGGACGGCGTCGACGAGCCCAGGGGCCTGACAGCGATTGTGAGGGTTTCGGGATCCCACCGCGCCGCGGCGGCTTTCCTGCTGATCCACCCCACCCCCGACACCCACCTGACCAGCCAAAACATATCGGGCCCTCCGCGAAGCGCGGAGGACCCGATGGCGAACTTGCAAGCAACGAGGCCAGTCGATCCGGCATTCCGTCGGATTGACCGGCCTCGTTCGGTCGAATGACCGGCAGGGCGGGTCGTCCTCGGCGGGCAGCAGGCACCCCGCGAGGTGATGGTTCGTCACTTGATAGTCGACGGTACATTCGCGGGGTTGACGGCAGCCCCGCATCGGCGTCTCACCTCTGCGGGAGTGAGTAGCCGTTGTTCAATCGAGCTTGGTGATCGTGAGTTCGAGTCTGACGACTCGGTCGGGTGCTCCTCTGGTCGGCTGGGCATGGAAGTGGGGCCTCCCGCACAACTCGGGTGCCAGGACACTGCCGGGCCAGTCCCGCGCCGACACAACGGTTCGAGCATGCCTACCGAGGGACAGACAGGCACCTGACCTGGGAAAACTTGACCCTGCCTTCGGATTGGGAATCGCTTCTGACGGCTGCTCAGCCGAGCTGCCCGGTCGGCCGCATGGTGATGTGGTTGATGTCCACGCCCGCAGGCTGGTTGAGGGCGAAGACGATCGTGTTCGCGATCTGCTCGGCGGTCAGCGCCGTCTCGGGGCTGCCGCCGCGCTCGTCCCAGAACGGGGTGTCCACCACCCCGGGAGCGACGACGGTCACGCCGACCCCGTCCTGGCCGACCAGCAGCCGGGTGTTCTCGGCCAGCGCGTGCACGGCCCATTTGGTGACCGAGTACAGGTTGCCGGGCGTGTGGCGCACTCCCGCGACCGAACCCATCAGCACGATCCGGCCCTTGGACTCCCTGAGCTGCGGCAGGGTCTCCCGCACCAGCAGCGCCGGGCCCAGGACGTTGGTGAGGACCATGGCCCGCATGTCCTCGGGGGCGTGGCTCTCCAGATTCCCGGGCAGCGAGAACCCGGCGTTGGCAATGACGTTGTCCAGCCGGCCCCAGGTGTCCACCACGCGGCGCACGGCGGCGGCGACGTCGTGCTCGTCGCTGGTGTCCCCGGTGATCGTCAGCAGCCGCTCGCCCGCTCCGGCCGTGGCGGCGAAGGCGGCCAGCTTGTCCGCGTCCCGTCCGGTGACAGCCACCCGGTGGCCCTCCTTGAGCAGGGCTCGGGCGGTGGCGGCACCAATGCCGGTCGATCCCCCGGTGATCAGCGTGACGGGTCCCATCGGACGGCCTCCTCGGCGATGCGGTCGGGGCACGGCCTTACCGACTGCCCCAAAACGCCTGCACTATAGCCCCGACTCCACCACCCAGGCCTGCTCCACCGCCCCCAGCGCCACCTCCCACGGGTACGCCGCCCGATCGCTTTCCTCCGGCGCCTTCGGCACGAACTCGCCTTCCCCGTACAGCACCCGCACGCCAGCCCCGCGCAGCGTCTCGACGCTTCTTTCAAACTGCGGATGCGCCGCCAGCGCGGAGTTGACGCTCGGCAGCATCACGAACGGTATCCGCGGCCGTTCGCGTGGCTGATGCGCTCACGCCGCCTGGCCTGCGACTACGAGAGCCGCACCGACACCTCGGAGGCGGTGATCCGATGGTCGTCGGCCGCGTCGGGCCGGTCGGTGGCGGGGGCGGAGAACTCCGGCAGGCCCAGGGGGCGACGGTCATCACTCATGATCGCCAGTATGACCGCCCGTCAGCAGGTCAAACAGCGCAGCTCCTCGTGGCCGGCCGGGACCGGTCCGCCGACCGAACCGGATCGTTGAGGTCTGCGGGCCTACTGGCCGGAGAGGGCGGCCCTGAATTCTTGGGTGGTCACGGACACCGACCCGGGTGCCGCCCGGTGGCCGCCGTCGACCTGGGGCTTCCCGGCCGTCTCGGCGGCGGTCCGCATCCGGGGCAGCCAGACCCGCTCGACCGCACCGGTGAACTCCTGCGGCACCGGCCTGCGATCGACGATCCCCACGATGACACCGTCTTGCGTCGCCATGCCGTATGTCTCGAAGCGCCAGCCGAGCGAGCGGGCGGCAGAGCGCATCGCCGAGCGCAGCAGGTCCAGCCCGCCGGCTTCCTCGGCCTCCTCGTGGGTCAGGCGGATCTCCCAGGATCCACCGTAGCCACCGGCCCGCGGCGGGCAGGAACGGGTGAGCAGCGGAGGCAGCACGGAGAGCAGGCGGTTGTGGCGGGGGTCCTTGGTGAGAGAGGGCACGGGCGGGAGCCTACGACGTCGGCAAGGGGTATTCGAGGAAGCTCGCAATAGTCCGACGAACGGTGGCGCGGTGCCCCGCTGGTGGTGATCGGTGCAGGTCGCGCGGGGTTTGATTCGCGCGACGGGTGGTGTATGCCGCGCGGTTCCATGCATTCGTCCGCGATTTGAGCGGTCCGGAAATCAGTGGCCCACAGGGGTTGATCGGCGCCGCGGGCTTCCTACTGTCTCGGCTCGTCAGATCACTGATGGAGTGTCAGCCTGCGGGGCCACCCGCCGCTGCTCGCGTCCCGGTCCGACGTCCACCACGGCGTCGGGACCATGGGAGAAGACCGTGGGTGAGATCGAGAGGCAGCCGCACGGCACCGGCTGCCGGCGGCGGCTGGCACGTTGGTGCGGTACCGGTGGTCCGGGCCACCGATCAGCTGCACCAGGGCGCCGGTCAGCAGGCAGGGCAGGGGCATGACCCGCGTCACAGGGGAGTGGCCGCCCCGGGCTACAGGGGGCTGACGCCTGTCACCCCCGGCGCTTACCGTGGGCGGATGGCAACTGAGGGCGGGGGCACTGCGCGGCGGATCGGTCTGCTGTACGTCGCGCTGAACGTGGTGGCGGTCGGGCTCTGGGTGCTCGTGCACTTCGGGTCGGAGACCCTGGCGGGCGCCGGGCTGGTGGGCGAGCGCGGCATGCTGAAGGTGACGAGCTGCCAGGATCGGCCGTATTCCACCGAGCGTGGCGGCAGCGGTACGACGCACCACTGCTACGGCGACTTCCGGCCCGACGACGGCGGCCCGGAGGTCGAGGGCGTCGAGCTGAGGGGCGGTTCGGGCGACGCGTACCTGACGCCGAACTCGTGCAAGGGCAGCCACCCGAACAAGCCCTGGTGGTGCGGGGGCCAGCATCCGGACTCGGTGCGCGCCCGGTACGTCCACGGCGATGCCTGGATCTGGGGCGGTGGCACGGTCCTCCCTACCGGGGTCGCCCTGATGGGGGTCGCCGCGGTCGGCGCGGGCCTGCTGATCGCCTCCCGCACCCTCAAGGAGCCCCGGCCGCGCTGGCTGGGCAGGGTCCCCGCGGCGCTCTGGGCATCCGTGACCGTCGGGTTTGCGCTGACCATGCTGGCCCTGGTGATGGAGAGTTAAGCCCTCTCCCCCGGATCTTGCCAGGCGTACGACGCCGGGCGCCCTCCCCCGACCTCCGGCCGGGTACCCCCACCCGCAAGGGGTGGATCATCATCGCGCACACGCTGTCGGGCCACAGCCGCAGCCGAGCTGTCCGGCGGTGCTGTGAAGCACCGCGGCCGGGTCCAGGCCCGCCGTAGCGGGGATCTCGTGCGAGGACATGATCCGTATCCTGCACCCGGCCTCGGACAGCCTGCGCTCACCCGCTGCCGGCCAGCCGTGCACCCCGGCAGTGCCCAGACCACCCACCGTCTTTAGCGAGCAACGGACTCTCGAGGGTCGCGTCAGGTCGTGGTCGGCGCCGGCAACTCCAGGCCCTCCGGAAGCGGCGCACTGTGCACCACGCCGAGCCGCTGCGTGGCGCGGGTCAGCGCGACGTAGAGTTCTGCGCGGCCGAACTCGGCGGGCTCGACCACCAGCACGCTGTCGAACTCCAGGCCCTTCGCCTGCGCCGGCGAGAGCAGGACCAGCGGGCGGGTGAGGTCCGGCTCGGGTCCGTGGTCGGCGTCGGGCAGCACTGCCGCCAAGGCGCCGAGCAGGCGCGCCGGCGCCACCACGGCCAGTCGCCCGCCCGCGCCGTCCGCCGGGACCGGCTCCGCCGCGACGCACGCCGCCACCGCGTCGGCCAGCCCGGTCGCCGCCGCGACCCTCCGCGCCCACGGGCGGACGCCCGTGGCCCGTACCGAGCGCGGCGGCTCGAAGCCGGGGTCCGTCGCGCGGATCACGCCCGCCGCGACGTCCATGATCTCGGCCGGGGTGCGGTAGTTGACGTCCAGCAGCACCCGCTCGAAGCGCTCGCCCACGTGCGGGCCCAGCGCAGCGGACCAGTTGCCGCAGCTGCCCGGTTCGGAGCTCTGCGCCGGGTCGCCGACCAGGGTCATCGAGCGGGTCGGGCAGCGTCGCATCAGCAGCCGCCACAGCATCGGGGTCAGCTCCTGCGCCTCGTCGACGATGACGTGGCCGAAGGCCCAGGTCCGGTCCGCCGCCGCGCGCTCCGCAGCGGTGCGCCGGTCCGCCTCCTCCTGACGGTCCGCCAGCCGTTCGGCATCGATGAGGTCGTGGGCGGCCAGCTCCTCGGAGTCCTCGTCCTCGCGGTCGGCGAACTCGTGGCTGCGCGAGCCGTAGGAGAGGTCCAGCACGCCCTGGGCGTAGGCGATGGCCTCTTGCCGCTGCGCTTCCTCCGCGGCGAGGCGGGCCGAGTCGTCCTCGCCGAGCAGTTCCGCCGCCTCGTCCAGCAGCGGCACGTCCGCCGGGGTCCACGGCCAGGCCGTGAAGGGCCCGCAGGGAGCGCGGCGGACGGCCTCGGCGTCGGTGTCCGGGAGGTGGGTGGGCTCCTCCAGGTAGTCGGCGACCAGCTGCTCCGGCGTCAGCAGCGGCCACAGTTCGTCGATCACGGCGTGGACCTGAGCGCTGGCGGCGACGCCCTTGCCGATCAGCGCCCGGTCGTCGGCGCCGAGCAGGTTCGGGCCGCCGTAGGGGTCGGCGCCGATCCGGTCCACCAGCTGGGCGGTGAGCCCGTCGATGACCGCGAAGGCGAAGTGCGGCCGGGCCAGGTTGTGCGGCAGCCGCGTGTTGTGGGCGCGTTCGCGGGCGGCTGCGACCAGCTCCCGGTCCAGCACCAGTTCGCCGTCCTCGTGGTCGATGCGCAGCTCCGGCCAGCCCATGGCCTGCCGGTCGCGGAGGTGGGCGGCGAGGGCGTCCGCCATGGCGGCGCCGCCCTTGACGGCTGCCGCTTCGGGCGAGTCCGTGCCGGTGGCGTGCACGCCGGGGAAGAGCTCACCGGGGGTGGCCAGCAGCACCCCGGTCTCTCCCAGCGAGGGCAGCACCTGGCCGATGTAGCCGAGGAAGGCCGGGTTGGGCCCGACGATCAGCACCGCGCGCCGGGCCAGCAGCTCGCGGTGGGCGTAGAGCAGGTACGCGGCGCGGTGCAGGGCCACTGCCGTCTTCCCCGTGCCGGGACCGCCCTCGACGACCAGCACGCCGCGGTGCGGGGCGCGGATGATCCGGTCCTGCTCGGCCTGGATGGTCCGCACGATGTCGTGCATCCGGCCGGTGCGGGCGGCGTCCAGCGCGGAGAGCAGCACGGCGTCGGCGTCCGCGCCCTCGTGGCCGGTGCGTTCGGCGTCGTCGAGATCGAGAATCTCGTCGTGCAGGGCGGTGACCCGGTTCCTTTCGGTGGTGATGTGCCGCCGCCGGCGGAGGCCCATCGGCTCGTGGCCGGTGGCCAGGTAGAACGGGCGGGCGACATCGGCGCGCCAGTCGACGACCAGCGGCGTCCGCTCCTCGTCGTCGGCGCGGATTCCGATCCGGCCGATGTGATGGTCGGTCCCGTCCCGGAATGCCAGCCGCCCGAAGCAGAGTCCGTGCTCTCCGGAGGAGTAGACGGCCAGCAGCCCGCTCTGCTCGGCCACCTGCAGGTCCCGCTCCAGCAGCATCTGCCCGCTGGTCGGCGCCTGCGCCAGCGCGGCGCCGACCCCGGCGGCGGCCTGCGCCTCCAGCTCGGCCAGGCGTCCGCGGAGCAGGTCGATGAATTCCTGCTCCCGGAGAATTTCGTCGTTTGACAATTCCGCTCCCGCTCGCATATACTGACGCCATAAGGTTCCAGGAGTTCAGATTCGAGCAATTCCGAAATGAACGCACGGAACCTCCTAATATACGAGGGAATTCCCCGGGACGCCAGTGCGTCTCGGGTTTTTTGTTGCCCGGGACGGCTTCCGGCTGTGCCGAACGTGGGTGTCTCGGGCCCGGTTGGGCGTGGCAGCGCCGAAGGTCATGGGCTGCCGCGCACGCTGGAGGTTACCGAGCTCTTTCAGGGGTGCAACTCCAGGGTGAGGACAGCCTTGGCCGCTGACATCAGCCAGTTCGGACTGCAGCGGGCGTGGCGGAAGATCCTCCAGCGCTTGAGCGCGGCCACGCCGCGTTCGACCGGGTGGCGGAGTCGGGCGTGGGCCCGGTTCAACAATCTCTGCCCGGCGCTGAGCTCCTTGCGAGGCGGCGCCTGGTCGGCACGGCGAACGTGCCGCCGGCGCCGGTGTGGGTCATGGCGGCCAGAGCGGGGATGCAGAGCCGGATGCGGGTCTTCACGAGGCGGTGGGAGCGGGCTGCGGTCGGGTCATGGGTGCCGCCGGGCAGGGCGCGGGAGATCCACACGAGCCTGCCTCCGGGGCCGGTGATGACCTGGAGGTTCACACCGTGGCGGCGGTGCTTGCCGGAGTAGTCGGCGTGCCCGTCCCCGACACGGCCGCACTCGGCGAGGGTGCCGTCGACCAGGACGTACTCCGGGTCGGCCTCGCGGAGGGCCCGGGTCAGGCCGGGTGCTTTGCGGGCGAGAAGGCCGGTGACCTGGTGCACGTAGGCGTGCGCCGTGCCGACGCTGATCCGGAAGTCGGCCGCGATCTGCGCGAGGGTGTCGTGCTTGCGCAGATACACCAGCGCCACCAGTGCCCGCTGCGAAGGCCGGGGCTTGCATCGGCGGTCACCCTCGCGGGTGACGATCAGCATCGTGACCCGCTCAACGAGCGCGTGCGGCAGGTCCAGTGCGGCAGGACAGGTGACCAACAAGGCTCCCTGGCCGGCTGCTTGAGACGTGAGACATCTCGCTCGACCGCCCTCAGGGCGCTGGGGGCGGTCGAAATACTCGGCGCGACCGGCCTGGTCCTGCCGCCGCTGACGGGCATCGCGCCCCAACTGGCGCCGGCCGCGGCCGGCGGCTTCGTACTCCTCCAGGCCGGTGCGATCGCCGTCCACCTGACCGGCGAAGACCGCCGGATCGCACTCAACGTCGGGCTCACCACCACCGCGGCTGTGACCATCTGGCTGGCCACCAGGCTGTGATGGGGCACACCCCTCGACTGGTGGACGCAACCACAGGGACAGCCGCCACACGACCGCTGTCATTCTCGTGAACATCGAACACGTCGCCATCCGCGCACTGCTCGGCGAGCGTACATCTGCTGTCGTAACCCCGTGAACGAAGCCAAGCGGACCTTCGCCCGGCTCCACCAGTTCAAGCGCCTGCGGATCCGCTGTGAGATACGCGCCGACCTCCACCATGGCCTGCTCCAACCCGCTTGCAGCCTGATCTGCAGTGTCGGTCGCCTGTCGGTCCGATGACAGCGGCGTGTCGGCGGACTCCGACACGCTTTCCGAGAACAGGCGGCCGCAGCTCATCGGCCAACCCGATCCCGAGGAGCCACCATGCACACCCCCGCCACGATCATCGGCGCCGGACTCAGCGGCCTCACGCTGGCCCGCGTCCTGCACGTTCACGGAATGCCGGTCACGGTCTACGAGGCCGAGTCCTCCCCGACGGAACGCACGCAGGGCGGGATGCTCGACATCCACGACTACAACGGGCAGCTCGCCCTGGAGACAGCGGGCCTGATGGATGAGTTCCACGCCATCACCATCGGAGGACGCCAGACGATGCGGCTCGTCGAGCAGGACGGGACCGTTCTGTTCGACAAAGCCGACGACGGCACGGGTGGACGCCCCGAGGTGCAGCGCAGCGACCTGCGACGGATCCTGCTCGACTCGCTCCCGGCCGGCACCGTCCGGTGGGGGCACAAGGTCAGCCATGCCCGCGCCCTCGGCAACGGCCACCACGAGGTGACCTTCGCCGACGGCACCACCGTCGTGACGAACCTTCTGGTCGGCGCGGACGGCGCGTGGTCGCGCATCCGGCCGCTGCTCTCCGACGCCGTGCCTCTGTACGCCGGCACGTCGTTCGTCGAGACCTACCTGTACGGCGCAGACACGCGGCACACCGCCGCCGCGAAGGTGGTCGGCGGCGGGTCGATGATCGCGCCCGCGCCGGGGAAGGAGATCTTCGCCCACCGGGAGAGCGGCGACACCCTGCACGCCTACGTGGCGTTGTCCAGGCCGCAGGGCTGGTTCGCCGCCATCGACTTCACCGATGTCCCCGCCGCGACCGCACGGATCGCGCGCGAGTTCGACGGATGGGCGCGTGAGCTCACCGCGCTGATCACGGACGCCGACACCGCACCGGTCCTGCGCCCCCACTACAGTCTGCCGACCGGGCACCGGTGGGACCGGGTGCCAGGGGTGACTCTGCTCGGGGACGCCGCCCACCTTGCGGCCCCGAACGGCGAAGGTGCCAACCTGGCCATGCTCGACGGCGCCGAACTCGGCAAGGCCCTCGCCGCGCAACCCGACGACATCGAGGCCGCGCTCGGCGAATACGAGCAGGCCATGTTCGCCCGCGGCACCGAGGCCGTCGCCTTTGAAGGCACCGAGGTCGTCCAGGGGATCAACTCCGAGGACAACACAGCCCAGGCCATGCTCAAGATGATCACCGGGCGGGAGCAATGAGCGACCATCCTCAAACCGAAGCCTTCACGCTTCGGTGGTGTGACGGACCTTCCGGGCCTAAATGCCCGGAATGCCCGGAATGCTGAGACCTGACTACGGTCCTTGGCAACAGCGATTCGACTACCTGCGCACGCTGCCGAGCGGGCTGGACGTCGAGCTGACCGACGAGCAGCGCGCCGACTCCGCCCGGCTGCGGGAGGCCGAACGGCAGGCCGCCCACGCTCTGGGACCGACGGCTACCGGGCCACCCTGGCGCCGCCGGACCGGATCGGCCACCGCGCCACCCTCACCCCGCACCGAGCTGCCCGGATAGCCGCTCCTGCTTGGGCCGGGCCGGTGATCGTCCGGCCCGGCCGCCGCGGCGCACCGTACCGGGCATGACGCTGGGCGGTGTGCCCCGTACACGACGGCCCGTGGTGCTGCGCCCACCGATCCCGATGATGCAGCCGGTCCTCACCCGCACCCTGCCGCCCGAGGCCGGGCGGCCCGGCGAGGTCCAGTACACCCCCGAGTGGGACGGCTACCGGGTACTGATCTGCGTGCAGGAGGACCACGCGCCGCTGATCCTGTCCCGGCGCGGCACCGTCCTCAACGCCCGATACCGTCGGCTCTGGTCCTCGAGCGGTCCGGCCGGGCGGACGAGGCGATCAGGTCGCTGGGCGCGGACGTTGCCGCTCGCCGGTACGGGCCGCGGAACACGGTCGAGTTCTACACCGAGCTGCTGGCGCGGCA
Organism: Kitasatospora dryopteridis; assembly: GCF_050749075.1. Lineage (NCBI taxonomy): Bacteria > Bacillati > Actinomycetota > Actinomycetes > Kitasatosporales > Streptomycetaceae > Kitasatospora > Kitasatospora dryopteridis. Next base: position 8,310,350 of record NZ_CP192749.1, on the reverse strand, counting down.
CGGACGGGTCGAAGAGCTGCGGGAACTCGCCACCGGCCCGCAGCAGTCCACCGCCGCGCCCGTACGTGACAGCCCTGGAGAACATCGAATGGGGTGCACTCGTACACCTCCCACCCGTCCCTGCCCACCCGGTCCATGTCCCAGACCAGCTCATTACCCACCGCACCTGCCCTTCAGAACCGCCCGCCCCATGGCTACCACCGCACACCGACATAACGCGCCGCCGGCCGAGGCCACCCTCCCGGACTCTCACTTTTCGAATCCCGGGTGCGCGCTGCCGTACGCTGATCCGACAAGATCCGAAAGAGAGGCCTTAGCTCTTCGCCGCGGTGAGTTCGCGGGCGCGGGCGATCACATCGCCGTGCTCCAGGTGCGGCGCGTAGGCCACCACCAGGCCGCGCCGGGCGCAGGTCCGCTGCAGTGCGGCAAGGAGCAGGCTCGGGTCGCCGTCCTCGGTGAGATCGTCGGTCAGCTGCGTCATGGTGTGGGACGCCCACCGGCCGGTCACCTCTTCGATCGCCTCGACGAGGTCGGCGGGCAGGGCCTCGTTCAGCACGGAGGGGAGGTAACTACCCGGGTCGGCGATGCGCCGCCACAGCTCCGCCACGGTCGGCCCGTCGAGGTGCCAGGGGCCGGGCCCGGGAACGGGTTCACCGGCCCGCAGGCGGTCGGCCCGCCCGATCAGGTCGCCGAACCGCGGGTGGGGCGCGAAGGTCAGCGCGATGCCGTACCCGGCTGCGAGGTCACGCAGGCCGGGGAAGACCAGGCTGCGGTCGTCGTCCGGCGCCAGTCCGTCCAGTACGCCGCTGATGTAGGTGAACATCCTTTCGTCGGCGGCGAGTTCGAAGTCGTCGAGGGTCTCTTCCGGGAACCACCTGGTCACGTCGGACCCGCAGTGGGCGAAGCCGTGGGCGAGCGCGTCCCAGATCCCGGCGACGGCGGTCTCGTCGAGATGGCAGGGGGCCGGCCCGGGGAGCGGCTCGCCCGCTGCGATCCGGCGGGCCCGCTCCAGGACGTCGCCGTGCCGGGGGTGCGGGGCGAAGACCGTACTGATGCCGTACTCGGCGAACTCGCGCCGGAACGAGACGAAGATCCCGCTGGGGTCGCCCTCGTCGTAGCCCTGCACAGCCGAGACGAGCACGTCGAAGAAGTCCGTGCCGGACCGTTCCTCCGCCTCCTCCTGCCACTCCTCCGGAAAGACGCCGTAGAGCATCCCCTCCACCCACAGCTTGTTGCCGAACACCTCGCGCGTGTCGAGCCAGATCTGCTCCACCTGTGCGGTGTCGAACTCCCAGACGGACATCGCGCCGTCGTTCTCTCCCTGATCCACGGCGAGGATGCTACCGACGGGCACGGACAGGGCCGTCGTCGCGGATCATGTGGTCGCCTCGCGTCGGCGCCATTGTTCAGGTCGTGGGGCGGGGCTCAGGCCGTGATCGGTCCGCTTCCAGAACGCCGACCAGCCGCTCGACGAAGAGGAACTCCTGGTGGTCCCGGTCGCACCCCGGCACGGGACCGTCCTCGTCGCCGTAGGGACACCGCGCATACCCCGTCAGGGTGCTGTGCACGATCCGGGCCCACGACGCCATGACCCGCCGGACGGGCCGGCCAGTGCTCTGACCGAGAAGGTTCACCGGGTTGGCGCTGGCAGGTCCTGAGCCGGTTGGATGTCGCGAGACGTCCCAACTCGGAGGAACGAGGCGAGTGGCAGAGCCGGTCAGGGTCCGAAGGCTTGCGGACCAGGAAGGCCAGCAGTTGCAGCGGACCGTGCGCCGGGGCAGCACGAACGCGGTGCGCTACCGGCGGGCGATGATGCTGCTGGCCTCGGCCGGCGGGAACCCGGGTTCCGGTGATCGCCCAACTGGTCCAGGCCGACGAGGACACGGTGCGCGATGTGATCCACCGGTTCAACGAGACCGGCCTGTTCAACGAGATCGGCTTGGCCTGCCTGGACCCTCGGTGGGCGGGAGGCCGTCCCCGCCTGCTCAGCCCTGACGACGGGGACTTCGTCGTCCAGACGGCCACCACCCGCCCGGCCAGGCTCGGGCAGCCCTTCACCCGCTGGTCCATCCGCCCGCTCGGCGGTCATGAGCCCTCCCGAGTACCCGCCCACGGCTCGGACCTGCCCCGCGTGGACCGCGTGGAGGTCGGTCACACCTACGGCGGCGCACGCCGGCCATCGGCCGCCCACCGCCGGACAGCCGTCCCCGGACGGCTGCCCGCAGCCGCCGCGCGGCGGCTGCGGGTGGGGATCGACGCCGACGTCGCGCAGCGCGGACGGTTGCCGCCTTGACAGCGGTCTCCTCGGCAGTGGGTCTGGTGGTGGTCAGCAGTGGGTGCGTGCCTGCTTGATGCCCGGTTCGGCACGGTGGATGTCGAAGGTGGTGGAGAACGTCTGCCGTGCGGTGGCGAGTGTGTCGGCGAGCGGCTGGTACTTCGTGTCCTCCAGGGCGGCCACCCGGGCCAGCTCTGCGGCCGTGTTCAGCCGGCCCACCGCGACGTCCCAGGAGTGGTCCGACGAGCCATCGGCCGGTTGGTCGGGCATCCGGTCGGGCAGCATCCGCACCAGCGTGCAGGCCAGCTCGCCGTCGCTGCTGACCTGTCGGCCGGCGGACCCGGCCGAGCTGCAGGCGGCGAGGGCCAACATCGCTGCGATCACTGGAACAAGACGTCTCATCATGTGCTGCTTCCTTCCCCCGGTTGAACGCACCTGATTACCTTAGGGGATGCGTCTCGACCCGGGGCAAGGGTGGCCGGCCGGGTGGCCGGCCGGCCAGGTGCGGAGCCGGTCGGGCCGGGCTCAGGCCCACTGCTCCGCGGGCCTCACACCCGGGATCGGCTTGCCGATCAGGGCGAGCGGGACGAAGAAGTTCACCTGCCCGATCGCAATCGTCAGCGTCGCCAGGGCCTTCGGGTCGTAGTGCTCGGCGGCCCGGGCGTAGAGCTCGCCGGTGACCCGCTCGGCGCCGGCCGGGGGCGGGGTGCAGCTCACCGAGGCCGGCGGCGGCCGCAACCTTTACCCCCTGCGGTCGACACCTACACCCTGCACGTCCTCCACGAGCACCCGCTCGCCGTGTCCCTCGGCTGGGCCCTCGACGACACCGTCGACTCCCTCGACCACTGGTGGCCTCCCCCAAGGAGGACGCCCGTGGAGCGCACATAGGACCCGCAGTCCTCCGGGACCGTCGGCAGAACGCGATGGAGCGACCCCTACAGACCTTGTAGGGGCTCACGTTCCGTCAGGTCGGAAGAATGCGAGCATTTTCTGGCTGGCGTCCGGCGACATCAGGATTTCCTGAATGTGCGCGGACTGCCGGCCGGCGGCGCTGGTGCGTTCGAACATCTCGCGTTCGTACTCTTTGACGGCGGCGAGCAAGTCGTCCGGGTGCGCGGCCAGTGCGAGGCCGAGCAGGGCACCGTCGAGCAGCGCCATGTTGGCGCCCTCGCCCACCGGCGGCATCAGGTGCGCGGCATCGCCGAGCAGCGTGACGCCCGGCGTCGACGGCCAGGTCAGACCGACCGGGAGAGTGGTGATCGACCGTGGCAGGATCGTGTCGTCGCAGGCTGCGATCAGTGCGGTGAACCGTGAGTCCCAGCCGGTGAACAGGTCGATCAGCCGCACCCGGGCGGCGGCCGGGTCGCCGAACGGGATCCCACTGGTCGCGAACCAGTCCTCGGCGGAGTTGTAGAAGCTGAGGTAGACGCGTACGCGGCCGTCACCGTTGCGCTGCGCCGCCAGGGATTGTCCGTTGCCGAGCACCCAGTAGTTGCCGCGTCCGACCATCGCCGCCAGGTCGGGGTGGGTGCGGTCGATGTCGGGAATTCCGAGCTCGATGACGTTTTGGCCGATATGTTCCGGTCGGGCGTCGGTGAGCTGCGCGCGGACGCGGGAGTTTGCGCCGTCGGCGCCGACCAGCAGGTCATACGTCGCGCTGCTGCCGTCGGCGAAGTGCAGCAGGCCGCTGTCGGCGGATTCGAACGCGTGGCCCCAGCGCACCGCGTGTTCGGGAAGAGAGTCCAGCAGCAGGTCGCGCAGATCGGCACGGTCGACCTCGGGTCGCTCGAGCGGGGCGTCGTCGGGCGTGTCCTCCTGGAGCAGCAGGGTGCCGTCCGGCTCGAGAAGACGCATGTCCTGCCCTGCGCGACGGGCGATGGCGTGGAACCGGTCGGTCAGGCCGGCCTCGCGCAGCGCCCGTTGCCCGGTCCCGGAGTGCAGGTCGAGCATGCCGCCCTGGCCACGCGCGTCGCGTGACGGCTCGCGTTCGTAGACGACGGCGTCGATGCCGTTCACGTGCAGCACACGGGCGAGAGCCAGGCCGCCGAGGCCGGCTCCGACGATGGCGATGGTCATGGTTGCTTCCCCCTTCGATACGCCGTACTGGCCGATACACTGTATCGACCGATGCGGTGTATCGTTGGCGCATGTTGGTGTGGGAGAGGCCGGAGCCGCCGGATCGACCCGTGCCGGCCCCGTTGAGCCGGGAGCGGATCGTGCGAGCGGCGATCCAACTGGCCGACGCGGACGGCCTGGACGCGGTGTCGTTGCGCAAGGTCGCCACCGCGCTGGACGTCCGTCCGATGCGGCTGTACGGCTACATCGCCAGCAAGGAGGAGTTGCTCGACCTGATGGTCGACGCCGTCCACGCCGAGATCCGGCCGGTCGGAGACGGCTGGCAGGAGGTGCTCCGGTCTCTTGCCGAAGCCACTCGGCATGCCGCTCACGAGCATGAATGGCTCGCCGATCTACTGGGCGGCCGACCCCAGCTCGGGCCGCACGCGCTGGCCAGCGGGGAGACCGTGGTGGCCGCGCTGGGCGGCGTCGACGTGGACGCCATCATGCCGGTGGTCGCCGCAGTCAACGCGTACGTGATCGGCGCGGTGCGTCGGGAGATCGCCGAGCGGCGTGCCGAGCGGGCCACCGGGATGGACGAGAAGCTTTGGCAGGCCTCACTCGGGCCCTATCTGGAGCGGACCTTCGCCACCGGCCGATTCCCCGCGCTGGCCACGGTGGTGCGCGATGCCGCCCACCTGGACGCCGACCACACCTTCCGGATCGGCCTCGACTTCCTGCTCGACGGCATCGAAGCCCGCATCTCACGGTGACGCGCGGCCGCGTCGTCCCACTGCGCACCAGCCCGCGGTGCCCCTGTAACGGTGGTGCCTGATGGTGCCGACTGTTCGGTCGATGCCGAGTACCCTCACACCGGCGGAGAGGAGTGCCGCCACGGGTCAGCCCGTGCAAGGCGGGGGTCGAGCTCATCCCCCCGCCCGAGCAGAACCCGGCCGCGCTGGCCGTGGTTGCTGCGGACCGCCTTCCGGAGATGGTCGACGGGCAGACCCCGGGGCGATGGCGGGGCCATCGAGACCGGGAGCGTCCAGCCGATCCGCAACTTCGTCGCCCACTGTGCGGCGGTGGTGGAGATCGAGCGGCAGCCGGCCACCGGGCGAACTACCTTGCCAACCACGCCGAGACCGTCACCAAGTACCGCGAGCACGCCGCCACGGTCGCGAAGCTCTACCGCGCCGCCTACGCGGCGGTGGCCGGGCGACCTGGAGCCGGGAGTACCTCCCGGACCAGGAGCAGGTCGCCGGCGGCTGCCCCGCCGACTTCCTCGCCGCCGTCGAACAGCGGGCCGCCGAATTCGTGCGCGCGGAAGCGCTCCACCTCGACGGCACCTCCTACCGGGGCAGCGGCGAGCCCACGGGCTGCCTCGACGTCGCCGACGGCCTCCTCACATGCCTTCCGGCCCCATCCATCTGCCGAGATACTTCACACGCGGGCAGCTAAGAAAAAGCGTGCAGATCAATACAGCAAAGGCTGCCTGCCGACCGCAGGTCGGCAGGCAGCCTTCATTCAGGTCTCGTAGTCAACCGGCGAAACGTAGTCCCACTCTCGGCGGTTGCTCCGGTGGTGCCGCAGGTGCCGTCGGCCGCGGAGGGCGTCGTGCTCTTGGCGGTCCGGTTGGAGTGCGCGTCGAACGCGTACTGGCGGGTGACGCAGCCGGTGACCGTGGTGCTCTGGTGGGCCTTGTGAGCCGGCCGAGCCGGTCGTAGGCGTAGGTGCGGGTCGCGGTGGAGCTGGTGTCCTTGGCGATCTGGCCCTGGGTGGAGATGTCGGTGCTCTGCGACCAGATCACCGCACCGTCCGAAAATTGCTACGGGAGGGCCGGCTTGAAGATGGTCGTGGGGAAGTCGTGGATCGGCCGGGCCACCTTGAGGCGGTATTCCAGGCTGACGTCGTCGATGAGGAACGGCGCGGTGTTGCCGCGCTCCTCCCAGTGGGTGAACTGCAGGCTCACCTTCCGGGTGGTGCCGCTGAAGAAGGAGTCCGGAAAGGTGACAGTCACCTGCTCGTAGCCGCCGCTGCCGCCAGCTGCGTTGTAGCGGGTGTACAGCGGGGTGCGGGTGCCGTCCTCGGTGACCGCCTCGACCACAAGCCGGTGGGTGATGCCGACGTAGTCGGCCTTCATCCAGAAGGACAGTACCGGAACCCGGTACGCCGGGATGGTGACGGTCTGGTCGATCCGGTGGCCGGCGTAGCCATAGCCGCCGAGCTTGGCCTTCCAGGTGCCGGAGTGGGCGGGGTAGGCCGGGTTGTCGGTTACCAGCTGCCCGTACATCCCGCGGACGTACCAGTCGTCCACCGACACCTGGCCCCACGAGTTGTCGTTGCCAGACTCGAAACCTGGGTTGACGATTCCCTGGTTCGCGGCGGCGGCGCCGGGGGCCGCGAGGAACACGCCGGCGGCGGCGAGGGCTATGACGCCGGTGGCGAGGCGCGCCGAACGCAAGGTCATTCTCATACTTCTCCTGTCACGCTACTGCTCTGAACCCCCGTCCGGGGGAACGGCCGTCCGGCCGGGGCCGGTACGGCGGTACGGACCGTTCGGGAGCATGTCATCCGTGTAAGGCCTCAGGCACATGCCCTGACGGGCTCTCATGAGGGTGGTACAGAAGACGGCGTAGCAGGCAGCCGTCCCGACCAGGTGCACACTCTACCGATCGCTACTGACGGGTTCACAAAGGCGGCGCGCACGCGGCCGATCAGCAGCTGCAGACGAGCCTGCTGCCGCTCGTACGATTCCGGGCGTGCGAAGAAGCGCCGGCCGGTGGGGCCTGCGGTCAGGGACCGAAGAGGGGCAGGACCCAGGCCACCCAGTGCCATCCGGCAGTATCGGCCCGGCCCGCGATTGATCGCAGGGTGTGGTGGCCCGGGCCCGGCTGATCCGACCTGGGAGGCCTGGTGCAGCGCCACGTAGGCTCTTGACCGACATCACCACGGAGGAGGGGGCTCAGGAATGGGCGGAACGGTCACGGGAGTCAGCAGCAACGGCGAGTACTCGTTCACCAAACCGAACCGGGACAGCATCACGTTGCTCGCGGGGCTCGGTGTGGAGGGGGACGTCCACGCCGGGGTGACGGTCAAGCACCGCTCACGGGTCGCGCAGGATCCCACCCAGCCGAACCTGCGCCAGGTCCACCTCATCCATGAGGAGCTCTTCGCCGAAGTCGGCCGCGAGGGATTCAAGGTGTCCTCCGGCGAACTCGGGGAGAACATCACCACCAGCGGCATCCACCTGCCCGGTCTGCCCGTCGGCACGCTTCTGCACATCGGTGAGGAGGCGGTCGTGGAGGTCACCGGCTTGCGCAACCCCTGCCTGCAGATCGACCACTTCCAGCGCGGGTTGCTGAAGCAGGTTGTCGGCCGCGACGAGGCCGGCAACCTGGTGCGCAAGGCCGGAATCATGGGCATTGTCCTGCGGGGCGGCGAGGTCCGGCCCGGCGACGCGATCCGAGCGGAGCTCCCGGACGGGCCGCATCGGCCTCTCGACCGGGTCTGACCTGCTTTCGGGTCTGACCTGCTTTCCCGGCGGGCCGTTACACGGACGTGGCCTCGCGGGTTCTTGTGGTGCGAACATCAAGCAGGCCCCCAGGGGTCAGGGCATTCGCTACCGGCCAGAGCCACTACGATTTCGCCGGATGACGCTGCGTAAAGGACCTGACGTTCCACCGGGTGCCCTTCACTCATGAAGGTCAAGACCTCGAGCTCCGCCTCCGCCTGAGCTCTACCCTGCGCGTGAGCAGGTGCCGGCCGAGGATCAGGAGCGCGGCGTCGCGCAGGTCGGCGGGCCGGCCCTCGGCGCAGGTCGCGAGCATCGCCTCCAGGTCTGCCTCGCGGACCGCGGGCGACTGCCTCTCGGGTGTTGCTCTTCGCCCACCGCGCGCGGAAGGCGGCGATCATCTCGCGGACCTCGATCGTGCCCGGCCGGGTCTTCCCGGGCGTGCTGCGCTCCTGCCAGGTGACCACGGACGACTTGTACGCGGACACCGTGTTCGGGTCGTACCGGCCACTGTTGATCATCCATCCGACGTACTCGATCAGGGTGGCCGTGGTGCACGGCAGGGCGACCCGGCTGCGCTCGGCGCACCACTGCTCGAAAGCTTGACCCGGTTCCGGGTGTTCCGGTCGGTGTTCTTCGGCCGGGCAGCGCGGACCAGACGGGCAGTCTCCGGACTGATGACGAAGTCCCGCGCGGTGTACTCCACGTGCCCGGCGGCCGCCGGGAGTGCCTCGCCAGTGATCAGGACGGTGTCCCTGTGGAAGCTGCTGACGTCCAGGTCCAAGGGGCTGTCGGCCGCCGACGACCGGCCCTGGCGGGGTCGACCAGTTCGCCGTCCAGGACCTCCGGTTCGGTGCTCACCGGCTGTCTTCCGTCGGGGTGGGGATGTGAGGGTGGGGGCTGTAGGGCACGCGGAGGGGGCTGCGGTCGACTTCCCAGCCTTTGCCGTGGTTCACCATCGGCCAGCCGCCGGGGATCGAGGTGTCGGCGAGCCCAGGATCGGCAGCGTGCCCAGCGACGATCAGAATCAGGCCGGTCGTTGAACTCCGGCCGTACCACGGAGAGTTGTCGGAGGGTTCGGGTTCGCTTGGTGCGCTTTGGGTGGCGGCCTTCCGTTCGCGTCGGTCCGCCGCCGCCTGGGCTGCGAGTGTGGTGCCCAGTTCGTCGATCCGCTGGCTGTACCTGCGCAGCTCGGCGGAGAGTCGCTCGGCCGCCCGGTCGGCCAATCCGGCGCGTGCCTCGGCGTCGGTGGCGCGGTGCTCGGTCGCGGCGGGGTCGTGACCGGCCCTACCAGCGGCGCCCGGGGTGTCGGAGTGCTGGGTCGTCACGTGCGAGGCCCTTCTGCTGAGGATCTCTTCTACAGAGGTTGCCTCGCATATTGCCACTTATACGAGGCTATCGGCGTTAGCGGTGGGCATGGGGCGCCGGAGGGTGCAGGTGGTCCGGGGTGGCCGGTCCGCACCCCCGGCAGCCCGTGTCCGCCTGGGCGGGCACGGGCCGGGTCGGGGTGCGGTTCAGTAGGGCAGGACGCGGACCGGGCGGCAGCCGAAGAAGTGGTAGGTGCGGCCGTCGGCGGGGTCGATGTAGGAGCCCTTGACGCAGGCTTCGGTGTCGCCGGCCTGCAGGCCGGAGGTCTCGGTGTCGAAGTGCAGCAGCATGTCGAGGTCTCCGTCCTTCAGCCCGGTGCCCGGGGTGTCGGTGTGTTCGACGACGTCGACCGGATGGCCCTGGCCGTGCGGTTCGGTGCTGCCGCCCGGCCCGGCGAACACCACCCTGCGCGGGCCGAAGCGCACGGTGGGCACCTGGATGCGGGTCGCGTCGAAGGCGAGCGGCAGCCCGTACTCCCCTGTGGCGGTGGTCAGCACTCCGACGGTGACCAGTCCGCGCGGGACGGTCACCGAGGCAGGGAGGGTGCCCTGGGGCTCGATGTCGATCGCGACCGGGAGGACGCAGTCCGCGGTGAACTCGGTCGGCCGGTGGTTGTTCGCCGGTTCGGGGTCGCTGTCGCCCTCCCGAGCGGGGGCGATCGTGGCCGTGAACCGGAAGGCGTGCGGGCCCGGCCGGTCGCAGCGCAGGGTGAAGGTGCTGTCGGCGGTGCGGGATGTGCCGGTGGCGAGGGCGGCCACGGACTGGGTGGCGGTGGCCGGGGTCACGGTGGCTCCCGGATCGGCGGCAGCCTGCATGGTCAGGGTGGTGTCCATCGGCGAGGAGGGACCGTTGTTGGCGGCGGCGGCGCGCAGGGTGACGTCGACCGGTTCGCCGACCAGGAGTTGGGTGGGTGGTTGCTGGGCCGTGAGGTCGGTGACGGTCAGGTCGGCGACCGCGACGACGGTAGTCTCGGTGGTGGCCGTGTCGTTGTCCGGCACCGGGTCGGGGCCCATCAGGTTGTCGACGGTCACCCGGTTGGTCAGGGTGACGGGCCCGCCGGCGTTGTGGACGACGTCGGCGGGGACGTGCGCGGTGATCGTCAGGGTCCGGCTCGCACCCGGCTGCAGGTGACCGACGCCGCAGTTGACGGTCTGTTCCTCCGCGCGGCAGCCGGCGTCGCTGGTGAGGAAGACGGCCTGCGGCGGCAGGGTGTCGGCCAGGACGGTCGCCGCGGACGGACGCGGGCCGTGGTTGGTGACGACGGCGGTGTAGGTGACGTCGGTGCCCGCCGCGACCGGGTCGGGCCCGTCGGTGAGGGTGACGCCGATGTCGGTGGTGTTCATCTCCTCGGCCATGGCGGTCCGCACGGCCAGCGGCGGCGGCGGGTCCTGCTCCACGTTGACCGGGCGTTGGCGGAGTTGCCGAAGTCGCGGAACGGCAGGGAGATGAACGGCCAGTCCTCGGCGCCGTGCAGGGTCGAGTCGGTGGTGTCGTTCGTGCAGTCCGTGGGACGGCTGGCGGACCCGATCGTGTCGAGGTTGACCGGGTCGATCGGCCGCCCGGATGCCGGGTCGCCGTCGCCGTCCCAGTCGGCGGGTTCGTTGAGCGGGCTCGGCGTCCTCCCGCCCCCCTTGGCGGTGAACACGAACTCGTTGACCGGGTCCGTGGCGTCCAGGACGGTCGGTTCGGTGAGGTGGTTCTCGACGAGGTCCGGCAGCGGCGCGACACCGCGGACGAAGCCCTGGGGCGTGATCCTCGGCGGCGAGAAGTCGACGATGTACCCGCCGCCGACGCGGTTGATGCCGTGTGACCCGTAGTTGTAGTTCATCGCGCTCACGTAGTTCGGCTTGCAGTTGCCCTCGTCGGGGCCGCCGTGCCGCAGGTTCAGGGTGTGGCCGAGCTCGTGCAGGATGGTCTCCGCGTCCGGGGTGAACACGACGAAGTCGTTGCCGCCGACCTCGCCGTGCCCGTCCTTGGGCGCGCAGTCCTTACCGGCCGGCTCGTCGTCGGTGGTGAAGGCGACGGACTGCGCGTAGCGGAAGATCCACCGGCGGCTCCTCTCGAAGTTCACCTTCTTGCTGTCGAAGAAGTTCCTCCCGAGCTCGCAGGTGTCGGGCGAGCCGGAGAGGATCTGTCCGCCGCCGAGGTCCTCGCCGGCGTGGCAGTCCGGGTCCTTGGCATCGGGCAGCCGGTCGTTGTCGTTGTCCTGGCCGTCGCGACAGTCGAGGGCCGGCTCCTCGAAACTGACGTCCAGTGGTTCGCCCTTGTTGCACTGGCCGTCGAGGCCGTCGATGCGGCCGTCGCCGTCCGGACTGACGGGGGTGTGCTCGTTGTCCTTGCCGTCGGCGCAGTCGCCGATCAACGGGCCCTCGGAGGCCTTGGGGTCGAGGGGGGCACCGGTGTCCACGTGCAGGGTGATGCCCGGCTTTCCGTCGGGGTTGGGCCGGGCGTTGCCCGCCCCGCCGTGCTCGGTCGCTCTGGTGCCGGCGTTGTCCGGTGCGAAGGCGAAGGCGTTCTTCACGGCCTGGAGGGTGGCCCGGGACGGGAAGTGGCCGGGCTGGGAGTCGATCTCGAGGAAGAGGTCCTTGTGCCGGGGGTCGGCGCCCATGGCGGGGAGGTCGACGTCGACCTCGGTGTCGTCGTCGTCGTTGTAGCCGTTGCGCTCCCAGCCGTCGAGCAGTCCGTCACCGTCCTCGTCGCCGCTGGCGGAGAGTGTGCTGATCTCCCAGCAGACCTTCACCCTCGGCCCGTCGTTCTCGCTGCCGTCCTCGCCGTCGCCGGTGGAGCACGACTGCGGCCAGTTGATCCGGTCGCCGGAGGGGGTGGCCGGGTCGCGCCACTTGCCGGTGGCGTAGGAGACGGTGAAGTCCAGGTTGTTGTCGTCGTCGTGGGAGCTGGAGTCGCCCAGGTCGTCGCCGCCGGGCGCGGCGTCCTCGTCCCAGACCTGGAGGGTGACCGGTACGTCGTCCAGGGTGTCGGGGACCTGGGCGGAGACCGTCCAGAACGGGTCGATGTCGGGGCTGTCGTCCCGGGTGGGCGTCCGGTGCTCCTCGCCGTTGATGAAGACCTTCACGAAGAAGTCGGCGTGGCCCTCGAACAGGCCCTCCAGGCCGACCTCGTCGCAGTCGTCTACGCACTCGATGTGCGTGACGGTGACGGCGAACAGCCGGGTGCCGGGCGCGTCGGCGCGGACCGGTGGTGGGGTGAGGGCCAGTGCCAGCAGCGCGGCCACCAGCACGGCTGCCAGCCGGCGCGGGCCGCCGCGGGCGGTCACGGTTCGCGGACATCGGAGAATTCGTGGCATCGGGGTCCTTCAGGGTGGCGGGATCGGACGACTGCGCTCGGGTAGGAACCGCTCTCGTCGTGCCCGGCTCTTCCCGGCCGTCCGGCATCGACGACCGGCAATCAGTTTGAAGACGAAGGGGCCTTGTGCGGCAGGCTCTCTGCGGCAGTCGTCTGACAGTGTGCCGTAGGCCGGGCGCCCCGCCCGGCAACGCCACGACGCGCCACGGCGACTCCACTTCAGGCTGTCCGGAGACCATCTGATGATCAGTTTGGAGAGTGCCGATCGCTTTGCCCCGGCCAGCAGCCGCGGATCGCGTTGGCCGCGAACGAGACGCTCGCGAACTTGCCGAGCAGGACCGCCAGGCACCAGGGGCGAGTACGGCTGCCTGTCCTTCAGCACCACCTCCCACTCCCCCTCGCTGGCCCACGGACGGCGGGCCACCACAGTGACGACAGTGGTCGGCAGGTCCTGCGGGTGGTCGCCACGGGACGGCCGGACGGCGACGTAGACCACCGCCGGGTACACCTCGCCGGTGCCGGCCCGGGTGAGCGAGTTCAGGACGTCGGCCACGCCCAGCCCCAAACGCCTACCGGGCTGCCGGCTCCGAACCGACGATCGTGGCGTTGCCGATCACCCGCACACTCGGCGCGCCCACCACCGGCCGAACCGCCGACGCCACATCGGCGGGACACAACATCGCCGAGTACTGCGTGTCCGCGCCGGCCTGCTGAACCGTACGCGGCGCAAGAGCCAGAAGATCGACCGCCAAGGCCGGGTGGTCTCTACTTTTCTCCACCGTGAGAGTGCTGTGGTGGCATGGGTGACTCGGCGATCAAGGTTCCGGACACCACCCGCGACCATCCGGCTGCGCTCGCCGAGGAACGCGGTATGACCACCGGCGGTCTGGTGACGGCCCCCTGGCCAACCAGGAACACACGGCCGAACAGCTCGCCGAGCGGGTCCGCAACAGCCGCCGCCTCATGCGCGAGCACGGCATCGAGGTCGACGACAGCGAGCCGGACGCCATGCCGAGCGTCCTGGAGAACGCGTACGCCATCGCGGCGGAGAAGTCCGTGCAGAACCTCAAGCGCGGCACCGCCGCGTGATCATCCTCGACACCTCGTCCGCCGTGACGCTGGCCGCCGGCCACCGGGCACTCGTCCGGCCCGCCGACAACGCCGCCGCATCCCCCTTCAGGCGCCTGGCCGTACCGGCCCTGTGCCTGCTGGCAGCGGAAGCCACGGCGCAGGAAGCCGGCACCTTCGCGCTCGCGCTACCCGCCATCGAGATCGAGCCCCTCGGCTCGGCAGCCGCCGTCACCGTGGCCACCATGGTCCGCGACGGCATCGGCGCCCAGGACACCTCCCACGCTCTCTACTGTGCCCTGCCGACAGGCTCCCACGGCACGATGCACATGATCCTCACCGACCAGGAAAACCACTACCCGCCTGAGGCGATCACCGTGCACATCGACGACCCCCGACTCCTCAGCCGAGCATCCGCTGATCGGCGCCGCCTCGCCGGGTCGGAGACGGCCTGGGTCATCGGGCAGGACCAGGGCGGCGCGATCGTGGCGATGGGCGGCCGTTGGGGCGTCGTCGTGCGGCTGCCGGAGCACGGGCCGGCGCGGTCGGCCAGGGCCGGCGCGACGCTTGACCACCAGTGCTCTGTGTTCGGCGGGCCGGCCGGAAGGGCGAACCGCGGTCGTCCCGTTGTCGTTCGCTCACCCAGCCAGGACCTGCCGCCGGGATGGTTGTGCCGAGGGTCCTATCGCGGTCGGCGTCCTGATTCGTGCTGCCAACGGTCGCGTAGGGCATCGAGGTCTGCCAGGGCGGCGCCGAGTCGCGTGTCCTTGCGGTGCCGCTGGGTGACCTGGGTGAGGTGCCGCCGCGCTTCGTCGTGCGGTGCCGTGTCGTCCTTGGCCGCCGCGAGTTCGGCCTGGGCTTCTGCGATCAGGTGCTTCTGCTGTTCGAGGAAGGCGTTCTCGTCGACGGCCGCGTTCTGCGCCCGGACGGCGAAGGCGCGTACGTCATCCTCGGGATGGTCTGCGTGCGGGTACATCTCGTGCCGGACACCGGTGTTCGGCAGGTCCAGGTAGAGGTGCGACTTGGTGCCCGACTGCTCGAAGCGGACGCGCAGGCCTGCAAGCGGGATCGTCTCGCCGGCGAAGATCAGGACGTGCTCGTGCAGTGTGGTCCTGCCGAGCTCGGCCAGGACCTCGCCGTGGCCGGGGTTTGTGAGTCTCTCCAGGCGCCGCTGTCCTGCTCGCACCCGCTGGTCGTAGGCGAGCCTCCGTGCGTGGGCCTTGGCCTGTGCCGTGGATATCTCCCGGCGGGCGGCCCACTGGATCTGCCGCACAGCGCGCCGGGCGTCGGCCAGCTCCTGACGTTCATCGGCATATGCACTGTCGAAGGCCCTGTCCCACCCTCCCGGGTAGCTCCACATCCGCCACCCGATGAAGCCGACACAGCCGAGAGCTGCAGTCACGACCCAGTACAAGGCTCCCACCCCGTCCCTTCCCGGCCCGCCCTACCCGAACACGGGGCCGCGGGCTCCAAGTATCGGACCAGCGGCATGACCGCAGAACGGGTTTGAGGTGCTTTCAGGCCAGTGGGCGCCCGTGTGCCGGCCCTCGCTACCGTGGCCGGCTGCCCACCGGTGCCCGGTCCGGTGCCGCGGCTGTTGGTCGTGGGCCGCGGTGATCTCTCCCGACCCCACGGACCTGCCGCTGTTCGGCCGGCAGATCCTGGGCCGCAACCGCAGTGAGCAGTGGACCGAGGCCGTCGCCACCGCGCTGCTGGGCGACTGGGCCGCCCCGCTGTACGACGGCACCGGACTCGGCATGGCCGAGCTCGGTCGGCTCCGGGAGGAAGCCCGGACCATCCACCGCCGGCTGGTTCCGCTGTGGCAGCGGCGGACCTACGGCAACAGACGGGTCACCTTGCTGGAGACCCCGGTCTACGAGGACGTGACCCTGCGGGATCTGCCGGCCAACCGGCACCTGCCCGACGATCCACTGCTCGACCAGGTCCCCGGCGGACCCGCCTTGCCGCCGTCCTGAACAGCTCGCCCGGGCCGAAAAGGACGTCCTCCTCACCCTCAGCCACCCCGGCGTGGCCACCTGAGCCGACGCCGCCGCGCCGGCCGGCAGCGACCAGCCGGACAAGGACGGGAAGAAGGTCCACCGCGCAGTCCAGGAACTGCGCCGACGCGACGAGCAGCGCACCGACGGACCGACCAGTTTGTGGCCACAGGTCCTGGAGCACGGAGGGTCCCGTCTGCGCAGCGGGCCCTGAGCGCGGCGCTGGAGCCGGGAGACGGCAATGACACGCCCCGGTGAGCCGGAGATCATGGCCTGGGCGTCCGGCCGCGGTGCGAAGGTGCCCGGCAGGGCGGTGCCGGGAGGCCCGGCACCGCCCCGGTGGCGGGTCAGGCGGTCGCAACGCCGTTCGAGTAGCTCTTCATGAAGTAGGTGCCGAATCCGTTCTGCACCGGATCGCCGCTGTTGTTGATGCAGTGCAGGATGCCGCCGCCGCCGGGGCCGTTGAGACAGACGGTCATCAGGTCGGTGAGGACGACGCCGGGGGTGTCGGGGACCTCGTAGGCCCGGTCGGCGTAGATGTCGGCCTGCAGGTTGAAGTAGCAGTAGCTGCCCAGGCCCCAGGCCCGGTGGTCGGTGACGGAGTCGGCGACCTTGTACGCGGCGTAGCCGCGGGTGCCGTGGTGGACCCAGGCGGACTGCGTGGGGACGTCGTAGGGGTGCTCGTTCTGGAAGAAGTAGGTGCGGCCGTGGTTGCCGTTCCAGAGCACCTCGTACTTCTGGAAGTGCTCGGCGAACAGGCCGTAGGTGGTGACCCGGTCGCCGTTGACGAGGAAGCCGGTGCCGGCGGGGTTGACCGACCAGCCGACGCTGCCGTCGAGGCCGTGGTCCGCGCGCCAGATCCAGATGTGGTCGACGATCACGTCGTTGCTGTCGATCCGGATGCCGACCTCGGTGCCGCCGGGCAGGACGCCGCCCACGCGGGCGAAGACGTCGAAGAGCGCGGTGGGGCGGCTGGAGTGGTTCCTCCGGCTGCGGCCGTTCCCGACCCGGAGCAGGACCGGGGAGCCGGCCGAGGCGGCCTCGAGGAGAAGGCCCGCGACGGAGACGTCGTCCACGTCGGCGACCTCGACGAGCGCGTTGCCGTCGACTGCCTGCAGGGTGGCCAGACCCAGGCCGAGCACGACGGTCCCGGGCCGGGACACCTGCAGAGGGGCGGAGAGCGGGTAGATGCCCGGGGTGAACAGCAGGTGCCGGCCCTGGGAGAGGGCTCGGTTGAGGGTTCTGGCGGAGTCGCCGGGCCGGGCCACGTGGAATCCGGACAGCGGGATGCTGTGTCCGGCGGCCTTGCCGGAGGCCCAGGTCGTCCCGGTGGAGTTGCGGCGCAGAGCGGGGACGAAGACGTGGAACGAGCCGTGGGCGTCCACGGTGAGGAACGGCTTCTCCCGGATGACGGGGGTGCGGTCGACCGTGGTCATCGGAGGGCTGGGGAAGCTCTGGGCGGGAGCACCCTGGGTGCCGACGAAGACCATGTTCCAGTTGGAGCCGGTCCAGCTGCCGAAGGTGTCGTTGCGGGACAGCCACTGCTGCTGCGAACCCGACTCGACCTGGCCGTCCACCAGGCTGTCGGCGAGGAATCCGCCGCTGGACCAGCGGTTGCCGGGCGGGCTGGGCCACAGGGTCATGTTGCCCTTGACGTGGGTGCGGCGCATCGGGGCCGCCTGCGAGACCGCCCAGCGTTCCAGGCCGTCCGGCGGGGCGATGCACAGGTTCTCGGCGGCCCGCCAGAAGTTCTGGGTGCCGTTGCCCTCGAACCACTGCGCGTCGGCGGTGACGTGCCCGTTGATCACGACGTCGTCGGGGCTCTTGCCGAGGCCCAGCACGTGCGTGTAGAAGCCGACGTTGATGTCGACGTTGTAGGTGCCCGGCTTGAAGGCCAGGGCGTACCGCTCCGTGCCGAACTGGTTGGACTCCTGGATCTTGAACACGGCATCGACCTGGGCCTGGATCGCCGCGTCGCCCATGGAGGGGTCGAAGACCAAAACGTTGGCGCCCAGGACGTTGGTGCCCAGGTCGGTGCTGCCGCGGGCGCCTGACGCAGCGGAGGCCGGGCCGGTCGCAAGACTGCCGGCCACGGGCAGTGCGGCGGCGATCGCTGCGCCGCGGAGCACGGTCCGGCGGGTCGGGGTGACAGACATGACTCTCCCTGGCGTGGGTGGATGGGGAGGGGGCCGGGACAGGTCCTCGGCACGGTGAGAGCGCTCTCTCACTCGCGGTGGAGAGTGAAGCACCGGGGCGATGTGGCGTCAATAGGGTTCAGGCATCGGGTGGTTCGGCTGTGGACTTGCGCTCGGAGCAGCACCCGCTGCCTGCTGTCGTCGATCACCAGCGTGAACGCTGCGTCGACCCGCACGGCCGGCGTGCCGGCGCCTGCGCCTCACCTGCGCCGGGATGGGACACGGGTTCGCGCCGATGTCACTCCCGTGGGGCGGCTACGCCCGGTCCGTGCCGACGTGGTGGTCGACGCGGGAGGGGCGGGTGTTCACTGCGGCCCCGCCAGGGGCAGGGGCCGCAGTCGGCAGTGCCGGCCCACAGGAGCAGGTCCAGTTCCATCCCCCGGCACGCCTTCCGCCGCAACGCTGCTCACCGCATTCCGGCCACCGTGACGGCCCACCTCGGAGCCACTCCAGCAGGACTTCGATGTCCTGCCTGCCAGAGGTGCTTGGGTGATTGCAAGGGCTGATGGCCGATCAGGGACGGTCCTCATGGGACCGCCCCTCGATCGTGTGCAGCCGGCACTGGTAGTGACATCGGCGGGAATCCGCCGGGTGGCGGCATCGCCAACCGCGGCGAGGAGCACCGACCACAACGGTGCTTCCACGAACGGGACTGCTCACTCCTCGACGTACAGGAACTCCGGCCCGTAGGTCTTCCCACTGCCGTCGGGCAGTTCCAGCTGTACGAGCTTCCGCGCCTCGGTGCGCATCCCGCCCATGCGGCCGATCGCCGTGAACAGCGCGTCCGAGTCACCCGTCTGCCAGGCTTCCTCCAGTGCCCGCAGCATTGCGCTGAAATGCGCGTTGAATGCGCCGAGCACCTGCTGCACCTCGGGCGCGGGCGCGTTCGGCCCGCCGTTGGCCCACCCGCCTTCCGGCACTCTCGCCATGGGGTAGGCCGGAGGCAACGGAACGTCATCGCCCTTGAAGTCCCAGACGACCGGGTTCTCCGACACCTTGATCAGCTTCTTGCCGCGGAACATCTCCCGGAACACGTAGAAGTGCGCCAGTTCGCCGGGCTTGCCGGGGAAGGGGTTCTCGGGTGAGGCGGAGGTCCCCTCGCCCTGCTCCTTGATGATCTCGATGGCGGCCCGGACCTTCTTGATGGTGTCGAGCGGAACGATCGTGTCGCCCTGGCCGTGGCTCTCCAGGGAGAACTCGATCTGCCGGTCGCCGCTGATCAGGTGCTGCTGCGTCTCGAACACCTCCCCGATCGCGGCGTAGAAGGCCCCGATGGTCGCGGAGGCGTCCATCTGGGCGACCGGATGCTCCGGGCGTTCGATCTCGGAGAACATCTCGACCGAGTCCTTGGTCAGACCCTCGAGGAAGATGATGAGATCGGGCCGCACGCCGCCCGGCAGAGCACGCTCGTACCTCGGGACCACTTTCGGATCGGCAAGGATCGGTGTCCCTCCGATGCTGGTGAGCATGTTGCACACGAGTCCCACATGGGTCATCTCGTCGAAGATGACCTCCCGGATGTCCTTGGCAACCGCCGCGTTCGGTTCCTTGATCGACCACAGGGCGCTCGCATACGGACCGATGGTCGCGATCTCCACCATGACTGCCTGCTGCAGGGAGTTCCTCAGCCACTCCGCATCGCGGTCCGCAGGGAGGACTCCCAGCAGCTCCACGATGGCATTGCTCTCGTACTCCAGGACCTGGGTCATGCCCCGCCTCTCTTCCGCATGCAGACAGAATGAAAGCCTTGCCCATTCAGCAGGCCGGTCAGGCGATGGGCGCGTGAAGCTCGCTGACGGTTCACCCGATCGCGGCGGCAGCGCAGCACGAGATCACCGCTTCATACGGACGCGCCACGGATATGACGAGCGCCGCGGCGCTGTCCCCGTCACGGTTGGCGTCGGCGGCGTCGTTCTCGCCGCCGCAGCTCGCAGCTTCACGGTGGCGGAGCGGACGGAGGACGGACGGAGGTGGGACTCCGCGGGCTGACCCGCCGCCCGGGCGAGACGCGCTCGCCCGCGGAGACAGACAGTGAACCTCTTTCATCCTGAGGCCGTCACCGTGCGCGGTGGCGGCTGTGGCTGCACGACGCGCTCGTACGGCCGCGTTGGCTCTGCCGGGTGGTCTCCTTGGAGTCGACTCCGGTGGCCGTCGGGCGTGCCGCCCGGCGGGATCGAGCCCGGTGCGTCAGCATGCCGGAGAGGCGCCGTACCCCGAAGCGGCAGCCCAGGTCGCCGTTGTCCCGTTCGTAGACCGGAGCGCCGGCGGGTCGTGTCCGCCGGCGCGGCTGGTCCCTGAAGAATCGGAGTTCTCCCTGATGGTGACAACCATTTTCCGCATTGACGCGCCCCCGATCGGCATCGAGATCACGGGCAAAGGATCCAATCCCACCGAGGAGGAGATGGAGGAGGAGCTGAAGGCCCGGCAGGCCTTCCTGGACGCCGTCTCGCCCCACCTCGCAGCGCTGAGGAAGCGGCCGGACCACCGTTCGGGCAACGTCGTGTCAGTGGACTTGCACGGCGCGGACGTGTGGTCCCGGCTGAATCAGTACCTGCTCATGGTGACTGTCGACATCGGCGATCCGCGCATCGACTTCGACTCCTTCCTGCCGACCGGCAGCACCGTCAAGCTGGTGGGAAGCGACTTCACCCCGCTCTCCCACTGGCCGGACGGCAACAAGACCTGACCAGCGCCCCGGCACTGGCCCCGGATCCTGTCGTGACGGGATCCGGGGCGGTCCTCTTCGATACGGCCGACCGGTGCAGGATGCGGCCGTGTCGGTGGCGTGCGAGGACTTGGCCGGGTGGGCCGGTGCGGGACACTCCCGTGGTGGGACGGCTGTGTACTCCCCTGCCGGCCGGATCCCGGTGTGCGGACGGCAGGACACCCTCTCCAAGCACAGGTGCTCAGGGCCCCGGCGCAGGTCGCGGGCTCGCTGCGCGGACCGGTCGGTGTCACCAGCCCTGCGGGCGGCGCTGCGCGAACCGTCCACTGCTGGGAGTCACCCGTGCCCGTACGGACGGGGGATCCTTGGTGGCACTTGCTGACTTCCCGCGGTGTCGCCTTGGTGCAGTTTCCGAGCACGCAGGCGTCGGGGGCCTCAGGGCAGGTCGAGGCGGGCAGACGGGCGCGGCATGTCCTGGACCGCCGCATCTGCATGGTCCGCCAGACGGCGGTCACGCCGGACGGCCGCTGCGCGGCGCGTTGCAGAAGACCGTAGATTCGCTCCTGTCGTCATGCAGAGAAGTTCCAGCATGGCAACGGAATCCGACAGAGCGCTCGTCCGCAGCTCGTCGAAGAGGTCCGGGAGTCACCCGAAGCGCGGAGACCTTCATCAGGCTGACCGGAATTCCCACAGGAACGGAAATCCATCCATGGCAGAGGCAGAACGCGCGGTGATCGCGCTGGAGCTCCACCCCAAGAGCGATGTGACGCCCGAGGACATCAAGGACGCGGTCGTGGACCACGTCGTCAGCCAGATGGCGCGGCTTCGCCGGGCGGGCAATGTGAGCGCGGTGCGCCTGCTGCGGGACCGCGCCGACGGCCGCCACCTCCTGCTGGTGTCGACGGACAGCTTCTGGGACCCGGACGGCACGATCGCGGAACTCGGGCCCCTCGCCGAGATCGACGCCCTCGGTGGGTTCCACTTCATCAGGCTGCCCTCCCTCGACCGGGGGCAGACCGACCCCGCCCGTGACTTCGGCAACGGCATTCGCCTCTTCGAGCTTCGTCCGGCCTCCGGACACACCGCCGACGACCTCGCCGAAGCGGTCGACACCCAGCTCGCCTCCCTGGTCGGCGCACCCCCCACCCGAGGCGGGAACGTCCTGAACGTCTCACTGCTTCGGCAGGGAACCGCCGACCGCCATCTCCTCTTCTTCGGCGTGGACACCGGTACGTCTCCCAGGAACGAGAGCCGCCTCGCCGCCCTCCGCGACACCTCGGACGTCAACGAGCTCGGCTCGTTCATCCAGCAGCCCCTGTCCTGACGGTCAGTCCTCTGCGAGGACGCCGGTCGCGACAGAGAGTCGCGCAACTTATCGTTACCGGGCAATCGCCCGGTGGCCCAGGGCTGTGTCGGCGATCTGCCACGACAGCCGTAGTTCGTGATCCGGCGGGTGTTCGTGCTGGTCGGCGAGGTGTGGGAACAGTCGGACATGACGAGGTGTGACTCACGATCAACACGCGGCGGCCGCGATCACAGTGGCGCACGAGCGGGATTCAGGCGTACCCGCTTGCCATACCCGGCACCGGCACTGCCCCCGCCCTGGCCCCCCTGGATATCAACGAAACCGACGGCCACCAGCGCCGGGCACGGCTGCGCCAACGTCGCCCACTTCATCGACCGCGTCGGCCGCGCGATCGCTTGATCCGACGCGCGGCGATTCACCGGCGGAGGTATCGGCCTGCGCATCGGCGGCGGTGCGCTCGGCCCGGCGGTCGGCGAGCATCTCGTAGCGCAGTGCGTGGGCCATGCGCAGCAAGCGCTGGGTCGCTGCGGGGCCCTGCTTCGACTGCGAGAGGCTGGACTGGGCGTTTCCTTCTGAGCTTGTTCTCAACGTCTGACATCGATCGGCTGTTCTCAGCCGCCCTCGTGGCAGCCCCATCCGCCCCTTCCGGATACCGGCGCCTGCCCGCAGTGCGAAAGCAGGGCCCAGGTAAGAGCCGAGCCGACGTCGCTGAGCACCACTCCAAGGCGTCAGTGACGTCGTTTTCCGCGCTGGTTGGGAGGCAGCCCACGCAAGGGGATGTCGAGTCCCATCCATCCTCACTCCAGTGGCGTTGCCAACGGGCAGAGGTGTCAACGAATCGACACTCTTGTGCTGGGTGCGAAGATCGGGGGTACTCGTCGCTGCCCCCGGTCGTCCCCTACTTGGCACTCTCGACGTCACTCCCTCGCCCCGAGCACCTCGAGAATCTCAGCCGCAGGCCCTGCGCCCCCTGATGCCTGGCCCATGTCCACTAGCTGTTCTGCAAGAAAGGCGCTGAATATGACGGACATCGCGACCATCGAGGCTGCGATCTCGGCCGCCACGGCGGCCATCGGCCTCATCGATAAATTCGGCGATCAAGTGGTGCGGTTCATCACGAAGAGGCCAGAACCGGCCGTGCCACCCGAATACCGTATGCAAATCGAGGAAGCTGACGGGGCCCTCGTCTCTCGATCCCATGGGCAGGAGGTGCAGCGAATCACCGTGGACGATCTGAAGCATCTGCCAGAGCCCCTGGTTCGGCATGTCTCCGTCCTGGAGGGGGCGATGGAGAGGCACTACAAGATCTGGGCAGCTGTCTATCCGCAACTCGCCACTATGGATGGCGTCCAGAAGGCAAAAGTAGAGTTGCAGTTGCAGGAAGTCATTCGAGACATGAGAACGGATCTGGATGGGATCCTGGCCTTCCTTGAGTCATGCGGGCTTCAACTTGACGACCACTACCAGCACATCCGCTATCTGGTACGTGAGGTCTAACCTCCGCGTTTCGGTTGGGGTGGTTGAGCTGGGTTGATCTTCCGGGTCGGTCGTGATGAGGCTGCTGTCGAGGAACGGGCATGCCGAGGGCCCGGCGCGATGGCCGGGTGCTCCTGTGGGTCCTCGGGTCGTGGGTGGTCAGTGGCGGTTTCGTCTGTCAGGTGGCCGGTCGGGGCAGTGCGATCAGGCGGCTGAACGCTGCGGTCAGTTCGTGTCGCCAGGGCCAGGTGGCGGCGATCCGCAGGCGTAGGCGGCGGGCTCCGCGGGTGATCCGGGCGGCGGCGTGCAGGAGGCGGTAGCGGAGCTTCTTGGGCTCGGCGGTGGCCAACTCGCCGTCCAGCAGCAGGGTTCGGGTCCAGGCGAGCAGGTCGATGGCGGTCAGGGACAGCTCCAGCCAGGCCTGGTTGATCGCGAAGTGGCGGGAGGGGAAGCGGCCGAAGCCGGAGCTCTTGCCGCAGCGGATGTGGTCCTCGACCCGGGCGTGGGCGCGGTGGCGGACCTCCAGATGCTGCAGTGAACCTTCGCCGGCGGGCGTATCGGTGAGGAAGACCTGGTGGCGCATGCCCTCGTCCTGGTCGAACAGGGACAGCTGGGCCCCAGGGTGGGGCCGCTCACGGCGGACGATGATGCGGGTGCCGTCCGGGTGTCCGGTGAGGTCGACCAGGCCGGTCAGCTCGGCGACCTCGGCCCCGGCACGGAGGGAACCGTCCTGTTCCAGCGCTGGGTGCCAGACCTGTTCGGGCAGTGCGCGAATGGCTCTGCGGACCTGGTCGGTGACGGCGTGCCCGACCGAGAACGTGGTCCGGATCCCGCGTTGCCGCAGGGCTCGCAGGTGGGCGAGGAAGGCCTTGGCGCCGCCCGCGCTGTCGGCGCGGACGAGGACCGGGGTGCCGTGGCGGTGGGCATCGGGGATCTGGGCGAGGGCCTGGTCGAGGACGGTGATGTGGTCGGCGGCGGTGTTCGCGCCGGCGTTGCCCGGTCGCAGGAGACCTGCCAGGGCCTCGCCGGTGTTGTCCAGGAAGCACAGCATCGGGTGGTAACCGAAGCCGCGTTTGTATGTGGCGGCGGCCTGTTCCTTCTCGGAGTGGCAGGTGACCAGGGTGGCGTCGATGTCCAGCACCAGACCCGGCAGTTCACGTCCTCCGGCATGCGATGCGGGTATCGGGCGTCCGGTCTCGCCGGCCTGCAGCCAGGCGACCTCGCGGGCCCTGGCCCGCGCTGCCCGTAGGGCGTTCAGGGCTGCCGCGTCGATGCCGGCCAGCACGCGCCAGGCGGTCGGGGTGGAGGCGACGGGGCCGAACACCTCGTGCTGGTCGCGCAGTACGGCGAGGTCACAAATCGCCTCGCCGCCGTCGGCGAGCATCACCGCCAGGTCCACCGCGACACGGCCGGGATCGTGCCCGGTCCCGCGTGGTCGCAGCCGGTGCAGGGCATCGGAGAAGGCACTGGTCAGCGTGGTGGCATCAGCCAGATCCGCGAGCAGACGCGAGCCGGCGTGGCTGACCACCCCGTGCCCGTCGGCGCTGACGACAAGCTTGGGACGTGAGCGGGTAGGGTGCACGCAGAAAGTGCCTTCCTGCTGGAACGACTGGGACCTTAGACAAGCCTCATCGTTGCAGCTCAGAAGGCACTTTCTCTTTTTCGATCATGATCCGGACGCAACCCCAGATGAAACGCGCAGGTTAGAAGCGAAAGCTCCTTCTCTGGCAGGCGCCCGCGCGTTGAGCGGGCCATCGTGACGGCACCCCAGTACGGGACCCAGGTATCCCCGCCGTGTCACCCAGCGGAACCCTGCATCAGCTGCGCGTCCCCTCGCGGTATCCAATAACGGCTGCATCCGGTACAACGAGCAGCTTGCCGGTGGTACGCCGAGCCTCCAGATCGCTGTGGGCCTGGGCGGCCTCGGACAATGCGTAGCGGCCCGTTACGGTGACCTCAAGCGCCTTGGAGCGCACCCACTCGAACACATCGGCGGCCCGTCGGAGCAGTTCGGACCGATCGGCGATGAAGTCCCCGAGGCTGGGCCGGATCAGGGTCAGCGAACCGCCCTGGGCGAGCCGAATCGGATCAAACGGCGGCACGGCACCACTTGCCGCGCCGAAGAGCACGAGATGGCCGCGGGTTCGCAGGCTGGCGAGGCTCGCATCGAAGGTGTGCGCGCCGACGCCGTCGAAGACAACCGGCAGTCCCTGACCGCCGTTGAGCCGCCTCACCTCGGCTGCGAGATCGTCGACTGCGGAGGAAAGGATCACCTCAGCGGCCCCGGCACGCTTCGCCAGCTCGGCCTTCGCCGCGGTCGACGTCGTGCCGATCACCCTGCCGCCGAGGTGGGTGATGAGCTGGGTCAAAAGGAGCCCCATGCCACCAGCAGCCGCATGCACGAGCACCGTGTCGCCCCGCTGGACCGGGTAAGCGTCTGTGACGAGATAGTGCGCGGTCATTCCTTGCAGGAGCACGGCGGCGGCGGTCTCGAAGCCGATATCGTCGGGCAGCGGCACCAGCCGCGAGGAGTCCACGACGGCCCGCTCGGCATAGGTGCCGGGAATCTCCACCCAACCGACCCGGTCCCCCACGGCGACGTCAGCCACGTCCGGTCCAACTTCGACGACCGTGCCAGCGCCCTCAGTGCCCGGGGTGAAAGGCAGCGGGAGGACGTATCGACCCTCGCGGTGGTAGACGTCGAGGAAGTTGACCCCGGATGCGGCGACCTCCACGACCGCCTCGCCCGGACCCGGCCGCGGCTGGTCCACATCGGCCTCCTGCAGCACCTCGGGACCGCCCACTTCGTACACCTGAATCGCTCGCATGACCCTCCAATGGTGGCTCTCATCCCCTACCAACCCCGTTGATGGGGACCCGATTCCCGGCATGCAGATCAACGCCCGCCGGCGCCACACGCCACGACCAAGATCATCGCACAGCAAGATCACTTATGGGACAGCCCTTAAGGGCTGTCCCATAAGTGACCGTTGAGATGGCCGGGACAAGGTGGGCTGATCGCCGGCGGGTCGGGCTATGCGGCCTGGAGAAGGTTGTGGAAGGCCCTAACAGAATGCTTGGACGCGCCGGTAGAGGATGAGGCAGGTGGCGAGTTGCAGGAAGCCGTCGTGGATGTCGTCGCGGTGCTCCCAGCGGATTCTGAGGTGGCGGAAGCCGTGCAGCCAGGCCAGGGCACGCTCAACCACCCAGCGGTAGGTGCCCAGTCCTGAACCGTGAGTCTGTCCGCGGCGGGCGATGACCGGGGTCACGCCCAGAGCACGGACCAGCCGGCGGTGGCTGTCGTGGTCGTAGCCGCGGTCCGCGTACAGCAGCCCGGGCCGGCGTCGGGGCCTGCCCACCCGGCCACGTACCGGTGGGATCGCCTGCAGCAGCGGGATCAACTGGGTGACATCGTTGCGGTTGCCACCGGTGAGCGAGACCGCCAACGGAGTGCCGCGCAGTTGGACATCTTGCGTTTGATCACGCGGGGGTTGGAGCGCAACCGCCTTGCAGGCAGGAGGCGTTCCGTGATCTCACGCAGGCTCCGGGTGGTGGCCCGGGCGAGTCGGGAGGGGGAAAGCGCCGCCTGCCCGGTCACATGGCGACGGACGATGCGGAGGGTGCGGGTAAAAGAGATCCGGTCCGGGTCGTGTCCGTCCCGCAGTGCGGCCCGGTGCATCAGGTCCCGCAGCGCGTGGTGGACCAGCAGGAACGCGAAGACCTCCTGCTCGACCCCGCGCGGGTGCTGCGAGCGCAGGACCAGGCTGGACCCGCCCTGGTGGGTCTTGATCTCGTCGAGGGTGTTCTCGATCTCCCACCGCTGGGCATACAGGGCGGCGAGCTCAGCGGCCGGTGCCTCGGCGGGATCGAGGATGCTGGTGATCAGCCGGTAGACGGTGCCGTCACCGCCGAGTGTGTACTCGACGACGCGCACCCGCTCCGGGTCCGTCCGCCGGTAGTGGTCCCGGGCGGCGACGATCTCCGACAGGTAGGAGCCGTCCTCGAGCGTCTCGACGACCGGCAGCACGACCACACTCCGCACCCGCCACAGCAGATCGGCGCCGCCCGCCTTCGCGGCCCGCCACAGATCCAGGCCGCAAAAGCCGCGGTCGGCCAGCACGAGCATGCCCTCGGCCAGTGCGGGGAACACCCCCTCGGCCAGGACGGTCTCGTGGACGGACAGCGGACCCACCTCGGCCGCGAACACCGCATGGGTGCCGCACTCGGCCAGCGCCACCACCCTGGCCTGCGGATATGCGCTGCGGCCCTGACCGCGGCTGGTGCCCGGTCGGCCGAAGAACTCCGCGTTCGCCGCCGTGTCCGGAACATCGAAGACCGTGCCGTCCACCGCGACCAGCCGCCACCGCCGGTACCAGGCGCCCGGGCGACGGCCACCGGCCGACAGACCCGGGCGAACAGCATGCGCAACGGCTCCGGTCCCAACCGCAGCCGGGCCCGGCCGATCGCCGCCGTCGTCGGCACCCGCCACACCTTCGCCCACCGGCCCTCGCCCTCGAGCCCCTGCACGAGAAGCCGGGCCACCTCCTCATAGCCCTGGCCGAAGAACAGGCACATCGCCAGGACGAAGTAGACCACCACCCGCGCCGGCAGCAACCGGTGCCGCTGCTCGACCCGGCCGCACTCCGCGACCACCTCATCGCTCAACTCCGGCGGAAACGCCCGCGTCAGCACCCCCAACGCGATCCGATCCGACAACCGGTCACCCACCGGCGACTTCACCTGTCCAGGACGTGGCACCTCGGCCGCCTTCCAGTCGGCGGTGTCCCCCCAGGTCGGCCCGATGCACGACAGGAGCTGCGCAAGCCCGCTCACGGCACCGGCTCCCCCGGCCTCGCTGCCGGCCGTCACAGCGTCGGTCCGGAAGGCGCATGCTCGCGCGTCGATTCCGCCCACGGCCCTGACGGCCCGCGCGTCGAAACTCTCGTCCATGACCGGGCACAGTAGCCGGTGGCGCCCGAGGACGGCCGGGCCGGCGTCGCGGCGACCTGCCGGACGCCCCTTCCCGGCCCCGTTGCCCATGGTCCCGTACGGGACGGGCCGGGCCCGCCGCTGCCACCGACCGCCCGGGCGCGCAAGCCGGCGGGTGTTTTTGTGATATCCGCCGCGTTCGGGGCTTTTTGCAGGAAAAGTCTGGACTCCGGCGTCGCCGGAGGGATAGAAAACCCCAACCCCGTCGGTCAGTGCACCGACCAATGTCCGCAGGGACCCTCGCGGTGCCGATCCCCGGCCGCACCGGGTACGTCCGCCCCGATGCGCCCTGCACGCCCACCGCCCCGCTCTCCTGCCGAGGTGACACCGTGACAGCGATCAGCGATTGCCCGCGGGACGGCCCCGTCCCCGGGCACGTGTCTCCGAGCCCACCCCGCGTCTGACCCCGCCGCCTCCTCAGCTGCTGCCACCACCGTGCCCGCCCGGCCCCTCGGACGCCCGGGGCGTCCGCCCGGGCAGCTCGTGCTGCCCGCAGACATCCCCCGGCCTTCCCGCGCAGCGCTGCCGTGTGTCCCGTTTCGCGCACCGTGCGCTGCGACCCGTCCCCCGTTCGTGCGACCTGTCGCCCCTTCTGTGTCCCGGAGCCCCCATGCCGAAGCACGCCCGACCGCGCCGCCTCCCGGCCGTTCTCCTGTCCGGCCGGTGGATCACCACCGCGGCCCTGGCGACCGCGGCCGTCGCCGTCACCACCGCCAATGCGGCCCCCGGCCACCCCGACGGCTCCGCTCAGGCCACCTCGGCCGGCAGCCGGACTCCGCAGCTCGAACCCACGGCCTGGAGCACTCCCCCGCCGGCCCGCCACACCGCTGCGACGAGCCGCACCACCGGCGCCATCCCCGCGCAGCGCACCGGCTCCCCCACGCAGCGCACGGCCGTGCCCGTACAGCGCAGCACCGGCACCAGGCACACGGCGGACCCCTCACCGCACGCCGTGCGCCCGACCGCCGCGCCGACGAGGGCGGCCCGCCAGCGGACGGCCGACCGGGCGGGCACCGCCGGGCCCGGCACCACCGCCCGGAGCACGACCACGCCGACCCAGGCCGCACCCTCGACGGCACCGATCGCCTCCACCGCCTCGAACGCCACCGCCCGGACGGGAGCCCCCGGCAGCGCGCAGCCCACCACGCCCTCCACCGCGGCGACGAGCCCCCAGCCGGCCGCCGCCCCCACCGCCCAGGCCGCCGGCGACCTGGACGGCTGGATCAAGGAAGCGCTGGCCGTCATGGCCGAGCACCACATTCCCGGCACCTACGACGGGATCCACCGCAACATCATGCGGGAGTCGTCCGGCAATCCGCGGGCCATCAACCTCACCGACTCCAACGCCGCCGCCGGACACCCCTCCAAGGGCCTCCTCCAGGTCATCGACCCCACCTTCCAGGCCTACCACGTGCCGGGCACCTCCACCGACATCTACGACCCGGTGGCCAACATCACCGCGGCCTGCAACTACGCCGCCCACTTCTACGGATCTATCGACAACGTCAACGGCCCCTACTGACCCCGACAGCCGCCGGGCCACCGGCGGCCGCCCCGGCCAGTCCGGCCGGGGCGCAGCGGGCGGTGTGGGGACGGTCGGCGCGGTGCCGTGCCTGCGGGTCCCGGGCGGTGCATGGGTCGGCGCGTGTTCGGCGGGCGCTTTGTCCTCGGCGGCCGTGGTGGGTGGGGGTTGCGAGTGGCCCGGGCGGGATGCGGGGTTGACGGGGCGGCAGATAGTCTCGCCGGAATGACAGCCATGCTGAACGGTTCCGTCCGGGCCCTGCTCGATGCGCCGGTACCCGCCGTCCTCGCCACCCTCAACCCGGACGGAAGCCCGCAGACGTCGGTGGTGTGGGTCGGCCGCGACGGTGACGACCTGCTCGTCTCGACGGCCGCCGGACGGCGCAAGGAACGCAATCTGCGCCGTGATCCCCGCGCCAGCCTCACCGTGTACGACCCGGCCGACCCACTGCGGTACGTGGAGATACGCGGCCTCGCCACCGTCACCGAAGACACCGGCCGCTCGCTTGCGGTCACGCTCGCCGAACAGTACGAAGGCCCCGGTGCCGGTCAGGAGTACCTCGACCTGCCGACGGAGGTGCTCCGCGTCGTCGTCCGCATCAGCCCGACCAGGGTGGTCGGGACCGCCGCCACCGCCTGACCGCTCGTCATCGGGGCGTTGCTGCCCGGGGCGGGTGCTCGCGGGGGCGGCGGGGGCGCCCCCGCCGCCCCCGCGAGCACCCGCCGGTGCGGGCAGGGGGCCAGGACTCCTGGCACCGGCGTCCGAGCGGGCCGGACACGGCGCCGGGGCGCAGCCGGACACCCGGCGGGTGGGGCGGACGGGACGTCAGGGGCCGGCCGTGCCCGGGGCGGCACACCGGCCCACACCCCGAAGGAACCGGCTGGCACCAGGCACCGGAGGCGACCCGCCGGGCATGCACTTCGCGGACGCCGACCGCCACGGCCCCGATCCCACCGGCCCGGGCCGGCCAACACGACGCGGCCCGGCGGCCGGCGACAGGACGGCACGACCAGGATCCTGACCGTGACGACCAGCGACGGCCGAAAGACCGACCCCGCGTCTCAGCACCCCGACGCGGCCGACGGACAATGGCCGAGGCCACGGACCGGCCACACCGGCCGCACCGATCAACGAAAGGCAGAGAACAGATGACCCTCGAGGAAGGCCGACGCGTCAGGCTGATGGAGGACCTCGCAATCGGCGAGGCAGTCGCCGGACAGCCCGCAGCCGTCGTCGGACTCCTCTCCCTGGGGGCCGGGGTCGAGGGCACTGTCGAACGGGTGGACGGGGAGCTCCCGGAAAGCCACGAGGTCCGCGAGTACCAGCGACTCAAAGAACTGTTCGAGGACTACGGGCACACCATGCCGGAAGCCAGCCGGAAACGGCTCGAAGCCGAGATCGCCGCACTGGAACCGGAATGGGCCGCCCACCAGGAGCAGGGCAACCGGGTGACGGTCCGGGTCCGCTGGGACAACGGCCTCGTCCTCGACGGGGCGCACCAGGACATCCTCACCCCGTTGTGAAACACCGGCCAAAGCCGGGCCCGGCCCGGTGTCCTGCCCGGCGGTCAGCGGAACCGGTGCAGGTTCTCGCCGAGGAAGGCCTCCAGGGTGCGCGGGGCGCGCCCGGCGAGGCGGTGGAAGGTGTCGTCCGGCGTCTCCCTGCGGACCACCGCGAGCTGCTGGATCTCCACCACGTGGGTGGCCAGCCAGTCCGGCATCCCGGCCCGGCCGACCAGGTGGGCGTGCAGCTCGGACGGGCCCAGATCGAGGTATCGGATCGGCCGGCCGAGCAACTCGCCCAGCAGCGTGGTGAGTTCCGGGTAGCTGTAGGCCCGCCCGCCGGTGAGCGGGTACGTGCCGCCGGCCGGCTCCGGGCGGGTGAGGACCGCGGCCGCGGCGTCCCCGATGTCCCGGACGTCCACGTAGTTGCACCGCGCCCGGCCCATCGCACCGTGCACCACCCCGGCCGCGGCGATGCCGGGCGCCAGGAGCAGCAGCTTCTGCATGAAGGCGTACGGCCGCAGGACGGTGGTGGTGATGCCGGAGGACCGCAGCCGCTCCTCGACCAGGTGGTGGCCGCGGGAGACGGCGACGGGAGAGTCCGGTTCGGCGGCGGGCGCGGAGACCTTGACGATGTGTTCCACGCCGCAGTCGACGGCCGCCTCGATCGCGTTCAGCTCGTACCGGACCTGGTGCGGGCCGTTGGCCATGGTGAGGAAGAGCTGATGCGCGCCGCGGAACGCCGCCCGCAGGGAGGGCGGGTCTGCTGCGTCGGCCGGGAGGACCACCGTCCGCTCGCGCGTGTGCCCGTCGAGTGCGGCGGCCAGGCGGGCGGGGTCGCGGCTCAGGGCGCGGCTCGGTGTGCCGAGGGCGGCGAGGCTGCGCAGGGCGGCGCCGCCGGTGGCGCCACCGGCGCCCATGATGACGATCATGACGACTGCCTTTCGGTTCGGGATGTGCTCTCGGGTCGGGGTGCGGTGGGGAGCCGGCGCTCCGGTGTGCGGGTCGGGCGGCTGCCGCGCCGGCGCCAGGTGGTGATGGTGGCCGCGATGGCCGAGGAGACCGGCAGGTCGATCGGCAGCCGCTGCGGCCACGGGCTGTCGGCGAGGGCCGGAACCTGCGGCAGCCAGCGGGCCGCGGCGAGGCCGACGGCCAGGCCGAGCGCCGCGGTGGCCAGGCCCAGGGTGGCGGCCGCGAGCGAGCGCGGCATCCGGGCCCGGGTGCGGACCGGACGGCGCCGAAGTGCGCCGAGGGCGGCGGCCACCAGGGCGGAGGTGCCGCCGATGGTGGTGAGCGCCGCGGTCACCAGGTGCGGCTGCCGGGTGACGGCCCCGCCGAGACCGGCCGTCACGGCGGGCATGGCGTAGGCGACCAGGACCTCGCGCCACAGGACGAAGCGCCCAGGGGCGCCGCGGGCCTTCTTGCTCATGGAATGTCCTTCCGACTGGTTGATCAGGTGATTAGGAACCTAACTATTTGTGCTTAGGTGCCTAACTATTTGGCCCGAAAGAGAGGCGGACCGCCTGGCGGCCCGCCCGAGTGGGGTCAGTCCCGGGTGAGTGCGTCGATGCCCGCGACCACCCGGGCCAGCAGGTCGAGGAAGGTGGCGCGCTCCTCGGGAGAGAGCCCGCCGACCAGCGCCTGCATCCTGGTGAAATGCTCGGGTGCCAGGTCGCGCAGCTTGTCGGCGCCGCGCGCGGTGAGGATCACCACGTTGCCGCGCCCGTCCTCGGTGGACGGCCGGCGGGCCACCAGGCCCTCCCGCTCCAGGCCGTCGACCAGGCCCGTCACGGTCGCCCGGGAGACGCCGAGGCTCGCCGCGAGCTGGGAGGGCGACTTCTCGCCGCCGTGGTCCTCCAGGTCGGCCAGCAGCCGGTAGCGGCCGGTCGAGAGGCCGAAGCGGCCGAAGTGCACCTCGCCCGCCTGACCGATCCGGGCACCGGCCGCCATCAGCCGCGCCGCGACCAGGACCGCCTGCGGATCGGCCGTCAGGCCGTAGCGGGCGATCTGGCGGCGCGCCTGGTCGAGAGTGGGGGCGCCGAGGCCGGTATCGGGATGCTGGGTCACGAGAAGTAATATGGCACCTAATCAGATCCCCGGTCAAGCAGCACCGAAGGCTCCCGGACGACGCGGGAAGCGATCCGGGACGGCGCCCGCCCGGCGCGCTCGAGGACGCTCCGGCCCGTCGCGCCGCACGGCGGCCGACCCGCACACGCCCCACCGCCCCCGGAGCCGGCTCAAGCGCGGCACCCCTTGAGGACGGCCTCGGCGGAGCCGTCCGTCATCCGGCCATCTCCGACGACGGCCGCCGGGGACGCAACATTTCCGGCACCCCGCCACGTGTAGAAGTCGACGCGGGGCACCACCGCCCCGGGCAACTCGGCACGGACGACGGAACCAGGGGCCGGGCACGGATGTCGCCGGAACGCGAGAAGTTGTTCGAACAGTTCGCCGCAGCCCGCTACGGGGCGCTGCGCCGCACCGCCTACCTGCTGTGCGGCGACTGGCACCTGGCCGAGGACCTGGTGCAGGCGACCCTGATCAAGGTGTACGCACGGCCGAAGCCGTCGGCCGGGTCGGCGGCCGTCACCGCGATGCCACCGCCGACTACGGCCGCGGTCGGCGCTCTCCGGTGGTCACCGGGCCCGGGACCACGGCGGGGTCGGTGCGGACGGCCCCAGCCGGGTCACCTCCGGCCGAGTCACCTCCGGCCCGGCGCCGCATCGGTGGCGGTGGCCGGCGCCGCCGCGCAGCGCCCGGTGCAGCACAGCCGCGAAGACGGACGGCCGGAACGGGACGACCCGCCTCGACTACGGCACCAGGCGGGCGACCCCGGCCGCCCGGTGCATCACCGCCTCCAGCGGACCACGGGCGAACCGTGCCGTCCACAGTCCGGCCGCCGCCAGCGTCCCGGCGACGAACGCGGCGAACAGCGGCAGCGGCGGCCCCGGATCCAGCTCGATCCCGAACAGCACGACCACCACGACGTGCCCCACGTACGCCGTCAGCGACAGCCGCCCCACAGCCGCCACAGCCGCCACCGCGGCCGCGCCGGCACCCGCCGCGGCCGGACGGGCGGTCAGTTCCACGCAGCCGGCGACCACCAGCAGCGCGAACCCCAGGGCGCCCAGCACCTCGAAGCTCGTCCCGGTGTGCGGCGCTGCGCCCAGCAGGCCGACCGGATCACCGAGGCCGACCACGCCCGACCCCTCCTCCGGCACCTCCGCACCCAGCAGCCGCACCGCGAGCCAGGAACCCCCGTACCCGAGCACCAGCAACCCGGCCCCGACCGTCGCGGCCCACCGCCGGACGGCCGGCCCGGACGGGTCGAGGCGCGCCAGGGCCATCCCCGCGAGCACGAACGGCATCCAAGTGGCGGCCGGATAGGCCCCGGTGAGCAGCGGTTCGGCGAGGCGCCGGGGCAGGACGTCGGCCGCCCCGGCCGCGCGCAGTGCGTACGAGAGCTGGGGTGCCAGCAGCGCCCAGGCCACGGCGAGGCCGGCCAGCGGCGCGGCGGGCAGGCGGAG
The DNA here is from genome assembly GCF_050749075.1 of Kitasatospora dryopteridis. Classification (NCBI taxonomy): domain Bacteria; kingdom Bacillati; phylum Actinomycetota; class Actinomycetes; order Kitasatosporales; family Streptomycetaceae; genus Kitasatospora; species Kitasatospora dryopteridis. The sequence goes on along the minus strand of NZ_CP192749.1, from coordinate 8,275,591 downwards.
CAGCGGCAGGGCGAGCAGGAAGTACGCGCCGTACGCGGCGAGGATGAGGCTGACGGGCGGGTCGAGCGCGTCCAGGGCGGTACCCAGCAGGATCAGCAGCGCGGCGCGGACGGCAATCCCGGCGGCCGTCCGGCGGCCGTTCTGCCCGGTCCCCGGACGGCGGCCGGCGAGCAGCACCAGCGAACAGCCGGCGAGCACCGCGAACAGCGCGGAAGCCCGCCCGTGGGCGAGGCGCATGGCGGCGCCGACCGGGCCTCCGACCTCCGGGTCGGGCCCGAGGTGTGCGGCGAACATTCCGAACACCGCGAGGCCCCGGGCCAGATCCAGCCCGACCAGGCGACCGGGGCGCGCCCCCGAGTGCTTCGGGCGGCCCTCGGAGGCGGTCGCGGTCCCGGCGGCGGTTTCTGACATGCCGTCCACTCTGCCGGGCCCGGACCCCGTACCGCATCGGGCGGCCGGGCGACGACACGACCCGCCGACCGGCGGGGTCGGCACGGCCCTCGCCCAAGCCGGTCGGCACGTCCCTGTGCCCACCGAGGTCGGCGGCCGGCGTCTCCTCGGCAGAGGCAAGGGTGTTGAAAGGGCCGGGCCTTGCCCCGGCCGCCGAGGTCACGTAAGTTCACCGGATGTGAACACCGGATCGGCGCTACGCCACACACGGATCGGCCACCCGGTGGAGGACTGATCGCATGCCGGGTGCGGACCAGGCACCCCGGCCCTCCACGCGGACCTCCCACCGCTCGCGCACCACGAGTCCCTTGTTCGTGCCGAGCAACAGCGAGGTCAGCCACATGGCAGTCACGTTCAACCACACCATCATCGCCGCCAAGGACCGCACCGAGTCGGCCCGGTTCTTCCGGGAACTGCTGGACGTCCCGGAAGCACCGTCCTGGGGCCCCTTCACCAACATCCAGCTCGACGACGGCGTGCTGCTCCAGTTCGCCGAACCGCCGGTGGAGATCCAGATGCAGCACTACGCGTTCCTGGTCGACGACGAGCTGTTCGACCGGGCGTACCGGCGGCTGTGCGACCGCGGCATCGAGCACTGGGCCGATCCGCAGATGCGACGCCCCGGTGAGATCAACAACGAGCACGGCGGCCGGGGGGTGTACTTCAAGGATCCCGCCGGCCACGCGATCGAGCTGATCACCCGGCCGTACCTGTAGCGCGGGAGGGCCTGGTCGGGCGACCGACCCGCGGCACCCGACCAGGCAACCGCCCCGCGGCGGGCCCGTACGCCATGACGGCCCGGCCGGAAGCCCAAGAGCCGGCCCGGCTCACCAGCGCAGCAGCATCACCCCGGCACTCGCCCCGCTGGCCAGGCCGAACAGGGCCAGTTCACTGCCCGGGCGGAGACGGCCCTGCCGGGCGGCGAGGGCGAGTTGGAGGGGCAGCGTCGCGGCGGCGGCATTGCCGGTGCGGGCGAAGGTGGGAACGATCCGGGCGGGGTCGATGCCGCACCGCTCGCAGAAGGTGCGGACGAACGGAACGGACGGCTGGTGGACGCAGATCAGGTCCAGGGTGTCGGGGTCGGCCTGCTGTTCCTTCAGCCACTGGCGGGCCTGCTCGTCCAGGCCGAGGAAGGAGGCCAGCAGGCGTTCGGAGTCGACGTGGAGCCCCTGGGGCCTGCCCGGGGCGTGGTCGCGGTCGAACAGGGTGGCGGCCGGCCAGCCCGCGGAGTTCGCCATGAAGGTGGAGGCGAGGATGCCGGGTTCCTCGGCCGCCTCGACCAGCAGGGCCGCGCCGAGGTCGGCCCCGGTCAGGGAGGTGAGCCCGGTCCGCAGCTCGCCGCGTTCCAGGTGCCAGCGGCTGAGCCGGCTGAGGGTCTCGCCGCAGGCCACCACGATCCGCCGGTGCCGGCCGCAGCGGATGAGTGCCTCGGCGACCTGGAGGGCGTTCAGGACGCCGTTGCAGGCGTTGGTGACGTCGAATGCGGGACAGCCCAGGCCGGCCTTCGCGGCGACGACGTGGGCATTGGCGGGTTCGCGGACGTCGGCGCTGACGGCGGCGAAGAGCAGCAGGTCGACGTCCCGGGGGCCGAGACCGGCCTGCTCCAGTACCCGGGCGACCGCGCGGGCCGCCAGGTCGGAGGGCAGCTCGCCCGCGGCGGCGACAACCCGTTCACGCAGTCCGAAGGTGCGCTCCAACAGGCCGTCCGGGATGCGCAGCGCCGGGCTGTTCCGCCGCAGCCGTTCCTCGATCTCGCCCGCGCTCTGGCGGCCGTCCGGCAGGTCGACGGCGGCCTGGGCGATGCGGGCGTGGGGGCTCATGAGGCACCCTCGTCGGCGGCCGCGCGCACGGTCGCGGCGGCCTGCGCCGTGGTGGCGGCCCGCACCGCGGCGGCGGCACGCGGCAGACCGGCGGCGGCGTGCTTGACGAGGTCGGTCAGGCGCAGCGGCAGGACGGTGTGCAGGGGGACGAGCAGTCTCGCGTCGTGCCCGACGACGCAGCGCGGCCGGGGCCGGCGGGCGGACAGGCAGTGCTCGATGGTCCTGGCCACCGGTTCCGGGCCCGGTACGTAGCGGTTGACGCTGCTGAACAGTCTGGTGGAGCGGTCGTACCCGAGGCCCGGTCCGCGTTCGGACCCGGGTCCGGCGCCACCCGCACGGGCCCGGGCCAGGTCGTCCACGGCCCGGTCGAGCATCGCGGTGGCGAACGCGCCGGGTTCGACCAGGCACACCTTGACCCCGAGGTGGGCCGTCTCGATGCGCAGGCAGTGGGTGAGGGCGCTGAGGGCGTGCTTGCTGGCGCTGTACCAGCCGCCCATGGGCCAGGGCACCCGCCCGAGCCCCGAGGAGACGTTGACGATCCGTCCGCTGCCGCGTTCGGCCATGCCCGGCAGGGTCAGGCGGCACAGGCGCATGACGCCGACGAGGTTGACCTCCAGCACGTGGCGGGCCCGTTCGTCGTCGACGTCCCGCAGGGCTCCTGCCTGGGGTACGCCGGCGTTGTTCACCAGCGCCCACGGTCCGCCCCCGGTCATCTCCTCGACCTGCGCCACGGCCTGCCGGCAGGAGTCCGCGTCGGCGACGTCCAGGACCACCGCACGCAGGTCGATGCCGCTCGCCGCGGCCCGGCCCACCAGGTCGTCCGCCTTGGCCCGGGTGCGTGCCGTGCCGACCACGTCCCAGCCGCGCGCGGCCAGCCGGACGGCCGTCGCCCGGCCGATCCCGCCCGTCGCCCCGGTGATCACCACACTGCGGCCGCCGCCGTGCCCGCTGCCCGCTGCCGTTCCCATTGCGCAACCCCGTCCCTCGCCGCCACGGCCTCTTCCCGGCTCCGGATGATCAACGATCCGGGGGCAGGGGGGTTGCGGGCGGACCGGTGCCGACGCGCCCCCGACCGGCATCGAGGTCGAGGGCGACGGGACCGACGAGGCCGGGACGGCACCGGGGCCGCCGGGGCCGGTGTGAGCGGTTCGCGGCCCCTCGGCCTCGAAGCGGACGACGTCACGGCCGGGCGGGCCGGACGGCGGACGGGCAGACTGCAGACAGGCACCGTCGGATGCGGCGCAGCCCGGGTGCAGCACGGCCCGGCCGCGCGGGGGACGGCCGGGCCGGTCGTCCAAGGAGGTCCGGCCCCGCACCGGCGTCCTGTCGGCAGAAGTTCACCCACATCGCGCAATCCGGTTCCGGTGGCCGGCCGGGCCGTCGCCCCGCCGGCAGCGGTCTGAAGGAGGAGCTGTGAACACGAGCACGGACCAGGGCGGGTTGGACGGTGCGGTGGTCGCGGTGGCGGGTGCCGCCGGCCCCGCGGGCCGGGCGGCGCTCATGCGGCTCGCCGAGGCGGGCGCCGCGGTCGTCGCCTCCGACGCCGACGCGGGCCGCCTCGCGGAGGCGGTGGACGCCGCCCGCTACGCGCACCACGGCGCCACCGTGACCGGGGACACCGTCGACCTGCTCGACCTGGACGCGACCCGCGCATGGGCGGACCGCACCGAGAGGGAGTTCGGCCGCATCGACGGCCTCGTCCACCTCGTCGGCGGCTGGCGCGGCTCCGCCACCTTCGCCGAGACCGACCTCGGCGACTGGAACGTGCTGGAGGACCTGCTGGTGCGGACCGTCCAGCACACCTCCCTCGCCTTCGAAGGCGGACTCGGCCGCAGCGGGAGGGGCCGGTACGTCCTGATCAGCGCCGAGGGCGCCAGTCGGCCCACCGCCGGAAACGCCGCCTACGCCGCCGCGAAGGCCGCCGCCGAGGCCTGGACGCTCGCGCTCGCCGACGCCTTCCGCAAGGCGGGCGGAGACGGCGAGCCGCCGGCCGCGGCCACCATCCTGGTGGTCAAGGCGCTGGTGCACGACGCCATGCGGGCCGAACGCCCGAACGCGAGGTTCGCGGGCTTCACCGACGTGAAGGAGCTCGCGGAGGCGATCGCCGGCCTCTGGGACCGGCCCGCGCAGGAGGTGAACGCCGCCCGCCTGTGGCTGGCCGCCCAACCCACCCCCTGACCGGCGCCACCCCTCGAGCGGCGGGCCGCGGCTGCACGAGGACCTGCGGCAGTGGCGGAGCGGGGCCGACAAGCCCCGGCGCGCACTCCTGCGCCCCGACCGGAGGATCGTGCCCGGTCGGCAGCCGGATGCCCCGGGGTGTGATGTGTGCCGGCTGTCCGGACCGGGCGGAATCAGGCCCCGGAGTCGGCGATGGTGGGGCTCGGCGGCGGGGCACGGGTCAGCTGCGGGTGAAGGTCCCGAGGCCGTCGTGGTTGAACTGCTCGACCACCACGCTCGAGGCACGCCCGTCGGGGCCCACGGTGAACGTGACGCCGGAGAGGCCGACCGCGTTCTCGCCCCGGGTCTGGAAGCTGAACACGTCGCCGTCGTAGTGCCGGAGCGGGAACTGCAGGTTGTCCGGGCCGAGGCTCATCACCAGGCCGCCGTTCCGGGCGGTCACGGTCAGCGGCCCGTAGTAGTTGTTGCGGTACGTCCCGACGTAGGCCGCGTCCGGCTCGGCCGGGGCTGCGCCGGCCGGCGGCTTGCTGTAGTCGGTCGGCGAGACGCCGACCAGTGCGGCGGCGGGGACGACCTTGCCGAGGAAGCTGAGCCAGTCGACCATCTCCCTGCCTTCCTGGGCGAAGTCGAAGAACGCCTCGGCCACCGCCTCCGGGACCCCGATCGGCTGACCGTTGGTCAGGACGACGATCCCGAGCTGCTCGGAGGGCAGCAGGGTCACCACGGTCGCCGCGCCCAGTTCGAAGGCGCCGGAGTGGTTCAGCCGGAGCCGGCCGTGGGAGTCCTGGTTGACGTTCCAGCCGAGGCCGTAGGAGCCGGCGTTGCCTGCGGGCGCCTTCGGCGGGTTGGAGACGATGTGCGGCACCCGGGTCTCGTTCAGGCCCGCCGCGTCGACGACCCGCCGGCCCTCGAACGTGCCGTCGGCGAGTTGCAGGCGCATCCACCGGGCGAGGTCCTGCACGGTGGAGCTCACCCCGCCGGCCGGGGACTGCGGGTCCGGGTTCTCGGTGGTACTGACCTGCCAGCCGGTGTCGGTCCGGACGTGCGGCACCGCCTTGTTCGCCGCGCTGTCGTATGCGGAGCGCAGCGAACTCGTGGAAGTCATCCCCAGCGGCTTGTAGAGGACGTCCGCCGCCAGGTCCTCCCAGGCCACCCCCTTGGCCTTGGCCACGGCGACCGCCGCCTCGGTCAGGCCGTAGTTGGTGTAGGCGTAGCTCGCGCGGAACGGTGCCAGCGTGTGGTCCCGCAGGTGCTGCAGGATGTAGTCGCGCTGGTAGCCGAGGTCCTCCAGCAGGTCGCCGGCGTGGTCCGGCAGGCCGCTGCGGTGCGAGAAGAGGTCGGCGATGGTCACATGGCTGCTCACCCAGGGGTCGGCCAGCGCGAAGCCGGGGTCGTGGGCGGTGACGGGGTCGTCCCACTTCACCGCCTTCTGGCCGACCACGCCGGCGACCACGGTCGAGGCGATCGGCTTGGAGACCGAGGCGAGCTGGAACACCGTGTCCGGGGTCACGGTCTCCGGCTTGCCGAGCTGGCGGACGCCGAAGCCCTTGGTGTGGACGACCTTGTCCCGGTAGACGACGGCGAGGGCCAGCCCCGGGACGCCCGTCTTCGCGATGGCGTTCTGCGCGTAGCCGTCGATCCGGGCCACGGCGGAGGCCACCTGTTCCTCCGTCAGCCGGGGCGGCGGCTGCGGCGGCGGTGCGGTGGCCGGGGCGGACGAGGGACTCGGCGAGGGGGCGGCCGTGGGATCGCCGGTGGACCCGGAGGTGCATCCTGCGAGCAGCAGGCCGGCCAGCAGCGGCGCGGCAGCGCGCACCCCGGGTCGGGCGACGGTCCTGCCCGACCCTGGAGCGGTCTGCCGGGCTGCGCCGTGACGATGCATCAACGTCCTCCCTCGTCCGGGCGGCGCGGCCCCGATCCGAGGGCGCCGCCGCCTCAGGGCGCGAGTATTCGACAGCCCTGGACGGCTCCGGCGGCCGCCGCGCGCCTCACCCTGCGCATTCCACCCGTCCGGCGGCGCCGGGGGCGGTACGGCCGGGTCTGGGCAGTGGCAGCGGTCTCACCGTGGCCGCGGGCCGGCCCGGGACGGCGGACCCGGTACGGGAGGGCGCAGCGCGAGGTGGAAGGATCCGTGTGCAACGCGCCCGTCGGTGGGCCGTCGCTCGGAGAGGACGCCGCTGTGAACGCTTTCGCCTGGTCCTGCCTGGCCGTGGTGTGGGCGTTCGCGCTCAGCACCTCGCTGCCCGCTCTCGCGCGGGGCCGGGTGCCGGGCTGGTGGCGCGCTGTCGGCGATCCGCGCCTGTGGGGGGCCGGCCAGTTGGTTCTCGCCGTCGGCGCCGCCTGGTCCATCACCACCGCCGGCACCCCCATGGCGGCCTGGCCCGTCGGCCCCGCCGCCGTGTTCGCGGGTCTGGGCGTCATGGAGTGGGCCCGCCGCAGGCGCCGCCGCCGCTGCTGAACCGACCGGGCCGGTCGCCGTCACCGCTCCCCGGCCGCGGGGTCCACCACCTGGACGGTGTCGCCGACCGCCACCTGCTCGAAGTACCAGCGGGCGTCCTCGGAGCGCAGTCCGATCTGCCCGAAGGTGAGGTTCTGCCGGCCGAAGGCGGAGGCTCCGTACCAGGGCAGGCTGCAGATGTAGTTGGAGTAGCCGTCCTGGGCGACCAGCCGGACGCACCAGGACAGGGTCAGGTCGTACTCCCCTCCTCCGGCGGCCGGCGCCAGGGTCGGCCCTGTGCTGGAGTTCACGTGGTACGAGGCCAGTTTCTCGGCGACGGTCATCGCACCGGGCCGGGTGGGGTGGTCGGGCCGGCCGGCCGTCGCGGGCAGGACCTTGAGCACGGTCGTGCCGTCCTCGACCCGGACCGTGTGCGCGGTGAGGTCGACCGTGGTCAGCACGCTCCTCGACGAGGGAAGTGCGGTCGGGCTCGGCGCCGGTGCGGTGGGCCTCTGCCGAAGCTCCGGGAGAAGGGCGCCCGAGCCCAGCAGCCCGAGCACGCAGACCGCCGCCACGGCGGCCAGCACTGCGGCCCGTCGCCTGCGCCGCCGGCGCGCACCCCGGCGGCGGACGGTGTCGTAGGGCAGTGGCAGTGCCGCGGGGGCCTGCGCCGTCAGCTCGCGCAGTGCCGACCCGATCACGTCCTCGTGTCCGCTACCCACAATGTCCCCCGGCTCAGGCACAGTTGTCCGTCCTTTCGGAGTGCCGTGGAGTGCTCCCGGCATCCGGTTCGTCGCGGAGGTGTTCCGCGAGTGCGGCGCGGCCGCGGGAGAGGCGCGCCTTGATCGTGCCGACCGCTGTTCCGGCCTCGTCCGCTATCTGCTGGACGCTCAGGTCGCACAGGTGGAACAGCACGATCGCCTGCCGCTGCACCGCCGGCAGCTTGCGCAGGGCTGCGACCAGCGCGGTGTGTTCGGGCCCGGGCCCGGGGGTGTCCTCCGGGACGGCGTGCCCGAGTTCGAGCACCCGGCCGCGGCGAGCCCGACGCCACCGGCTGACGGCCAGTCGCCAGGCGACCGTGCGTATCCACGCCTCGGGTGTGCCCTCGTCGGACGACAGCCGTGCGCGTCTCCCCCAGCCCCGTACGAAGGCCTCCTGGACCACGTCCTGGGCCTCGCTGAAATCCCCCGTCATGGCGTACAACTGCCGTACCAGTAGGGAGAACGAGGACAGGTAGAACGCGCTGTACTCCTCGTCGGTCATCCCGTGTGCCGCTCCGTCTTCTCGATCAGATGCCGGTGCATCCACCGTCGCCACGCACGGGACGGCGGACGGGTTGCGTCCATGTGCCGATCACGCCTGTGATCGTGATCACCGGGCGGGAACTCCCGGCCCGTCGTGCGTACTGCAACCTTTCCGTGCGGCGGCGCGTGGATCACTGCGGGGCCGGCCGCAGGGGCCGGCACAGGAGGGGGAACGACATGCGACGGTGGACCACCGCGCTGGCTGCCGTGATGCTCGCCACGGGGGTTGCGGCGACCGCGGTTCCGACGGCCTCGGCCGTCACCGCGAGTACTGCCTGCCCGGGCGGCTGGGGCAGTCTGGACCGGCAGGACCGGACCGTCCCGTACCAGCCGCAGGCGCTGGCGAACATCCGCACCGGCGCCCAGGAGTGCTTCGACCGCCTGGTGGTGGACGTCCCGGGCACCTCGGCGGCCAACCCGCTCGCCTACCGCGTGCACTACACGGACGGCAACGCCGTCTACCAGTCCGGCTCCGGCACCCCGATCCCGGTGCGCGGCGGCGCCGTGCTGGAGGTCGTGGTCGGCGCGACCGCCTACGACCCGGCCACCTGGCAGGCGGTCTACCCGGCCCGGTCGGGCGACCCGCTGCCGGGCGTCGACCTGACCGGTTACCGCACCTTCGTGGACACCCGTTTCGCCGGCAGCTTCGAGGGCGAGTCCCAGTTCGGCGTCGGCGTCCGGGCGCGCCTGCCGTTCCGGGTCTTCCAGCTCGACAACCGGCTCGTCATCGATGTCGCCCACAGCTGGGGCACCACCGCCTGACCGGCCGAGGACCCGGGCGGTCGCCTGCTGCGGCCCGGGAACAGCGCCGGAGGCCGCCACCCCTGCTGTGGGGGTGGCGGCCTCCGGGCACTACCGGCTCGAGGTCCGGCCGGTCGGCCGGTCAGGCACGGCAGCGCAGCATCTCCAGCGGCGGCTTCGCGAGGAGGTCCGCCCAGAAGTCGTCGCCGAACTCACGGATGCCGGCCTCGGACACCTGCAGCGGAACCCACTCCACCCCGCCGAACCCGGCCGCCTTCAGACACTCCTCGTAGACCTCGCGGCGCGGCGCCGTGGTGAGGATGCTGATCGGCTGCGGGTCGAGAAGGGCCGTGATCCTCACCCGCGGGCCCGTCTCGGCCTCCTCGCCGGTCGGCTCGCAGCGGAAGCCGTACGTCTCCAGGGACGGACAGTCGAACCCGTAGTCGGGCTTCTGGGCGAGCACGAAGAACTCCCCGCCCGGCACCAGGCTGCGGTGGATGTTGCGGCACATCCGCTCCATCTCCGCCACGGACTCGGCGTAGTTGAGGCACTGCACTCCCAGCGCGAGGTCGAAGCGCCGTTCGACGGGCCGCAGTTCGGCCACGTCACCGACCTCGTAGTGCACCCCCAGCGGGTCGCGCCGCTCGATGTCCTGCGCGGCGGCGATCATCTCGACGGAGATGTCGACGCCGAGGACCTCCGTGGCGCCGCGCCGCCTGAACTCCCTGCTGTAGAAGCCGGTGCCGCACGCCAGGTCGAGAACCGACCTGCCGGTCACGTCCCCGACCAGGCCGAGGAAGCTCGGCACCTCCCCGTGCCGCATCAACGGCAGTGACTTGAACCCCTCGAATGCCTCGCCGATCCCGTCGTACTGCTGCACGCTCACGCGCCGCCCCCTCCAGTGCTTCGTCCTGTGTGCGGCCGTGCCGACCCTCGGGTCTCAACAGCCCTTTCGGACCGCGGCCGTGACGGTCAGTCTGCTCCGCGCTGCCCGGCCGCCGTACTGGCAGATGGCACAAAGAAGTCGGCGGGCCGGTTCGGGCCGCGCCCTGCGATCACCCAACACCGATCGGCGCAGCGCCCGTCGGCCACCCCGGGGGCAGGTCGCCCCGGGCAGTGGATGATCATGTGGTCGGAGACCACGGTGCCCGGGAGGACGGGGAAGAACTGTGACATGGCTGAAGGCATCCAGTGCCGCACTGCCGCCGGCGGACAGGTTCGAGTGGTTCCTGGAGACGCTGGCCCGGGAGCTCATGCCCACGGCGGTCAGCACCACCGACCGGGCCGCGTTCCGGGCGGAGGCCGCCGTACCGGATCTCGGGGCCGTGCAGCTGTCGAGGTACTCCCACTCCCCGCTGCTCTCCCGGCGCACCCGGCCCTCATCAGGCGCCCCGGCCCGGAGGCCCGCCGCCGTCGGATGAGGGCCGGCACTCGAATCCACGTTTTGCCCGTCCACCGGTCGCAGCGGGGTCAGGGACGATCGGTGGCTTCCGTCTCGGCGGCGCGGGCGTAGTACTCGGCCGCGTCGGCGGTGAATCCGTCCTGCTCCGCGAGTCGTCCGGCGCGGCCGAAGTGCTCCAAGGCCTCGCCATGGCGGCCCAGCGCCACCAGGGCCTGCCCGCAGAGGTCCGTGAGCATCGCGCGGCGGGCGGGGACCTGGTCCTCCGGGGTGAGGCCGAGCCCGCGCCGGGCGAGCGCGAGGGCCTGCGCGGGCCGGCTGTTCAGCAGGTGGTGCCGGGCCAGGTAGTAGGCGGTGAGCATCTCCGTCTGCGGGCTGCCGGCGTCACGGGCGAGCAGCGCGGCCCGCCGGTAGCCCCGGCCGGCGCTCTCGGACCTGCCCAGCCGTTCGTGGAGCTGCGCCAGGTTGGCGGTCGCGATGGCCTCGCCCTCGGTGTCGCCGGCGCGCCGGGCGAGGTCCGGGGCGCATTCGAGGTGGCGGGCCGCCTCCTCGTGCCTGCCCTGCTCACCGAGGACCCAGCCGAGCAGAGTCCTGATCCGTGACTCGGCGTCGGCGTCCGCGAGTTCGGCCGCGGAGGCGAGGGCATGGCCCAGCGGGGCCTCCCACTCGGCTTCGGGCTGCTGGACGACGAGTGGCCAGAGCAGAGCTGCGAGGCGCCACGCCCGGTCGTGGTGGCCCGCCGCGGTGGCGGCGGCCACTGCGGCGACGAGAGTGCCCCGCTCCCGCGCGTACCAGGTCATCGCCTCGGCGCGGTCCGTGAACTCCGGAGCCAGTACGGGCAGTAGGACGTCCCCGGGGAGGCTGCAGCAGGGCTGGCTGCCCGCGACGGCCACGGCGGACGCGGCGAAGGCGCCGCACAGGTAGTGGTCGAGGAGCGGCAGGATGCGCCCGGGGCCGGGCCCCGGGCCGAGCGTGCGGGCGTACAGCCGGACGAGGTCGTGCAGGGCGTACCGGCCGTGTGCCCGTTCCTCCAGCAGGTTGGCGGCGAGGAGCCGTTCCAGTGCGGCCCTCGCGGCGGCCGGGGTGGCGGCCGTCAGCGCGGCCGCCGCGCCGAGGTCGATGTCGGGGCCGAAGTGGTGCGCCAGCAGGCCCAGTACCTCGGCTGCGGTGGGCGGGAGTTGCGCCACGCTGGCGCGCAGGACGGAGGCGAGGTCGAGGTCGTCGGTGGCGAGGAGTGCGATCCGCTGCCGCTCGTCGTGGAGTTCCTCGGCGGCCTCGCGCAGCGACCGCTCCGGCCGTGTCGCGAGCCGGGCCCCGGTCAGCCGCAGCGCCAGCGGCAGGCCGTCGCACAGCCCGACCAGCCGTCCGGCGGCCACCGGCTCGGCGGCCACCCGGCCCGGCCCGAGGACGCCGGCGAGCAGCGCGGCACCCTGCCGCGGCCCCAGCCGGTCCAGCAGCAACGGGCGTGCACAGTCGGCGGCGACCAGGCTCTCCAGCCGGTTGCGGCTGGTGACCACGGTGGCGCAGCCGGCGGCGCCGGGCAGCAGCGGCCGCACCTGGTCGTAGCTCACGGCGTCGTCGAGGACGACCAGGACGCGGCGGTGCCGGAGCAGCGCGCGGTAGAGGCTCTCGGCGGCCGTGGAGCCCTGCGGGACGTCGTCGGGCCGCGCGCCGAGGGCGAGGAGGAAGTCCCGCAGGACGAAGGCCGGGTCGGCGGCGGGCGCGGTGCCGGCGAAGCCGTCGAGCCGGGCGAAGAGCACGCCGTCGGGGAAGGCCGTGGCGGCGCGCTGGGCCCAGTGGGCGACCAGGGCGCTCTTGCCGACCCCGGCCGGTCCGGTGACCAGGCAGACGGGGGCGTCCGTGACGGGGGCGACGGCGTCGTCCAGGGCGGCGAGTTCGCGTTCCCGGCCGGTGAAGCCGGGCGGGCAGCGGGGCAGCAGGAGCGGCCGCGCCGTCTCGTCGGCGGGGCCGGTTTCCCCGGCGGGAGTTGCGGCGTGCTGCGCGGCGTCGGGTGCGGCGAGTATCCGGGCGTAGGCGCGGGCCATCGCGGGGCCGGGGCCCACGCCCAGTTCGTCGCCGAGCAGCCGGGCCGTCCGGTGGTAGAGGTCGATGGCGGCGGCCTGGCGGTCGGCGGCGAGCAGGGCGTCGAGCAGCGGTGCGACCAGCGACTCCCGCAGCGGGTGGCGGCCCGCCGGGCCGCGCAGCAGGGCGACGGCCTCCTCGGGGCGGTGCGCGGCGGTCAGGGCCTGGCCTAGTTCTTCGACGGCGTTCAGCCGCGACTCCTCCAACTCGGCGGCGAGGGAGACGATCAGGGGTGTGGTGCAGAGCCCGGCGAGGGCGGGGCCGCGCCACAGTGCGAGGGCCCGGCGCAGCGCGGGAACGGTGGCGGCGGGTGTGCCGCGGCCGTGCCGTGCTTCGGAGGCGGCGGCCCGGAACCGGTGGACGTCGGTCCGGTCGGCGGGCGTGCGGAGCAGGTAGCCGTCGCCGACCGTCGCGATCGTGGCGTCACCGGTGGGGTGCAGCAGGCGGCGCAGGTGGGAGATGTGGCCCTGGACTGCGGTCCTCGCGTGCTGGGGCGGCTCCTCGTGCCACAGGGCCTCGGCGAGCCGGTCGGTGGTGACCAGGGCGCCGTCGGCGAGCAGCAGCATCGCCAGTACGGTGCGGCGCTTCGGTGGCCCGAGGCCGACGGCCGTCCCGTCGCGGCGCACCTCCACCGGTCCGAGCAACCGGAATTCGAGCAACGCCCTCTCCCCACTGTTCGTCTGCTGAGCAGTGGGGAGCTACCCGGGCGAGGCGGTGCCCATACGTGTGCCCCCGATCACACAGAGCGATCGGGGGCGTGTCGGGAGCGGTACCGTCGGCTCCGTTACACGTGGGCGTTGACGACGTGCCAGAAGTAGGCGGTCGTCGCCATGACGGCGACGTTCGCGGCGTTCAGTGCGAGGTAGCGGTTGGTGATCCGGTTCCGCAGGGCGACGGTGCCGCCGGGGCCGCCGACGGCGACCCAGTCCCAGGTGCCGCCCTGGCCCCAGTTCGCCTCCACGGCCCCGTTGTCGTCCTGGAGGCTGCCGCCGAAGTCGTAGTTCTGGAGTTCGACGGCGCCGTCACCGCCGACCCGGGCGGTCCACAGGGCGTGGTGGTACTGGTTGCCGTACCAGAGCCTGCTGGCCTTGGCGACGATGCTGTTCCAGCTGTTCTCGCCCAGCCACTGGTCGGGTGCGTGCTGCGGGGCCAGGACGTAGTGCTGGCCGTTGTTGATCACCGTCTGCGCGGCCGTGGCCCGGGCGGCGGCCGGCGCGGGAACGGCTCCTGCGCCGGTCGCGCCCAGCGGCACCAGGACCAGTGCGGCGAGGGCGGCGGCGGTCAGCGCCTTGGCGCCCGGCAGGGTTCGGTGGATGCGCGCCATCGGATCAGCCCTTCTGCACGGTGAAGGTGACGTAGGTGTTGTCGCCGCCGCCGCCGTCACGGCTGCACGTGTAGCCCCTGGGCGCGTCGCAGCTGTACTTGTTGCTGCCGGCGTACGGGTTGTCCCACCAGATCTCGACATTGCCGACGCCGTACATGTTGTAGACGGCCCGGCCTTCCGTCCCGGTCATGAAGCCGTTGGACTCCGACTGCCAGGCGCCGTTGGCGAACGGGTACACCGCGTCCGGCGGCACCATGTTGTGGCTCCAGGTGCCGTGCTTCAGCGAGGAGGACGTGCGGTCCATCGTGGACGTCGTGCGGTTCTGCAGCGTGACGTGGGTGCTCCTGGCCGCGGCCACTGCGGTGGGGGCCGGGGCCGCGGGGGCGTCCTCGACCGTGCCGGCGACGAGGCCCGCCGGGCTGCCGCCCAGCGTGAAGGCGACCGAGGCGTTGTTGCCCCCGCCGCCCGTCCAGGAACAGGTGTAGCCCCGGGGGACGGAGCAGCTGTACGAGTTGCTGCCGGCGTACGGGTTGTTCCAGTGGATCACCACCTCGCCCTTCGCCAGCTGGTAGCGCGCCTCGCCCTCCGTGCCCGTCATGAAGCCGGAGGAGTGCGAGCCCCAGGATGCGGTGGTGGCGTTCCTGACCGACTCCGGAGGGGTGGCGTCGTCCCAGACCCCGTGCGACAGCGAACTGTAGTTGCGGTAGATCACGTCCGCGGTGCCGTTGTAGAGCGACACATGGGTGCTGCGCGCCGACCGCACCTGGGCGGGGCCCGCCGCGTCCTGCCCGCCGGCGGCGACGGCCGTCGGTGCGGCGGCGAGCACGAGCGCGGTGGCGGCCGTCAGCACGGCGGCACTCCCGACCGCACGCACACCCGTCGCCCAGGCCTCGGACGTACCGGTACTCCTCTTGCGGAACATCGCGCCTCCCTGTCGTCCGCCGCTCCGTGCGGCGTGCTCCCAAGGTCGGCGACGGCGCTAACGTTTGGCTGTCGCTCGACTGTCGCCGGCGGGCAGGAGCGGCAGCCGGCACGCGGCGCGCAGCTCCGGCGAAATCCGCACGCGGGCGCCGGGTCCGGTGGGAGGCTGACCGCATGAAGTACATGCTGCTGATGTACGCCGATCCCGCAGCGACCGCGGCGATGTCCGCCGCGGAACGCGCGGACGTCTTCCGCAGGCACGAGGAACTCCACCGGGACCTGGCGGACACCGGTGAACTGCTGAACGGGGCCGGGCTGGCCTATCCCAAGGACACGACGGTCCTGCGGCGGAAGGGCGGGGACGCGGTTGCGTCCGACGGTCCGCTCACCGGGGTCACCGAGCAGTTGACCGCCTACTACGTGCTCGAGTGCGCCACTGCGGAGCGGGCCCGGGAGATCGCCGAACGCGTGGTGGACTTCCACGTGGTGGCGGTCGAAGTACGGCCGGTCCACGACTCGTTCGGCATGGGCTGAGCCCGGGTGCGGTGCAATTGCTGCACCGCGGCCCCGGGCGGTGCAGCGCCCTTCGCCCCCGCTGCGCCTTACGGGCGGTCGGCCTTCGTCATCGGACCGGCTCCTGCCGCCACTGCTGGTTGGGCTTGTTGGTGCAGTCCCACAGGCGCGCCGGGGCGCCCCAGTTCATGCTCCAGTCCGCGATCTCCAGGCACATGAGGGTGGCCGACATGACGGGCATGAAGCCGCCCTGGGTGATCTGGAAGGCCTGGTTGTTGCCGCCGTTGCACTGCCACTGGTCCGCGATGGCGCCGTTCCAGTTGCTGTTCGCGCCCGCGATCTCCAGGCATGCGCCGCTGTTGACGTTGCGGTAGTAGCGCTGGATGGCCTTGCCGGGGGCGGTGTCGACGACCTTCACCCACTGCTGGTTGGCGCCGCCGGTGCACTGCCACTGCCGGACGGGAGCGCCCCAGTCCATGCGCCAGTCGGCGACCTCCAGGCACAGGTCGCTGTTCACGTTCTTGATGACCACCGTCTGCTCGTCGTAGGTGTAGGCCTGCGCCGGGGATATCGCCGGCCCGAGCAGCAGGGAGAAGGCCGCCAGTCCCACGACGGCAGAGCGGCGAGCGACAGATCGAACAGACATGAACACCTCAACTGGGCTTCGACGGAACACACGTTTCTGACGGTGGATCACCACCGAAGCGTGATCATTCCACGGCCCGCCCGCCCAGGCGTTGCGATTGCGAACTTTCCCCGGGCCCCGGCGTCACGGCCTGTCGATCAGCAGGTCCGCCCGACGAGGATCACCCGGGCCAGTCCGCCGGGGAGGCCTCCAGGTCGTTGCCCCGCACCCACACGGAGGAGGCGCCGAGGACGGTGCGGATCACCGCGAACCCGCCCTCCCAGCCGCTCGGCAGCCGGAGCCGGCCACGGCGGACCGCTCCGCTCGTCAGCCCCGTGTCCGCCGTGCGCAGCTCCCCCGTCCAGCCCGGCAGGCCGTAGCGGGGAACGCTACCGGTCAGTTCGGCCTCGACACGGATCTCCCGCCCGTCGGCGAGCAGAACTGCGGGACCCCGGTAGACCGGCGAACTCATGCCACCGACTCTGCGCGCCTCCGGCCACCCGCGCAACTCACACGCGACAGGAGCGCCGACCTGGCCGGTTGCGGCCGGTCCGCGATCGGACATTGTCCGCGAAGGCGTTCGACATTAGCGTTCTTCCCGCTCGCCGCCCGGCGGGCGAGGACACGGAAAGGCGCAGGTGAGAGGGTATGCGAGGGTCGGCGGTGGGAGTGATCCGCAATCCGGTGCTGCCCGGCTCGCACCCGGACCCGTCGATCCTCCGGGTCGGGGAGGACTACTACCTGGCCACGTCCACCTTCGAGTGGTACCCCGGTGTGCGCCTGCACCACTCCCGGGACCTGGTGCACTGGCGGCCCCTCGGCGGCGCCCTGGACAGCCTGCGCCTGCTCGACCTGACCGGCTGCCCGGACTCCGGCGGCGTCTGGGCCCCCAACCTGACCCATGCGGACGGCCTGTTCCACCTCGTCTACAGCAATGTCTCCACATACGCCGGCGGGTTCACCGACTGCCCCAACCACCTGGTCACCGCCCCCTCGATCGACGGACCGTGGTCCGACCCGGTGCCGCTGCACGCCCG
The DNA here is from genome assembly GCF_050749075.1 of Kitasatospora dryopteridis. NCBI lineage: Bacteria > Bacillati > Actinomycetota > Actinomycetes > Kitasatosporales > Streptomycetaceae > Kitasatospora > Kitasatospora dryopteridis. Next base: position 8,258,760 of record NZ_CP192749.1, on the reverse strand, counting down.
CGGCTTCGACCCCTCACTCCTCCACGTCGGGGACGAGAGCCTGCTGGTCAACCTCGTCCACGACTGGCGCCCCGGCCACGGCGGGAGCGCCGGTCTGGAAGCCACCCGCTACGACCGCACCGCACGCCGCCTGGTCGGCGAGCCGGTACGGATCGAACTCCCGCCAGGGGCAGGATGGATCGAGGGCCCCAACCTCTACCGCCGCGGAGACCGGTACTACCTGATCACCGCCGACGGCGGCACCGGCTACGACCACCAGGTGACCGTCGCCCGCTCCCGGACCCTCGCCGGCCCGTACGAGCGCGACCCTGCCGGTCCTCTGCTCACCGCCCGCGACCACCCCGACCTGCCGCTGCAGAAGGCCGGACACGGCAGCCTCGTCGACACCCCCGACGGCTCCTCGTACCTCGCCTACCTCGCCGCCCGCCCCGAGGGCCGCCGCGGTCCGTGCATCCTCGGCCGCGAGACCGCCCTCTCCCCCGTCCACTGGACCGCGGACGGCTGGCCGCGCACGCCCACCGGGCTCCCCGAGGCGGCGGTCGGCGCACCGCCGACCGCCGTTCTCTACAGCGAGAGGAAGGAGAGCGCCGACCGCATCGAGGCACCGGTGCTCGGACCGGACTGGTCCACCCTGCGCCGACCGGCCTCACCCGACTGGATCTCCCTCGACGAAAGCTCCGGCCGGCTCCGTCTGCACGGCGGCCGCTCCCCGCAGAGCCTCTCCGACGCCTCCCTGGTGGCGCGGCGAGTGACCGCCCGGCGCTGCTCCTTCGAGACCGCAGTCGACTTCCGGCCCGCCGGCTTCCAGCACCTGGCCGGTGTCACTGCCTACTACAACACCCGCAACTGGTACTTCCTGCACCTGACCGCCGACGACACCGGCCGCACCGTGCTGCGCCGGGCCTCCTGCGACCGCGGCGTGACCACCGTCGACGAGCAGGGCGAGGAACACATCGCCGAACCCGCCGGGCTGCGTCTCGGCATCGACCTCGACGGCCCGACCCTGCGGTTCCGCCGCGACCTCGGCGACGGCTGGCAGCCCTTCGGCCCCGCGCTGGACGCCACGGTGCTCTCGGACGAGCACGCGGAGGAACACGACCCCGGCGGCATCCGCGCCCTCGGCTTCACCGGGGCCTTCGTCGGCCTGTGGGCCTGGGACCTGACCGGCCGCCAACTCGCTGCAGAGTTCAGCGATACGCACTACCGCACCCACTGACATCCGGCCCGTACTCCACTGGGTTCCGGCCGCCGTGGGCAACGTGCACCCGACCGACCGCACCTTCCCGACTTCGGCCCGGGCCGCTCGACGGACTGCCTGCCCGGGCCGAAACGCACGGACTCCGATGACGGATCAGCTGGGCAGCAGCCGGATGTCGAGCACGGCGGTGGGCGGGCCTGCGGGGCGGAATTCGGGTGTCAGCACGATGCGGCGCTGCCCGTTGCCGTGGTCGAGACGTGCGGTGTAGCCGACAGGCGTGTGACTGCCATTGGTGTCACGGAGCTTGCTCTGGTCGGCGAGCTGTGTGGCGCGGGTCTTGAGGTGCTGGACCCAGGCTTCCGGGCGGGTGCGCGAGGCCGGCGGTACGAGGTGCTGCAGGCCGGTTCGCACGAGCCGGTCCGCGAGGGCGTTCTCGGCCGAGGCGTAACCGCCGGTCGGCAGGGTGTCGACGAAGAGACCGACGGTCAGCGCCCACGCCAGCACGAAGTCCTGGACGTGCTCGAGCTCGTGACTGCGCACGGCCGCCTGGACGGCCGGGGTGATCTCCACGCACAGCTGCTGCGGCTCCAGGTCGGGGCCGGGGTCGGTGGCCCAGGTGACCGGGGGCTGCCCGGTGAGCATGTCGGCGCCGTCCGCGCCCCACGCACCGTTCGTGCGGCTGACCATGGTCACGGCGTGGATGCCGGCTTCGACGATGCACGGGTCGATGTTGGTCGAGTCGAACCGGTGGCCGCGGGCGACGAGCCCGCCGCCGGCGAACTCCAGGGCCAGGGCGTCCGCAGCCCACCGGTACCCGGTGTTGCCGAGCACCAGCTGCCGCCCGTGGACGTTGAGCTGCGCGAGTGGGGACCTTGCGGACGGTCGGCCGATTGACGACGCAACGCTGTATCACATCGGCGATGGAGACTCTTTGTTCTGTCATGCGGTACATCCCCTGGCGCCGGTGGCCCGGCACCCGCAGGAAGCCGTCGAACGGCTCCCCCTGATCGGCAGCCGGTCGGCCGCACCCCATCATCGGCCACCGCCCTCCTCCCCCGCAGGCCCTTCACGGCCGACCCTCGCGGACCGTGTTCAGGATGCGGTGAAGTCGCGGCTGTTCAAGGCGTGGACGGTGCAGGGGCGTCCCAGGACGCTGTCCTCGCGCAGGGGTGCGAACCCCAGGCGGCGGGCCACGGCGGTGGAGGCGGTGTTGCCGTGGTGGATCATGGCGGTGATCTGTGCGAGCCCCAGCGTGCCGAAGCCCCAGGCGAGCACGGCCCGGGCCGCCTCCGTGGCGTAGCCGCGGCCCCAGTGGCCCCTGGCGAAGGTCCAGCCGATCTCGGTCTCGTCGAACTGCTCCCACCAGTTGAGGCCGCAGCGGCCGATCGTCTCGCCGCTGTCGGCCAGTTCGACGGCGCACAGGCCGTGGCCGCGCTCGGCCCACTGCTGCTGGATGTCCCGCAGGCGGGTTGCGGCCTGCTCCGGCGAGTAGGCGCCGACGAACCGGCCCACCTCGTCGTCGGCATGGAGACGCACCCACCAGTCGGTGTCGGCTTCGGTGAGGGGGCGCAGTCGTAGGCGCGGTGTGGTGAGCACGGTCCTTCGGTCCTTGTCGTCCGTGGCGCGGAGTACCGGAGCACCCGCCCGAAAACAATCCTCGGTCGAACGGCATTCTGCCCCGGCCCGCCGGCACGCGTCGGTTCCGGCCATCGGGGAGGGAGCCCTCGAGAGACGGCCGGACGGGCCGTCAGGAAGCGGACGGACGGGCCAGTCTGGCCGCGCAGGCGGCGACCAGCGCGGGTGCCACCTCGGGCATCCGCTCGCCCCAGGAGACGTTGGCGTTCACCTCGCAGACCGTGAACGTGCCGTCCGCCTCGAAGAGCAGATCGACCCCGGCGATCACCAGGCCGATCTCCTTCGCGGCCCGCACCGCCAGCTCCTCCCCCTCCGGGTATCGACCGGGGCAGGGGTCGACGGACCCGCCGAGCGCGACGTTGGACTTCAGCCCGCCGTCCGCAGACGTCCTCACCGCGGCCGCCACCGCACGCCCGTCGACCACGATCACCCGCAGGTCGCGCCCGTGCGAGTGCCGCACGTAGTGCTGGAAGAGGTACGGCACATCGGGGCGCAGACTGCCCTGGAGGTCGGCCAGCAGGGCAGCGTCCGGTGCCAGGAACACCCTTGAACCGCCCTGGCCCCGCACGGACTTGACCACGCACGGTTCGGGGACCCCGGCTGCCAGGGCCTCGTCCAGCCGGGCGTCCGTGTAGGTCCGGGTGTCCGGGACGGGCAGGCCGGCCAGTGCGAGCTGCTGCAGCTGCCAGAACTTGTTGGCACAGGCCAGGACCGCCTCGATCGGATTGAGCACCTCGGCGCCCATCGCCCGCAGGTGGCGCAGCAGGGTGATCTCGCGGTCGTTGGTCAGGGTCGTGACGGGCAGCCGCGCGCAGGCGACCCTCGGCGGGCGGACGGCCCGTCCGGCCAGGTCGTGCAGGGTGAGCCGCCCGCCGGACACGCCCAGCAGCAGCTGGAACGTGTGAACCGCGGCGAAACGCGGGCCGAACTGCTCCGCGAACACCCTGCGGAGCAGCCGTGCCACCGGCGAGTCGTGGACGCCGTGTCCGAGCAGAAGCCACAGCTCGGCGTCGAGGCCCCCGTCCGGCCGGTCGGGGGCCTCCACCAGTGGTCTCCTTCGTGTCCGGGGGCGTTCCGGGGACGCCGCCATCATGGTCAGGGTCGCCGGGGCGGCCCGCGCGCCGCGCCCGCCGTACGCCCGAACGGACCGCGCGCCCGAACGGACCGTACGCCCCTGCGACCGGTCGGTTCGTGCGGGCAGGCAGGCAGGCAGGGGCGGCGGACCCGTCGAGTTTCACCCTCTAGCAGAATCGAGGCGTCGTCGCACGCGCGCACAGGCATCACCAACGGAAGAGCGGAATGTCACGGTTCGTCATAGTCACGGCAGCGATAGTCGTTCCGAAGCCGCGCCTGCAGGCATATCTGCGGGCACCGGTCGCACCCGCGTCCACCTGGACGGAACAGGACTGGGCCGGCCTCTGCGAACCCTGGAGCGACAGCGGCACACGACGCCGGTACCGTCGGGAGCTGGCCGGCGCCGTCGCCGAGTGCGACGGCTGGATCGACGGCGACTACGCCGGCCTGCTGTGCGGCCTCGACGGGGACGGCGAACCGGCGATCCGCTTCGACGAGGCGACCGGCTCGCTCACGGTGGACTTCGACTGCCGGGTCGACTTCCAACTCCCCTCAATGATCTGGGCTTTCACGGCCCTTCGGGGCATGGCCGGCTTCATGGCCGAGGACGACAGCGGGCTCGTGGCGGTCACTGCCGACTGGAGCGACGAGACGGTGCTGATGCACCTGTCGCCCGGCCGGTCGTCGTTCCTCGACCCGAACCGCGACACCGCCGCCCTGGCGAGGGCGCGGGATGCCGCATTCGACGCACGGTGCGCCGCCGGGGACGCCGACACCAACGAGTCCGCGACCGAGGTCGTCGAGCGCCTGCTGCGGCCTTGACGCATCCCTGTGCCGGTCCGCCCGAGTGGGCGCCTCGGCCCTGAGCCTTCGTCCCGAGAGCGCGTTCACGAGGAACCACTCCCGAACACCGGCCGATCTCACCACCTTGACCTGCGGCAATGCCCCAGGCGATCAGCCGCGGCACGGGACAAACAGATGGCTCCCCACCTGACCGGAAAGGCAGACGTTGCCGCGACCCCACCCGGCACCGGGCAGCACCGCCGCCGCCGGTGGGCATCAACTCTGCTCCCAACCAGGCACGTTGAAAGCATTGACGTGAACATACAACGCTGAAAAGCTCATGACACCGGTCTGGACCAGCACCTCTGAAAGCGCTCTCCCCATGCAGGCACGCCTGCCTGCCCGATCCGAGGAGAACCAACGCAATGAGGCACGTCAACGGCATACGGGCGGTACTGCCCGCCCTTCTCGCCCTCACCGCCCTGGGCTTCGGCCCGGCCACCGCATCGGCCGCACCCGACACCGCTCCGGCACCGGCGGTGGCGCAGGCCGCCCCCGACCCCGCGCTGGTCGGCGCGCTGCAGCGCGACCTGGGCCTGACGCAGGACCAGGCCCGCACACGTCTCGGCCAGGAGACGGTCGCGGCCCGGCTGCTACCGCAGGTCCGCGAACTCGCCGGGCCGGCCTACGGCGGCGCATGGTTCGACCCGGCCCAGGGCCGTCTGGTCGTCGGGCTCACCGACCCCGCGCGCGCCGGTGCCGTACGGGCCGCGGGCGCGGCCACCGCCGCCGTGGCCCGCACGGAGGCCTCCCTCGACCTGGCCAAGGCCGCCGTCGACACGGTGAGCAGAAACCGGCCCGCCCCCGCCGCGGTCACCGGCTGGCGCGTCGATCCGCGCCGCAACGCGGTGGTCGTCACCGTCTCGGCCGGCGCCCGCGCCGACGGCCGGGTGAAGGCATTCCTCGAGGCCGCCCGGGCGGCCGGGCCCGTAACCGTCGAGGAGACCTCGGAGCAGACCCCGCGCACCCTCTCGGCCGGTGTGGTCGGCGGCGACCCGTACTACATCAACGGCAACACCCGCTGCTCCATCGGGTTCGCAGTGCAGGGCGGGTTCGTCAGCGCCGGGCACTGCGGCCGGGCCGGCAGCAGTGTCGTCGGCTGGGACGGTTCGGCGATGGGATCGTTCGTCGACTCGTCCTTCCCCGGCAACGACTACTCCTACATCCGCATCGGCAACGGCTGGTGGACCGTGCCGGTCGTCCTCGGCTGGGGCACCGTCAGCGACGTGCTCGTCCGGGGCTCCTGGCAGGCTCCGGTCGGCTCCTCGGTGTGCCGGTCCGGGTCCACCACGCACTGGCACTGCGGCACCGTCCTCGGCCTCAACGAGACGGTCAACTACAGCCAGGGCGCCGTCTACCAGCTGACCCGCACCAGCGTGTGCGCCGAACCCGGCGACTCCGGCGGCTCCTTCGTCACCGGCGACCAGGCCCAGGGCGTCACGTCGGGCGGCTGGGGCAACTGCTCCTCCGGCGGCCAGACCTGGTTCCAGCCCGTCAACGAGATCCTCTCCCGGTACGGACTGACACTGGTCACCGCCTGACCGAGCCCCCGGCCCGCACCGCCCACGGCTCCGGCCCGCACCGTGGGCGGCGCGGGCCGGGCCTTCCGGTGTGGAACAGGCCCGGGGCCGACCACTGCCTTTACGGGTCAGGGCCGGCCCCGGGCGGCGATCAGACCGGCTCCGGCGACGGGCCGCGGCCTGCGACAACCGCGGCGTACAGCGGCCAGCCGTCGACCGTACGGACCACGGGGGCGTCCGGCTCCCAGCCGTCGGAGAGGGCCACGTCGAGGAGGGCGCGGGCGATGCCGGGCTCGTGCAGGTTCAGCACCGGGCCGTCCGCCGTGGCGACCGCGCCGGACGGGAGGAATCCGTCCGTCACCAGCCGCCCGGACCCGCCGGCAAAGGCGATCACCAGTCGGCCGGCGGCATCGGAGCGGCGCACCGAGAGCACGTTGCGGCACCCGCGCACGTACGCCGGATCGCCCTGGTGGTCGTGCCGGACCCACCACAGGTACACCTCGTCCCCGGCGACCATCCGCCGCGGGCTACCGTCCTTGCGCGCCATGGAGGGGACGGTACCCGCCGCACACTGCAGACCACGAGCCGCCCGGGCGGCAGGCCGCCCGCCCGGCCGAGGCCGCTCCGGAGAACGCCCCGGCTGCACCCCGGAAGCGCGAGGCGCTGCTGGCCTGGTCGGCCGAGTCGACCGAGTTGCTGCTGGGCGCCCTGCGCGAGGCCGGCCCGCACCGCGGCTGCTGGACGTGGTGGGGTGTGTACGCGTCGCCGCAGAACGCCGGGGCCGTCGCCCGGCACCAGGTCCAGGAGGCCACGGTGCACACCTACGACGCCCAGCTCACCGCGGGTGACCCACAGCCGCTGCCGGACGAGGCGGCACTCGACGGTGTCGGCGAGTTCCTGGCCACCTGCTGCACGACGCCGAGCGCCTGGCCGTACGAGGCCGCCACCGTCGACTACCACGCCACCGAGGGCCGCTCCTGGCGCCTCTCGCTCTCCGCCGACGGCGCAGGGGCCACCCGCATCCCCGCGCCCGGCGAGGACCCGGGCATCGTCTCTGCCCGGGGCACGGCCGGCGAGCTCGTCCTCGTCCTCTACGCCCGCATCCCGGTGGACTCCCTGAAGATCGATGGCGACCGACGCGTCCTCGGCCTGCTCCAGGCCTGGGAGCCGGAGGAGTAGCACGCGACGGTGCGCCACCTCGTACGCCCCGAGGGCACACCTCCGGTGACGGCTGCAGCAGCACCGTGGTGGCCCCGGGGCCGCTGGGCGCACTCTCCGGCCCGGGGCCCTGGGCGCCCCAGGCGGGCTCGCCATATCCGGCGGGACGCGACCGCTCGGCTCCGCCATCACCCTCCCGGTTCTGGACGGGCTGTCAGGGCCCGGGCAGCGGGGCGTCCCTGCGCCAGAGGTGGGCAGCCACCAGCACGACACCCTAATCCGCTACTAACGGCAGCCACGATGGACATGAGACCAGAGCGGCTGTTCGAGCAGCGAGCGATGCTCGCGGCGGCGGTCGCGTGGGCGCCGGACGGATGTCTGACGACACCCTGGCCTCGATGCCTCCCCACAGAGCGGCGACGTTCGGCGTCTTCGTGGCCGCCACCACCGTCGACACCGCCCGCTTGATCGCTCGTTGGTGTTGGTGGTGCGAGCCCGCCACACGGTGACCTCTTCGAAAACGCGAGCCGTCCGAGTTCCCGAATAGACCGAGGCCCGTGGGGCGAGCTGGTGCCACGAACGGCTACTGAGGTGGCGGACCGGCATCGCGCCGAGTCCTGGGATTAGGTCGCTGCGTGGCCCGCATGCGCTCGTGACCAGCGCAAACATCCGCACATCGGGGAAGACATCTTGATCTACTGCGGCATCGACTGGGCAGAGAGGACACACGACGTCGCCCTGGTCGACGACAGCGGCCAGCTGCTGGCCAAACGGCGCATCGCCGACGACTCGGCCGGCTACAAGGTCCTTCTGGACCTGCTCGCCGAGTACGGCGACACCGAAGAGAACCCGATCCCCATCGCGGTCGAGACCTCTCGCGGCCTGCTGGTCGCCGTCCTGCGGACCGGCAAGCGCCAGGTGTTCGCGATCAACCCGATGGCCGCCGCCCGCTACCGCGACCGGCACAGCGTCTCGCGCAAGAAGTCCGACCCCGGCGATGCCCTCGTGCTCGCGAACATCCTCCGCACCGACATGCACGCCCACCGGCCCCTGCCCGCCGACAGCGACCTGGCCCGAGCCGTCGCCATCCTCGCCCGGGCCCAGCAGGACGCTACCTGGAACCGCCAGCAGATCGCCAACCAGCTCCGCTCCCTGCTCCGCGAGTACTACCCCGCCGCCCTGGCCGCCTTCGAACCCTGGAAGAACGGCCTCTGCCGCCCGGAGGTCGACGAGCTCCTAAAAGCGGCACCGACGCCAACTCGGGCCGCGAAGCTCTCCCGCACTCAGCTCCAGGCGGCGCTCAGGCGGGCCGGCCGCAAGCGCGGCATCGAGGCCGCGGCCGACCGGCTCCGGGACGTGTTCTGCGCGGACTGGGCTCACCAGCCACCGCTGGTCGAGGACGCGTTGGGCAAGCAGATGCTCGCCCTCCTGGGCCAGCTGGAGGCGACGTCGAAGGCGGCCGACGACCTCGCCAATGCGGTGGGGGGTCTTCCCCCGGCACCCGGACGCCGAGATCATCCTGAGCTTCCCGGGCCTCGGCAACCAGCTCGGCGCCCGGGTGCTCGCCGAGCTCGGAGACGACCGCAGCCGGTTCGCGGACGCGCGCGGCCTGAAGGCATACGCCGGTGCCTCGCCCATCACCCGGGCCTCCGGCAAGAAGTCCAGCATCACCCGTCGCTGGGTCAAGAACGACCGCCTCAACCACGCCGGCTACCTCTGGGCCTTCTCGGCGATCACCGCCTCTCCCGGCGCTAAGGCACACTACCGGCGCCGCCGTGACCAGGGCGACTGGCATGCCGCCGCTCAGCGAAACCTCTTCAACCGCATGATCGGCCAGCTCTTCCCAGACCTATGACGAGGCCGTGGCCTTCCCTGAGGGGAGCGTCGCCGCACAGGCAGCAGCGGCTTGAGCTGTCGGGCCGACTACCGGACGGCACAGATTTCTGGCAACACCGAGGCGTCCATGCCTTCCTGGGCAAGAACCTGCTGCGCGAGTCCGCGCGCGCGGATCCACCCCGCATCGCTGGCCAGCGCCGCGGTTGCCCACCGGTCCGAGGACTCGTCGAGGGTCATCTCGTCGAAGATCGAATCGATCACCCGCAGGTCAGGCAGTACGTCACGGCTGAGGAGTCCGTCCTCCACAAGGCCCTCGGCCATGCGAAAGGCGTGATCGAAGTCGAGGGCGATCTCGTCCGTCATGACACTCTGCTTGTTCAGCCATGCCGTCTGAGCTGGTGCAGGTGCTGCCACGACAGTGAGCGCTTCCATCAGCAGGCGACGGCGCCACGAAGGTTCAGGAGTCTCCACGTCCAGATCATCCCACTCGTCCGCTCGGCAGAAGCCCTGCCTGTTCGACCGCGCTCAGCCGCGAACTTGACGCGCTAACCGCCTGAGGTGTCTGCCGGGCGCGTCCCACTGCTCGAGCGAGTCGCGTCGTGGGTCGATCGGGCGCCACTGCGGGTCGACGAGTTCGTCGATCCGGGGCTTCGGCCGTGCTGTCTGCCGTTCTCGTCACACGCGCCGAAGAGCCGGTGGTTCAGCTGGGCCTGGACCAATGAGGTGCTGTTGGCCCCGCTGAGCATTTCCTGCCGCTCGCCCGGGGCACGGCCGTGCCGAGTGGTCGGCCGGCTTCCCCGGGGCCGTGTTCGACGGCGCCCGGAAACGGGCCGTGGGCAAGGCGGTCGGGCTCTGTCACCACCGTTCATACAGGAAGAACGGCCGCACGCCCCGGCCGTGGCCGAAAGCGATGACGGGTCCATCGAGGTAGTTCAACGCGACCGAGATCCGGGTCCGCCACCCGGCCGCCAACCTGCCCGGCCGGAACCGCTTCGTCTCGGGCAAGAGCCGGATGAACGCCATGAAGGCACTGGTGGTCACCGCCGACCGGCGATCGGCAGCCCCGTCCCGGGCAACCGGAACGACTGCAAGGCCTGGGAAACGCGGCCTCCGGGATGTCCGCCAACGCGGAGGCCGTCCGGCCCCACTCCGGACGACCCCAGGGGCTTCAACGGTGTGTCGGCGGCGGTGCGCCCGACGTTCGGGCGTTGGCACCGTCAAAGCGCTACGGCAAAGCCTCCGAACCGGGTTGTGTCAGCAGGCTCCGTGCGAAGGCTCCCCGCTCACCTCATGAATGCAATCACCAGCGAGTCCGACTCCGGCGCGATGTAGTCATACGTCGCGGGGTCGACGTGGCAGTGATGACGCGCATTCGCTGCGGATGCGAAGTCCTCGATGTTGTCGGCAAGGAGGTCGAGGGATTTCCGCCCTCCCCGGATCCTCAGGACCGACTCCTCCACGACGATCGAAGCGTTGTCGAGCTCCGGATCCTCCCGGATCGCGATCCGCGACAACGACCTCTCGTAGGGAAAGGGGTGCCGGTCTTCCGCGAGATCACGGCTTCCCGCCTGCGCCCGCAGCAACTGCCCGAGCGCCAGGAGCTCCGAACGCGTCCCGGAGAGCTCGAGCTCTCCGGTTCCCCCGCTGTACAGAACCTGCAACATCGCACCCCCTACGGCCTGCTGATCCTACCGTTCACCAGGTGGATCGCTCGGCCTGGTCGGGGCTGCGGCTCCACGGCAGATCTCGAACCCAGCGGCGGCACGACCGCGCCGACCACTCCGGGATCCTGCGGCCGCGGAAGGTGAGCCCGGCGTCCGCTTCGGGCAGTCTGAGGTGATGGTCGGCGCCGTTCTCGGCCCGACGGGAAGACCACGCTCCGAGAGCGTGGCGCGGCCGAAGGGAGCCCGGGTGTCGGAAGACGACGAACCGATCCACGATCATCTGGTGGATGCGGCTGCGGTGCACCCCGACGGGTGCGTCGTCGACCTGGGTTGTGGGAGTGGCCCCACCCTGGCGGCCTTCGCGCGACGGCTCCCCGGGGTCCGCCTGATCGGCTTCGACCGGTCGGCGGCCGGTGTCGAGGCATCCCGTGCCCTGTTGGCGGACCACAGGGGCGGCGCCGAGGTCGAGGTGGCGGACCTGGCCGACCGGCTCCCGCTGCCGGACAACAGCGTTGACGCCGTGGTGTCCTACAACGTCCTCGAGTGCCTGCCGGATCCGGCTGCACTGCTCGCGGAGGCCGCCCGCATCCTCAAGCCCGGCGGCCGGGCGGTGGTGGCACACGTCGACTTCGACTCCCTTGTGATTTCAGGTGTTTGTCGGGAGCTGGACCGGCGGATCTGCCACGCCTTCACCGACGACCGGCAGCCCTGGATGGACCACGCGGACGGCAGGATCGGCCGGAAACTTCCAGGCTTGGTGAAGGCCTCGCCACTGCTGCTGGAGCGGGTCCACCCGTGGGTGACGAACTCGACCGAGCTGAGCGGTCATGCCGCCCGGCGGATCGAGCACATCCGGCATGCACTCACCGGCGCCGCCTCGAAGGGGCGCGGTCGGGTGTCTGTGGAGGAGGTCGAGGCCTGGCACGACGCAGTTCGGCTCGCGGCAGACCGGGGGCGCTTCTTCCTGGCCGAGACGGCGGTCGTCGTGACCGCCCGGGCCTGAGCCCCAACGCCGGCGCGGTCCACGGGTGACAAGGTGCCGACGATGGACGCAGCGGATGCGGAGGCGGTCCTCGACGCGGCCGTGACCGCCTACTGGGCAGGCAGCGCCGACCGACCCGGCCGACGGGGTCGCGGTGGGAGCGTTCCGACGTTGCTGCCCCATACGGGGAACGACATCGCCCGGGCTGTCGTCGCCCAGGAACCGAGGAATTCTGTTGGACACCCGGCCATGCCCCCCGCCGCGCCCGAGGCAGCCGTATGGGCGCGGCGGCCACGTCTCCTCGGCGAGGTCCCTCCGCGTCAGTCCCCGGTGAACCGCATGACCAGAGACTTGTCGAGTAGGCACGCCTGCCCCATGCCGCGGAGGCTCGCGAAGATGCCGGCCTCGGCCCGGGTCAGCTCCAGGCCCTCAATTCGTTCGATCTCCGCCAGCGTGAGTCCTGCCCAGTAGGCGTCGAAGACGTGGGACGAATGCGAGTCGAGCCTGAAGAGGGTAGGGAACCGGTCCGGCCCGAACCTCCGTACGGCGCGCCAGATCTCACCGTCCTCGAAGAGCGCGTCCAGCACCTCGTCCTGCGGGCCGGCCTCATCCTTCCGTCGGCCCCGGGCCTTCTTCCCCCTTGTCGCAGCGGGTTTGACGAGTTCCGCAGTGAACCCCACGAGGGCCTCCGCCTGTCCTGCCGACCACACCCTGAGGCATGTTCGCGCAGCGCAGCCGTCCGCCCGGGGTCGAGCGCCTGCGCCGGTGCCCGTTTCCCGCAGATCCGGCTCTCAGCGGGGGTGAAACATCGCCGGGCCGCCGTCGTGGACGGCGCGAAGCCAGGGTTGGCGGACGGCGGGGAGGCGGGCCAGGGTGTCGAGGAAGACCTGGTGGACAGGCCGCAGGGGCCGCGCGGGGTGCGGGGGCAGCGGGTCGTCGCGTTCGACGCCGTGCGGGAGGGTGCCGGTGGCGGGGACGAGTCGGCGTTCGTTGTGGAAGGCAAGGTGCATCCAGACGTTCGCGGCGAGCGGGACGGCGGTGGCGCCGGAGGGCGGCTCCCAAGGCTCGCCGGTCTGCGGGTGCTGCGGAACCAGGGCGATGTCCGGGGCGGGGTCGGGGGTGGGCAGTCCGGGTCCGGCCAGCGCCGCGTGCTTGGCGGGCGGGCCGGGAGGCAACAGGTGGTCGAGGTGCCGGCGGAAGGTGTCGGCGACGGGGCCGTCGGGCACGCTGACCGGTGAACCGCCCGAGGCGGCGACCAGGTGGGCCAGCGTCACCGCGACCGTCGCCTCCCAGCGGGGGCTCCATCCGCCGTTGGCCTCGACCGGCGGTGTGCTGCGGCGTTCGGCCGCCAGGGTCTGCCAGTCCGCGATCGGGCGGGCGGGGCCGGTGGGGACGCAGCGGACGGCGCTCGGTTCGAGCCAGGCCAGCTGCCAGAGTGAGCAGTCGTCGACGCGGGTCGCCACGGGGTGCCCGCAGCGGGCGCAGGCGAGGTTGGGGCCGTCCCGGCCGTCGAGGCCGCAGCAGAGTCCTTCGTTGCGTTCGGGGATGAGGACGGTACCGTGGACGTCGCCCGGGGCCAGGAAGACCGGGCCGGGTGTCCCGAACGACAAGGAACGGACGGGGGCGTACACCCCGCGGGCCTCCGCCTCGCTCTCGTCGATGTCGCCCCACTTCCGCCACGGCGGCCCGAAGGGTTCGGGGTCGACGGCGTACGTCCCGGATTCCATCAGCACCGGTACGGCATGGCCGTTGCCGTAGGTGTTGCGGCCGTACACGGGGAACGCGACCCGCGACACGGATGCGGTCAGTTCGGCTTCGCAGCTCCGGCACGCGAACACGTCCATGCACTCTCCCCCTTGTCCGCACCGGCACGCGAGTATGTCGGGCCCGGTGGGCAGGGGCCAACGCTTTTTTGCCTACCCGCGGCACCACGGACTGCAGCAAGGTCAACCTGCCGCCAATTCGTTCCCCGCGTGGGTGATTGACGACGTCACGGCGGGTTTCGGGCCTGCGCGGCGGCTAGGCTCGCCGCGTGCGAACAGTGTGCTCCCCCGCCATCGCCGTCGCCCCGCGCGTCCGGCTCGCCCCCGCCGTCCGTCCGGCCGCCGTGGGGGCCTGACGGTGGAGGTCTGGCTGCTCAACAACCTGTCGACGTTCACGCTGGCCATGGTCGTGGTGGGCGGCATCGTGGTGGTCGCCGTGCTAGGAAGTGCGCTGACGCGACGGCGCTACCCGCAGACCGCCAGCGGCGACCACAACGACATGGTCGGCGTGGTGCTCAGCATGTTCGGCGCGATCTACGGGGTGATCCTGGCCTTCGTGATCGTGACGCTCTGGACGCAGTTGGAGAACGCGGAGAACGTGGTCGCCGCCGAGGCCACCGCCGCTGCGCAGATCGTCCGGGACGCTCAGGCCTTCCCGCCCGCACATCGCGACGCGGTGGACAGGGCGGTCGACGGGTACGTGCACGTGGTGGTCGAGCAGCAGTGGCCGCTGATGCGGGACGGGCAGGGCGACTACAACCGGACCGCCGCCAAGCTGGAGGAGGTCTACCAGTCGCTGCAGGGCTACCAGCCGTCCTCCCACTCGGAGCAGACGTTCTACGACGAGGCGGTGGACAGCCTCGGCGACGTCGCGGGCCAGCGCCGGGCCAGGATCACCCAGAGCAGCCAGCAACTGCCGGTGCTGCTGCAGGTGCTGGTGTACGGCGGTGCGGTGGTGATCCTGCCGCTGACGTTCCTGTACGGCATCCGCAGCCGGCGTATCCAGCTGCTGTTCGTCGGCTCGGTGGCGGCGCTGATCGGGTTCAGCCTGCTGCTGGTGCTCGTGCTGGACCGGCCGTTCGCCGGGGAGTTGAGCGTGAGCCCGGCCCCGTTCAAGGAGGGCGCCCTCGCCAAGTTCTGGACGGGACCGGTCGTACCCGATTCCGGTGTGGCGGACGCACCGGCCGACCGCTGACCACAGCGCCTGTTCCCAGGCCGGTTCAGCCGGCCGGCTTCCAGCCGAGGGCGGGGCCGAGACGGGTGGCGATGTCGGTGAGGATCTGCACGTAGTCGTCGTGGCCGAAGGTGAACGGCAGCGCGAAGGCGACCTCGTCGACCTCCCGGAAGCCGGCGTGGGCATAGAGCCGCTCGGCGATCTCCGCCGAGCTGCCGACCAGGTCCGGGGCGAACAGCAGGCGGGCCGGCCCCTGGGGCGCGGTGGTGCGGGGCAGCCGGGAGCGGGCGTACTCCTCGTACCGGGCGCGCTGTGCGGCTGTGGCGCTGTCGGTGGGGATGACGACCAGGCCCTGGGAGACCCGGGCGCGCCCGCCGTCGGGGTGCAGCTCGCGGAAAGCCCGGATGTGCGAGCGCTGGACCTCGGCGAAGTCCTCGCCCTGCTCGGCCTTCACCACGCTGCTGGTCAGCAGGTTCATCCCGTTCTCCCCCGCCCACCGGGCGGAGCCCAGGCTGCCGGCGCCGTACCACATGCGGGCGGCCAGGCCCGGGGCGTGCGGCTGGACGCGGTCGGAGAACTCCTCGATGCCCTCGGTGCCGGCGAAGTCGGAGGCCGCCTCGCCCCGCACGAAGTCGAGCAGCCCCCGCACCCGGCCGTGGCCGAAGTCCTCGGCCTCCGCGGTGTGCGGGTACAGCGCGTCCTTCACCCCGTCCCAGTGCATCGGCAGGCCGGTGCTGACGCCGGGGTTGAGCCGGCCGCCCGACAGGACGTCCACGGTCGCCAGGTCCTCGGCCAGCCGCAGCGGGTTCTCCCAGCCCATCGGTGTCACCGCGGTGCCCAGCTCGATCCGCCGGGTGCGCTGCGAGGCCGCCGCCAGCACGGCCACCGGCGAGGAGATGCCGTACTGGAGATGGCGGTGCCGCACCCAGGCGCTGTCGAAGCCCAGCCGTTCCCCCAGTTCGAACAGCGCCAGGGTGGCCTCGTGCCCCGGGCGGGGGTCGGCACGGTCGAACAGACCGATGGTCAGGAAGCCGAGCTTGCGCAGCGGTTCCGAGGGGAGCGGCATCGGTTCTCCTCCTTGTCGGGCGAGGCGCACCGGGCGGTGTGCCGTACTGCCCGTGATCGTGGCACAGCCGCCCGGGGCGTCGTACCCGGCCGTGGGCGAAGGGGCGCGACGGCAGGGGCTGGCACAGACTGGGGGTGGATGATCCCGTCGTAGTGGGCGGGCGGTTCGGCCGTTCGGTGCACCCGGGTCCGTCGTGGTCCCGGCCCGCGCAGGGCGGCCCCGGCGATGTGGGGAGCACCGATGCTTCTGGGACTCGCCACCGCGCTCGCGGCGGCCGTCTGCTTCGGCTTCGCCTGTGTGTTCCAGGCCCGGGGCGCACGGGCCGCGCCGCCGGCGGACCGCATCCGGGCCGGGTTGGTCGCCCACCTCGTCCGATCGGGGCCGTTCCTGCTGGGCACCGGCCTGGACATCGCCGGGTTCGCGCTGAGCGTGGTCGCCCTGCGCACGCTGCCGCTGTTCCTGGTGCAGGCGGTGACCAATGCGGGTCTGGCCGTGACCGCGGGGGCCGCGGTGTGGCTGCTGGGCGCCCGGCTGCGCCGCAGCGACCTGGCCGGCATCGCCGCCGTCGTCGCGGGGCTCGTCCTGCTCGCACTGGTCTCCGGCCGGGAGGGCCGCGACCATGCCGGGCCGCTCTTCCATTACGCGCTGCTCGCTTCGGCCGCCGTCCTGCTGCTGCTCACCGCGCTGCCGGCCGCGCGTCGGGGCAATGCCGCCGCGGCTGCGCTGGGCGTGCTCAGCGGGGCGCTGTTCGGGATCACCAGTCTGGCGGTGCGCGTCCTGGACGTGTCGAGCGTCGGTGCGCTGCTCACCGACCCGGCGGCGTACGCGCTCGCGCTGGGCGGGCTCGGCGGCTACCTGGCCTTCGCGCTGGCCCTGCAGCGCGGCAGCGTGACGGCGGCGACCGCGGCCGGCACGGTGGCGGAGACCTTCGGCCCGGCGCTGGTCGGCGTCGTCGTCCTCGGCGACCAGGCGCGGCCGGGCACCGGCTGGGCGGCCCTGGTCGGCTTCGTCGCCGCGGTGGGCGGCACCTTCGTCCTGGCCCGGTTCGGCGAGATCGAGGCGCCGATCGGGGCGCCGCCGGACGGCTCGAGGCCGTCACCTGACGGCTCCCTCCCCCACACCGCGGAACCGCCCGCAGACCACTCCGTCCCCGCACCGCAGACAGGTGACCGCTGGTGAGCATCGACGACAGCACCGTGCCCCGGACGACGACGGCAGCCTCCGTCGGCAGTGAGGGACAGATCGGCCGGCCGGTCGCGCCGGTGGCCCTGATCACCGGGGCGTCCTCCGGGATCGGCGCCGCCACCGCCGTCCGGCTGCACGCCATGGGCTGGTCCCTGCTGCTGTCCGGCACGGACGCCCGCCGGCTGCACGCCGTCGCCGAACGCACCGGCGGCATCGCCCTGGCCCAGGACCTGCGCGGCCACGACGGGCCCCGGCGGCTCGCCGATCGCGCCCTGGCCGCCGCCGGCCGGGTGGACGCCCTGGTGGCCAGCGCCGGCATCGGCTGGCGCGGGCCGTTCACCACCATGCCGCCCGAGGTCCTGGACGAGATGGTCACCGTGGACCTGGCGGCGCCACTGCAGCTGTCCCGGGCCCTGCTGCCCGGAATGGTCGAGCGCGGGCAGGGCCGGATCGTCCTGATCGGGTCGATGGCCGGCCAGGTCGGGGTGGGCGGCGAGGCGGCGTACGCAGCCGTCAAGGGCGGGCTCTCGCTGTTCGCCGAGAGCCTCTGGTACGAGCTGCGCGGCACCGGCGTCGGCGTGCGGATCATCCTGCCCGGGGCCGTGGACACCCCGTTCTTCGCCCGCCGCGGCACGCCCTTCCACCGCTCCCGGCCCCGCCCGGTGCCGCCCGAGCGGATCGCGGACAGCATCGCCCGGACGATCACCGCTCCCGCCCCGCCCGGTGCCGGCAGCGCGAGTTCGCTCCGCACTGGCTGGCGCTGCCGGCCCGGCTGCACGGCATCGCACCGGGGGTGTTCCGGCGGCTCGCGGACCGCTTCGCGTGAGTGGGCCGGCGCGGGCTGTCCGGTGGGCGGCGGTGGGGGCCGTGGGTGTGGAGGTGCTGCACCTGGCGCCCGCCGTGACCCGGGTGCCCGCAGTGAGTCGGGTGGCTGCACGGCGCACGGCCGGCCACGGCACTGCCGGGCACGTCGCGCTGACCTTCGACGACGGGCCGGACCCGCGGAGCACGCCCGCGTTCCTGGACGCCCTGGACGCGCTCGGGGTGCGGGCGACCTTCTTCGTCCTCGGGTCGATGCTGGAGCGCTCGCCCGTGCTCGGACGGGAGCTCGTCCTGCGCGGGCACGAGGTCGCGGTGCACGGCTGGTACCACCGGCGTCCGTGGTACCCGCGGCCCGGCCGGGACCTCGCGGAGCTGCGGGCCGCGGCGGCCGCCGTCGCCGAGGTCTGCGGGGAGCGCCCGTCCTGGTACCGGCCGCCGTACGGGGTGCTGAGTTCCGGCCTGGCGGCAGCCGCACACCGGCTGCGGCTGCGCACGGTGCTGTGGACGGCCTGCGGCCGGGACTGGACGGCACGGGCCTCGGCCGGATCCGTGTACCGCACCCTGGAGCGGGACCTCCGGGGCGGGGCGACCGTGCTGCTGCACGACTCGGACTGCACCTCCGCCCCCGGCTCATGGCACGCCGCACTCGGCGCCCTTCCACGGATCGCGGACCACTGCACCGAGCTCGGGCTGACCCTCGGCCCCCTGCGGGAGCACGGCCTGAACCCATAGGGGGCGCATGGGGGCACCTGTGGGTGACCCCTCAGCCCTGTGGGTTTCCCTGGCCGTCGAGGCCGACGCGGGTGAGGGCTGCGGTGAAGGCGGTCTGCCAGGCGGCCGGGGTGGCGCTCGGGGACGGGGGCGGGGCCGGGCGGGTGAGGGCGGCCAGGGCGTTGCGGGCGACCTCGCGGGGGCGGGCGGAGGTGACGTCCGCGTGGCCGAGTTCGAGTTCGTGCTGGAGGTTGTCCCGGCCGTGGCCCTGGACGGTGTCGAGGAGCAGCAGGCGGCGGCCGAGGGCACGGGCCTCGCTGCAGGTGTCGCCGGAGCTGGTGACGACGAGGTCGGCGGCGGTCATGAGGGCGGGGATGCGGTCGGTCCAGCCGAAGGCGTGCAGGCGGGGCTGGCGGGCCTGGGCGGCGCGCAGGCGCTGTTCGAGGCTGTGGTTGCGGCCGGCGACGGCGAGGACGTGCGGGCCGGCGGCGGCGAGGGCGGTGGCGGTGCGGGCGAGCGGGCCGAGGCCCCAGGAGCCGGAGATCAGGAGGACGCAGGGGGCGTCGGCGGGCACACCGAGTTCGGCGCGGGCGGCGGGCCGGGCGGGTGGCCGGTAGAAGGGCTTGCGCAGCGGCGGGGGGACGACGGCGACCGGTGCGTCGGGGCGGTAGCGGCGGACGGCGCAGGCGGCGACCTCGGAGGTGACCAGGAAGAGGTCGGTGCCGTCCTGGACCCAGAGCCGGTGCGGGGTGACGTCGGTGCAGAAGACGAAGTGGCGCAGGCCGGGCCGTCCGGCGCGGGCCCGGTTGACGGCGGAGGTGGCGGTGGCGAAGACGGAGACGACGAGGTCGGGCCGGTGCCGGTCGAGCAGCAGCCGGACCTGGTGGGTGAGCCGGGTGCGGGCGGCGCTGTCGGCGAGCAGGGCGAGCCGGCCGCCGGGGCGCAGGGCGGCGAAGTGGAAGGCGTCGTAGAGGCCGGGTACGTCGTGCATGCGGCGGAAGACGGCTTCGCCGGCCCGGCCGGCGTTGGGGCCGAGCAGGGCCATGGCGTCGACGGTGGCGGTGTGCCAGCCGCGGGCGCGGAGAGTGTCGGCGCAGGCCTCGGCCATGACGTCGTGGCCCTGGCCGATCGACCCGGAGATCAGCAATGCGGTGGGCACGGGGTGCTCAGGGCCGGGGTCAGCGGGTGGTGCGGCCGGTGGGTGGCGTGGGGCCGGGGTCGGGGCGGGCGAGGTGCCAGTCGATGTAGCGGCGGACGCCTTCGGCGAAGCTGGTCTGCGGGGTCCAGCCGAGGAGGCGTTTGGCGCGGGCGGCCGAGATCCGGCGGGAGGTGTAGTCGGCGGTTCGGGCCTTGGTGTGTTCGATGGTGACCGGTCCGAGCAGGTGGTCGACGGTGTCGGCGATCTGCCGGACGGAGACGGCGGTGGGGCCTTCGAGGGCGAAGGTCTGGTCCTGGGCGGCCGGGGACAGTGCGTGGACGTGGGCGTCGGCGAGGTCCTCGACGTAGACGAAGTTGCGGGTCTGGCGGCCGTCGCCGGCGATGGTGATGGGCCGGTGGCCGAGGGCGGCCCGGACGAAGCGGGCGACGACGAGTTCGTCGCGCATCCGGGGGCCGTAGGGGATGCCGTAGCGGAGGACGGTGAAGTGCTGTCCGTAGAGCTCGCGGTAGCTGTGGACGAGCATTTCGGCGGCGAGTTTGCCGGCGACGTAGAGGTGGCCGCTGCGTTCGAGGTCGACGGGGAAGTGCTCGTCGAGTTCGCCGCGGTCGGGGCCGGGGTCGGTCTGGGCGGCGCCGTACACCCAGACGGTGCTGGCGAGGACGGTGCGGCTGAGTCCGGCCTGCCGGGCGGCCTCGAGGACGGTGGCGGTGCCGTCGATGTTGATGCGGACGGCGCGGACGGGGTCGGCGGCGACCTTGTCGACGTCGGCGACGGCGGCGAGGTGGAAGACGACCTCGGTGCCGTGCAGGGCGGAGGTGAGGGCCGGCAGGTCGAGGATGTCGAGGTGGGCGTGGTCGGCGGCCGGGTTGAGGTACTGGTCGGTGGTGTCGACGGCGAGGACCTCGTGGCCGGCGGCGAGCAGCCGGTCGACGACGTGGGAGCCGATGAATCCGCAGCCTCCGGTGACGGCTACGCGCATGGTGCGTTCTCCTTGGTCCGGCGGGTCATCGCGCGGCGAGTCGGCGGTGGACGGCGGTGACGGCCTCGATCACCCGGGCGCTCTCGTCCTCGGTCATGTCGGAGTGCACGGGGAGGCAGACGTGGCGGGCGCACACGTCCTCGGCGGCGGGCAGCGGCGGGCCCTGGTAGGGGCCGAGGACGGGCTGCCGGTGCAGCGGGAGGTCGTACACCTCGCCGGCGAGGCGGACGCCGAAGCCGTCGTACACCTCGCGCTTGAAGCGGGCGCGGTCGCTGCCCGGGGGCAGCAGGGCGATGTACTTGTAGATGTTGCTGCGGCAGCCGGGGGGCTCGGGCAGGGGTTGCAGGCCTTCGATGCCGGCGAGCGCGTCGTCGTAGCGGCGGGCGACCTCGCGGCGGGCCTCGACGAACTCCTTGAGCCGGCGGAGGTGGATCGTGCCGACGGCGGCGTTCATTTCGCTGAGCCGCCAGGCGTACCCCTCGCGGACGTGGTGGTTGGCGCCGAAGCTGCCCTTGCCCTGGTCGCGGTAGATGCGGGCCTCGTCGCGGACCTCGGCGGACGCGGTGAGGACCATGCCGCCCTCGCCGCTGGTGACGACCTTCGTCGGGTAGAAGGAGAAGGCGGCGCCGAGGCCGAAGGTGCCGGCTGCGCGGCCGTCGTGGCTGCTGCCGTGGGCGTGGGCGGCGTCCTCGATCAGGGGGATGCCGCGGGTGTCGCAGAGGGCGCGCAGGGCGTCGACGTCGGGGGTGATCAGTCCGCCGACGTGGACGAGGACGACGGCGGCGGTGTCCGGGGTGAGGGCGGCCTCGAGCGTGGCGGGGCCGAGGGCGAAGGTGGCGGGGTCGACGTCCGCGAGCACCGGGGTGCCGCCGGCGTGCAGGACGGCTCCGGCGGTGGCGTAGAAGGTGACGGCGGGGACGACGACGTCGCGGCCGCGGACGCCGACGGTGCGGAGCAGGATCTCCAGGGCCGCCGTGCCGCTGGACACGGCGACGGCGTGGGCCGCCGCGTGTTCGGCGGCGAAGGCCTGTTCGAACCGTTCGGTCCACGGGCCGAGCGTCAGTGCGCCGGTGGCGAGGATCTCCTCGGCCGCGGCGGCGACCGCCGCACGGTCGGCCTCGTCGAACACGATGCGCGCCGCGGGTACCCCCACGTGACACCTCCGGTTGCCTGGTGGGCGGCCCGCCCGTCCTCGGGCGGGGCATCTCAGGCTAAAACGGGCATCTCGATCAGGGGCGGCCGACGGGCCCCGACACCCCGCCGGTACACCGGTCCGGCCGCAGTGGCGGGGCCCCGGAGCCCTCACGGGGCGGTTCACCCACCCGAGTGGGGTCGCCCCTCCGGAACGGGGACGGGCCCGTAGGGGCGTCCCGTGCGCCTACGGGTTGGCCGGCAGGGCCGTGTGCGGGTGGTGGCAGGCGGCGGTGTGGTCCGTGCCGGGGGCGGCCTCGGTGGGGGGCGGGTCGTCCTGTTCGCAGCGGGTGCGCCGGTCGGTGTCGAGGGCTGCGTAGACGGGGCAGCGGGTGCGGAAGCGGCAGCCCTGGTGGCGGACGGTGGGCGAGGGCGGGTCGCCGGCCAGCAGCACCTTGGTGCGGCTGCGTTCGGCGGCCGGGTCGGGCAGTGGGACGGCGGAGAGCAGGGCGCGGGTGTAGGGGTGCCGGGGTCGTTCGAAGACCTCGTCGACGGCGCCGGCCTCGACCGTGCGGCCGAGGTACATGACGCTCACCCGGTCGGCGAGGTGCCGGATCACCGAGAGGTCGTGGGAGACGAAGAGGTAGGCGAGGCCGAGTTCGGCCTTGAGCTGCCGGAGCAGGTTGAGCACGCCGGCCTGGACGGAGACGTCCAGGGCGGAGACGGGTTCGTCGAGCACCAGGAGGTCGGGCTGCACGGCGAGGGCGCGGGCGATGGAGATCCGCTGCCGCTGGCCGCCGGAGAACTGGTGGGGGTAGCGGTCGGCGTGGTCGGGCTCGAGCCCGACCTGGCGCAGCAGGTCGGGTATCCGGCGGGCGATCTCGGCGCGCGGGGTGCGCTGGGCGAGGAGGGGTTCGGCGATGACGTCGCCGATCGGCATGCGGGGGTCGAGGCCGGCGGCGGGATCCTGGAAGACGATCTGCACGCGGGCGCGGAGCCGGTGGGCGGCGGCGCGGTCGAGGCCAGCGGTGTCGTGGCCGAGGAGTTCGATCCTGCCGCCCTGCGGCCGGGCGAGGCGCAGCAGTTCGTAGAGGGTGGTGGATTTGCCGGAGCCGGACTCGCCGACCAGGCCGAGGGTCTCGCCGCGGCGGATGTCGAGGTCGACGCCGTCGACGGCGTGGATCTCGCCGATCCTGCGCTTGAGGACGGCGCCCTTGAGCCGGGGGAAGGTCTTGGTGAGGCCGGTGACGCCGAGCACGGTCTCCCGTTCGGCGCGCGGCAGGTCGGGTTGGCGGGGGGCGGGGAGGTCGGGGACGGGGTAGACCTCGGCGGGGGCCGGGCGGCGTTCGGCGAGTTCCGCGGCGCGCAGGCAGGCGGTGAGGTGGCCGTCGCCGGGGGTGGTGGCGGTGAGGGGTGGTTCGGCGGTGCGGCAGTCGTCCTGGGCGAGCGGGCAGCGGGGGGCGAAGGGGCAGCCGGGGCCGCTCCCGCCGGGCAGGGGCGGCCGGCCGGGGATGGGGACGAGTGGTCCGCCGCGGCCGTCGAGGCGGGGGACGGCGCCGATCAGGCCGAGGGTGTAGGGGTGGTGGGGGCGGGCGAACAGATCGTCGACGGGGGCGGTTTCGGCGATCCGTCCGGCGTACATGACGGCGACCCGGTCGGCGCTGCCGGCGATCACGCCGAGGTCGTGGCTGACCAGGACGAGGGCGGCGCCGGTCTCCTGGCGGGCGGTGCGCAGCACGTCGAGGACCTGGGCCTGGATGGTGACGTCGAGGGCGGTGGTGGGTTCGTCGGCGAGGATGATGTCCGGGTCGTTGGCGATCGCCATGGCGATCATGGCGCGTTGCCGCATGCCGCCGGAGAACTCGTGCGGGAAGCTGTCGAGGGCGCGGCCGGGGGCAGGGATGCCGACGAGGTCGAGCAGGTCGGCGGCGCGTTTGCGGGCGGCGGCGCGGTCGAGCGGCTGGTGGATGCGGACGGCTTCGGCGATCTGGTCGCCGATCCGGTAGACGGGGGTGAAGGCGGAGAGCGGGTCCTGGAAGACCATGGCGATCCGGCGGCCGCGGATCGCGGCGAGTTCGCGGGCGGGGAGGCCGAGGAGTTCGCGTCCGTCGAGGCGGACGGAGCCTTCGACGCGGGCGGTGCCGGGCAGCAGGCCGAGGACGGCGAGGGCGGTGACGGATTTGCCGGAGCCGGACTCGCCGACGATGCCGAGGGTTTCGCCGCGGTGCAGCTCGAGGTCGATGCCGCGGACGGCGGGGCCGGTGCCGAAGTCGACGGTGAGGTCCCGGACGGTGAGGAGGGCGGGGGTCACGGGGTGCTCCGGTGCGTTCGGGGGGCTCGGTTCGTCCGGCGGGGTCGGGCGCGGCGGCGGCCGGGTTCGGAGGTGGGGTCGAGGGCGTCGCGCAGGCCGTCGCCGAGGAGGTTGACGGCGAGGACGAACAGCACCAGCAGGGCGGCGGCGAAGTAGAACAGCCACGGGAAGACGGGTGCGTCGGCGGTGCCGGCGGCGAGCAGGGTGCCGAGGGAGACGTCGGGGGCGCGTACGCCGAAGCCGAAGTAGGAGAGGGCGGCCTCGCTCATGACGGCGCCGCCGACGGCGATGGTGGCGTCGATGATGAGGAAGGAGGAGACGTTCGGCAGGATGTGCCGCCAGATGATGCGCAGCGGCCGCACCCCCATGAACCGTGCGGCGGCGACGAATTCGCGTTCGCGCAGCGAGCGGGTCATGGAGCGGACGACCCGGGCGGTGATCATCCAGTTGAAGAGGGCGAGCAGCAGGACGAAGGCGAGCCAGCCGGTACCGCGGAGCCGGGGCGAGACGATCGCGACGACCAGGAAGGCGGGGAAGATCAGCATCAGGTCGACCAGGAACATCAGCAGCCGGTCGGTCCAGCCGCCGAAGTAGCCGGCGCAGGCGCCGACCAGGGAGGCGAGCCCGGTGGAGAGCACCGCCACGAGCAGGCCGATGACGAGCGACTTCTGGAGGCCGCGGACGGTCTGCGCGAAGACGTCCTGGCCGATGCCGTTGGTGCCGAACCAGTGCTCGGCGGAGGGCGGTCTGCGGATCTCGCCGTAGTTGGGGGTGGCGTAGTCCCAGGGCGTCAGGTGGGGGCCGAGGAAGGCGAGCAGGAAGAGCAGCAGCAGGACGACGGCGCCCACCAGTGCGCCGCGGGAGGCGGCCAGGCGGCCGGCGACCAGGCGCAGCCGTCCGGCGGGTGCGGGCCGGTCGGCCGGGTCGGCGACGGTGGCGGTGGTGGTCTCGGGGAGGGCGGAGGTGGCCATCAGTACCTGACCCGGGGGTCGAGCGCGGCGTGCAGGACGTCGGCGAGGAAGCCGGCGGCGAGCACGGCCACGGCGGCGAACAGGTTGACGGCGACCACGGCGTTGATGTCCTGTTCGTTGACGGCCTGGATGAACCACTCCCCCATGCCGTGCCAGCCGAAAATGGTCTCGGTGAAGGCGGCGCCGGTGAAGATGCCGAGGAAGCTGTAGGCGAACATCGTCGACATCGGGATGACGGCGGTCCGCAGGCCGTGCTTGACCAGGGCGCGGCCTCGGGTGAGGCCCTTGGCCTCGGCGGTGCGCAGGTAGTCGGAGCCGAGCACGTCGAGCATGGTGGAGCGCTGGTAGCGGCTGTAGGTGGCGAGGCCGCCGAGGGCGAGGGAGAGGGTCGGCAGCAGCAGGTGCAGACCCCAGTCGGCGAGGTGGGCGCCGGGGCCGCCGACGAGGTTGGGGGTCTCGTAGCCGGTGAAGGGGATGACCTCGTGGCCGGCGGCGTCCTTGGCGGCGATGGCGCCGTTCTTGAGCAGCAGGGCGACGAGGAAGACCGGGGTGGAGAGCAGGACGAAGGAGAAGACGGTCAGCGCGCGGTCGGAGAGGCGGTACTGCCGGACGGCGCTCCAGGCGCCGCCGGCGACGCCGAGCAGCATGCCGAGCAGGCTGCCGACCAGCAGCAGGCGCAGGGAGACCCAGATGCGGCGGCCGAACTCCTCGTTCACCGGGGTGTTGTGGATGGTGCGGCCGAGGTCGGCGTGGCGGAGCAGGCCGCCGGCCCAGGTGGCGAAGCGTTCGACGACCGGGGTGCGGTCGTTGATGTTGAGCGCGGTGAGCTGTCGGTCGACGGCGGCCGCGGAGGGGCGGGGCTGCTTGGCCTCGAAGTAGGCGCGCGGGCCGAGGGCGGCGCAGGAGAGCGCGTAGGCGAGGAAGACCGCGGCGGTCAGGAGGACGGCGTAGTAGCCGAGCCGTTTCGCCAGATACCGGATCACGGTCTACCGCCCGGGTGGTGCGCACACCTGTCCAACATGGTCATATACCTTCGTTCGGAGGGTTTTTGACGCAGCTTCGCGCAGCAGTTGTACGGCACGGCCGGTCGGCCGTCCAGGGGGTGCTGCGGAGGGCCGTTCCGACGGTCGGTCGAACGCCCTGGTCACAGTCGATCAGACGGGTACGGACGGGATGTTGCGGCGGCGTTGCGCCGCATTTCTTTTCGATCAGTTCTGAACATCGGCCTCTAGTGCGTGAAGTGATGGGCTGTTACGTTCTGCCCCGTCGGCACCGACTTGGCTGCCCACGTTCAAGTGCCGCCACACCTGGCGGCCGTCGACTCTTCGAGACCCCGAGGACACCCGTGATGGACGCATCGCTCGCCACCCGCAGACTCGGCCGCGCCGCAGCCGCCGCGATCGCCGTGGCCCTGGCCGCCACGGCCTGCAGCAGCCCGGCCGACGGCTCGGCCGACGGAGCGGCGAAGACGGTGGTGCCGACCGTGGGCGCCGAGGACAACAACCCGCAGCCGCTGGACCGGCTCCGCGACGGCGGCGAGCTGCGCCAGCCGCTCCAGCAGTGGATCACCCAGTGGAACCCGTACCAGGTCGACGGCACGTACGGCGACGCGGTCGAGATCATGGGATACGTCGAGGCGAAGCTGTTCCGCTCGGACGCCAAGGGCGTCTACCGCCCCGTCCCCGAGTACCTCGCCTCCGCCGAGGTCACCTCCACCTCGCCGCAGGTGGTCACCTACCGGCTCAACCCCAAGGCCGTCTGGTCGGACGGCAAGCGGCTCGGCGCCGAGGACTTCAAGGCGGTCTGGCAGGCCTCCAACGGCAAGAACCCGGCCTACAACCTCGCGGACTCCTCGGGCTACGAGCAGATATCGAGCGTCGAACAGGGCGCCGGCCCCGGCGAGGTCAAGGTCACCTTCGCCGAGCCGTACGCCGACTGGCAGAGCCTGTTCAACCCGCTGCTCCCGGCCGCCGGGCTCGCCACCCCGCAGTCCTTCAACGAGGGCTGGATCGAGAAGGTGCCGGTCTACGGCGGGCCGTTCAGGATAGCCAACGCCGACAAGACGGCCCAGACCATCACCCTCGAGCCCAACCCCGGCTGGTGGGGCCCGAAGCCCAAGCTGGAGCGGATCACCTACCGCGTGATGGACTCCGCCGCCATCACCCAGGCCTTCCTCAACAACGAGGTGGACTACGCCTCGGCCGGCACCGCCACCGCGTACGGGCAGCTCAAGGGCGCCAAGGACGCCGCGATCCGCACCGGCACGCCCTGGGACGAGGTGCACATCTCCTTCGGCGGGAACGGCGCCCTGGCCGACCGGAAGGTCCGTCAGGCCCTCGGGCGGGCGCTCGACCGCGCCTCGCTGATCAAGATCGTCAACAAGGGCGTGCCGGTGGAGTTCAAGCCGCTGGACAACCACCTCTTCATGACCAACCAGAACGGCTACCGGGCCAACGCCGGGGACTGGGTGAAGTACGACCCGGCCACCGCCGGGAAGCTGCTGGACGAGGCCGGATGGAAGGACTCCGGCGGCACGCGGAGCAAGGACGGCCGGCCGCTGGAGCTCCACTACGTGATGAGCGACGGCTCCACGCAGGCCCAGTCCGACCTCGCGGCCGCCGTGCAGAGCATGCTCCAGCAGGTCGGGGTCAAGCTGTCCGTCGACAAGGTGCCCAGCAAGGAGTACTTCTCCAAGTACATCAACCAGGGCCGGTTCGACCTCGCCAGCTGGCGCAACACCGGCTCCTTCCCGCTGTCGCGGACCGTCCCGATCTACCGGGCGCCGCAGGGCGACAACGTCTTCGGCAACTACTCCAAGCTGAGCACCCCCGAGATCGACTCCCTGCTCCGCAAGGCCGCCGCCACCCTCGACCCGGCCGAGGCGGCCGACCTGTACAACCAGGCCGACGTCCGGATCTGGGAACTCGCCCACACCGTCGAGCTGTACCAGCGCCCCAGCATCGTCGCCGTCCGCAAGGGCCTCGCCAACTTCGGCGCCGGCAGCCTCGCGGACACCGTCATCACCTCGGTCGGCTGGGAGAAATAGCCTCGGACACCGCTTCGCCGGCAGACCTCTCAGGGCGCCGCACCGACAGCCGCTGTCGGTGCGGCGTGCGACGATCCCCGGCATGACCACCCACGACGACCTGCTGCACCGAGTCGCGGCGCACGCCCGGAACCTGTCCCGGGCACTGCCGCCCGCCGCCGGCCATGCGGACGTCGCCGAGGCGGAACGGCAGCTGGGATTCGGCCTGCCCGCCCTGCTCGGGCGGCTCTACACCGAGGTCGCGAACGGCGGCTTCGGCCCGGAGTACTGCCTGTTCCCCCTGATCGGCGAGGGCCGGACGGCCACCTCCGCCTACCGGGCCGAGTACGGCCCGGCGCACGGCCGGGCCGACCCGTCGCCGCACTGGCCGCGCGGCGTGCTCCCCGTCCTGGACCGGGGCTGCGCGATGTACGCCGCCGTCGACTGCCTGCACCCCGACGCCCCCGTGCTGCTCTTCGAACCCAATGCCGGGCCCGAGGACTGGGCGGACGCCTGGTTCGAGGACTCGCCGTCACTGGCCGCCTGGCTGGAGTCCTGGCTGTCCGGCGCGGGCTGGTGGGAGGAAGAGGTGATGCTCGGGCCGGCCGCCGTCGAACCCCGGCCCTGGCCGGATGCTTCCCGGCGCATCCGCGAGCACTCCTGACGCGGTGCAGCCGGCAGGCGTGAGGCGGGGAGGAGCCGTCCGGGTGTCGTCGGCGTGTCCTGCGAGCACGTGCGGCGTTGACCCGGCATGAAGACATCCTCCCTGCTCGGGGCCGCCGCGCTCGCCGTCGGCCTGCCCCTGTTCCTCGCCGCCCCGGCACACGCAGGACTCATTGACGGCGCCCTCAACAACGCCAGCGCCGCCAACCAGTCCAACGTGCTCGGGGCCCTGGTGAACAGCTCGCTCACCGACGCCTCGGACAACAATGCCAACACTGCCGCCGCCGGCGCGCTCGGCGCGGCCGGCCTCCTCGGTTCCATCGGCGGCCTCGGCCTGCCGCACTGACCCACCCGGAGGGCTGCCGACCGCCCGGTGGCGCTCCGGCGCACGGCCTGGCGCTCGACCACGGCCCGCGCCCCGGCCCCGCCCGCGCGGCTCCGGGGCGGTCGGCAGGTCGGAACCCACCGACTGCGGGCCCCCGCCGACGCCATCGCGGGCTTCGCGGGTCGGCCGGCCGACGCCCTGGCCAGGGCCGCCGTGCAGTCCGCCACGGCGCTCCGGGACGCCGAACACTCCGTCGCGGTCTGCACCCGTCGGACCGGTGCTCCCGCCAACGACCACAGGGCGAATGTGACGTGAACGACCGTCACCGAAGGATGGACATCACGGAGGTTGGTTAGGCTAACCTCACCTCCATGACCAGCGCCCACCTGGCCGCCACCGCGGCCGGATACACCATGCCTCCGCTCTGGCGGATTCTCACCAAGTCCGGCTACTTCCTCGCACTCTGCGGGGCCATCGGCGCCACCGTCACCTACGCGACCACCGTCCGCCCCGCACTGCGGACACCGGAGAGCACCCCCGAGGACGCCGCCGTGCTGCGCCGCCGCGCCGCCGGCCACCTGGCCTGGGCAGGCCTCGTCCTGCTGGCGGCCGGCTACTTCCAGCTCGCCGCCCGGCTCGCCCGCGCCGGCAAGGGCATGCCCTTCACCGACGCCCTCGCACCCGACCGGATCTGGGACTTCCTCCGCGTCCCGGCCGCCAAGGGAGCCTGGATCGCCCAGGGCACGGTCTACCTCGTCCAGAACGCCGTCCTGCTGCTGACCGCCGGCACTCTCATCGCCCTGTTGCTCCCGGCCGCCCGCCGCCACCTCGATGCCCTTGTGTTCACCGCGCTGCCGCTCGCGCTCGGCGTGACGCTCGTCGCCGCCGTCCCCGCGACCGCCCCCAAGGACGCCGACCGGGTCGTCGACCTCGTCCTCGGCCAGGTCCACATCGTCAGCGGCACGGTCTGGCTCGGCGGCCTCGCCCTGCTCGCCGTCCTCGCCGGCACCCGCCGCCGCCTCGGCAGCACCGCAGGCCTGCTCTGGGCGGACATCTGGCGGCGCTTCAGCCTGGTCGCCATGGTCTGCGTCGGCGCCGTCCTGGCCTCCGGCCTCTGGATAAGCTGGAAGCACGTCGGTGCGGTCGGCCAGCTCTGGACGACCACCTACGGCCTGGTCCTCCTGGTCAAGATCCTGCTGGTCGCCGGGCTGGTCGCGGCCGGCGGCGTCAACCAGTTCTGGCTGATGCCGCGGATCGCCCGGGCCCGCCGCACCGACGCCACCGGCTCGCTGCTCCACCTGACGCTGCGCCACTTCCCCAAGGTGGTCTGGGGAGAGATCGTGCTCGGCCTGGCCGTGCTCGCCGTCGTGCCCTTCCTCAGCGGCTCGGCCCGCGCCGAGGCCGGCAGCCCGCAGGCCGAGTCCACGGCCGGCCTCCTCGCCGCGGGGGCCGCCCTCGTACTGACCCTCGCCGTGTCCCTCTACGCCACGGCGAAGACCTCCGACGCCCTCGCCCGCCGACCCGCCGCCGGTACGCCCTGACGCACGGTCCTCGTACGCCGCGTCCGCCCGCGCGGGAAGGCCCGACCGCGACGCCGGCGGCCCCTCCCGTGCGGGCACCCGCCTGACCTGCGCATCCCCGCTTTCGCGTGCCATCCGGGGGTTGTCGGCGAGGGCCGCCGATGGGATAGGTTAGCCTTGCCTAATTCGAACGGCTGGAGGGTGTCATCCATGGGGCACGGCTGGGAGGGCGTTGTCCTCAAGCTGATGCGGGGCAGGGACTTCGAGTTCACGGTGACCGCGGTCGAGGAGGTCACCGAGCACTACCGGAGGGTGCGGTTCACCGACGGAGGCATGCTCGCCGCGACCGGCGTGCACCCGACGATGTGGGTGCGGATCTGGTTCGACAACGCGGGCAGGCCTCACCAGCGCGCCTACACGCTGGTCGATCCCAACCCTGTTGCAGGAACGTTCAGCCTCGAGTTCGCGCTGCACGACGGCTGCGCCAGCGACTGGGCGCGGAGGGCCGCACCGGGCGACACCGTCCAGGCGACCGTGCAGGGATCCGCCTTCACCGCGCCGGACCCGCTGCCCCGGCAGATGTTCGTGATCGGCGACTCGGCGTCCGTTCCCGCCGTCAACTCGCTGCTGGCGGCGCTGCCCGAGGTGCCGGCCACGGTCTGGCTGGAGACCCAGCACGACTCCGACGAGCAGCTGCCGCTGCGGGCGGACCCGGAACGGCACCAGGTCCACCGGCTCCCCCGCCGGGAGGCCGGGGCCCACCTGGTGTCCGAGGTCCGCGAGGCGCTTCCGCCGCTGCTCACCGACCCCGCCGGCGCCTTCGTGTGGATCGCCTGCGACACCGCCACCACCCGCACCCTGACCCAGTTCGCCCGCAAGGAACTGGCCCTGCCCAAGCAGAACGTCAACGCACTGGGCTACTGGCGGCCCTGACGACCCGTGGTGCCGGCGAGGGGACGGTCCCCCTCGCCGGCACCACGTCTGTTCGGACCGCCGCCACCGGTGCCGTCCGTCCCCTGTGCGCCGGCGCGGTGCGAACCGTACGACCCGTCCAACCCTTCAGAACGAGGAGAACCATGACCGCGCCCGCCGCCACCACCGCGCCCGAGGCCGTCCACGAGCAGACCGTGCCCGGCTTCGGCACCGTCACCGTCCGACCGCTGGACCCGGCCGGCGACTCCGTCCTGGTGCACGGCTGGGTGAACGAGGAGAGAGCCCGCTTCTGGGGCATGGTCGGTCACACCCGCGAGATGGTCCAGAAGATCTACGCCTACGTGGACTCGCTCGACACCCACCACGCCTACATCGTCCAGCGCGACGGCACGCCCGTGGCGCTGTTCCAGACCTACCAGCCGGAGCACGACCCGGTCGGCGAGTGCTATCCCGTCCAGCCCGGCGACTTCGGCATCCACCTGCTCATCGCCCCGGCCGACGACGAGCCCGCCCCCGGCTTCACCGCAGGCCTCGTCGCCGCCCTCACGGCCTTCGCCTTCGCCGACCCCGGCACACGGCGCATCGTCGCCGAGCCGGACGCCCTCAACGAGAAGTCGATCGCCCGGGTGCTGCGCACCGGCTTCGAACTCGGCCCGCAGATCGACCTGCCCCACAAGCGCGCCCAGCTGGTCTTCCTGACCCGCGAGTCCGTCGCCCACGTCCTCGCCGCCCGGGCGTAGCGCACCCCCGGCGCCCGGCCGCTCCGACAGCCCTCGGCCGGGCGGCGAAGGAACCCGTGCGGGTGTCCCGAGCCGCAACCACGCCCTCCGGCGGCACGGAATCCCGTAAGGTCGGCCAATGGCGAAGTACTTCGACGTGCACCCGCAGACCCCCCAGCTGCGCACCATCCGCACCGTGGCCGACAGTCTCCGGTCCGGAGCCCTGGTCGCGTACCCGACCGACTCCTGCTTCGCGCTGGGATGCCGGCTGGGCAACCACGACGGCATCGAACGCATCCGGTCCATCCGCCGGCTCGACGACCGCCACCACTTCACCCTGGTGTGCGAGAACTTCGCGCAGCTGGGGCAGTTCGTCCACATCGACAACGACGTGTTCCGTGCCGTCAAGGCGGCGACGCCGGGCAGCTACACCTTCATCCTCCCTGCCACCAAGGAGGTCCCCCGCCGCCTGATGCACCCCAAGAAGAAGACGGTGGGGGTCCGGATTCCCGACCACGTCGTCACCCGGGCCCTGCTCTCCGAGCTCGGCGAGCCGCTGGTCTCGAGCACCCTGCTCCTCCCCGACGAGAGCGAGCCGATGACGCAGGGATGGGAGATCAAGGAGCGGCTCGACCACGTGCTGGACGCCGTGGTGGACTCGGGCGACTGCGGCACCGAACCGACGACCGTCATCGACTTCTCCAGCGGCGAGGCCGAGATCGTCCGACGCGGGGCCGGGGACACGTCGCGCTTCGAGTGACGCCTCGGGTGCCACCGGGGGCGCGGGGAACTGCGCCCCTGTGGGTCACCCATGCACGTTCGACGACGGGGCCGGTCAGGTGGCGGAGGGGCCGGTCAGGCCAGGCCGCAGTCGGGGGCCGGTCAGGCCAGGCCGCCGTTCGTGAAGAGGACCTGGCCGTTGACCCAGCGCCCGGGGCCGGCCAGGAAGGCGACGGTCTCGGCGATGTCCTCGGGCGTGCCGAGGCGCTCCAGCGGGGGCTGGGCGGCCAGGCGGTCGACGGTCTCCCGGTCCTTGCCGTCGAAGAAGAGCGGGGTGGCCGTGGGCCCGGGCGCGACGGCGTTGACGGTGATGTCGCGGCCCCGCAGTTCGCGGGCCAGGATCAGCGTCATGGCCTCGACCGCGCCCTTGCTCGCGGCATAGGCGGCGTAGCCGGGGAAGGCGAGCCGGGTCACCGAGGTGGAGAAGGTGACGACTGCGCCGCCGGACCGGACGCGGCGGGCCGCCTGCTGGGCGACCACGAAGGTGCCGCGGACGTTGGTGCGGTGCATCCGGTCGAGTGCGGTCAGGTCGAAGTCGGCGACCGGGCCCAGGATCATCTGTCCCGCGGTGTGGACGACGACGTCGATCCCCCCGAACTCCGCCTCCACGGCGTCGAACGCCTGGGACATGGCGTCCTCGTCCGCGATGTCGCCGGCCACAGCGACGGCCCGGCCGCCGTCCGCACGGATCGCCGCCACGAGGTCCTCGGCAGCGGTCTTGTTGCCCGCGTAGTGGACACCGACGGCCATACCGTCGGCCGCGAGCCGCCGGGCGACGGCACTGCCGATGCCGCCCGATGCGCCGGTGACCAGGGCGACCCTGCCGGTGTCGGACCGGGTCGTGTCGGGGTTGGTGGTGTCGGTCATGGCGGTGCCTCCCGCGCGTCTGCTTTGAAATGAACGTCTAGTCCATATAAGCAGATGGTGAACGCTGCGTCCATATGACAGAGTGGGGGGCCTGCCAGCCACACGCATGCGGGAGTACGCCGATGACAGAGCCAGCGCAGGAGACACCCCCGCGTGTACGGCGCGGACGCGGACGGCGCCCGGCCGGCGAGGTCCGTGCCGAGGTCCTCACGGCCGCCGGAGCGATGCTGCTGGAGCAGGGCATGGCCTCGTTCACCATCGAAGGGGTCGCGGAACGGTCCGGCGCCAGCAAGACGACGATCTACAAGTGGTGGCCCTCCAAGGGGGCACTCGCCCTCGACGGCTACTTCCACGCCGTCGAATCCACCCTGGCCTTCCCCGACACCGGCGACATCCAGGCGGACCTGACCGCGCAGATCCGCGCCTTCGCCCGCCTGGTGACCACGACACCGGCCGGGCGCGTGATCGCCGAGCTCATCGGCCAGGCACAGACCGACCCCGACCTGTCCGCCGCGCTCCTCGAACGCTACTCCGGCCCCCGGCGGCAGCTCGCCGTCGAGGCGATGCAGCGCGCCCAGCAGCGCGGCCAGCTGCGCCCCGACGCCGACCCCGAGATCCTGGTCGACCAGCTCTGGGGCGCCTGCTACCACCGGCTCCTGCTGCCCAACCTCCCGGTGACCGAGGACTTCGCGGTCAGCCTGGTCACCAACCTCCTGCACGGCGTCCGGGCCTGACCTCGGCGCGCTCCCGGAGCGGCCCGGGCCGGCTGCTCAGGAGCGCAGGTGGCGGGCGCCGAGGCCGCGGCGGTCACGGAGGAGGGCGCGGAGCGGTCCCGGGCTCTCGTAGCCCACCCGGCGGGCGACCGCCGTCAGGGAGAGCGACGTCGCACGGAGCAGGTGCTCCGCCTGCTCCACCCGAAGGCTCTGCACCAGGCGGATCGGCGAGCAGCCCAGGGTGCGCGTGACCGTGCGCTGCAGGGTGCGCTCGCTGACGCCGAGCTCGCGGGCGGCCTCGGCGATCGAGATCGGCTCCCCGATGCGGACCCGCACCCACTCCTCGAACGCCGAGACCAGCGGGTCGTGCTGGGCCAGCGCGCTGGGGATCGTGTACGCGGCCTGCGAGGCCCGGTCGTCCACCACCAGGTAGCGCCGCACCAGGTCGGCGAGCGCCGGGCTGCGCATCCGGACGATCGCCAGGGCCAGGTCGAGATGGCTGAACGCGGCTCCGGCCGTGGTGACGCCGTCGCTGGTCGTCACCATGCGGCTCTCGTCGACCGTCACCCGGCGGTAGCGCTCCCGGAACACCGGGGCCAGCCACCAGCTGGTGGTCGCCTGCAGCCCGTCCAGCACCCCCGACTCGGCCAGCAGGAAGGTGCCGGTACAGGACGTGGCCAGCGCAGTACGCCGCTCCCTGGCCTCCGCCAGCACCCGGCGCGCCGCCCGCTGTGCGGGTGAACCGACGGCCTCCACCAATGCCTCCGGCCGGCGCTCCATGAGGGCCGGCACCACGAGGATGTCCGCGTCCTCGGCCTCGGCGACGCTTTCGGTGTCCACCCGGTGCCCGAGCCCGGTCCGCACCCGCCGCCGCACCCCGACGGTGCGGATGTCGAACCTCGGCGGTGCCGCCCCGGCCAGCTGCCCGCGCAGCGCATTGGCGGAGTGGAGCACGTCGAGAATCCCCGACACCCCTGAATCGAACGCCCCGTCCAGGACGAGCACCGCTGCTTTCATCCCGACACCCTAACCGGTCGCCGCGTGTCGGAATCGATGCGCGAGCTGCCGGTTCCGACACTCCCGTCGCCGTCTCCGGCGCACCTAGGGTCGAGCCATGACCACGTACGACATGGCCCCCGCCGACGCACCGAGCACCCGCAGCCGCACGCACACCTGGCAGCCGCGCCCCGACATGACTCCCGAGATCCTCGGCATGAGCGGCCTGGAGATCCTCCAGGCGGCAATGAAGGGCACGCTGCCGGCCGCCTCGATCATGAGCACCCTGGGCTTCCGGCTCACCGAGGTCTCCGAGGGGCTCGCCGTCTTCGAGGGCGACCCGGGCGATCACCTGCTCAACCCGATGGGAACCGTCCACGGCGGCTTCCTCGCCACGCTCCTGGACTCGGCACTCGGCTCGGCGGTCATGACACGCCTGCCCGCGGGAACCATGTACACCACCGTCCAGCTGGGCGTGCACATGATCCGACCGGTACTGTCCGACACGCCCACCCTGCGGTGCGAGGGCCGCGCCCTCCACGTCGGCCGCACCACCGCCACTGCCGAGGCCCGCATCGTCGACACCCTCACCGGCAAGCTCTACGCCCACGGCACCACGACCTGCGCCGTCCTGCGCTCCTGACGCTTCTGACGCCCTGGCAGCACTCGGGCCCGGCGGGGGTCGGCCCCGGCTGAGGTCGGGCTGGGTGGTGGGTGAGTCGGTCGACGGGTTGTCTCCTCTCCAGAAGTAGCCGCAGCCTGTCGCTCAGGTGGTGGGCAGGGCCGCGGTCGGACTGTCGGCAGCGGCAGGCGGAGCGGTGCGGTGAGCGCGTTCGACGGCCTGGCCCCAGTACGTTCCGGCGACCATCAGCACTGCACCGAGGGCGGCAGGGGCGGTCAGGTGTTCGCCGCCGAGGCCGATGCCGACCGCCACTGCCCAGACGGGCTCGGTACCGAGCAGCAGGCTGGCCCGGCTGGCGGAACTGCGCTGCACCGCCCAGGTCTGGGCGAGGAAGGCGAACACACTGCAGAACAGGGCGAGGTGGAGCAGCGAGCCCCAGGTCGATGCGCTCGCGTGGGCGAGGGCCGACAGGCCGGAGGCCGCGGGCACCGCGAACACCACTGTGCCGACCACGGTCTGCACTGCCGTCAGGTGCATCGGACGCAGCTCGCGTCCCGCGGTGAGCCTGCCGACCAGGGCTACGTGCGCGGCCCTGACCACTGCGGCGGCGAGCATCAGCAGGTCGCCGAGCCCCGGGGTCCGTAGCCCGGTGCCGGACATCAGCAGGCCGACGGCGACGATGCACAGCCCCGCGGCGGCGAAGAACCTGGCCGGTAGCGGGCCGCGCCCGCCGGTGCGGTCCAGGAACGGGGTCAGCACGATCGTCAGGCTGATGATCAGGCCGGCGTTCGCGGCGCTGGTGTGTGCCACCCCGTACGTCTCGATCGCCAGGACGGCGGCCTGCGTGAGGCCGAGGACCGAGCCGTGGCGCAGTTCATCCCGCCGGAACCGTGCGGACGGGCGGCGGCGCTCACGAAGGGCGCTGCCCGCGAACGCGGCACGGCGGGCACTGGCTGCACGGCCGGCGAGCGCGGCACCGACCGCGATCACGGCGAGGGCCGCGAGGGCGGAGAGTGCGTAGCGCGCGAACAGGACGACGAGGACGGGGACGGCTCCGGTCGCGGACTTCGCGGCGAGGTAGCTGGAACCCCAGACGATCGCCACGAGCAGCAGGACCAGGTCGGTACGGCGGGAATCAGGCACGGCCACCACGCTGCCCGAGCAACACAGTGAAGCCAAGGGCGACCTTCTGAAAGGATCTTTAAGCGCTGCCTACAGTGTTGCTTACACTGTCTGCATGGACGAACGGCAACTGCGGGTCCTGCGGGAGCTCGGCGAACTCGGCAGTGTCACTGCCGTCGCCGAGGCGATGATGGTGACGCCGTCGGCCGTCTCACAGCAGTTGCGGCTGCTCCAGCGCTCCGTCCCGGTGCCACTGACCGAGCGTGACGGGCGGCGGCTGGTGCTCACCGACGCCGGGCGGGCTCTCGCGGACGCGGCGATCGACGTGGCGGCGGCACTGGCCCGGGCCCGGCACGCCGTCGACCGGTACATCGAGCAGCCGCAGGGCGAGGTGTCGCTCGCCGCCTTCCACAGCGCGGGCGCAGCATTCTTCCCGCTGCTGCTGCGGCACTCGGCCGGCACCGCCGACTTTCCGAGGCTCGCCCTCGCCGACGAGGATGTCGCCCAGGACCGGTTCCCCCGGCTCACCCGGGACCATGACCTCGTACTGGCGCACCGCCTCGACCACACTCCGGGCTGGCCCCGGACCGTGGCGGTCACCCCGCTGCTCCACGAGCCGCTGGACGTTGCCCTCCCTGCCGGCCACCCACTGGCCGACCGCGCGGAGGTGACCCCGCACGACGTCGCCGGTCTGCCGTGGATCACCGTCCACGACGGCTTCCCGCTGCTGGCCACCATCGAGGCCATTGGCGCTGCTGCCGAGCGGCAGCTCGACATCGTCCACCGCATCAACGAGTTCACGGTGGCCGCGGAGGTCGTCGCCGCCGACGGCGGTGTGGCCCTGATGCCCCGGTGGACCGGCCCGCGGCACCCGGCCGTCGTCCTCCGTCCGCTGGCCGGTGTGCACGCACGCCGGCACATCGACGTACTGCACCGCCCCGAACGCACCGCCCGCCGGGCTGTCCGGACCGTCCTGCGGGCGCTGGTCCAGGCGGCCGACACCGTCCGCGGCAACGACCGCCCGTAGGCCGTGGGAGACCGCCGGCGCTGCGGCTGCGGCTGCGGCTGCGGCTGCGACTGCGACTGCGACTGCGACTGCGACTGCGACTGCGACGCCTCAACTGCCCAGCTCCCGGGCCAGATTCTTTCCGAAACGATCAGTTGCGTGACATCGCTGACGCGCCGTCAGCCGAGCGCCTACCGTGACGCGTGCCATCAACCGTCCAGCTTTCAAGGGGGCACCGTATGTCCCGGAGCCGGAAGCTCCACCGCCTCAGCAACCCCGATTCTGCCGAGCGTCGCGCGCAGCGCATGCTGTTCCGTCACCTCCGTGACGACACCACTGCGGAACGCGGCCGGATGGCGAAGCGGGTGCATGAGCTTCAGCTCCTCTTGGCGATGGACCCGGTCGACTTCGAGCAGCTCATAGCCCGGTTGATGGAGGCCATGGGCATGCGGGTGGAGCTCACTGCCCGGTCGCGGGACGGCGGAGTGGACGTACGCGGGATCGACTCGGACCCGTTCCGCGGCGGGAACGTGATTGTGCAGGTGAAGCGGTACCGGGACACCGTGACCCCGTCCGCCGTGCGAGACCTGTACGGGACGCTCCAGCACGATCGGGCCGCGACCAAGGCCGTCCTTGTGACGACCAGCAGGTTCGGGCCGAGCTCGCACCAGTTCGTCGCAGGCAAGCCGATCACGCTGATCAACGGCGCCGAGCTGGTGGGCCTGCTCAAGCACCACGGGTTCCACGAGGTGTTCGCAGCGGCTCGGCATGGTGCCGCCGGCGCCGACGGGGACGATCTGCCCGGTGTCGAGGTCGCTGCCGACCCGGCCCGGCTCCTCCTCCACTGGACCGGTGAGGAGGAGTACGACATCGCCGCCCTGGTGTGCCGGGGGAACAGGGCGCTGTCGGACGAGCACCTGGTTTTCTACAACAACGGCTCGACGCCTGACGGTTCGGTGCGGCTGGTCACCGGCTACGGCGATGCGAACGCCTGCCTGATGGTCGACTTCGACGCACTGCCCGCCGACGCCGACCGGCTCGTCATCGTCGCCGCGGCCGACACCCAGAACCACCCGACCGCGACCATGGCCGGATTCGCGGGACCGGCTCTGATCCTCGAACCGGGTGCCGACCAGGACCCGGCGGTGGTGCACCTGGCCGACGGCGCCCCGGCCAACACTGCGATGCGCCTCGGCCGGTTCGATCGCGACACCTCCGGAAACTGGGACTTCACCCCGGCCCTCGCCGGGTACCCGGGCGGACTGCACCAGGCGGTCGTGGCCTACGGCCTCGAGGTCGAAGACTCGTAGCGGGATCGGCGGAGTGGCGATGCCCTGTCCGGTATTGCGGCCAGGAGCGGGGCCGTTCCCTCCGTTGCCGTAGACCCGATGCGGTCGGTCGGCGGGCGCTCCACCGGGTCGGGCGCGCCGGGCCGATCCGTCCGGCCTTGGTGGAGAGGCGAGCGGAAGGACCGAGCGGCTGCTGTGGGCGCCGGCGGTGCGGATGTTGCCGGCCGGACGAGGTTGGAGGCAGCCGCCGTCCGGGCCGACACCGCCTCAGCGGACGAGGAGACCAGGGAACGCCCGACTCGCACTCGCTTCGGCGACCACGCATGCCTGACCAGTGTTGAGGTTCAGGAGGCGTCGCGCATGCGACTGCCGCGGCCGGCTTTGGCGACGGCGTCCTGGAGCTCGCCGCGGTTCATGGTGGAACGGTGCGGGATGTCGAGGTTGGTGGCGCGTTTGTAGAGCTCGCCCTTGGTCAGTTTCGACAGGTCCTCCCCCTCCGCCCGGCCGCCGGCGGTGACGCGCTTCTTCGCTCCGGCCGACTCCTTGCCGGCCTTGGCGGTGGTGGAGGTGGACTTCGTGTCCGCCGCCGCCTTGGGGGTCCGGCGGGACCGGGTTGCCCGGTCCCGGGAGGTGGACGATCCGGCCTCCGCGCCGCCACCACCGCGACTGCCGTCGCTGTCGCTGTCGCCGCCGGAGGCTGTGGCGGTCTTGCCGGTGCGGGCGGTGTCCACGCTGCGGCGCAGGACGTCCATGAGGTCGATGACGTTGGTGGACTCCGGGGCCGGTCCGGCGGAAAGGGTGAGCTCGCGGCCGGCCTGCTTGTCCTCGATGAGCTTGCGGACCTGCTCCTCGAAGGTGTCCTGGTACGCCTCCGGGTCCCAGTCGACGGCGAGCGCCTCGACCAGTTGCTCGGCGATGGCCAGCTCCTTGCCGGTGAATTTCGCCCTGCCGCCGGGCAGGTCGTCGATCTCCTGGCGCGGGTCGCGGACCTCGTCGGCGAAGTGCATGGTGTGCAGCTCCAGCAGGCCGCCCTCGGCGCGCACCGCGGTCAGGTACTCCTTGCCGCGCATCGAGAACATCGCCAGCCCGGCCCGGTTGGAGCGCTCCAGCACCTCGGTCAGCAGCTGGTAGATCTTGGTGTACTCGGAACCCTTGGGGCCCAGGTAGTACGTCCTGTCGAAGAAGATGGGGTCGACCTGGGCGAGGTCGACGAAGCCGGAGATGTCGATGGTCCGGGAGCGGCCCGGGGAGAGCTGTTCCAGCTCTTCGGGCTCCACGACGACGTACTCGCCGTCCTCGACCTCGAAGCCCTTGACGATGTCGCCGAACGCGACCTCCTCGCCGGTGCGCTCGTTCACCCGCCTGTTGCGGACCCGGTCCGCGGTGCCGCGCTCCAACTGGTGGAAGCGCACGGTGTGCGACTCGGTCGCCGTGTAGAGCGCGACCGGCACCGTCACCAGGCCGAACGTCAGCACCCCGGTCCACACCGGCCTGGCCATCTCGGCCTCCTCCATGACGTGCCTTGCCGTACCGTGCCGCGGCGCCGGCCTCCCGCCCGACCGCCCGCTCCGACCGTACGCTCCGGCCGGCCGCCGGGCCACCGGGCTTCTGCGCAGCAGGGCATCAGGTCGAACCGGCGCCCGGGTCAGGTCACCGTGTGCACGGCTGCCATCGCGTCGAGCACCTCCCGGTCGGAGGGCGGGTGGAAGTCCGCGTACCAGTCGCCGACGTCCCGCAGGTACCAGGGCCGGTGCAGGCACACCAGCTCGTCGACCACCGGCAGGACCGCGGCGGCGGCACGGGGCGCGCTCACGGGTGCGGCCATCACCAGTGCGGCCGGACGCCCGTCACGCAGATGGCAGAGCGCAGCGTGGGCGGCGACTCCGGAGGTGAGGCCGTCGCTGACGAGGATCACCGTACGCCCCTCCACCTGGGGGAACGGGCGGTCTCCGCGGTAGAGCGCCTCGCAGCGGTCGACCTCGGCCCGCTCGTCGGCGACGGTACCGCCGAGCCCGTGCGCGGTCACGCCCAGCGTCCTCAGCGCGTTCTCCTCCCAGTGCGGGGGCGCGCCGGGCAGGAGGGCTCCCACGGCGACCTCCGGGCGGTCCGGTACCCGGACGAGGCGCGCCACCATCACGTCGAACGGCGCCTCAAGCGCGGCGGCGACGGCCGCGCCGACCGGCACACCGCCGGGCGGCAGGGCGAGGACCAGCAGGTCGGGCGGGACACTGCCGAGCCGCCGGCAGAGCAGTTCGGCGAGTTCCCGTCCGGCCTGCTCCCGATCGTGGAAACGCATCACGTCCACCTTCTGCCTGCCGTTTCCTCTGTCGGCCGGCGCCTACCCACTGCAGGGAAATCCATGGCACATGGAGGTCGTCGGCCAATCTCCCCCGCCGCACGGGCGGGGGTGACGTGGCGTGATGGAGCGACTGCGCGGTCGACCGGAAACCACGGCGGGTTCTGGCGCGCTTTGCAGTCGCAGTCCGTGCACCGGCGTTGACGCCTTGTCGGGAAGCGCCGCGCAGGCCCTCAGTAGGGCAGCGGGCGTCCGGACGGCGTCCTGAGGTCCAGCGGGGGCCGCGGGCGGCCGCGGCCGGGCTGCACGGCAATCCGAATCCTGGCCATGACCCTCGCCTCCTCTGACCTCGGTACAGAGTGACGTCTGCCCAGGGCCGATGCTTTCCAAGCCTGCTGGACGAATTTCCGTACCGGACCGCACAACCGGGCCGTCACTGATGCCGCGTCCGGCTCAGGACGCCGCGCTCTCCGCCGCGATCATCGCGATCAGGCCGGGCCGCCCGTGTTCCGCCAGGTACCGGCGCTGGCGGTCGGCGCCGTTGCCCTCGGACAGCAGGCGGTGGACCAGCGGGGCCACAGCGCGGGTGTCGCCCAGGGCCTCCAGCACCGGGCCGAGCCGGTCCATCATGCCGCGGACGATCTCTCCGGCCGGTCGGGAGAGCCCGGTGTCCGGGTCGTGCAGGGTGTCGTCCAGGCCGTACCGGGCGGCGTGCCACGCCGCGCCCTCCAGGCTCTCCGGGGTGCGCGGTGCCGGCGGGCGCCCTGCGGCGGCGTCCTGGATCGCGGTGACGACCAGTGCGCGGACGAGTCCGGCCAGCATGACGGCTTCGTCGGCGCGCAGTTGGACGTCCATCGCGCGCAGTTCCACGGTCGGGAACTTCGCCGAGAGCCGGGCCTGCCAGTACAGCTGCCCGCGGTCGCGGATCAGCCGGGCCTCCAGCAGGTGGTCGATCCGGCGTTCGTAGTCCGCCGCGTCCGCGAAGTGGGGCGGGATGCCGCTGATCGGCCAGCGCCCGAAGACGACCGTGCGCCAGCTCGCGTAGCCGGTGTCGGAGCCGTACCAGAGCGGCGAGTTGGCCGACAGCGCGGTGAGCACCGGCAGCCAGGGGCGGAGGCGGTTGAGCACCTCGACGCCCGTCTGCGGGTCCGGGACGGCCACGTGCACGTGCATGCCGTTGATCATCGCCTCGTCGGCCAGCAGTGAGACGACCTGTCGGATGGTGTGGTAGCGCGGGGCGTCGACGATCTCCGGGGGCACGGAGGGCGCGTACGGGGCGGTGCCGCAGGCCGCGAGCCGGCAGCCCGAGGTCTCCGCGGCCTGCGCCAGGGCGTGGCGCAGGCGCAGCAGGTGCCCGCCGACCTCGTCGAGGTCCCGGCAGACCGGGGTGGCGACCTCCACCTGCGCCTGGAGCAGTTCGTTCTGGAGTTCGTCGTGATGGATCGCGGGGTGGAGTCCGGCGATCGCCCGCACCGCGTCGACCCGTGGGAGTGGCAGGCCGCTGTCCGGGTCGAGCAGCAGGTACTCCTCCTCGACCCCGACGGTCGGACGGTCGCCCGTGTTCTCGAGAGGTCGGCCCCCGTCTGCCGTGCCGGTGCCTGCGTCCATGTCTCCGGGCTACCACGTCCGCCCGATGACCACATCCGGGCGGGCACCCACCTGACGCTCTGATGAGCCGATCCCGACGTCGGGCGGCGGCCTGCGTGTCCGCGTGATCGACGTGCGTGCCGGGTACCGGGCGTCGTGGGCACCGAGTACATCTCGGTGATCGTCCAGGCACTCTCGGGATGCGGGGTCGGGCATGCCCGCGTGCCGTCATGCGCCTCCCGTGGCGGGCAGGTCGTTCTTCGCGGGCACGGCGGCGTCGCGGAGGGCGGTGACGAACCGGGCGGCGGGGGTGTCGTGGGGGCGGAGGGCGGCGTGGACGGTGCGGGTGGGGGGCTCGGTGAGGTCGCGGACGAGGACATCGGTGCGCAGCGCCGGGACGAGCAGGTCGGGGACCAGGGTGATGCCGAGGCCGGCGGCGACGAAGGCCTGCTTGCCGAGCAGGCTGCCGCAGTCGATGTCCAGGCGCGGGGTGAAGCCGGCCCGGGCGCAGAGGCCGGTGAGCAGGGTGGCGGAGCCGGAGTAGTCCTCGACCCAGGTCTCGTCGGCGAGTTCGGCAAGGTCGACTCGGGTGCGGCCGGCGAGGCGGTGGCCGAGCGGCAGCAGCAGCCGCAGGGGGTCGTCGAGCAGCGGTACGAGGTCGATGCCGGGCATCGCGGGCAGGCCGGGCGGATAGTCGGTGACGACGGCGACGTCCAGCTCCCCTTCCTGGAGCCTGGGGAGCAGCTGCGGGGTGACGTCCTCGGTGAAGGTGACCCGGACGGACGGGTCGTCGGCGGCGAAGCGGGTGAGGGCCCGTGGCAGCAGGGTCGCGGCCGCAGTGGGGACCGCTCCGACGCGGAGCCGGCTGCTGCGCCGGCGGCCGGCGGCGGCCACCTCCTCGGCGGCGCGGTCGGCGCGGGCGACGATGGCGTGCGCGTGGTCGAGCAGGATCGCTCCCGCGGCGGTCGGCCGTACTCCTCGCGCGTGGCGCTCCAGCAGGGGGCTGTCCAACTGCCGCTCCAGTGCGGCGATCTGGCGGGACACTGCCGACTGGGTGTAGCCCAGCACCTCGGCCGCCCGGCTGATCGACGCCTGGCGGCACACCTCGCGGTAGGACCGGAGGGCTGCGAGTTCCATGGGCCGATCGTACGTCGAGGTATGCGTACTGCGCATGGGTGGGGTGTCGGATATTCGCTTCCGGCAGAGCAGCTGGCGGGGCGAGGATGGCGGCGTCGGGCGCGGCCGTGCAGGGTGTGCGGCTGCCGAGAGGGAGAGTGAGTACGTCATGTCGGAGATCACCCGGATCGCGGCGCCCGCCGGGGTCGCGCCGAGCGGGCGGTACAGCC
This sequence comes from Kitasatospora dryopteridis, assembly GCF_050749075.1. Classification (NCBI taxonomy): domain Bacteria; kingdom Bacillati; phylum Actinomycetota; class Actinomycetes; order Kitasatosporales; family Streptomycetaceae; genus Kitasatospora; species Kitasatospora dryopteridis. The sequence goes on along the minus strand of NZ_CP192749.1, from coordinate 8,213,769 downwards.
ATGTCGTGAGCGGGCGCGGGCGGTTCGTCGCGGTGTCCGGGCAGGTGGCGCTGGACGAGGGCGGCAAGCTGGTGGGCGAGGGCGATGCGGTGGCCCAGGTCCGGCAGGTGTTCGCCAACCTGGAGCGCTGCCTGGCCGCGGCGGGTGCGGGCTGGCGGGACGTCGTCAAGATCACGTCCTTCCTGACCGATGTCGCCCATCTGTCGGCGCTGCGGACGGTCTGGGACGAGGTGCTCGATCCGGAGCATGCCCCGGCGAGTTCGGCGGTGCAGGTCGCGGCGCTGGTCCGGCCGGAGTTCCTGGTCGAGATCGAGGCGTTCGCGGTCGTGCCCGAGGAGGCGGCGCCGTGAGGGTCGCAGTGTGCGGGCTCGGACGGATGGGGAGTGCGTTCGCCGACGTGCTCGTCGCCGAGGGGCACGGGGTGACGGTGTGGAACCGCACGCCCGGGCGCGGGGTCGCGGGCACGGCGGTGGCGGAGAGCCCCGCGGCGGCGGCCGGTGCCGCGGAGGTCGTGGTGGTGATGGTGCTCGACGGGCCCGCGGCGCGCGAGGTGCTGTTCGGGCCGGACGGGGTGGCTCGCGGGGCCGCCGTCGCCGACGCGAGTGGCGGTGGGACGGTCGTGGTGAATGCGTCGACCGTCGGGCCCGGCGAGGCCCGGGCTCTGGCAGCGGAGGCGGCCGGGGCCGGGCTGCGGTACGTCGAGGCGCCGGTCCTCGGGTCGGTGCCGGCGGTGCGGGCGGCGACGCTGACCGTCCTGGTCGGCGGCGAGGACTCCGACGTGGCGGCGGCGCTGCCCGTCCTGCGGGCCTGGTCGCACGCCGGGCAGGTCCGGCACACCGGGGAGGTCGGGACGGCGTCGGCGCTGAAGCTGGTGGCGAACCTCGGGCTCGGCGTGGTCGCGGCCGGGCTGCGGGACGCGGTCGCCCTGGGGCAGGAGCTCGGGCTGGCCCGCGAGGCCGTCCTGGACGTCCTCGCCGACGGGCACTTCGGCCGCCTCGTGGCCGCCAAGCGCGAACGGCTCGACAAGGGCGACTACGGCGGGGCCGACTTCACGCTGGGGGCACTCGCCAAGGACCTCGGGCTGATGCTCGCGGCGGGCGGCCCCCTGCCGCTGCCCGTGGTCGAGGCGGCCGCCGGCGCCGTCCGGGCCGGAGTGGAGCGGGGCGGCGGGGACTCGGACATCGCGGTGCTGGGCGCCTGACCGGGCGTCGGTGCGAAGAGCGGCCCGCGTTCGCTCTCGGTGTGGGTGCGCCGGGATACCCTCCCGGTTCTGCCGGCCACCGACGCCGGGCCGTTCACCGAAGGGGACAGTCGTGAGCCACCACATGCACCTGCGCGCCGTCCGGGAGTCCGAGGTCCGGAAGGAGTACGCCCGGCTGGAGGAGTTCATGGCCGCTGCCTGGGGCGGGGACGTCCACCCCGCCGAGTGCGCCGCGGGTGTCGCGAAGTCCTTCGAGAAGGACTACGGCCTCGTGCACGAGCTCTACGAGGCGGCCGCCGGTCTTCCCGAGGGCGCAGGCGGGGCATGGGAGCTGCCCGTCTACGGCGGCGACGTCGTCCGCCACCCGACCGACGCGCAGCCGCCTTTCGCCCACCTGACGCCCGGGGCGACGCAACGGGCCTCGGCCTTCCTCACGGACGTCCCGTTCGACGCCCTCTGGGCATCGGCCGGTCGCCGTCTGCACGCCTCCTTCGGCCCGTCCTGGGCGGAGGAGGACGTCAGGGGCATCTTCGTCCGGCACCACGAAGGCATGCGGGCCTTCTACGACCGCGCCGCCACGGACGGCAGGGCCGTCGTCAAAGCCTTCTGGTACTGAGCCCTTCCCCGACCCACCGGGGGTCACCAGTCGGGACGGTGGTCCTGGCCTATCGCGGCGGCGAGGTCTTCGGCGGTGTCGACCGGGAAGGGCCCGCCGTTCAGCAGGACGGCGGATATCGTCACCTGGTCCGACCATTCGATGACCAGCCGCTCCCGGCCGCGCACGTAGCAGTTGCGGCCCCAGACCGTGCGGCGCCCCTGGATCTCCGGGAAGGCGGCAGGGCCGGGCTGCAGAACGCGCGACCAGCCTGCTCGCTCGATCTCCACATCCCAGAAGCCCGGGCCAGCGATCATGTCAACCTCCTACGAGGTGCACGATACCTTCACATCCAGGGCCCGGCGGGGCTGTCGCGGGGCCAATGCGGACCGGGGGTGCATCGGCGGCGCGCGGGAGGCTCCGCAAGCCCCGGAGCGGCGGACTCCGGAGCTCTCCACACCTCTGCTATCACCTGCTATCTTCACGGTATGGCGAAGACCCAGGTGAACCTCCGCATGGACGAGACCATCGCCGAAATGGCCAAGCACGCCGCGGAAACCCGCCGCATGCCGGTGAACGACTACGTGGCGCAGCTGATCCGCGACGACAACGAGAAGCTGCGGCACACCTTCCTGGCCGGCGCGCAGCAGGTGCTTGACGAGTACGGCGACCTGCTGGACGGGATCGAGGCCGCGTGATCCTGCACGTCGACCTCGCATGGATCCTCGAGGTCGCCGAGCGGGCGGGCGTGGGCGATCCGGCCCCCGTCGACCACGGGGTGGCGATCGCCGCCGTGGAGCGGCACCGGGCGGTGGTCGCCGGGCGGGACGTCTACGACGGCCCCCTCGCACGGGCCGCGGCACTCGCCCACACCCTGGGCCGGTTGCCCTGGCTGGAGCGTTCCAACCTCCGGGTGGCCGTCGCCGTCGCCCACGGCTACCTGCTGACCGGCGGACTCGCGGTCAGGCTCGACCAGGAACGGGTGACCGCCGTGGCCGAGGAGCTCAAGCGCCCGGGCTCCACCGCAGCAGACCTCGCCGCCGTCCTCCGGACCTGGACGGCCTGAGCGCCGGTCACGCCGAACGGGCCGTCAGGCCGTCACTCGCCGCACTCCCGGCCGTTCGTGTGGCTCCGAACGAGTGGACTCGCCGGGCGGCGTGCCGGGCCGGGGCTTCGGTGCCGGGCCGCGGTGGTGGTGTTGCCGTCCGAGCCCGTGACCTGGAAGAGGCGCCCCGACGTGCGACGTACCTCCTACCGCCGGCTGTTCGCCGCAACGCTGATCGTGGCGTCGGTGCTGGCCCCCATGACCGCGACTCCCGCCACGGACGTCCACGCCGCGAGCGCCGACCGGCACGACCGGGACGACTGTGCGGGTGACGGTCTCGGCCGCGAGCTGACCGCCCGTCTGGACGGGACGATCGAGGACGTCCGCCACCAGGCGGGCATCCCCGGTGTGGTCGTCGGGCTGTGGATGCCGGGCAAGGGGTGCTACGTCCGAGCGACCGGTGTCGCCGACACCGCCACCCGCGAGCCGATGCCCGTCGACACCTTCGTCCGGATCGGCAGCGAGACCAAGACCTTCACGGTCACGGCGCTGCTCGAACTCGTCGACGAGGGCAGGGTCGGGCTGGACGACCCCATCTCCGACTACGTCCGCGGCGTCCCCGGCGGCGACCGGATCACGCTGCGTCACCTCGCCGAGATGCGCAGCGGCCTGTTCCCGTACACCTCCGACCCGGACTTCATCCACGACCTGCAGAGCGATCCGGAGCGCCCCTTCAACCCGTGGGAGGTGCTCTCGTACGGCTACCGGCACCCGAACACCTTCGCGCCGGGCGAGGAGTTCCAGTACTCCAACTCCAACCTCGTGCTGCTCGGCCTGGTGGTGGAGAAGGTCAGCGGCCAGCGGCTCGCCGACTTCGTCCACCGACGGGTGCTCCGCCCGGCCCGGCTGCGGCACACGCTGTTCCCGAACGGGGCCGAGTTCCCCGAGCCGCACGCACGCGGCTACACCGACCAGACGCTGAGCGGCGCGGTCGAGGACGTCACCGACTGGAACCCCAGCTGGGCCTGGGCGGCCGGGGCGATGATCTCGAGCCTGCAGGACCTCCACCGCTGGGCGGAGGTCGTCGCCGGCGGAGAGCTGCTCAGCCCCGAGACCCAGGCGCAGCGGCTCAGGACGCTGCCGACCGGTTTCCCCGGCACCAGCTACGGCCTCGGGATCTTCGAGACCAACGGGTGGATCGGGCACAACGGTTCCATCCCCGGCTACGAGACCGTGACCGTCCACCTGCCCTCGCAGAAGGCCACCCTGGTCATCATGATCAACACGGACGTGAGCAGCCAGGGCCAGGAGCCGTCCACCCTGCTCGCCCGGGCGATCACCGCGGTCGCCACCCCGGACAACGTCTACGCCGGCGCAGTCGTCCCGCGCTAGGCGCTGTCGCCGGTCGGGCGAGCCATGAGGGGCGCCGGGGTACTTCCCGGCCGAAGGCCGGGGGCGGAACTGCGCCCCTGACGTGCTGCCCGACCGAGCGGTCGAGCGCTATGCGCCGCGTGGCAGGTGGAGCAGGATCTCGGTGTCGGCGGTGCGGCTGAGCAGGCCCGCCTCCTCCAGAGCCGCCAGGGCTTCGAGGAGGACGCCGAGCGGCAGGCCGAGGGCCAGTGCCGCATCCGCCAGGGGGAGCCGCAGATGCGGCGCCGTGCAGGCCCTGGGCGTGTCCTCGGCCAGGTCGGCGAGGAAGCCGCCGACCCTGGCCTGCCCCACGGACCGCGCCTCGCACACCCATTGCCCGACCGGGCCCTGCCACCAGTCACCGTCCACAGGACACCTCCGCCGTCCGGCACAGCTGCACCCAGGTCACCATGGTCCACCCGCACCACCCAAAGGGTGGTACACAAAGCATTCGTGTCGCCGCGTGGGCCGGTAACGATCCGGTCCCGGACGGCTCATCCTCCCGGGCCACGCACCTCCCGGGGTCGGGCCGGGCGTTCGGGGAGTACGAGGGGCGCCCCGGTGCGCGGATGTGCGAGCACTTCCACCGGGTGGCCGTAGACGTGGCCGAGCAGGGGTGGTTGCAGGACGTCGGCGGCCGGACCGTCGGCGACGGTGGTGCCATTGTCCATGAGGACGATGCGGTCGGCGTGGGCTGCGGCCAGTGACAGGTCGTGCAGGACGACCGCCACGCCGTCGCCGGCGTCGGCTCGCCGCCGCGCGACGCGCAGGACCAGTTCCTGGTGGCGCAGGTCGAGGGCGGCGGTCGGCTCGTCGAGAGCAGCAGCGGCGTGTGCCGGGCGAGTACCCGGGCGAGGGCGACGCGGGCGCGTTCGCCACCGGAGAGCGCGGTGAAGGGCCGTTCGGCGAGGTGGGTGCATTCGGTGGCGGCCATGGCCCGGTCCACCGCGTTCTCGTCCCAGTCGGCGGCGGCGGTGCCGTGCCACGGGGCCCTGCCCATCCGGACGACCTCTCCGGCGGGGAACGGGAAGGAGAGTTCGGCGGCCTGCGGCAGCAGCGCGCGGTGGCGGGCGAGTTCGGCGGTGGCGTACCGGTCGAGCGGGCGTCCGTGGAGGCGGACCCACCGGGGGCGAGGTCTCCGGCGCGGACGGAGAGCAGGGTGGACTTGCCGGCGCCGTTCGGCCCGAGCAGGGCGACGATCTCGCCGGCCCGCACGGTCAGGCCGGCGCCGGTGAGCGGTGAGCAGGGGCCGGCCGCGCGGGCCAGCCGGACTCCTTCGGCGGTGAGCGGTTCGGCCCCGGGTACGGGCCGTTCGGGGACGGCGGTCGGGCGGCTGTGCAGTCTCATGCCCAGCCTCCCTGGCGGTTCCGGGTGCGGCGCAGCAGCCAGAAGAAGAACGGGCCGCCGATCAGTGCGGTGAGGACGCCGAGCGGCAGTTCGGCGGGTGCGGCGAGGGTGCGCGCGGCGAGGTCGCCGACGACCAGGACGAGTGCACCGCCGAGGGCGGAGGCGGGCAGCAGGAAGCGGTGGCCGGGACCTGCGGCCATGCGCAGCAGGTGGGGTACGACCAGACCCACGAAGCCGACGAAGCCGCTGACGGTGGTGGCGGTGGTGGCGGCGGCGAGGCTAACCCAAGTCGATGCCTTGCCGACGGCACGTCGGAAAGGGGCCGGCCGTGGGGCGGGGTGCCTCCCGGCCGGCCGTGGGGCGGGGGTGTCGGGCGCAGCACAGCTCGGCGCCGGCCCGTCGGTGCTCCGCCGTCAGGTGGGGAGGCCGATGGCGCGTTCGCCGCTGCGGCGCTGCTGGATCACCACGGCGACGACCAGCAGGGCGCCCTGGGCGACGTTCTGCCAGAAGGAGTTGATGCCTTCGACGGTCAGGCCGTTCTCGAGGCAGCCGAGGAGGGCGACGGCGAGCAGGGTGCCGCCGATGCCGCCCTTGCCGCCCTTGAGGGCGCAGCCGCCGAGGGCGGCGGCGGTGATGGCCTTGAGTTCCAGGCCCTCGCTGCCGGAGGTGGGCTGGCCGCTGCCGGTGCGGGCGGTGAGCAGGATGCCGGCGACGGCGGCGACGACGCCGATCAGGGCGTAGACGGCGACCAGGTACTTGTTGATGTTGATGCCGGCCAGGCGGGCGGCGGTGTCGTTGCCGCCGATGGCGTAGATGTTGCGGCCGATGTCGGTGTACTTGAGCAGCAGGTGGACGGCGAGGGAGGTGAGGATGAGTATCCAGACCATCATCGGCAGGCCGGCGATCTTGCCGCGGCCGAGGAAGACGAACACGTCGTTGTTGAGGACGTAGCCCTGGGCGCGGCCGTCGGAGAGCAGCTGGGCGAGGCCCTTGTAGGCGGCGAGGCCGGCCAGGGTGGCGATGGTGGGGTTGACCCGGCCGTAGACGATGATCACGCCGTTGAGGATGCCGACCAGGAGGCCGACGCCGACGGCGGCGGCCATGCCGACGAAGGCGTTGGAGCCCGCACCGGTGAAGGCCATGGCGCTGACCACGGAGGCCACGCCGGCCTGGGAGCCGACCGAGATGTCGAGGCCGCCGCAGATGATGACGACGGTCTGCACCACGGCGAGCAGGCCGGTGATGGTGGCGGCCTCGGCGATGACCTGCATGTTGGAGACGCTGAGGTAGTTGTCGTTCAGCACGCCGAACAGGGCGAGCACCACGATCAGGGCGCCGATCAGGCTGAGGTTCTGTCCGCCGACGGAGGCGAGGAGGGCGGCGGGGCCCGCGTTCTTCCGGCCGGGGGCGCTGTCGGCGACGGGCGGGGTGGTCGTGGCGGTCATGCGGATGCTCCAGTCGCGGGGGCAGGGGCGATGTCGTCGGCCATGGCGAGGTTGAGGACGGCCTCCTCGGAGGCGTGGGCGCGGTCCAGTTCGCCGGTGATCCGGCCGTTCTGCATGACGACGATGCGGTCGGCGAGGCCGAGGACCTCGGGGAGTTCGGAGGAGATCACCAGGATGGCGACGCCCTCCTCCGCGAGGTCGGCGATGATCTGGTAGATCTCGGCCTTGGCGCCGACGTCGATGCCGCGGGTCGGCTCGTCCAGGATCAGCACCTTGGGCCTGCGGGCGAGCCAGCGGGCGAGGACGACCTTCTGCTGGTTGCCGCCGGACAGCTTGCGGACCTCGTGCTCGATGGACGGGGTGCGCACCCGCAACCGGTCGGCGTACTGCTGGGCGAGGTCGCGCTCGGCCGCCCGCCTGACGAAGCGGAAGCGGCGCAGCCGTTCCAGCACGACGGTCGAGGTGTTGTCGCGGATCGAGCGGTGCAGGAACAGTGCCTGCGCCTTGCGCTCCTCGGGGGCGAGGCCGAGGCCGGCGCGGATGACGGCACCGGGCCTGCCGGAGGGCAGCCGCCGGCCGTCGATGGTGACGGTGCCGGAGTGGATCGGCCTGTCGCCGGCGAGGGCGAGGGCGAGTTCGGAGCGCCCGGCGCCGATCAGGCCGGCCAGGCCGACGACTTCGCCGGCGTGGATCTGCAGGTCGATGTCGCGGACGTCGTCGGTGGTGACGCCGCGGACGTCGAGGACCAGGCGGTCGGTGGCGACGTGGCTGCGGGAGAACATGGTGGAGAGGTCGCGGCCGACCATGAGGCGGACGAGTTCGCCCTCGCCGGTGGTGGCCGCGTCCTGGACGCCGGCCAGCGTGCCGTCGCGCAGGACGGCGATGCGGTCGGCGAGTTGGAAGATCTCCTGCATGCGGTGGGAGACGTAGACGACGGCGACGCCGTCGCTGCGCAGCCGGCGGATCAGCGCGAACAGCGCGTCGACCTCGTGCTCGGAGAGCGAGGAGGTGGGCTCGTCGAAGGCGATGACCTTGGCCTCGCCGGTCAGCGCCCGCAGGATCTCGACCAGTTGGCGCTGGGCCGGGGTGAGTCGGGAGCCGGGCAGATCCGGGTCGAGGACCTTGTCGAAGCCGAGACGATGGAGGTCGGCGGTGATGCGGCGGCGCAGTTCGGCTCGGTCCAGGCGGCGTCCGGCGGTGCGGGGCAGCGCACCGGCGTAGACGTTCTCGGCGACCGAGACGTGCGGGATGATCTCCGGCTCCTGCGGGATGATCCGGATGCCGGCGCGGCGGGCGTCCGTCGGCGTGGCGAACTGGACCGGCTTGCCGTCGATGACGACGCTGCCCCCGGTGGGCCTGTGGTCACCCGTCAGGATCTTGAGGAGGGTGGACTTCCCCGCGCCGTTCTCGCCCATGAGGGCGGTGACCCGGCCGGCGGGGAAGTCGAGGGTGACGCCGTCGAGAGCCTGCACTGCGCCGAACCGCTTGGAGACGTTCCGCACACCGGCGCTGCCGGGGGGCGGTGCGGTGGGCGGCCCGGGATTCGGGTTCGCGTCGTGGGCCCTGCTCATGGTGTCACCTTCGATTCGTGCGGGAGGGTGGCGGGAGGGTGGGAGGAGCTCGTCGCGCGGGGCTGCCGGGGCCGGGCAGCGGCGGCCGGCCCGGGTGTTCGGGCCGGCCGGCCGAGGGGGTGTCAGCTGCAGGAGACGCCGGCGGACTTCCACGTGGTCGGGTCGACCATGGTGGTGGGCGCGAAGGCCTCCTTCGGGAAGTCCTTGCTGTTCTTGAGCTTGTCGTACATGGTCTGGACGGCGAGGGCGCCGACGTCCTTGCCGTTGATGAACAGGGCGGCCTTCATGCCGGTCGGCTTGCTGCCGCTCCAGTTCTTGCAGGCGAGGTACGCGCCGAGGCCGACGCCGATCACGTTGTCGGCGCCGACGCCGGCGTTCTCCAGGGCCGTGACACCGCCCTGGACGTTCTCGTCGTTGCAGCCCCAGACGACCCAGCGCTTGACGCCCGCGTTGGCGGTGATGGTGGCCGCGATCTTGTCCTGGGCGCCGGTCGGGGTGTTGTCGGTGGGGACGTCGATGTTCTGCACCTGGGCGCCGACGCCGGCCGCGAACGCCGCCTTGGCGGCCTTCACACGGTCGCCGCAGACGGTGACGTCCTGCTTCCAGGCGGAGACGGTCCGGGTCTCGGCCGGGTTCCAGCCGGCCTTCTTGAACTCCTCGGCGGCACGCTTGCCGACCTCGGTGCCCATCTGCTCGCCGGAGAAGCCGATGCGGGCGACGAGGCTGCCCTTGTCGCAGGCCGCCGGGTCCGGGCCGGTGGCGCAGATCTGGTCGTCGGAGGTCAGCAGGGCCACCTTGGCGTCCCGGCGATCCCAGGGCTCTTGCAAGGTCTGATTTCTCTGGCATTCGCGCTGGTCAACGGGGGATGCCGAGGAGGTCGAGGGGCTTGGTGAAGGGTTCGTAGGACAGGTCGCGGACGGCCGCGGCGATGTTGGTGGCGCCGTCGGCGCGCAGGTGGTTGAGCGCGGTGTTGCGCAAGCCGGCCATGTTCTCCGGGCCGTGACCGGTGCGGACCTGGGAACGGTCCTCGTCCCAGAGGGTGTCACGAACGTAGTGGATCTTGTTCTCGATGCCCCAGTGCCCGCGGACGGCCTGGGCGAGGTTCTCGGGCTTCGCCCGCGACGAGGGCAGGTCGGTGACCACGTAGACGGTCTCGCGGGTCCGCTTGCCGGTGGCCTGTTCGGTGCGGTGACGAGTGATCCGGGCGACCTGCCTGACGTGCGGGAACGCGAAGTGGGAGACGGTGAGGACCTGGACGACCCGGGTCTCGGTGCGACCGTGGCCCCGGCTGCGGTCGTAGTACTTGGCGGTGGCCTGCTTCCAGGGCAAGGCCCGGCAGCTGGCGTGCAGGGTCGGCTGGTTGGCCTTCACCGTCAGGACGAAGTGGGCCTTCTTGTCCTCGACCAGGAACCGGGCGGTCTCGACCTGGGTGTGCAGGGCGTCGGCGGTGACGACCGTACCGGAGATGTCCAGCGCCGCCAGCAGGTCCCGCAGGCACGGGATCTCGTTCGTCCCGTCCGGCACCCGCAGCTGAGCCAGCAGACGGTCGTCCTGGTCGACGACCGAGAGCAGGTGGGCGGCCTGCCGGTCTCGGGTGCGTGAGCCCCTCGCGCTCTTGCCGTCCGCCGCGAGCCGGCGTGGCCGGGGACCCGGCTCGCCGACCGGCTGCAGCAGGACAGCGAGCCCGGCCGGGTTCAGCTTCTCGACCACACGGCGCACAGTGTCCATCGACGCCGCCGGCCGCACGCCCAGCGCGCCGCGCGGCGGGAAGCCCAGCCTCTCCAGCGTGTGCTGCGGGGCGCGCCGTAGCCACTGACCAATCGCCGCGTACGAACGGGCCCCGGCCACCACCGCGCAGGCCGCCGCGCGGACCAGTGCGAGCAGTGGATACCGCCGTCCGCGCCGATCCCGCGGGTCCCACGCCTCGGGCCCGTCACCCGCACCGGTGACAACGCACGACAGCACGGCCGCGGGCATGGAAGACTCACAGAACACCGAAGCTCCGTTGGTAGTAAGCGACTTGAGAGGTCACTCACACCAACGGAGCTTCGGTCTTTCCGGTCACACCCCCGATGACCAGGCGCTTTGCAAGATCACATCGACCTTGCAACAGCCCTGCCGTTCACCGCTGCCGGCCGTCGCAACGGCGCCACCGTGGACCTTCTCCACTGCTCCCTGCCGTTCGAGCGCGTCGAGATCGCGCCGCACGGTCATGTCCGAGACACCCAGGCTGACCACGAGTTCCGAGACTCGTACGGCGCCGTCGCGCCGCACCGCTTCGAGGATCAGGGCACGCCGCTGCTGTGCGAGCAGTCCTTGGTCTGCCACGGCTTTCCCGGCCCTTCGTGGTACGCCCTGCCGACGGCTCCGAATATAGCGCAGCCGATCTTCGGCACCACCGGTCGGCCGAAACGGCCCCCGGGCGGTAAGCAATTTCCGGTCGGAACGGGCGGCGGAAACGGGCGGGCATGCGGCTTCCGGCCCCGAAATCGGTTATCGGGAGACCTTGACGCCGGCCGCCCCCAGTGCACGGGCGGGCCTCGCCCGACACGCGGCCGGTCCTGCAGCCGCGAGCGCTGCAGGACCGGCCGGCGTTGCCGATGGGAGATCAGGAGCAGGCCAGTCTGGGCGCGGCCCAGTCCGCGTGGTCGAAGTCGATTCCGTCGCCGCCGTCACCGACCTGCAGGGTCAGCTCGTAGGCGCCGGTGAGCGGGGCGTCGAGGTGCACGGCGCCGCCCGCGCCGGTGACCGTACCGCTGTCGGCCACCTTGGCACCGTCGGCAAGGATCTGGAAGCCGACCGCGCCCTTGCTGCCGACCTCCTCGTCCACGCCGACGTCGGTGCTCAGCACGCTGCACCTGCCGCCGAGGTAGTAGGTGATCGTCGAAGCGGCGTGGACGCCGAGGCCCTTGGCGTACGCGGTGCCGCCGATGGTGAGGGTCCGTCCGTCGCCGCCCGCGGCCTCGCCGTTGCTCCTGTCCCGCTCGACCGGGCCCCAGCCGCTGAGGGCGGTGGACCACGGCAGGTCGCTCAGCTCGTGGGTGCCGGCCGACGGTGCCGCCCCGCAGCCGATCCGGGCGCCGGCCCAGTCGGCGTGGTCGTAGGCCTTGCCGTCGCCGCCGTCGGTGACCACCAGCCGGAGGACGGTGCCGCCGGTGAGGTCCGCGGTCAGACGCAGGGCCGGGTCGGTGCCGCGCCGGACCCCGCTGTCGGCGACCAGCGCGGCGTCGCGGTAGACCTGGAACCGCACCGAGCCGCTGCTGCCGGCCTCGTCGTCGACGCCGACGTCCACGACGAGGCCGGTGCACGTCCCGCCGAGGTGGTAGCGGATCTCCGAATCGGAGTGCGTGCCGAGGCCCTTGGCGTACGCGGTGCCGCCGATGGTGAGGGTCCGTCCGTCGCCGGGCGCGGTCTCGCCGTTGCTGTGGTTGCGCTCGACCGGGCCCCAGCCGCCGCCGGCCGCCGTCCAGGCCGAGTCGCCGAGCTGGAAGGCCCCGGTGGGCAGCGGGGTCGGCGCGCTCGGGGTGACCCGGAACATCACCGTGCCGTGCGGGGGCACCGTGGCGCCGATCGCCCCGGTCGTGGTGGTGGTCTGCTTGGACCACAGGTCCTTGAGCGTGTACGAGGCGGCGCCGCCGATCCCGGCCGCCGCGGCGGTGGTGGAGACCGTCTGCGCGGTGCCGGTCTCGTTGGTCAGGGTGACGGAGCGGCCGCCGTCGGCCAGCGGCTTGCTCATCACGACCAGCCCGCCCTGGGAGGAGATCACCGTGCCCTGCCGGCCCAGCGGGTCCTGGTCGACGGCGATCACGTCGGTGTTGGTGAGGATCGCCATCGTCGCGGCGCTCGCGCTGCGCAGGTCGGTGCCGATCAGCAGGGGCGCCGCCATCTGCGCCCACAGGCTGAAGTGGGTGCGGTACTCGGTGTCGGTCATGCCGCCGTTGCCGACCTCCAGCATGTCGGGGTCGTTCCAGGCGCCGGGACCCGCGTACGGGGCCAGGGACTGGTTGGCGTGCGCGATGGAGATCATGCTGGACCAGGAGTCGGAGATGTCCCCGGTGGTGCGCCAGGAGTTGCCGACCTCCTGAGCCCACGTCCAGGGCCGGCTGCTCCCCCACTCGCAGACGGAGTAGAGGATGCTGCGGCCGGTCGCCCTGAGCGCGGCGCCCATGGCCTTGTACCGCTGCTGGGCGTCGACGCCCTGGTTGTAGCAGTTGTCGTACTTCAGGTAGTCGACGCCCCAGGAGGCCCACAGGTTTGCGTCCTGCTGCTCGTGGCCGAGCGCGCCGGGGAAACCCAGCCCGTCGCAGGTCCTGGTACCGGCACTGGAGTAGATCCCGAACTTCAGGCCCTTGGAGTGGACGTAGTCGGCGACCGCCTTGATGCCGTGCGGGAACCGGACGGGGTCGGGCACGAGGTTGCCGGAGGCGTCGCGGTTCGGCAGCGCCCAGCAGTCGTCGAGGTTGACGTAGGTGTAGCCGGCGTCCTTCAGCCCCCGCGAGACGAAGATGTCGGCGATGCCCTTCACCATGGCCTCGTTGAACTCGGCCCGGCAGTACGTGGAGTTCCAGTTGTTGAAGCCCATCTGCGGGGTGAGGGCCTGGGAGTTCTGCAGTGCGGCGGCCGGGGCGGCGGTCGCCAGGTCGAGGCCGACGAGGGCGGCGGCGCTCAGGGCACCGCCGCCGGCCAGCACGGCCAGGGTGGTCGCTAAGCCGACGACCCCGTGTCGATTCGTGTTGGAGATCCGAGCCATGGGCAGCCTCCAGGTCGCGATCAGCACACAAATGCACTGAACCGAACGGAACCAAGCATGGGAGAGCGTCGAGCCGGGCATGACCCTTGTCAAGAGAGTTCGCAACTCTTCGTCATCACGAGCCGACTCTCCGTCATCGAGCCGGGTCTCCGGTCGGCGACCCCCCGAGACTCCCGGCCGCCCCGGGGGCCCTTCCGGGGAGCCTCCGGCCGCGGCACCCCGGGGACAACGAGGGAATCCGACAGAAACCCACACGCCGAACACGGGCGTGAATCCACCCAATGGTCTGGACATATCCGATTGGTCCAGTCCATGATGGAAGACACGCCGGTGCACGCGCGCGACGCGCCGAGACGCCGGCACCGCTCGACGAGGAGTGGCAATGGCCGTCACGGAGGTTCACCGGACCGGCACCCGCACTGCGGTCTACCTTCGCTGTTATCCGTACGACAGCTGGCGGATGGACCTCCACCGGAGGGCCCTAGAGGATCACGCCCGGGAGATCGGCCTCGGCTCTCCGCACGTCTACCTCGACAACGGCTCGTCCTCCGGTGCCCTCAAGCCCGAGCTCCGTCGGCTCCTCGCCCAGGCCGCCCTCGGCCGGGTCACCGAGGTGCTGGTCCCGGGCCGCTGGGTGTTCTCCCTGAACGGCCGCACCGCGGACTCCGTCGTCGAGTTCCTCCGCGGGGTCGGGGTCGCGGTGGTCGAACTGCCGCAGCGCGAACCCCGGAGCGGCCACCGCCTCGCGTCCTGAGCGGACGAAGCGAGGGTGCACCCCACAGGTCGTCACACCGGCTGCGGCGCCACGTGCACTGACCCCGCCTCAGAGCGCCGGCGCCGGGCCGGTGGAGCCCCTGACGAACAGCAGGTCGCCAACCGCAATGCCGCCTCCACCGGACAGGTCCTCGACGTCACCGGTGTCTCCACCGCCGACGGCGCCCGGCTCCAGCAGTGGGCCTGCACCGGCGGCAGCGCCCGGTCCTTCCGCCTCACCGCGGTCGGCTGACCCCACCCCACCGTGCGGGGCGGCCGACGCACCGACCGCCGCTGTCGCAGCCGTGCCGCGCCGTCAGCGGTTCGGCGGCGACTGCGCGTGCTGCGTCAGGGGCGGTCGGCCGCGGCAGGGTCGAGCACGGCGGACATGCCGACCACGGCCACCAGTTCGAGCGGCAGTTCCTTGTCCCCCCTGGCCGACGGCTATCGCCAGCCAGCGGCCCGTCCCGGGGAGTGGCCATGCCTGCATGCTGCCGGCCAGCCGGCTGAGGAAGCCGATCGGCTCCGGCACCTCCTCGCCCTCGCAGCCGGCCTTCAGATACGGCCAGAGGTCGACGGAGATCGGGTCGCCCCAGCGTGCCGCGAGCGCTGCGACCAGGGCGTCGAGGCAGGCCTGCATTTCCGCGTCCGCCGCCATCAGGGCCCGGCCGTCCTCGTCGTCCCAGAAGTCCTGGCTCTGCTTCAGGAAGTACACGCGGTGGTCCGGGCCGGCGTGCCCGGCGGCGTCGCTGACGTGCCGCTCCGGGAAGGGCTGCGCGAGCAGCTCGTCGACCAGGACGAGGTGCTGCTCGAGGTCGGTGGTGGCCATGCGCGCAGGCTACGGCGCGGCACGGACAGTCGGCCGGTGGGGCGGGGCCTACGGACGGCTTGCCGTGCCGGGCGGGGCTTGTGACAGTCCGACCAGCCGGTGGAGGAAGCGGTCGACCTGCTCCTCCAGCGGGGGCCAGGCGCGGTCGGGCTCGTTGACGCGCAGGGAGACCGCGCCGTGGACGGCGGCCCGCAGGTCGAGGGCCACCTCGGCGGCGTCGGCGGCGGGGGCCAGTCCGGCATCCATGCAGCGCCGGACGGCGGCCGTCGTCGCGAGGCCCAGCTCCTCCTTGAAGGGCATGTCGGCCCGCCGGTTGAGGGTGCTCTCGTGCAGCACCTTGTACAGGCCGGGGTGGTCGTGCGCCCATGACCCCAGCACGAGGGTGCGGGCGCGCAGTCGGGCCGCGGCGTCGTCCGCGGCGTCCTCGGCCTGCTGCACGGCGAGCACCAGGTCCCGGTGGCAGCGCTCCAGGGCGGCGAGGACGAGGGCGTCGTGGTCGGGGAAGTGGAGGTACACCGAGGTCGCCGCCACGTTGATCTCGCGGGCCACGGCCCGCAGGGACAGTGCCTGGTCGTCGCCGAGTGCGTCCAGCATGCGCACGGTGGCGACGACGATCTCCTCGCGGAGGCGTTCGCCCTGACCGCGGGGGTTGCGTCCGCGCGGCTCTCGCTTGATCGGTGACTTGTCGTCCACGGCCGCTCATCGTATCCGCACGATCGTTGCCCTGCATTCGTAGCGCTACAGCTGTTCACATACAGCTGTTCACCTACGAGGGGGAGCCATGCAGAACGCACGACTCGAGGAGAACAAGCAGACCGTGCTGGCCTTCTACCGGGCGGCGATCAACGACAAGGACCACGAGGCGGCGGCGGAGCTGATCAGCCGCAGCTACGTGCAGCACAACCCCCGGATCGCCGACGGGCCGGACGGGCTCCGGGAGTTCGTCGAAACGCTCAGGGCCGATTTCCCTCGGCTCCGCGCCGAGGTGAAGCGGATCTTCGCCGAGGGCGACCATGTGATCGCCCATGTCCACGGCGTCCGGGTGCCCGGCGGCCCCGGGACGGCGATCGTCGACATCTTCCGCCTGGAGGACGGCAGGATCGCCGAACACTGGGACGTCATGCAGCAGATCCCCGACGAGGCCCGGAACACCAACGGCATGTTCTGACCGCCCGTCGACAGGCCCGCGCACGGGGGTGACGGCGGCGGGCTGCCCTTCGGTGTCCTCCGGGCAGCCCGCCGAGCGGTCAGGAGAGGTACTGCGCAAGGCCTGCGGGCCGCAGGCCGGCCGCGTCGGCTGCATCCAGCACCCGTGCCAGGTCGCTCGCGAGGGTGTCGGTGAAGTGCAGCAGCACCACGTCACCGGGGCGCAGCGGCCCGCCGTGGTAGACGTTGGACGCGCCCCAGCTGAAGTCCGCGGTGGCGGTCATGACCGTGGTGATGCCGCAGTTGGCGGCCGCCTGCAGGGTGTCGGCGTTCCAGGCCAGGTACGGCGGCCGGACGACCGCGGGTGTCGTCCCGGTGCGCCGCAGGACGGCGTCGCGGGCGCCGCAGATCTCCGCCTGCTGCTCCTCGGGGCTCAGGGTGGTGAGGTCGCGGTGCGAGACGCTGTGGATCTGGACGGAGGAGCCGGGCCCGGCCGTGACCTTGCGGAACCACTCGGGGTCGAAGCCGAGCGGCATCGGCAGCGGGAAGGCGGTGACGGGCACCCGGCGTTCGGCGACGAGGGCGGCCGCCTCGGGCGTGCGCTGCCAGCCGTCGTCGACGGTGACGAAGACGACCGGGTCGGTGGTGGGCACGTTCCACAGGGCGCGGGCGGGTGCCGGCGCGGGGCCGTCCACCCGTACGTCGTCGACGGCGTAGGCGCCCTGGCCGTACCAGCCGTGGAGGTAGAGGCGGACGGCGGTCGTCGCCGTGCCGGTGGTGAAGGAGGTGGTGAGCTGCCGCCATTCGCCGCCGGTGTCCGGGGTCCAGGCGGGTGCGGCGTCGTGTCCGGTGCCCTCGGCGCCCAGGAAGACGTACGCGCCGCGCACCCAGGCGGACACCGTGTAGGTGGTGCCCGGCCGGACGCTCAGGGTCTGCTCGCAGCGCCCGGTGGAGCCCTCCCCCGCGGGGGTCACGGTGAGGGCGGAGGCGCCGCTGCGGGCCGTCCCGGTGACGGCGGCCTCGCCCACGGTGCACTGCCAGCCGGGGATCGCGCCCCAGTCGTCCAGCGGCAGTGCGGGGATCTCGAATCCCGGGTTGGTGGCGAGGTTGGCGGCGGCCGGGGTGTCGGCGTGCGCGCCGGATGCGAACGGGCCGGCGACGGCCAGCGCCGTGCCCGCCGCAACGGCGGCGAGGCGGTGAAGAAGTCTGGACACGGAACAGCTCTCCGAGGGATCGGTGACGACTTGGAGGGGCTCCCCGAGGGAGGGGAGTTCACGCCGTCCGACCGCACCCGGACCGGGCCATACCCTGTCCGGGCCGGGGCCGCGCGTCAAGAGCCGCAGCCGCTCCGATCGACGATCCGTCAGAACTCTTGCAGGGCAGGCCCATCACCCGGTCGGACGGCCGTTGCCTCCTGGAGCACTGCATCAGCCGGCCGCAGCGCCGAACCACCTGGGCAGGGCGGCGAGGAGGTCCTTCTGGTCCTCGCCGACCCAGGCCACGTGGCCGTCGGGCCGCAGCAGTACGGCGGGTGCGTCCAGTTCCTCGCCGACGTCGACGACGTGGTCGACCCGGTCCGCCCAGCCCGCCACGGAGAGGCGGCCGGTCGGGTCGAGCAGCAGGCCGCGGCCGCCGTGCATCAGCTCGTACAGGCGTCCATGCTTCAGCCCGATGTCCCGCATGCGCCGGCCGAGCAGTTCGTGGCCCTCGCCGAAGTCGTAGCGGACGCCGATGGCCGTGATCTTCTCGATCAGGTGGCGGTTCACCTCCTCGAAGTCCATCAGTTCCGACAGCAGCCGCCGCACGGCCCGGGGGCCGGGCTCGGTGGACAGCAGCTCCATCTGCGCACGGGTGTTGTCCAGCACCTCGGCGGCCACCGGGTGCCGTTCGGAGTGGTAGGTGTCCAGCAGCCCTTCCGGTGCCCGGCCGTCGATCTCGGCGGCCAGCTTCCAGCCGAGGTTGAAGGCGTCCTGGATCCCGAGGTTGAGGCCCTGCCCGCCGGTCGGCGGGTGGATGTGCGCCGCGTCGCCGGCCAGCAGCACCCGGCCGACGCGGTAGTGCTCGGCCAGCCGGGTGGCGTCGCCGAAGCGGGAGAGCCAGCGCGGCGAGTGCACGCCGAAGTCGGTGCCCGCGACCGCCCTCAGCTGCTGCTTGAAGTCCTCCAGGGTCGGTGCGGCCGTACGGTCCTCGGCCACTCCCTCGGCGGGCACGATGACCCGGTACGCCCCGTCCCCGAGCGGCATGGCGCCGAACCTCAGCTGGGTCCTGCGGACTTCGGCCACCACCTCGGCCAGGGTCTCCGCCGGAACGTCCAGCTCCATCTCGCCCAGCAGCGTCTCCACCCTGGCGGGCTCGCCGGGGAAGCCGACGCCGAGCAGCCTGCGCACCGTGCTGCGGCCGCCGTCGCAGCCGACGAGGTAGCGCGAGCGCAGCCGTGTGCCGTCGGCCAGCTCGGCGCTCACCCCGTCCTCGTCCTGGCTCAGCCCGACCAGTTCGCAGCCCCGCCGGATCTCGGCGCCGAGCCCGGTGGCGTGTTCGGTCAGCAGGCGTTCGGTGACGCGCTGCGGAATGCCGAGGACGTACGAATGCGCGGTGTCCAGCCCGTCGGGCCACTGCTTGGCCAGGCCGGCGAAGAAACCGCCGACCCTGAACTGCTTCCCGAGTTCGAGGAACTTCTCCAGCAGACCGCGCTGGTCCATCACCTCGATGCTCCGCACGTGCAGGCCGAGCGCGCGGGACTGCACGGTCGGCTCCGCCGCCTTGTCGATGACGAGCACGTGGACGCCGTGCAGCCGCAATTCGCCGGCGAGCATCAGTCCGGTCGGTCCGCTGCCGACCACGATCACGTCAATCATGAAATCCCCGTCCGCCGAGAAGGGAACGCATTTCCGCGAATCCCCGGTTTTCCCCAGGTCCTGACCTCGGCCGACAATTCTGCGCCACTACGGGGGCCTTGCCGCAAGGCCCCCGGTGCGCTATATATTGAGAGTGGCAAGGAGCGTCGGTCTCCTTGCCTTTCTCATTGCGTTCGGCTCATTGCGTTCGGCTCATTGCGTGCCGCCGGGCCCGGGCGTCAGGTCCACTGCTCGGCGGGCTTCCGGCCGGGCAGCGGCTTGCCGATGAGGGCGAGCGGGACGAAGAAGTTGACCTGGCCGATCGCGAGGGTGAGCGTCGTCAGGGCCTTGGGGTCGTAGTGCGCGGCCGCCTCGGCGTACAGCTCGTCCGAGACCCGCTCTCCCCCGCCGGCCGGCGGGGTGAGGACGGCCTCGACCAGGGCGAGGGCCACGCGCTCGGCCGGGGTGAAGTACGGCGCGTCGTGCCAGGTCGCGACCGCGGTGATGCGCTCCTCCGACTCGCCGGCCTTCCGGAGGTTGTCGGCGTGCTGGACGGCGAGGTAGGTGCTGCCCACGATCTGGCCCGCGCGCAGCTGGACGAGGCTGATCGTGGTCCGCGGCACGGAGCGGTTGCCGGTGGCGCGGTACAGCCAGCCGCCCAGCTCCTGCAGCTCCGGCACCTGCGCCACCGGGTCGGACATCCGCGACCGCTCGGCGGCCCCCGCGGTGGCGGACGATGCGGTGGCGGACGATGCGGTGGTGCCGTTGGTGGTCGAAGAAGCGCTCATGGTCGGTGTTCCTCTCGGGATTCGCTCGATGCCGTCACTGCACTGACGGATCGCGGCGCAGCGATGTGACGGCCGAGCGCACCTTTTTCTGCGGCCCCTGCCAACGGCCGCCCGCTCACCCGTGGGCGGTTTCCCCGCCGTGGCCGTGCTGCTCGAAGAGGCGGTCGGCGAGCAGGGCGTGCGCCAGTGTGCCGCCCGCCCGGACGGAGGCGGTGACGAACGCGGTCTCGGCGAGTTCTTCGGCGGTCACGCCGTGCCGCCGGGCGGCGGCGGTGTGGACGTCCAGGCAGTAGGAGCACTGGGTGACGAGCGCGACCGCCACCGAGATCAGCTCGCGGTAGCGGCGCGGCACCGCCCCGTCCTCCCGGTCCACGGCCTGCTGGAAGGCGAGCCAGGCGGCGAACTCGGCCGGGGCGCCGCGGCCGACGGAACGGGCGCGGTGCAGGTCGTCGGGGTGCGCGTACACGGATGTGTCTCCTGCGGTGGTGGGTGGCGGCGGACCGGGTGCCCGGCGCCTGACACCACCTCACCGCGGGTGCCGCGGGCCCGTCCAAGACCGGTTTCGGAGGGCGGTGCCGTCCTCGGTATCGTGGCCGGTCATGGACCTGCGGGCGTTGCGCTGTTTCGTCGCCGTGGCCGAGGAGGGCCACTTCGGCCGCGCCGCGGCACGGCTGCATCTCGCCCAGCCGCCGCTCAGCCGCCGCATCCGTGACCTGGAGGCCGATCTCGGGTGCCGGCTGTTCGACCGCGTCCCGACCGGGGCGCGGCTCACCCCGGCCGGAGAGGTCCTGCTGACGGAGGCCCGGGACCTGCTGGAACGCGCCGAACGCGCCCGCCAGCGGGTCCGCGGCGCCGAGGCCGGACGCATCCTCGTCCTGGGCACCGCGGCGGGCGCCGGTCCGCAGGTCGGTCCGACGGCACTGGCCGCGCTGCGCCGCACCCGTCCCGAGGTCCGGGTACGGCTGCGGGAGGCGCCGATCACCGATCCGACGGCCGGCCTGCGGGAGGGACGGGTGGACTTGGCCCTCACCCGGCTGCCTTTCGACACCGACGGTCTGACGGTCCGTGTGCTCGGCGAGGAGGCGGTGGTCGCGGCCGTCCCGGCGGACGATCCGCTGGCGGCCCGCCCGCGCCTGCACGTCGGGGAGCTGGCCGACCGCCCGCGCTTCCGCCTGCCGCCGGGCACCGACGCCCGGTGGCGCGGCTACTGGCTCGCCGCCGGGGAGGACGACGCGCCCGGCCCGGTGGTGGCGACCGTCGAGGAGTGCCTGCACACCGTCCTGTGGGAGGGCGCCGTCGGTCTGCTCCCGGCCGGGGCGGCCCGCAAGTACGCGCGTCCCGGCATCGCCTTCGTGCCGGTCGACGGCCACCCGCCGAGCCGGGTCGTCACCGTCCGCCGCACCGCCGTCTGCGACCCGCTGGTGGACGCCCTCGCGGACGCACTCGCCGCAGCCGCGGGCCTGGACGCGCCGCGGGGCTGACTCCGGGTCAGCCCACGAACTCCATCTCCGGGTAGCGGGCGGAGGGCCCGTCGAGCAGGTCGCTGCAACGTCCCCGCAGCCACCGGTCGAAGTAGGCCGCCACATAGGCCTCCGTGGTGCGGATCGCGGTGGCCGGTTCGATCGTGCCGATGTCCTTCACCAGGGTGGCCGGCGGCAGGCCGAGCTGCGGGAGCAGTGCCTCGGCGTCCGTGAACGACGCGTGCTCCGAGCCGCGCAGCTTCAGCTCCCGCGCCCAGCCCGGGGTGTGGGCGCGGAACGCCTGCCAGCCGGGCCCGGTGTCGGTGTCGCCGTCCTTGCCGAGCAGCAGGAACGGCCGGGCGAGCCCGTGCTCGGCCACCGGCAGCGGCTTGCCGTCGAAGTCGGTCAGGTTGCCGTCCATGTCGATGCCGGCGGTGATCCTCGGGTCGGCGTCCATGGCGAGGGCCGCGGCCGTGCCGCCCATCGAGTGGCCGGCCATGCCGACCCGGGACAGGTCGAGGGCTCCGGCGAGACCGGCGGGCAGCGTCCTGCCGTCGGCGTCGGGGTTGCGGCCGGCGTTCAGCGCCTCCAACCGGTCCAGGACGAACCGGGTGTCGGCGACCCGGACGTCCAGGGCCTTCCGGATGAACGCGGCGGGGTCGCCCGGCGCGACCATGGTGGCCAGTGAGCCGTCCGGGAACTGGACCTCCGGTGCCTCGTAGGTGTGGTCGACGGTGACCACCGCGTAGCCCCGGCTCGCCAGGTCCGCCACCAGCGTGGTCCCCCAGGTCCGCGGTTCGCCGAGCCCGGGCGAGTAGACCACCACCGGCAGCCGTCCGGCCCGGGCGGCGACGGACGCACCGGCCACCGCGTGCGTACGGACGGCGGCCCAGTCGGCCTGCCCGGTCGGCACGTCGAGGCCGAGGAAGGTGTTGGCCGTCACCGCGTCGAAGTGCGCGGCGGCCTTCGGCAGCATGTACGGCGCAGCGGGGTGTCCGGCGGCCCGGTCCGCGGGGTAGTACACGGTGGCCATCAGCTCCCGGGAGCCGTGGTCCGGCTGCCACGGGTCCGTCCGGCTGTGGTCGACGAGGTGCAGTGCGACCTCCCCGACCCGGTGTCCGCCGGTCGGGGCCGGCAGGCTCGGCGCGGCCGCCCGGACGGACCGGGCCGGTAACGCCGTGGAGTCCGTCGCCGCCTGCGCCGGGAGGGCGGTCGCCAGGCTGCCGAGTGCGGCGGCCGCACAGACGGCAGCAGCAGTGAGGCCGCGCCGCCGGCGGCCGGGACGGTGGTTGGTCCGCATGATCGTCATATCGCCATCCTGCGGCCCGGCGTACGGCCGGCACCATCGGGAACAGCCCCGACTCCCGAGGTCGGGGATTCCCTAGGGGTGGGGTCCTGCGATGCGCTGACGGCTCGGGCAAATTCGCTGGTCGGCGGTGCAGGGGGAGTGATCTGATGCGCCCATGGCCGGAATGAGCATCACAGTGTGTCTGCCCGCGCAGGAAGCGGGGAGGGTGGAGGCGGCGGTCGCCGAGGCGATGGCGCCCTTCGAGCGCGACTACGAACGCGGCGACGACCTGGACATCTGGGACTCCTGGCGGATCACCGGCGGCACGGTGCACGGCGGCGGGTTCCCTGTGCTCCGGGGCCACGAGCGGGACAGCCGGCTGCTCCACGAGTTCCCGAGCCGGTGGCTGACCGGGCACGTACCGGTGGCCAACGACTTCGGCTGGTGCGCGGGCGGGCCTCGTGAGCTCCTCGACCTCTCCGCCTCGCGCGAGGTGGCGCGGGAGCTGGCCGACGCGGCGTGGCAGCGCTGGCACGACCTCGCGGCAGAGCTGCCGCCGGCCCGGCCGTGGCGCCTGTACCTCGATCGCCACAGCGCCGATCCGCGGGCCTACCCGTCCCGGCGCGCCAGCGAGGACTACGACGGTCAGCCCCTGCTGCAGGCGTACCGGAGCTACCTGAGGACGCTGCCCACCGAGTGCTACCGGTGGGACTTCCTGCGCCCGATGGACCCGGTTGCCCGCATCGGAGGCATGCCCCGCCAGGAGTTCGTCGAGTGGCAGACCGCCTACGCCCTGCCCACACGCAACCTCCTCACCCCGGCGGGGTGGTGGTACGAGGACGGTGGCGCGGGTGTGCACGGCACCTGTGACGACCCGTCCGACTGCCGGCACGAGCCCGATGTTCCGGCAGGCTACGACCACATCGACGCCTACCTGGCGGCTCTGCCGGGCGACATGCTCGTGGTCAACGTCCACTGCCACGTCTGAGACGCCGCCCGCCTCGGCCGAGGCGGGCGGCGGCCGGTGACGGGCCGGGGGGCACGGCGGCCGTATCCCCTCACGGGCGGGCCCGGCGGGCCTGTTCGGCCGTGTGCTGCAGGCGGGTGCGGTACTCCTCCCACCAGGCCGGGTCGTCCGATGCCATGCCGGTGTTGTTCTCGTTCATCCCCACGGCGCCGTCGAGGAGTTCGCGGAGGATGTCGGCGTGGCCGGCGTGCCGGTGGGTGTCGGCGATCACCCGTACCAGGGCGTGGTTCAGGGTCACTTCGTTCGCGTGGCTCGGCCACCACGGCACCTTGCCGACCGCGTCGAGCGGGAGTGCCTCGACGGTGGCGTCGGTGTGCGCCCAGGCCCTGCGGTAGCGCTCGACGATGTACTCGCGCGATTCGTCGGCGGTGGCCCACATGTGGGCGTTGGGTTCGGAGCCGTCGCCGAACAGGGGCCCCGGCTCGCCGGAGGGGCGGCCGAAGGCGTCGCCCAGGTAGCCGAATTCGGCGCAGCCCGCATGCTTGACCAGGCCCAGGAGGTTGGTGCCGGTGGGCGTCAGCGGGCGGCGGATGTCGTACTCCGAGAGCCCGTCGAGCTTCCACAGCAGGGCGTCGCGGGCGTACTGCAGATAGCGCCGGAGGTCGGTCTTGGGATCGTCCGGTGGAGTCATGACGGTCAGTCTGCCGCCCGGGCCGTCCCGGTTCACTTCGTTTTCGACCGGCCCTTCGGCGGCCGCGGCCCCCGCCGATCGACGGGTACGGACGCCCGCGGTCGGCGGGCCCGCGGGACCGGTCGGTAGGGTGATCCGACCGATCGTCGAGAGGTACCGCCCACATGTCCGAGAACCCGGCCGAACCGCGCTCCGCCACAAGGACGGCACTGCTCCGACTGACCGGGGTGAGCCGCTCGTACGGCGACCGGGAGGTGCTGCGCCCGGTGGACCTCGCGGTCGCCGCCGGCGAGTGCGTGGCGCTGGTCGGCCACAACGGGTCGGGCAAGTCGACGCTGCTGCGGATCGCGGCGGGCCGCGACCTGCCGACCGCGGGCACCGTCCGGTTCGACGGCCTGGCGATGGACGAGAACGATCCCCGGATCAGGGCCCGGGTGGCGGTCGTCGGCGACACGGTCGCCTGCTACCCGGATCTCACGGTCCGTGAGCACCTGCTGCTGGTCGCCGTCGCGCACGGTGTCGCCGGTGCCGCGGAGTGGGTCCGGCAGGTGCTGGAGGACCGGATGCTCGCCGAGCGGGCCGACGCGCTGACCTCGGCCCTCTCCTCCGGGCAGATGCAGTCCCTGCTGCTGGCCTGCGCCCTCGTCCGCCCGCGGGACCTGCTGCTGCTCGACGAGCCCGAGCAGCGCCTCGACCCCGGTGCCCGCCGGCGCCTCGCCGACCTGCTCAAGGCCGAACTCGCGGACGGCGTGGCGGTGCTGCTGGTCACGCACGACGCCGGGCTCGCCCTGGCGGTGGCCGACCGGGTGGTGGTGCTGGAGGAGGGCGCGGTCGTCCGGCAGGGCGTCCCCGAGGAGGTCCTGCCCGCCGAAGCCGCCAACGCGGCCGGAGGCGGCCCGGCCGTGTCGGCGGGTGCCCGGTGAGCGCCGTGGAGGAGACGGTCGACGGTGCGCCGGCCGAATGGACGGCGGACGACGACTGGACGGACGAGGCACTGGCCCTGCTGCGCACCCTGCGCGCACCGCACCGCTTCAACCGGGCCCGGCAGGCGGCCTACGTGCTCTACTGCACGGTGCTCGTCCTGGTCGTCTGGGGCGGTGTGCCGAGCTTCGGCCTGTTCGTACAGGCCTCGATGGGCGCCGACTACACCGCGCACGGGCCCGCACTGCTGGCGGCCATGCCGAGCGGGATCGCGGCCGTCGGGCTGGCCACGCTGCTGCTCGCCGTCCGCGACGGGCTCTGGCGCGGGCCGGTCGTGCCGCCGCGGGCGACCGTCGACTGGCTGCTGGCCCACCCGGTCCGCCCCCGGCCGGTGCTGCGGCCCTGGTTCTGGCTGTCCTGCGGGCTGGCCCTGTTCCCCGGCCTGGTGGCCGCCGCGGGTGCCGTGGTCGTGCTCGGGCTGACCGTACGGACCGGGCTGCCCGCCACCCTCGGCTGGTGCCTCGCCGGCGGTGTCTGCCTGCCGCTGCTGGGCGTCTGCGCCGCACTGGCCGTGCAGCGGAGCGGACGGGCGGCCCGCCTGGCGCGCCGCCTCACCCCGTACGCCACCGTGCTGGTCCTGGCTCTCGCCGTGCAGAGCGCCCTGGCCGCCGCGGGGCACTCCGTCCACTGGCTGGAGCGGGTGGTGCTGTGGTCCGGCCCGTGGGGCTGGGCGGGGATCGCCGCACTGGCCCCGACGCCGGCCGCCGTTCCGGGAGCCTGGGCGGCAGCCGTGCTGCTGGTCGTCTCGACCGCGGTGTGCCTGGTCCACGCCGACCGGGCCGCCGCCACGGTGTCACTGACCGTCCTGCGGGAGCGGGCCAGGAACGCCGCCGGTGTGCTCGCCGCCCTGCGGACGATCGAACCGCGCGCCGCGCGGCTGGCCGTGAACGCGGCCTCCGGCGGCGACCGCCGGCTGAACGTCCGCCTGCCGGCGCCCCGCCGGGCCTGGCTCGTCGTGTACTGGCGGGATGCGCTCGCCCTGCTCCGCTCGCCCGCCCGGCTCGGCCGCGCGGTGCTGCTGACCGTCCCGGCGCTGCTGTGTGCCGTACCCGCCCGCGGTGTTCCGGGCGCCCAGGCCTCGACCGCCACCGCCGTCGCCATGGTCTTCGGCTACCTGGCCGTCGCCCAGCTCCTCGAACCGGCCCGGATCGAGACGGACGACGTACGCCGGTCCTTCTGGACGCCCTACCCGTTCGCCGGCCTGATGCTGCGCCATGCCGTCGTCCCCACCGTGCTCGGCGTGCTGCTCGCCGCAGCCGGGAGCACCGTGGCCGTCCTCTGCGGCGCAGGCCCGGCGGCCTGGCTCGCCCCGGTTGCCGTCCCGCCGCTGGTCGGCGCAGCGCTGGTGAACGCCTGCCGGGGTGCGGCCCGCCGCGACCTGCTCTACCGCCCGGCCCGGGCGACCGGCAGCGGCGCGAACAACGTCCTGTCCTTCACCGCCTGGTACTCGGCGGGCCCGGCCGTGGCCGTGCCGCTGCTGGCCCTGTCGTTCTCCCCCGCCCTGCGCCACTGGACACCCGGGGCCTTCACCCAGGCAGCGGTGATCAGCGCCGTGGCCGCACTCGCCTTCCACTGGTGGGCCCGCTCCAGGGCCACCCGGCTCCCCGCCCAGGCCCGCCCGGCCCGAAGCAGCTGAGGGCCGGGGGCGGCAGGTGGGTCAGCCGGCGGGTGCGGCGGGTACCTCCAGCGCCTCCTGGACGAGCCGGTGGGCGTAGGGGGGTTCGAGGCCGTCGGGGCGGAACAGGATGCGGTACGTCATGGGTGCCACGATCCGGTCGAGGAGGGTCTCGACGTCCGGGGCGGGTTCGCCGCGCTGGGCCGCGCGGTCGAGCACGATCTGGAGCTGTTCCGCGGCGTAGGCAGAGCAGCGGCCGGCGTTGTCGCCGTCCGGGTCGCCGAGCAGGGCGTCGCGGACGTAGGACCGGCCTGCCGGGGAGGCCATCTCCTCGAGGAACTGCTCGGCCCAGTGCTGCAGGTCGGCCGCGAGTGAGCCGTGGTCCTCGGGCGGGGCGTCGGGGCGCAGGTGCTCGACGGCCACGTCGGACAGCAGTTCCTGCAGGTCGCCCCAGCGGCGGTAGACCGTCGACGGGGTGACGCCCGCCCGGGCGGCGACCAGGGGGACGGTCAGCGCCGAACGGCCCACCTCGGCGTCCAGTTCACGCACGGCGGTGTGGACGGCCTCCTGCACCCGGGCGCTCCGGCCGCCGGGGCGCACCATCGGTCTGCGGCTCATGGGACCATCCTAAAAGCAAATTTCGTGCGTCAGCCGAGTGCTGGCCCACCTACGAAAAGCACCCACGAAACCGACTCGAGGACGGGAGGGTGGGGCGTGGTCATGCCCGCCCGGCGGGGACGGGCTCGAGGCGGTAGGCCGCGCCGTCGCGGCGCACCAGGCCCGCGGTGGGCGGCGGGAAGTGGCTGCCGAGGAGCAGCGTGTCGGTGTCGGCGAGGGCGGCGAGGAGTTCGCGACGGGTCGCCCGGGCCTGCTCCGGGTCGATGTCGACGTGGCTGTGGATGTCGGGCGCGGCGAGCTGCACGGGGTGGTGGATGCAGTCGCCGGTGATCAGGGCCGCACTGCCGCCGCTGCCCAACCGGACGGCGACCTGGCCGGGGGTGTGACCCGGGGCGGGTACGAGGGTGACGCCGGGGGCGATCTCCAGGCCTTCCGCGGGCACGTCGACCGGATCGAGCAGCCCGCGGTCGTGGACGGGATGGACGGAGTCGCGGAACATCTGCCGGCGGGGCTCCTCCATGTCCATGGACGCCCAGTAGTCCCACTCGGTGCGGCTGGTGAGGTGGCGGGCGTTGGGGAAGGTGGGCTCCCAGGCGCCGTCCTGGAGGCGGGTGTTCCAGCCGACGTGGTCGGTGTGCAGGTGGGTGAGGACGACCAGGTCCACGGTCTCCGGGGAGAACCCGGCCCGCTCCAGGCGCTGCAGGTAGTCGGTGTCGAGGCGGTGCCAGGCGGGGTTGGCGCGGTCCTTGCCGTTGCCGATGCCGGTGTCGACGAGAATCCGCAGCCCGCCCGCATCCAGGGCGAAGGTGTGGCTGGCCAGGCGCAGGACGCGGTCGGCGCCGGCGAAGTCGGGCTGCAGCCAGGGGGCGGCGGAGACCGTCTCGGGCGTGGCGCCGGGCAGCAGCCAGGGGCCGGTCTGCGGCGGCAGTTCGACCTCGTCGATCCGGCGGACGACGAACTCCCCCACCGTCCAGGCCGGGATCGGGGTCTGCGGTGCAGGGGCGGTCCGCTGCGAGGACATGGCGATCCTTCCGACGGTGGAGCATGCGCTAACGCTCTGATGTTGCATTAACGGTAATCCTGGTGCGCCACTAACGCAAAGATTCAGCGATAGGACTTCGCAGGCTGCTCACCGCCGCCGAAGGGGCCGTGGAGTCGAACACTCCGCGCCGGCACGGTCCCGGGGGCCGGCCAGGCGGTCGAGTTCGTGCATCATCGCCTGCATGGCCGAGATGTAGTCGCGGAAGGCGGCGATCATCGTCCGGTCGTCGCCGGACACGTGGTCGATCGCATCCAGTGCGGCACGCAGTGCATCGACTTCGGCGACCAGTCCGACGAGGTGGGGGACCTCCCACGCCTGCATGCTGCCGCGGTGCACCCGCGAGGCGTAGCCCGCGACATGGCCGTCCAGTGTCAGCAGGTCCGAGTTCCAGTCCCGCAGGGCCTCCAGCGCCGGGTAGGGCGGGTACGGCATGCTCCGGAATCCGGCGAATGCGTCCTCGAACCTGCTTCGGTCGGTCATGCCGGGCCACGGTCCCTCTCGTGCTGGTGCGAGTCACTGGCCCTACCCGCCGGTAACATCAACTCCCCATGATGGCGTCCCCGGTCGCCGCGGGACACCCGCCGAACGGCCGCACCGGCACCCGCCACAGGACGGGCAGACCGACCCGCCCGCCCCCGGCCCCCGGCCGGCCCGCCGTCAGAGGGCCTGCACCGCGCGGCCCATCCTGGCGAGTGCCTCGCGGAGGACGGCCGGCGAGGTCGCGAAGTTCAGCCGGACGCATCCCGCCCCACCGGTGCCGAAGACGTGCCCGGAGCTGAGCGCGACCCGGGCCTCGTCCAGGAACATCCTCGCCGGCCCGGCCAGGTCGCTCACCACACCGGACCCCTCGGCGGGCCCGTCCTCGTGCAGACCGAGGTGCGTGCAGTCCAGCCAGGCGAGGTAGGTGCCCTCGGGCGGGAGGTACCGCACGCCGGGCAGGTGCTCCTCGACGAGCCGGCCCAGCAGGGTCCGGTTGGCGGAGAGTCCGGCCAGCAGGTCGTCGAGCCACTGCGTGCCGTCGCGGAAGGCCGCCGTGTGGGCGATGATCCCCAGGTGGCTGGGGCCGTGGCCGACCTCCTCCGGCATGCGGCGCAGGTCACCGGCCGCCTCCGGACCGGCGACGGCCAGGGCCGCCTTGAGACCGGCCAGGTTCCAGGCCTTGGAGGCGGAGGTCAGGGCGAAAGCGTTCTCGCCGCCCGGGACGCTGAGGAACGGGGTGAACACCGCCCCGGGCAGCACCAGCGGGGCGTGGATCTCGTCGGAGACCACCCGCACACCGTGTTCGCGTGCCAGCGCCGCCACCGCCTCGAGCTCCGCACGGGTGTGCACGGTGCCGGTGGGGTTGTGCGGGTTGCTCATCAGGAACGCGGCCCGTCGGCCGCGGCGCCGCGCCCGCACGAAGGCCTCGTCCAGGGCGGCGAGGTCCATGCGGCCGTCGGGGCCGAGCGGCGCCTCGATCACCTCGCGGCCGTCGTGGGCGACGAACGCGTAGAACGGCGGGTACACCGGCGAACAGACGACGACCGCGTCCCCGGGACCCGTCACCAGGCGCAGCGTCTCGACGATGCCCAGCATGACGTCCGGCACGAGGGCCGTGTTCTCGACCCGCAGGCCGTCCCACTTCCACCGTTCGGCGGCGAATCCGGCCAGGGCCTCCGCATAGGCCGTCCCGTGCGGGTACCCCGTGTCGCCGAGGTCGACGGCCGCACGCAGCGCCTCCGCCACGGCGGGCGCCAGTGGGACGTCCATCTCCGCCACCCACAGCGGGAGGACGTCCTCCGGGTGCACACGCCACTTCATGCTGGTGCGCTGCCGGAGCTGCGCCAGCGAGAGCCGGACGAGCGGGTCCGTCCGTCCGGCGTCCGCAGCATCGGTGGGCGGCTCGTTCGTGGGTCCGGTCACGCGGCACTCCCCTGCCCGGGTCTGTGGTGGCGGTGGCGCGCCTCACGGCGCCACCCCTTCACCTTCCCCATGGGCCGGGTACGGAACACCCGGGCGACCCGAGGGCCGGTCAGGACCGCTGCGCCGCCCCGTCCGGAACGAGAGTGCCCTGGTGGTAGTACATCCGCCAGCCGCAGCCGTCGTCCAGGCTGCGGATCCGCAGGAACAGGCCGTAGTACGGGCTTCGCACTCAGACCTGCTCGGTGGGGCGCACGAGCAGTTCGTTGACGGCCACGTGCCGGGGGCGGGTGACGATGTAGCCGATGGCGTCGGCGATGTCCTCGCCCTGGAGGCGCTCGATGTCGCCCAGGGCGGAGGCGATGTACTGCTGAACCACATCCGGGTTGTGGGTGCGCAGTTCGGTGTCGACGCTGCCCGGCTCGACGACGGAAACGCGGACATGCCGGCGTGCCAGTTCCTGGCGCAGCGATTCGGTGAAGGCTCCGACGCCGAACTTGGTGGCGCAGTACGCGGCGGACATGGCGAAGGCGCTGCGGCCGGCGAGGGAGCCGATGTTGACGATGTCGGCGACCTGGCGGGGGCCCTGGCCGGCCGCCTTGAGCAGGTGGGGAACGGCCGCGTGGGCGGTGTACATCAGGCCCATGAGGTTGATGTCGACCATGCGCCGCCAGTCGTCCGGGTTCGCGTCGGGGGCGGGCCCGAGCAGCATGAGGCCGGCGTTGTTGACCAGGATGTCCAGGCGGCCCAGGCCCTCGACGGTGCGGGAGACCGCTTCCGCAGCAGCCTGGGCGTCGGTGATGTCGGCGGGTACGACCAGCGCCTGTCCGCCGGCGCCGGTGATCTCCGTTGCGAGATCGGTGAGCCGGTCCTCACGCCGGCCCACCACGGCCACGGACGCGCCCCTGCGGGCGAGCTCCAGCGCAGTGGCGCGGCCGATTCCGCTGGAGGCCCCGGTGACCAGGGCGGCGGTTCCTTCAAGACGACGCGTCATGGTTCAGCCTTTCGAACGCCCGCGCTGCTGCGGGTCGTGACGGATGGGAGATCGATGGTCCTTGGGATCGCCGTACAGAGCTGGACGCTGCTCAAGGCCGGGCCGCGGGCACAAAGGTAAGTGCGCCCGGTCGGGCAGATCGGCAACGCCACGCGTGTCGGGATCACGATGGGCGAGGGCCGCCGGCCTGCGAGGCGTCCGCCGGGACCGGTTCCCCGACCGGACGGGAGGCAGGGCGGATCCGGCGGCTCATTCCGGACATGTCAGTGCTCCGGGTGGGGGGTGCGGGTCGGTGGACGCAGCCCGTCGGACGGGTCGCAGCAGGCCGTCGATGACGGCCTCGGCGGCCGGCTGCATCAGGTGGGCCTGGTGGGGTGGGCTTTCGAAGCCGCGCACCACGGTCAGGCAGATGTCGGCTGCGTCCCGGGGGCGGTCGGTGCCCGCCTGCTCGAAGACTTCGGTCAGGAGGGTGCGGAGGTGGGCGGTGAAGGCGGTGCAGATGTCGCCGCACAAGCGGGTTCGGGCATCCAGCAGTTCGGCGACGTGCGGGGAGTCCCTGAGCACCAGTACGAGATCCAGCTTGGCTGTGAGGATCCCCAGGGCCCGTTGCTCGGCGGTGGCGTCGGTGCGGTCGGCCGCGGCTTGTGCCGCGTCGAGCGCTCGGCGGTGCAGGCGCTCGGCGAGCAGCCGGAACGCCTGGTCCTTGTTGCGGACGTAGGTGTAGAGGCTCGACCGGGACAGGCCCGTACGCTGGGCGATGTCGTCCATCGTGGTCCGGCGCACCCCGTACAGCAGCAAACACTCGTAGGTGGAGTCCAAGACCGCCGAGAGTCGGTCGGCGGACATCGTCAGCCCAGCTGCCTGAGCAGTTCGACTGCGAGCGGGCCGGACGACATCGGGTTCTGGCCGGTGAGAAGGTTGCCGTGGACGACCACGTTCGGCGTCCACGGGGAAGCGACCTGCACGTCCGCGCCGATGTCCTCGAGCCGGTCCTCCAGCAGCCAGATCGCCTTGGCGGCCAGGCCGCCCTGGCGTTCCTCCTCGTTGGAGAAGGCTGTGATCTTCCGGCCGGCGAAGGCAGAGGTGCCGTCCGCGCGGTTGGCGGCCAGGTCGACCTCCTCCAGCTTCAGCGGCGCCGCCAGGGCGGAAATCCCGGCCGGTTCGGGAGCAACGTCGCGGCCGCCGTTGACCTCCGGTGCCAGGCTGCCCGGGTCGGCGGCCGGGACCACCCCGCCCGG
Source organism: Kitasatospora dryopteridis (assembly GCF_050749075.1). NCBI lineage: Bacteria > Bacillati > Actinomycetota > Actinomycetes > Kitasatosporales > Streptomycetaceae > Kitasatospora > Kitasatospora dryopteridis. The sequence continues at coordinate 8,181,262 of NZ_CP192749.1, read as the reverse complement.
TGTGGCGAGGACGACTTCGTGGCCCGCTTCGGTGAACACCTTGTACGGGGTGAGCAGTTCCTCGGCCCAGAAGCCGGTCGGATGCCGGGTGCCGTCATTGAGCGTCCAGTGGGTCGCACCGGTCACTACAAAAAGAAGCTTGGACATCAGGGTCTCCTTGCCATATGCCGTGGACCGGCAGTTCGACGTTCCACGCTCGGATCGTCGATCCGCCGGTGCGTCCACGACGCTAGGCCCCATAGTCACGCCCAGCAAATAGACTCTTCTATGTGATCGATAAGAAATCCAATGGGTCGCTGGACCTGGCGCAGCTGCGCACCTTCCTGGCCGTCTACCGCGCCGGTTCCCTGACCGCCGCGGCGCGGCTCGTCGGTCTGACCCAGCCGACGGTGACGACCCAGCTGCGAGCCCTCGAAGACCACATGGGCCGCCAGCTCTTCGAGCGCCTGCCCCGCGGCGTGACGCCGACCCCCGCCGCCGACGACCTGGCCGCCCGGCTCGCCGCTCCCATGGACGCCCTGGAGGCGATCACCGGCGGCGCCCTCGACGAGGCGGCGCCGGAGCCTCCGGTACTCCTCGGCGGGCCCGCGGAGTTCCTCGCCGCCGTCGTCGTCCCGAGCCTCGGCCCACTCCTGGACAAGGGTGTCCGGCTCCGCGTCACCACCGGCCTTTCAGAAGACCTCCTCGCGGGGCTCCGCACCGGCCGCTACGACCTCGTCGTCTCCACGATCCGCCCCCGCGGCCGGGCCCTGACCTCCGAACCTCTCGCCGACGAGGACTTCGTGCTGGTCGCCACCCCCGACTGGACCGACAAAATCGACCACGACCTCCTCACCCGTGACGGGCCCGCCGCCCTGGCCGACATCCCCCTCATCTCGTACGCCGACGACCTGCCCATTCTCCGCCGCTACTGGCGACACGTCTTCGACACCCGCCTGGTCGCCGAACCCGCCCTGGTCATCCCCGACCTCCGAGCCGTCAAAGCCGCCGCCCTCGCGGGTCTCGGCGCCACCGTCCTGCCCCGCTACCTGTGCACCACGGAAATCGCCAACGGTTCGCTCCGGCTACTGCTTGACCCCGAGGACGCCCCCATCAACACGGGCTTCCTCGCCCAGCGCAGCGGCGCCCACCCCCTCCCCCACGTCACCCTCGTCCGTGACCACCTCCTCCAGGTCGCACGCTCCTGCTGATCCGCAGGACCTCGAACTCCCCTCCCCGCCGGGTTGTGCCCGGGCAGCGGCCACCAGGAGCACGCCGCTCCGGGCTCGAAGCACTGTCGCGACAGGATCGGGGCAGCAATCGGCCACGGGCAGCCCGTCTTCCCGGAAGCCCCCGGCCCGCGCGGTGACCGTCGGCGCCTTCGGCCACCACCCGGCCTGCGGGCCGTTCCCGCGGCGCAGGCGCGGCCGCGCAGCAGGCTGAACCCCCGCCGGAGGAACCGTCCGGCCGGAGATCCCGGCGGCGGGCTCCGGCTCTCGGGCCGCGGAGCGCTCGGCCGGGCGGGCGATGTCGGATGCGGTAGCGGCCGCGGGTGCCGGGTGGTCGCGGCCGGGCCGGTTAGGTTTTCCCCTCGGGCCGTCGGCGGAGTGTGTCCGCCCGGCCGTGGCGCATCGACGGCGGCCGCGGCCCTCGGCGGCACCCTGGACCGGAAGCGGGGCTCCTGATGACCGACCGCCGTGCCTTCCCTGCCCTGCCCGCGCTCGGTGCGGACGAGTTCCGCGCGCTGCACGAGCGGGTCCGGCGCCCGGTGGGTGGCGGAGGTGCGGGGCGGGGCGCCCTGGAGCTGATCACGCCGGAGCGGGTGGTGGCGGCGGCGCGGGAGGTCCGTTCGGGGCGGCGGGTGAGTCTTGCGTCGCCGGTGGAGACCGTGCGCGGGCCCGACAATCCGGAGCCGGCCGGGCACCGGATGACGGGGGCCGTGGCCGGGAGCGTCGCCGGCGGGCTGGACTTCGCCCGGGACCACTTCGACATGAACGTGCACGGCGATGCGGACAGTCACCTCGACGCCCTGTGCCATGTGGTGTGGCACGGCACGCTGTTCGGCGGGAGGAGCACGGACGGGCTGACTGCGGACGGTGCCGCGGAGCTGTCCGTCGCGCTGGCCGGTGACGGGATCGTGGGCCGCGGCGTGCTGCTGGACATCCCGCGGCTGCACGGCGTGCCCTGGCTGGAGCCGGGCGAGCAGGTCGGGGCGGCGGAGCTGGCGGCGGCCGAGGCCGCCCAGGGCGTCCGGGTGGGGGCCGGCGATCTGCTGTTCGTCCGGGTCGGGCACCGGCGGCGCAGGGACGAGCGCGGGCCGTGGCGAGCCGCGGAGGCGCGGGCCGGGCTGCATCCGACGGCGGTGGAGTTCCTGGCCGACCGGCAGGTCGCGGTGCTCGGCAGCGACGGCAACAACGACGCCGCCCCGAGTACGACCGAGGGCGTCGCCTTCCCCGTGCACGTGCTCGCCGTGCACGCGATGGGCCTGCACCTGCTGGACTACCTGCAGTTCGAGGACCTGGCACCGTTGTGCGAGCAGGAGCGCCGCTGGTCCTTCCTGTGCGTGATCGCCCCGCTGCGGCTGCCCGCAGCGACCGGCTCCCCCGTCAATCCGGTCGCCGTCCTCTGACCGTCGGTCACTCGGCGACGGGGTGGGCGAACTGGTCGGCGGAGATACGGCGACGGAAGACGTGGTACGTCCAGCCCTGGTAGGCGAGCACCAGGGGGAAGAAGACGACGGCGACGACGCTGGTGACCTTCAGGGCGTATTCGCCGGCGGCGCTGTTCCGGACGGTCAGATCGAAGGCCGAGTTCGTGGTGGAGACCATCAGCCGGGGGTAGAGGTCGACGAAGAGGCCGAGGACGGTGGTGGCAACGGTGGCGGTGGTGGCCGCGAAGGCCCAGCCGTCGTGGCCGCGGACCACCAGGAAGGCTGCGGCGATCACTGCCATCACCGCGAGGAGCTGGGGGATGTTCGGCAGCACGCCCTTGCCCGCCGTGGAGTGCGTCCAGGGCAGGAAGGCCAGCAGGACCGGCGCGGTGACCAGGGCGATCGGGCGGGCCAGCCCGGCGGCCCGGTGGCGGACGTCGCCGGTGGTCCTGAGGGCGATGAAGGTGGCGCCGTGCATCAGGCACAGCAGGACGAAGGTGATGCCGGCGAAGACCGCGTAGCCCGAGAAGATGTCGCCGAGGTCGCCGGTGAACTCCTGGCTCCCGTCGATCGGAACGCCGTGCAGCAGGGCACCGAGGGCGATGCCGAGAAGCAGCGGGACGAGGAGGCTGCCGCAGATCAGCAGGATGTCCCAGGTGCTGCGCCAGCGTGCGCTGTCGACCTTGCCGCGGAATTCGAAGGACACCCCGCGGACGATCAGGCCGACCAGCAGGACGACCAGGGCGGGGTAGTAGGAGGAGAACATGGTGGCGTACCAGCCGGGGAAGGCGGCGAACATGGCGGCGGCGGCGACGATCAGCCAGACCTCGTTGCCGTCCCACAGGGGGCCGATGGTGTTGAGGGCGGCTCGGCGGCCGGCCTCGTCGCGGGCGACGGCGGTGTGCAGCATGCCGACGCCGAGGTCGAAGCCCTCCAGGACGAAGAAGCCGGCCCACAGGACGGCGATGAGGATGAACCAGAAGGTGGCGAGGGCCATCGGGCGGTCCCAGGGGTGGCGTGGTGTCAGTAGGACAGTGCCGGTACGGGCGTGTCCTCGGCGGGCGGTGGTGCGAGTTCCTTGCGCGCGTAGCGGGTGATCAGGAAGGCGGCGACGACGGCCAGGGCGGCGTACAGGAGGAAGAAGGCGACGAGGCTGGCGGCGACGGTGGCGGTGGAGACGGACGGGGAGACGCCGTTGCTGGTGAGCTGGATGCCCTGGACGATCCACGGCTGGCGGCCGCTCTCGGTGAGGAGCCAGCCCGCGGTGTTCATCAGGAACGGCAGCGGGGAGATCCAGACGGCGGCGCGGCAGAACCACTTGGCGGAGCTGAGCCGTTTGCGCCACAGCAGCCAGATCCCCCACAGGCCGACCAGCAGGACGACGACGGCGAGGTAGGCCATGATGCGCATCGACCAGTACTGGATGAAGACGTTGGGGACGTAGTCGCCGGGCCCGTACTGCTGCTCGTACTGGCTCTGGACGGCGTTCAGGCCGAGGACCTGGCCGTTCCAGTGGTTGGTGGCCAGCAGGGACAGCAGGTGCGGAATTTCGATGATCTTCGTGGGGGTCTCGTCGTTCTTGCCGCCGCCGATCTGGAACAGCGAGAAGGAGCAGGGCTGGCAGGTGTCCCACTGGGCCTCGGCGGCGGCGATCTTCATGGGCTGGTACTTGCCCTCGGTGACGCCGAGTTCGCTGCCGACGAGCATGGCCACCATGATCACGGGGACGAGGACGGTCAGGGCGAGGCGGGCGGAGGCGTGGAAGGCGAGCGGGGCGGCGCCCTTGCGCAGCTGCCAGGCGGAGACGGCGAGCATCACGACGCAGCCGGTGACCAGCGAGGCGAGCAGGACGTGCAGATAGCCCCGGAGGAAGACGGGGTTGGTGAAGAGCTTCCAGATGTCGTTGAGCTCCGGCCGGCCGGTGGACGGGTCGATGGTGTAGCCGACGGGGTGCTGCATCCAGGAGTTGGCGGCCATGATGAAGGCGGCGGACAGCATGCCGCCTAGGGCGACCATCCAGATGGTGGCCAGGTGGACGCGCTTGGGCAGCCGGTCCCAGCCGAACAGCCACAGGCCGAGGAAGGTCGACTCGAGGAAGAACGCGGCCAGGCCCTCCATGGCCAGCGGCGCGCCGAACACGTCGCCGACGGTGCGCGCGTAGGCCGACCAGTCCATGCCGAACTGGAACTCCTGGACGAGGCCGGTGACCACGCCCACCGCGATGCCGATCACCAGGATGGTGCCGAAGAACCGGGTGAGCTGGAGGAGTTCGGGGCGCCCGGTGCGGTGCCAGGCGGTCTGCAGCAGTGCGGTCAGGAAGCCGAGCCCGATCGTGACCGGCACGAACAGGAAGTGGTAGATCGACGTCATGGCGAACTGCAGCCTTGCGAGATCCAACTGGCTCATGCGGCTCCGGCTCCCATCGCGGACGTTCCGGCCCAGTGAAGCACCGGGCGGCCGCGCGGCCCGGCAGGACGTGGCACCGCTGGTCCGAACGAGTGCCCGCAGCCCGAGGGCCGGCGGACTCGGCACGGATGCCCCCAGGAGGTGCTCCGCGTCCTGAGGTGCCGCCCGACCGGGCGCGTTGTAGCTTGCACGTGACAGGCCTCCCGAGGGATGGCCGCAGGCGCAGGATCCCGGCACCGGCCGGCCGCCGCCTGTGCGGGGCACGGGCGCGGACAGCGCGGCCCGGGGCAGGCACCGACTCCCAGAATGGACACTCCGTGGCTGGCGAGCAGCACTACGACGTCGTGGTCATCGGCACCGGTGCGGGCGGCGGCACCCTGGCGCACCGCCTGGCGTCGACCGGCAAACGCATCCTGATGCTGGAACGCGGCGACTACCTCCCCCGCGAGCGGGACAACTGGAGTTCGACGGCGGTGTTCGTGAAGGGCCGCTACCGGGCTCCGGAGTACTGGTACGACAAGGACGGCAACGCCTTCCCGCCGGAGGTCAACTACTACGTCGGCGGGAACACCAAGTTCTACGGCGCGGCGCTGTTCCGGCTGCGGCCGGAGGACTTCCGGGAGATGCGCCACCACGGCGGGATCTCCCCGGCCTGGCCGATCGACTACGGCGACCTGGAGCCGTACTACAGCCGGGCCGAGCAGCTCTACCGGGTGCACGGGCGGCACGGCGAGGACCCGACCGGGGGCCCGGCGAGCGAGCAGTACCCGTTCCCGCCGGTCGAGCACGAGCCGCGCATCCAGCAGCTGAGCGACGACCTGGAGAAGCACGGCCTGCACCCCTTCCACCTGCCGATCGGCGTGGATCTGATCCAGGACGCCGACGGGCGGGCGACGCACACCAGTGCCTGCATCCGCTGCGACCGGGTGGACGGCTTCCCCTGCCTGCTGGGGGCGAAGTCCGACGCCCAGGTGATCTGCGTGGACCCGGCGCTCGAGCACGACAACGTCACCCTGGTCACCGGTGCGAACGTGCGCAGGCTGGAGACCGATCCCGCCGGGCGCACCGTCACCGCGGTGGTCGCCGAGCTCGCCGACGGCAGTACGGCACGTTTCTCCGGCGACGTGGTGGTGGTCTCCTGCGGCGCCGTCAACTCGGCCCTGCTGCTGCTGCGGTCCGCGAACGACCGGCATCCGGACGGCCTGGCCAACAGCTCGGGCGTGGTCGGCCGCCACTACATGCGGCACAACAACCTGGCGCTGATGGCGGTGTCCAAGGAGCCCAATCCGACGGCCTTCCAGAAGACGCTGGCGCTGCACGACTGGTACCTGGGCGCGGACGACTGGGACTATCCGCTGGGCGGCATCCAGATGCTGGGCAAGTCCGACGCCGAGCAGATCCACGGCGAGGCGCCGCGCTGGGCCGGTGCGGTCTCCCCCGACATGCCGTTCGAGGTGCTCGCGCACCACGCGGTGGACTTCTGGCTGTGCGGCGAGGACCTGCCGGACCCGGACAACCGGGTCACCCTGGACGCCGACGGCAACGTGCGCCTCGCGCTCGACGAGAAGAACAACACGGCGGGGCTGAAGCGGCTGCGGCACAAGCTCCAGGGGATGCTCGGCCGGCTCGGCATGCACGAGCACCACCTGCTGTCGCACAGCATCTACCTGCACAAGGGCATGCCCATCGGGGCCACCGCCCACCAGGCCGGCACCGTCCGGTTCGGCACCGACCCGGCGAGTTCCGCACTGGACGTCGACTGCAAGGCCCACGACCTGGACAACCTGTACGTCGTCGACACGGCCTTCTTCCCGAGCATCGGCGCGGTCAACCCGTCCCTGACGGCGATCGCCAACGCCCTGCGGGTCGGCGACCGGATCGCCGACCGGCTGCGCTGACCGTCCACCGGACGGCCGACCCGTCCACTCCACAGGAGGAGCGGAGATGACGACACGACAGACGGACGCCCTGGTGATCTTCGGTGCGACCGGGGACCTCGCCAAGCTCGAGACCTTCCCCGCCCTGGTCGGGCTCGTCGAGCGCGGTGTGCTCGACGTCCCGGTGGTGGGCGTCGCCAAGGCCGGCTGGGGGCTGGAGCAGTTCCGCGCCTACGCCAGGGCCTCGCTCACGCTCAACGGCATGGACCCGGACAGTCCGGCGGCGACCAGGCTGATGGGCCTGCTGCGCTACGTCGACGGCGACCTCGACGACGACGCCACCTACGCCGCGATGTCCGAGGCCATGGGGACGGGGCAGCGGTCACTGTTCTACTTGGAGGTACCGCCGCCGCTGTTCGGGCGGATCGCCCGCGGCATCGCCTCGGTCGGCCGGGCCGAGGGCGCCGGCATCATGGTCGAGAAGCCCTTCGGCACGGACCTCGAGAGTGCCCGCGAGCTGAACGCCACCATGCACCAGTACTTCGCGGAGGACTCGATCTACCGCGTCGACCACTGGCTGGGCCTCGACCCGGTGGAGAACGTGCTGTTCGCCAGGTTCGCGAACTCGGTGATCGAGCCGCTGCTCAACCGCACCCACGTCGAGAGCATCCAGATCACCATGGCGGAGGCGTTCGACGTGTCCGACCGCGGCCGGTTCTACGACCGCACCGGCGCCGTGCGGGACGTCGTCCAGAACCACATGCTGCAGGTGCTGGCCACCGTGCTCGCCGACCCGCCGGCCGGCCAGGGCCTGCAGGCCTGGCGCGACTCCAAGGCACACATCGTCTCCTCGCTGCGCCCGCTCACCCCCGAGCACATCGTGCGCGGCCAGTACGAGGGGTACCGGGACGTCGAGGGCGTGGCCCCGGACTCCGAGGTCGAGACGTACGCCGCGATCCGGCTGGCCTGCGATTCGTGGCGGTGGGCGGACGTGCCGATCGTCATCCGGGCCGGCAAGTGCATGCCGGTGACGGCCACCGAGGTGAACATCCGGTTCCGCCGCGCGCCGCACGACGTGTTCGGCCTGCGGCCGGCGCCGGCCACCAACACGCTGCGCTTCCGGGTCTGGCCGGAGACCCAGGTGGCGCTGACCCTCGCCGGCAAGAAGCCCGGCGGCGGGTGGGAGGCCAAGCACGAGGAGCTGTCCTTCAGCGAGCTGCCCGGCTCGGACATGCGGCCCTACGACCGGCTGATCGGTGCCGCCCTCGACGGCGACCGGTGGCTGTTCGCCCGGCAGGACACCGTCGAGGCGGCATGGCGGGTGGTCGACCCGGTGCTCGGCGATGCGGCGCCCGTCCACCCGTACGCCAAGGGCACCTGGGGACCCAAGGAGGCCGACGCCCTGCTGCCGAACGGCGACGTCTGGCAGGACCCGGCGGGCTGACCGTGCAGCGGGTGCCTGCAAGGCGTGGGCCGGCCACCCGTCCGCCGTGGACGGGTGGCCGGCCGGTGTCATGCGCCGCGCAGCAGGCGGGTGACCGCCAGCGGGTCCTCCCCCAGGGCCACCAGGCGCTCGCCGAGGCGCCTGATCTGCGCGTCCTTCTCGTTGTCGAGGGCGGCCACGTTCGCCAGCGCGGTGCGGGCGCCGTGCTCGGCCCCGCCCTCGAACACCCGCCGTACGAAGTCCTCGGCCGCCCGGCGGTCCAGGCCTCCGGTCAGGGCGAGCAGCTCGTCGACGTAGATCTCGGCGGATTCGAACTCCATGGCTTCATCAAACCGCCGTGGCAGCGCCGACGCACCGCGGGCGGCCGGACGGCCCCGGTCGTCACGGCCTCGCGGCAGCCCTCACGCCGGGAACGGGTCGGCGTCGGGCTTGAGGACCTGGCCCGGCCCGGGGGCGGTACGGTCCACCAGGTAGGAGGTCACCAGGGCGTTCAGCGCCTTGCTGCGGCCGACGGCGCAGTGCTCCACCACGTCGACGGTGACCAGGACGGCATTGCCGAGCTCCTGCTGCATGCGCTGCGCGAACTTGTACTGGGTGGCCGGGTCGAAGGTGTTGCCGATGACCATCACCGGGGTGGCGGTCCTCTTGTTCCACGGCCCGGTGTACCGCTCCGACCACAGCGCCGGGGCGGGCCAGGTCGCGCACGGCGGCGCGTCGAAGGCCTGGTAACGGCCGAAGGTCGGGGCCTCCTTCTCCCACACCCGGGCCACCAGCGGGAAGAGCCTGGGGGCCGGCGGGTACGGCTTGTCCTGGCAGTTGACGGCGTAGTAGGAGTCGTCCGCGCTGTACGGCGTGTCCGCCGGGGCCTCGCGGAGCGCCGCCGGGGCGGGCCGGGCGAGCAGGTTCGCCTCGTCCGTGGAGGGCGCGACGAGGCTCGGCTGCGGGTTGATCGCCAGGTGCAGCGCCTGCAGCGAGCGGGCCAGCGGCGCCTGGCGGCTCTGGGCGTACAGCGCGTTGGCGACCTGGCTGGTGAAGGTGGACAGCGTGACGGTGGCGCCGCCCGGCAGGGTGACGGCGTTGGTCCGCAGGTGGTCGCGGAGCGCGTCGAACTTGCCGCGGGTGTCCTTGTCGGCGAAGGCGCAGCGCGGGGCGCCCGCGGTCTGGCAGCGCCTCAGGTACTCGTCCAGGGCGAGTTCGAAGCCCTGGGCGCGCTGCCGGTCGTACTCCAGGCCGTTGTGCAGGCGCAGCTGCGGGTCGACGTTGCCGTCGATGATCAGTGCGCGGACCTTGTCCGGGTACATGTTGGCGTAGGTGGAGCCGATCAGCGTGCCGTAGGAGAAACCGGCGAAGGTGAGCTTGGCGTCGCCGACACCCTGCCGCATCCGGTCGAGGTCGCGGACCACGTTCATGGTGGACATGTGCTTGACGAGCTCGCCGGCGTTGCGGGCGCAGGCGTCGGTGTAGTCCTTGTCGGCGGCGAGGGTGCCGTCGATCTCGGTCTGGGTGGTCGGCACACCGGTCATCCGGTCGAAGACCGCGTTGGCCTCCTCGTCGGTGGTGAAGCACTTGAGCGGGTTGCTCAGGGCCACGCCGCGCGGGTCGAAGCCGATCAGGTCGAAGCTGTCCGTGACCCGGGGTTCGAAGCGGGTGGTGGTCGCCCACAGGTAGCCGCTGCCGCCCGGGCCGCCGGGGTTGAGGAAGAGGGAGCCGATCCGCTTGGCCGGGTCCCCGGCGCGGCGGCGCATCATCGCGATGCCGATCGTCTCGCCGGACGGCTTCGCGTAGTCGAGCGGGACGGGGTAGACGGCGCAGTCGTAGATCTTCGGGTCCGGCTTGGACGGATCCGGGTTGCACGGCTTCCAGTCGACCGGCTGCACCTTGGCCGCCTGGGCGGCTGACGGTGCGGCGGGCGGTGCGGCCGAAGCCGCGGCGGCGGTACCGGCGACAAGGGCGAAAGCGCTGGTCACAGCCACTGCGAGGGTCGAAAAGCGTAACAAGGGGCCTCCCGGTTTCGGCAAACCCGCTCAGCGTGCCAGTCGGCGGTCCGCATGGGAAGACCCGTACACGCCAAGAGTTTTCGGACAGGCCTTCCGGGGCTGACGGGTCGTCGGTGCGGCTGCGACGGTTCGGGGGTGCGCGCCGGCGGGATCGTGCAAGCGGGCGGGGGCGGGCGGCCGATCCGTGCGGATCGCGGGGCGGGCGCGGCCGCAGGGGGACCATTCGGGGACCGTCTACCCAGGAGGAGTGGCCATGTCGGCTCCCGTTCACCTGTCCGCGCTGCGCGAGTCGGCCGAAAGGCTGCGACCGGGCCTGGTCGAGCTGCGGCGGGCCCTGCACCGGGCACCCGAGATCGGGCTCGACCTGCCGCTGACCCGCGCCCGGGTGCTGGGTGCACTCGACGGCCTGCCGCTGGAGATCACCCTCGGCGAGAAGCTCTCCTCGGTCACCGCGGTGCTGAGAGGCGGCCGGCCCGGCCCGGCCGTCCTGCTGCGCGCCGACCTGGACGCGCTGCCGGTGCAGGAGGCCACCGCACTGCCGTACGCCTCGCAGGTGCCCGGGGCGATGCACGCCTGCGGCCACGACCTGCACACCGCGGCCCTGGTCGGCGCGGCCCGGCTGCTCGCCGAACGGCAGGAGCAGCTCGCGGGCAGCGTGGTGTTCATGTTCCAGCCCGGCGAGGAGGGCGGGGGCGGTGCCGCGCTGATGGTCGAGGAAGGCGTGCTGGACGCGGCCGGCGAGCGGGTCTCGGCGGCGTACGCGCTGCACGTGGGCGCGGCACTGCTGCCGGGCGGCTGGGTGACGACCCGGCCAGGACCGATCATGGCGGCCTCCGACACTCTCCGGGTGACCGTTCGCGGCCGCGGCGGCCACGGGTCGAGCCCGTACCTGGCGCTGGACCCCGTCCCGGCGGCCTGCGAAGCGGTGCTCGCCCTGCAGACCATGACGACCCGCCGGTTCGACGCCTTCGACCCGGTGGTGCTCACCGTCGGCACCTTCCACGCCGGCACCGTGGAGAACGTCATCCCCGACGAGGCGGTGTTCGCCGCGACCGTCCGCTCCTTCTCCCCCGAGGCGCGGGCCCTGGTCGCCGAGGAGGCCGTCCGGGTCGTCCGGGGCATCGGCGATGCCCACGGCATGACCGTCGACGCCGTCCTCGAGCCGGGCTACCCGGTGACCGTCAACGACCCGGCGGAGGCGGCGTTCGCCGCCGGCACCGCACGGCAACTGCTCGGCGAGGACCGGTACGTCGAGATGCCGCGCCCGATCGCCGGCTCCGAGGACTTCGGAGTCCTGGCCCGGCTGGTGCCCTCGGCCTACCTGATGCTCGGCGCCTGCCCGCCCGGCCGGGACCCGTTCACGGCCGCCTACAACCACTCCGCCGAGGCCGAGTTCGACGACGCGGTCCTGCCCGACGCAGCCGCCCTGCTGGCCGCCCTCGCCCTCGGCCGCCTCACCCGCGGCTGAGCCGACCCCGTCGGGTCAGCCGATCGCCCTCGGGGTGGGCCAGGGGTCGATGGGGACGTAGCCGTTGGAGCGGCCGTCCGGGGTGAGGAGGCGGCCGACCAGCTTGACCGTACGGAGGGTCACCATCCGTTCGCGGACCCGCAGGTGGGGGAAGCGGCCGGTCAACTCCTCCTCCAGTCGGCGGAGTTCCGACGTGCGGTGGACGACCAGGTAGAGCGCCAGGTTGGCCGGACCGACCGTCACCGCGCACATCCGCGCCTGCGGAAGGCCCGCCAGCCACCCGGTGGCCTCCTCCAGCCGGCCCGCCGGCACCTCCAGCCAGAGCATGGCGCCGAGCGGATGCCCGGTGACCCGCGGCGAGGCGTCGCACCGCAGCACCATCCGCCCGGAGTCCCTCAGTTCGGCCAGCCGCCGGCGCACCGTGGAGGCCGGCAGGCCGGTCCGTCCGGCGAGTTCGGCGTACGGCATCCGGCCGTCCCCGCCGAGCGCCTGCATCAGTGCGAGGTCCTCCTCGATCTGCCGGGAGGCGGGCACGCTCCGCGGTGCGGCCGGCTGTTCGGCGATCGCCCGGCGCTGTTCGGCGTCCAGTGCACCGTCGCTCCACCGGCTGCCCTCCCGGACGGTCCGTTCCACCAGCGAGGTGCGGGTCCGCTCGACGCCGGGCACGGCCGACACCTGTTCCAGCAGGTACCCGGCGAGCCCCGCCCGGTCCCCCGCGCCGACGGTGAGCAGCAGGTCGGCGCCGCCGGTGACCACCTCGATCGACGCCACCTGCGGGTGCCCGGCCAGTGCGGCCGCCACCTCGGCGACCAGGCCGGCCCGGCACTCCACCTCCACGAGTGCGGTCAGCCCGCGGCCGATCCGGTCCGCCGACGGGTAGCAGGTCACCCAGGCGTCGCCGTCCGCCTCCAGCCGTGCCCAGCGCCGGGAGAGGGTGGCCGGGTCCACGCCGAGCGGGCCGGCCAGCCTGGACCACGGTGCCCGCGGGTCCATCCGCAGGGCGTCCACCAGGGCCAGGTCCAGCTCGTCGTTCATGGCCGATCCTTGCGCGGAGAGGTCCGCAGATGCGAAATCGTGCGGTTCGGGGTCGTAGCGCCCCAGGTTAGCCATCCTTGCGGCCACCCCCAACGCCCTCCGGCCCCCAACGGATGTGTGCCCATGACCCAGACCGTCCCCGCCGCGGTCCACCCCGCCCGGGCTGCGGCCCGCGCGACCGTCCCCCTGCTCGTGCTGGTGGAGTTCGCCAGCGGAGTGCTGCAGGGCGGCTTCCCGATCCTGCTGCCCCGCCTGGGCGAGCAGCTCCACCTCGACGCGGGCGACCTGAGCCTCGCCCTCGGCGTCGAGTTCCTGGTCTCCGGTGTCGCCGTGCCGCTGACCTCGCGCCTCGGCGACCTGCACGGCCACCGGCTGCTGCTGCGGATCACCGTCCTGCTCACCCTGCTCGGCGCGCTGTGCACCGCCGTCGCCACCGACCTGCCGGTGCTGCTGCTCGGCCGCGCCCTGTCGGGCTTCCTCGCCTGCTGGCTGCCGCTGGAGTTCGCGATCCTGCGCGACGACCTGGGCGAGGAGCGCGGCGGCCGGGCGGTCGGACCGCTGGTCGGCTCGCTGACCGTCGGATCGACGCTCGGCGCCCTCGCCGTCGGCGGTCTCGGCACCGGCGACTCCGCCACCCGCCCGCTGCTGTGGGGCCTCGCGGTGCTCCCGCTGCTGGCGCTGCCGGTGGTGTGGCGGTTCGTGCCCGACTCGCGGACCCGGGCGGACGGGCGGACCGACTGGGCGGGCGCCGTCCTGCTGTCCCTGGGCCTGACCCTGCTGCTGGCCGGCCTCGGCGGCAGCGCCGTCCTGCCCGGCGCGGCCGCCGCGACGCTGCTCGTCCTCGGCCCGGTGCTGCTCGCCCTGTTCGTCCGCCACGAGCTGCGCACCGACCGGCCGATGGTGGACGTCCGGCTGCTCTCCCGGCGTGCCACCGCGCCGGTCTTCGCCCTGAGCTTCCTGCTCGGCTGCGCACTGTACGGCGCCCAGGGCCCGACACTGGCCTTCGAGGCCGCCGACCCGGCCGAGACGGGCTACGGCCTGGGCGCCGCCCCGCTGCAGCTCGGCCTGCTGTACCTGCCGCAGACGGTCGCCGCCATGCTCGGCGCGGTCACCGCCGACCGCCTCGCCCGCCGGTACGGCGCCGCCGCGGTCCTCGCGTCCGGCTTCGCGCTGTGCGCCGCCGGGTACGCCGCGATCGCCCTCGGCCACCACGCGTACTGGCAGTTCGCCGTGCCGGGTGCGGTCTGCGGGTACGGCGCCGGCCTGGGTCTCAGCCTGCTTCCCGGCCTGCTGATGCGGCGTCTGCCGCGCGACCAGACCGGTATCGGCACCGGCGTCTACAACACCCTCAAGTCCCTGGCGGGTGTCGCCGCCGGCGCGGGGGCGGCGGCCGTCCTGGACCGTCTGCTGCTGCGTCCGGCCGTACCGCAGGAGGGCGCCTACACCGCCGTCTGGACGGCCTGCGCCCTCGCCTGCGCGCTCGGCACGCCGATCGGACTCGCGCTGCGCGAGGGCCGCAGGTAGCCGCCTGGGGCTTCGTCCTCGGCGGCCGGCGCGAGCACGCTCTCGCGGGTGGTCTCCGGGCGCGTCATGGCGCTCTCGGCCTCGGCCAACTGCGCTGTCAGCGGGTCGGTCTGGCCGCGCAGTTGCTCGACGCGGTCGCGGGCGGCTCTCTCGCGCTCGGCCAGCCGTTCCAGCAGTGATCCCATCGTGTGCCTCCTGCCGTGCGCTGCCTCCTGCGCGCGGTGGATCGCGCCAGGCCGGCGTCCTGGTGTCGGCCAGGCGGCGGCACACATTCGGCGGTCTGCACGGCGCCCGTGAGAGCTTTGGGATCGCGGCCGAACGGAGCAGTTCCTCTTGAAAATCGCCTAGTCAGGTTTGATCTTGGCTCCATGAGCACTCAGCCGTGGGTAATCGTGGAGCCGCCCGACAGTCGCGGCCTTCGCAAGGTCATCATCAACGGGGAGGTGGTCGCCAGCGCCTGGTCACTTCGCGAACTGCGAAAGAACCTGAATCGCCTCGGCTGCCCGGAAACAATGGACATGGAGGACCCAACATACATACATTGGCGCGGAGGGGACAGCAACACGTGGCCCAGCCGTCCATGGAGAAGGCGCGGAATCCTGGCGCTGATGGTCGCGGGAATGCTCGGGTCCGCCATCATGCACATAACCATCGGCTGGCCGGACGCCCTCGGGGCACTTACTTTCGCGCAAAGAATTGTCGGTGCCATTTTTATCCTGATGGGCCTGCTACAGGCCGTGGCAATATTTGCAGCCCTTGACTACTGGGGAAGGCGACAGTCGAACATATCCGGAGCGATCGTCCTGCTCGGGGCCCTGTTTACACTTCCGACCAGCGCCATTCTTTTATTCATGTGGCTCGAGGAGAGGGAGTACACGCCCTACCTGTTTGCATTTATGCCACTTCTCCTCTGGTCTGCATGGGCACTCTATTTGCTCATTCGCGAAAAGGCTTGGCAGGGAATTCCGCACCCGAAGAAATTTGCGGCCGGGGTTGCTGCCACTGCGCTTCTGACAGCCGTCAGCATTGCCTATTCGACCATGTATCAACCCACCGCCGCGCCGATTCGATTTATCCTCAAGGCGGAATTCGGCACACCACAGGCAACCTCTGATCCCGCTTACGTCAACGTTCCACTCAAGCTGTATGTCAAAAATGACGGGGGGATCCCCGTGTACATCATCAACGATGACTACACCGTCTGGGGGGCGCCGATGATCCCCGCCGCCAATGGTGACGGCCTAGAAGAGTGGAGAACTGGTTTCAGCGAACGAGCCGAACGATACGCCCATGAAAGCACGGCTGAGGTAGTAAGTTCAGGACATTTCAACACGCTCGGCTCCCTGCTTGAAGCAGGAGAGGAATTCTCCTCTGAGCAAACAATTACACTGCCTGCGGATGCGCGATACGGCCAGTTGGAAGCGATATTGGGGATCGACTACATGAGAAGGGATCGCGGCAGGCTCGACCCGGAATACGGATATATTGCGGGGAACTCCTGGGACAAGGATGATGCGCGGTTCTACTGCCCTCCGGATGAATGCGGAGAGTACGTCGTATATTACAGCCGAGTGCGCCACAACAACAACATGGTCAATGTGACGCGCAGGCCGCGAAATTTGGCGGCCTTCTGGGGGCCGGAGACTAGCTACGACGACTTTATTTCGTCGGTCGACTTCGAAAAAGCGACTCGCGATATTTACAACAGAATCGACGAAGGAGAGATTTCCAGAGAGCGGGACAGCTATGGCCTGGGGAAAGTGTATACAAATTCCATAATGCCCGCATCGAAATTGTTGATCGTTTCCGAGGGCTAACAGATTGCGTACAGCCTGTCGCAAGGCGAGCCGAACGAGCTCATGTTAGGAGACCACGAGGCGGTGACAAGCTCCGACCTCATCCGGTAGAAGCCTGCGGCCGAAGATCAGCAGTACCGAATGACCAGAGCTTCACCGCACTCGGCCATTAGATAGGAGTCCTGATCGCGACGACTACGGCAATCGCCGGCACACAGCGGCAGGTGGGCGTCGTCCTCCACAACGGCGTGATGACTACTCATCGACCAATAGATCATCGATTCCACGCTGGTCGGCAGCGTCTCGCAGTCGCGAACCAAGCGCCGGTGCAGCATCAGCGCCCCGGGTCTGCTCGACCACCCAGCGCCTGGGCACCGGCGCGAACCCTTTGACGCCAGGATCTCGCTGGACGACTTCGACGTCGATGCCCAACGTGGCGCCGTGCACGACCACGGCTCTCCGGAGGCGGGTTTCTACGCATACGCTGGCGCCGAGCATCGAGGAGGCCGGCATGAACGAGAAGGAAGCACTGTTGCGGATCGCGTCCCTGCACAGTGACGACTACGACGAGGGCCGCCACTACTGCATCGACTGTGGGCAGTCATTGCCGTGCAACACGCTCCAGGTGATCGAGACGGTAGGGCAGTCGCTCTGGCATGCGAAGTCGGCTGATCTCTGATCGCGTGCCCCATCCGTGCCCCAAGAGACGGAGACGAGCGGCAACTGGCGGTCAATAGTGGGCCCCCGCTGATCAGGGGCTGAGATCGCTCAGAACAGCACAAATACACGTCAGGGCGGCTGCCCTGATGCGCACTTGGCGAGATTCCCAAGCTCAGGTCTGCCTGGCCGGCTCGACATCGGTCATTGAGAATCCGCCACCCGCGTGCATTGGCCCTGACACGAGGTGCTGCATCAGCTCTCTACGACCAGACGCACCCCTGGCGCGAAGGCAGTGACTGCGGCCTGGAGACGCACGGGGTCCAGCTCGGTCCACAACAGCTTCTTACTTGCCGGCGGGAGCTCTGCTGCCACGTTCTTCGGACGAATGTAATCCGGATGGCCGACGAGAGGTGGCGATCCGGCGCTTCGCTGAAGGCTTATGTACTGTCCCCTTGACCTCATACTGTTGCCCATTCGAAGGTGCCACACGCGAATCCCCTCGATGTCCTCCCATGGAACGGTCTGCGTACGGGAACGGGTTGGTAGTGGCACGCGGCCCAACGTGACTCCGTGGTGATCGATCCTGACGGCGACGCGACGGCTGCTGGCCACCACAGCCGTCGCGATGAAGCCGATGCCACCTGTAGTCAACGCGATCAGCCCGATGAACCACATCGGTTGCTGCAGGGCGATGGCGAGGGCAGTGGGAAGGAGGCCGAGAAGCGCTCCAACGACGGAGCGGCGGTGCCAGCCGTAGCGCGCCTCGTAGATCGAGGGGGGAGAGTCCATAGCCGTGATCATCTCCAACGCGGCCTGTGCGCGAAGGGGATTCTGACGGCAGCGTGACGGCAACGCCAGCGAACGCCACGGTCTCCAGCGGACAACCACGGACAACCGGCGACAGAGGTCCGCAGGCCGGAGGGCCGGTCACGTTGGACGATGAACTTGCCTGAAAAGCGACGCGAGGTGGCCCCCGCCCTAGCCCGGCTCGAACACGGCTGGTCCCCTCCACAGCGGACCGGCACTTAGGTTCTGTCCGGTGGGTCCCGGCGTCATAGGCCTCAGGTCACCCAAATCTGGGCAGATCCGCCGCAATTCGGCCGGTGGCCACCCAGGATCTGATGACCGGCTCCGCGGGCGATCCGAAGGCGCCCCCCAGCAGGATGTGCAGCAGGAGTTCGGCAGCCGTTGCGAACAGCATCGGGGGAGAATCATGATCGTAGCCCGCCCGGTCGATCACCAGTTGGCCGGCCGGTAGGGCCCCACTGGTAAGGGCATGCAGGCCGTCCGCCGCAGCATGATCCAGCTCTTCGGGCAGGCCCGGCAGCAGCGCACTGCGCAGCAACCCCTGCTGTGGCGTAGGCCAGACCGTCTCCCAGAACCTGACCCGCCAGGCCAGCCGATCGCCCTCTCCCGGCGCGAACTCGCCACCCACTAACGCGCTGAACCGCAGACCGCCGTAGTTCTGCTGCAGTTCCAGAACGGCACGGGACCGGACACCCGCGCTAATCGGGCGTGCGAGGGCCAGCCCGCTGAAATCCCGCTTGCCCAGGAGGCTGAACTCACGGCGGTCGTTGTCGACTGCCGCGCTTCGGCCGGACGTCCTCACCACGAACACACAGAACTCCTCTTACTTTCATCCAACGCCGTGAGGGCGACGGCCCCGGACGGCGGGGGGCGTGGCGTGGGCAGAGGGCCGGTGCGCCGCCAGGCGAGCGGGCCTTCCGATCACATGATCCACCGGACAGAGCCTACGGGCCTGAACGCCGGTCGACGCAGGGCAGGAGAAACCTATCCGGCGTGCCATCGCGGTGCCAGATCGAGCGGTACGCCACGGCATCGACCGGCATGCGCTCACGGGTAAATGGCGCGACTGGTGATATTGACCCGAAACGCTAAATTTCCGGCACCTCGGTGATGTAGCGAACGTGCGGGCCCTGGAAGTAGCCGCGGACGATGTGCGGCTGCTTCTGTCGGCGGCGGAAGAAGCGCCGGACCTCGTCGGCGAGCTGGTCGGCATTGCGGGCTCGGGAGGCCGGCAGCAGGGTTCGTTTCAGGTCGGCGTTGACCAGCTCGTCCGGGTTGGTCTCGGGCGCGTACGCGGGCAGCAGGTGCAGGGTGATGCGGCCGGGGTGATCGGCGAGCCAGGCACGGACCTTCTTGCTGCGATGGACGGAGTGCCGGTCGACGACGAGGTGGACCGGGCGGTCGAACTGCCTGTTCAGGCGGTCGAGGAAGTCGCGGAACACCTCGGCGGTGAACGATCCCCGGTAGACGGTGAACCACATCCGGCCCCGCGGGCTGATCGCGGACATCGCGTTGACCGAGAAGCGGTTGCCGGTCCGGCGCACGATCGGCGTCTGGCCGCACGGGGCCCAGATCCGGCCGGACACCTGGTCGGAGCGGACGCCGGTCTGGTCGGCGAACAGCACTTCGACACCTTCCTCCCGGGCCTTCACGCGGATGGCGGGCCAGGTCTCCTCGCGCCAGGCGCGGACCGCCTCCATGTCCTGCTCGATCGCGCGCTTGTCCGGGCGCTGGAACGACAGGCCCCAGCGCTTGAGGTACTTGCCCACACCCTGCTCGGTCAGCCGCACCCGGTACAGCAGGGCGATCAGGTCGCCGACGATCGCCCGGGTCCACAACTGCCCACCCAGGCCCAGGTCTTCGGGACGGTGGTCGATCAGGGCCTGCCGGACGCACTGCTGCCGGTCGGGATCGAGCACCTGGTGCTCGCCCACCCGCCGGCCACGGGTCCTGGACACCAGCGCCTCACGGCCGCCGGCCTGCCAGGCGGCCCACCAGTCGGTCACCGACTCCACGGTCACACCCAGGAACCCGGCCACCTCGCGCCGATCCCGGCCCGCCCGGAGCGCCGCAACCGCCCGCATCCGCAGAGCTTCCTGAGCCTTCGGCGACAGCCGCCGAGCGTCCCCCACCAGATCCATCGCACAGCCATAGGCCAACACGCGCTGTTGTGATCAACGAGCCCGTACTTCGGAACCTTACCATTTCGGGTCAATAGCACACCCACCTCGTCTTTCGCGGTTTTCATGATCGAAAGAGGGGGCTTGTGTCGTAGACGTGCGGAAGCATCGACGGGTCTGTTCCACCTCTGTCGAGGGGCCGTCGATGCTTCCACCGGGGACCGTACCCCCTTCGCTGTTACTCGTGCTGGCGGTCTTCCGGGATTGCTTCACCGCGCCGTCGTTCGAGACGCTCGCGGCGCTGGTCACGGGGACGGTGACACGTACTGGGCGGCGGACGGTGACCGGGATGCTGACCGGCGCCGGACTGTCGGCCCGGTGGCCGCACGACCGGGCCCACCGGTTCTTCGCCGCCGGGGTGTGGGACCTGGACCGGGTCGGCCTCGTGCTGGCCCGTCTGATCGTGGAGCGGCTGCTGCCCGCGGGGGCTGCGCTGCAGGTCGCCGTCGACGACACGCTGTTCAAGCGCACGGGGCGCAAGGTCTTCGGTGCCGCGTGGCAGTACGACGGTGCGGCCACCGGACCGAAGCCCATCGGGCGGGGGACCTGCTTCGTGGTGGTCGCCCTGGTGGTGCGCCTGCCTTTCCTCACCCGCCCGATCGCGTTGCCCATCCTGGCCCGGCTGTGGCGCCCCAAACAGGGGAAGACGAAAGTCGATCTCGCCCTCGACCTGGTCGCGCTGCTGGCCCGCGCGTTCACCGACCGGCGGATCGACGTGGTGGCCGACGGCGCCTACCACGGCCGCGCCCTGCGCGAGCTGCCCGGCACGGTGACGTGGACGTGCCGGCTGCCGGTCAACGCCGCCCTGTACGAACTCGCCCCGCCGCCGACCGGCCGCCGTGGCCGGCCGTGCCTGAAGGGCGCCAAGATCGGCACCCCGAAGAGCTGGGCCGAGCAGGCAGTCTTCACCGCGCACACCGTCACCCGGTACAACCGGCCGCCCGCGACCGTGCACATCGCCGAGCTCGTCTGCCTGTGGTACGGCAGCTTCCACACCCGCACCATCCGCGTCCTGCTCGTCCGCGACCCGGGCTCGACCAAGCCCTTCGACCTGGCCCTGGTCACCACCGACCTGACCACCCCCGCCGCCGAGCTGGTGGAACGCTACGCCGGCCGCTGGTCGATCGAGACCACCTTCGAGGAAGTCCGCGAACACCTGGGCGTCGGCCAGGCCCAGAACAGGGTCCGGGCGGCGGTCGAGCGCACCGTGCCGTTCGGCCTGTACGTCTACAGCCTCACCGTCATCTGGTACGCCCTTCACGGCCACCACCCCGCCGACGTCGCCGAGCACCGGGCCCGCGCCCCCTGGTACACCACCAAGACCACCCCGTCCTTCCAGGACATGGTCGTCAAGCTCCGGCGCACCGTCATTGCGGCCAGGAATATGCCCGAACACGCAGGTCAGCCCACCGACCACGAAATCGCCGCCGTCCACCGGGCCTGGGCCGCCGCAGCCGCGTAGCCCACAAGACGATCAAGAAAACCGCGAAAGACGAGTCCTAACTCGCGCGAGTTCGGTGCGTTGATCCAGGGGTTCCGCGCTGAAGAATTCTCCGGCAAGCGTGTCAGGCTTTCGGCGCTCATGCGCACTAAGAATGTTTCAGAGGCTGCTGCGATCTGGCTGCGCGTGGATGCTGGTGAGGAAGCAGTGGCATTCGAGAACACGGAGTCGGAGAGTCGCCGACTGAGTGGAACCAGCGGCTGGGTGAGGAGGGATATTGTCCTGGATGTACCGGCCGAAGGTGAGAAAATTCTCATCGGCGCGCTGCTGAGCGGTGATGGATGTGTGTGGGTTGACTCCTTTACCTTTGAGGTCGTGGGTGATGATGTCGCGCTCACCCGGGAGCCGCAACCCCCTCTCCCTGCCGGGCCCGTGAATCTCGACTTCTCCCAAGGAATCAACTGATCACGCGACATGGGTTCCCGGCGATGCAGCTGGGTAGTGGCCGCGTGCCAGGTTGGGCGGGGACCAGCGGTGAATCGGGGTGCTTGCGCGGTGCGACTGGCAGTTCAGCCGGCCAGGCATCTGGCCAGGTCGGCCCGGTTGGCCAACTCCCGTTCTCTTGAAGCCGGCGTCCACCCATCCCTTGGTGACGCCCGGGTTGCTTCCCCGCGTCCAGACCGGTCGTGGCTGCCGGGGCGTTGAGCGGGGCACCCACTGTCTGCAAGTCCAGAACCACAGCGGTGGGGTCCTCGGTCCGCCCGGCCTTCTCACGCACCTGCCAACGCAGCAGGTCATGGATGGCCTGGGTGGTGCCGTCGTCAAGCCACTTGGCGACGTAGTAGTACACCGCGCCGTACGGCGGAAGGTCGTGCGGCCGGTAGCGCCACTGACAGCCGGTCCGGCCTGATACCGGATCGCATTCACGATCTCCCGCAGGTCGTACCTGCCCTGATGGCCGCTGACCGACGGATGCGCGCCCTCCCACGCCGTCAGGACCGGCCGGATCAGCTCCCACCGCTCATCCGACAGATCGCTCAGGTACGGGGACACGCTCACCCGTACTCCCGCTCCAGCGCAACACAGCCGGACGTCAACTCCTATGACACCTGACCTACTTCAGCAGGCCAGGGCGACCCGGCGCCAGCGCCCCATAACGCCCTCCGAGTCACGCTCAGTCCGTCAGGTGGAGGCGCGGGCCCTCGAAGTAGTAGGTACGGGCCATGGACAACTCGACGACCTGACGCCCGGCCGCCAGGGCCCGCTCGGCTGCGTCCCGGCCGCCGAACTCCCGTAGGTCGCGGCGGTATTCGTAGAACCCCTCCAGGCGTACCTCGTTGTCGAGCAGCGCCATCGACTCGCGGTCGCCGACCATGGTGACCGACAGGAAGTCCTGGTTCAGCGGGTCCTTGTAGTAGTGACGCACCGCCGTGTAGCCGGTACCGGGCGGCAGCGGCGCGCTGCTGCCGCGCCAGCCCAGCGTCTCCAGGGCCGCCTTCCAGCGCCCTGCCACCTCGACCGGACTGCCGTCGACAGCCACGTACCGGGCCTGCATCCGCTGGCAATTGATCTCACCGACCCTCGCACCCTCGAAGGACCCGGGCCATACGCAGCGGTCCAGCACCGCGTCGCCGAGCAGCTCCGGGTGGCCCGGCAGAGTGGCGAGCGCTTCAGCCAGGCGCTGGTCCAGTCCCGCCCGCGCGATGCTGCTCGCCTTCGACACCTTGCCGGAGTTGGCCGGCCCGGCCCGGCAGCACCCAGGCATAGCAGTACCAGCCCCCGGCCACGAGGGCCCCCACCAGCACTGCCATCAGCAGCGACCGGCGCACCCGGGGAAATTTGGTTTCGGTCATCCGGCCGATGCTGCCAGCCGGGTGTCACGGCTCTGCCACCGCCCCGTCCGCGAACCGGCGCACCGTCAGGAAAACCCTCCGTCGCCCGGACCTCGTCCCGGTAGGCGGGCGGCGGCGCACAGGGCCGCGTCCACATCCACGTCGGCGCCGCGCCGCGACAGAGGGGGTGGCGGACGCGCTGCCGGGCTTCGGGCCGGCCGAGTCCGCGCCGCGTCTCGCATGAGCCGGACGAAGACTCGTGTAGCACCTCTCAGTGCGGTCCGGACGGGCGGCAGTACCGGCGGATCAGCTCCTCGTGGCCCGGGAAGCGTTCCAGCAGGTCGTCGACCCGGCCGAGGGTCATGTCGGCGAAGTCGAAGCCGGGCGCGACCGCCTCGCTGATCAGCCCGTGGTCCCCGGCCTCCAGGTGGGAGGCCTTCCAGACGCCGCCTGGCACGGCGAGCACGAGGTGCTGGCCCCGGCCGGGGTCCTGGCCGAGAACGGCGGTCTCCCGGCGGCCGTCCGGGTGGATCAGGTGGTAGGTGATCGGGTCGCCGTGGTGGTGGAAGTGCAGGATGTCGGACCGGTTGAGGTGCCAGTGCCCGATCGGCGACCAGTGGGTCAGCAGGTAGTGGATGGAGGTGAGGGTGTAGCGCTCGCCGTACGGCGTGGCAACCATCGCACGGTGGTCGGCCTGGAAGGTGCGCCGGAAGTACCCGCCCTCGACGTGCGCTTCCAGGCCCAGCGCCTCGATCCACTGATGCGCCGTCGGCATCGTGTCCTCCTCCTCGGTCGGTGGTTCGATTCTGCAGGCCCGGCGGCGTCGGCGGTCACCGGGCTCGGGCCGGGCGGGGCGCGGCGGCGAGGGCCGCGGCCGAGTTGGCGGCGACGATCGCCGCGATGGCCAGCCAGTCGACGAGCGGCAGGCGCTGGCCGAGCACGGCCCACCCCACCAGGGCCGCCATCACCGGGTGGACGCTCATGAAGACGCCGAAGAAGTGCGCGGGCACCGTGCGCAGCGCCAGCATGTCGGCCAGGAACGGCACCGCGGACGACAGCACCCCGGCCGCGGCGGCGCACCCCAGCGCCGCGGCGGTCGGCCGGTGGTCGGCGAAGACCAGGATGCCGACCGGCACGTACAGCAGGCCGGAGACGGCGGCCGCCGCACCCGAGCCCTCCGCGCCGGGCAGGCGCGTGCCGATGAGGCGGTTGAGCAGGATGTAGGCCGCCCAGCAGGCCGCCGCGGCGAGGCCGAGGCCCAGCCCGAGGTAGTCCGTGGTGGGTTCGGGGCGCAGCAGCACCAGGACGGCGGCGCCGGCGACCAGGGCGCACACCAGGTCGCGGGCGCGCCGGGACGCGGCCAGGGCGACGGTGAGCGGGCCGAGGAATTCCAGCGTGACGGCGAGGCCGAGCCCGATGCGGCTGACGGCCGTGTAGAGGGTGAGGTTCATGGTCGCGAAGACCAGGGCGAGCGAGAGGACCGGCCACCACTGCTGCCAGGTGTAGCTGCGCAGGCGGGGCCGCCCGACGGCGACCAGGACGACGGCGGCCACCCACTGGCGTACCGCGACGACGCCGGCCGGGCCGATGACGGGGAACGCCAGGGCGCCGGTGGCGGCGCCGAGTTGGTTGGACAGGGCGCTGCCGGTCATCGTGATGATGCCGGCGGGCCGGGCGGGACGGGCCGCCGGGGCGGTCGTCGCCTCGTGAGCGGGCGCGGAGGTCGTCATGACCGCAGGATGCGCTTCCTCGCGCGATACGAAAAATGCATGGACGCATCGATCGATACGCTGGGCGTATGGATCTGGAGCTGAGGCAACTGCGCTGTCTGGTGGCGATCGTCGACACCGGCAGCTTCACCGATGCCGCCATCGAGCTGGGCGTGTCACAGGCCGCCGTGTCGCGCGGCCTGGCCGGGCTGGAGAGCGTCCTCGGGACGCGGCTGCTGCACCGCACCAGCCGGAGCATCGCACCGACCGCGTCCGGCACCCTGGTGCTGGCGCGGGCCCGCCGCCTGCTCGCCGAGGTCGAGGACCTGGTCCGCGAGGCCGCCACCGGGCACACCCGCCTCCGGGTGGGGCACGCCTGGTCGGCGATGGGCCGTCACACGGCGGCGTTCCAGCGCCGCTGGGCACAGGCACACCCGGAGATCGAACTGCAGCTCGTCCGCACCAACACCTCGACCGGCGGGCTCGCCGAGGGGGTGTGCGACCTCGCGATCGTCCGCGGCGCCTTCGACGCCCAGCGCTTCGCCAGTTCCGTCGTCGGACTCGAGCGGCGCACCGTCGCCCTCGCCGCGGACGACCCGTGGGCCGGGCGGCGCTCCATCGGTCTGCCGGAGACCTGCGAACGGACGGTCGTCGTCGACCGGCGCACCGGCACCACCACCCCCGACCTGTGGCCCGCCGGCGCCCGGCCGTCGCTGGAGTACACCTCGGACGTCGACGACTGGCTCGCCGCCATCACGACCGGGCGCAGCATCGGCATCACCCCCGAGAGCACCGCCACGCAGTACCGGCGCGAGGGCATCGTCTTCCGCCCCCTGCGCGGCGCGCCGCCCGTGGCCGTCCACGTCGTCTGGCCGCGCCGCGACGCCCACCCGGCGACCGCCGAGGCGGTGGCCCTCGTCGCCGAGCTGTACGCGTCACCGCCGCGCTGAGCGCCCGTCGGGCCGCGGGGCGGCGTCCCGGCGGTCGACCTCCGGCGGCGGCGGGAAGATCCCGGTCTCCAGGAAGTAGGCCGCGCCGCCATGCCGGGTGCGCTCGCCCGGCGGCGCGGCGCCACCGCCGACCTCGTCCGCGCCACCGCGGACCACCGCACGGCCGGGCCCCTGTGACGACCGCAGGCGGCCCGGTGTGCGGTGGTCGGGTCCGGTCAGCCGCGCAGGTGGGCGAGGACGCTCCGCATCGCGTGCTCCACCGCGCGGCGGGCCTGCTCGGTGTCGCCGGTCGTGTCGAATCCGTGGCGCCCGTCCGGCACGTCGACCACCTCCACCTCGGCCTCGCAGGCCTTGGCCGCCGCCAGGAACTCCTCCACCGTGGCCGCGATCCCCTCGCTCTCCAGGCCCACCCGGGTCAGCACGATCGGCAGCCGCCCCGCACCGCGCACCGCGGCCGCCGGGCGGAACCTGGGCTCGACCGCTCCCCACCCGGGCAGCGGCGCGAGGACGGGGTAGGTCGCCGCCGTGCACCGCAGCCAGACCGGGGGCGCGGCGAGCCAGTCCGCGAGCAGCAGTCCGCCGGCCGAGAAGTGCCACAGGGCGATCCGCTCACCGTCCACCCGCGGGTCGGCACGGAGCAGCGCGACGGCCTCGGCGACGTCCTCGGCGGCGAGGGCGCAGTCCTCCAGGCTGTGCAGCCGGTGGTCCAGGGTCGCGCCGACCGCGCCCAGGCTCGCGGCGTACCGGGCGTGGCCGGCGATGCCCGGCCAGTCCCTCGGGGTGGGCCGCAGGTCGGCGGGGACGGGGCCGCCGTGGACGAAGAGCACCGCCGGCCGGGGCGTGCCGGGATCGGCGCCGCCGGGGACGTACAGGTCGACCCGGCCGACCCGCTCGCGGGGCAGCTCGGGCACGTCCAGCAGGAAGGGCCGCAGGTATCCGGGCTGCTCGCCGGAGGCGGTGATCCGGTGGCCGCCGCCCGCGGCCGCGTCCAGCAGTACCTCGGCCAGCTCGCCGGGGCGGGACAGCATCGGCCAGTGCCCGGTGGCGAGTTCGAAGAACCCCACCCGGGGGTCGGCGAGCGCCCGGAACTGCGGCAGCCCGCCCGCGACCAGGCTTTCGACCAGGGCGATGCCGTGTCCGCTCCCGGTGCAGAGGATGCCGGTGGTGGGCAGTGCGGCGACCGCGCCCGAGAGCCTGAGCGGCCGGGTCAGGGTGCCTGCGGGCTGCGGGCGGGCCAGGCCGGTCAGCCGGGCGAGTGCCTCGTCCGACAGGCCGGCCGTGCTGCCCCAGCGCTGCCACTCGCCGGGTGCGGGCACCGGGAGCGTCCCGCCGTCCGCGGCCGGTCCGGACGGGTCGAACAGGCTCCGGCGCACGGCCTGGTCCGGCACCAGTGCGGCGGCCGTGTCGCCGTCCTGCGGCATGCCCGCGTCCAGGTACACGATCCGGGTGACCCGCTCCGGGCGGCGGTCGGCGGCGCCGAGCACCGGGTGGATGCCGTAGTCGTGGCCGACGAGCACCACCTGCGGCGCCTCCACCGTGTCGATCAGGCGCAGCACGTCCTCGATGTGGGTCTCGAGGTCCGTGCCCGGGCCGGCCTCTGCGGGCCGGTCGCCCATGCCGGTGAGGGTCACCGGGTGCACCTCGGCCCCCGCGTCGCGCAGCCGGTCGGCCGCCTCCTGCCAGATCCAGCCGCCGGTGAAGCACCCCGACACCAGGACGAACGCCGTCATGATGGTCTCCTTGCCGTCTCGGTCCGCGCGGGCGGCCCGGTCGGCCGCCCGCGCCCGCCGGTACGGTAGGAACTCCACCTGGGGGAGGTTCAAGTCGTGCTGCCGGACGGGTTGTGGAGCATCGGCGAACTCGCCGAACGCGCGGGCGTCACCGTGAAGACCGTCCGCTACTACTCCGACCGGGGCCTGCTGCCCGCGGCCGCCCGGAGCGCCGGCGGCCACCGCCGGTACGGCCCCGAGGCGCTCGACCGGCTCCGGACGATCCGTTCCCTGCGCACCCTCGACCTGCCGGTCGCCGACATCGACCGTGTCCTCGACCGTGAGGACACGCTGGAGGACGTGGTCGCCGGGCAGTTGAAGGAGCTCGGCTCCCGACTGGCCGCCCTGCGCTGGCGGGAGGCCGCGCTGCGGCTCCTGCGGGACTGCACCGCGGAGGAGCGCGCCGACCGGCTGCGGCTGATCGGTGCGGTCTCCACCCCGCCGGACACCACCGCGCTGGCCCGCTACTGGCGACGCGTCCTGCCCGTCCGGCTGCCCGCCCGGCAGGTCGCGTGGATCACCGACGCGGCCGTGCCCCGGCCGCCCGCGGACCCGGAGCCGGCCCAGGTGCTGGCCTTCGCCCGGCTGCACGCCCTCGCCACCACGGACTGCCCCGCCCCCGACCGGCGGCCGCCGTCTCCCGAGCCCGGCACCGAGTACCGCCCCGGTGTGCTCTACGACGGTCTCGGTGAGGCGTACGAGCTGACCGCCCCGGCCCTGTGCGCCGGACGCGAGCCGCACGCGGGCGAGGCACTCGACTGCTTCGTCTCCGCCTACGCCGGCGCCCACGGCACCCGGGACACCCCGGCCTTCCGTCACAGCCTGGCCGGCCTCCTCGAGCGGTCCGCCCACCCCGTGATGGACCGCTACTGGCAGCTCGCCGGCGAACTCGCCGCCCCCGGCCACCCCACCCTCGGCGCCGCCCACGACTGGCTCCGCACCGCCCTGGACGGCCACCTCCGGCTACGGGGGCAGTGAGGCCGCGGCCGGGCACCGGCGCGCCGGCGACCGCGGCACACGGCACGGCCCCCGGGCCGGGCGGCTCCGGGGGCCTCGGACGAGCGGCAGTGCGGGTGTCGGGCTGCAGCCCCCCGTCACGTGAGGTGCCGATCTGTCGGCGCCTCAGCGTCCCGGCGGGTTCTCGGCGCGGCCCGGCGGAACGAACAGCCAGGACAACCGCGGCTCCACCAGCGGCCTCAGCACCCGGGCCGGCAGCGGGCTGCACAGCACCAGGGCCAGGGCGGCCGCACCCGCGGTCAGCAGCGCCTGGCCCGACAGCCGCTGCCACGGCGGCAGGTCGTAGAACCCGGCCGAGACCAGCCAGCGCTGCACGAAGGCATGCACGAGGAAGGCGTACATGGTGCCCGCCCCCAGCCGGCTCAGCAGGCTCTCCCGGCGGGGCACCAGGGCGAGGAAGGCCGCGGTCAGCACCAGGCCGCCGGCCATCAGGGCGGACGCCTCGAGCAGCCAGTGCACATAGGAGACGTCCAGGTCGGGCGCCCCCGAACTGCGGTACAGCCAGGCCGGCTCGAGCCGGTCGGCCAGCAGGTACGCCACCACGGCGCCGGCGGCGAGCACCGGGACCGCGGCGATCCGCAGCCAACGGGCCCGGATGAACCACTGCACGCGGGACTCCGTCATCGTCAGGCCGATGACGAAGAAGGGCAGGAACTGCAGGGTGCGGGTGATCGACAGCTGCGAACCGAGGGAGAACGCCCCCGCGCAGAGCGCGATGGCCGTGGCGGTCAGCACCGGCGCCCGCAGCATCCGCCACACGGGCGCGGTCAGCCGCCACAGGAACAGCGACACCAGGAACCAGGTGACCCACACCGGCGTCAGCGGCGCCAACCTCACCGCCCGGCCGTCCAGGTGGGCGGTGAACACCTCCAGCGCCGTCCCCCACACGAGGAACGGGACCAGCACGCCCGTCAACAGCCTGCGGAGCTGGTCGCTGCGGCCGGTGAAGCTCCGGGAGAAATAACCCGACATCAGCACGAAGGCCGGCATGTGGAAGGTGTAGACGAAGAGGTAGAGCGCGCGTACCAGGTGCCCGTGCGGGGTGCCGATCAGCGGCTCCCAGAAGTGCCCGCAGACGACCAGCACGATCGCCAGGACCTTCGCGTTGTCGAAGTACGCCGTGCGCTTCGCCCCCGTCGGCGCCGCTCCGGCCGGCGGGCGCCCGTCGGAAACGGGTTCCGCAACTCGCCCTGCGGACAGGGCCACGGGTATCGGCATGCACGACCTCATAGAAATCGAACGGGTGGCTGAACAGTGCGCCGGGATCCTATCCGCACGGCCTCCGGTGCGGCCCGGCAGCCCCCGCCGCGCCGGGGGCCGCCCGCGCAGCCCGGACGGGCACCGGTCGGACGCACACCGACCTGCCGCGGTGCGGTGTTCTCCTGACCGTGCGTCCGCGGAGGGGTACGGTCGCAGGTGTGGCCGATCACTCGAGCGTCGCCGTCCGCGGTATCCGGCTCTCCTACGGTGTGCAGGGGGAGCCGGGCGGTCCGCCGCTGGTGCTGCTGCATGCGCTGGGCGAGAGTGCCGCGGACTGGGACACCGTCGCACCGGTGCTCGCCCGGCACCGGCGGGTGTACGCGCTCGACCTGCGCGGCCACGGGCGCAGCTCCTGGCCGGGCACGTACTCGCTGGAGGAGATGCGCGACGACGTGCTCGCCTTCCTCGACGTCCTCGGGTTGGACCGGGTCGACCTGGTCGGGCACTCGATGGGCGGGGTCGTCGCCTACCTGCTGGCGCAGCAGCAGCCGCAGCGGGTCCGCCGCATGGTGCTGGAGGACGCGCCGCCGCCCCTCCCGCGCGCGCCGTCCACCCCGACCCGGCCGGACGGGCCGCTGGACTTCGACTGGGAGATGGTGCTCGCCCTGCGCAGGCAGATCGACGCCCCGGACCCGGCGTGGCTGCCGGGCCTGGCACGGATCACCGCCGAGACGCTGGTGGTCGCCGGGGGCCCGGAGAGCCATGTCCCGCAGCAGGGTCTGGCCGATCTCGCGCGGCGCATCCCCTCGGCGCGCCTGGTCACCATCCCGGCGGGCCACCTCGTCCACACCGCCGAACCCCGGGCGTTCACCGAGGCGGTGCTGGCCTTCCTGTCGGCCGACGGGGTCGACTGACCGCCCGTCGGGGTGGAGCGAGTGGGCGAACGGCGTGTCACACCGGCCGGCGGGCGGGGTGGCGCGGCGAGGATGGGCCGACCGACGAGGGAGGCCGCGGGTGCAGGCGAGGAAGCTCAGACGATTCGAGTCGCGCTCCACCGACCGGTTGATCTTCTTCTCCGATGCGGTGGTGGCGATCGCGATCACCCTGCTCGCGCTGGAGCTCCCGGTGCCCGAGGGGCCGGGCGTGGCCGAGTTCCGGTCGTCGGTCGCCGACGACCTCGACCACTACCTGGCGTTCCTGATCAGTTTCGTGGTGATCTCCGCGGCCTGGCGGCAGCACAACACCGCCTTCCGGTACGCCGAACGGATCGACTCCCGGGTGCGCACGCTCAACTTCTGGTGGCTGATGACGATCGTGCTCAACCCGTTCGCGACCAAGCTCCTCACCACCGAGGGCGACGACGTCGACACCATGCCGCTGCGCTTCGGCTTCTACGCGCTGCTGCAGTTCCTGGCGAACGCGGCGATCCTCGCCATGGTCCGCCGGATGTCCTTGCAGCACCTGCGCGACCCCGACGTCCCGCCCGCGTTCGCCGTCGCCGAGCAACGGGTGCTGTACGGCATGCTGGCCGGTTTCGGGCTGTCGATTCCCCTGTTCTTCCTCACCCCGTTCGCCTGGGTGCTGTGGATCGCGCTGCCGGTGGCCGCCGGGCAGGTGCGCCGGAACGTACGGGCCGACCCCACCGGCAGCTGAGCGGTCCGGCCGGCGGGGGCCGGCGGGGCTGCCTGCGGTCAGAAGACCAGCATGCAGAGGAAGACCACCGTACCGAGGACGATGCCGACGGCGATGGCGCCGACCAGTGCGGCGATCCATGCGCCCACATAGTCGGAGCCGTCCTGCAGTTCCCTGCGGGCCGCGGAGCGGAGGAGCCAGTGCGCGGGCAGGGCACCGGTGGCGAACACGGCGGCGGTGACGAAGCCGAAACTCAGGGCGCCGCCCGACGAGGTCTCGTACGCGCCGCCCTGCACGATCCTGACCGGCCGGCCGACCCCCTCGTGGTGGATCTCGGCGGGTTCGTGGAGGACCGTCGCACGGCGTTCACCGGCGGGCGCGGCGTAGGTGCCCCGGCAGGCCGATCCGAAGTCCTGGTCCTCCCAGCAGTGGCCGACGGTGAAGATGCCGTCCGTGCCGCCGAGCCCCGTGGTGGCCGCCAGCCGGGCACCGCCGGCCAGCCACGTCGCCACCGCCGTCCCGAGCAGGAGGGCGACGCCGGCCGCTCTCATCACGTACTGCGTCGGCCGCCGCAGTTCAGCCATGACTCCCCCACCCTTCCGCCGGTGCCGCCATTCTGTCCTGCCGTCATGACATCGCAACAACACGGCCTTTTGTGGAAGGGGAGTTGACGTCGGCGCGGGCGCATCCCCACCGGGGTTCTCCTGGTCCGCCCCCCACGGTGGCGCCGGGCCGCGGCCGTTCAGGCCCCGGCGGCCTCCCGTCCTGCCACCGGCTGCTGTGCCGTTCGGTGCCGGGCGGCGAGGTCGAGAACGGTCTCCACCGGCCAGTGGTCGGCGGCGTGTTCGCCGTGGTGCAGGGCGAGGATGCGGCCGTCGGGGCCGACCAGGAAGTCTGCGGGAAGGCCGAGGCGGCCGCCCAACGGCCGTGCCGCCGGGGGGCGTTCCTGCCCGCGGAGGGCGAGCGGGATACTCCGCGCCAGGGCCCGGGCGATGGTCGGCCACACCCGGGGGTCGAGCACGGCACGGGCGCCGCGCTCGACGCCGTAGGCTCGGTAGAGGGTCCGATCGGGGTCGGCGACGAGGGGGAAGGGCAGGCTGAGGTTCCCCCGCTGACCTGGACAGCTTGATACTGGGACGGATGGTCCCGGAGGAAGCAGCCCAGGTAGTGAGCAAGCAGAACAACAGGAGCAAGCGGTACACGGCCGAGTTCAAGCAGGACGCGGTCGAGCTCGCGCTGTCCTCGGACAGGACCGTCACCGAGGTGGCCCGGGATCTCGGCGTCAGTGCCGAGGGCCTGCGGAACTGGGTCAACCAGGCCAAGGCGGACCGGGGCGAGGGCCCGGTGGGCGCGCTGACCAGCGCGGAACGCGAGGAGCTCGCCCGGCTTCGGCGGCAGAACCGGGAACAGCAGCAGACCATCGAGATCCTGAAAAAAAGCCGCGGCCTTCTTCGCGCAGGACACGCTGAAGTAGGCACCCTGTGCGCCTTCGTCGACGCGGAGAAGGCCACCGACACCAACCCCGGCGGCTTCAGCGTGGCACTGCTGTGCCGCGCCCTGGGCCTGCCGC
This sequence comes from Kitasatospora dryopteridis, assembly GCF_050749075.1. NCBI lineage: Bacteria > Bacillati > Actinomycetota > Actinomycetes > Kitasatosporales > Streptomycetaceae > Kitasatospora > Kitasatospora dryopteridis. Next base: position 8,148,319 of record NZ_CP192749.1, on the reverse strand, counting down.
GCTCCACCTACTACGCGCACGTCGCGGCCGCCCCGGCCCGGCGGGCCCGGCAGCGGGCCGAGGAGAAGCTGGTGGGTGAGATCCGGCTCCTGCATGCCGGCTCGCGCGGCGCCTACGGCGTTCCCCGAGTCCACGCCGCCCTGGCACGGGCGGGCCGTGCGGTCAACCGCAAACGAGTCGAGCGGCTGATGCGTGCGCACGGCATCACCGGCATCACCCGCCGCCGACGCCGGGGGCTGACCCGGCAGGCGAAGCGGGCAGTGTTCGCGGCCGACCTGATCGGCCGGGACTTCACCGCCCCCAGACCCGGGATGCGGCTGGTTGGCGACATGACCGAACTGATCACCGAGGAAGGGAAGTTGTACCTGGCGACCTGCATCGACCTCGCAACGCGGGAGGTGGTCGGTTGGGCGCTGGCGGACCACCACCGGGCCGAGCTGCCGGTCGCCGCGCTGCGGCTGGCGGCCGGACGCGGACAGCTGGAGGCCGGCTGCATCATGCACACCGACCGCGGCAGTGAATACACCAGCAGTGAATTCCGCTCGGTGATAGGCGAGTTGGGCATGAGGCAGTCGATGGGCCGGGTCGGCTCCTGTTACGATAACGCCGCAGCGGAGAGCTGGTTCGCCCTGTTCAAGGCCGAGATCGGCACCACAGCGTGGGCCACTCGAGCCCAGGCTCGAGCCGATGTCTTCCGCTTCATCGAAGTCGAGTACAACCGCAGTCGGCTCCGCAGGCACCCCGAACTCGGGTACCTCACCCCGCTCGAAACCCGGGTCAGACTGCAGCGCGACTTCACCCCCGCAGCGTAGAAACCCGCTGTCCAAGATCAAGGGGGAACTTCAGCACGACATCCTCTTCGCATAGGGGGCACGGGAGAGACTATGGGCCGCAGCGCCCGCAGATCGGACGTTTCGTCAGATGCCGCTCTTACGCGGGCTTGCCGTGGGCGACAGTGCAGGCATCTGCACCGGCCGGGAGGCAGGAGGGGCACCGACCACCCGCTGCGATCTGCGGCAATGCTCGCTCGGGGAGCCACGCAAGGCTCGGCGCGTCGTGCGGGCGTCTTGGTGGAGGCTGGTCGCCATAATCGATAGATTGTCCTGGTTGGGCACTATTTGGACGCCTTCGCCCAGTCGACAGGGAAGCCCAGGACGGGGACCGTATGGCTGTGATGACCGACCCCGAGACACCGCTTGCGCTGTTCCCGGGCCGACCGGCCCACGCCGCGCGCACGCTGGTGGACATCCTGCGTGCGACCGCCGCGGCCCATCCGCACGAGCCGGCGCTGGACGACGGCCGCACCGTGCTCAGCTACACCGCCCTGATCGCCCAGGTCGAACAGGTGCGGCGGCACCTGGCCAGAGCGGGCATCGGCCTCGGCGACCGGGTCGGCATCCGGGTGCCGTCCGGCACCAACGACCTCTACGTGTCGGTCCTCGCCGTGCTGGCCGCCGGCGCCGCGTACGTGCCGGTCGACGCCGAGGACCCGGACGAGCGCGCCGAGCTGGTCTTCGGCGAGGCGGACGTCAATGCGGTGCTGGGCGCCGACGGCGCGCTGACCGGCGTGAAGCCGTCCGGGAACGAGGCGGCGAGCCCCTCCCCCGAGCACGACGCGTGGATCATCTTCACCTCCGGCTCGACCGGCCGGCCCAAGGGCGTCGCCGTCACCCACCGCAGTGCCGCCGCCTTCGTGGACGCCGAGGCGGGGCTGTTCCTGCAGGGCGAGCCGATCGGCCCCGGCGACCGGGTGATGGCCGGGCTCTCCGTCGCCTTCGACGCCTCCTGCGAGGAGATGTGGCTGGCCTGGCGGCACGGCGCCTGCCTGGTGCCGGTGCCCCGCTCGCAGGTGCGCAGCGGCGCCGACCTCGGCCCGTGGCTGGCCGAGCAGGAGATCACGGTGATCTCCACGGTGCCGACGCTGGCGGCGCTGTGGCCCGCGGAGGCGCTGAACGAGGTCCGGCTGCTGATCTTCGGCGGCGAGGCCTGCCCTCCCGAGCTGGCCGAGCGGCTGGTCACCGAGGGCCGCGAGGTGTGGAACACGTACGGCCCGACCGAGGCCACCGTGGTCGCCTGCGCGTACCTGCTGTCCGGCGAGGGCCCGGTGCGGATCGGCCTGCCGCTGGACGGCTGGGAGCTGGCGGTGGTCGACGAGGCCGGCCGGTGCCGATGGGCGGCAGCGGGCAGCTGGTGATCGGCGGCGTCGGCCTGGCCCGCTACCTCGACCCGGCGAAGGACGAGGAGAAGTACGCCCCGCTGGAGCCGCTGGGCTGGCGGCGCGCCTACCGCAGCGGCGACGTGGTGCGTGCCGAGCCGGAGGGCCTGGTCTTCCTCGGCCGCGGCGACGAGCAGGTCAAGCTCGGCGGCCGCCGGATCGAGCTCGGCGAGGTGGACGCGGCGCTGCAGGCCCTGCCGAAAGTGGCCGGTGCGGCCGCCGCCGTGCGCACCGCCCGCAGCGGCAACCCGCTGCTGGTCGGCTACCTGGTCGTCCGGGAGGGATTCGACCGGGCCGGCGCGGTGGAACGGCTGCGCAGCGAGCTGCCGGCCGCGCTGGTGCCGCTGCTCGCCCCCGTCGACGAGCTGCCCTGCCGCACCTCCGGCAAGGTCGACCGGGACGCCCTGCCCTGGCCGCTGCCCGACCTGGAGCAGGACGGCCCCGCCGAGGAGCTGTACGGCACCGAGGCGTGGCTGGCCGAGCAGTGGGCGGAGGTCCTGGGTGTGCCGGTGCGCTGCGCCGACGACGACTTCTTCGCGATCGGCGGCGGTTCGCTGGCGGCCGCGCAGCTCACCACCCGGCTGCGCACCCGCTACCCGGCGGTGTCCGTGCTGGACGTGTACCAGCAGCCCACGCTGCGCAAGCTGGCCCGGCAGCTGGAGCGCTGCACCCAGGCCGACCGCCCGGTCCGCACCGTACGGCCGACCCCGCTGCGCACCGGGCTCGTCCAGCTCGTGGGGCTGCTGCCGCCGGCCGCCCTCGGCGGGCTGCGCTGGAGCGCGGCCCTGCTGGCGCTCGGCAATGTGCTGCACATGCTCGGCGGCTACGCCTGGGCCCCCACCGCCTCCTGGTGGGCGGTGGCGGCCGGGGCGCTGGTGCTGTTCTCCGCCCCCGGCCGGCTCGCGGTGGCCGCCGGCGGGGCCCGGCTGCTGCTGCGCGGCGTCCGCGGCGGCACCCATCCGCGCGGCGGCGGCGTCCACCTGCGGCTGTGGGCCGCGGAGCAGTGGGCGGAGGCCGCCGGTGCCACCTCGCTGTCCGGTTCCTGGCTGGTCCGCTACGCGCGGGCGCTCGGCGCGCAGGTGGGCGACGGCGTGGACCTGCACACGCTGCCGCCGGTGACCGGACTGCTACGACTCGGCAAGGGCTGCGCCATCGAGAACGAGGTCGACCTCGCCGGCTACTGGCTGGACGGCGACCGGCTGGAGATCGGCGCGATCCGGGTCGGCTCCGGCGCGGTCGTCGGCACCCGGTCCACGCTGTTCCCCGGTGCGCGGGTCGGCAAGCGGGCCGAGGTCGCGCCCGGCTCGGGCGTCGCCGGGCACGTCCCGACCGGACAGCGCTGGGGCGGCGCCCCCGCCGTGAAGATCGGCAAGGCGGAGCGCGGCTGGCCCAAGCACCGGCCCGCGCGCACCGCCCGCTGGGCGGCCGTCTACGGGCTCACCGGCTCCGGCCTGGCCCTGCTGCCGGCGCTGTGCGCGGTGCCCGCGCTGCTCGTCGCCGGGCTGTTCGTCCACCCCGGCGACGACCTGCCTGCCGCCCTGCTCGGTGCGCTGGCCGCGGTCGTCCCCGCCACCCTGGCCTGGGGTCTGGCGTACGCGGCGCTGGTGCTGGCCTCCGTCCGGCTGCTCAGCCTCGGCCTGCGCACCGGCCACCACCCGCTGCACGGGCGGATCGGCTGGCAGGCCTGGACGGTCAGCCAGCTGATGGACGACGCCCGGCAGACCCTCTTCCCGCTGTACGCCGGCCTGATCACCCCGCTGTGGCTGCGGCTGCTCGGCATGCGGGTCGGCCGCCGCGCCGAGGTCTCCACCGTGCTCGCCCTGCCGAGCCTCACCACGGTCGGCGACGGCGCCTTCCTCGCCGACGACACGCTGATCGCCCCGTACGAGCTCGGCGGCGGCTGGGTACGGGTGGGAAGGGCAGCGGTCGGCCGCAAGGCGTTCCTGGGCAACTCGGGGATGACCGCGCCGGGCCGCTCGGTCCCCGACCGGGGGCTGGTCGGGGTGCTGTCCGCGACCCCGAAGAAGGCCAAGCGCGGCAGTTCGTACCTCGGCATGCCGCCGGTCAAGCTGCCCCGCTCGGCGGACGCCGCCGACGCCGGCCGCACCTACGACCCTCCGCGCCGGCTGCTGTGGGCGCGCGGCCTGACCGAGCTCGGCCGCATGGTGCCGGTGTTCGCCTCCTCCGCACTGACCGTGCTGACCGCCGCCGCGCTCTGCGCGCTCGACTCGCCGCTGCTGGCCGGCCCGGTGCTGCTCGCCGCGGGTGCGGCGGCCTGCGTCGCGGCCGCGGCCGCCAAGTGGCTGCTGGTCGGGCGCCACCACGCGGGCGAGCACCCGCTGTGGAGCGGCTACGTGTGGCGCAACGAGCTCGCCGACACCTTCGTCGAGGTGCTGGCCGTGCCCTGGCTGATCGGCCGGGTGCTCGGCACCCCCGTGCTCAACCTGTGGCTGCGGGCGATCGGCGCCCGGGTCGGCCGCGGCGTGTGGTGCGAGAGCTACTGGCTGCCGGAGCCCGACCTCGTCACCCTCGGCGACGGGGTGAGCGTCAACCGGGGCTGCGTGCTGCAGACACACCTCTTCCACGACCGCATCATGAGGCTGGACACTGTGGTTCTCCGCGAGGGCGCTACTCTGGGCCCGAGCGGAATCGTGCTGCCCGGCAGCACGGTCGGGGCCCGTTCCACCCTCGGCCCGGCCTCCCTCGTGATGCGTGCGGAGACCGTTCCCGCCGACACCCGCTGGCTCGGCAACCCGATCGAGGCCTGGCACGAGCCCGACCACCGAGCCCGATGACCGAGACCGCGCACGGAGAGAACGAACCGGTGAGCCCCAAGCAGGCCGCGGCCGCTGACCCGTACTTCCCGAACAACGGCGACCACCGGTACCGGGCCCACCGGTACGAGCTCACCCTCGACTACCGCCCGGGGCCCAACCGGCTGGCCGGCGCCGCCCGGATCACCGCCATAGCGGGCCGGGCGCAGCTGCGCGAGTTCGCCCTGGACCTGGCCTCGTTCAAGATCGGCCGGGTGCTGGTGGACGGGCGCCCGGCGCGGTACACGCACCGCGCCGGCAAGCTGCGGATCGCCCCGGCCAAGGCCCCCGCCGCCGGTGCCGCCTTCACCGTGGAGGTGCACTGGTCGGGCAACCCGAAGCCGGTCCGCAGCCCGTGGGGCGGCCTCGGCTGGGAGGAGCTCACCGACGGCGCCCTGGTGGCCAGCCAGCCGGTCGGCGCGCCCTCCTGGTACCCGTGCAACGACCGCCCGTCCGACAAGGCGAGCTACCACATCTCCGTCACCACCCCGTCGCCGTACACCGTGGTCTCCGGCGGCCGGCTGCTGACCCGCACCACCCGCGCCTCCGCGACCACCTGGGTGTTCGACCAGCCCGCCCCCACGGCCAGCTACCTGGTCGGGCTCTCCGTCGGCGTGTACCGCACCGTCCCGCTGGTGATGCCGCGCCCGGGCGCCGTGGTGCAGACCGGCCACGTCCCGGCCAGGCTGCAGCGGCACTTCGAGTACGACTTCGCCCGCCAGCCGCAGATGATGGAGCTGTTCGAGCAGCTCTTCGGCCCGTACCCGTTCGCCGAGTACGCGGTGGTGGTCGCCGACGAGGAACTCGACGTCCCCGTCGAGGCACAGGGGCTGGCGACCTTCGGCACCAACCACCTCGACGGCACCCGCGGCAGCGAGCGCCTGGTCGCCCACGAGCTCGCCCACCAGTGGTTCGGCAACAGCGTCACCATCGCCGGCTGGCGCGACATCTGGCTCAACGAGGGCTTCGCCAAGTACGCCGAGTGGCTCTGGTCCGAACGCTCCGGCGGCCCGTGCGCGCAGCGCAAGGCGGAGGCCGCGTACCGCAAGCTCAGCGCGCTGCCCCAGGACATCCGGATCGGTGACCCCGGCAAGCAGCTGATGTTCGACGACCGGGTGTACGAGCGCGGCGGCCTGACCGTGCACGCCCTCCGCTCCACCCTCGGCGACCAGGCCTTCTTCCGGATAGTCCGCGACTGGACGACCGCGCACCGGCACTCCGTCGTCACCACCGCCGACTTCACCGCCCACGCCGCCCGCTACGCCGACCACCCGATCGGCAGGCTCTTCGATGCCTGGCTCGCCCGCCACCCGCTCCCGCCGGTCCCCTCCCTGCAGCAGGCCCCGCAGCACCTGTGAGCGCCGGCGGGGCGTGCTGCGGGCGGGCGGTGGCAGCCGGTCCCGGGGTGTCTCCGGGGTAGGCTCGCGCGGTCCGGGCAGGCCGGATCTTCGGGTGGCGGGGGCGGCCGTATGACGTTTCTTCAGCAGAAGGTGCGCGACCACGACCTGGTCCGCGTCGCGGTCACGGAGTCGCCCGGCGGGCAGATCCTGCGGGCCGTCGTCGAGGAGGTCTGTTCGCGCCGCGAGTTCGATCTCCGGCCGGGCACCGGGTTCACCTTCGTCAGCCAGCCGGGCCACTGGGGCCAGCGGGTGCTCGGCGCCGGCTGCCGCGCGTTCGTCTTCCTCCGCCGGATCTCCGGGAAGTGGTACGAGGACGCCTGGCGGGGCGACCTGCCCATCGAGGAGATCGACGGGGTCCAGTACGCCCTGTACCAGCACGACTTCCGGCTCCTCACCGCCGCACCGGGCATCCCGGACGAGCTGAGGACCGGCTGGCGGCCGCATCCGGACCGACGGGAGACCACCTGCTTCGAGCTCGCGGCGACGGAGGCCCACCTGCGCGCCCTCGTCGACCGGGAACACGGCCCCGGCCGTCCGGCGGAGCCCGTCGGCCGGCGCCCGTCCTGGCGCCACCGCCCCTGAACCGCCTGGACGGCCTGCGCCCAGGTGTGATCGACTACGGCCCGGCCGGGCGTGGCACGGGGGCGGATGCGCGGTCGCGACGCCGATCCACCCGGGTCAAGTCCGGCGGTGGGACAGCACCTTGGGAGGGGTCATGGCTGCGGCTGCGGACGAGGAAACGGGCAAGGACACGGGTGGGGCGACGGGTGAAGCCGCCGGCGCGGACACGGGCGGGGCACCGACGGGCGAAGGATCACCGACGGGGACGTCCGCCGGCAACCGTTCCGCCGCTCTGGCCTCGTTCCTGAAGCGTTCCGTCGACCCGGACCCGGATGCCCGGCCCTCGTGGAGCCGGCTGGCCGTCGCCTCGGCCGTGGCAGGCCTGATCGGGCCGCTGTGGCCCGTCGGCCTGCCGGCGGGCATCGTGGCGCTGGTGCGCATCCGGCGGTCGAAGCGAGGCGGCCTCGCCTTCGCCGTCGCGGGGATCGTCCTGAACTCCGTCTGGGCGGCCATGTTCTTCGTGGCCGACACCGGCAGGTCCGACCGCGACCACGTCCGGACGGTCAGCGGGTACGACCTCCGGGCGGGCGACTGCTTCGGGCGCACGCCGTCCGAGGCCCGGCTGCTCCCCGAGGTACTGGCCGTTCCGTGCGGACAGACCCACCACGGCGAGGTCGTCGGCCTCGCAGACCTCGGCGACGCGGTCGCCGGCAACCGGGCCGACTGGGCGAAGAAGGCCGAAGCGGACTGCAGCGCCCTGCTGCGCGGCTACCTGGCCGCCGGGCAGGACCTGCCCGTCACCGCCGGCATCGACTTCCTGCTGCCCCGCGGCAACTCGGTGGTCGTCCGGACGCAGACCGGGGTCGTGTGCGCCGTCGTGGACGACGGACCCGGCTGGACGCGTTCGCTCCACGAGTCGGGCGCAGCGGCGGGATCCGCCGGGTAAAGCTCGGCAGGCATCAGCAGGAGCGGTCGTCGGCGGCACTCGGGTACCTCCGACGACCGCTCTGCCGGTACTCAGCACTGAGGGCGGCGGCCGTGGTTCGCCCCGCGCCTGGCACGTGCCTTCTTCTTGCGGCGCCGCTTCGATGACATGGCCTCTCCTCTCGCCACACCTGCGTGGTCCCCCGATCCACGGTTCCACAGGAGGCTCCGGGCAGCACGCGGTGGGCGGGGCCTCCCGGGCGCTCGGCCCGGCTCAGCCGCCCGCGCTGTGCTCCCTGCCGTTGGCGTTGAAGCCCCTGAACGGATGGATCCCCGTGCCCTCGTCGGGAGGCATGCCCGGCCGGCTCTCCCCGGCCCGGCGGTCCGCCGTGAAACCGCTGACGAGGTGGGCGACCCGAGCCAGCAGGGACGGCTTCCGGGAAGGCGCGCCGCCCTCGGTGCGCACGTAGTGCGGCCTGGCGGAGCGGTCGTGGCCTGCGGGGCGTTCGTCTGCCATGCGGACCTCCTCGCGGGGGGGCGCGATCCCAGGTACTCGTTCTACTCCTGCCCCGAGCGGCGCCCGACCACGCAGTGGAGTCCGGCCGGGCAGCACCCGGAACGGTGTCAGGCTTCGCGCCGGTGTCCGCGCGCGGCACGGGCGCGTGCGTCGGCGAGCAGGGAGCGTGCCAGGCCGGCGGTGTCCGGTCCGGGGTTGAGGATGCAGACCCAGCCCTGGACGGCGTAGGCGGGGTGGGGAAGCAGCCGGTCCGTGGCGGTGTAGTCGTACTCGGTGTGCCGGTCCGCGTGTGCGGCGGGCGGGTGGCCGACGAGCTGTTCGAAGGCCTTCCGGCCGACGGCGATGCTCAGGCGGAAGACGCCGGGCCGGTCGAGGTCCGAGGCGGTGTCGTAGCCGTCGTAGTCCTTGACGACGAGGGTGGCGAAGGGCATCCGGCGCGGAGAGTCGCTGTCCGGGTCGTGGAAGAAGAACGTGTCGCCCCAGGCGGCCTCGGGCGATCCGTCGCCTTCGCCGGCGGTGACCGCAACGACGCCGGGCAGCCCGCCGGCGTACGCGATGATCTCCTCCTCGGTCATGGCGGGGCCGTTCTCCTCGTGGGACGTGTCCGTGGGCAGGATTCGCGGTGATTCCATGCCTTCAATTTTCTCATTCAACTCCTATTGGAGGGTTCTCGCTCCTGTGGGCCTTGCGGTGCCGGAGGACTGTCCCGATAACCTTCAAATTCAGGATGAAGGCCCGGTCGAGGCGGAGGTCAGTGGTGGATCACCGGGGAGCGGGCCTGCGCCCTGTGGATCTGGCGCGCGCGGCGGGGATCTCCACCCAGCAGATCCGCAACTACGCGGACGCCGGAATCCTGCCGCCCGCCCCGCGGACGGCCGCCGGCCACCGGCGCTTCGACGAGAGCCACCTGGACGCCCTGCTCGCCTACCGCGCGCTGGCCGGGGGCTGCGGACCGCAGGCCGCGCAAGCGATCATGCTGGCGGTCGACGCCGCCGACGCCGCCGGTGCACTCGCGGGGCTCGACGCCGCCCATGCGTCCCTGCACGAGCAGCGCCTCGCCCTGGCGGCCACCCGGGAAGCCGTCGAAGCGGTCGCCGAACAGGAGCCCGCGCTGCCGTTGCGGCCGTCCTCCGGGCTGCCGATCGGCAAGGTCGCCGCCCTCCTCGGCGTACGCACCTCCGCCCTGCGGACCTGGGAGTCGGCCGGTCTGCTGTCACCCGGCAGAGAGCCCGGCACCGGCTACCGCCGCTTCGGCCCGGCGGACGTCCGCGACGCCCGCATCATCGCGGTGCTGCGGCAGAGCCACTACCGGCTGCCGCAGATCCGGTCGGTCCTCGACGACCTGCGGCGGACCGGCGGCAGGGAGGCGCTGCGCGCCGCCCTCGCCGACCGGAACGCCACCCTCGTACGGCAGGCCACGGCCCTGCTCGAGGCGGCCGGGCACCTGCACCGCTGTCTCGCGCGGCTCGCGGCCGATGAGCTGCCGTCGCCCACGGCGGCGCGGTGACCGCTACCCGCTGGTGACTGCGGCCCGCTGCCCGCTGCTGACTCTGCTCCTGTCGGTGGACGACCGTACGCACGAAGGTGGAGACCGTGCCGCCCGTCCATCAGCCTCCGGTGGCACACGGTCTCGACTCCCGGCCGATGCGGTGGCAGGCCGTGGCGGCCGAGCATGGTGGCGTGTCCGAAAGCATGACGGTACTTCAGATGTCCCTGCCGGAAATCCTTGTGGTGCTGGGGGCGGTCGCCCTGGTGCTGGTGCGATGGCTTCCCGAGCGCGTACGTCGGCCGGTGGCCGTCGGCGCGGTGGCGGTGGTCGTGCTGTCCGCCGCGGGGGCGACAGTGGCCGGTCCGCTGCGCTGGCAACTGGCCCCGGTGCTGGTGGCCGCGGCGCTGGTCGCTCCCTTTGCGGTCGCTCCGCTGCTGCCCGGCCGGGCAGGCCGACCACCGCGGAGGGTCCGCCGGTGGCTCGCACTGCCGGGCTCGGCGGCCTGCCTCCTGCTCATAGCCGTCGGCCCGCTGGCGGCCTGGGCGTTCCCGGCACCGGCGTTTCCCCAGCCGTCCGGCCGGTTCGCGGTCGGCACCACCGTCCTCGAGTGGACGGACGGGCAACGCCCGGAGACCGCGACTGCCGACCCGGCCGACCGGCGTACGGTCGTGGTCCAACTCTGGTACCCGGCCCGACCGTCCAAGGGCGCGCCGCGCGCCCCGTATCTCGGACGCACCGAGCAGGAGGCCGAGATCGTCGCCGACGGCCTCGCCTCCTACGCGGGCCTCCCCGGGTTCCTGCTCGACGGGCTCCCGCGGGCCCGGACCCGCTCGGTCCACGACGCCGCGGCGGCCGACTGCGCCGGCCGGTTCCCGGTCGTCCTGTTCTCCCCCGGCCTGGGCGGCGTCCGCTCCCAGAACACGGCGTGGGCGGAGGAGTTGGCCAGCCACGGCTATGTGGTGGCAGGCCTGGACCACCCCTATGACTCCGCCGCCGTGCTGCTGGCCGACGGCCGGGTCGTCCGGACGGCGGTCACCGCCACCGGCGACCGCGCCGAGGACGAGCAGCACGCCGTCCGCTGGACGGAGGTCCGGGCTGCCGATCTCGCCTTCGTCCGTAGCCAGTTGGACAGGATGCAGCGAGGGGAGATCCCCGGCCCGCTGACCGGCCGGCTCGACACCGCCCGGGTCGCCGTCACGGGCCACTCCCTCGGCGGGGCCGCCGCCCTCATGGCCGCACGCCAGGACGCCGGGTTCGCCGCCGTCGTCGACCTGGACGGCGCCCCGCACGACCCCGCACCAACACCGTTCCACCAGCCCGTGCTGGCGCTCACCCAGGCCATCGGCCCGCAGACCGACCCCGACTACCTCCCGCACCTCACCCGGGTCCTGGCCCTCAGCACCGCAACGACCTACCGCCTGACCGTGCCCGGCGCAGCCCACCTCACCTTCACGGACGCACCGCTCTACCTTCCGTCCGTACCCTCGCTCGTCGGCTCCGCCGACCGGTCGGACGTCCCCGGGCCGACCGCCGCCGCCTGCCTCGCCTTCCTCGACCACACCCTGCGCGGCACACCGGGTGACCCGGCAGCCGCCCTGACCGCTTACGGCGAGCTGACCGTGCACCATGCGGGCGGCGGTGCCTGACGGCGGAACCCGGACCGTCCGCCCTCTTGGCGCGTCGTCAGGTCATGGCCGGGGTGCGGTGCGGTCCCGGGCCTGGCAGGCGGGCTCGTGCCAGGTGGTGCGTACCGGCGTTCCACAGGGCAGCAGGCGCTCGCTCGCCCATGTGCGGCAGCAGCGGCTCGGGCCGCCGCCGCGGTGCCGGGCGGGATCGGCCGTGGCCACGGGCCGCCCGACTGCGGAACGGACGATCACGGAGGGGGTGGGCACGGCGGCCGGGCCTGCCCGGTGGCGGCGCCGACGGTGGCGGCTGGTCGATGAGTTCGTCACGCCCGAGCTCTGCCCGCGCACGGTCATCACCCAACCCCGAGTCACCCGATCGGGTGACTGATCGATGTCGCCGACGCTTGCGGGCGGAGACCTCGGCCGATGCCCGAGTCGATGGCGCCTCGGCAGTTGGAAGCGGCTCAGACCTTCTCAGCGCGGATCGAGTAGGTGAGGGGGGTCCGCGGAGTGCCTGCAGGATGCCGGTAGACGTCGCCGTCGTGGGACTCGAGCGACTGGCGTTGGAGATAGAAGGTGTGGTCGTGCTCGTGGAGGAACTGGATCCGCAGCCCGGCTCCGGCGATCGCCGAGACGACGGTCGACAGACTGTGCCGCCACTCGACGGTCGCGTTGTGTTCGGTCGTCGCCGCCTCGTCGGCGTAGCTGCCGGGGCCGCCAGAGGCCTCCGGGCCTTCGTCGAAGTAGTCGTGGGTGACCGTGCTTCCGGTCTCGTCGTCGAGGACGAAGCTGAAGGGATGGAACTCCGCAAGGTAGAGGCACCCGGCCGGGGCGAGCAGTTCGGCGGCCACCGACGCCCAGCGGCTCATGTCGGGAAGCCAGTTCAGCGCCCCGAAGCTGGCATAGACGATGTCGAAGGTCTCCCCCTCGACCGCCGAGACGGCGTCGTAGACGTCCGCGGTCAAGAAGCGTGCATCGATGCCGAGTTCGGTCGCGAGCCGGGAAGCCGCCTCGATCGCGGGCGGAGAGAAGTCCAGCCCGGTGACCTGTGCTCCCCGTGCCGCCCAGGACAGCGTGTCCCGGCCGAAGTGACACTGCAGGTGGATCAGGCGCTTGCCTCTGACATCGCCCACCTCGGCCTTCTCGAAGTCCTTCAGCGAATCCGGCCGGGCGCGGAACCCCGCCGTGTCGTAGAAGGTTCCGTCCAGATGGATGGGCACCCGCTCGTCCCAGTACGCCTTGTTCAAGTCCCGCCAGCGCCCTGCCAGGTCAGCCATGAGCCCGGACGATACACGGACACGGACCGGGCGCACTACGATGCCGGACCCGCCGACCGTTCGGTGGTCGCGGACAGCTCGGACTCGGCAATTCCATGGCCGGGATGCCGCTGCGCATGACACGATCGGCTGCATGAACGACTCCTCTGCACGGAAGGGCGGCCACCGCCCCGAACGGTGAAGCGGCCGAACCGGGAGGTGGCACCGGGAGCCGCCGCGGCACCCTCCGCATCCGTCCGTTTCCTCGCCAACCTGGCGAATCTGCGGTCGGCCCCTCCCCCGCACTGGCCTGGTCTCGACGCTGCGCTGCAGGCCGACGTCCGGGAGGCCGCGATCCATCTGCCGGACGCCGGACGGGAGTGGGGTCGGGTGCTGTACGCGCTCGGGCGTGAGCACCATGCGTACGCCGTCACGGCCGCGCTCCTGGCCGAGCCCGGGACCCGGGAGGCCGGCGCCGCGATGGCCCGCGAGGCATGTCACAACTGGCGTGCGGCTCCGGTGCAATTGTTGCCGCTGCTGATCCTCCACAGCGGGCGAACGGTCGGCCCGGCCATGGCGAAGGCGCTCAGGACCGCCTCGATCTCGCGGTCGGCCATGCAGGTGCACGGCAGCCTGGCGGCCACCGTCGCGCTCACGCCGTATCCGAGACCCCGTTGCCCGCGACAGCACGCCCGGCCGACGTACAGCAGCACGTCCGCTGCCGCACTCCTCGCGGCCAAGCCTGTCGGTGTCGCCCGTCTTTCGGACGCCCCAGAAGTCTTCGGGGCTCTGCTGGATGCAGGGCCGCTGACATTCCGCCAGGCCGCCCAGCTGTACAACCTCACCTTCCGATGGCCCGGACGGATGCAGGCCCTGTGCGCACCGCTCTGGCTGCGGCACGCGGGTCTGTCCGCCCTGCCCCGGCTGATGGGCCTGATCACGCCGTACATCGGTGACTACGCGGTCGGCGAGCACTACCTGACCTGCCTGGCGCGCATGGGCCGTTACGCGCTGCCGGCCCTGCCCGCGGTGGCCGGGGTGATCGAGCGGCGTACCCGGATCCCCGTCAACGACTCGACCCGGGACGCCGAGACGGAGATCGACGAACGCCTGTTGGCCGCTGCCCTGGAGACCCGACACGCGATCCTCGCGGACTGCACCGCCACGTTGCTCGGCGGATAGGGTCGATGACGCTCGTGTGATCGCCGAAGCCCTGGTCGGGGCACCGAGGAGACGTCGATGCGCCGCTGCGAATCCCAGTACGCGGCGCGTCTCGCTGCCTACGGGACCGTGGCTACCCGCCTGGCCCTGCTGAGCGACCGGCGACTCGGTGACGCCGTGGCGTCCGCCTCCTCGGTCGGATCCGGCATCGGCGGCAGGTCCGCGGAACTGGACGTCGACGGGACACGGGTCTTCGTCAAGAGGGTGCCCCTGACGGACCTCGAGTCCCGTCCGGAGAACGTCCGGTCCACGGCGAACCTCTTCGGCCTGCCGATGTTCTACCAGTACGGCGTCGGCTCGGCCGGGTTCGGTGCCTGGCGGGAGCTGGCCGTGCACACCATGACCACCAACTGGGTCCTGGGGAGGGAGTACGAGGGCTTTCCCCTGATGTACCACTGGCGTGTCCTGCCCGACTCCCCTCCCGAGGGCTTCGTGGACGAGTTCGGGGGCATCGACGGAGCGGTCGCCCACTGGGAGAACTCCCGGGCCGTGCGCGAGCGGCTGGAGGCCGTCGGCCGGTCCTCCTGCAGTCTGGTGCTCTTCCTGGAGCACGTGCCGCAGACGGTCGGGGCGTGGCTGCACGAGCAGCAGGAGACTGCGGCACCGGCCGTCGACGGCTCCGCCTACTCGTGGGTGGAGGATTCCGTGGCGCGGAGTGCCGCGTTCATGAGCTCTCGCGGGCTGGTGCACTTCGACGCCCACTTCCGCAACCTCCTGACCGACGGCCGGCTGATCTACTTCGCGGACTTCGGACTGGCCCTCAGCTCGGGTTTCGAACTCTCGGCGGCCGAGGGGCGGTTCCTCTCGGACCATCTCGCATACGACCGCCACTACACCGCAAGCCATCTGCTCCACCACCACCTCGTCGACCGCCTCCGGGGCGGTACGGAAGCAGGCGTGTTCCTGCAGGAGTGGATCGCAGGTCGACGGCCCGAGGGTGTTCTGCCGGAGGTCGCGGCGATCATCGAACGGCATGCCCGGACCGCCGTCGTCCTGGAGGGCTTTCACCGCCGGCTGCTGACGGAGAGCAAGCGGACACCCTTTCCGGTCGCCGAGCTCAACCGCGCCACGGCCGAAACCGCGACGGCACACTGCTGAGGAAGCGCGCGACTCACTACTGTTCGCATGCAACCGGGCGTCGATCGATCACCGTCCTCGACTGCGGGGTGCCGGCCGGTACCCCGCCATCGAGGAAGGGAATCCGTACGGATGCCTGAGAATCCGATCGCTCGACGGAGTCTGCTCAGGACGGCGGCCGCGGGGGCCGCCGCCCTGCCGCTGGCGGCCACTGCCGACGCTGCGGCCGCCGATGCCACAAGTCCTGCCAGGCCCGGTTCGCCCGGCGGAACGGGCCCGGTGTTCCGGTGGCTCGGCACGGCGGGCTGGCGGATCGAGGGGGCGGGGAAGAACGTCCTGTTCGACCCGTACATCACCCGATTCGACACGGGCCTGTTCAAGTCGCCGTTCAACAGCGCTACGCCGTTGACGGTCGATGGCGGCCTGGTGGACCGGCATGCCGGCAAGCCCGATCTGATCCTGGTCAGCCACAGCCACTGGGACCACATCAACGACGTTCCCCATCTGGCTGCCGGCAGCACCGCCCCGGTGGTCGGTACCGCGACCACCTGCCATCTGCTGCGGGCCATGGGCGTGCCCGCCTCCCGCCTGGTGGTGGTGAAGGGCGGCGAGGTCCTCGACTTCGGCTACTGTGTCGTCGAAGTGGTGGCCGGCCTGCACAGCCGCAACGCCGAGTACCGCTACTTCGCTCCGGGCACGCTCACCGCTCCGCCCGCCGCACCGCCCGCCACCATCGCGGACCTGCCCGAGGGCGACACCCTGGCCTTCCAGATCCGCTTCGGTGACGGGCCGTCGGCGTTCCTCATGGGTGCCAGCGACTTCGTGGCACGCAACCTCACCGGGCTGCGGCCGGATGTCGCGATGGTCGCCGTGCAGAGCAGCTCCTCCACGCACAGGTACGCCGAGCGTCTGCTGACCGCGCTGGACCTGCCCCGCACCGTCGTGCCCGTGCACTGGGACAACTTCGAGGTTCCGCTCGCGGACCCGGCCGTCCGCGACCCCGGCGCCGACCTGGACGGCCTGGTCGCACGTATCCGCCGCCACTCGCCCCGGACCCGCGTGATCGTCCCCGAGCACCTCGCCCCACTGCGGTTCTAGCGGCCATGGGGTGCCGGCCGCCGCGCGAATCCCCAGGGGTTCGGGAGTCCTGGTGACCGCACGGTGGCTGGCACGGTGGGACTGCATCTCCGTCATCCCTCGGCGGGGCAGAGGACGTCGTGCTCGGGGCGGCGGCCGTCGGCGAGGAAGCGGGACACCAGGGCGTCGCCGCAGGCGTTGCCGTTCGCGGCGTAGGCGTCGTGGCCGCCGGCGTCGACGCTGACCATGCGGGCCCGGTCTCCGAGTGCCGCCCGCAGTTTGAGCGCGCCGCGGTACGGCGTGGCCGGATCCCGCAGGTTCTGCACCATCAGGATGTTCGACGGCCCGCGGTCGGAGACCACCACGGGCGCCTCCGCGGGGGCCGTGGGCCAGAAGGCGCAGGGCATCGCGTTCACCGGCATCCCGGCGGTCAGCGGGTACTTGATCCGGTCGGCCGCGACCTCCCGGGCGTAGCCGTCGGCGGAGCGGGGCCAGCTGACGTCGTTGCAGAGGGTGCCGACGGACACCGCCACGGAGTTCTGCATCGCCTTGTCCGGCGGGGTGCTGGCGGTGGGCAGCCCGTGCTTGCCCTGGGCGGCGAGCATCAGCTCGGCGAGGCGCGGGAACCGGGCGTCGGCGTAGAGGGTGTCCAGCAGCGCCGCGCGGAGGGTGTTGCCGTCGAGCCGGGCGGGGTTGGCCCCGGGCCAGGGCAGCGGGGCGCTGTCCAGCTGCGCGGCGAGGCGGAGGAACAGCTCGCGGACCTGCTGGGGCGTGTCGGCCAGCCGGTGGTCCGTGTTGGCCGGGTCGGAGGCCCAGGCGGCGAAGTCCGGGAAGCGGTCCTCCACGCCGACGGCGTAGGCCGCCAGCCAGCCGCGCTCGACGCGGGTCGGATCGGGGTCGTCGTTGCTGTCCAGCACGATCCGGTCGGTGTGCTGGGGGAACATGGTGGCGTAGACGGCGCCCGCGTAGGTGCCGTAGGAGACGCCCCAGGCGGAGATCCGGCGTTCGCCGAGGGCCCGGCGGATGCGGTCGATGTCGCGGGCCTCGTTCCTGGTGCTGAGGGAGCGCAGCACCGGACCGCCGTTGCGGGTGCAGGTGTCGGCGATGCGCCGGGCGGTTTCGAGGTTGCCGGTGATCGAGCCGTCGGGGGCCGGCCACGGGAGCAGGGTGGTCATCGAGAGGTCCTCGTGGGCGAGGCGGCAGTCGACGGGGGTGCTGCGGCCGACGCCGCGCGGGTCGAAGCCGATGAGGTCGTATCGGTCGAGGACGGACCGGGGCAGCCGCTTCACGGCGCTGGTCGGGCCGTTGAGCCCCGGGTTGCCGGGGCCGCCGGGGATCATCACCAGGGCGCCGCGGCGTTGGTCGGGACGGGCGGCCGGTATCCGGGAGACGGTGAGGGTGATCCGCGGGCCGGCCGGGTCCCGGTGGTCGAGCGGCACGGGGAGTGTGGCGCACTGTTGGCGTGCGTCCGCGGCGGCGTCGGCGCAGGACGTCCAGACGAGCGGGGCCGACGCGGCGTCCGCGGCGGCGGACGGGGCCGCAGCTGCCGGCACGGCGGTGGCGGCGGGCGCGGTGAGGGCGAGGACGGTGGTGACGGCGGCGCCGAGGTGAAGGATTCGCATGCCGAGTAGTCTTCGCCGCGCGGCGCTGCGGGACGATCCCGCCAGCATCCGGGTTTTTGCTGGTGCTGGCTTCACCTCCGTTCGGGTGGATGCCCCCGCAGGAGCCCGGGTTGACGCCGTGTCACTCGCGCCGGTGCGGGCGTCGGCGGTCCTGCCCGACGTGATGAGGACCGGTCCGGACGGCGTGATCGGAAATGGGGCGACCGGCGCATCCGCCGGCTGGCATGCTGGTCGTGTGGAGAGCGCGGAGATCTGGATCGACTTCGACCCCCCGTTGCACACCTTCGTCGGTGCCAAGAGGCGGGCCGGCCGGTCGCCGGTGCGGACGGACGTCACCTCGACGCTCGGGCACGTCGTGGAGTCGCTGGGAGTGCCGCTGACCGAGGTCGGCGGCCTGCTGGTCGACGGCGTGCACGCGGACGCCTCGCGCGTGCCCGCGTCCGGCGAGCGGGTGTCCGTCCTCGCCGTGGCCAGGCCCCAGCACCTCGCCGGGCCGCCGCGTTTCCTCCTGGACGTGCACCTGGGCACGCTCGCCCGCCGGCTGCGCCTGCTCGGGGTCGATGCCGCGTACGAGAGCGTGGACATCGGCGACCCCGCGCTGGCGGCGCGCTCGGCCGCCGAGCAGCGGGTGCTGCTCTCGCGGGACCGCGGGCTGCTGCACCGCCGCGAGCTGTGGGCCGGCGCCTACGTCTACAGCCACCGGCCCGCGGACCAGCTCCGGGACGTGCTGTCCCGGTTCGCTCCCCCGCTCGCCCCGTGGACGCGCTGCACCGCCTGCAACGGCACGCTGCGCGAGGCCGCCAAGACCACGGTCCGCAAGCACCTGGAGGACGGCACCGAGCGCTCGTACGACGTCTTCGCCCAGTGCACCGCCTGTGAGCAGGTCTACTGGCGCGGTGCGCACCACGGCCGGCTGAGTTCCCTCGTGGCGGAGGCCTTGGCGGAGTTCGGCGGCCACCGGGCGCAGCCGGGCTCGCCGCCCGGCCCGCTGAGCACGAGCATCGCGCCGCAGCGGCGCGGCCGGCGGGAGCTCTCCCCGGAGGTGCGGGAGGCGTAGCCGGGGCCGGCGGCCCGCCTGCCGGGCGGGGCGACCACCGCGATCAGCGGGTCCTACGTTGTTGGTGGGTTGGACGGGCCGTCGTAAGGTCCAGAGGCCCAGAGACGCCGGGTATGGCTTTCAGCGGGTTGCACTCGATGGTTCGACCGCACCTGGCCGCCCGGTGTCTCACGACGACTCGGCCGCTGATTAGGAGCTGCGAGCCCCTGCGGGTGCATCGCTGAGTAGGACCACGCTGGCGAGGTCGTTCGGGAGAACAGCGCACACCGACGAACCGGAGGATCCCGTGCCCCAGATATGGGCGGGCGTGGACATCGGCAAGACCCATCACCACTGCGTGGTCCTGGACGCCGAGGGCAAGCGACTGCTGTCGCGACGCGCGCTGAACGACGAGCCGGAACTGCTTGCCCTGCTCGCCGACGTGCTGGCGATCAGCGAGGACGTCGTATGGGCGGTCGATGTCACCGAGGGCATGGCCACGCTGCTGATCAGCGTGCTGCTCAACCACGGCCAGCAGTTGCATTACATCCCCGGCCTCGCGGTCAACCGGGCATCGGCCGGCTACCGGGGCACCGGCAAGACCGACGCCAAGGACGCCACCGTCATCGCCGACCAGGCCCGGATGCGCCGCGACCTGACCGTTCTGCGGCCGGATGATGAACACACCATCGAGCTGCGAGTCCTCACCAACCGCCGGGCCGACCTGAACGCCGACCGCACCCGCCGGATCAACCGTTTGCGGGGCCAACTCACCACCGTTTTCCCCGCGTTGGAGCGGAGCCTCGACCTGGGAAACGTCGGCCCGCTGACCTTGCTCACCGGCTACCAGACCCCGGCCGCCCTGCGCCGCACCGGCCGCAGACGCCTGGAGACCTGGCTGCGCAACCGCAAGGTCCGCAGCCCCGAAGTCCTCGCCGACGCCGCTGTCGAGGCGGCCGAGCGCCAGCACACCGCCGTCCCCGGAGAGAAGATCACCGCTCAGGTGATCCACACCCTGGCGAAGGAGGTGATGGGCCTCAACGAGCAGATCGCCGAGATCGACAAGCTCATTGCGGCCCGGTTTCGCGAGCACGAACTCGCCGAGATGATCTCCAGCATGCCCGGAATCGGTCCACTGCTGGGCGCCGAGTTCATCGCCGCCACTGCAGGCGACATGAGCCGCTTCGGCACGGCCGACCGCCTGGCCAGCCTTGCCGGAGTCGCTCCGGTGCCCCGGGATTCCGGCAATGTCAGCGGCAACCTGCACCGCCCCCGGCGCTACCACCGCGGCCTGCAGCGCGTCTTCTACACCTCCGCACTGATCAGCATCCGCAGCTGCGACGCGTCCCGTCGTTTCTACGAACGCAAGCGCGCCGAAGGCAAACGGCACACCCAGGCCGTCCTCGCCCTGGCCCGGCGACGGGTCAACGTCCTGTGGGCCCTGATCCGTGACGGACGGTGCTTCCAACATGAACTCCCGGTCACAGCAGCGGCTTGACAACATCATTAGGAGGTGCGGAGTGCGGCCGTGCCGTGGAGTGCGGCCCCCTGTGCCCGTGCGTCCTCGAGGGCGGCGGCGAACGTCTCCATCCGTTCCTGCCCCGCCGGGCCCGGGGTCCCGGTCGGCCAAGTCCCCGGCGGGACGATGACCACCAGCACCCTGCCCCGGTGTTCGGCGGCCGCCCGCCAGGTCCCGGAGGCCACCGGCTGCGGCTGCGGCTCCCACGCCTGGCGTCCGCCGACCAGGACCAGCCGTTCCACGAGGCCTTCGTGCAGTTCCACCACCGCCGTGGTGTCGGGGGCGTTCCCGGCCGCCAGGACGAATCCGCTGTCCACGGCGTCGCCGACCAGGTCCGCGTGCCGGTCCCGGGTGACCTCGACGATCACCTCCGCGGCCGTCTCCCCGTCCTCTCGCTCCCGCACGACCAGTGCCCACACCATCGGCTCGGGCTCGCCGCCCGTCTCGTCCACCATGACGGGACCAACGAGCCGGACCCGGGAACGCATGCCCGACGTGAGGACGGATTCGGCGCGCGTTCGTCGACCGGGAGGGCCGCCGACGGCAGGTGGCGTCAGGCGGGGCGGAGTGGCGGCGGGCCCCGCCGGCGGCGCAGGAGGACGTCGCCGGTCGCGCCGATCCCGCCGGCCGCGCGAGCCTTGACACGGTGGTCCACGCCTGGATTACTGGGTTTCCGAACGACCTGACCGAACGATCGGTCGGCAGGCTTGGCGGGAGGCGCGATGGGCGGCAACGGCACTGGGGATCCGCGGCACGGAGCGGGCCGCCTCGGCGAGCCGCTGCCGGCCGACCTGCGCGACGCCGGGGAGCGCCTCGACCCGCGCGAGCTGGCCGACCTCCAGCTGCGCCGACT
Source organism: Kitasatospora dryopteridis (assembly GCF_050749075.1). Taxonomy (NCBI): domain Bacteria; kingdom Bacillati; phylum Actinomycetota; class Actinomycetes; order Kitasatosporales; family Streptomycetaceae; genus Kitasatospora; species Kitasatospora dryopteridis. Next base: position 8,127,114 of record NZ_CP192749.1, on the reverse strand, counting down.
GCAGCAGACCCTGCAGCACGCCTACAAGAACGTCGAGTTCTACCGGCGCTCCTTCGACGCGGCCGGCGTCCGCGCCGAGGACTGCCGCACCCTCGCCGACCTCGCGCGGTTCCCGTTCACCACCAAGGCCGATCTGCGGGACAACTACCCGTTCGGGATGTTCGCCGTGCCGATGGCCGACGTCCGGCGGGTGCACGCCTCCAGCGGCACCACCGGCCGGCCCACGGTGGTCGGCTACACCGAGAACGACCTGTCGATGTGGGCGGACGTGGTCGCCCGCAGCATCCGCGCGGCCGGCGGCCGCCCCGGCCACAAGGTGCACATCGCCTACGGGTACGGGCTGTTCACCGGCGGCCTGGGCGCCCACTACGGCGCCGAACGGGCCGGCTGCACCGTGATCCCGGCCTCCGGGGGCATGACCGCGCGCCAGGTGCAGATCATCCAGGACTTCCGGCCCGAGATCATCATGGTCACCCCCTCCTACATGCTCACCCTCCTCGACGAGTTCGAACGGCAGGGCATCGACCCGCGCAGCTCGTCGCTGCGGGTGGGGATCTTCGGCGCCGAGCCGTGGACGGAGGAGATGCGGCGCGAGATCGAGGAGCGCCTCGACCTGCACGCCGTCGACATATACGGCCTCTCCGAGGTGATCGGCCCCGGCGTCTCGGCCGAGTGCGTGGAGACCAAGGACGGCCTGCACATCTGGGAGGACCACTTCTACCCGGAGATCGTCGACCCGTTCTCCGACGAGCGGCTGCCCGACGGCGAGAGCGGCGAGCTCGTCTTCACCTCCCTCACCAAGGAGGCGCTGCCGATCATCCGCTACCGCACCCGCGACCTCACCCGGCTGCTGCCCGGCACCGCCCGGCCGGCGTTCCGCCGGATGGAGAAGGTCACCGGCAGGTCCGACGACATGATCATCCTGCGCGGGGTCAACCTGTTCCCCACCCAGATCGAGGAGATCGTGCTGCGGACCCCGGCCGTCGCCCCGCACTTCCAGCTGGAGCTGACCCGGCGCGGACGGATGGACCACATGGCGGTGCGCGTCGAGTGCCGCCCGGACGCCACCCCCGAGCAGCGCGAGGCGGCTGCCGCGGCCATCGCCGCGGGCGTCAAGGACGGCGTCGGCGTGAGCGTCGCCGTGGAGATCGTGCCGCCCGACACGCTGGAGCGTTCGGTGGGCAAGCTGCGGCGGGTGGTCGACGCCCGCGACAAGTAACGGCGACAGGTCGCAGCGGCCGGCCGCTGCCACGCCCCCGAGGCGCGGCGGTGGCCGGCCGCTGTCCGTCAGGCGTCCTTGTTCGCCTTGAGCTTGCGCCAGACGGTGCCGAGCGCCTGGAGGTCCTCCCGGTCGAGGACGTCGGTGAAGACGGGCGCCAGGCACTCCCGCCGGGTGGCGTCGGCCTCCTCGAAGACGCGGCGCCCCTCGGTCGTCAGCGCGACCTCGACGGAGCGGGCGTCGCGGGCGGAGGGGGTGCGGGAGACCAGGCCGCGGGCCTGGAGGGCGTCCAGCACGCGGGAGACCTGGCTGCGGCTGAGCATCGCGCTGTTGCCGAGCACGGAGGCGGCGACCGGCTCCTCGCTGCCGGCGAGCCAGAGCATCACCTCGAACCAGGACACCGGCAGGCCGTGCGCCGCGGTCAGGGCGCGGTCGACGCGCTCGGTGAGCACCGTTCCGGCCCAGACCAGGCCGTAGAAGGCGTGGTCGGCCTCGGACATCTCCGCCGGGGTGAGCTTCCTGGTCGCCATGGCAGGGATCATACCGGGTTGCGTGTGTGCGCACGCAATGCTTATGGTGTGTGTGCACACATCGAATCACGGTGTGCGCCGCACCCGTCCCGGAAGGACCCCCACCATGTCCCCCAAGGTCGTCCTGATCACCGGCACCTCCTCCGGCATCGGCCTGTCGGCCGCGATCGCCGCAGCCAGGGCCGGCTGGCGCACCGTCGCCACCCTCCGCGACCCCGACCGCGCCGATGCGCTCCGCAAGGCCGCCGCCGACGCCGGCGTCGAGCTCGACGTCCGGCAGCTCGACGTCGTCGACGAGGCCTCCGTCGCCGCTGCAATCGACGGTGTGATCGCCGACCACGGCCGACTCGACGCCGTCGTCAACAACGCGGGCGCCGGGCACCTCGGCACCCTCGAGAACGAGACCGTCGCCGACGTCCGCGCGGTCATGGAGGTCAACTTCTTCGGCGTCCTCAACGTCTCCAAGGCCGCCCTCCCCCACCTGCGCGCGACCGGCGGCCGCCTGATCACCGTCACCAGCGTCGGCGGCGTCGTCGGGCAGCCCTTCAACGAGGCCTACTGCGCCGCCAAGTTCGCCGTCGAGGGCTACATGGAGAGCCTCGCCCCGGTGGCCGCCTCCGTGGGCGTGGCCGTCAGCGTCGTCGAACCGGGCGCCGTCGCCACCGAGTTCGTCAACAACATCCGGCTCGACCTGGAGGCCGAGATCGCCGAGGCGGGCCCGTACGCCCCCGCCCTCACCGCCTACCTCGACCGCACCGTCGCCCAGTTCCTCAACGGCGCCCAGACCCCCGACGCCGCCGCCGAAACCGTCCTCGAGGCCCTGACCGCCGACCGTCCGGCCTTCCGGCTCCAGACCTCCGACTGGGCGCGCGGCTTCACCGGCACCAAGCTGAACGACCTCGACGGCTCCGCCGTGCTCGGCATGACCGGCAGCTGGGTGGGCTGACCACCCGCGCCGGGCACGGCCGTCGGGCCGACGGCACCGGCCTGCAGGCGTCGAGCACCTGCAGGCCGGCCGCAGCCGCAGCCCGCGCGAACGCTACGCCGCCACCGCCCGCGCCCGGCCGCGCAGCGGCGACCGCCACACCGCGGCCGCCGCGGTCGCACTGCCGAGGACCACGGCCGCAAGGACGAACGCCGCCACCGGGCCGGCCCGGTCGGCGAGCAGTCCGGCCGCGGCCGAGCCCAGTGCGCCGCCGAGGTTGTACGCGGTGTTCACCCAGGCGCCCGCCTCCGTCCGCGACCCGGCCGGCACCAGCTCCTCCACCAGCAGGTAGGCGGTGACCAGCAGCGCGTCCGTGCACGCACCCGCGCCGAGCAGCGCCGTCGCGGCCCCCGGCGGGGCGAACAGCAGCGCCGGCAGCGTGCAGCAGGCGGTCGCCGCCGCGGCCAGCACCAGCAGCCGTCGTCCGGGGGCGGCGCGCCAGGCGAGCCGGCCGTACACCAGGCCACCCACCACCCCTCCGACCGAGAACAGTGCCAGCAGGGGCCCCGCCGCGCCCGCGCCCCACGCCACCACGACGGCGATCTCGTCGACGGCGATCGCGGCCGACACCGCCAGCACCACGGCCAGCAGGGGCACGAAACCGGGCGAGCGCAGCGGCCCGAGGACGACGCCGCCACCCTCCGCCGTCTGCGCGTCCGCCTTCCGGCCCCGCAGGGCCCGGCCGAAGGCGGCGAAGCCGGCCACCGCCAGTGCTGCGCAGGCCACCAGCGCCCACGCGGGCGACGTCCGGGCAGCCAGCAGCCCGCCCAGCAGCGGGCCGCAGGCGAACACTGTCGACTCGGCCACCGTGTCCAGGCTCAGCGCACACCGGCGCTGCTCCTCGCCGGTGGTCAGTTCGCCCCACAAGGTACGCATCAGCGGCCCGACCGGCGGCGGGAACACCCCGGCGGCCGCCGCCAGCAGCACGGCGGCCCAGGCCGGCAGACCGGCGGCCGCACCGGCCGCGAGCGCCCCCAGCAGCAGGGCGTAGCAGGCCGTCAGCACCGTCAGGGTGCCCGGGCGGCGTGCCACCAGCCGGGCGCGCAGCGGCCCGAGCAGGGCCGACACCAGGCCGAACAGGCCGACCGCCGAACCGGCCGCGGCATAGGAGCCGGTGCCGTCGCGCAGGGCCAGGAGCAGCGGCAGTGGAAGGACGCCGTAGCTCAGCCGCGCGGCCAGCGCGGCGACGAAGGGCATCCGGACATGCGGAAGTGCGAGGACAGCGCGATAGCCGGCGCTGCCCCGAGAAGGTCGGGACACGGGATTTCTCCGGTACTCGGGGTGAACGTGACGGGTCGACAGGGCGCCGCCCGGCCCGCGCGCGGCGCGGGGGCGGACGGCCGGTGTCGGCCTGTCAGTGCGGCCCGGAGATGTCCATGGCGCTGATCGTAGGCGTACCGGGCCTCCGGGCGCCACACCCTTGTGGATGCCCGGGAATCGCCCGTTCCCGCCGGGCCACGGCCCGTCCCTGTCGGGACCGGGGCGGCGGGCGCGCCACGTGTGGTGTCCCAGGGGGCCGGAGCCGACAATGAAGTCGGCGCGCGGCGCCGTCGGGGGGAGGTCGTCGGGGGAGATCGGAGACCGTCATGGCAGCCCTGACCGTGTGGCGCTTCCCCACCTCGGAGGGAGCCCAGGCCGCCCTGGACACCCTGCAGGACCTGCAGCGCCAGGAACTGATCACCGTTCAGGACGGGGCGGTGGTGAGCTGGCCGGAGGGCGCCAGGAAGCCGAAGACCCGGCGGCTGAGCACCCTGACCGGTATGGGCGCGCTGGGCGGCACCTTCTGGGGGCTGCTGATCGGCATGCTCTTCTTCGTCCCGGTGCTCGGCATGGCCATGGGCGCGGCAGCCGGCGCCACCGCCGGACACTTCGCGCACTTCGGCATCGACGACGACTTCATCAAGCAGGTGCGGGAGCGGGTCACCCCCGGTACCTCGGCCCTGTTCGTCCTCAGCTCGCACGCCGTCCTCGACAAGGTCCGGCCGGCGTTCGAGGGCCTGCAGGCCGAACTCATCGAGACGAACCTCACCGCCGAGCAGGAGGCGCAGCTGCGCGAGACGTTCACCGAGGAGGACTGACCGCCGGCGTTCCCGCCGGCGGCCGTCCTCGCGCCGGTTCAGCCGGTGACGGCGACGGGGGCGTCCCAGGCGTTGCGGTCGACGGTGAGGGTGGCGCCGCCGTAGGTCTCGCGCTGGTTGACCTGGTACTGGTGGCCGCGGCGGTGGCCGGTGAACAGGCCCGCGGCGTAGGGGAAGCTGCCGGTGGTGTCGGCGGCGCCGTCGTACTTGGCGTACCAGAGGGCCTCGGGCAGGTCGGGCTTGCCCTGCGAGGCGGCCTTGGCGATGCCGGCCGCGGAGGAGGAGGCGAAGCCGTAGAACCCGGGCCGGTAGGCGCGGGCCTTGAGCGCCCGGTCGAAGGACTGGGTGTAGGCGAGGACGGCGTCGCCGCAGGCGGTGTCGGCGGCGTTGTAGGCCTCCACGTCGAGGTAGACCGTGCTGCCGGCGCGCATGCCGAGCGCCGAGGCCTTGGCGGCGGCGTCCGCGCCGTCGGCCGCACCGAGGGAGACCGCGGTGTCGGCGGTGATCTTCTCCGGGCTGCTGCCGGTCTGGCACGGCGGCTGGGCGCCGACGTACAGCGGGATCAGCTTCCAGCCCGAGCCGGCGACCGAGCGCACCCAGGAGGCGGTCAGCTGGGGCTGGGCGCAGCCGCGGTTCTTGCCGCCGATGTAGACGGCGATCGCGCCGTACGGGGAGGTGCCGCTCCAGGCGTTCATGGTGGTCAGCGGCGGGGCCGTGCAGGTGTCGAAGGCCAGCCCGGTGAACACGCTGCCCGACGACGTGCCCGCCGGGGCACCGCCGGCCGCACCCGGCGCCTTCGACGCACCGGCGGACGGGCTCCCGGACGCCGACGCCGAGGCCGAACCGGAGGCGGACGCGGAGGCGGAGGCCGACGCGGACGCCGAGCCGGAGGCCGAAGCGGAAGCCGACGGCGAGCCCGAGACCGACGCCTCCGGGACAGCCGACGCACCGGCCCCCGCCACGTCGGCCGCAGCGGCCGCCCCACGCTTGTCGTCCGCAGGCTTGGCGCACGAACTCAACGCCAGCGCACCCGCAGCGATCAGACAGGCGGCGGACAGCGCGGCGCTGCGCCGCGGACGGATGGGGCCGTTCGGCACGGGGTTCCTCACAGGAGTGTGTCCGCTGGGACGCGGAGAGCGACTGTCGGTATGAATATCACCTGGTGATCGCTCCGCTCCAGTCAGGGTGTACGGAAACGGTTCCGGTGCACCGCGCAGCGTTCGGCAGGTGCGTTCGGGCACCTGCCGATCGCCTCTGCGATTCGGTGTCGGCTCCTACGCGTGCAGCTCCAGGGTGAGGTGCGCGGACAGGGCGCGGAGGAAGTCGGGGGCGTCGAAGATCTCGCCGGCGGAGGCGACGCCGACCGTCCGGGTCCGGCCCGTGAGGATGCGGTCGACGGCCTCCACCGCGAGCGGCGCGGTGACGGCGTAGATGTCCCGGCCCCTGGCCACGGCGCGCCGCTCGGTGTCGCCGGAGCGCACGACGACGTCGACGAGGAAGGTCTGCGCGGACCGCCCGCGTTCGTCGGCCCCGGTCGGTGCCGGTGTGTCGGGCGCCGACAGATCCCTGGCCGCCTCGACCGTCATGTAGCAGCGCACCTCCGGGACGGACAGGTGGCTGGGGACGGTGACGACGTCGGCCATGGTGAACTCCCCGATGACGGACCGCGTCCCGAGCGGTTCGGGGAACGGCCACTCCAGGGTGGGCGGGTTGTCGTCCCGGTACTCCAGCCGCCCGTCGGCGAAGCGGACGCGCCGGCCGTCCCGCCGCTGCCGGGAGACCGCGCCGGCGGTACGCGTCCCGGCCGTGGGGTGCCAACTGCTCAGCCCGTACGCGACGTGCACCTCGTCGGCCGCCGTCCAGTCCCCCATCGCCGCGGTGGCCAGCAGGTCGCCGAGGCCGCCGAAGAAGGCCATCGCCGGGACGACCACCGCTCCGCGGGCCCGGGCACGGTCCGCGAAGTGCGCGAACGTGTCGGCGTTGGCCTCGATTTCGGCCGCCACGTCCACGTACGGGATTCCGGCGCGCAGTGCCGCCTCGGCCACCGGCGCGGCCGTCGTGGCGAAGGGGCCGGCGCAGTTGACCACGGCTGCCGCCCCGGCGAGGGCGCGGTCGAGCGCGGCCGGATCGTCGACCGCTGCCGGACGGGTGTCCAGTCCGGATTCGGCTGCCAGTGCCTCCAGCTTCTCGGCGTCGCGGCCGCTGAGCAGCGGGACGAACCCGCGGTCCAGCAGCTCCGCCACCACGAAGCGGCCGGTGTGCCCGTACGCGCCGTACACCGCCACCGTGGGCCCTGATCCCATGGGTACTCCCCCTGCTTCCCTGCTCGAACGGTCCGCTCCGGCCCGTCATCCGTTGTGAACATCCTGACGAGGACGGCTGCCGGACCGTGAGTGTCCGGAACGCCATGGCTCGTACAATTCCGGACATGGGAACTGCCGCACTGGCCGTCACCGGCGGGATGCTGCACTGTCTTTGGCGTACGAGGTCTTCGGCTCCGCGCCGGCCGCGGTGACGGTCCCCTGGTACGACGTCACGCTGTGCGGACCGGGCGCCGTCCGGATCGAACGGTTCCGACTGGAGCCCGACCACGGGCTGGAGCGGCTCCCCGACGCCGACACCGTGATCGTGCCGGGCTGGGCCGACGTCGACGAGGAGCCTCCCGCCGAGCTCGTCGACGCGGTGCGCGCCGCCCACGAGGCAGGTGCACGCGTGGCCTCGCTCTGCACGGGGGCTTTCGTGCTGGCCGCAGCCGGGCTGTTGGACGGACGCCGCGCGACCATCCACTGGGTGCACACCGACGCCCTGGCCGCCCGCCGGCGGTCGTCGTGACGGCAGGGCAGGCCGGGGACACGCCCGCGTTCACGACCGTCATGGCGGCGATCAGCGTTCCCCGCACCGGCCCTGGGCAACCGCGCACCCGGCCCGACACGGTGATCGCGGATCACCCTTACTCGGCTCGCGCGATCCGTTCCCACCTGCGGGAACGCCGTGTCCGTGCGGTCGTCCCGCAGCCGGTGCACCAGGTCCGCAACCGGCTGCGGCGCGGCTCGTGCGGCGGCCGACCGCCCGGCTTCAACGCCGAGACCTCCTAGGGCGTTTATCGAAAACGCCTGGTCATGATGACGGAGAGCCCATTTGTGATCCAGAATGATTGGGTGGTCACGCTTGAGACTCCCCGTTTGGTCCTGCGTCGCTGGCGCGAGGAAGACGTTGCGCCCATGGCTGCCATCAATGCCGACCCCGAGGTCATGCGGTGGATCCGTGACGGCAGCGTCCGTGACGAACAGCAGACTCGCGGCGGGGTCCAGGCATGGGAGAGCGAGTGGGAGTCACAGGGCTTCGGCCTGTTCGCCGTGGAGATCCGGTCCACCGGCGAGCTGGCCGGGTTCACCGGCCTTTCGGTGCCCGACTTCTTGCCGGAGGTGCTGCCGGCGGTTGAGGTCGGCTGGCGGCTGGGACGTTCCCACTGGGGGCAGGGCTTGGCCACTGAGGCCGCTGCGGCCGCCGTCCGGTTCGGGTTCGAAGAACGAGGGCTGGAGCGGATCGTCAGCATCGCTCAAGTGGGCAACGACGCCTCCGAGCGGATCATGACCAAACTGGGGATGCATCCGGTCCGTGAGACCGTCAATCCCACCAGCGGTCGGCGAGTACGGGTGTTCGAGCTGTCGTCGGACCAGTACGTCACAACCACTCGTTGACGGCGGCAGCGAGGACGGTAGCCCCGTAGCGGACCGCGAGTTCGTCGTACCCGGCGGCCACGGCTCGATGTCTCTCGAGGCGATCGATGCCGCACCTGACCGCGTGCCGGGCCCTGCAGCCCTCCGGGTCGAACTTCGGTGGCCCGCCGCCACGGGAACCGCGCTTCCTGCGGTTGCACGCCTGGTCGGCTCTGTCCGGGATGGTGCGGCGAGTCCCCCGCTGCCCTGCCGTCACCACGATCCCCACGGCCCGTACTCGACGGGCACATCCCGCCACGGCGCCCCGGCGCGGACCCGGAACCGCAGGGCGCGAGCCGGTACAACAACGGCGCCGCACTGAACGGCAACCTCTTCCAGGACGTCTCCTGCCTGCACCAGAGCCAGAACCACTACGGTCTTGGCGTCTGGTTCGCCGGCCACCGGAACGGCGCCTCCGGCCTGGCCGGCCCCAACACCGCCGACATCGACCACCACAAGGCCGCCGTCTACTGGATCAAGGCGCAGATCGACGCCGACTCCGCCAACCTCGGCAACGACACCCGCTTCTGGGTGCAGGTGCCCGCCATCTGAGGTCCGAACCACCGGGCTCCCACCCACCGCTGCGCGCCATCGCGGCCTACCTTGCGATGGCGCGCACCGGCGTCCGCGCTGCGTCCGGGCCGTTTCGTTCGGATCGGAGTGCGGGTCCTGCCCCTCGAAAAGCAATCGGCGCTCGGGGTGCACTGCTGTTGACTGTGTGCATGGACACTGATGCGGTCGGTTTTGGAACACCGGAATCGATACAGTTGAGGCGCTTCCAGGAGGGCGACTCGGTGGAGGAGCTGACGCTCCTGCTCCACCGCGCGTACGCGGATCACGCTGCGGCCGGCCGGGTCTTCTTCGCTTCCTACCAGTCCCCGCAGGACACCCGCCACCGCCTGAGCAAGGGCGAGTGCTGGGTCGCTCTCGACGAGGACGACGCGCTGCTGGGCACCGTCACCGTCTCCGCGCCCTTTGCCGCGCCGGCCGGCTACCCGGCGCCCGGGGAGGCGGGATCGTTCTGGCAACTCGCCGTGGATCCGTCGCAGCGGGGCAGTGGGCTGGGTCAACGGCTGCTGGCACTGGCGGAGTCCAGAATTGCAGCCCTGGGGTCGAGGCACGTCGTCATCGACACGTCCGCCGCAGCAGATGACCTTGTGGCCTGGTACCGGCGACGCGGCTACGCCCCGGTCGGGACCTGGCGGTGGACCGTCACGAACTACGACAGCACCGTCCTTGCCAAGCGGCTGCCGACAGGGCCGAAGGCTTGCCGAGTTCCACCTCGCGGACCAGTGGCCGCACCCCCGCCACGGTCTAGAGGAGCACGAAGTAGAGCACTGCTCCGTCGACGACCGCGAACAGTGCGAAGAGCAGCGGAAGGCGGGAGGAGTACGGCGGTTCGCTCTCGCGGGTGGCGAGCGGTGCGCTGTCGATCGGGGCGGGTTTGGCGAGGCCAGTCCAGGCGCGGTGGGCCTTCGGGCGGACGCGTACGTGCCACGGCCGCTCGGGGTCGTACTCGACGGGTATCGTCCGGCCGGCCCGGAAGAGGTCGAGGTCCATCACGTTGACCTGTGCCTTGGTGTCGACGCGGTAGGCGGACCGGTCGGCGGGTGCCACGGTGAGGTCGAGCCGTACGGTGTGGTCGGGGCCCTCGTCGAGGGCGGTCGCGGACTCGACCCTGGCGACGGCCGGGGACATCGGGCCCGTCGTGGTCAGTCCCAGCCGGCGCCGGTGGCCTGCGCGCAGCAGGGCCACGGCGAGCAGGGCCGTCCACGGGACGGCGTTGACCCCGATCACGAACGGGCCGATGCCGGCGCCGCTGCCCAGCTCGGCCGCACCGGACGCCACCGCCCCGAGCTCCCAGCCCACCAGGCCCCACAGGGCCACGCCGATCCAGAACACCGCTCCCCCAGCCTCTCGTGCGGTCCCGCCGGGCCCGCCTCGGTGCGGATGGTACCGACTCGGAGTACACGGCGGCTGTCCGGACGGACGGCAGGGCGGGGTCGTGCCGGTGGCACGGCCCCGCCCCGGGTGCTTCAAGCGGCGATCCGCCGTCGGCCCGTCAGGACGGTTCCACGGCGAACAGTGCGCCGCGGACGGCCTCGGGCGTGACGGGCGGGCAGCCCGTCACGCGGATGACGGCCTGTTCGCCGGGGAGCAGGGTCAGCAGGCCGTGGTCGGCCGATGCGGTCGGGGCGAGCCGGTCGGCCTGGAGCAGCAGGTCTCGCACGAGGGTGCGGGCGGTGACCGTGACGTCCACCGCCCCGTCGGCGCCGGGCACCGGCCGGACGCCGACCTCGTACTCGGGCTGCGGGTAGGCGAACACCCGGTCGGTCACCGGGAAGTGCACGGCGCGCAGCCCGTCGGCGTCGGCGGTCAGGAACTCCTTGGCGGAGCCGTCGGCCGGGGCGAGGGCCGCCGGGACGGCCAGGCGCGTGACCGAGCGGGGCGCCACCGTGGTCTCGGTTGCGGTGTCCGCGGTGGCGGTGCCGTCGGCGGCGAGGCGGCGCAGGCGCAGGGTGGTCGTCCAGGGTTCGGCGGCCTGGTTGACCAGGGCGACCTCGAGGGTGCCGTCGGCCGTCGACTGCACGGTGAGCAGGCGGTCGGCGTAGAGGCGGCGCAGCTCGTGCCAGAGCGGCTTGAGCCGGCCGTCGCCGTCGACGGCGGCCCAGGAGGAGACCGGCCAGCAGTCGTTGAGCTGCCAGACGACGGTGCCGGCGCAGCGGGGCCAGTGGGAGCGCCAGTGCTCGATGCCGGTGGCGATGGCGCGGGCCTGGACGACCTGGGCGAGGTAGTGCCAGCGGTCGAAGTCGGCGGGGAGTGCGAAGTGGCGCTCGATGCCGCGGTCGAGCTTGCCGTTGCCGTCCTCGGCCTTCTGGTGGTGGAGCATGCCGGGCGAGTCGGCGGCGAGCCGTTCGCCGGGGAGGGCGCGCTGCAGGGTGGCGTGGGCGGGGGGTGCCTGCCAGCCGAACTCGGCGACGAAGCGGGGCACGCTGTCGCGGTACTCGGTGTAGTCGCGGCGGTTCCAGACCTCCCAGGAGTGGTGGGTGCCGTGGTCGGGGTCGTTGGGGTGGTGGTCCCAGGAGCCGGACCAGGGGCTGCCCGCGGTGTAGGGGCGGGTGGGGTCGAGTTCGGCGACGATGCGGGGCAGCAGGCCGAGGTAGTAGCCCTCGCCCCAGGAGTCTCCGGCGAGTTCGGGCTCCCAGCCCCAGTCGCGGAAGCCCCAGAGGTTCTCGTTGTTGCCGTTCCACAGGACGAGGGAGGGGTGCGGGGTGAGGCGGGTGACGTTGTCGCGGGCCTCGGCCTCGATCTCGCCGCGGAGCGGCTGCTCCTCGGGGTAGGCGGCGCAGGCGAAGAGGAAGTCCTGCCAGACCATCAGGCCGAGTTCGTCGCAGGTGTCGTAGAAGGCCTCGTCCTCGTAGATGCCGCCGCCCCAGACGCGGACGAGGTCGATGTTGGCCTCGGCGGCCTGGGTGAGGCGGGTGCGGTAGCGCTCGGGGGTGACGCGGGTGACGAGGGTGTCGTCGGGGATCCAGTTGACGCCGCGGACGAAGAGGCGCTCGCCGTTGACGACGAGGGTGAAGCCGGTGCCGTCCCGGTCGGCGGAGCGGTCGAGTTCGACGGTGCGGAAGCCGATGCGCTGCCGGCGGGTGTCGAGCGGCCCCGTGGGGTCGGCGAGGGTGACGTCGAGGTCGTAGAGCGGCTGGTCGCCGCGGCCGCGGGGCCACCACAGGGCGGCGTCGGGGACGTCCAGGGCGAGGACGGCGGTGTCGCCGTCGAGGACGGTCTCGGCGGTGCGGCCGTCGACGGCGGCGCGGACGGTGAGCGGCCGGCCGGCGCCGGTGGCGGTGCGCTGGACGGTGAGGTGCAGTTCGACGCGGCCGGTGCCGTCGGCGACGGTGGCGAGGGGGCGGACCTCGGCGAGGCGGGCGGTCGACCAGTGTTCGAGCCTGACGGGCCGCCAGATGCCGGAGGTGGGGAGGGTGGGGCCCCAGTCCCAGCCGAAGCTGCTGGCCATCTTGCGGATGTACTGGAAGGGCTCGGGGTAGACGTTGGGGCGCTCGCCGGTGATCGCCCGGACTTCGGCGGCCTCCTGGTAGGGGCTGGTGAAGTGGACGGCCAGGTCGCCGGCGAGGCCGGTGACGTCGAACCGGTAGGTGCGGTGCATGTTGCGGGTGCGGCCGAGCTCGGTGCCGCCGAGGGTGATGCGGGCCGCGGTGTCGAGGCCTTCGAAGACCAGGTCGGTGCGCTCGTGGGTGCCGGCGGCGGTGATCCGGGTGGAGTACGTCCAGCCACGGTGGCCGATCCAGGCGACGTCGTTCTCGTTGGCGTGGAGGTACGGGTCGTCGATGAGCCCGGCGTTCAGCAGGTCGGTGTGGACGCTGCCCGGGACCTGGGCGGGGAGGAGCTCTCCGTCGTGGTGCAGGCTCCAGCCCTGGTCGAGCTGGGTGACGTCCTTCATGTTCGGCTCCTGTTCGTTCGGCCGGGCGGTGACGTGCGGCGCGTGCAACCGTAGCCCGTCGGTGAGGGTCTGTCCATAAACCGGTTTTGCTGGCGCGGCAACCGTCAAGAATGTGCCGCTGAGCTGGATGTTTCCTGATGGATTGCAGCCGTCCGCCAGCCGAATCCTTGGATTAGCAAGGGCTTGACTTGACCGGTTCAGTACGGTCGGCGGACGGGGTCAGCGGGCAGCGGTGCGCTGCGCGGCGGACCACTTCCTGTTGAGGTCGGAGAAGAAGGCGTCCCGGCCGCCCGGGGCGGCGCCACGGGCCACGTCGATCAGCCGCTGCCGGTACTCGGGTGTGTCGAGGGCGATGCCGGAGGCCTTCTCGATCGCGCTGACGGCGGCCGCGCCGTCCTGGGTCTGCACCACGATCCGCACGCCCCGCTCGTCGAAGGGCTTCAGGACGTCGGGCAGCGGTGTGCCGGTGACCGTGGAGATGGCCTGCTCGGCCCGTGCGCTGCCGGACTGGGTGATGTACCAGTAGATCCAGGCGCGCGCGGCGTCCTTGTACCTGGAGTGCTTGTTGACGGCGTACTTGTAGTCCGGGCTGGCCACCGAGCAGTGGTGGCTGTTGGTCTGCGCCGGGAAGGGCATGAACCCGATGTCGTCGGGGTTGTGCCCGGCGGCCCCGGCGGCCTTCCGCATCTGCGGCACGGCCCAGGAGCCGAGCAGCATCGTCGCGACCTTGCCGCTGCCCATCAGGGCCTTGGACTGCTCCCAGTCCGTGGCCGTCGGGTCGCCCTCGGAGAGCTTCTCGTGCACCACGTCGAAGAGGAGGCCGTCGACGGCGTACGGGTCCTGGCCCGCCCGCCACGGCTCGGCGGTGGAGGCCAGCGCGTCCTTGGCGGTGTTGCTGCAGCTCGGCGCGCCGATCACGTCCGACCACTGGCGCAGCGGCCAGGCGTCCTTGTAGTTGGTGTAGTACGGGATCGCACCGGTCGCGGCCTTGATCGCCTTGAGGTCGGTGATGAACTCCCCTCCCGTCCTGGGCCATTCGGTGATGCCGGCCTCCCGCCAGACCGCCTTGTTGTAGACCAGGCCGGTGGCGATGCCGATGTTCGCCAGGCCGTAGACCTTGCCGCCCACGGTGGCGTACTCGGTGAAGTCGAAGGTCGGTGCGAGGTCGTCGGCGCTGCCGAGGGGGTCGAAGTAGGCCGGGAACCGGCCGATGGCCAGGCTGTCGGGGATCAGCAGCACATCGCCGGGCCGATCCCCTTTCAGGCGCTTCATCGCCTCGCCCTCGTAGTCGGTGAACCCCTCGAAGCGGACCTCGACGTCGGGGTAGACCTTGCGGAAGGCGTCGGCGTAGCGCTCGAGGGTGCCGTCCGAGACCTGGTCGGTGCGGTTGGTCAGCACGGTGATCTCGCCGGAGACCCGCTCGGGGTCGACGCCCGCCAGGGCCGCGGAGGGCGGGGGCGTGCCGCCCTCGCTGCCGCAGGCCGTGAGCGCCACCATGGTCGCGGCCGCGGCGGCCGTCCACCTTCTTCGCATCGTCGGAGGTCCTTCGCTGAGGTCGTGGAGTCGTCGGGGGCGCGGCGCTACGGCCCCGGGCGCGGAGTGCGGGGCGGGCCGGGGCAGTCCGGGGCGAGCGCGGCACGGTGTGCGCAGCAGGGGCGCGCAGGTTCGGCGCACGGAGGCCGGCCGAGGGTGGGTGGCGGTGCGGACGGAGTGTTGGGGCGTCCGTCCGCACCGCGTCCGTGGGGCCGTCGCGATCACCGGACGGCGACCGACCGCACCGCGCCGGAGCGGCTCGGCCCGGCGGGGTCGACGGCGTGCGGTCGGCCCTGTCGGCAACGGCCGACGGGAGGTTGTTAACCGCTTAATGAACATTCACCGTACGGCCGCACCAAAGCCCTGTCAATGGCGGATTTACCGGTTTCGGTTTCGGCCTCGCCGGGAACCCTGGGCAGGCGACAGCGGTGACCGGAGCCGTAGTAGCTTGAGGGGAGCACACCGCTTCATCGGTTCAGAAGGGTCTCGTGGATCAGGTGTCCCAGCAGCAGAGTCCTCCCGCGCGCCGGCCCACCATCACCGACATCGCCCGGATCGTCGGGGTGTCGAAGGTGTCCGTCTCCAACGCGCTGAACGGGCAGCCCGGCGTCTCCGAGGCGACCCGGCAGCGGATCGTGGCCGTCGCCGAGGAGATCGGTTTCGTCCGCAACAGCGCCGCCCGGGCGCTCAGCGGCGCGAAGGCCGCGGCCGTGGGCCTGGCGCTGTGCCGGCCGGCCCGGATGCTCGGCACCGAGCCGTTCTTCATGGAGCTCATCGGCGGCATCGAGAACGTCCTGTCCGACGCCTCCTACTCGCTCGCCCTGCAGGTCGTCTCCGACCACGAGCGCGGGCTCGAGGCCTACCGGCGCTGGTGGGGCGAGCGGCACATCGACGGCGCGATCCTGGTCGACCTGCGGGAGGACGACGAGCGGGTGCCGGCCCTCGAGCAGATGGGCCTGCCGACCGTGGTGATCGGCCACCCCTCCGGGTCCGGCTCGCTGACCCCCGTCTGGTCGGACGACGCCGCGGCCGTCCGCGAGACCGTGGAGTACCTGGCCGCGCTCGGCCACCGGCGGATCGGCCGGGTGGCCGGGCTGAGCGGCCTGGTCCACACCTCGATCCGCGACCGGGCCTTCGCCGCGGCCTGCGCCGACCTCGGTGTGGAGGCGCTGCCCACCGTCCACACCGACTACACCGGCGAGGACGGCGCCCGGGTCACCCGCCGCCTGCTGCTCTCCCCCGTCCGTCCGACGGCCGTCCTGTACGACAACGACATCACGGCGGTCGCCGGGCTGTCCGTCGCCCAGGAGATGGGCCTCCAGGTGCCCCGCGACCTGTCGATCGTCGCCTGGGACGACTCCCCGCTGGTCCAGGTGGTGCGGCCCCCGCTCACCGCACTGACCCGCGACATCCACGCCTACGGCGCCAACGCCGCCCGCACCCTGCTCGCGCTGATCTCCGGCCGCGACACCGGCGGGTACGAGGACCTGGCGCCGCAGCTCACCCCACGGGGCAGCACGGCGGCACCGCAGGCGTGAACGGCCGGGCCGGCGTGCCGAGGGGTCAGTCGCCGCGCGGCGGCGGGGCGGTGGTGCCGCGGGGCACCAGCACGGGGGCGCCGATGATCCGGGACGGCGCGTGGCCGTTGTCCAGCAGCTCGAGCAGGCAGTGGGCGACCTCGGCGCCGAAGGCGAACGGGTCGTGGCTGAGGGCCGACAGGGCGGGCCAGGTGATCCGGCACAGGTCGGAGTCGTCCCAGGCCACGATCGACACGTCCGCCGGCACCCGCAGACCCATCTCGGCGGCGACCGCGACACCGGCCACGGCCATGATGTCGTTGTCGTAGAGGATCGCCGTCGGCCGGTCGGCCCCGGCGAGCAGCTGGCGGGTCGCCCGGGCCCCGCCGTGCGCGGACAGGTCGGTGTGGACGCTCGGCGCGTCCGCCAGACCGAGGTCGGCCGCGGTGACCTCGAAGGCCTCCGCCCGCAGGATGCTCCGGCCGAGCGCCGCCGGCCCGCGGACATGGGCGATCCGGCGGTGCCCGAGCGCCGCCAGGTAGCGCACGGCCTCCGTGGTGGCCGCGGCGTCGTCGCCGGTGACCGCCGGGAACGGGCCGCTGAACTGCGGCGGGGCCACCGCGACCACCGGCATGCCGAGGCGCTGGACCGCCTCGATGCGCGGGTCGTCGGCCGACACCCCGATCAGCACCGAACCGTTGACCCGGCCGGACTGCCACCACTGCCGGTACAGCGCGAGCTCGGCCTCCGGGTCGGCCGCGATGTGCAGCAGCAGGGCGCAGGGGCGTTCGGTCAGGACGCTCTCGATGCCGCCGATGAGCGCCATGTGCACGGAGTCCAGGCCGGCGCCGGCGGTGTCCCGGGTGATCGCCATGCCGATGGTGTGCACCTGCGCGCCGCGGGCCAGGGAGCGGGCGGCGAGGTTGGGCGACCAGCCGAGGTCGCGGGCGGCCTCGACGATGCGGCGCCGGGTCTCGGCGGAGACGCCCGGCCGGTCGTTGAGGGCGAGCGAGACGGCCCCCGCGGAGACCCCGGCCCGGGCGGCGACGTCGCGGATCGTCACCCGGCGTCCCATGCTGCATCCCTCTCGTCGACCCGGCGGGCGGGCCGCGGGTGCGGCTCGCCCGGTCCATCCTGTCAGGTCGGAGGGGGTGGGCGGTCACTCGGGCGGCGGGCGGGGTGGGTCAGCGGGTGGGGGTCATGGCCTTGGCGTGGGCGGCGAAGAGTCGGGCCGTGGTGCGGGTGGGGTTGGCGGGGTCGTCGAGCCACATGACACGGTGGCCGTCGTAGTCGGGGTAGCAGGAGCCGTCGTCGACGCGGGAGGTGAGCAGCCAGAACTGGTCGCCCGCGCCGCCGGCGGTGCGGACGGCGTCGGTCCAGGCGGTGTAGGCGCGGTCGCGGGCGGCGGTGTCGGGGATGTCGCGTCCGGCGTCGATCTGGAGGCCGAACTCCTCGACGACGACGGGCTTGCCGAGGGTGCGGCCGTCGCGGATGTGGTCCTCGATCCACCTGGTGCCCCAGGCGGTGGCGTCGGCGCCGGGCTTGGAGCCGCTGGTCTCGCCCCAGTTCTGCGGGTAGACGTGGACGGTGCCGTAGTCGACGACGGGATCGCTCGGCGGGTCGCTTCGGGGCGTCACGACGGCATGGGCCGAGCCGCAGTTCGCACGGTGGCCCGCATCCGAATTGCGCAGTTCCCGCGCCCCTGGAGCGACCACCCGAGCGCCTGTTGAAGACCCGCGCCGGTCGGGTCAGGGAACGCGGGCCCGGAAGAGGGTGGCGTTTCCGTCGAGTACGGCTTCGGTGCCGGCCGGGAGGTAGGCGCTGTCGCCGCGGTTCAGGGTGAGGGCGGGGCCGGTGCGCCCGGTGAGCCGGGCGGTGCCGGCGGTGCAGAGCAGGATCTGCGGGCCCGGGTCGCGGAGGGCCGTAGGGCCGGCGAGGTCGAGTCGGGAGAGGGCGAACTCGGCTGCGGGCGCCGGGTAGTGGGTCTCGCCGCGGCCGTCGGGGCGGGCCTCGACGAGGGCGGGGGCGGTCGGGGTGAAGTCGACGACGGCGGCGAGGGCTCCGGTGTCGATGTGTTTGGGCGTCAGGCCGCAGCGCAGCACGTTGTCGGAGTTGGCCATGATCTCGACGCCGGTGCCGCGCAGGTAGGCGTGCGGGACCCGGGCGTCCAGGTAGACGGCCTGGCCGGGCCCCAGCCGGACGTGGTTGAGCAGCAGGGCGGCGATCAGGCCGGGGTCGCCGGGGTAGTCGCGGGCGGCGGCCGCGTAGGCGGCGTAGCTGTGGGCGTGCGGTCCGGGCCGTTCGGCGGAGCGGGCCAGGGCGGTGGAGAGTTCGGTGGCGGCGCCGGTGGCGCGGGCCCGGCCGGGCCCGAGGGCCTCGGTGAGGACGGTGCGCAGAGCGGTGGCGGGGTCGGCGGTGCGCAGGACGTCGAGCCAGGGCCCGAGTGCGGGCACGTGCAGGGCGGCGAGGAGGTCGGCGGTGGCGGCGGGGTGGCGGAAGCCGCAAAGGGCGTCGAAGTCGTCGAGCGCGCAGAGCATTTCGGGCTTGTGGTGGCGGTCCTTGTAGAGGCGGTGCGGTGCGTCGGCGGGGACGCCGGCGGCCTCTTCGGCGGCGTGTCCGGCCGCAGCCTGCTCCTCGGTCGGGTGGACCTGGACGGAGAGGGCGTGTTCGGCGGCGAGGACCTTCAGCAGGAAGGGGAGGCGGGGGCCGAAGCGGGCGGTGACGGCGGTGCCGAGTTCACCGTCGGGGTCGCGGGCGATGACGGCGGTCAGGGGTTCGGGGCCGGTGCCGCGGTCCAGGCGGGAGGGTGCCTGGGGGTGGGCGCCGAGCCAGAGTTCGGCCTGGGGTTCGCCGGTGGGCGGGGTGCCGAGCAGGTCGGGGATGGCGGTGGTGGAGCCCCAGGCGTAGGGGCGGATCCGGTTGCTGAGCAGACCCGCGGCGGGTCGGTGCTCGGTCATGGGGTGCTCCGGTTCGGGTGGTCCGGTCCGCCCCCGCTCTCCTTGACCCTCAACAGGGAGGCGGGGGCGGACCGGGGTCTGGGCCGCGGTCAGGCGGCGCGGGGCGGGGCGCTGCTGCCGCGCGGGAGCAGGACCGGGGTGGGCGCGGGGCCGGAGGTGACGGGCCGGCGGTCGATGAGGTCGTAGAGGCTGCGGGCGACCTGGGCGCCGAAGCCGTGCACGTCGTGGCTCATCGCGGAGAGCGGCGGGTGGGTGAGCCGGCACAGCTGGGAGTCGTCCCAGGCGATCAGGCTGAGGTCGCCGGGGATGTGCAGGCCGAACTCGTGGGCGACGGCGGCGCCGGCGACGGCCATGATGTCGTTGTCGTAGATGATCGCGGTGGGGCGGCGGTCGGCCGAGGCCAGCAGGATGCGGGTCGCGCGGGCGCCGGCCTGTCCGGAGAAGTCGGTGGGCAGGCTGCGGGCCGGTTCGAGTCCGAGTTCGGCGGTGATCCGTTCCAGGGCGCGGGTGCGGATGGCGGTGTGGCCGAGGGCGGGGTCGCCGCCGACCCGGGCGATCCGGCGGTGGCCGAGCATGGCGAGGTAGCGGACGGCCTCCTCGACGGCTGCGGCGTCGTCGGTCCAGACGGCGGTGGCGCTGCCGCCGGTGAGTCCGGGGTGGCCGGCGGCCACGGCGGGCATGCCGAGGCGGGCGAGGGCGGGGATGCGGGGGTCGTTCTCGGTGAGGTCGACCAGGACGCAGCCGCCGACGCGCCGCTCCTTCCACCAGGCCCGGTGGACGCTGCTCTCCTGCTCCCGGTCGGCGACCAGCCGCAGCAGCAGCGAGGCGGACCGTTCGGCGAGGACGCTCTCGATGCCGGAGATGAACTCCATGTAGAAGGGTTCGAGGCCCAGTTGGCGGGCGGGGCGGGAGACGACCAGGCCGACGGTGTCGGTGTTCGGGGTGGCCCTGGCGAGGCTGTGGGCGGCGGGGTTGGGCACCCAGCCGAGTTCGGTCGCGGCGGCGCGGACCTTTGCCCGGGTGGGTGCCGACACTCCTGGGCGGTCGTTGAAGACCAGCGAGACCGCCCCGGCGGAGACCCCGGCCCGGGCCGCGACGTCGCGGATGGTGACGCGCAAACTCACGTACCCTCCCTGCTCGTTCGGCGGCCCGGCGCCGCGGCGCAGGTGCGGTGCCGGGCCGGGGCGGCGGTCACTTGGTCGATCCGGCGGCGAAGCCGCTGTAGATGAAGCGCTGGAGGGCGAGGAAGACCGCGAGGGTCGGCAGGATCACCAGGACGGTGCCGGCCGAGATGGTCTCCCAGTGGGCGCCGAAGGGCCCCTTGAAGCGGAACAGCGAGGTGGAGACGGTGCCGAGGTCGGAGGCCGGCATGTAGAGGAAGGGGATGTAGAAGTCGTTGTAGACGGTGATCCCCTTGATGATCACGACGGTGGCGACGGCCGGCTTCAGCATCGGCAGGATGATCCGCCAGTAGACGGTGAAGCTGTTGGCGCCGTCGAGCCGGGCGGCCTCGTCGAGGGAGACTGGGATGGAGCGGATGAACTGCAGGAAGACGTAGATGGAGACGATGTCGGTGCCGAGGTAGAGCAGGATCGGGGCCCAGCGGGTGTTGAAGGCGCCGAGGTCGTTGACGATCTGGAAGGTGGCGACCTGGGTGGTGACGCCGGGGACGAGCGTGGCGACGAGGAAGAGCCCCATCACCAGCTTCTTCAGGCGGAAGTCGAACCGGTCGATGGCGTAGGCGGTCATCGAGCCGATCAGCACCGTGCCGGCGGTCGACACCAGCAGGATGACCGAGGTGTTGACGAAGGCCTGGAGCATCTGCCCCTCGTCGAAGGCCGTCAGGTAGTTCCCGAGGTTGAACCAGTTGTCGGGCGGTGTCAGCGGCCCGGTGGTCTGGGCCTCCTTGCTGTCCTTCAGCGAGGTGAAGAGGACGACCACCAGCGGGACGAGGACGATCGCACTGGCGGCGAGCAGCGACAGGTACTTGGCCGTGCCGCCGGCGGTGACGCGGGGCGCCCGGCGGGTGCGGCGGGCGGCGACGGCGGTGTCGGTAGTGGTCACGACAGTTCAACCCTCTCCTCCGGCACCAGGCGGCGCTGGATCCAGGTGACGAGCAGGATGACGAGGAGCAGCACGACGGCGCCGGCGGAGGCGAGGCCGACCTTGTCGAACCGGAAGGCGAGCTTGACGGTCTGGATGACGAACGTCTCACTGCCGTTGGCGCCGCCGGTCATGATGTAGGGGATCTCGAAGACCGCGAGGGAGCCGGAGATCGCCAGGATCATGCTGAGGCTGATGATCGGCTTGATGCCGGGGGCGATGATGTGCCGGAACTGCTGCCAGCGGTTGGCGCCGTCGAGGGCCGCCGCCTCGTACAGGTGGCCGGGGATCGACTGGATCGCGCCGAGGAACAGCACCATGTTGAGGCCCGTGTAGCGCCAGACGGAGACGCCGGCGAGCGACTTGTTGACGAGGTCCGGATCGCCGAGCCACATCAGCTTGCCGTGGAAGCCCAGGAGGTCGAGCACCGAGTCGAGGGTGCCGCCGGGCTGGAAGAAGTACAGGAAGACGAAGCCGATCGCGACGCCGTTCACCAGGTAGGGGAAGAACAGGATGCCCTTGAAGACGTTGCGGAACCTGGTGTTGAAGCTCAGCACGGTGGCGAAGTACAGCGCGGCAGCGATCTGGACGAAGGACGCGGCCAGGTAGACACCGCTGACCAGGAAGACCTTGAACAGCTCGGGCCGGGTGAACAGCTGGACGTAGTTGTCCGCGCCGACGTTCTCCTTGGTGGGGCTGAGGCCGTCCCAGTCGGTGAGGCTGTAGCCGAGCATGTCGACGATCGGCAGGTAGGTGAAGGTCACCAGGAGGGCGAGCGGGACGAGCAGGTAGAGCCAGGGGGTGAACCACCAGTGCCTGCGGGCGGGCCGCCGGTGCAGGACCGGCTTCGTCGGTGCAGCCGGCTCGGCCGGGGCGGCCGCGGCCGGCCCCTGCTTCCTGTCCTTCTGCAGTGCAGTCATCATCGTTCCTTCGTTGTGCAGGACGCCGGGAGAGCGGCGCGGCGGTGCCGGCCTGACGGAGGGGCGGCGGGAGGCCGCCGCGCCGCTGTTCCGGGGTGTGTCAGCCGGCGACCGTCTTCTGCGCCTCGGACCACTTCTTGTTCAGGTCGGCGAAGTAGCCGTTCTTGTCGCCCTTGGCCGCGCCGCGGGCGATGTCGATCAGCTTCTGTCGGTAGTCCGGGGTGGTCAGGCCGATCTCGGAGGCCTTGTCGATCTTGCTGATGGCGGCCGCGTTCTCCTGCTTCTGGCCGAGGAGCATGGTGACGCCCTTCTCCTCGAAGGGCTTCAGCACGGTCGGCATGGCGCTGCCCTTGACGGAGGACACGGCCTGCTCGGCCGCCGCGCTGCCGGACTTGTTGATGTACCAGTCGATCCAGGCGCGGGCGGCCTCCTTGTGCTTGGAGTGCACGTTGACCGCGTACTTGTAGTCGGGCTGCAGGACGGTGCAGAGCTTGCCGCCGGTCGCCTGGGGGAACGGCAGGAAGCCGATGTCGTCCGGGTTCTGACCGGCCTTCTTGGCGGCGTCCTGCATCTGCGGGACGGCCCAGGAGCCGAGGACCATGCTGCCGACCTTGCCGGTGGCCAGCAGGTTCTTGGAGTTCTCCCAGTTGGTGGTGGTCGGGTCGTCCTCGCTGAGCTTCTCGTGGACGATGTCGTAGAGCAGGCCGTCGATGGCGCCGAGGTCCTGGCCTGCGGCCCACGGCTGCGTGGTCCTGGCGAGCGCGTCCTTGCCGGACTGGTTGCAGCTGGGGACGCCGATGCTGTCGGTCCACTTCTGGATCGGCCAGGCGTCCTTGTAGTTGGTGTAGTACGGGGTCGCCCCGGTCCTCTCCTTGATCGCCTTCAGGTCGGCGATGAACTCCTGGGCGGTCTTGGGCCATTCGGTGATGCCGGCCTTCTGCCAGAGCGCCTTGTTGTAGACGAAGCCGGTGGCGGTGCCGTAGTTGGGCAGGCCGTACACCTTGCCGTTGACGGTGGTGTACTCGGTCCAGTTGTACGTCCGCGACAGCTCGGACGCGTCGCCCAGCGGGGCGAAGAAGGTCGCGTACTGGTTGATCGACACGTTGTCCGGGATCAGCAGCACGTCACCGTAGTTCTCGGTGTTCATGCGGATCTTGGTCTCACCCTCGTAGTCGGTGAGGCCCTCGAACTTGACCTTGACGTTCGGGTAGGTCCTGGCGAACTCGGCCGCGTACTTGTCCAGCGAGCCGTCCTTGATCTGGTCGGTGCGGTTGGTCAGCACCGTGATCTCGCCCGAGACCTTGCCCGGGTCGGAGCCGGCGGTGGCCGCGGAGGACGAGCTCCCGCCGCCCTGGCTGCTACAGGCCGTGAGCACAACCATGGTCGCGGCCGCGACGGCCACCCATCCTCTTCGCATCTTCGCCCATCCTTCGCACTGATCGTTCATGGAGATCCGAGAGCACAGCCGCGATCCGGGAGACCGGCCGCTCGGGCTGTTGGACGCTTAACGTAGACGTCACATCTCGCCGTGTCCATAGACCGGTCAACATTGATATCCAGGGGATCTGTTAACTCACGGGGCCTAATTTACTAAACGATTACCTAACTCGATGACGATTCAGTCACTTCGGGAGACTGTCGTGCGGCACGCCTGGACATCGTTGTCGGGGGCGCTCCAGAATCGGCGGGACGACCCGGCACAGCCGTGCCCAGACGCCGGGCGCTCCCCCGTCACACCCGCGGAGACGTCACAATGAGTTACAACACTGCCGTCGCCGTCGATGACCGGCGCACCCTCGCCAAGCCACTGCTGGCGGCCCTGGACATCGGCGGAACCAAGATCGCGGGCGGCCTGGTCGACGCGGACGGCACCCTGCTGCACCATGTCCAGTTGCCCACCCCCGCCCGGGGCAGCGCCCGCGAGATGCGGGACGCGGTGGACACGGTCCTCGACCGCCTGGCCCGGCACCCGCTGTGGGCCTGCGTACGGGCCGTCGGCATCGGCAGCGCCGGCCCGGTCGACACCCGGGCCGGCACCGTCAGCCCGGTCAACATCCCCTCCTGGCGGGCCTTCCCGATCCGCGCGGAGGTCGCCGCCCACCCCGCGGTCCAGGACCTGCCGGTCGTGCTCGGCGGCGACGCCGTCGCCATGACCGCCGCCGAACACTGGCGCGGAGCCGCCCGTCCCTACCGCAACGCCCTGTGCCTGGTCGTCTCCACCGGCGTCGGCGCCGGCCTCGTCATCGACGGCCGCCTGCACACCGGCCCCAGCGGCAACGCCGGCCACCTCGGCCACATCAGCATCGACTTCGCCGGCCGGCCCTGCCCGTGCGGCTCACACGGCTGCCTCGAAGGACTGGCCAGCGGCACCGCCATCGCCCGCCACGCCGCCGAGAACGGCTGGCAGGCACCCGGTGGCGACACCACCGCGGCAGCCGTCGCCGCCTCGGCGGAGCAGGGCGACCCGGTCGCACTGCGCGCCTACGACCGGGCCGCCCGGGCACTGGCCGCCGGCATCGCCGCCACCGCCACGCTGATCGAGATCGATGCGGCCGTCGTCGGCGGCGGGGTCGCCAAGGCCGGGGACGTCCTCTTCGACCCGCTCCGCAAGCACCTCGCCGCCTACGCCGCACTGCCGTTCGCCGCCCGCGTCCTGGTCGTCCCGGCCCACCTGGGCACGGACGCGGGCCTGGTCGGGGCAGCCGCACTCGCGCGGCCGGCGATCACGGCACACTGAGCCGCACCCTGACCTGCGAAAGCGGCCACCCGAAGAGGCGCTGGGGGACCGCGGAACTGCGCAAGGCGGGAGGGTGCGGCAACCGGCCTTCCGCCTCACGCAGTTCCCGCCCCCCTCGGGATGCCCGGGTACACAGCGCTCGGCCCCTGGACACCTGGCCCATGTACGCGGGCCTCTAGGTACGCCCCTGCGGTCAGGCCCAGGGGAGGGAGGCGCGGGTTCGCCAGTACCGGTCGGCGGGTTCGGCGAGGGAGGTGAGGGCGGCCAGGTCGGCGGGGGTGAGGTCGAGGGCGGCGGCACCGAGGTTGGAGAGCAGTTGGTCCTCGGTGGCGGCGCCGGAGAGCACGATGTCCGCCCAGGGCTGGGCGGCGGCCGCGGCCAGGGCGAGGGCGTCGCAGGTCGCGCCGGTGCGGTCGGCGACGTCGCGGAGTGCAGCGGTGCCGGGGCCGGTGGCGTTGCGGTCGGCGAGGCGTCCGTTGGCCATGCCCTCCTTCACCACCACCAGCCATCCGGCCGCGTGGGCCTCGGCCAGCGCCGCTCCGGCGGACGGCTCCAGCACGTTCCAGGTGGACTGGACGGCGGCGAACAGCGGCCGGCCGTCGACCTCCACCGCGAGCGCCGCGCGGACGGCCGCTGCCTGCGCCGGGCCGCTGGTCGACAGTCCGACCCGGACACCCTCCGAGGCCAGCGCCGCCAGCCGGGCGTGCAGGGCGGGGTCGGTCAGGGCCAGGCTGTCCGGGGTGACCGAGTGCACCAGGTACACGTCCAGGTGCCGGCCGAGCAGCCCCCTGGTCTCGGCGATCTGGCGGTCGAAGACCTCCGCCGAGTGCTCCTTGACCTCGTGGACGGGCACCCCGGAGGCCTGCCAGCCCGCGGTGTAGGTGTAGCCCCACTTGCTGCCGACCACGGCGTCGGCCGCGGCCTGCGGGCGCGCCGCCAGCCACTCGGCGACGAACTCCTCGGCGCGGCCGTACGAGCGGGCGGTGTCGAAGTAGCGCACCCCCGCGGCGTATGCGGCGTCCAGCAGTGCGTGCGTCCGCTCCCGCAGCGCCTCGACCGTCCGTCCGGCGGGCAGGTCGCGGTCGCGCCCGAGTGTGATGTAGCCGGGCCTTCCCACGGCGGCCGTGCCCAGGCCGAACCGCGCGAGCGGCGGGCTGTCGGCGGGTCCGGTGGCGGGTGCGGCCGGCATGGCGGGTCCCTTCGGTGGTTCCGGCGGGCGGGGCGGCGCGCCCCACCTGCACCCGAACCCTATCCGCCGTCCCCGCACCGGCCGGCCGCCGACTACCGCAGGCGCGGCCGGGCGCTGCCTGCCCGGGGTGCCGCACGGCAGCCGGGTGACCTCCGCGGGCGGGCCGCCGTGGCTGCGGGGGTCGGACCTGTCCCGGCATCAGACTGGCCGGCATGAGCGGATCGGGGACCGGGGTGATGGGTGGCGACTACGGCCGGCACGCGGCTGCCCAGCACGCCGGGGCGCAGGCGGCGTCCGCGATGCTCGGGCGGGCGCTGGCGGCCGTCCCGGTGCCCGGGGACGGGCGGGCCTTCCGGGCGGCGGACCTGGGCTGTGCGTCCGGGGCGAACGCCCTGGAGCCCATGCGGCAGGTGGTGGCCGCCGTGCGCGGGCGGGACGGCTCGGTGCCGGTCTGGGTGACCCACACCGACATCCCGGGCAACGACTTCAACGCGCTCTTCGCAACGGTGACCGGCCCCGGCGGCTACACCCGGGAGCCCGGCGTCTTCGCCTGTGCCCAGGCCCGCTCGTTCTACGAACGGCTGTTCCCGGCGGGCGAGCTGCACCTGGCGTGGAGCACCATCGCCGTGCACTGGCTGTCCCGGGTGCCTCGGCCGATCGACGGGCACGTGTACTCCTCGCGGTCGACCGGGGCGGCGCGGGACGCGCTGCGTGCGCAGAGCGCGGCCGACTGGTCCGATTTCCTGGAGCACCGGGCAGCCGAACTGGCCCCCGGCGGGCAGCTGGTCGTGGTCGGCGGTGCGGCGACCGACGACGGACTCAGCGGCGCCGAAGGGCTCTTCGACCTGGCGCTGGCGGAGCTGGAGGCACTGGTGGCGGCCGGGGGGATGGCCGAGGACCGGCTCGCCGCGATGACCGTGCCGACCTGGAACCGCACCACGGCGGAGTTCCTCGAGCCGCTGCGCTCGGGGCCGCTCGCGAAGGCGTTCCGGCTGGAGGAGCACGAGTTCGTCGTCCTGGCGGACCCGATGTGGCTGCGCTTCGCGGCGGACGGCGACCTCGACGCCTACGCGCACGAGGTCGCGGCCTCGTTCACGGCCGCCTTCGGCCCGTCGCTGTTCGCCGGTCCTGCGGCTGCCGGACCCGGTGCTGCCGCGCGCTTCGAGGCCGGCCTGGCGGCCCGGGTCCGTACGCAGCCGGAGGCCGGGGCGGCACGGTGGCGCGTCCAGTTGCTGCGGGCGACCCGCCTGGACGCGCGCTGAGCGCGGCAGCCGGGTTCAGGCTCCGCGGGCGGCCTCGCGGCGGCGGCGCTTGCCGAGTGCGGCGAGCGAGAGGTCCTCGGCCTGGGAGCGGAGGTTCTTGTAGCCGTAGCCGCGTTCGGTGAGCCAGGTCCCGGCGGCGGCCTCGGCGCGGGCCGTGGCGGTGAGGATGTCCTCCTCGGCCTCGCCGGTGTCGGCGAAGCGGAAGGTGAAGGCGGTGCGGGCGGCGATGTCGTAGCTGAGGTGGCCCTCGGTGGTGAAGGCCGCCTGCAGGACGTCGTGCTCCGCGGCCCGGGCGAGGAGTTCGGCGCGCTGCGCGTCGCTCAGGCCGTCGAAGACGCCGCGGACGGTGATTCGGAAGTCACGGGTGCTCACCCGCCCACCCTAGGCAGCCGCCGGGCGCAGGCGCACCGGGTTTTCCGCCGCACCCGAACCGACGGTCCGCCAGGGGCGCGCGAGGTGCTTCCGCCGCTGCACGGTGGAGCGGCTCCCGGGCGGCGGAGCGGCTCATGCCAGGGCGGTGATCGCGTCGCCGATGTACTCGGTGCCGAGGACGGCCAGCACGGTGGTCACGATGGCGGTGTGGTGGGCGGCCACCCAGGCCTTCCCCTCGCCGAGGACGTGCGCCGAACGGTCGCCGCCGACGAGGTGCACCACGAGCGGCAGCAGGGTGCACAGCGATCCGACGAGAACCATGAGGGCGGCGGCGACGGCCTTGCCGCCGGCGGAGGCCGGGCTTGCCGCCACCGCGGCGGCGCCGCCGACGGCGAGGACGACGTTCTTGGGGTTGGCGACGACCAGGGCGGCGCCGAGCCCGGCCGACCTGGCGGCGGTGAACCGGTCGAGGGCCTGCATCCACACGGGCGGCGGGCTGACGTGTCCCTCGCGCGGCCGGGCCCACCACTGCCTGACCGCCAGCAGGACGAACAGCACGCCCAGGGCGAGCCTGAGCCAGTACGACCAGGTGGGTCTGCCCTCGTCGGGGTTCAGCCCGCTCCCGGCCACGACGACGGCGGCTACCAGGGCGGCCAGTGCGCCCGTCCAGCCGGCGGTGAACGCGATCCCGTTGGTCCGGCCGCGCGGGGTGCCCAGCATCAGGATCACCGCGATCAGCGGCAGCGGGCTGATGGCGATGCCCACCGCCGACGTCAGCATGGAGCCGACCGCCTCGCCCATCGCCGTCCCTCTCCTCGCTCCGGTCGGAGCCGCGACACACCTTATGCACCGGGTGGCTGCGGCCGCCGTGCACCACTCGCCGCCGAGAGGGTGAAGGCCGGCGAGTGCCTGCCGCCGGGCCGGGGCGCCGTCACCCCTCCGGCGGACAGTGGTCGCGACGGGTGGCGGCTGCCGAAAGGGTGAAGAGGGCGCCCGGCCGCCGCCCGGGCCGTGCCGCCGAGGGGAGGGGCGGACCCGCGGCAACGAGGAGGAGCGGCACACGGTGGACACCACACGCGAGGACGGCGGGCAGCGGCGGATCGACGCCGGCAGGCGCGACCGGGTGATCGGGGCGGCGGCAGCGGCCGGGCTGGTGGGCGAGCGGCACGTCGCGGCGGGATTCCTCGACGTGGACGGGGTGCGGGGGACCGTCGCCGGCCTGCGTGCGGCGTTCGGCACCGGCGTGCCCGTGCTGCACACCTTCGCGGTGAAGGCGGCGGCGCTGGTGCCCGTGCTGCGGCTGGTCGCCGAGGCGGGGATGGGCTGCGAGGTGGCGAGCCCCGGCGAGCTGGCGCTGGCGCTGGCCGCGGGTGTCCCGGCCGGGCGGATCGTGCTGGACTCCCCCGCCAAGACCGGCGCCGAACTCGCCGGGGCACTCGGCCTGGGCGTGGCCGTCAATGCGGACAACTTCCAGGAACTGGACCGGATCGCCGGTCTGCTGGACGGGCGCGCCGGCGCCCCTACGCTCGGTCTGCGGGTCAATCCGCAGGTGGGGGCCGGTTCGATCGGCGCGATGAGCACGGCCTCCGAGCATTCCAAGTTCGGCGTGCCGCTGCGCGACGCGGGCGCCCGCGAGCGGGTGCTGGCGGCCTTCGACCGGTACCCGTGGCTGAGCCGGCTGCACGTCCACGTCGGCTCGCAGGGGTGCTCGCTCGACCTGATCGCGGCCGGTGTCAGGGCGACCTGGGAACTCGCCGAGGAGGTCAACCGGCGGGCCGGGCGCCGCCGGGTCGACAGCATCGACCTCGGCGGCGGACTGACCGTCAACTTCGACGACGACGCGGTGCGCCCCTCGCACGCCGACTACGCGGCGCACCTGCGCGCCGCGGTGCCCGGCCTGTTCGACGGCGGGTACGCCCTGGTCACCGAGTTCGGGCGGTCCGTCGTCGCCAAGAACGGCTTCACCGCGGCCCGGGTCGAGTACACCAAGGAGGTCGGCGGCCGCCGCATCGCCCTCACCCATGCCGGCGCGCACCTGGCCACCCGTACGGTGCTGATGCCGGACGCCTGGCCGGTGCGGGTGGACGTCCACCGGCCGGACGGGACGCGGCGGCACGGGCCCTCGGAGGTCCAGGACGTCGCCGGGCCGTGCTGCTTCGCGGGCGACGTGGTGGCGCGCGGCCGGGCCCTGCCCCGGATCGAGCCGGGCGACCTCGTCGTGCTGCACGACACCGGCGGCTACTACACGTCCGCGCCGTGGGCGTACAACAGCATCCCCCGGCCGGCGATCCACGGCTTCAGCACGGCCGGCGGCGCGGTGCGCTTCGCCACCGTCCGCCGCGAGCAGAGCCTCGCGGAGCTCACCGCGGAGGCGGGCGGCGAGTACGCCGACGCGCTGACCGCGCTCGGCGGCCGGCTCTGAAGGGCAGCCCCCTCGGGGTGGTGGCCGCTGCGCAATCGGGCACGGCCCCGGGTGGCCCTGTGCGGTCCCGGTTCCTGGGGAATCCCGCCTTCCGCTCGGGCCGCGGCGGTGGCAAGATCGCGAAGTGTGAGGGAAGTACGTACGAACGACGCCGACACCTGCCCGGTGTGCTCGGGCCCCGTGGCCGGCAACCCGCGGTTCACCTCCTGGTGCCCGGCGTGCGAGTGGAACCTCGACCCCTCCCCCGCCCCGCCGCCGAACGGGACGTCCCGCGGGCGGCGGCGCGCCGAGCGCCGGGCCCGGAAGGACGAGGCCACCCGCCGGGCCGTGCGCGCCAGGGTGGAGCGGGTGTACGCGGCCGCCTCGGCCGACCGTTCGGCGGTCCGCGACCCCGCGTGGCTCGGTGCCACCGTCCTGGCAGGCCTGGTGCACCTGGCGACCGTCGTCCTGGTGGTCACCGCCGTCGGACTGCTGGTCGCGGCACCGACCTGGCCGCTGCGGGTGCTCGGGTTGTTCGCCGCGCTGCTGGTCTTCGCGCTCCGCCCGCGGCTG
The DNA here is from genome assembly GCF_050749075.1 of Kitasatospora dryopteridis. Classification (NCBI taxonomy): domain Bacteria; kingdom Bacillati; phylum Actinomycetota; class Actinomycetes; order Kitasatosporales; family Streptomycetaceae; genus Kitasatospora; species Kitasatospora dryopteridis. Next base: position 8,096,557 of record NZ_CP192749.1, on the reverse strand, counting down.
GGCAGGGTGCCGCGGCACGGCGTACGGCTGACGCGCAGCGAGGCCCCCGCGCTGTTCGGCCTGACCGACCGGGTCGCCGGGGCTCTCGGCGGCCGACCGGTCGACCTCGTCGTGATCACCTCCGATTTCAACGCCGCCTACGGACTGGCGGGCCTGCGGCGGCGCCGCGTGCTGCAGATCGGCCTGCCGCTGTGGTCGGTCCTGGCTCCGGGTGAGCAACTGGCCGTGCTGGGCCACGAGATCGGGCACCAGGTCAACGCGGACAGCCGACGCGGCCTCTGGCTGGGCTCGGCGCTGGACGCCCTCGAGGAGTGGGAGCAGCTGACCAGGCCGGACCTGTACCGGCAGTCGTTCGGCACCTTCGTGGAGGCGTTCGCCTCGGCGGTGCTCCAGTTGCTGGTGCGCCCGTTCAACCTCGCGGCCCGGCACCTGCTGGGGCTGCTCGGCCGGCTGACCCTGCGATCCGGCCAGGCGGCCGAGTACCGGGCGGACGCCCTCGCCGCCGCCCTCGCCGGCACCGAGGCCACCACCGGCATGCTGCGCACACTGATGCTGCACCGGACGGTCAGCACCAGCCTGCTGCGGATGCGCGCGGAGCTGGCGCGCCGCCCCGGCCGTTCCGGCGCGCAGACCCCGGTGCAGCCGTGGGCCGAACTGGCTGCGCGGATCGCCGAGGTGCCGCCGTTGGAGCGTGAGCGGCTGCTGCGCGTCTCCGCCCGCGAACTCGGCACCGTCGACGGCTCGCACCCGCCGACCCACCTGCGGCTGCGCCGGCTCTCCGAGCGGCCCGCCGTGCAGGGCAGGCTTCGGTCCGACACGGCGGAGCAGGCCGCGATCGCCGCCGAACTCGCGCCCGCCGCCCGGCTGATCGCCGCCGACCTCGGCCTGGGGCGCTGAGCGGCTGCCCGGCCGACGGGCCGTCCACGGCCGGCATCGGGGGCCGGCCCCGAACGCGGCCCGCCGCTCTCCCGCCGGGGACCGCGCACCCGTCCGGTCACACGGGCTGCGGGTCCGCCCGGGGCTGCGAGTGGAGTGCCGGGGCCAGGATCATGTCGACCAGGTGGTCGAGGGCCGCCGGGGCCTGCGGGTCGTCGGGTCCGGCCTCGGGCGCGAGTTCGGGTGCGGTCCTGCGCAGTTCCAGCCAGCCGAGGTAGGCGGCGTACGCGGCGAGGGCCCGGTGGCGGGCGTCCTGGGGGCCGAAGCCGACGCCGGTGAGGATCTCGGCGAGGAAGGCGAGCCGGGCCCGGGTCACGCGGTCGACGACCTCGGCGACGGCCGGGTGGGAGGTCTGGGCCGCAAGAGCCGGCTCGAGTCCGGCGATCTTCTCGCTGCCCAGTGCCTCGGCGAACAGCGCCCTGGCCCGCACCAGCGGGTCCTCCAACTGCCGGACGGCCGCGATGACTTCGGTGGTGGCGAGGAGTTCCCAGGTCTCCAGGGCGGCCACCAGCAGGGCCTCCCGGTTCTCGAAGTGCCAGTAGAAGCTGCCGCGGGTGACGCCGAGTTCGCGTGCCAGCCCGTCCACCGCCACCGCGGCGACCCCGCCCCGCGCCAGTGCGCGCAACGCGCCCATCGTCCAGTCGTCCTTGCTGACTTTGCCCTTGGCCATGTTCCGTACAGTACTGTACGGAACATCCGTACAGTTGTGTATGGATCTGCCCTTCGGGCAGGACAGGGGAGTCGGGAAGGGGTGGCACGATGAACGCCAAGGAGTGGCTGCTGGGGCCGGCCGGGGAGGGTGCACCGGAGACCGGGGCGGGGGTCCGTCCGGCGGCGGCGGTCGCGGGGGCGGGGCTGCTCGCGGCGGGGGCGCTGCACGCGGTGTGGGCCTTCTCGCCCTGGCCGCTGGCCTCGCGGGCCGAGTTCGCCGAGGTCGTGGTCGGGGTCGACGAGTCGCAACTTCCCTCGGCGCCGCTGACCGTCGCCGTGGCCGGGCTGCTCGGCGCCGCCGCCTGGCTGGTCGTCACCGGCGCCCGGCCGGAGAGCGGTCTGGCCGCTTCGCGCCTGGTCCGGGCCGGGATGTGGACGGTCGCCGGGGTGCTCTCGGTGCGCGGGCTCGGCGGCCTGGCCGTCTCGGGCCTCGAACTGGGGGACGCCCCCGCCGCGTTCCGCCACTGGGATCTGGCGCTGTACTCGCCGCTGTGCATCGCCCTGGGCGGGCTGACCGGCTTCACGGCCGCCCGCACCCGGCGCCGCCGCATCGGCAGCCTGCGCCGGGCCTGAGCCGGGCGGTCGATTCAGGGGCGCGTGGGGGGCACCTCACGCGCCCCTGCGTCCGCGGCACCGGTTCGGCCGGAACGGGGTGCCCGGATTCGGCCAAGCCGCGGAATTTCTCCGTACACGACTGCACGCGGGTTCGTTGGTGTGCTATCGGTTGACCCGGGCAACCGTTCTGCTGCCCCAGCCCTCCGCCCCCGAGGAGCCGCGATGCAGGTGACCGTCGATCAGGACCGCTGCTGCGGTTCCGGCCAGTGCGTCTCGACCGCGCCCGCCGTCTTCGACCAGTCCGAGGAGGACGGCCTCGTCCGTCTGCTACTGCCGGGCCCCGACCGGGCGCTGCCGGCGACCGTCCGGCTGGCCGCCGCCCTCTGCCCCGGCAACGCCATCACCGTGCTCGACGACTGACCGCAGCGCCGCGCCCGGGCAGCCCACGGCCCCGACCGGGTGCGCCGCACCACCGCGTGGAAGGACCCGGCATGACCACCGCACCCCACCGCCGCAGCCCCGTCGATCCGGCCGCCCCCGACCTTCCGGCCCCGCGCGGCAGCTGCCCCTTCGCACCGCCGCCCGCGTACGAGGAGGCCCACCGCACCGCACCCGCCACCCGGGCCGACCTGTGGGACGGCACCTCCTGCTGGCTGGTCACCGGACACGCCCAGGTGCGCGCCGTCCTCGGCGACCACCGGTTCTCGGCCGATGCCCGCCACCCCGGCTTCCCGTTCCTCTCCCCCGGCCGCCGCGAACTGCTCAAGCGCTCCACGCCGACCTTCCTGCGCCTCGACGGCACCGAGCACGCCCGCCAGCGCCGCATGCTCACGGGCGACTTCATCGTCAAGCGGATCGAGGCCATGCGGCCGCGCATCCAGCAGACCGTCGACGAGGCGCTCGACCGGATGACCGCGGGCGGTGCCCCCGCCGACCTGGTCCGCGACTTCGCGCTGCCCGTGCCGTCGCTGGTGATCTGCCACCTGCTCGGCGTCCCCTACGAGGAGCACGGCTTCTTCCAGAGCCGCAGCGCCGTCCTGCTCGACCTCGCCGCGCCCGTCGAAACGGTCGGCACCGCACAGCGCGAACTCAACGCCTATCTCGCCGACCTGACCGCCCGCAAGCGGCGCCGACCGGACGACAGCCTGCTCGGCCGCCTCGCCGCCCGACCCGACGTCTCCCCCGAGGAGGCCGCCGCCACGGGCGTCCTGCTGCTCGTGGCCGGCCACGAGACCACCGCCAACATGACCGCCCTCGGCACGCTCGCGCTGCTCCGCCACCCCGAGCAGGCCGCCCGGCTGCGGGCCGAACCCGCCCTGGTGAAGGGCGCGGTGGAGGAACTGCTGCGCTGGCTCAGCGTCGTCCACCTCGGCGTCCCCCGGGTCGCCCTCGAGGACGTCGACCTGGACGGCGCGCAGATCCGCGCCGGCGAAGGCGTGCTGTGCATGGTGTCCACGGCCAACCGGGACGCCGGGGTGTTCGCCGACGGCGACCGGCTGGACGTCACCCGCGACGCCCGCCGCCACTTCGCCTTCGGCTTCGGCGTGCACCAGTGCCTGGGCCAGCCGCTCGCCCGGGCCGAGCTGCAGATCGCCCTGGAGACCCTCTTCCGCCGCCTGCCCGGCCTGCACCTCGCCGTCCCGTACGAGTCGCTCCGCTACCGCACCGACATGATCGTCTACGGGGTCCAGGAGCTCCCGGTGGCCTGGTAGGACCGCGCGCCCGCCGGGGCGGCGAGGTCGGTCAGACCAGTGATCCGAGGTCGATGACGGTGTACCCGCGGGACTCGACGGCGTCGACGATGTACGGCAGGGCGCGGGAGTCGACGTTCGGCCCGGAGCCGTCGCTCGCGCCGAGGTGCATCTGCAGGATCGTCCCCGGCCCGATCGCTGCGACGGCCCGCGCGACGGCGTCGTCGACACCGATGCCGCCGGCCTCGCCGAGGTAGCCGAGGGTGTCGTCGGTGAACTCGATGTCGGCGTAGCCGAGGGCGTTGACCTCGGCGATGGCGTCCGGGCTGGTCTCGCTGTAGGGGAACCGGTAGAAGGGCAGCGGTTCGGCGCCGGTGGCCCACCGGATCGCCTCGTCCGCCCTGGCCACCTCCTCCCGCAGCCCCTGCGCGTCGAGGTCGTCCAGCTCGGGGTGGCTGTACGAGTGGCTGGCGACGCCGTGCTCCGCGGCGAGCGCCTCGGCCGCGTCGGGATGCGACTCGGCGAACTGGCCGGTCAGGAAGAAGGTGGCCGGTACGCCGCGGGCGCTGAGCTCGTCGAGGACGGTGTCGATGCCGTCCTCGTTCCATGCCGCATTGAAGGTCAGGGCCACCACGCGTTCGTCGGTGGGAATCCGCCGGATCTCCTCGCCGAACAGCTGGGGCAGCAGGCTGCGGCCCGGCTTCGCCCCGCCGGGAGCGCCGGGGCGGGGTGCGGCGGTGGACAGCCCCAGGAGGTCCGTCCGGCTGCCGAGCGGCAGCGCGAAGGCCGCGCCGGCGGCGAGCAACGACCGGCGGCTGAAGGATTTCTGACGATCAGTCACTTCCGCAGTATCCGGCGGCTCGATCACTCCCGCCGTCCGACACGCGCGCCGCGGGTGAGGGGCCACCCCGCCCGGCCTCCCGCGGGCCGCCCTATCGGCGGACGGCGCAGAGGCCCCAGATGACGAAGACGCAGGCGGCCATGACGGTGAGCGACCAGAGCGGGTAGTACGGGATGGACAGGAAGTTGGCGACGATCAGCAGGGACGCCATGACCACGCCGACGATCCTGGCCCACAGGGCGAGGCGGAACAGGGCCAGGCCGGCGAGGAGTGCGAGCACCCCGAGGGCGAGGTGGATCCAGCCCCAGGCGGTGGTGGAGAACTGGAAGGTGTAGTCCGGGGTGCGGGCGAAGACCTCGTCCTCGGCGATGGCCATGACGCCGCGGAGCAGGTCGAGCAGGCCGGCCAGCAGCAGGATCACGGCGGCCGCGGCCACGGTGCCGCTCGCCAGTGCGTTCCGGTCCGCCCGGTCGTTCAGTGCATTCGCCATGGTGCCGCCTCGGTCCGGTCCCGCGGTCGCGGCCGGCCCTGCCCGGCGGCGCCGCCCGGGACGTCCTGCCCTCGGCCCATCGCAGCACCGAACGGGCCGGTCCGGCGGCCCGGGCCGCCTCGACACGCCGACCCTCACCCCTCCGGACGGCATCCGGCGGCATCTTCGCACCACGCCGACGGGAAGGACGTGCCGGGTGCGCGCCCTGGGGCCAGGACGCGCACCCGTGCGGACTACGGGCCGGGGGGAGCCGTAGTAGCCCCGCCATACTATCGGGTCATGTACGCGTCAGGAAAGTGGGCCCGGAGACCTGGCCGGCCGACGGTCGGCCGAGGCTCTCGGCCGCCCTGGTCATCGGGCCCCCGGCGTCGCCCGTGTTGATCGTTCCCGCCGGCTCGAACAGCAGGATCGCGGTCTCCTCGTCCGCCGTGGGGCAGTGTTCGACCCCGCGGGGCACCACGAACAACTCACCGGGCTGAAGCACCACATCGGCGTCCCTCAGCCGAATGGTGAGCCGCCCGCTGACGACCAGGAACAGTTCGTCGGTGTCCTCGTGCGAGTGCCAGACGAATTCCCCCTTCAGTTTGGCCAGTTTGACCTCGTAGTCGTTGACCACAGCCACTTTCTTCTGCGACCACAGCTCACTGAAATGCGACAGCTTGTCGGCGAGGTTGACCGGAGCAACGGGCTCGGACATCCAACATCCTTCCTCGGGACGGTTCGGCCGGGAGCGGATCCTCAGGCCCCCGACCGGCATCACGAGCCTGCCGCACCCCGGCGCCACCGGTCTTGTACGTTCCTGACATGACCGGAGACCGGCCCCGCACGTCCGTCACCGCATGGAAGCCGTCGGTCCCAGGAATCGCCGAGGTCTTCCACGCGCACTTCACCGAGCACGCGTACCCGGCCCACACCCACGACACGTGGGACCTGATGATCCTGGACGACGGCACGGTCGACTTCGCACTCGACCGCCGCCGCCACGGGGCGACCGGCACCGCGAGCGTCCTGCTGCTGCCTCCCGGCGTTCCCCACGACGGTCGGACGGTCACGGCGTCCGGCTTCCGCAAGCGCGTGCTCTACCTCGACGACTCGGTGCTCCCGCAGCGTCTGGCCGGCCGCGCGGTGGCCGATCCGGTCATCGGCGACGGGGTGCTGCGCCATCGGATCAACCGGCTGCACGCCGTCCTCGCCCGGCCCGGAGACGGGTTCGAGGCCGAGTCCCGCCTCTCGTTCATCCGCGAACGGCTTCACCTCCACCTCGACGCGCTCCGCCTGCGCCCACCGGGACGGGAGGCCGGCCGGCTCGCCGCCCGACTGCGGGAACTGCTGGACTCGCGGATCCCCGACGGCATCTCCCTGCAGGAGGCCGCCGCCCTCCTGCACGCCCACCCCACCCACCTGATCCGCTGCTTCAAGCAGGCCTACGGCCTGCCGCCGCACACCTGCCTCACCGGCAAGCGCATCGACCGGGCACGCCGGCTCCTTCTGGACGGCCACCGGCCCGCCGTGGTGGCCACAGCCGTCGGGTTCCACGACCAGGCCCACCTGAACCGGCACTTCACCCGGCACGTCGGCACCACACCCGCGCGGTACCGGCACACTCGCGCCGGGACGGTCGGCCGGTGACCGGCTGCAGGCCCGGGAACGAGCAGGGCGGTGTCGCCCCGCACCGGCCGGGGCGAGTGGGACGATGGAGGGGACGGCGGCCGTGTCGGCCGTGTCCGGCCGTCCGGGTGTGTGTTGCGCGCTCCCGGGGCGGGAGCCGATCCGATGAGCGTGTTGTGCTGTGTGCCGTGCAGCTCCCGTGGACGGGAGCCGGTCGGTGGCGGGGTCGGGGCGGGGGCCGGGCCGTGAGCGGCGGGGGCGGTGCGGGGGTGCCGTGGCTGCGGGTGGCGGTGGTCGGGTCGGGGCCGGCCGGACTGTACACGGCCGAGGCGCTGGTCAAGCAGGCCGGGCAGGCGCCCGGCGGGGCGGGTGTCGAGGTCGCGGTGGACGTCCTGGACCGGCTGCCCACGCCGTACGGGCTGGTGCGATACGGCGTCGCGCCCGACCACCCGTCGATCAGGTCGATCGCCGACTACCTGCGGCGGGTCCTGGAACACCCGAGGGTCCGGTTCCTCGGCGGGCTGCGCCTGGGCGGGGAGGTCACCCGGGAGATGCTGCTCGCCGGGTACGACGCGGTGGTGTACGCGACCGGCGCGCCCGAGGACCGGCGGCTCGGCATACCGGGCGAGGAGCTGCCGGGGAGCGCCGCGGCGGCGGACTTCGTCCGCTGGTACTGCGGGCACCCGGACGCCGACCCGGGCCTGTTCGACCTCGGCGCACGGTCGGTGGCGGTGATCGGTGCGGGCAATGTGGCGCTCGACGTGACCCGGATACTCGCCAGGCCGGCCGCCGATCTCACCGCCACCGACGTGCCGGAACCGGTGCTCGCGGCCCTCGCCGCCAGCCGGGTCGAGGAGGTGCACGTCGTCAGCCGCCGCGGCCCCGCCGAGGCCCGCTTCACCACCAGGGAGCTACGGCAGCTCGGCGACCTCCCGGACGTCGACGTCACCGCCGACCTCGCGGGCACCACCAGCGCGGACGGTGTCCCCGACCGCCGGGTGCAGGGGAACCTCACCGTGCTCGCCGACTGGGCCGCACGGCAACCGCGGGGCTGCCCGCGGCGGGTGTCGGTGCACTTCTGGCGCCGGCCGGTGGAGATCCTCGGCGACGAGCGGGTGACGGCCCTGCGCCTGGAGCGGACGGCGGCCCGCGGGGACGGCCGGGTCGGCGGCACCGGCGTGTACGAGCTGCTGCCCGTCCAGCTGGTGCTGCGCTCGGTCGGCTACCGGTCGGTCCCGCTGCCCGGGGTACCGTTCGACCCGGTGCGGGCCGTGGTGCCGAACGCCGGAGGGCGGGTGCTGGGCCCGGACGGCCGGCCGCTGCCCGGCGAGTACGTGGCCGGCTGGCTCAAGCGGGGGCCCACCGGGGTGATCGGCACCAACAAGGCGGACGCGGCCGAGACCGTCCGCGCCCTGCTCGCCGACGAGGCCCCCGGCGCGATCGCGGCGCACCGGGCCGACCCGGCCGCCCCGCCGCTGGCCGAACGGCTCGCCGCCCGCGGCGTGCACCCGGTCACCTACGCGGAGTGGCTGGGCATCGACGAGCTGGAGCGGAAGAACGCCGCCGCCCTGGGCCGCGGCGAACGCGTGAAGTTCGGCGGCCGGCCCGCCTGAAGGAATGTACGGGCTGAAGGAATGCACCGGCGCACCGCACGGCCGGCCCGGTCGTACGGTGCGCCGGAGGGGGCGGTCAGCTCGGCGGGGCCGGCTTGGCGGCGGTGTACAGCCAGGCGTCGAAGAGCGGTCCCAGCCTGCGGTGGGAGATCTTCTCGGCGAGCCCCTGGAGGTCGCGGGTGCTCGCGTTGCCGTACCGGTAGGTGTCGGCCCACTCCCGGAGCAGGGCGAAGAAGTCGCGGTCGCCGATGGTGGTGCGCAGCGCGTGGAGGGTCATGGCGCCGCGGAGGTAGACCACGTCGAAGTTGAAGATCTCGTCGCGGCCCGGGTCCGCGGTCTTCAGGTTCCAGAACGGGTCGTCGGCGGGGGTCGCGTAGAGGCTGTCGAAGGTCTGCTGCACGGTGGGGCCGCCGTGGTCCTCCTGCCACAGCCACTCGGTGTAGGTGGCGAAGCCCTCGTTCAGCCAGATGTCCCGCCAGGTCGTGGGGGTGACGCTGTCCCCGTACCACTGGTGGGCGATCTCGTGGACGACGGTGAGCTCGTCGGGGGCGCCGTCGTAGACGGGCCGGCTCTGCGTCTCCAGGGCGTAGCCGACGCCGATCCGGTCGACGATTCCGCCGGTGGAGTCGAACGGGTAGCGGCCGAAGCGCTTCTTCCCCCAGGCCAGTGCCTCGGCCGTGGTGCGGTGGAGTGCGGCGTCGGTCTCGCCGCCGGCCGGGTCGTAGGCGGTGATGTTGGGGATGCCGCCGTCGGTCGTCCGGGTGACGTGGAAGTCGCCGATGGCGACCATGGACAGGTAGCCGGCCATCGGCTTGCGCATCTGCCAGGTGGCGGTGGTGCGGCCGTCGCGGGTCTGCGGGGCGCCGTCCGGCTCGCCGTTGGCCAGGGCGGTGACCCCGGCCGGGGTGGTGATCCGGAAGGTGTACGTCGCCTTGTCGTTCAGGTCGTCGTTGAGGGGGTACCAGGTGCGGGCCCCGTCGGGCTCGTTGAGGGCGACGGCACCGTCCGGGGTGTTGATCCAGCCGTAGTCGCCGAGGGCGGGATCGGAGATCCGCTCGGGGGTGCCGCGGTACTGGACGCGGACGATGAACGGGGAGCCCGCGCGGATCGGGCGGGCCGGGACGACGGTGAGCTTCTGGCCGCTGCGCCGGTAGGGGGCGGGCCTGCCGTCGACCAGCACCTGCTGCACGGCCGGGCCGGAGTAGTCCAGGTCGAACTGGTGCAGCGGCCGGTCGGCGATCGCACTGATCGCCGCGCGGGCGTCCAGCAGGTGGCTGGCGGGGGTGAAGTCCAGGTCGAGGTCATAGTGGCGGACGTCGTAGCCCTGGTTGCCGCTGAGCGGGAAGTACGGGTCCGGCGGGACGACCACCGGGGAGGCGGCCCGGAGGGCGTGGGCGGGAGCGGCGCCGAGGAGCAGCAGGGCACAGGCGGCGTACGTGACCGCCGTCGCCCGGGTTCGTCTCATCATTCGCCCCATCGTCGGACAGGGCTGCGCCCGGGCCGGCCTGACGCGCCGGAGGATACGGACACATAGCCCGGACGGGTGCCCTGCTCCTCCGCCTGGGCCCGCCGGTGGAGTTCGGCCCGCCCTCCGTCAAAGCCTTTTCGGCCAGGCCGGGGCAGGGGCCGGCCCGTCCGATCCGCGGCAGAAATCCGGGCCGCTTCCGCGCGGTGGCGCCCGTTGCGGCGGGGTCTTGCGGGTACGTTGGGCCGCATGTTCGTTGTCACCGTGGACTACACGGCGTCCCCCGCCGAGGTCGACCCGCACCGGGCGGCCCACGGCGAATGGCTGAGCGGTCTCCTCGCGGAGGGCCTGCTGCTGGCCGCGGGCCGCCGGCCCTCCCTCACCGGCGGCGTCTACCTCGTCCCCGCCATGCCCGCCGAGGCGCTCGACCGCCTGTTGGCCGCCGACCCCTACCTCGCCCACGGCGTGGCCGCCCACACCGTCGTGGAGTTCACCCCGATGCTGGTCGCCCCCGGTCTGGAGGGCCTCAAGGCCTCCTGACCGTCCGGCAGCACAGCAGCGGTGGTGCTTCCCCGAACCCGGCCATGCTCGGACGGCACCTGTTCTGGCGGGCCGATCTCGCGCACTACGTCGAGCGGTACCACCTGCGGCTTCCTCCGGCGTTCCTGGAGCATGCCGCCGCGAACGGCTGGGTGCCGCCCTGCCCGGACGAGCGGCAGACGGACGCGCTGCTCGGCGACGCCGGTTCGGGCTGAGCCGAGGCTATTCGGCGGCCGGGGCGATGCCGTGGAGGACGGCGGCGACGGCGCGGGCCGGGTAGTCGGGCCCGAGGGGGCGGCGGCGGAGGACGACGCGGAGCCAGACGGCACCCGCCAGCAGGTCCATGACGAGGGCCGGCTCGACGTCGGCGGGGAGTTCGCCGCGGGCGGCGGCGCGGTCGAAGACGGCCTGTTCGCGGGCGATCCGGTCGGCGAAGAAGTCCGCTGCGGCGTCGGCGAGTTCCGGGGCCCGGGTGGCCGCGCCGAGGGCGGCGACGACCACGTCGGAGGCGGGCGGGGCGGTGAGCAGCGAGACCACCTGGCGGACGAGGGCCTCGAGGTCGCCGCGGAGGCTGCCGGTGTCGGGGACGTCGAGTTCGAGGCGGCCGGCGCCGATCAGGGCGGCCCGGACCAGGGCGCCCTTGGTGGGCCAGTGCCGGTACAGGGTGGTCTTGTTGACGCCGGCCCGGAGGGCGACACACACACACACACACACACACACACACACACACACACACACACACACACACACACACACACACACACACACACACACACACACACACACACACACACACACACACACACACACACACACACACACACACACACACACACACACACACACACACACACACACACACACACACACACACACACACACACACACACACACACACACACACACACACACACACACACACACACACACACACACACACACACACACACACACACACACACACACACACACACACACACACACACACACACACACACACACACACACACACACACACACACACACACACACACACACACCGGAGGGCGACGCCCTCGACGGTGAGCCCGTCGTAGCCCTGGTCGGCGAGCAGGTCCAGCGTGGCGTCGAAGATCTCCCGGGACTTCCGTGCGCCCTGGCTCCGACCGGCGGCCCCTGCGGTGGCCTGCGGGTTCTCCTGCATGGCGCGACGTTAGCACGAATGCAACGCAACGTTGCGTTGCATTCGGTGTACCGTGGCCCCATGGAGCCCGTCGAGCAGGGGCTGCCCGTCGTCCTCGCGCACGGAACGCGTGTCAGCGGCACGATGTGGGCACCCGTCATGGAACGCATCGCGCACCGCCACCCCGCAGCCGCACCCGACCTGCCCGGCCACGGCAGCAGGCGCGGCGAGCCGTTCACCCTCGCCGGGGCCGCCGCGGCGGTCCTCGAGGCCGTCGACGCACTCGGAGGGCGGGCGCTGGTCGTCGGCCACTCCCTCGGCGGGTACGCGGCCCTGGAGGCCGCCCGCACCCGGCCGGAGGCCGTCCTCGGCCTGGTGGCCGTGGGCTGCACCGCCCGTCCGCGCGGGCCGCTGCTCGCGGCCTACCGGGGCGCGGGCCGCCTCGCAGCACGGCGCCCGGAGGCTGCGGACCGGTTCAGCCGGTGGGCCTTCCGCCGCGCGCTGCCGGGTGCGGCCGGGGAGGCGATGCTCCGGGGCGGGCTGTCCGGCGAGGTCGTGCCCGCGGTCGTACGGTCCGTCGCCGCGGCCGACCCGGTGGCCGCGCTGCGCTCGTACCCGGGGCCGGTGTGGCTGGTCAACGGCGAGCGCGACCACTTCCGCCGCGACGAGCGGCTGTTCCTCGGCGCCTGCCGCGACGGGCGCCTGCAGATCGTCCCGCGGCGCGGACATATCGGGGTCCTCGCCGAACCGGCGGCGCTCGCCCGTATCGTGCTGGACGCGGCGGCGGTCGTCACCGCTGCCGCGACGACCGCGGACCAGGAGGCCTGCCGATGAACAACGCACGGGTTTGGACCGTCGAGGAGTCCCTGGAGTTCCCGGCGGTGGCACCGGGGACGGTCTACCAACTGCTCGCCGACGTCCGGAGGATGAAGGAGTTCAGCCCGGAGGTCGTCGGCGTCTGGCGGCGCGGCCGGACGTTCGTCGGATTCAACCGGCGGGCCTTCTGGATCTGGTTCACCACCTGCCGGATCGCCACCGCCGACCCGGACCGGGAGTTCGCCTTCGACGTCACCACCTTCGGTCTGCCGGTGGCCCGTTGGGGCTACCGCCTCGCGCCGGCCGCGGACGGCGGCACCCTGGTCACCGAGTACTGGATCGACCACCGCCGCGGCGGCCCGGGCGCCCGCACCGCCGAACTCCTCGGACTGGTCTTCACCGGCACACCCGCCGCACAGCGCGCCGAACGCAACCGCGCGAGCATGCGCACCACCCTCCACCGCCTGCGGGAAGCCTGCAGCCGGCCGGCCGCCTCGGGCGGGTGAAGCGGCGCCGTCAGGGGGTGTTCGACAGTGGTTCAGGCTGCCGCAGACGGTTCGGGCCGGAGGACCATGAGCGAGTCCTCCAGGCTCGCCACCATGGCGAAGGGGAACCGGTCGAGCTCGAGACAGAGTGCGATGTCATCAGGATGGGCTCCTTCGCGCACGCCCTCCGCCAGCTCGGTGGCGGCACGGGACTCGCCGGCACGGCGGAGGAACTCAGCCGCATCCGTCCCGGCCCCGGCGGCCCTCCGGGCGATGTACTGAGCGCACGCCAGATCCTCGTCGGCCTGCCCGTCCTCGCCGGTGACCACGAACGTGACACTGTCGCACCCACGCGTCCGCAGGAACCGAGCCGTCGCCTCCGCCACCACGAAGCCGGCACACAGCACCAGCGACGCCTCCTTGACCGCAAGGGCACCGACCGTCCCTGCCGTGGTCTTCTGCACGACGGTCCGTCCGCCGAGGTCGACGGACCGCAGCAGGCCCGGCGAGTTGACGGCGTCGAACCCGGGCGCCGGCGGACCGTCCTTGAGCGCCACCCACTCCGGGTGCCGGGCCTTGAGCGCAAGGGCCTCGTCCGGCGACTCCGCAAGAACGATCTTTTCCGCCCCCTGGCCGAAGGCCCAGGCGGCCACCGTGAAAGCACGCATGACGTCGACCACGACCGCCACGGACGGGACTTCGACCAACTCGGCGATGCCGAGGAAACGAGCGTCCATCCGGCCATGATCGCGCATGCCCGACCCGAAGCACCGAGACAGTGATGCGCATCACTCCGGCCCTCCGGGAGCCGCCGACCGTCGGGACGGTGGATCGCACTCGGACGGAACGCCCCGCTCCGGGCTATGCTGCCGCCGGATCCGCCGTCGTGGAGGGGTGACACCGTGTCGGTTCATGAGTTGCAGCTGCCCGCGGGCTACCGGGGGCGGCCTGCCGCGGCCGGGGACGTCGGCGCGATCCACCGCCTGGTCGCGGCCTGCGAGACGGAGCTGTACGGCCGGGCGGAGACCGACCCGGGCGGGATCGCCGCCGACCTGGCCCGGCCGGGCCTGGAGCTGGCGTCGGACACCGTGCTGATCCACGACGCGAACGGGTGCCTGGCCGCCAGGGCGTGGGTGAACCGCCGCTCGGAGGTGGACGTCCACCCCGAGCACCGGGGCCGCGGCCTGGGCGCCGCGCTGCTGGACTGGGCCGGGGATCGGGCGCTCCGGGCGGGCGGCGAGCGGATCGTGCAGACCGTGCCCGACGAGGACACCGCGGCCGTCGGCCTGCTGCACTCCCGCGGCTACGAGCCCATGGTGACGGCCTGGCTGCTGGCCTTCGCCATGCCGCAGGAGCCGGACGTGCCCGAGCCCCCGGCGGGCATCACCGTCCGCTCCTTCCGGCCGGGCGACGGGCCCGCCCTGCACGAGCTCACCGAGGACGCCTTCGACGAGTGGCAGGAGCGCCGCAAGCCCTACCAGGAGTGGGCCCGGCACACGGTGGAGCGCCCCAGCTTCGCCCCCGCGATGTCGGTGCTGGCCCTCGCCGACGGCCGGCCGGTCGGCGCCGTCCTGGCGCTGGACCTCCCCGACACCGGCGAGGGCTACGTCGAGCGGGTCGCGGTGCACCGCGACCACCGCAACCGGGGCATCGCCCGCCTGCTGCTCCGGCACACCTTCCGCGCTTTCCACCGCGAGGGCCGGCCGGCCTGCACCCTCTGGACGCACTCGAGCACCGGCGCCCTCGACCTCTACCTGAGGGTCGGCATGACCGTCCGGCGCAGCTCCACGGTCTTCAGCAAGCACCTGACGGCCGACCTGCCCTCCTGACCGACCGCCCGGGGCCGGACGACAAGGTCGCCCGGTACTCTCTGCACGGACGGCGGCCCCGACGCAGCGGCCGACAGGACTCGTACGGCCCTCCGCCGCAAAGCGCCGGAGGAATTCCGGGGGTGGGCAGCAATCGAACTCATCGACACCTACACGCTGTGGCGGACCATGCCCATGCCGCGGAGCAGCCGTCCCGAACTCAGGGAGTTCTACGGCGACCTGGCGCTCGCCGACCTCTACGCGGGGGTGGCCGGGCGGTACGTCGAGTGCGGCATCGTCCGGCTGGCGCCCCTCGATGTACTGGCTCACTTCGACCACCTGATGCTGAGGATCGACCGGGTGATGGAGGGCGCGGACGCCGAACTCCTGGCCGCCGCACGCCCCTACCACGCCTTCGCAGCGCTTCAGCGCCGGCTGTACCAGCAGTTCCTGGACGAGGCCGGCACGGCAGAGGCCGGTCCGGCAGACGCTCCCGCCGCCCGCGGCTGCCGGGACCCGCACACCTTCGCCCACCGCACCCGCGTGCCGGCCGAAGCCGTCACCGACCGGTACTGCGGGCCCGCGACCGTCCGCTACGAGGATCACCGACTACCGGTCCACGCCGAGCTGGTGAAGACCCTCATGGACGGGGAGGAGGACTGGAGCGGAGTGATCGAACCGCCGGCGGACGGGCCCGACCTCTTGGAGGTCTTCCACGCCGAGTCGACGACCGTCCACATCTCCGAGGCGTCGGGCGGCTTCCGCGGCATCGAGTACCGGGTCGACCGCCGCAGCATGCCGATCACCGGCGAGGGCCCCGCGCCGTTCTGACGGGGTCGGCGGCCGGCCAGGGCGTGTCGGCAAGTAAGCCCTTCTGACGGGGCGTGGGCTGCGTCAGTCGTACGCTGAGCGGAACGGCCGCGCCGGAGGTCCCGGCGCCGCGAACTCTGGAGGCTGACAGGTGACTTCTCCCGGCGACGACGCGCCGACGGCCTCGTCCGCGCCCGCCCGGCAGCTCGCCGCGCACCCCGCACCCGCGGCCCGCGTGGACGCGCTGATCCACGACGGCGAGGGCCGGATTCTGCTGGTGGACCAGGCGGGCGACGGCAGTTGGGCGATGCCCGGCGGGATGCTGAGGGACGAGGGGCCCGATGCCGGGCTGGTGCGTCTGGTCGACGAGGTCCTCGGGCTGCCGGTCGAGGTCGGGCGGCTGCTGGCCGTCGACACGCTCCCGGCCGAGGTGTGGGGGCGTACGGTGCTCTGCTTCGTCCATGCCGCCCACATCGGGGACGGTGCGGGTGCGGCGGAGATCCCACCGCAGTCCGGTCCCGGCAGCGCTCTCGCGGCCCGCTTCCTCCCGGAGCCGGAGGCGCTGCGGCTCCTCGCCCCTGCGGTCGGGCGTCGGCTGGGGGCCGCGGCGGCGGCCGGGCGCGGTGCGCACACCGCCGTCCTGCACGACGGCACACGGCGGCCGACGGGGCCGCGGGACCACTACGCGCAGTTGCCGTCACCGATGATAGCGGCCACGGTGGTGCTCACCGACACGGCGGGCCGCGTGCTGGTCCTGGAGCCCGGCTACAAGCCGCACTTGGAGCTGCCAGGTGGGATGGTGGAGGCCCACGAGTCCCCGTCGGAGGCGGCCGCCCGGGAGTTGGCGGAGGAGCTGGCGCTGACGGTGCCGGTGGGCCGGCTGCTGGTGGTGGACACGGCCCCGGCGTCGGCGGCCAAGCACGGCCGTGCGCTGACCTGCATGGTCTTCGGGGCGGCCCCGCTGACGCCCGAACAGGCCGAGGGCCTGGTGTTCGCGGACGGGGAGATCAGGGCGGCGCACTGGCTGGAGCGTCCGGAGGCCCTGCGGCGGCTGCGGCCGCGCCTGGCGGCGCGCGTCGATGCGGCCTTCCGCGCGCTCGCCGCCGGCACCGTCGTCCACCTCGAGGCCGGCCTGCCGGCAGGGCTCGCCGCGGATGTCCCGGCACAGGCCCCGGCCGACTGACCTTCGGTGTTCGTCGACGCACGGACGTCGGCCGGCCGGGGAGCTGCGCCCGAGTGCCTTTGCCGGCAGGTCTCAGGACGGCGCGCGGAGCAGCGCGAGGGCGGCGCCGACGGTGTCGGGGAGGGTTTCCCTGACGGGTGCGCCGTAGTGGTGCGCGAGGTGGATCAGGTAGCGGTTGCGCCGCGGGTCGGGACAGTCGGGCGGGCAGCCGAGAACGGTGCGGCCGGTGGTCACGTCGTGCCCGAACTCGACGTTGGTGGTGAAGCCGGGCAGGGTCCGCAGGTCACGCGGAATCCAGAAGAGGACGGCGGTGGCGGCCGCGCGGGCGGCGGTCTCCCAGGCGAACTGGTCGTCGTAGTGGACGGCACGGAAGCCGCCGCGGGTCTCGGGGGTGAGGACGGTCAGCGGCTGCGGTCCGTCCCACTGCGCGGCGAGCAGGTCGACGGCCTCGGGCCGCCAGGACGGGACGTCCTCGCTGCGCGGCGTGGGGCCGGCCAGGAAGACGCTCGGCGCGCCGGTGGCGGGGAGTTCCTCGTGGGCCCACACCAGGTTGAGGTTTTCGGACACTGTGCTCCTCTCGTCATCGACGACAGTACCCGGCGGGCGCCGGGGGCCCGGCGGCCGCGTGATCAGCCGGCCCGCCGGTGAAGGCCGTCCAGCACGGCCAGTTCCTCACCGCCGAGGCGCAGCGCCCCGGCGGCCACGTTCGCAGCCAGGTGGTCCGGGTCGCCGGTGCCGGGGATGGCCAGCATGTGCGGCCCCCGGTGCAGCGTCCACGCGAGCCGGATCTGTGCCGTGCTCGCCCCGTGGGCGCGGGCGACCGCGGCCAGCTCCTCGGCGGCGGCACTGCCGTCGGTGCCCGCGGTGCGGCCCGGTCCGGCGATCGAGTAGAACGGCACGAAGGCGATGCCCTGTTCGCCGCAGGTGCGGACGAAGGTGTCATACTCGGGCCGCACGCCGAGGCCGTACATGTTCTGCACGCAGACGACGGGGGCGACGGCCAGGGCCTCGGCGAGGTGGTGCGGGTGGATGTTGGACAGGCCGAGGTGGCGGATCAGCCCGGCACGTTGCAGGTCGGCCAGTGCGCCGAAGCGCTCGGCGATCGGGTCGGCGCCGACGATGCGCAGGTTCACCACGTCGAGGTGGTCGCGGCCCAGTTGGCGCAGGTTCTCCTCGACCTGGCCGCGCAGCTGCTCGGGGGTGGCGTGCGGCAGCCACTCCCCCGACGGGCCGCGGCCCGGGCCCACCTTGGTGGTGATCACGAGGTCCTCGGGGTACGGCCGGAGGGCCCGGTTGATCAGCTCGTTGGCGGAGCGCAGCTGGGAGAAGTAGAACGCGGCGGTGTCGAGGTGGTTCACGCCGAGTTCGACGGCGCGGCGCAGTACGCCGATCGCCCGGTCGGGGTCGCGCGGGGCGGCGTCGGGGTCGAAGGCGGCGCCCTCCTGGGGCAGGCGCATGGTGCCGAAGCCGATCCGGTTGATGCGGAGGTCGCCGAGGGTCCAGGTGCCCGAGGCGGCTGCGGTGGTCGTCCCGGTGCTGCCGGTGGTCGCTGTGGTCATGCCGGAAGGATCTCCGGGCGCTAGTCTGGCGGCCATTGATTCGGGCTCAGCCGAATCCTGGGGGTGGTGATGCCGGCGGAGCTGGCGTTCTCGGCGGGCGATCTGGCGCGGCTGCGGTTCGCAGTGTCGCCGATGTGGCAGGTGGGCGGCAGTTTCCGGCTGCTCGCCTCGGGTGCTGCCGATGCGGTGCACCGGCGCTGGCTGGAGCAGGTCGCTCCACGGGTGGCCGCGGCCGGGCTGGACCGCGGCTGGCTCGCCGAACTGGTGCCGCCCTCGGGCTACGTCCCGGACTTCCTCAACCCGGCGCCCGCCGGCCCGGCTCCCGCTCTCGTGGAGGAACTGGCGACGATCATCGCCGTGCCCGCCGAACGGGTGCGCCGCGACCTCGACCACCTGCGGCACCACCGGGGCGGCCCGGGGCCGCGGCTGCGCGCCCTGTACGAGGACCCGCAGGCCCACTTGCCGCGGGTGGCGGAGGAGGTCGCGGCGTACTGGGACGTCGCGCTGGCGCCCTACTGGGAGCGCATCCGGGCGGTGCTCGACGCGGACGTCTTCCACCGCGCCCGGCAGGCCGCCGAGCACGGCGCCGGGCACCTGCTCAACGAGCTGCATCCGCTGGTCAGTTGGGACGACCGGGTGCTTCGGGTGGTGCGCCGGCCGCGGACCCTGCACCGGGACGGCTCCGGTGCAGGGCTGCTGCTCGTCCCCGCCGCGTTCAAGGGTCCGGGGCTGTCCACCCGCCTCTCACCGCCGGACCCGCCGCAACTCGCCTACCGGGCCCTCGGCGTGGGCACTCTGTGGGAACGGCGCCCGGCGGCCGGGAGCGCCGCCCTGGCGGCGGTGCTCGGCCGGTCGCGCGCACTGCTGCTGGCCGAACTCGAGCACCCGGCCTCGACCACGGACCTGGCCCGGCGCACCGGTGTCTCCCCGGCCGGTGTCTCCCAGCACCTCACCGCTCTCCGCGGGGCCGGCTTCGTCACGGCGCACCGGGCCGGCCGTTCGGTGCTGTACGCCCGTACCGCCGTGGCCGAGGCCGTGCTGGCCGCCGCCGGGCAGACCGGAGCGTGTGCGGGCCCGCAGGCGTGACGGGTGCGGCGCAGGGCCCCCCGGATGCGGGGCCCTGCGCCGGCGGTCAGGCCGTGGCGCCGACGTACAGGGCGATCGCGTCGCCCGCTCCGACGGTGGCGGTGAAGGTGCCGCTCGCGCTGACCGTGTAGGTGGTGCCGGTGCACCCGCCGCCGCTGGTCGGGTCGGCGTGCTGGACGTCGCAGTAGGTGCCGGCGGGCAGCGCGGTCTGGAAGGTGCGGGTCAGGGCGGTGGATTCGCGGTTGATGGCGACGTAGCCCTTGCTGCCGCGGCCGAAGGCGATGGCGTTGTTGCCGTTGGACCACCAGTTGGTCACGGACGTCCCGGTGACCGCGTTGCGGAAGCCCACCATGTTGGCGATCTGCCGCCACTTGTGCTGGCACTTCCAGCCGTCGGAGAAGCAGGCGTTGACGGTGCCGCCGTTCGGCGGGCCGGCGTCGATGTCCGAGAACTCGTAGCCGGAGTAGACGTTGGGCGAACCGTAGGGCCAGGCCAGCATGTAGACGTTGGCCAGGGTGTAGGTGGAGCCGTACTTGTAGTTGAGGGTGGAGCCGTTCCGCTCGGTGTCCCAGTTGTCGGTGAAGGTACGGGAGTTGGCGCTTGGCAGGTAGCCGGCGCCCCAGGACTCGCCCCAGTTGTTCAGGTAGGCGAGCTTCTCGCTGGTGAAGATCCGCTTGAGGTCGTAGGCGCCCATGAAGGCGTCGACGTCGCCGTTGCCGGTGTACTCGTTCGGCTGCACGGCCTCACCGGCGCCGTAGATGACCTCCTGCGCCCAGTAGATGCCCGGCTTGCTGAGCTTCGCCTTGATGGCCGCCAGGTCGCCGGCGGCCATGTGCTTGGCCGCGTCGATCCGGAAGCCGTCGGCCCCCATGGAGATGAGGTTGTTGAGGTACCCCGCGATGGTGGAACGGACGTAGTCGGAGCCGGTGTTCAGATCGGCGAGGCCGGACAGCTCGCAGTTCTGCACATTGGACCGGTCGCCGTAGTTGGTGATCGGGGAGCGGCAGGAGTGGAAGTCCTGGGTCTGGTAGTAGCCCGGGTAGTCGTACTTGGTGTACGCCGTGCCGCCGGTGCCGGTGCCCGACCCGGCGCTCATGTGGTTGATCACCGCGTCGACGACCACCTTGACGCCGGCGGCGTGGCAGGTGCTCACCATGCTCTTGAAGGCGGCGGTGTCGCCGAGGCGCCCGGCGATCTTGTAGCTGACGGGCTGGTAGGACGTCCACCAGGTGGCGCCCTGGATGTGCTCCTGGGGCGGGGAGACCTCGACGTAGCCGTAGCCCTTGGGCCCCAGGGTGGCGGTGCACTCCTTGGCGACCGAGGCGTACCGCCACTCGAAGAGGGTGGCGGTCACCGTCCTGGTGCCGGGCGGGGTGGCCTGGGCGCTGGGGGTCAGGGCGAGGCCTGCCGTCACCGTGAGGCCGAGGGCGGCGGTGGCGGCGGTGGCGGCGCCGGCCAGCCGCGACCGGCGGTGTCTGCGCCGCGGCGCGCGGGCGGTGTGGTCCATGCTGTCTCCTTGGGGTGGGGCAGCCGTCAGACCGGTGGGGCGGGCCTCGGGCTGGTCGGAGAGACACAAATGCAAGGCCGGTCATGGCCTTGCGGCAAAGTCATTGAAACTTGCTGGAAACTTTCTGCCCGCAACCTAGGCGCCTGACGAGGCGTCGTCAAGACTCGGCGCACATGCCCTCGGCCCGACGGGGCGACGCTGCCGCTCGAACACCCTTGGGCGGAAGCGTCGGAGACGGCACGTCAGAACGACGGCCCGCCGCTCTCCGCTGCGCAGCACGGAACCGGGCCCGCACCGCGGTGCGCTGCCGGCGACGGGGGCGGTCTGCGTCTCCGCCGCACGGGCAACTGCGCCCGGGGGCGGGCCCGGTGGGCCGGATGTGCGGCTACTCGTCGAAGACCAGGTCCTCGGCGGGGTGGGTCATGCGGACGGTGCTGTTGACGACCTCGACCACGAAGTCGAGACCGGTGGTCGGGTGGCCGGTGGACAGGATGAAGTACTTGTCCGCCTCACGGGCGAGGTAGCCCTCGAAGCCGGCGAGGGACGGGTTGCCGGGGCTCAGGCGCAGGTAGTCGACCAGGCGGCGGAAGAGCTTGGGCAGGATCACCACGTCGTCGGTCAGCGACGACAGGCCGGTGACGGTGGCACCCGAGATCGTCACGTCCTTGGGCCAGAGGCCCGCGCCGGCCGCCTGCGCGGCGTGCACGGCGGCGGTGAACTCGTCGCGCAGGTCGGGGAACAGGTTGGTGTAGTACGTGGGGTGGGCCATGCCGGTGCTGAGCAGGTGGTGGTTCGCGGTCTGCTGCAGCATCGGGATGTCCACGTGGACCTGGGTGCCGCCGGCCGCGGGCGGCGCCCCTTTGCCGACCAGCGCCACGCAGCGGCCGTAGTCGTCGGCACCGCGGGTGAGGATGTAGCCGGGCAGGCCGTCCGTGTCGACGGCGGTGACCGTCTCGTTGCCGTCACGGCTCACGCCGGTGAAACCGAGGAAGGCCAGCAGTTCGTCGGCTCCGGCGTGGGCGAACTCCAACGGCTGGTGCACCTCCCGGCCGCTGCGGCCGTAGTGCGTCTCCAGGGTGTCGATCGCGTCGAGGCGCAACTGGGTGCGGCCGACCCCGTTGTGCTGGACCGGCCTCCCCGGGCCGTTGAGCAGGTTCCACGCGGTGGGATCGTCGGGTGTGAAGTGGATGGAGTCCCCGTCCGGGCGCGCGCCCTTGATGTGGAAGGCTCCCTCGATCAGCAGCATGGGCATGATTCAGCCCCCTCGAATTGCCAACTTTCCTTCATTCAAACACTCGTGGGATTCGCCCGCGCAATCGGGAGCCGTCGCCATTTCGACCCGGGCAGTTCTGCCCACAGCCTGTCGGCATGCCCCGTCGGTATGCGGAGTCGGCCCGCCGGGTGGTGCCACGAACGGGTGGTGTTCGGCGGGAAGCCCGGACAGGCCCCGGCCGGGTCCCGAGGATGTGCCCATGACGACGACCGTGAACGACGGACAGCCGTGGCGCGCACAGTGGCAGGCGGCGGCTGCCGAGGAGGACCGGGCCCAGGAGTTCTCCGACCTGCTGCGCACCCCGGCCGGGAGCGGGCGGAGAGGCCCGGAGGGCGTGCATGGCTGTGCGTTCGCCGCCGCGGAGGCGGCCGAGGCCGCGCGTGACGCCCTCGGCCACGGCTTCGCCCCCTGCACTCCGCAGCAGGCCGCCGCGGTGGCCTCCGCGCTGCTGTCGCAGCTGTCCGCCGGCGCCGCGGCCCTGCAGCACCTCGTGTCGGCGCTCCAGGCCGTGCAACTGCGCGGCGAGGCCGGGCTGCCCGACGGCGGCCCGCTCGGTGAACCGGTGAACTCCGCCCGGGCGATGCACACCCTGGACGCCCTCGGCGAGGCCGTCGGCCGGCTCGTGGAGCGGGAGGGGGTCCGGGCGGTCCGGCAGATCCAGGCGATCCCGTCCGCGCTCGGCCTCCCGGCCGGCTCGCACGACACCCCCCTCGCCCGGCTGACCGCCTCATCGGTGAAGGGGTCCGGCTGATCGATTTTTCCGCACGACGAGGACGCGGAGTACCGGGACGAGGGCGAGTCGGGCTGCTCGTGCCAGGTGAAGGGCGAACACCACGGTGCGGCCTGACCGATCCACCGCATCGACGGCAACCGGACGGTGATCGAGCCGTCGTCCGTGGGCGGACAACAGGGCCCACCGTCGGACCGAACTGTCCGTCACCGGCGCCCTCCCCCGCCCGGAGCACCTGCTCGCCGGCGGACGCGCGCCGGTACGGGCTGCCGGCGCCCCGTCAGCGGAGGGCGGTCCAACCGGCGGCGACGTCCTCGGCGACGTCGTGCAGCAGGGTGAGGAACACAGCCACCAAGGGCGTGAGGACGGTGTCGGCAGGGGTCACCGCCCAGAGCCGGCGGTGGAGTTGCGGGTCGGCCACGGCGCGGGCGGCAGTGCCGGCCGCCCCGGTCAGGGCGAGCCGGGAGACCAGGGCGACGCCGATGCCAGTACCGACGAGAGCCTGGGCGACATCGTACGAGGCGGTCTCGAACCTGATTCTGGGCGTGAAGCCGGCTGCTTCGGCAGCCCGGTCGAACTGCTCCCGGGCGGCGTGTCCGGCCAGAATGGTCACCCATGACTCTTCGCGGAGCTCCTCCAGACGCAGCGGGGTGCCGCCGGGTCGTTCGGCGGCCAGCGGGTGGTCGTCGGGGAGGACCACGACCATCGGGTCCAGCAGGAGCGGGTGGACGGCCACGTGCGGCGGCGGCTGCGGGGGCGCGCCCCAGGAGGAGACGACCGCGAGGTCGAGCCGGCCCGCGGCGATCTCGTCGATGCCGTGCTCGGACAGCAGGTCGCGTACGGCCACGTCCGCGTCGGGGTGCCGGTGGCGCAGGGCCGTCAGGGCGGGCGGGAGCAGGTGGAGCGCCGCCGCCTGGAAGGCGCCGACCCGCAGGCGCAGCGCGAGGTGCCCGAGGTGGGCGGCCAACCGGTCGGCGGCGTCGCGGGTCTCACGGTCGATGATGTGCCCGTGGGCCGCGAGGACGGCTCCGGCGGCGGTGAGGGCTGCTCCGCGCGGTCCGCGCAGCACCAGGGGCGCGTTCCAGTCCCGCTCGGCGCGGGCCACCTGCTGGGTCACGGCGGCAGGCGTGAGCCCGAGCGCGTGGGCGGCGGCCGTGAGCGAGCCGTGGCGCTCGATCAGTGCGAGCAGGCGGAGCTGTCCCGGATCGTCCATTCACCGATCTTAATACTGACCAACTCTGCGCTAACTTCTCTGAATGTCCGGCGGGCGCCAGTGTGGGTGTCGAGAGCACCACCCGAGAGAGGCCGGCGCCATGCCCACCCACCTGTCCGCGTTCCTGGTCACCACCTGGCTGCTGGCGATGCTCCCGGGCGCCGGGCAGGCGCTCATGATGCGTCAGACCCTCGAGGGCGGGACCCGGATCGCCCGGGCCACGATCGCGGGCACCGCCACGGGCCTGCTGCTCTGGTCCGGCACTGCCGCGGCAGGCCTGTCCGCCGTCCTGCTCGCCGAACCCGCGGCCTACCGCGCGCTGCGGATCGCCGGCGGGGTCGTGCTGGCCGTCCTCGGGATCAACACGCTCAGGTCGGCCCGAACCGCCCCGGGGTCGGGGCCGGACGCGGCGCCCGGAGCTGCCGGACGCCGGACGGGTCTTCGGGCTGCGTACCTCGCCGGGCTCGGCACGAGTCTCGGCAATCCCAAGGCGGGGGTGTTCGCCGTGTCGGTGCTGCCGCAGTTCGTCACCGCCGACGGGCCCGTCCTCGTGTCGGGCATCGCGCTGGGCGCGGTCTGGACACTGGTGACGGCCTGCTGGTACCTGCTGTTCACCTTCGCGGTCGCCCGGGGCCGGGCGCTGGTGTCCCGTCCGGCCGTCCGGCGGGGCCTGGCCGTCGCCACCGGGGCCGTCCTGCTGGCTCTCGGCGCAGCCGTGGCGGTCGGCGTCTGACCTGCGGGTGCACGTCGGCGGCCGGGCGGGCCTGGGGCAGGGACGGCCAAGGATGTACTCGATCGCTCTGCGGTCCCGGGTGTCTGCCGGCGCAGAGGTGGGGCCAGAGGTCATGCGCCGATCCTCCTGCCTTCCTCCGCAGGGTCCCACAGGTTGAGGACCGGGCTCAGGTCGCGCTCGTCCTCGCCTGTGTCACGCCGTTTCGGCAGACGGGACTCTGACGAGGCAGAACTCGTTGCCCTCGGGGTCTGCGAGCACCCGGGCGGTGACCCCGTCCTCCGAGACCTCGTCCACCACTCCTGCACCGAGCCCGACCAGACGGTCCGTCACCTCCTCCGGATCGGTGACCGTGAAGTCCACATGCATCCGGTTCTTGCCGGTCTTCGGCTCCTGGACGCGCTGGAAGGCCATGGCCGGAGCGCCGCTGTCCGTCGGTGCCAGGATCACGTACTGCCTCCACCGCTGCGCGATCCCGACGCCGAGGGCCTCGGACCAGAAGGCCGCGAGGGTTTCGGGGTCACGGCAGTCGACGACGATGTGGGAGACCCGGAGCTGCATTCCACCAGTGTGCCGGGCAACGGCCGTCGGGTGACCCGGCGGGTGCCGGACCGGCACAGTGGAGTCGTGCCGTCGGCTGCATGTCGACGGCGATGAGCATCGGCATGTCGGCCGTGCGTGCTGAAGTGGTGGGCATGGACAATCCACGATTTCTTGCCTGTCTGGCGGCCGATTTCGCGCGGCTTCGGGCCGTCGCCGCGGCCGACCTCTCGGGGGCGGTGCCGAGCTGCCCGGGCTGGACGGTTGCCGACCTGGTCCGCCATGTCGGCGGGGTGTACCTGCACAAGACGGCGGCGATGCGGGAGGGCGCCGAGCCGGAGCAGTGGCCGCCGGAGGAGCTTGCGGAGGAGGAGCCCCTGGCGCTGCTCGACCGCGCATACGCCGGCCTGACGGCCGAGTTCGGGGCACGCCGGCCGGAGGACCCGGCCGGCACCTGGTACGCGCCGGACCAGACCGTCGGGTTCTGGATCCGGCGGATGGCGCAGGAGACGGTCGTCCACCGGATCGACGCCGAGCTCGGCACCGGGCAGCCGGTGGCGCCCGTCCCGGAGGACCTGGCGGTGGACGGCGTCGACGAGCTGCTCAAGGTGTTCGTGGCGTACAGCGTCGCCGAGTGGGGCGACTACTTCACCGATGCACTGGCCGGCTCGCCGGGCCGGACGTACCTGCTGCGGACGGAGGGTGCGGCCTGGCTGGCGCGGTCCGGCCCGGGGGCGTTCACGGTGGCGGACGGTGCGGGCGACGGATCGGCCGATGTGACGGTGAGCGGCCCGCCCGCGGCCCTGCTCCGCTGGGCGTGGAACCGGGAGGACCCTGCCGGGCCGAGCGGTGTGGCGGTCGACGGCGCTCCGGAGGCGGTCGCCGAGCTCCGGCGCTGCATCGTCACGGCCACCCAGTAGCACCGGCCCGGACCCTGCCGAAAGCGGCCTGTCAAGGGACGCACGTGGGTGCGGACTTGGACTGTTGTTGCGGGTCGGAGGGGGTTTGCGGCAGGTGTCGGCACGGCTCTTGACACTGCGCCGCGGCCGCTGCCACGGTGTGCTCGAAGCTGCTTCAAAGAGGCACTTAGCAAGCAGTTTCGAGCACACCCCTCCGGAGCGCGCCGCTTCGAGCACGCTGCCGCCGCGCCCTCCCCCGGGCGCCCGCCCGCAGCCGACCCCACAACGGTGCATCACCCCACGAAGGAGTACCGTGCCCTCCCCCCTGCGCAGTTCACTGACCGCCGGGCTCGCCGCCGCGGCCCTGGCCCTGGCCACCGCGGCCACGGCCGCACCCCCGGCCTCCGCCGCCCCGCCGTCCGGTGCGACCTACACGGTCACCGTCGGCCGGCCGGTGGTGTACACGCATCCCACCGACACCCCGGCCGCGCCCTACGTCGACAAGGACGGAACCTTCTGGTTCCAGCAGTCGGCGGCGCTGTACGGCGCGAACGACCCCCGCTACTGGGACTTCTTCACCGGCACCGACTTCGACACCGCCACCCGGTCGGCCGCCGTCAGCAACTACGTGAACCCGGCCAACGCGAACGACAGGAACAACGACACCACCTGGCGGTGCAACAACAGCCCGACCGGCCGCGGGGCCACGGCCGCCGCGGGCAGTACGAGCTACGCCCACCGCAACTACTGCGACCTGGCGGGGGTGTGGGTCGACCCGGACACCGGTGACTGGTACGGGCTGGTGCACAACGAGTTCACCCCGCAACCCTTCGGCGACGGGCTGCACTTCGACGCGATCGACTACGCGGTCTCCACCGACCAGGGCCGCACGTGGACCGTCAAGGACCACGTCATCACCTCGCCGTACAGCACCGCACGCGGCGACACCGCGGCCTTCCCCAACCAGACGTACTACTACGGCGCCGGCGACCAGCGGCTGTTCGTCGACACCGCCTCCGGGTACTTCTACGTGTTCTACGGCTCCCGGGTCGTCGACAAGTCCGGTGGCTGGAAGGCCTTCCACGAGCACGTGGCCCGCGCGCCGATCTCCGCCAAGATGGCGCCCGGCTCCTGGCAGAAGTGGTACGGCGGCGCCTGGACGCAGCCCGGCGTCGGCGGCCGGGAGAGCAACACGGTGCCGGTCGACGGCTCGAGCACAACGGGGTGGACCCCGGTGTCCGGCGAGTACGACCCGGCGAACACCGGCACCGCCGCACAGCAGATCGCGGCCGGGAAGATGCCCGCGACCTCGCCGCTGTTCGTCATGGACATCACCTGGAACGCCCATCTGGGGCTGTACATCGGCGAGCCGCAGGCCGTCGACCAGAGCGGGAACGCGCCGCAGCAGTTCTACGCCACCGACAACCTCGCCGCCCAGAAGTGGTACCCGATCGGCGACACCGGCAGCTACCACACGGCCTCCTGGTACCGCTGGTTCCTGGACGGCGCCAACCGGACCAGCTCCGCGATCGTCGGGAAGACCTTCCGTTCGTACTGCTCCTTCGGCTGCTCCGGCGGGGCGTCCGGCGAGTACGTCGACGTGACGATCGGCTCCTCCGCGCCGGCCGCTCCCCCGGTGGACCTCACCAAGGCCTACCGGATCGCGAACGGCAACGGCCGGGTGCTCGCCCAGGTGGCGGGCGGTTCCGCCACCACCTCGCTCGCGGCGGCCGGCGGCTCCGCCCTGGAGTCCTGGGTGTTCGCGGCCAACGGCGACGGCTCGTACCGGATCGCCAACTCCTCCACCGGCCACCTGCTCGGCGTCGCCCCGGCCACCGCCGGCCGGGCCTGGGGCGCCCCGCCCACCGCGACCGCCGCACCGGCGGGCGGCCCGACCGTCGGGCAGCAGTGGTTCGTCGTCGCCGGCACCGACGCCTCCGGGGCCGCCAACGGCGGGTTCAAGCTGGTCAACCGGTACAGCGGCCTGGTGCTCGGCCTGTCCTCGACGGCCGGCCGCTCGCCGAGACGACCCCCGCCCGCAGCTGGACGGACGCCGGCGGCACCGCCGTCGGCGGCGGGCGCAGTGCGGCCGAACAGACCCTGACCCTCACCGCGACCGGTTCGGCCCCGGAGACCGTCACGGTCGCCAACCCGGGCGACCAGTCCACCAAGGTGGGCACCGCGGTCTCGCTGCAGCTCTCCGGCAGCGACTCGGCCGGCAAGTCGCTGACCTACTCGGCGACGGGGCTGCCCGCCGGGCTCTCCGTCAGCGCCTCGGGCCTGGTGTCCGGTACGCCCACCGCCACCGGGTCGTCGACCGTGACCGTCACCGCCTCCTCCGGCACCGCCACCGGCTCCACCGTCTTCACCTGGGCGGTGAACCCGGCGCTCACCGGCACCCACACGCTGACCGCCTCCGGCAAGGCGTTGGACAATCCGAACCACTCCACGTCGCCCGGCACCCAGCTGATCACCTGGGCCGCCAACGGCGGCCCCAACCAGAGCTGGGTCTTCACCCCGCAGGCCGACGGCAGCTACCAGGTCGCCAACGGCGAGTCGGGCCTCTGCATGGACGTCAGCGGCGGTTCCACGGCGGCCGGCGCCCAGGTCATCCAGTGGACCTGCACCGGCGGCAGCAACCAGCGCTGGCTGGTCACCGCCACCACCGGCGGGTACCGGGTGGTCTCGCAGAAGAGCGGGCTCCTGCTGACCACCGCCTCCACCGCCAACGGCGCCCTGGTCACCCAGCAGCCCGACACCGGCTCCGCCCTCCAGCGCTGGACGGTCGGCTGACGGCCGGACGGAAGTACCCTGCGCCGGCCCCGCGGGAACCCGCCCGCGGGGCCCGGTGCTGCCCGTTGCAGGCGCAATCAGGTGCCGCCGAGGACGGTCAGGACGCTGCGGCGGGGCAGGGTGCGGGCGGCGGCGGTGAAGAGCCGGTTCGCGGCGCCGGGGACGACCGTGGGCCGGTTGCGCCGCCGCAGCGCGTCCAGCGCGGCGGCGACCACCTGCTCCGGCGTCCGGACGAGCACGGCGGGGGTGTCGTGGTGCGGCTGCGACTCGGTGGCGGTGGGGCCGGGGCACAAGCCCATCACATGGACGCCGCGGTCCTTGTGCTCGGCCCACAGCGCCTCCGACAGGGAGGCCACGAAGGCCTTGGTGGCGCTGTAGACGGCGAGCCCGGGGGCGGGTGCGAAGGCGAGTGTGGAGGCGACGTTCAGCAGGGCGTCACCGGACCGGGCCCGGGCGAGGAAGGCGTGCGCGAGGGCCAGCAGGGCGTCGCAGTTCAGCCGTACGGTCTCCAGCGCCCGGGCGAGCGGGACTTCGGCGAAGCAGCCCTCGACCGCGGTGCCCGCGTTGTTGACGAGCAGGTGAACCCGCTGGTGGGCCAGCACCTCGGCGACCTGCTGCCGGCCCGGCTCGGTGGCGAGATCCGCCGCGAGACGGCTGTGGCCGGGGCCGAGTTCGGCGAGGAGCGATCGGAGCCGGTCCTCTCGGCGGGCGACGGCGATCACCCGGTGGCCGTCCGCGGCCAGCCGGCGGGCGAACTCCCGGCCGATGCCGCTGCTCGCCCCGGTCACCAGCGCGGTACGCGGCCCGGGGCTTTCGGCGGGTTCAAGACCGGGGCCGGGCGCGGGCGTTCGGTGCACCGGCTGGTTCACGGCGCGGAGGGCCTGGTCGCCGGCTGCGACCGGAACGAGAACGCCTCCATCAGGCGCCGGTGTCGGGTCTTCTGGACGGCGGCGATCCGCCAGGTACCGTCGGCCCCGCGGACGACCGTGTACGTGGCCAGCTTGCCCAGCCGCTTCGGGCGGCCCTTGTGCACCTCGCCGCGGGTGACGGCCACGGCGGCGTCGGCGCCGAGGAAGCGCAGGTCGATGACCTCGACGGTCAGTGCGGTGCCCTTCAGGAAGCTGTCGAACAGGGCCTGGTGGGCGCGGCCGATCTCGTCGCCGCCGCGGTAGACGGTGCCCACGAAGGTGACGTCGGTGGCGTCCTCGGTGAAGTGCCGGCCGTACCCGGCGCCGTCGCCACGGCCCCAGGCCCGGCAGCTGCTGTCCAGGAGGGCCCGCACGGCGGCGCGGTCGGCCTCGCGTCCGGGGTCGGTGCTGTGGGTGGTGTGGGCGGTCACTTCTCGGCCTCCGGCTCGGTCGACGGGTCCCAGACGAAGGAGATGCGCTCCATGACGCGCTGGCGCCGGGTGTTGTGGAAGGCGGCGATCCGCCAGCTGCGGTCGCCCTGGCGGACGAGCGTGTAGGACTGGGTCTTGGTCAGGTCGGCGGCCTTCTGGGGCTTGCCGCTGTAGGTGTCGCCGCGGCTGGTGACCACGGCGGTGTCCGGGCCGTAGAAGCGGACGCCGAGGTAGGAGTCGGCCAGCTTGGTGCCCTTGAGGAATCCGCCGAACAGGGCCCGGTGGGCCTCGGTGATGTCGCTGCGGCCCTGGTAGTGGGTGCCGAGGTAGGTGGTGTAGGTGGCGTCCTGCGTGAAGTGCTCGCCGTACGCGATGGCGTCGCCGCGGCCCCAGGCGTCGGTCAGCGAGCGGATCGTGTCGCAGACGGCCTGCTGGTCACCGGCGCCGGGCGCACCCGCGGGAGTCGGGGTGGTGACGGCGGCGACGGCGGTGCAGTCGCTCACGCCGAGGTTCTGCACGTCCGCGGTGGCGTCGAGCCAGAGGTACCCGCCGCCGGCGGCCGCGGCAGCGACCAGCACGGTGGCGCCCAGGATGCGGACGGCGGCGCGGCGGCGCGGTGCCCTCCGGGCGGACGGTTCGGCCTGCTCGGTGCTCATGAGGTCCCCTCCCATGGTAACTTCACAAGTGAAGTTACTGCGTCGAAGATTTCTCTTCCTTGAGGAAGAGATTATGGAGTGGAGGAGCCCGTGTCAACGCCGGGGATGCGATCGGACGCCAGCGAGGTCTACCGCCGTTACCTGAGTGCGGTGATGCTGCACGGCCATGCGAGCGCGAGGGCCTGCGAGCTCGGCGCCACCGACCTCTACGCCCTCAACATCCTTCACCTGTCCGGGGCGATGACCCCCGGCGAACTCTCCGCCCGCACCGGCCTCACCACCGGGCCGACCACCCGCCTCGTCGACCGCCTGGAGCAGGCCGGGTACGTGCGGCGCGCGCCCTCACCCGACGACCGCCGCAAGGTCATCGTCGAACCGGTCGGCCGCCCCGCCGACCTCGACCGGGTGATGGCTCCCGCCCGGCAGCGGATCGGCGACATCCTCGGCGGCTACTCCCCCGACCAACTCGACGTCCTCTTCGACTACTTCGCCCGGGCTGCGCGCGCCTACCAGGAAGCCGCCGAGGAACTCCGCACCGAGGCCCCGGACCACTGACCGGCCGGCCCGCAAGAAGGCGCAGGGTGCACCGTCGAGGGGCGCGCGGGGGCACCCCCGCGCCCCTTGGGGCAACCCGCGTCAGGGGTTCCAGCGGGTCAGGGCGGCTTCCACGGCGTGGCGGCTGATGCCGGACGCCCGCAGGTCGCACACCAGGATCGCGCGGAGCCCGGGGTCGTAGGCGGACACGGCGGGCCCACTGGTCAGCAGCGGGGAGCCGGGCAACGGGTGGGCCAGCAGCCAGGTGCCGCCGAAGCAGGCGGACCGCACCTCGACGGCGGCCACCTCCGACCACGGCACGACGAGCCGCAACCGGCCTTTCACGAATACGAGTTGACCGGCCGAGAACTCGAGCCGCCCGCGGTGCCGGCCGATCCCGACGACCAGCGCCGGCAGCAGGAAGAAGAGCACGAAGGTGCCGGCCAGGCAGACCGGCATGCCGACCGGGTGCGCCTCGAAGTAGCTCGGCTCCGCAGGGTCCCGCAGGACGTCCCGGTCGGCGATCCCCGGGAGCGAGGCCAGCATCGCCATCATGCCGAGCACGAACACCCCGCCCAGCACCCAGAGCGCGCTGCCGTGCAGATCACCCGTCCGCCCGCCCTCCAGAACGGTCACCGGCCCCGAGGCCGCCGTACCTGCCGGTGCGGACGCCGGGAGGCTCCGCCACCGTGTCCCGCTCAGTTCCCGGTACATCTGGAACACCAGCACCGTGGCCAGCACTCCGCAGGCCGCCATCGCCCCGTACCACCAGGCCGGCGGCAGGCCGACCCCGTCGGTCACCACATTCGCCGCCAGCGAGAACAGCGCCGGAGCCACGGCCACCACAACCAGCCGGACCCGGTTCCCCACTGATCCATCCCCCTCCGCGCACCGGTCGCCCGGTCTCACCATGCCCCGTCCGCCCCGGCGGTAGTCACCGCCGGCCGCGCTTCCACCTGCTGTACACGACAACTGACGGACCGTCGGAAAAGTGCCGAGCACCTGAATCCGGCTCCGGACACGCCCTAGGATGCGGGCATGACCGGACATCGGGCACCGTCCGCCCGCAGAGGCGGCCACCGCGGCCGCCGCGGGCTGTGCTGTGCCCGTCCGTGTCACCCGTCCTGCTGTTGACCCTGCCGGTGCGTCCGCCCGCCCGGCTGCGGGCGGACGCCGATCCGCCCTGCAGGGCCGGCCCGGTGCGCCCTCCTCGGAACGGATGGCACATCTTCATGGACGAACACGCCTACGACACCCTGCGGCGGCGCCAGTGGCTCGCCGGCGAAGCACGCGCCGACGGCACCGACCGCCGAACGCTGCTGCGGATGCCGGCCGCCGCCGGGGTGCTGGCCGCACCCGCCCTGCTGCCGCCCGCCCGCGCAGCGGCCGCGGCCACCACTACGGCTACGGCGGGCCCGGTGCCCGGCATCGTCAAACCGCTCCCGCCGGAGTGGTCGTGCCGCGCGGCACCAACGCCGAGATGCGCTGGGACGCGCTCGCCGGCACCGGCCTGCACACCCCAACGAGCGGTTCTTCGTGCGGAACCACACCAGTACGCCGCTGATCGACCCGGCCGGCTGGCGGCTCGTGCTGCACGGTAGCGGGCTGCGCGGCACGGGCGCCGCGTTCTCCCTCGCCGAGCTGCGGCGGATGCCCTCCCACCGGATCGACGCGCTGGTCGAGTGCGCGGGCAACGGCCGGAGCTTCTACACCCGCCAGCAGGGCCAGGCGGCGCCCGGCACACCGTGGGAGCTCGGCGGGGTCGGCTCCGCGCAGTGGCGCGGTGTCCGGCTGGGCGACCTGCTGCACCGGGCGGGTCTGCGCCGCTCGGCCGTGGACGTGCTGCCGTCCGGCCTCGACCCGGAGGTCCGCGCGGCCGACGGCAGCGCCATGGGGCACGTGCGGCGCCCGCTGCCCCTGGAGAAGGCGATGGACGACGTCCTCGTCGCCTACGAGATGAACGGCCGGCCGCTGCCGCCGGACCACGGCGCACCGGCCCGCCTGGTGGTGCCCGGATGGGCGGGCATCGCCTCAGTGAAGTGGCTGGGCGACATCGAGGTGGCCGACCACCCGCTGTACTCGCCGTGGAACACCGACCTCTACCGGCTGTTCGGCCCGGACCACCCCGCGGGCGGCAGCGCGCCGCTCACCACCCAGGCGGTCAAGAGCGCCTTCGAACTCTCCCGCGGCGCCGTCCTCGCGGCGCAGCGCACCCACCGGCTGCACGGCCGGTCGTGGTCGGGCGCGGCGGCCGTCCGCACGGTGGAGGTCAGCACCGACGGCGGCCGCGTCTGGCAGCCCGCCCGCCTCGCCGACCGGCCCCGCCGGTACGGCTGGACCCGCTGGACCGTCGACTGGCGCCCCGCCGCCCCCGGGCCGTACGACCTGCGGGCGCGTGCCACCGACCGGTCCGGCAACACCCAGCCGGCCACCGCGGTCTTCAACCGCGAGGGCTACCTCTTCGGCGCCGTGGTTGCGCACCCGGTGACCGTCGCCTGAGACCGACCGGCACCGCCCGGCCCGCTCGGCCCGACCCGCGGCAGAGCGGGCCTTCCGCCCTTTCGCCCGAGGCTTCATGACGGTGCAACAGACGGCAATCCGCAGGGGCCGTTCGTGGCTCCCTGCAACGGGGCCGTGAAATCCCCGTGTTGCGCCCGGCAGATCCGTAGCGGCTCGCGGAACCGCTCCCCTACGGTCACTGCCGGGCGCCGGGGAAGCTCCCCCGAGGCCCCGTTGGCCGGCCCGTCCGCACGCACACCTCTGCTCCTCGAGCCGCCGTGCCCGCCACCGGCCCTGCCCGGGTACGCGGCCGGCGCTGCGGCGGCGTGCCGCAGCCGGCCGCCTACCACCGCCCGTCGTCAGTTCCGCCTGCCACGAAAGGGACACGCCATGAGCCGAACCGAGCCGAACCGGGTGGGACGGCGGGGATTCCTCGCCGGCGCGGCCGCCGTCGCCGCCGCAGGCGCCACGCCCGCACTGGCCGGCCGGGCGGCCGCCGAACCTGCCGAACCGGCCGCCGCCCGCCCCAACATCCTGGTGATCCTCACCGACGACCAGCCCAAGCACACCGAATGGGCCACCCCGAAGACCGTCGACTGGCTGGCCGGCCACGGCGTCCGGTTCACGGCGGGCCATGTCGCCACCCCGCTCTGCGCACCGTCCCGGTCCTCGATCTTCTCCGGCCGGCAGGCGCACAACCACGGCGTCCTGGACAACAGCAGCCCCTACAACCTGGACCAGCACACCACGGTGCAGCGGTACCTGCACCAGGCCGGCTACCGCACCGGCCTGTTCGGCAAGTACCTCAACGCCTGGCACGCCGCCGACAACCCGCCGCACTTCGACGAATGGCTGCTCGAGAGCCCGGTGACCTACAACGACGGCACGTACAACGACAACGGCACCCTGCGCACCGTCAACGGGTACAGCACCACCGTCATCCGCGACCGCACCCTCGCATTCCTCGACAAGGCCGCCACCGACCGGCGACCGTGGTTCGCCTTCGTGGCCCCCAAGGCCTCCCACGAACCCAACACCCCCGAGGCGAAGTA
This sequence comes from Kitasatospora dryopteridis, assembly GCF_050749075.1. Taxonomy (NCBI): domain Bacteria; kingdom Bacillati; phylum Actinomycetota; class Actinomycetes; order Kitasatosporales; family Streptomycetaceae; genus Kitasatospora; species Kitasatospora dryopteridis. Next base: position 8,061,433 of record NZ_CP192749.1, on the reverse strand, counting down.
CGCCGACACCGCCGTCCCCGCCTGGGACGGCCGGCCCTCCGTCACCGAGGCCGACCGCAGCGACAAGCCGGACTTCATCCAGGCCGCCACCGGCACCCTCGCCGACGCCCGCGCCCTGCGCCGGCGCCAGCTGCGCACCCTGCTCTCCGTGGACGACGCCGTCCAGGCCTTCCACGACAAGCTCGCCGCCCTCGGGCAGTTGGACAACACCCTGGTCTTCTACATCGGCGACAACGGCTACACCTGGGCCGACCACGGCTGGCTGAAGAAGTCCGTGCCGTACCGGCCCGCCGTCGAAGTGCCGTTCTACGTCTCCTGGCCGGCCGGCGGCCTCGGCTCCGGCACCGTCGACAACCGCCTGGTCGCCAACATCGACATCGCCCCGACCATCCTCGACGCGGCCGGCATCACCCCCGACACCCCGCAGGACGGGCACTCGTTGCTCGGCACGTACAGCCGCGACCACCTGCTCGTCGAGTGGTGGAAGCACGGTACCGCCGCCGGCGGCCCCCACACCTGGTCCTCGTACCTCAGCGCCACCGAGCAGTACACCGAGTACTACCGCATCCACACCGACGCCGCAGGGAAGCCCGCCGGCACCGGCGAGGTGCTCTTCCGCGAGTACTACGACCTCGCCGCCGACCCGTACCAGCTCACCAACAAGCTGTACGGCGCGACCCCGCAGGACGAACAGCGCCTCGGCATCCCCGCGCTCGCCACCACCCTGGCCGCCGACCGGACAGCCTGACCGCGGCACCCGCCGCACCCGTCGGCCGTCCGGGTACCCCGACCCGGGCGGCCGACGGCCCCGCCCTCCACCGCCCTTCCGCCGCCTGCGGACCGCCGCCGCCGGCCGACCCCTGGACCGCCGATGCGCGCCTGCTGCTCCCCCTCCCACCCGCCGCACGACACGCCGCACGACCCGGGCGCCGCCGGCCCCGTCCTGCTCACGATCGGCGCCCGCCCGGCCGAACCGGCACCCACCGCACCCGCCCGCTCCGCAGCGGCACTCCGGGTGGTGCGCGGTCTGCTGGACCTGCCCGGCGGCCCGTTCCTGATGGGCGCCGACGATGCCGTGGGCTTCCCGGCCGACGGCGAGGGGCCGGTGCGCGAGGTCCGCCTCTCGCCGTTCCGGATCTCGCCGACCGCCGTCACCAACGCAGAGTTCGCCACCTTCGTGAAGGAGACCGGCCACACCACGGACGCCGAACGGTTCGGCCACTCCTTCGTCTTCGCCGGCTTCCTGCCGCCCGGACTGCGCGGCGTCTCCCGCACGGTGGCCGCGGCACCCTGGTGGCACGCGGTCGAGGGCGCCGACTGGCGGCATCCCGAAGGGCCCGGTTCCGGCTTCGCCACCCGCCAGAACCATCCGGTGGTGCACGTGTCCTGGAACGACGCGCTGGCCTACTGCACCTGGTCCGGCACCCGGCTGCCCACCGAGGCCGAGTGGGAGTACGCCGCACGCGGCGGCCTGGAACGGCGCCGCTACCCCTGGGGCGACGAACTCGCGCCCGGTGGGCGGGAGATGCTCAACATCTGGCAGGGCGCCTTCCCGACCGTGTACACCGGCCGCCACCGCGGTACCGCTCCCGTCCGTTCCTACCGCCCGAACGGTCACGGTCTGTACAACGCCGTCGGCAACGTGTGGGAGTGGTGCGCCGACGTCTTCAGCCCCGACTTCCACCGCACCGGCCCCCGCACCGACCCGACCGGCCCGCCGACCGGCACCTCCCGGGTCATCCGCGGCGGCTCCCACCTGTGCCACGACTCGTACTGCAACCGCTACCGGGTGGCCGCCCGCAGCTCCAACACCCCGGACAGCTCCACCGGCCACACCGGCTTCCGCATCGCCGCCGACGCAGCACCACCGACCGCGGCGCACGGCCCGTCGTAGGACCCGGCCCCGCACCCGTCCCGCCGCCGCCACCACCACCCGAACCTGTCACGCCAAAGCTTCGGGAATTCACACACTGACGGCACGTCAAGTCGATGGGGAAGACGGGTGCAGCAGGTCGGCCATCGGGCACGGGGGCCGCGGCTACCAGGAGCGGGCAGCGCCGGGCGGCCTCGCGGCGGTGGGGCGGGGCGGTGGCGGGAGAGGGGCGAGGTGGGCGTGGACGGTCTTGCCGCTGGCGGTGTCGAGGGTGACGGAGACGGTGTCGCACAGGGCGGCGACCAGGGCCAGCCCGCGGCCGTCGAGGGCGGTGCCCGGTTCGGCGAAGCGCGGCTGGGGCAGCAGGCGGCTGGTGTCGCTGACGTCGACGTCCAGGCCGCCGGGGCCGTTGGCGAGGTGGAGGCTGCCGGGGCCGTGGGTGTGGTGGACGGAGTTGGTGACGAGTTCACTGATGACCAGCAGGGCGTCCTCCCGCAGCGGCCGCGGCAGGTGGGCGCGGGTCAGGAAGGCGCGGGCGCAGGCGCGGACCTCGGCGACGCACTGCACCGCGTCGGTGAACGACACGCTCCATTCGAGGGTCTGCGCGGGCGCGACGTGCGGCGCGGGCGGCGCCGGCGGTGGGAGGAGGGCGGTGTTCATGGCAGGTGGTCCTTGAATCGCTCGGGCCCGGTGCGGCGCGCAGGGCCGAGGGCGTGCGGAGAGGGGAGGGCGAGGCCCGGCGCCGCGGGGCGCCGGGCCTGCCGTGCGGCCGTGCAGGGTGTGGGCGTCAGCGGCAGTACCAGCCGGCCGGCACCCAGGTGCGCTCCCAGTGCGCGTGAATCCACTTCCAGTGCCAGCCGGGCTTGTGCCAGACCTGGTGCCAGTAGCCGTGGTGCCACTGGTGGTGGTTGTCCCACCAGCCGGGGTGCCAGACGTTCTGCCAGTACCCGTGGTGCCAGACCTTCTGCCAGTGCCCGGCGACCCACTTGTTCTCCCAGTGCGCCTGGTACCAGCGGCACTCCTTGTCGTGGGAGACCGAGGACGCGGCGGACTCCGCGGTGGTGGCCGAGGCGGTCGTGGCCGAGGTGGCCACGGCGGCGCCGCCGCCGAGCATCACGCAGGTGGCCGCAGCGGCCAGCGAGCGCTTCGTGCGGGTCATGGTCATCGCTCCGCACCTCCTTCCTGATCGCCCGTCACCTCTTGCCGGCGGCCCGTCGGGTCGTCCGACTCGTGGTGCGGCGGGTTTTCCATGACCTTGATTCGGACACGAACTGCCGCCGGACGGGCCGGACGGGCCGCGGATTTCGCTTGAATCCTCGACACTCGGACGACCTACGTTCCGGGCCTCCGGCCCACCGCACATGGCTGTGGGCCACCCCTCGGGGGTGGCCCATCTGCCTACGGCTCCAGGGCGGTCCGGAAGGTACCGGGTGGTCAGGAGGCCGGCATGAGGACGGTGTCGACGATGTAGACGGTGGCGTTGGCGGTCTGCACGTTGCCGCACAGCACCTTGGCGGTGCCGTTGACCGTGAAGTCCTCGCCGCCGCCGGTGACCGTGACGGTGCCGCCCTCCAGGGTCTTGTGCTCGCCGGCCAGGGCCGAGGGCGCCAGGCGCTCGGGGACGACGTGGTAGGTGAGGATCTCGGTCAGCTTGTTCTTGTCGGCGAGGACGGCGTCCAGGTCGGCCTTCGGGATCTTCGCGAAGGCGTCGTTGGTGGGCGCGAACACGGTGATGTTCTGGGCCGAGTTGAGCGTGTCGACCAGCCCCGCCTTGGTCACCGCCGTCACCAGCGTGGACAGCATCGGGTTGTTGGAAGCGGCGGTGGCCACCGGGTCCTCGGCCATCCCGGCGAAGGAGCCGGCGCCGTCCGCCGGGACGGCCGAGCAGGCGGCGCCGAACGGGCCACCGGCCGGCATCGCCGAGGCCGCGCCCGGCGACGAGGCGGCGGCGGACGAGGACGGCGCCATCGCTGCGCCGCCCGAGGCGCTGCCGGCGTTGCTCGAACTGCCGCTGCTGCCGCACGCGCTCGCCCCGAGGGCGAGGGCTCCGGCGGCGAGCAGGACGGCGAACGACTTGGTGCGGGTCGTACGGGACATCAGGTGCTCCTCGGGGGCTCGGGGTTCACGTGGTCGCGCGTCCGGCCCCGGCCGACCCGAACGGTCGGGGCCGGCCAGGGCGGCGAGCGCCACTCACGTCCCCCATTCGGAGTCCGCGGCCGACCGGATGGGTCGGCAGCACCACGAACACGGCCGCCGGCGGATCACCCGCGGCCGGCGACTACCCTGACCGCATGGACCACCCCCTGCTCCGCGAGGTCTTCCCGGACCTCGTCACCGAACTCGCCGCCCTCCTGGAGGAGGAGGGGGAACGTGCGCTGGCCGTGGCGGTGCAGGACGTCCGGCTGGTGGCGGAGTGCGGGTGCGGCGACGACTTCTGCCAGAGCCTGCGCACGGCGGACCACCCGGCAGGACAGCCCTACGGTCCGGGCCACCGGTGCATCCCGCTGCTCCCCGAGCAGGGCATGCTCGCCCTGGACGTCGTCGACGACCGGATCATGTACGTGGAGATCCTCGACCGCCCACCCGTGCAACGCCGGGCCACGCAGCCCTGACGCGCAGCCGGCCCCCGTCCGGAGGCGAGTGCCGGCGGCCCTAGCGGCGCCGCGGCAGGGTGCGGATCAGCAGGGTGAACAGGCCCGCGGACAGCACCGCGCCCGCCAGTCGGCAGAGCGCCCCCACGGGCTGCGCCGACTCCTCGGGGACGGCGAGGAAGAGGGGCCACAGCACCAGGGCGGCCGGCTGGGTCGGTCCGGCCAGCACCCGGGCCGCCTGCTCCGCGGCGGGAACAGTCGGCGCCAGGGCGATCGCGGCGACGGAGAGCCCCACGTAGGCACGCCCCCACCAGGAGGACAGGGCCGCAACGGGGATACGGCACACGGCTGCTGCGCAGGTCACGCGCGTCATTCTGGCAGTGCGGCCGGGAGCCGCGGCACCCGGGCCCGCCGGTCGGTGCGTCAGGCGTCGGGGCCCTGGGCGCGCAGGCGGCGGACGTGTTCGAGGGATTCGCGGAGTTCGGTGAGCCAGCTGTCGGAGTGGCGCTGCACCAGGCGGACGCACCAGGCCAGCGCGTCGCTGCGGCTGCGTGCCACGCCGGCTTCGACGAGGGTGTCGAGCACCTGCCGTTCGGGCTGGCGCAGGCGGGTCATGACGGGGGCGGAGACGGTGGTGAACAGTCCGCGGACGCCGTCGCACTCGGCGCCCCAGGACACCTTGCGGCCGTAGCGCCGCTCGGCTTCGCGTGCGACGGCCATCCTGGCGTCGCGGGTCCGCTCGCGGAATTCGGCGATGCGGCCCTCGACGGCCGCCTCGCGTTCGGTGTCGGAGACGTCGGCGGCGAGGTCGGGTGCGGGGATGCGGCCGACCACGGTGATCTCCTCGCGGTCCACCGCGATCTCGACGAGTTCGGTGTACAGGCCCTCGGGGAGGCGGCCGGTGAACCACCCGCGGAGGACCTCCTGCTCTGATGTAATCATGTAATCATCATTACTCTGCAGGCAGCCCGGATCAAGGCCCCGGGCCGGATCACCCGGTGGCGGCCAGCAGCAGGAGGGCGATGTCGTCCCGGTGCTGCCCGGTGGGCCAGCGGTGGTGCACCAGGTCGTCGATGATCCCGTCGAGCGAGGCGGCCGTGGTCTGCGCGAGGTGGTCGGCCAGGTCGGCGGCGGCCCGGTGCGGGTCGGTGCCGGGGGCTTCCACCAGGCCGTCCGTGTAGAGGGCGAGGACGGTGCCCGGCGGCAGGGGCAGGGTGGTCAGCGGGTAGGCGGACCCCGGCTCGACGCCCAGCAGCGGTCCCGGTTCGACGTGCAGGACGTGGGCGCGGCGGCCCGGCCGGCGCAGCAGCGGGGGCGGGTGGCCCGCGCTGGCCAGGGTGGCCTGGCGGCGGACGAGGTCCAGGTGGACGTAGAGGCAGGAGACCAGGAGGTCCGGCTCCATGTCGGTCAGCAGGCGGTTGGTGCGGGCGAGCACCTGGTCGGGGGCGGCGCCGGCGCTGACGTACGCGTGGACGGCGGTGCGGACCTGGCCCATCAGGGCGGCGGCGGCGACGTTGTGGCCCTGGACGTCGCCGATGACCGCGGCGGCCGTCCGGCCGTCGAGGCGGATGAGGTCGTAGAAGTCGCCGCCGATGTCCTGGCCGAAGCCCGCGGGCAGGTAGCGGGCGGCGAAGTCGAGCCCGTCGATGCGGGGCAGGGTGCGCGGCAGCAGGGCGGCCTGCAGGCCGTGCGCGAGGTCGTGCTTGGCGTCGTACAGGCGGGCACGGTCGAGGGCCTGGGCGATCAGTCCGGCGAGGGAGGTGAGGACGGCGCGCTCGTCGGCGGTGAAAGCGTGCGGGCGGCTGTGGGACACGATGCAGATGCCGACCGCGCGGCCGGAGACGATCAGCGGGAGGTACGCCCAGGCCTGTCTGCCGCTGATCCGGGGCGCCTCCGGGTAGCTCCGGGCGAGTTCCTCCGGGTGGGCGAAGAAGGACGGCGTGCCGAGGGTGAGCGCCTGGCCGGCCGGGGTGAGGTCGGTGTCCAGCGGCAGGCCGTCCAGGCGCTCGACGGCCTCGGCGGGGTAGCCGCGGTGGCCGATGATCTTCAGCCGGCCGGCGTCCGCGGCACACAGGACGAGCCCGTCCGCGCCGAAGGCGGGCAGCACCTGGTCCGCCACCATGCCGACCACGTCCCGCACCCCGACGGCCTCGGTCAGCGCCGCCGACAGGTGCATCAGCTGGTGCAGGCGGCTGATCGTGGAGACGTCCGCCGGCAGGTGCGCCGCCTCCCGGTCCGGCGGCCCGGGGTGCGGGGCGTCGGCCGCGGCCCCGTCGGGCCGGGCGGCGGTGCCGGGCGCGATCCGGACGCTGATCCCGCCCGTGTCGGGGAAGAGCTGGAAGTCCAGCCAGTGGTCGGGCGGGCGCAGCGCCGTGAAGGCGGTGGGCTCGCGGCTGATGACGGCGGTGCGGTAGGGCGCCTCGAGGACGGGGTCGTCCAGCCAGGGCAGCACCTGCCAGGGCAGGGCCCCCAGCAGTTCCTCCTCGGTGCGGCCGAGCAGGCGGGCCGCGGTCGCGGTGAGGAAGGTGATCCGCCCGTCCAGGTCGAGGGCGATCGCTCCTTCGGGCAGGCGCTCGGCCCAGTCGGCGGCGGCCTGTCCGCGCTGCACCGGCCGCGGGTGCACCAGTTCGTCGGGGAGGACGCGCGGCAGTTCGGGGAAGTCCGGCGGGTTGTCGGCGCGGTCGAGGATGCGGGCGATCCGCCGGGCGCTCGCGGTGATCCGGCTGCGTTCGCGGCGCGCGGCGGACGGCGGGTGCCCGGCGGGCCACATCAGCTGCAGGCCGCCCCAGCAGCGGTCGGCGCCGAGGACCGGGGTCGCGGCCAGCGCGAACCGGTACGGCAGGGCGGCGGCCACCCGCGGATAGGCGCGGGCCATGTCCTCCTGGTCGCCGATCCAGACCAGCCGCTCCTCGCGCACCGCATCGGTGACCGGCGTGGGCGCGCTCAGCGGCAGCCGCTGCCACGGCGCGACGAAGTCGAGCGGCACGCCCCACATCGACACCAGGCGCACCAGCGGCTCGTCCGCCTCGAGCAGGAACAGCCCGACCACCGAGGCCCCGGCCCGGCGCACGGTGCCGGCCAGCACCTCGTCGAGCGCCGCGTCCGGCCCCGGCCCGCCGGCGGACGGCGGGGGCGGGACGCCCGGCACCTCACCGACCTCGGCCATCCAACGCCCCCTGCACACGTCCGGGCCGCTCATGCCCGCCGGACGGGCGCAGCACCGGATCGGCAGGCGTACCGGCCGCGGACGCGCCGCACGGACGGCCCTCCGCCGCCGGCCCGACGGGCGGCGGGGCCGCGCACCAGGCACACCGCGCAGCGCCCATACCCGGACCGTACGCCCGCGTCCCGGGGTCGGCCCGCCGGACGCGCCACCGGTCCGGGCCCTCAGTGTCCGGCGAGCTTGACGGCGACGACGGCGAGGCCGATGGCGGCGTCCACGGCGCCGGCCACCAGGGCTGCGGGCAGGCCGCCGCCCATCCGGAGGCCGCTCACGCAGCCCCAGACGAACAGCGCCGCGACGCTGAGCCCCGCCGCGGCGAGCAGTGCGCTGTGCAGGGACATCAGACCGATCCCCGCGGCGGCGATCAGCAGCAGCGGGCCGACCGCGGAGAGCAGCAGCGGGCTGCTGACGAAGAGCATCCTCCTCAGCTCGTGCCCCGAGGCGACCCGGCGGTGCACGATCCGGTAGGCCTGCTGGTCCGCGACGAGCGTGGCGAGCCAGAGGCCGAGCGCCGTCGCCAGGACGGCGCTCGCGGCCTTCCAGGTCCCCAGGTGGTCGACGGCGGACAGGCCGACCACCACGGCGACCATCGTGATGGTGGCGTAGATGCGCTCCTTCAGCTGCTCGGTGCGCACTTCCAGGTTGTTCCCGGGGGCGGTCGCCCCGTCCTCTGCCACGGCCGGCTGCTCCTCCTCGTACGCGGTGCCCGATGGCGACAGTGTCCGCGAGGGAGGCCGCCCCGGCCGGTCGCCGCACCGGGCAGGGCGACCGTCCCGGATCGGGACGTGCGGCGGAGCCGGAGACGCCGCGTCCGGCGGCCCCGGGTGCGGGCCGCCGGACGCGGCGGTGTCGACGGTGTGCGCCGGCGGTGTCAGCCGACGTGGACGCGCGGGCGGCGCGATCGGTCGGGTTCGGCCTCGCGCAGGACCTCGCGGGTGACCGGGGCGACCTCGCCCTGGCCGAACAGGAAGAACCGCAGCAGCTGGGCGAAGGGGTTGCCCTCGGTCCACTCGAAGTACATGTGGGGCTGCCGGCCGGTGGCGTCCCGGACGTGCAGGAGCAGGGCCGCCAGGGCGTTCGGGATGGAGGAGTGCTCCAGGCTGAGGATGCGGTAGCGGTCGTGCAGGACCTCGCCGCGCACCTTCAGCTCGGTCTCGAAGTCGGACGGGTCGCGGACGGTGACCTCCACGAAGACCACGTCGTCCTCCGGCGGGATGCCGTTGTCGGCGCGGATCTGGTTCACCTTGTCGCGGTACTCCGCGAGGTCGCGGCCGCTCGGCTCGTTGGCGACCAGCCGGATCGAGCGGTGCGCGCAGTCGTTGACGAACCGCTCCGCCACCGGGTCGAGGACGACGTCGGTGACCCGCAGTTCGAAGGAGCGGGCCAGCCGGGAGGCGAGCGAGATCAGGATGATGCCGGCGATGAAGCAGGCGCCGATCTTCACGCCGTCCGGGCGTTCGGCGATGTTGAGGCCGGTGGTGTAGAGGAAGACCGCGGCGATCACGGCGAAGGCGGCCGTCCAGCCGTGCTGGCGGGCCCGGCGGGCGGCGATGGTCACCGCGATGGCGGCGGAGCTGATCAGGACGAGCACACCGGTCGCGTAGGCGCCGCCCTGCTTGTCCACGTCGGCGTCGAAGATCCAGGTGACCAGGAAGGCCACCGCGGTGAGCACCAGGACGGTCGGCCGCACGGCACGCGCCCAGTGCGGTGCCATGCCGTAGCGCGGCAGGTAGCGGGGCAGCAGGTTCAGCATGCCCGCCATGGCGGAGGCACCCGCGAACCACAGGATGGCGATGGTGGAGACGTCGTACACGGTGCCGAAGGCACTGCCCAGGTACTCGTGCGCCAGGAAGGCGAGGGCACGGCCGTTGGCCTCGCCGCCGGGCTGGAACTGGTCGGCGGGGATGAGCAGCGTGGTGATGAAGCTGGTGGTGATCAGGAAGACGCTCATGATCACTGCGGCGGTGGTCAGCAGCCGGTGGGTGCCGCGGATGCGGCCGGTCGGCCTCTCCTCGGTGTCCCCGGGTGCGCCCTCGATGTGCGGCATGACGGCGACACCGGTCTCGAAGCCGGACAGGCCGAGCGCCAGCTTCGGGAAGACCACCAGGGACACACCGATCATGGCGATGATGCTGCCGTGGTCCGCGGTGAGCGCGTGCGACCAGTCGGTGATGACGTGCGGGGCGGTGAGCACGTGCCAGAGGCCGACCGCGACCACCACGACGTTCAGCGCCAGGTAGACGCCGACCAGGCCCACGGCCAGGCCTATCGCCTCGCTGAAGCCCTTCAGGAAGACCGCGCCGAGCAGCGCGATCAGGAAGAGGGTGATCAGCACCTGCCGGCCGTGCAGCGCCTCCGAGAGGTGCGGGTTCTCCACCAGGTGCGCGGTGGCGTCGGCCGCCGACAGCGTGATGGTGATCAGGAAGTCCGTCGCCGCGAAGCCCAGCAGGACGAGGACGAAGAGCTTGCCCTGCCAGAAGCTCAGCAGCCGCTCCAGCATGGCGATCGAGCCCTCGCCGTGCGGGCTCTCCTTGGCCACCCTGCGGTAGACCGGCAGCGCCCCGCAGAGCGTGACCACCACCAGCACGACGGTCGCCACCGGCGACAGCAGGCCGGCCGCCAGGGCGGCGATGCCCGGCTGGTAGCCGAGGGTCGAGAAGTAGTCCAGGCCGGTCAGGCACATCACCCGCCACCAGCGCTGCCCGTGCTGCGCGGGTGCCTCGGCATGCGGGCCGGGGTGCTGCTTGGCCCGGTCCGACAGCCCCTCCAGCAGCCACGCCCGCAGCCGACTCGGTGCCGCGGGTTGAGGGGGGACCGGCGGGGATGTTGTGGACACGGTGGACTCCGTCGACGGCGCAAATGATCAAGCCGCCCGGTGGGCGGCGACGCCAGAGTAGACAGCCCGGTCGTCGGCCTCTTTCGCCACCGTGTACAACATGCGGACCCGCTCCTGGCAGGAGCGGTCGTACCGCGCACCCGCCGGACGGCCCCGCCGAGCCCGGCCGCCGGTGCCGGAAACCCGCGCCCGGGTCGGGCTGCACGGCGGCGGCGTGCGGGTTGAGCCGCAGGTCAGGACGGTCGGCTTCGGGTGGCGACGGTGTCCGCGCAGGACGGCGCGCCGCCTCCGGGCAGTGGGGTGGCGGCCGGGGACCGGGCAGGCCGAGCCCCGGCCCGTCCCACAGGACGGACGGCCCGCCCGACGGGCACGGGAGCGAATCCTTGACGGATCTTTAACGCCCTGCGGACCGTCCGCCCGGCTCCGGCCCCTCATCGACTCCGGAACCGGTTCGCAGGCGGACCGAAGGCACCGTCACCACCGCGCCGTGCCCGCGGCCCGCAGGTCACGGCGTCGGTCCCGGGGTCCGGGATCTCCGGGTCGAGGCGCAGACCGTCCGCCCTCGGCGAGTGCCCCGGGTGCTACTTCTCGGTGACCGTGCGGTAGGTACAGACGTTGACGCCGGTGGCGCTGGTGACGGTGGAGACCAGCTCGAGCGTGTGCTTCGCGCCCTCCGCCGGGAAGATCGACTTGCCGCCGCCGAGCAGCACCGGCATGACCATCAGCCGGAGCTCGTCGACCAGGCCCTCGGCGAGGAGGGTGCGGGCGAGGGTGGGGCTGCCCATGACGAGCAGGTCGCCGCCCTCGGCCTTGTGCAGCTCGCGCAGGCGGTCGACGGCCTCGTCGCCGCCGATGCGGGTGGTGTTCGCCCAGGTCAGGTCGGAGTCGCCGAGCGTCCGGGAGACGACGTACTTGGGGATGGCGTTCATCCGGTCGGCGAACGGGTCACCGGCGCGCTCGGGCCAGGCCGCGGCCATCGTCTGCCAGGTGCGGCGCCCGAACAGCAGGGCCTCGGCCTTGCCCAGCGCGTCGTCGAAGGCGCCGCCGACGACCTCCGGGTCGAAGAAGGGGTGCGACCATCCGCCGTGGGCGAAGCCGCCGTCGGTGTCCTCCTCCGGGCCGCCGGGGGCCTGCACGACGCCGTCGAGGCTCATGAACTCGCTGATGACGATGCGCACGGGACTTGCTCCTCCACTGGTTCCAGGTGCGGCCGCCCCTGTTCCTCGCGCCGCTCCGGCATCATGGCACCCGCGACTGACAAACCGTCACCGTCCGGCTGCACGAAGGGGCGCCGCGTCGCCGCAGGGCTTCTCCGCCGGCCGCGGAAGCACCGGTCGGAGGGTGCGGGCAGCAGGGTCAGCCGTACCAGGAGGCCTCGGTCGGCCGGGCGTGTCGGGGGATCTCCCGCTCGGGCATCGGCAGCTCCGCACCGCCGTCCAGGAGCGTGCAGGACGGGATGCCGCTCACCCGCCCGGGCAGGTCGACCCGGACCTCGACCCTGCGCGGCGGCTCGAGGGGCAGCACGACCGCGAGGGTGAGCTCCTCCGCGTGGTGTCCGTGGACGCGTTCGAAGGCCACTTCCTTGCCGTCCACCAGCACCTCCACCTCCCGGTCGCCCCCGAAGCGCACCCCCGCGGTGACCGAGCAGCCGGCGTGTTCGAGGTGGAAGTGGTACTCGCGGCCCATGCCCGCCTCCCGGTCGTTGCTCCCGACACGTGCTTCCGTCGTGTGGACCCTGCCTCTTCATCGTGACACCGGTCCGCGGCGAACGGCGGGCCGGTGCATTCACCAGGGCCGGTACCAGGGGCGGGGCGGGAGGCGGTCGGCGAAGAAGGCTTCGGCCTCGGCGCGCCGGGGCCCGTCGAGAATGCGCTGGGGCAGGAAGGTAACGGTGCGGTTGGCGTGCTCCAGGTACCAGAAGCCGCCGCTGCTGGTCATCTGGCGGTGCAGGCCCCACGCCGCGGTGGTGCGGCCCGCCGCGGTCCGCATCTCGTACCCCTCGTCGGTGAGGCGGACGGTCCACGGCTCGGCCGTCAGCCGGGCGTTCGCGCGGGCCGTGAGGCGGACGATGCCGAACTCGGACACCAGCAGCAGCACGAGCCCGGGGGCGAAGTACCGGGGCTGGAGGCGGCCGTCCAGCACGGACAGCAGTGCGGCGGCCGGCATCGCCAGGACGCCCAGGACGGTGAGGAACCGCACCAGCGGGAAGCGCCGCGCCGCGCGGCGGCACTCCTTCGGCGTCACCGTGAAGGTCGCGGTGATGTCCATGGTCCTGCACACCTCTCTGCTCCGGATGCCGGAACGCGTCCGGTCCGGCCGGCGCGTCCGGACGGATGACATGTCCGTCCGGAAGGAGCAGCGGCCGTAACCCCGCCGGTGTCACACCGTTGGCGGCACAGACCGTCTTCCGTGGAGGGAACAGCATGCCAGTCCTCGCCCGAACCGCCGTCGCCGCCGCCCTGTTCGGTGCGGCCACCGTGGCGGGCACCGCCGCTGCGGCCGCCGCCGGGAACGCCGCGTACCCGGCGCCCTCGAAGCAGGAGCACCTGTACACCGTCCCGGTGGGGGGCGTGACCGACCTCGGTGACCTGACCAAGCTGGGCCTGCTCGGCTACGACTTCGCCGGGCTCCTGGGCGGCTGACGGGGCGTCGCTCCACCGGCGGGCCGTCAGAGGTCGAGGACGATGTCGCGGTCCGGCCGGGAGCAGCAGATCAGGGCGTTGCCGGGGCCGGGCCGCTCGACCGGTTCGGGGTCGTAGGCGACCCGGCCCTCCAGGAGGCGGGTCTCGCAGGTGCGGCAGACGCCGGTGCGGCAGGACCAGCGGACGGCGATGTCGCAGGCTTCGGCGAGTTCCAGCAGGGTGCCGTACTCGGGCTTCCACGGGACGGTGATGCCGCTGCGGGTGAAAGCGACCGCGGGGCCGTCGCCGGGGGTTCCCCCGGGCGGGTGCGGGGTGCGGGCCGGGCCCGCGGCGGCGATGCCGGGGGTGAGGCCGCTCGCGGCGGCGAAGAGTTCGGTGCGGATGTGCTCGGGTGCCAGGCCGGCGCCGGTCAGTGCCGCGGTGAGGTCGGCCATGAACGGGGCCGGACCGCAGAGGTGGGCGTGGGCGTCGGCGGGCAGGCCGAGTCCGGCGACGAGGTCCGCGGTGAGGCGGCCCCGATCGGTGTAGTCGGTGCCGGGCCGGCCGTAGTCGGCGCCCTGCCGGTCCTCGGGGCGCGGGCGGCTGTAGCAGATGCGCACGTGCGACCGGGGCAGCCGCTGCAGCAGGCGCCCGGTCTCCGCCGCGAAGGGGTGGTCCGCGCCGTTCCGCGCCCCGTGCAGCCACCACACCTCCCGGCCCGGCCGGGCGGCCGCCAGGGCGTGCAGCATGGCGAGGACGGGGGTGGCGCCGACGCCCGCCGAGGCCAGCACCACCGGGGCGTCCCCCGGGGCGAGGGTGAAGGCGCCGCGCGGAGCGGCGGTCTGCAGGGTGTCGCCGACCCGCAGGTTGCGGTGCAGCCAGGCGCTGGCGACGCCGTCGGGCTCGCTCTTGACGCTGATCCGGTACCGCTGCGCGCCGGGCGGGCCGGAGAGCGAGTAGCTGCGCAGCAGGGCGGGCCGGTCGGCGTCCGGGGTGAGGCGGACGGTGAGGTACTGGCCGGGTGCGGCGGCGGGCAGCGGGGCACCGTCGGGGTCGGCCAGCCAGAGGGAGAGCACGCTGCGGCTCTCGATGGCGGTGGCGGCGACGGTGAGCGGCCGGAAGCCGTCCCAGGCGGGCCGGGGGTCGGCGCCGTCCGGGTTGAGGCCGGGGTTCCCGGCCGGGGCGCCTTCGGTTGCGGCGTCCGCCTGCTGCAGGAGGGCGCGGAAGGAGCCCTGCCAGCCGGGGCTGAGCGCGGGGATGCGCAGGGCCCTGGCGATGCGGTCGCGGGGCCGTTCGGGGAGGTAGAGCAGGCCGTCGGTCTCGGCGACGGTCATCCGCTCCGGCCCGTCGGCGATCTTGACGATCTCCTGGCCGGCCTCGACCTCGCCCTCGGTGAGCACCCGCAGGTAGAAGCCGGGGCGGCGGTGGCTGACCAGCAGCGCGGGCATACGGGGTTCGTCCATCCGCAGCCCGACGCGGTAGCAGGTCACGCGCGGCTGGGTCACTTCGAAGACCGCACTGCCGATCCGGTAGCGGTCGCCGATGCAGACCTCGTCGTCGGGGAGCCCTTCGACGGTGAAGTTCTCGCCGAACTGGCCGTGGGTGAAGTCGTCGCGGCCGAGGACCTGCTGCCAGTGGCGGTACGAGTCCAGCTGGTACACCATCACGGCCCGCATCTCGCCGCCGTGTCCGGCCAGGTCGCCCTGGCCGTCACCGTCGAGGTTCAGCCGGCGCACGGTGCACGGCCCGTCGACCGGGTGCTTCCAGATGCCGGTGCGGACGGTGCGGCCGCGCCAGCGGACGTCCTTCGGCAGTCCGACGTTGACGGAGACGAGCTTGGCCACGGTGTCCGCCCTGCAGGTCGACGCGGGCCCCCCGGTCCCCTCCGATCGTAGCCGCGGACCTGCGGCCGGGCGGTACCCCGGACGGCGAGTCCGGGCTCGTACCGGAAGGTCGCCGCGACGGTGTCCGGGTCCTCGAAGCCGGTGCCGACCCGGCCGGGTGCGGCGTCCCACCGGCCCGGCAGGTCCGGGTCCGGCCGGCCTGGCCACCACTGTGCGGAAACCGCCCCCGTTTGCCATGCGCCGTACGCGATCCTGTATGTGACTTGATGTCAGCTGCGTGCACGCAGCCGCACGCACATGCACGGGGGAGTGCGAGGCTTGAGCGACACCTACGGCGGAAATCCTTGGCAGTACACCTACGACCAGCCGCCGCCCGCGCCCCGCAGCCGGTGGCGGCGCGGGTGGATCCCGGTGGCGGCGCTGCTCGGGCTGGTGCTCGCGGTGGTCGCGGGCGTCCTGGTCTGGCGGTCGGCGGAGCCCGACGTACCGGCGGCGAACCGGGCGCCGTTCTACCGGGCGGTGCAGAACCTGTTCGGCGAGCCGGTGGTGCACTACACGGGCACCGCGTCCGGCGGCTCGCCGGGCTGGGACGTGAAGGTCACCGGCGACGGCGCGATGTCCGGCACGGTCACCAGTGACGGCGAGCGGATCGACGTCCTGGCCGTCGAGGGGCGGACGTACGTCAAACCGCCGAAGTCCCTGCTCACCGGCCTTCCGGACGGCGCCTCCGGCTCCTCGCTGGAGGGCAAGTGGGTCACCGGCTCCGACCGGCTGGCCCGGCCGCTGCCGCAGGGGCTGGTCTCCCCCGCCGAGCTGGCCGGCCGGCTGTGGGCGGCGCTGGACGAGGCCGACTTCCCGCCGCCGGGCGCCCCGACCACCCGGGTCGGCGACCGGAAGGCCGTGGCCGTCCGGACGTCCGAGGGTGTGCTGTTCGTCTCCGCCGACGCGCCCTACCGGGTGCTGCGGCTGGCGCCGGCCACGGCGGCCGGGGCCGGCGCCCCGGCGGGTGCCGCGCGGGTGGCCGACCGTGCCGCGGCAGCACCGGCGGCGTTCCGGGCCGGTGCACCGGCAGCCGTCGGCAAGGCCGCCGCGCTCGGGCCGGTCGACTTCGAGCCGATGTCGCCCGCGGACGTCGGCCGGGCCTACGACGAACTCATCGACCGGACGAAGGCGCTCGGCAGCGCCGTCGACCTCGGTGTCGACTTCACCTTCAACCAGACCGGCAACCTCAGCTGCTCCCAGTCCTGCACCGTCACCGAGAACGTCGTCACCCGGACCACCGCCAAGCCCGGTGTGAAGGTCTCCGGGACGGTCACCGCCGTCATGAACGCCGACGTCACCGTCAACGGGCGGGGCGCCGGCGGCTGCAGCCAGACCGCCACCCTGCCGGTCAACGGCAGCGGCACGATCAGCTGCGTCGCGGCCGGCACCGCACCGGTCGTCGAACAGATCCGGGCGGAGAAGCAGCGCGAGGCCGACCAGCAGGCCCGTGCCACCGGGCGGTCCGTCAACCTCCAGTACACGCTGGACTTCCGGGCACGCGTCCGGATCACCGCCCAGGCCGTCGCGCAGGCCGAGCTCGAACGGACCGTCCGCGCCCAGCAGTCGGGGCGCGACAGCGCCGTCAAGAACGCCGAGCGGCGGGCCGGCTGCGCCGGTGGCGGCACGGTCTCCGGAGCGGCCCTGCGGACCGGCGGCCCTGCGGCGGTACCGGCGGCCGACACCCCGGCCCCCGGCAAGGAGTGCACCACCACGGTCTACCGCGTGCAGACCGACCACCCGGACAGCAAGCGGCTCGGCGTGGACAAGGACGGCAACATCACCCGCCAGGGCAATGGCAACCTGTACCTCAACATGAGCGGAGACATCGCGCACTCACAGACGTTCCGCGGCGGCAGCGGGCAGATCATCGCCTTCGAGGTGCCGACCTCCCGCGTCGAGCGCATCCTCGACGCGGCCCTGCCGCAGCGCATGCCGCGCGGCTACACCGGCTCGCGCCGCGAGTGGAACCAGGCCCGCAAGAACGCGCCCGAGATCGCCGACCCCAAGCTCTCCCCCGGGCTGATCGGCCTGCCGCAGCACCTGCTCGACGAGTTCCTCGACAGCATCGTGCCCGGCTCCGGGCGCATCGTCCGGTGAGGCCCGCCGTGCCGCACCGCTACGCGGACGAACTCGCCCGCCTCGCCGCCCGGCCCGCCGTCACCGCCGCACCCCCGGGGCTGACGGCCCTGGCGGTCAGGCCGATCGGGGATCTGGAGGCGTACGCGCGGCGGCTGCGCGAGATCCTGTCCGCCGCCGTACGGGCCGCCGGTGAACAGGACTTCGATGCGGACCCGCTCGACGAGAGCGGGATTCCGCCGTGGTTCGCCGCGGTGACCGACCCCACCGGCACGGCCGGGACGGTCCACACCGACGTTCCGCCCGAGGCGGTCGCCGGGGCCGCCCGCTACGGCCCGGCCCGCGGCGAGGACCCGTGGGACCTCCAGGAGTGGCTCTACTGCTTCGACCCGGAGCTGCGCCGCTGGCGGTGGTGGGACGCCACCACCCCCGACGGCCGGACGGCCGTCCTGTGGCTCGACACCCGCGGCGAACCGGTCGTGCCCTGCGAGGAACTCCGCTGGGCCGCCCACGCCGCCGGCGCCCACGGCGTCACCGGCCCCACACCGGCCCCGACACCCGACTGGCCCGACCAGCCGAGCATCGGACTCCCGGCCTGAGACAGCGTCGGCGGCAACTCCCGGGAACGGTCTTCAGGGGCACTCGGGGGTCAACTCGGGGACGCGTGGGGGCACCCATGACCTCCGAGGAGACGCCATAAGCTGTCCGGCGATCGTCAGGACAGCGAATCGGGAGGGACCGCATGGCAGCCGGCGGGGGAACGGAACGGGCGCAGGAGGCGGTGCGGGCGCTGCTCGCACTGCGCGCGGTGGACGGCGTCGAGGTGCTCGACGGCTTCGGCGACGCGGAGATGGACGGCTGGCCGGTGCCGGTGCCCGAGGCCGTGCGGACCGTGCTGCGGGTGGCGGGCGGTGTCCGTACGCGCGACGAGGAGCACGTCTTCGGCCCGCGCGCCCTGCGGCCGTCCTCGTTCGCCGACGGCTACTGGGGGCTCGGCTCCTACCACCGGACGGAGAGCACGGTGATCGTCGGCGTGGGCGACCCGGAGGCCGCGGACTGGGGCCCGGTGGTGGCGATCCGGCAGTGGGACGATCCGGAGGCCGTCGTCGAGGCCGAGACGTTCGGCGACTGGCTGCTCGCCCTCGCGGCCCGCCTCGCCGACCCCGGCGCGGACGCCTGCCGCGGCGGAGCGCCGACGGCCTCGATCGCCGCCGTGCCCAGCGTGGCGGCCGCCGAGGGCCCGGACGCCGGGCTCGCCGCCCTGGTCGGCCGCGGCGACCCGCTCGCCGACGTCGCCGACCTGCGCCGGCTGCCCGGTCTCCCCTGCCGGATCGACTGGGAGCCGTACCACTCCTTCGCGTACAACACCGCCGACACCGGCGGCAGCGAGATGGAGTTCCGGATGCTGGGCGGCGGTCGGGCGCTGCTCTTCCGCAGCATCGTCAGCGGGGACTTCCTGGGCCGCCCGGTGCGGCGGCACACCGTGCCCGCGGACGCTCCGCAGCGGGCGGTGGCCGAGCTGCGCGCCCTCGCGGCCGCCCACCCCGAATCAATCCGCCTCGAACCGGGCTGCACGGACGCGGAGATGGACGGCTGGCCCGTCCCCGTGCCGCCGGAGGTCCGGGCGGTGGTCCGGGAGATCGGCGGTGTCGCGGTGGCCGGGCTGCCGGTGCTGCGCCTGCTGCCGGGCGGGCCCGAGCACCGGGCCGACCCCGAGGTGCACCGGATGCTGGGCGGCGACGGCACGTACTGGCCGATCGCCCTGGTGTCGTACGGACAGCACCGGGCGCTCGCCCAGATCCGGATCGACCCGGACAGCGGGGAGTGGGGCTGCGCCGTCACGGTGTCGGCCGAGGAACGGCTGCTGCGGGAGTACCCGGAGCTGACGCTGCTCGGGGAGTCGCTGGCGGACCTGCTGCTGACCGTCGCCCGGATCGCCCGCGAGGCGGCCGCGGCAGCGGACTTCGCACGCTCGGCCGGCGCGGCGAGCGGCTGGTTCTTCCCCAACACGGGCGAGCCGTGGGTCCTCCCCGAGCCGGTCGCGGACTGGGCGAAGTCCGAGGACCCGCTGCTGGCCGCCGCCGCGGCCCTGCCGGAGGGCACCTTCGCAGGCGACCTGCGGGCCGCGCCCGCCCCGGGCGACCTCTGCTTCTACCGCGCCGAGGGCTGGCCCTACGGGGCCCGCCTGGACCACCTCGTCTTCCTCGGCGCCGGCCGCGTGGCCGCAGCCGCCCCCACCGTCCTCCACACCTCCAAGGGCTGACCGCCTCCCGAAGGGGGCCGTCCGGACAGTCCGGGCGGCCCCCTTCGGCATGTCGCGGCGGACCGGGCTGGCGTTGATGGCACAGAGTGTGTTCTATTAGGGGAACTGAGTTCCCTCTCTGTGGATCGTGTTCCGCCAACGGCTGCGCGGGACGGACTGGAGCACCAGAACCATGAGCAACTCCTTCGATCTGTTCCGCTTGACCGAGGAGCACGACATGCTCCGTGACGCGGTGCGGTCGCTGGCCGAGGCGAAGATCGCCCCGTTCGCGGCCGAGGTCGACGAGCAGGGCCGGTTCCCGCACGAGGCGCTGGAGGCGCTGCAGGGCAACGACCTGCACGCGGTGCACGTGCCGGAGGAGTACGGCGGCGCGGGCGCGGACGCGCTGGCCACCGTGATCGTGATCGAGGAGGTCGCCCGGGTCTGCGCCTCGTCCTCGCTGATCCCCGCGGTGAACAAGCTCGGCTCGCTGCCCGTCCAGCTGTCCGGCTCGGAGGAGCTGAAGGCCAAGTACCTGGGCGCGCTCGCCCGCGGCGAGGGCATGTTCTCCTACTGCCTGTCCGAGCCGGAGGCCGGCTCGGACGCGGCCGGCATGAAGACCCGCGCGGTCCGCGACGGCGACTTCTGGGTGCTCAACGGCGTCAAGCGGTGGATCACCAACGCCGGCGTGTCCGAGTTCTACACCGTCATGGCGGTCACCGACCCGGCGCTGCGCTCCAAGGGCATCTCCGCGTTCGTGGTCGAGAAGGGCGACGAGGGCGTGTCCTTCGGCGCCCCGGAGAAGAAGCTCGGCATCAAGGGCTCGCCGACCCGCGAGGTCTACTTCGACAACGTGCGGATCCCCGCCGACCGGATGATCGGCGCCGAGGGCACCGGCTTCGCCACCGCGATGAAGACCCTCGACCACACCCGGGTCACCATCGCCGCGCAGGCCATCGGCATCGCCCAGGGCGCCCTCGACTACGCCAAGGGCTACGTCCAGGAGCGCAAGCAGTTCGGCAGGGCCATCGCCGAGTTCCAGGGCATCCAGTTCATGCTCGCCGACATGGCGATGAAGCTGGAGGCGGCCCGCCAGCTCACCTACGCCGCCGCCGCGAAGTCCCAGCGCACCGACGCCGACCTGACCTTCTTCGGCGCCGCCGCCAAGTGCTTCGCCTCCGACGCCGCGATGGAGATCACCACCGACGCCGTCCAGCTCCTCGGCGGCTACGGCTACACCCGCGACTACCCGGTCGAGCGGATGATGCGCGACGCCAAGATCACCCAGATCTACGAGGGCACCAACCAGGTCCAGCGCATCGTCATGGCCCGCAACCTCCCGTAACGAAACCTCCGTCAGAAAGGAGCAGGCACCGTGACTCTCAAGATCGTTGTCTGTGTGAAGTACGTGCCCGACGCGACCGGTGACCGTCGCTTCGCGGACGACACCACCACCGACCGGGATGGCGTGGACGGCCTCCTGTCGGAGCTGGACGAGTACGGCGTGGAGCAGGCGCTGCGGATCGCGGAGGCGTCCGGGGACGCCGAGGTGACGGTGCTGACCGTGGGCGGCGACGACGCGAAGGACGCGCTGCGCAAGGCGCTGTCGATGGGCGCGGACAAGGCCGTGCACGTCAACGACGAGGACATCCACGGCTCGGACGTGATCGGCACCTCGGCGATCGTGGCGAAGGCGCTGGAGAAGACCGGCTTCGACCTGGTGGTGTGCGGCATGGCCTCCACCGACGGCACGATGGGCGTGCTGCCCGCGCTGCTCGCCGAGCGCCTGGGCGTGCCGCAGGCCACCCTGCTGTCCGAGGTCGCGGTCGACAACGGCACGGTGAGGGGCCGCCGGGACGGCGACGCCGCCACCGAGCAGGTCGAGGCCCCGCTGCCGGCCGTGGTGTCGGTCACCGACCAGTCCGGCGAGGCCCGCTACCCCTCCTTCAAGGGCATCATGGCCGCGAAGAAGAAGCCCGTGCAGGAGTTCGACCTGGACGACCTGGGCATCGACGCCGACACCGTCGGCCTGGCCGGCTCCTGGACCAAGGTCGGCGAGATCACCGCCCGCCCGCCGCGCACCGCCGGCACCGTCGTCACCGACGAGGGCGACGGCGGCAAGCAGCTCGCCGCCTACCTCGCCGAGCAGAAGTTCATCTGACCCGCCCGCGCGCATCCAACGAACGATCAGGAGCAAGAACCAATGGCTGAGATCCTGGTTCTCGTGGACCACGCCGACGGCGCGGTCCGCAAGCCGGCCCTCGAACTGCTCACCCTGGCCCGCCGCATCGGCGAGCCCTCCGCCGTCGTCCTGGGCGCCGGCGACCACACGGCGGCGATCGCCGCCAAGGCCGCCGAGTACGGCGCCGCCAAGGTCTACACCGCCGACGCCGACCGGTTCGGCAGCCAGCTGGTGGTGCCGAAGGTCGACGCCCTCACCCAGATCGCCCAGGCCGCCGGCGCCGCCGCCGTGCTGGTCACCTCCTCCGGCGAGGGCAAGGAGATCGCCGCCCGCACCGCGCTGCGGCTCGGCTCGGGCATCATCACCGACGCCGTCGACCTCGAGCCGGGCGAGACCGGCCCGGTCGCCACCCAGTCGGTGTTCGCCGCCTCCTTCCAGGTCAAGTCGACCGTGACCGCCGGCGCCCCGGTGATCACCGTCAAGCCGAACGCCGCCGCCCCCGAGCCGGCCCCGGCCGCCGGCACCGTCGAGCCCGTGACGGTGGAGTTCACCGGCAACGCCGCCACCGTCACCGCCCGCACCCCGCGGGTCTCCTCCGGCCGCCCCGAGCTGACCGAGGCCGCGATCGTGGTCTCCGGCGGCCGCGGCGTCGGCGCCGCCGAGGGCTTCGCCGTCGTCGAGGAGCTCGCGGACGCGCTCGGCGCGGCCGTCGGCGCCTCCCGCGCCGCCGTCGACGCCGGCTGGTACCCGCACACCAACCAGGTCGGCCAGACCGGCAAGCAGGTCTCCCCGCAGCTGTACGTCGCCGCGGGCATCTCCGGCGCCATCCAGCACCGGGCCGGCATGCAGACCTCGAAGACCATCGTCGCGGTCAACAAGGACCCCGAGGCCCCGATCTTCGAGCTCGTCGACTACGGCGTCGTCGGCGACCTGTTCACCGTCCTCCCCCAGCTCACCGCCGAGGCGAAGGGCCGCTGACCCGACACCGGGTCGGTTCGACCGGGCACCGCATCGGTCGTCCGGGGATCCAGCAAGAACGCTCGGCCGGGGTTTCCCCGGCCGAGCGTCTTCGCGTTCACGGGTGTCCGGTCCGGAACAGGTCCTACGACTCCAGGTGCACGCCCGCTTGTTCGATCTGCTGGACGAGTCGCCCGAGTGAACGCCGCGGCAGCGCAGCACGAGCCGAGGGCCGGCTTCGCGGAGAGGCGGCGGCCCCGGGCGGGTGGCGGTCAGTCGTTGTTGAGGCTGGCTTCGACGTCCCTGACGACCCGCCACATCGGGGTGCGCCGCTTGGTGATGACGACGATCACGTCCTCCTCCTCGTCTGCGCCGGGCTGGGCCTGCGGCTTCGACGACCAGGTGTTGCGGACGTACTCGAGGGCGCGGTCGACCTCGGCCTCGGCGTCGCCCTGGCCGTTGGCGCGCAGCCAGGAGCGCAGCCCGTGATTGTGCGCGGCGACCACGGAGGCGGCAATGGCGTCGGCGCGCAGCGTGCCGTCCTTGCGGGCGGCGAAGCGACCGCGGAGGAACTCCGCGAGGGTGCGCTCGTACCGCCAGACGACCGAGAGTTCGTAGGTGCGCAGGCCGGGGACCTGGCGGGTGAGGCGGTAGCGCTGCACGGAGAAGGTGGGGTTCTCGGCGTACATCCGCAGCACCAGGCGGGCGGCGTCGCAGACCCGCAGGACGGGGTCGTCGGTGTCGGCGCTGTCCTGCAGGAAGGCGGTCATGTCCGCCAGGCACTGCTCGTGGTCGGGGAAGACCACGTCCTCCTTGGAGGGGAAGTAGCGGAAGAACGAGCGGCGGCCGACGCCGGCCAGGCCGACGATGTCGTCGATGGTGGTCTGCTCGTAGCCCCGGTCCAGGAACAGCTGGAAGGCGGCCGCGATCAGGGCGTCGCGCATTGCGGGCTTCCCGGTGGCGGCCGTGGCCTCCGCTTCGGCCTTCTGCGCGTTGGTCATGCGCTGAAACCTAGCACCATCCGCGGATTACGGCACTCAGTGCACCGTGTACACGGTACTCGGTGTTGCATATCACCCCGCCGTGTCGAGTGCGCGGACCTCGCTCAGGACGTCCAGCACCGGTCCGGGGTCGGAGCCCTCCGGGCCGTGCACCGCGAGCCGGTCGACGAGGCCGGCGTAGCGGCGGTGGATCTCCCGGGCGGCCTCGGCCGGCTCGCCGGCCACCGCGAAGGCGTCGAAGACCTCGTCGTCGACGAGATCGCCCATCTCCTTCCACCGGCCGCGGACGGACAGCGGGTGCAGCTCGTCGTGCAGCCCGCCCCAGCCGTGCGTCTCCAGGACGGGCCGGTAGGCGGGGGTGGAGGCGTAGAAGGCGATCCGCTCACGGATCCCGCGGCGGTTCTGCTCGAGTTCCTCCTCGGTGCGGCCGGTCGCGGTGAGCACCGAGCCGACCACCTCGAACGGCCGTGCCGTCCAGGGCGAGCCGGCGCTCTCGGCCTCGGCCCGGGCGGCCCGCACACCGGGCAGGACGTGTTCGGCCAGATGGCGCACCGAAGTGAAGGGGTGGGCGATCAGACCGTCGGCGACGGCACCCGCAGCCCTGGTCATCAGCGGTCCGACGCCGGCGAGCAGAATCGGCGGGGTGCCGGACTCGACCGGGCCAGGGGCGAACACCGGGGTCATCAGGGTGTGGGTGTAGAACTCGCCCCGGAAGGCCAGCCGCTCACCGGTCTGCCAGCTGTGCCAGATGGCGCGGACGGCGGCGACGTACTCGGTCATCCGGGCCGCCGGACGGTCCCAGGGCATGCCGAAACGGCGGACGATGTGCGGCTTGATCTGCGAGCCGAGGCCGACGACGGCCCGTCCGCCGGACGCCTCGTGCAGGCCCCATGCCTCGTAGGCGAGGGTCATCGGCGTGCGGGCGAAGGCGATCGCCACGCCGGTGGCCAGTTCGATCGACTCCGTGCGGTCGGCGGCGCGGGCCAGCTGGAGGAAGGGGTTGTGCGCGGTCTCGGACATGCTGAACCGGCCGATCCCGCGGCGCTCGGCCTCCGCCGCCGCAGCGGGAATCCCGGCGGGGCCGACCGTGGCGATCGCCTCCAGACGGAGCGGTGCGGGGGCCTTGGGCATGGGTTTCTCCTCCGTGGGACACCGGCCGGCCGGGCGTGATCGCGGACGGCCGGTGTCCATGATGGGGTGCAGTGTCCTCCGGAGGTGCGGTGGGCGGGCGACGAGTTGACGGGGTGCCGGGCTTTCGGGGCGCAGGGGTGCGGGAGAGGGAGGACGGCTCGGGTGGGTCGCCTTCCGGATTCGCGCAGTTCCCCGCGCCCCTGAGTGGCTTGCCATCAGCCCCGGTGGGGCGCGGGGGTGCGGGAGACCGGGGACGGCTCGGGTGGGTCGCCTTCCGGATTCGCGCAGTTCCCCGCGCCCCTGAGTGGCTTGCCATCAGCCCCGGTGGGGCGCGGGGGTGCGGGAGAGGGAGGACGGCTCGGGTGAGTGGCCTTCCGGATTCGCGCAGTTCCCCGCGCCCCTGAGTGGCTTGCCCGTCTCTCAGGGGGCCGGGGCGTAGCCGGTGGGGCGGGTGGTGAAGGTGCCGCGGCCCTGGGTGCGGCTGCGCAGGCGGGTTGCGTAGCCGAACAGTTCCGCCAGCGGGACGGTCGCGGTGACGACCGCCGTGCCCGCCCTGGCCGCCTGGCCGGTGACCCGGCCGCGGCGGGCGGCGAGGTCGCCGATCACCGCGCCGACGGCGTCGTCGGGCACGGTGGCGGTGACCTCGACCACCGGTTCGAGCAGGGTCATCCGGCAGGCGCGCAGCGCGTCCCGCAGGGCGAACCGGCCGGCGGTGCGGAACGCCGTCTCGGAGGAGTCCTTGACGTGGGTCGCACCGTCGGTGAGGGTCACCCGCACGCCGGTCACCCGGTGGCCGCCGAGCGGGCCCTCGGCGAGGGCGTCGCGGCAGCCCGCCTCGACCGCCTGGACGTACTCGCGCGGGACGCGCCCGCCGGTGACGGTGGAGCGGAACTCGAAGCGGCCCGCACCGTCGCCGCCGTCCGCCGCCTCCGGGTCGGGGTGCAGCGGTTCGACGTCGATGACGACGTGGGCGAACTGGCCCGCGCCGCCGTCCTGCTTGACGTGCCGGTACACCAGGCCGGTGACGCCGGCGGCCACGGTCTCCCGGTAGGAGACCTGGGGGCGGCCGACGGCGACCTCGACGCCGTTGGCGCGGCGGATCTTCTCCACGGCGACCTCCAGGTGCAGTTCTCCCATGCCGGACAGCAGGACCTGTCCGGTCTCGGGGTCGGTGCGGACGGCGAGCGACGGGTCCTCCTCGACCAGTCGGGCCAGGGCGGTGGCGAGCCGCTCGGTGTCGGTGTTGCGGCAGGCCTCGACGGCGACCGAGACGACCGGTTCGGCCGTGGTCGGCGGTTCGAGGACGAGCGGGGCGGCGGGTGCGCACAGGGTGGCGCCCGCGCGGGCCGCCTTGAGTCCGATCGCCGCGACGATGTCTCCGGCAGTGGCCGTGTCGGTCTCGGCGTGCCGGTCGGCCTGGACGCGTACGAGGCGGGCGATCCGCTCGGTACGGCCGGTGGCGGTGTCGAGCACGGTGTCCCCCTTTCGGACGGTTCCGGAGTAGATGCGCAGGTAGGTCAGCCGGCCGGTGGCGGTCGAGTTGACCTTGAAGGCGAGGGCGGCGAACGGTGCCGCCGGGTCGGCGGGCCGCTCCTGCACCTCGCCGCCGAGGGTGCCGCGGACGGCCGGCACGTCCAGCGGGGACGGCAGGTAGTCCACGACGGCCTGCAGCAGCGGTTCGATGCCGCGGTTGCGGTAGGCCGAGCCGCAGAGCACCACGACGGCCTCGCCGGTGCGGGTGAGGTCGCGCAGGGCCGCGGCCAGCGTCGTGGCGCCGAGGGTGCCGTGGGTGCAGAACTCCTCCAGTGCGGCGGGGTGGAGTTCGGCGACCGCCTCCTCGAGTGCGCGGCGGCGCCGCTCGGCGTCCTCGCGCAGGGTCTCGGGCACCGGCCCCTCGTGGGCGCCGTCGGTGCCGTCGGACCAGGTGAGGGCACGCATGCGGAGCAGGTCCACGACGCCGGT
Source organism: Kitasatospora dryopteridis (assembly GCF_050749075.1). NCBI lineage: Bacteria > Bacillati > Actinomycetota > Actinomycetes > Kitasatosporales > Streptomycetaceae > Kitasatospora > Kitasatospora dryopteridis. Next base: position 8,034,852 of record NZ_CP192749.1, on the reverse strand, counting down.
GAAGCCGTCCTCGCGTCCGATCGGCAGCTGGACGGCCAGCGGGGCCGGGTGCAGCCGTTCGCGGATCGAGGCGACCGCCGAGTCGAGGTCGGCGCCGGCCCGGTCGAGCTTGTTGACGAAGGCGATCCGGGGCACGCCGTGCCGGTCGGCCTGGCGCCACACCGCCTCGCTCTGCGGTTCGACGCCCGCCACCGCGTCGAAGACGGCGACGGCGCCGTCGAGGACGCGCAGGGAGCGTTCCACCTCGTCGAAGAAGTCGACGTGGCCCGGGGTGTCGATCAGGTTGATCCGGTGCCCGTCCCAGCTGCAGCTGACGGCCGCGGCGAAGATGGTGATGCCGCGGTCGCGTTCCTGGGAGTCGAAGTCGGTGACGGTGGTGCCGTCGTGGACCTCGCCGCGGCGGTGGATGGCGCCGGTGAGGTAGAGGACCCGCTCGGTGACGGTGGTCTTGCCCGCGTCCACGTGGGCCAGGATGCCCAGGTTGCGGACGGCCGCCGGCAGGTCGGCCGGGCGGGAGACGGCAGGGCGGTCGACGGTGGAACGGGTGACGATGGAGCGGTTCAGGTCGGTGCGCACGGCCCGGTGCCTTTCGAGCGTTGGGGAAAGGGCGGCGCGATGGGCGGACGACGCGGGTGCGGGACATTCCCCCGCGGACGGACCTCGGGCACACCGCCGTCGCAGGCCGCGCTGCCGGACGGTCACGGGCCGTACGGCGGAGCGGGTGGGGCGGGTGCGCAGGTCAGGCGTTCGTCACGGACCTCCGGTGCAGGGCGCGCAGCCGGCACCGGGTCGACGAAGACACCAGGATCACCTCGAAACGCGACGGGGGGACGACGACAGCGGTGCAGGTACGCACGGCCCGACTCCCCTCGATTCGTCACGGCGCACGCCCGATCCGGTGGCGTGCGGCTCGCGGCGAGTCTAGGGAACACCCCGGCGGCGGGGCACCGGATTTATTGCACCGGCCTGACGGGGCGTCGGCGGGGAGGTACGGCCGAGGACGCCGGGGCGACGGGCGGCGTGCACCCTGCGGCGGGCGTACCTGAGCGACGGTGGCGCAATGATCTTGCAACGCGGGTAGACGCCCTGCTTACTGGGAGGACTCGGGCAGGATGCTCTAATGGCCGGGTGATTTACTGCGACAGCTCCGCACCGGTGGAGTACGAGGTTGCGGTCGGCCGCTACCTCGCCGCCGCGCCGCTCGGCGAGGGCTCGCGGCGCGTCTACCGGATCGCACTGGCGAACTGGTCCTGGCTGATGGCCGACCGGCCCGTCCCGGTCGGTGCCGCCCGCCGCGGCGCCCGGCCCCCGGTGCTGCCGCTCGCCGTACTGGACGGCCCGGCGGCGCCGGCGCTGCTGCAGTCCGCGCTGGCCCGGCGGGCCGCCGACGCGGACCCGCGCACCCTCAACCGCGAGCTGTCCATCCTGCGCGGCGCCCTGGCCTGGTGGCAGGAGCAGGGCTGGCTCGCCGCCGACCCGGCCGCGGGCCTGCGCCCGCTCCCCCGCCCGGAGGCCGCCGCGCCGCTCGGCCCGGACGAACTGCGGGCGGTACTCGCCCTGCGGGCACCGCTGCGGGAGCGGGTGACGTGGCGGCTGCTGCACGAGAGCGGCGCCCCGGTGGAGTCCGTGCTCGCACTGGACGTCGACCACCTGGACCTGCTCCACCGCTGCACCCTGCCCGGCCCCGGCCGGCCCGCCCTGCGCTGGCGGGCCGCAAGCGCCCGGCTCCTGCCGCTGCTCGTCGCCGGCCGCACCGGCGGGCCGCTGCTGCTCACCGAGCGCCGCGCCCCGGCCGGCACGCCCGCCGCCGACCGCTGCCCCGGCACCGGCCGCGGCCGCCTCTCCTACCGCCGGGCCGCCGAGCTCTTCACCACCGCCACCCGCCGCATGGACCCCGCCGGACGCGGCTACACCCTCCACCAGCTGCGCCCGGGCCCTGTGGGCGAGGAGGCCTGACGCACCGACAGGGCGTCCCCGGCCTCGTCCTCGGACGCGCATCGGGTGGGCCGTCAGGCGCGGAGGATCGCCTCGACGAGGTAGCCGATCGGGCAGAGGCCGGTGTCGGTGGCGGAGGCCTTGACCCGGGCGACGGAGACCTTGGAGTCGCCGTCCTGGACGGGGACGCCGACCCGGCCGCCGGCGGCGGTGACCGTCAGGCTGGAGACCCGCCACGACCGGGAGTTCTCGTTCCAGACGGCGATGCGCAACTGGGCGTCGCCGAAGTCGCAGCCGAACGAGAGGTAGACGGGGCCCCATCCGACGGCACCGCCGTTCTGGGGCGGCAGCGGGATGAGGGTGCTGTTCTCGGGGTGGCCGTCCAGGAAGCCGGGCTTGACGTCTCCGATGACGAGTGCCACGGGTGTCACCTCACTTCTTCGTCGAGTCGGCGCCGGTCGGCGGTGCCGGTCGGGGGAAAGCGGAACAGGTCGGGCATCGGCCCGGGGTCGGTGTGGTCGTTCTCCGGGACCTGCGAGTGGCCGTAGTGGCCGCTGCGGGTGTTCCAGGTGGTGGCGGAGCGGTTCGCGGACCAGGTGGGTGCACCCATCGGCCAGACGTCGGGGACGCCCCAGGAGCGCAGCCAGGCGACGATCCGGTCGAGTCCGGTGCAGGGGGCGTCGGCGAGGGTGGCGTAGACCCTGCCGCCGACCCGGCAGTACGGGAAGAACAGGCTCTCGATCTGGATGCAGATGTCACCCTTGCGGTTGGTCTCGACGCCGCCGGGGGCGTTGACCACCGACTTGCTGCGGGAGGTGGCGGCGAAGAACTGGGCGGTCCGGCCGGTGAACGGGTCCCAGAGGACGTGCGGTGCCGCGCCGGAGCCCGACCCGGTGAAGTAGTTGGCGAGGTTGTCGAAGGGCAGCAGGTCGGCGGGGGCGTCGGCGGTGGCGTTGCGGTCCCAGGTGATGTGCCAGATGGTGCGGGCGCCGCCGTCTCCGGCCATGGGCGCGTCGTCGAGCCGGCGCTGTTCGGCGCCGGGGAGGTTGAGGTCGGCCATCGGTACCCCTTCGTGGTGCGGCGGGCCGGGCGCACGCGGCGGCGGGCCGCCGGTGGGCGGCCGCAACGGCCCTGGGGTGGGGGTGGCGTGGGGGCGCCGCGGGCAGGTCCGCGCGGCCCCGGTCGTCGATCGGCAGGGGTTGTGCTCGACGCCGGGCGTGCCGCGGGCCGTACGACGGCGGGGCGGCTGCTCCTGACGTCCTGTCATCCGGTATGTGCCCGCACGGATGCGCCTGGAACATGCCGATGATCCGAACGGGCTGCTCGACCGGGGTACCCCCGCCCCCGGCCGCACCCTTCAGTGGCGGCGGAACAGGCGGCGGAGGAGACCGGGCTTCGGGACGGCGGGGGCGGTGGCCGGGGTGTCGTCGGCGGGCTCTTCGGCGAGGGTGCGGGCCAGGGTGAGGGCTCGGGCGTCGGCCCAGGGGCAGACGAGCATCAGGGTGCAGAGCGACTGAAGGATCGTCACCTCGCGCCGGCGGGCGGCCTCGGCGGTGTGGCGGAGCCGGGTGTGCAGGTGATCGGCGATGTCGGTGCGCGTCTCGGGCTGCGTCCAGCCGACGGCGGCCAGGGCGAAGCCCGCGGCCTCGACCGTCCAGTCGTCGGCTCCGTACAGGAGGTCCAGCAGCACCTCGCGGCGCTTCGAGTCGGCCCAGGGCTGGTCGGTGCGGTGGTGCGCGATGCCGAGGCAGGCGAAGACCTGGACGGCGCGCACCCACAGTTCGGGCTGGTGGGCGAGCAGCGCGCGGCCGAGCTCGTCCTCGCGCGGGGCCGGCGGATGGGCGAGGGCGCCGAGCAGGTCCTCGAGCGGCAGACCGGCGAGCCGTACGGCGTGGTCGTAGGCGGCCGGCGGGGCGGGCCAGGCGATCTCGGCGGTGTCCCGCAGCAGTTCGGCGGCGTCGGCCGAGGGGGCCGGGACGGCGGGGGCCGGTTCGGTGCCGTTCCAGGTCCAGACCCGGGTGCCGACCGGGCGGACGGGGTTGCGCGGGTCGGGCTCGGGGATGCTGCCGTACGCGACGTCGGCGGCCGGGAAGGCGAGCCGCACGGCCAGCCGGGAGCTGGGCGGTTCCAGCTGCGAGGCGGTGATCTCGAGTTCGCTGTCGCGGGTCGCCGTCGGCGACTCCAGGCACTGGTGGAGGACGTTCACGGTCGCCTCGCGGGCGCCGGGGACGATGCCCAGCCAGGGCTGCTGCCGGACGAGGTGGGCGAGCAGCTCCGGGGCGTAGTCGTGGTCCGGGTGGGCCCGGTGGTGGTCGGCGAGGGCGACCAGATGCACCGTGCCGCCGTCGATGCGGTGCCGCAGGCCGTGCCGGGCGGGGCCGGCCTTGGGGTGGTCGGGCTCGGCGGCGAGGACGCGGTCCAGCCAGGGCAGGCCCTTCGCGGGGCGGCCGGTCGCCCCGTACAACTCGGCGACGTCGACGGCGAGGTGGGTGTCGGACGGGTCGCGGGCGAGTTCGGCCTCCCAGACGGCCAGGGCGCGCCCGGTGTCGCCGTGGGCGCGCAGGGCGTTGCCGAACATCACCGCCGACAGGTGTCCGGGGGCGGCCCGGTGGGCGCGTTCGGCGAGCCGGACGCCCTCCTCGGTGTCGCCGAGGCGGCGGACCAGGCCGGAGGCGAGGGCGAGCAGCGCGGCATGGTCGGGGTGGCGCCGCACCGCGGCCCGCACCAGGTCGGCGAACGGCCGCACGGCGGCCGCCAGGTCCTCGGGCATCGGATCGGGCAGGCCGCTCATGGCGCGGGGCAGTGCCTGGACCACGGCGTCGGGGGTGACCAGCTCGGCGAGGTCCTCGCGGGCGAACCAGGCGGCGTGCGCCCAGGGTGTGGCGGGCTCGAAGCCGATCGCGGAGGCGATCAGACCGACCGCGTCGTCCCAGTCGCCCGCCGCCGCCTCGATGTGCGCACGGCAGACGAGGGTGCCCAGGTAGATCCGGCCCTCGAGCGGGAAGTACGTGCGGGCGGCGGCCGCGCCGCCCGCCCGGGCGCACAGCTCGGCGAGCGCCTCGTACAGGTCGGGCTGCTGCGGGTCGTGGAGCATGGCGTCGGCCAGGTGGTCGGCCGCGTGCGGGAGGTCTCCGGAGTCGAGCGCCAGTCTGGCCACGGCGATCTCGCCCTCGGCCGCGAGCTTCCCGTCGCCGCACTCCTCGTGCCCCATCGCCCGCTCCCCTGCCCTGTCGACCGGCTTCCGGCTCCCGGTCGCCGGCTGCCGAGGATATCCGCAGGCCGGACGGCATCCGGCGGCGCCCCCGGGGGCGGTTCCGCAGTACCGCCCGGGGTGCCCGGCGCGGCCCGCGGGCGTAGCGTCGCTGGTATGGGCGATGTCCGGATGACGCTGTGGCCTGCGCCGCCTCCCCGGCCGCCGGGCGTTCCGGGCATGCGGGGAGCCCCCCGTGCCGGCCGGCGGTGACCGCGGCCGGGCGGGCTGGGACGGGCGGATCGACGGCGCGCTGACCGGTCTCGTGGAGATGTGCGGAGCCTCCTCCGCATGCCTGTTCCTGCTCCCGGAGGACGAGGACGTGCTGCATCTCGCGGTGGTCCGCGGCCTCCCGGCCGAGTTCGTCGCCCCGTGGACCAGGGTCGCGGTGACGGCGCCTTTCCCGGTCGGCGACGCGGTGCGGCGGCGGGCCCTGGTGTGGTCGGGCAGCCAGCAGGAGTTCGCCCGCCAGTACCCCCGGTCCGCGGTGACCATGCCGTACCACTTCGCGCTGGCCGCGGCCCCGGTCTGCGCGGGCGAACGCTGCCTGGGAGCGCTCCTGCTGCTGTGGCCGAGCTCGCACCCCCAGGAGCTGGGCGAGGCCGAGCGGGCCGTGGTCGCGGCCGCGTGCGACCAGTTGGGCGAACTGCTGGCGGGCACGAGGCCCACCGTCCCGGCGAGGCCGCGGGTGCTGCCGCTGCGGCTGGCGGCGGCGAAGCTGCCGGAGATGGCGGCCCGGGCGTTCGCCGAGCGGCTGCCCGGCGGCAGCTGCGCGCTGGATCTGAACGGCCGGATCGTCTTCCTCACCGACGGGGCCTGCGCCCTGCTCGGCGCCGGCCCGGAGAAGCTGCTCGGCGCACTGCCCTGGCAGGCGCTGCCGTGGCTGGACGACCCGGCGTACGAGGACCGCTACCGCTCGGCGATCATCAGCCGCGAGCCGTCCGCGTTCACCGCCATGCGCCCGCCGGACCGGTGGCTGGCGTTCCGGCTGTACCCGGCCGAGGACGGGATCAGCATCCGGATCACCCCGGCCGACGACGGGCCCGAACCGGTGCCGCCGGCCCGGCCGGTGCCGGTCTCCCGGGCGGGCCAGATCTACCAGATCATGCACCTCGCGGCGGCCCTCACCGAGGCGGTGTCGGTGGACGACGTGGTGTCGCTGGTCGCCGAACAGGTGCTGCCCTCCTTCGGGGCGCACGGCCTGGCGCTGCTGACCTCCGAGCACGGCCGGCTCCGGGTGTCCGGCTACCGCGGCTACACGGCGGAGGCCATGGCGCGCTTCGAGGAGATCCCGCTCGCCCTGCGGAACACGCCCACGGTACGGGCGCTGAACACCGGGATCCCGGGCTTCTTCGGCAGCTCCGAGGAGCTGGCGGCCGTCTATCCGGACGTCCCCCAGGTCACCGGCAAGCAGGCCTGGGCGATCCTGCCGCTGATCACCTCCGGCCGTCCGGTGGGCTGCCTGCTGCTCTCCTACGACCGGCCGCACCCCTTCGCCGCCGACGAGCGCACCGTACTGACCTCGCTGGCCGGCCTGATCGCACAGGCCCTCGACCGGGCGCACCTGTACGACACCAAGAACCAGCTCGCCCACGACCTGCAGCAGGCCCTGCTGCCGCACACGCTGCCCACGATCGACGGCCTGCAGGTCGCCGCGCACTACCTGCCGACGACCCGGGGCATGGACGTCGGCGGCGACTTCTACGACCTGATCCGGCTCGGCCCTTCGGCGGCCGCCGCGGTGATCGGCGACGTGCAGGGCCACAGCTTCCCGGCCGCCGCACTGATGGGCCAGGTCCGTACGGCCGTGCACGCCTCCGCCGGCGCCTCCCCGGAGGAGGTGATCGGGCGCACCAACCGGCTGCTGTGCGACCTCGACCCCGGCCTGTTCACCACCTGTCTGTACGCGCACCTCGACCTCGCGGCGGAGCGGGCCCAGCTGGTCAGCGCCGGGCATCCGCCACCGGTGCTGCGGCCTCCGGGCGGTCCGGCCCGGGTGCTGGACATCCCGCCGGGCCCGCCGATGGGAATCGACCCGCACGCCGTCTACCCGGTCTCCGAAGTGCCGTTCGCCACCGGCTCACTGCTGCTGCTCTACACCGACGGCCTGGTGGAGGCACCCGGTACGGACCTCGGCCGGGCGATCGCCTCGCTCGCCGGGCAGGTCGACCACTCCCTGGCGGCGGACCTCGGGGTGACGGTCCGTGAACTGGTCGCACGGGCACGGCGGGCGGGCCGCCGCTGGGACGACATCGCCACCCTGCTCCTGCAGTCCGGGCCACGCCAGGAGAACCGCACCCCTCCCCCGCCGGCGGTATGAGTGCCGGTCCGGCTGCTGCTGCACGGGGCCCCCGAGAACGGCTCCCGGGGCGACCGTCAGGCGGGGACGCGGCGCAGCATGAGGGTGTTGTCCGTCCGGGTGGCGGGGAGGCCGTCGGGGCCGGTCATCGGCTGGACGTGTTCGGCGCTGCGGAGCAGTTCCCAGGCCCCGGCGGGCAGCCGGAGCGCCTCGTGGACCTCGGCGGGTGTGGGCAGCGAGCCGTGCGCGTGGCCTTCGTCCGTGCCGTCGAGCCAGGACGGCGGGCCGCTGTGGCCGACCACCAGCAGGACGCCGCCGGGGGCGACGGCCTCGGCGGCCCTGCGCAGGATCGCCTCCCGCGGGAGCTCGACCGCGGAGTGCAGGAACTGCGCGGACACCAGGTCGTAGGCGCCCTCGGGGAACCCGGTCGCGAGGTCGGTCCGCCGGAAGTCGATCAGGTCGGCGACGCCGGCCTCCTCGGCGTGCTCGGCCGCCCGGTCGAGGGCGACCCGGGAGATGTCGACGGCGGTGACCTGCCAGCCCTGCCGGGCGAGCCAGACCGCGTCGGCGCCCTCGCCGCAGCCGAGGTCGAGGGCGCGGCCGGGCGGCAGGTCGGCGGCCTCGCGGACCAGCGCGGCGTTGGGGTTGCCGCTCCAGATCCGTTCCTTCTCGCCGTACCGGTTGTCCCACCACTCCTCGGTCGACGGCGATCCCGCGCCGTCCGCTCCGCCGTGCCGGTGGCCGTGGCCCTGGTGGTCCTCGTGGCCCTCGTGGCCCTCGTGGCCCTGGTGGCCGTGCCGGTGGCCGCCGGGGGTGGGCCGGCATGCGGCGCGCTCGCCGCCACCGTCTGCCGGGTCCGGGATCTGCCGGGTGTCTGTCGTCATGGTGCGTCCCTCCGTTCACCTGCTCCGATCGTGGACCCGAACCGCCGCATCCGACAAAGCCTGTTGCCGAACCGGCAAACCGCGGCCGCCGGGGCGCAGGCGCGCGGCGGAACGGCCCGCGCCCCAAGGACCCGCGTGTGTGCCCGAACGGAGGAGTGACCACCGGCGCGGAAGATCGTTGACCGGCATGGCGCGGCGGTGGGCCGCGGACTGCCGTGGAGGGGATGTCATGACGAGCGCTGGGAACGCACCGGCGGGCCGGGCGGTACTCGCCGCACGCTGCCGGGCCCTGACGGAGGCGCCGCTCTTCGGGCTCGCCGTGTTCGCCGCCATCCTCGCCAATGCGGCTCTGCTCGGCGTGGAGACGTACAGCGGCCTGGCCGCCGAGTACCAGCAGGCCCTGCAGGCCGCCGAACGCGCCTGCCTCGCCGTCTTCACCGTGGAGATGCTGCTGCGGCTCGGCGCGCACGCCGACCGGCCTGCACGGTTCTTCCGCGACCCGTGGAACCTCTTCGACCTGGCCGTCCTCGCCTCGGCCTTCCTGCCGCTGGTGCGGGAGAACACCACGGTGCTGCGGCTGCTGCGGCTCGCCCGGGTGCTGCGGACGGCCCGCTTCCTGCCGCAGCTGCGCATCCTGCTCGTCGCCGTCGGCCGCAGCCTGCCCGGCACGGTGAGCTTCCTGTTCGTCGGCGCGCTGGTGCTCTACGTGTACGCGATGGTCGGCTGGGTCTGCTTCGCCGACAGCGACCCCGGGCACTACGGCTCCATCGGCAGGGCCCTGCTCACCCTCTTCCTGCTGATGACCCTGGACGGGCTCGGCGAGGCCGTGCACGCCGGGCTGGAGATCTCGCGGCTGAGCGTCCTCTTCTACGCCTCGTACGTCCTGCTGGCCTCGTTCGTGCTGGTCAACGTCCTGATCGGGGTGGTGCTGAACTCGCTGGACGAGGCCCGCGCGATGGAGGCCGGCGAGGACGGCGCGGCGTCCCTCCCCCGGGCAGCGACACCGGGCGCGCCGGAGCCGGCGGAACACGCGGAGGAGCTGCGCGAGCGGATCGCCGCCGTACGCCTCGCCCTGGCCGAACTCGAGGCGGGCCTCGGCCGCCCGGCCGGTGCCCCGGCCCCGGCCGCTCCGCCGCAGGTGACGGCGTCCGACATGGACACCGTGGCCTGACCGGAAAGCCCCTGATCCGCCGTCACCCCCGGCAGCCGTCACCCGAACGGCTCCCCCGGTACGCAGAGCCCTGGATAGCATACGCAGCGTCAGCAGGAGCTGCCCCGGGGCGGCGCACCGAGCAGGAGCAGACCATGGTCACGCAGATCCCTCCGGCAGGTCCCGCCGAGCAGCCGGGCGGCGGGGCTCCGCCGGCCGTGCCCGAACTGCCGGAGGAGGAGGTCGCGCGGTGGCGCTCCGCGGGCCTGGGAATGGCCGACCTGCTGGCCTCCGCCGCGGCCCTCGGCCCGGTCGCGGCCTTCCGGCTCGGCCCTGCGCCGACGGTGGTGGTCACCGGGCCGGAGGCCGTCCAGCACGTCCTCGCCCGGCACCCGGACCGCTACGTCAAGCGGTCGCACCGCGGCCGCATCCTGCTGGGGGACGGCGTGCTCTCCGCGGCCGGCGAGCCGTGGCGCTCGCAGCGGCGGCTGCTGCAGAGCCAGTTCACCGGCCCCGGGATGCGCCGCTACGAGCAGCGGATCACGGAGGCCGCACAGGACTGCGCCGAGCGGTGGGCGGGCCATGCAGGCTCCGGGCGCAGTGTCGACCTGCGCGAGGAGATGCGCCGGTTCGCGCTGGACACCATCTGGCGCTCCCTCACCGGCCACCCGCTGGAGGACGGGACGGCCACCGAACTGGCCGCACTGGACGCCGTGGTCGCCGCGCTGCCGGTGCTGCCGACCGATGCGGAGGACGCGCGGGCCGCCGTCGCCGGTGAGCTCGCCCGCATCGACGGGGTCGTGCTGCGCGCCGTGGAAGCGGCCCGCTCTGAGCCGCCGGGCCCGCACGGCCCCGGGCTGCTGCACGTCCTGCTGGAGGCTGCGGCCGACCGCCCCGAGTACACCGACCGGCTGATCCGGGACGAGTTCGTCACCCTCATGGTGGCCGGCCACGAGACCACCGCCACCACGCTGACCTGGCTGCACCTGCTGCTGGACGCCCACCCCGGGGCTCGGGTGCGGGCGCTGGAGGCGGGCCCGGCGGGTTCGCCGGAACGCCGGGCGGCCCTGCAGGCGCTGGTCAGCGAGACCCTGCGGCTCTACCCGTCGGCGTGGATGCTGCCCCGGCACGCCACCGAGGACGACGTGCTGGCCGGACGGCGTGTCGCGGCCGGTACGGACGTGCTGGTCTGCCCCTACCTGGTGCACCGCGATCCGGTGCTGTGGCCCGACCCGGAGCGCTTCGACCCGGAGCGCTTCGCCCCCGGCCGGCGGCCCGCCCATCCGGGCGCCTATCTGCCCTTCGGGATCGGTGCCCGGGCCTGCCTGGGCCTGCAGTTCGCGCTCCGTGAGGCGGTCGCGCTGCTGGAGCGGCTGCTGCCCGCCTTCGTCCCGCGCCTGGCGGGGCCCGCCCCCGCGCCGGTCTTCGACCTGGTGGTGCGGCCCGGCGCACCGGTCACGGCGACGATCGCGCGGGCCGGCTGAGCCCGGCGCGGGCTCAGGGGGTGTCGCCGCGCCAGTCCCAGTGGCGGGTGTCGCCCTCCCTGGGCGCGTAGGTCGCGCGGCCGCCGGGGCCGTGGGAGCCGATCTCGGTGGGCAGGGCGGCGCCCTCGGCCAGCTCGGCCTCGCTCCAGCCCGTCACGTCCAGCAGCAGCCCGTCCAGCGGGCCCGCCACCAGTTCGCGGTAGGCCCGCCCCGGCCTGGGCCCGGGGTCGGGATCGTCGTAGTCGGCCCCGTAGACGCGGCCGCGCATCAGGTGCTCGTCCATACCGGCAGCATCGCAGCCTGCACCGACACTGCCGGGCATCCGCCCCGCGAGGCGGCCCGGTGGCGTTCGGCCGGGCCGTCGAGCACGGTCGACGGCGGCTCGGCACGGCGGCTCCCGCCACCGGCTACCAGACGAGGACGCCGCCGCCGACGGCGCGTGCACGGTCGCAGGCGTCCTCGATGTTCCGCAGGCGCGCCGAGATCTGCCGGACGTGCTCCTCGGGTGCCTTCGCCGAGTCGGCGCCGCGGGCCACCCGTTCGAGGTCGGCCCGGAGGGCCGCGCACTCCCGGCGGAAGTCCGGCACCTGCTCGGCGGCCACCCTGAGGTCCCCGGTCGCGAGCACCGGGAAGAACTCCGTGCCCAGCGAGCGGACCGCCTCGGAGCCCCACACGGTGGTGCGCCAGCTCTCGAAGCCCGCCAGGTCGGACACGCCCTCCGGCACGTCCAGCACCTCCGTCCGGCCGTCGGCGCCGGTGACGAACACGTCCACGGACAAGGTCATGGCCTCATCCGACCACGGCCGCGGTGCCCCGGTCCACGGGGTTTCCCCCGGCCCGCCACGGCTGGGGCCGCTGCTCGAGGGACTCGGTCCACTCGTCGACCGTGACGACCTCCGGCTGCCGCGGGAAGCTCCGTTCGACGAGGGCCCGCCCTCCGGCCGGGGCGCCGTTCATCGCGGAGGCCGGCGCTCGAGGTCTGCGAGAGCCGCCTCGACCGCCTCCAGGACCGCCTCGCGGCCGGCGGTGGCATCCACACGCAGCCCCGGCTCGCCGGCCCGCAGCGGCTCCAGTACTTCGTACTGCGATGTGATGAGGGCCGCCGGCATGAAGTGCCCCGCCCGGTGCGCGACCCGGGCGCGCGCGTCCGCGGGATCCAGGTCGAGCTGAAGGAACCAGACACCGGGCCCGGCCGCCCGAAAGAGCTGCCGGTACGCGTACTTGAGGGCGGAGCAGGAAATCACAGCGCCCTCCCCGGCCTGCGTCGCCGCGCCAATCCGGGCGGCGACGGCACGGAGCCACGGCACACGGTCCTCGTCGTCCAGCGGCTTTCCCGCCGACATCTTCGCGATGTTCGCCGCCGGGTGGAGATCGTCGCCCTCCACGAAGGGCACACCGCGGCGCCGGGCGAGCAGCCTGCCCAGGGTCGTCTTCCCCGAACCGGACACTCCCATCACCACGACGATTGTTGGTGCCGTCCCCGATGTACCCATCGTGCTCCCCGCGTCGTTCCGAGGTTGCTCCCGGGAAACTCTTCCGCATGTTCGGGCCGATCCGGCCCGGCCTTCGCCGCACACCCCGCTTGGTGCGCCCGGACGGCCGAACAGCCCGACGGTCGGGGTACGCGCGCTGGAGGCGTCCGGCGGTGCCGCGCCGACGTAGCCGGCCGACCGCTCACAGAGCGTCATGACGACCCAGAAACACCTTTCTGCCGGACCGCGGTCACCGGGGCCGATCGGGTGACGGTCGCCGTGTCTGCCCGCCTGCGGCAGTGCCGGTCCGCGGAATGCGATTCAATCCCACGGTGCCCCAGGCACTCGACAGGGAAGGCGGCTGTGACCGACGAAGAGATCCTGCTGGGTATCGCCCTGACCGTCGCCCTCGCCACCGGTTCGCAGGTCCTGGCGAACAAGCTGCGCGTCCCCGCGCTGATCGTGCTGCTGCCGGTCGGGTTCACCGCCGGTGCCCTGACGGACGTCATCCATCCCGGACGGCTCGTCGGGCCGGACTTCCCCGCGCTGGTGTCGCTGTCCGTCGCCGTGATCCTCTACGACGCCGGCCTCGGGCTGAACCTGCGCAACCTCACCGGCCGCACCCGGGGGATCGTCGGGCGGCTGCTGGTCATCGGCATCCTGGTCACGTTCTTCGCCGTGTCGGGCATCGGCCCGGCGCTGTTCGGCATCCCCCTGCGGGTGGCCGCGATGATCGGCGTGATCCTCGTCGTGTCGGGCCCGACCGTCGTGGGGCCGCTGATGGAGTTCGTCCGCCCGACCGACAAGGTGCGGCGCATCCTGATCTGGGAGGGAACCCTCACCGACCCGATCGGCGGCATCCTCGGCGCCATCGTCTTCCACGCCGTCGCGACCACGGGGCGGATCGACATCGGCCGGGGCTACCAGATCGGACAGTTCCTCATCAGCATGGGCGTCGGCCTCGCGGGCGGCGCCGTCGGCACCGCCGTCCTCTGGCTGGCACTGCGCAAGCTGCGGCTCGGCGAGACACTCGGCACCCTGGCGCAGCTGGCGACGGTGGTCGTCGTCTCCGCGGGCTGCGACATCGCCCGGGACGACACCGGCCTCATCGCCGCGATCGTCACCGGACTCGCCGTCACCAACCTGCCGGGCCTGGACATGCCGGCCCGCCGGCCCTTCCTCGAAACACTCGTTCAGCTGATCATCGGCCTGCTGTTCATCTCCATCTCCTCCTCCGTCCCCCCTTCGTCCGTGGTGCCCGTGCTCGTCCCCTCCCTGATCCTGATCGCGGTCCTCGTCCTCCTCGTCCGGCCGCTCGTCGCGTGGGCGGCCGCCCGCGGCTCGGAACTCACCACGGGCGAGTGGGGCTTCATCGGGTGGATGGCGCCGCGCGGCATCGTCGCCGCCTCGACCGCGTCCGCGTTCGCCGCCGCCCTCGTGGAGAAGGGACTGCCCGGCGCATCCAAGATCCTCCCGATCACCTTCCTCGTGATCGTGGGCACGGTCCTCCTCTACGCGCTGACCGCCGCACCCGTGGCCCGGCGCCTCGGCGTCGTCCGGCCGAGCCGGACCCGGCCGCTCCTCGTCGGCGGCGAGCCGTGGGTGATCGGTCTCGGGAAGGCCCTGCAGTCGGCGGGCCTCGACGTGCTGATGTGGGCGGGCCTCGACGAGGAACGCGAGCAGATCAGGGCGGCCGGCCTCGAACTCGCGCACGGGGAGATGCTGGCGACCGCGACCAACCCGCGGGCACGCCTGGAGGGCGTCACCGCGGTGTTCCTGCTCACCGACGACGACGACTTCAACGCGCTCGCCTCGGTCGTCGTCAAGGACAACGTGGAGGGGCCCGTCTACCGGGTGGGGCCGCCGCAGGACAGCCACGGCGTGGTCGCGCCGTTCACGGGAGGCGACATCCTCTTCGGCCGCGAACTCGTCCGGCACCGCCTGGCGGCCCGCTTCGCGCAGGGTGCCCGCTTCCTCGTGCAGCCGGCCTCCCGGCCGATCCCGCCGGACCACGACGTCCTCTTCGTCGTCCGCCCCGACGGCAAACTGGACCCGGTCACCGAGTCGCGGCCCGCCGCCCTGTCACCGGACGACACCGCCGTGCTGCTGGGCCCCGCATGACGACCTGGGCAGCCCGGTTCCGGCTGCGGCAGTACGCCAAGGCCAGCCTGTGGATCGTCCCGCTGTTCGGGCTCGTGCTCGGTGTCGCGCTGGCCGAGGCCGCGACCGCCGCGGACGGGGCGTCCTGGCTGCCGAAGACCTGGGACTACTCCGCGACGACCGCGAGCAGCGTCCTCAGCTCCGTGGTCGGCTCGATGATCGCGCTGCTCGGCTTCGTCGTGACCATCGGCGTCCTGGTGATCCAGCAGGCCACCGGAACGCTGTCCCCGCGCTACATGCGGCTGTGGTACCGCGACCGGCTGCAGAAGGCCGTACTGGCCACCTTCACCGGCACGTTCTCGTTCGCCTACACGTTGCTGCGGAGCATCGAGTCCGACTCCGTCCCCAACCTCGGCGTCACGCTGGCCGGCATCGCCGTCTCCGTCAGCCTGCTGCTCCTGCTGATCTACCTCAACCGTTTCACCCACAACCTGCGCCCGGTGGCGATCGCCGACCTGGTGGGACGCATGGGCGAGCACGTGCTGCACCGCGCCGCGGCGGGAGTCCGGGAGGCGGCCGTGCGCGAGGCCGGGCCCGTCCTGCCGGGCGGGTCGGTGACCCGGGTCCGGGCCGAGCGGGGCGGGGTGATCCAGGCGTTCGACGCGGCCGGGATGGTGTCGCTGGCGACCCGGCACGACTGCGTCCTCGTCATGGCCCACGTGGTGGGCGACTTCGTGTCGCCCGGCGCCGTCGTCGTCGAGATCCACGGCAACACCTCGGCGCCCGACCCGCAGGAGGTGGCCGGGCGCCTCGCCCTCGGTGCGGAGCGGACCATCGAGCAGGACCCCGCCTTCGCCCTGCGCATCCTGGTCGACATCGCCGTCAGGGCGCTCTCCCCGGCGGTCAACGACCCCACCACCGCGGTGCAGGTGCTCAACCACGTCGAGACGTTCCTGCATGCGGTCGGGCGCGTCGGGCTCCGCGGCCACTACGTGCTCGGCGACGGCGGCGGACGGCCCCGGCTCGTGGTGCCGGGCCGGGCCTGGGAGGACTACCTCCGGCTCGCCGTCACGGAGATCCGCGACTACGGCGCCGGCTCCGTCCAGGTCTGCCGACGGCTCCGGGCGATGCTGGAAGGGCTCCTGGAGACCCTGCCCGACGCGTGCGGGCCGGCCCTCCGGGCGGAGCTCGCACTGCTCGCGGACGCGATCGGACGGGAGTTCACCGATGCGCCCCGCCGGGCCGAGGCCGAAACGGCGGACCCGCAGGGCATCGGCGGAGGACGGCACCCGGGCCCGAGCGGTGACATGGGCTCCTGACCACCCGTCGGGCCGAAGCGGGCGGGGTTCACGCCCAGCCGCGGCGGGCCGCCTGCCAGCCGAGCTGGATGCGGGTCTCGACGCCGGCCCGGGCCATCAGGTCGGTGATCCTGCGCTGGACGGTGCGGCGGGAGATGCCGAGCTGGCCGGCGGCGGCCTGGTCGGTGAGACCGGCCAGCACCAGGGCGAGGATGCGGGAGTCGAGTTCGTCGATCTCGTCCGGCCTGCTCTCCGCGAGGCCGTCGCCGACGGTGTTCGCCGCGATGGGGAAGGCCGCCTGCCAGGACGTCTCGAAGTACGCGATCAGCGCGTCGAGCAGGCCGCCCGCGTGGACGAGGACGGATGCGGCGGCGGTGTTCCGGGCCGAGCTGAGCGGCACCATGGCGACGCTGCTGTCGGCGATCACGAGCTTGACCGGGACGTGGTCGGCGACGCGGAGCTGCTCGCCCTCGGCGAGGCTGGCGAGGACGTCCGCGACCATGCCCGGCCCGGTGAGCGCCGAGCGCTGCAGGATCGCCCGGTAGCGCACTCCGCGGCGCAGTCCGGCGCGGCCGGCCTCGTTCTGCGGGTGCGGGACGACGGTGAGGTTCGGCACGATCATCGAGCGGACCTGATGGCGGGCCGAGTGCTGGATCTGGGCGAAGCGGTGGCGCACCGCGGTGATGTCGGTGAGGACCTCGACGGCGCCGGAGGCGCGGTCGCGGGCGGCCCGGTGGTGCTGGTCGGCGAGTTCGGCGAGGCCTGCCTCGGCGGCGTGCAGTTCGTCCCGCCGCTGGCGGAGCACCGCACCGAGGGCGATGTCCGGCGGTGCGGCGGTGTAGACCGTGCCGGCCTCCCGGCCTTCGGCGCCCGGGGCGGCCGTGGCCAGTCCGCGGGCGGCGAGCGCGGCGAGCAGGCCGCCCACCTCGTCCGTGGTCCGTCCGGTGTCGGCGGCGAGTTCGGCGACGCTTCGGTCGACCCGGGCCGCCAGAAGCCGGTAGACCTCCTCCTGGGCGGGGTCCAGCCCGAGCGCAGCGAACATGAGCAGTCCTCACTTCACGGTCCTGGCGCGCGAGGATACGACAGACGGCCCCGAGGCGGAACGCCCGGGGCCGTCCTGGCGGCAGAGGCCCGCGTCTTCCGGCGGGCCTGCGCCGCCCCGGCGGGTCGCCGACCCGCCGGGGGCGACAGGAGCTACGGCTCTGCGCGGCCGTGGCGCACGGGGCCGGACAGCCCGTACGCCCTGATCACCTCCTGGGTGACGCGGTTGCCGGCGCTGTCCCGGGCCGTCGCGCGGAGGGAGACGAAGCCGCGGGAGGGGGCGTCGAACCGGGCCGTCCAGCGCCCGGCGGCGGTGCGCTCCAGGCCGACGGGGTGCCAGGCGGCACCGTCGTCGTAGGAGACCTCGAGGGTACCGTCGGTGACGGCGCCGGTGCCCGCGGCACCGGGCAGGTGGCTCGCCGACAGGCCGACCGTCTGCCGCCCGCCCGGCCGGTTGCCCGCCAGGTCGGTGGAGAGCTGGTAGTCCAGCTGGAGGAGTGCCATCACGTCGACCTCGTACGGATCGGTCACCGGGGCGGACCTGACCGTCCACACCGAGTGGGTACGGGGTGTGAGCCGGTAGAGCGCGGGGTCGCGTTCGGCCTTCAGGTCGAGGGTGTAGGTCACCGGACGGTCCGGCACCGTGTCGAGGTAGAGCGACGGCCAGGCCGAGGTCTTCACGAGTTCGCCGTCCTGGTAGGCCTTCAGCGTCACCGTGTTGGCGTCGTCCACCATGATGCCGCCGTGGTCGGTGCCGCTGTCCGTCCACGGCTGGATGTTGATCTCCACGTAGCCCGACTGCCGGCTGGACCACCAGAAGCCGCTGCCGTTGCGGGGGTGCGCGACCGGCGCGTACCAGTCCCGGGTCGTCTCGGTGTGCGGTCGGTAGGTCACCATGCCGGACCGGGACTCGAGCACCAGGCCCGGCCCGGTGAGGGAGTCCTCCGCCCATGTGGTGCCGGGCTGGGCGGAGACGTGGTCGGTACGGGTGCCGGGCATGTCGACCCGCTGCAGGAAACCCACCGAGTAGGCCCGGTAGGGGCGGTAGTCCCAGCGGTACTCGCCACTGGAGTAGGTGGTGTCGCCGTGGAAGCGCATCCGGACGGTGGCGAGGTCCTCCGCCTTCGGCCGGTACGTCAGGTCCGCCGGGATCCGGTCCGGCTTCGGGTCCACCAGATCGTAGACGTACGGCGAGTTGCGCACACCCTTGAGCGCCAGCTCGGCGCCGCCGCGGTCGGCGGCGGCGAGCAGGGGCGCACCCTCCCCCGCCGTGACGGAGACGACGGGGACGGCGCTCTCGGTGCCGGCGTCCGTGCCCACCCACTCGTAGAGCTTGCCGGGGCCGTCGTCGACCACGATCAGCAGAGCGGCGCCCGCGTCCGCGGCGGCCCGCGCCCGCTGGCTGCCGGTCAGCCCGGGGGACGCCGTGACGACCGCGATCCTGCCCTTCACCCGGTGGCGCGCGTAGTCGGCGGGTGTGCCGGTGCCGGCGTGGACGGCCTCCAGCCGGGCGGTGCCGTCGTACACCGCCGATCCGGCCTGGTACTGGAGCGTGACGGGCCGTCCGTTCCGGCTGACGGTCAGCTGCGGTGCGGCCTTGCGCCAGCGGGTCTCGTACTCGAACGCGCCGCGGGTCACCGCGCGGGTGGGCAGCACGAACAGGCTGTCGTCGGTCGGGGAGAGGATGTACTGCCCGGCAATGGTGCTGCCGGCGCCGTCGGATCGGTACCAGTCGGCCGACACCAGACGGTCCTCGGCCTCCTGCGGCACCTGCGCGGTCGCCTCGACCGCTCGGGAGGCGTCCAGGTCGATACTGCGGTCGCCGTCGAGGACGATCTCCGGGTCTCCCAGCAGCGCCAGGCCGACCGAGTCGGCGCCGTGGCTCCCGGCCACCCGGAGGTAGCAAACGGCGCTGTAGGTGCCGGCGGGCAGCCGCACATCGGCCCGGCCGGTGGCGTCGACCGCGATGAACGACGGGTCGGGGACGCCGAACGTCTGCAGCTCGACGGTGCCCGCGGCGGGCCGGCCGGCGCGGTCCTTGAGCGAGATGTGCAGGGTGTGGCGCTGGTCCTCCTTGTACAGGCCGAGCTGCGTCCGGGCCCGGACGGTGCCGGAGGCGTCGGTGGCGGTGACCCGGCCGAGATAGCGGCGGCCGTTCGCGCCCATCCGCGGCTCGGCGGTCGCGGTCACGCTCGCGGTACCGTGCGCGGGCACCGTGACCGTGTCGGCGGAGAGCGAGAACATCCCGGCGGGCGCGGCGGCGCCCGCGTCGGCGCCGGGGTCGACGTCGTACGGGCCGCCGGCCACGGCCGCGCTCTCGGCGAGCCGCAGCACGAGGTCCGTGCCGCCGTCGTTCCGGTAGGTGACCGTGCGGGAGACGGCCGGCTCGTCGGTGTGCGGCCACGCGTCGAAGCCGAACCAGACCGAGCCGGTGCCGGTGACCGTGGATGCGACCGAGGACGTCAGGTCGACCCGGCCGGCGCCGACCTGGTAGGCCGTGGTCCCGGCCAGCGGGGCGGACGTGCTCATCAGCGCGTCCTTGAGCCGGCTGCCGGTCCAGTCCGGGTGCTGCTGCGCCAGGACGGCCGCCGCACCCGCGACGTGCGGAGTCGCCATCGACGTGCCGCTCATCGCCTGGTAGTAGCCGCCCGCGGCGGTGCCGCCGGCCTTGGCCGCCAGGATGTCGACGCCGGGTGCGGCGATGTCCGGCTTGAGGGCGTAGTCGCCGTGGCGCGGTCCCATGGTGGAGAAGGACGCGAGCCGGTCCTCGTCGTCGACTGCGGCCACGGTCAGGGCCGCGTCGGCGGCACCGGGCGCGCCCATCACCGCCTCCTGCCCGGCGTTGCCGGCCGCGACCACGAACAGGGCACCGCTCTGCGCGCTGAGCCGGTCGACCGCCAGGCTCAGCGGGTCCGTGCCGTCGCTGGGGTCGGAGCCGCCGAGGCTCATGCTGACCACCTTGGCGTGCTGGGCCGCGGCCCACTCCATGCCTGCGATGACCCACGAGTCGTCACCGGAGCCGTCGTCGCCCAGTACTTTGCCGATCAGCAGGTCGGCGCCGGGTGCGACGCCCTTCTCCCGGCCGTCGGAGGCTGCGCCGCTGCCGCCGACGGTGGAGGCGGTGTGCGTACCGTGGCCGTTGCCGTCGTCGACGCCCTCCCCCGGTACGAAGCTCTCGGCCTGTGAGACCCGACCGTTCAGATCCGGGTGGCCGCGGTCGATACCGGTGTCGAGCACGGCGACCTTGACGCCCTTGCCGTCGAGGCCTGCGGCCCAGGCCCCCGGGGCGCCGATCCGGGCGGTGCTGGTCGCCAGCGAGGCTTGCACCTTGCCGTCCAACCAGATCCGGTTGACGCCGCCCGACAGCCGGGCGGCGACCGGCTGCGCCGAGGCCGGCACGGCCGCCGCGCCGGCGGTCGCGGCCACCGTGTCCCAGGTGTCCCTGGTGTGCTTCTTGGCGACCTTGAGAGCGGCGCCGTTGATGCTGGGCAGTGTCCGCACCGTTGCCGAGCCCTTGGGAGCCCGCCCCGCGCCGGGTGCGGCACCAGTACGGGGGACGGCCGCGTCGTAGCCGACGATCAGTGGAATGCCGTCGCTGTGCGCGTCGTCGTAGCCCTGGGCGATCAGTGACGTGACGTCGAACAGCCGCCGGTCGAGCGCGCCCGCGGCGAGGAAGGGCACGGCCTCGTCGGGGAGGACGTACAGGTCCTTGCCGATGTTCTCGGTCCGCACGCCGCCGGGCGCGCCGGGCGGTCTGGCGACGTCGACGGCCTGCCGGCCCTGTCCGAGGTCCATGACCCGGACGACGTCGCCGGTGATGAGGGTGACGCTGTGGGTGGCGCCGCCCGGTCGCGCCGCGGACACCGTCGGAAGCGCGCCGCGCGCCGTCGCACCGTCGGCCGGTCCGGCCACGAGAACGACCACCGACGTGCAGGCCACTGCTGCGGTCAGGATCCTCCGACCGGGGCGGTGGCGGGGTATGGGGGGAGTCATGTGACGGTCCTACAGGTGCGCGACACAGCCCCGGAACGGCCCCGGCCTGGCACAAAAGAGCCAGGTCCCACATGTGCCACCACCGCCTGCAGCCACCGGCCCGCATCCCTGACCGGGGTTCACCCGGCAAGGCGCCGGCCGGTCGCGGACGCCCTGGTGCCGGCCGTCGGGCCGGCGAGGGAGCGGAGCCTGCCGAGCGGGGCGGCCACGCCGATCACGGACGGTGCCGACAGCGGTGGCCGCCCACTTGAGAACTTCGCCGATCCGGTCGGCCAGGGCCCGGCCACCTTCTGGCGTGGTGCCGGGTCAGGGGCCGGCGATGATCCAGATCACGAATACGCCTGCCGTGGACCCGCGGTAGCGGTACACCACGCCGATGCGGTCGCCACTGTCGGCGGCCGGGTCGGAGCGGGCGGCCGGGTCGGAGCGGGCGGCCGGGTCGGAGCGGGCGGCCGGGTCGGAGCGGGCGGCCGGGTCGGAGCGGGCGGCCGGGTCGGAGCGGGCGGCCGGGTCGGAGCGGGCGGCCGGGTCGGAGCGGGCGGCCGGGTCGGAGCGGGCGGCCGGGTCGGAACTCGCGGTCATGTGCGGGACAGCCTGTCCAGCAGGGCCGGCCCGTCGATGGCTGCCTGCCGCTCCGGCTCGGTGAAGTGCTCGCCGAGGGAGCGCGCCGGCCACTCCTCCCGGCGCGCCGCCGGGGTCGAGGCCGCGGCGGACCAGGCCGCGTTCGTCGAGGGTGGCGAGGGTGGCGGCCATGGACTGCGGGCGGACCCGCTCGGCGGCCGCCAGGCTGCTCGCACACGCCGGGCCGTCCTGGTCGAGCCGGCTGAGCACCGACATCTGCGAGGGCGTCAGCCCGTCGGCGTGGTACGTCTCCGCCAGGCGCCGCCGCAGCCGGCCGAACACCACCCAGGATGTCCCGGGCCACCCGTACGGCGGGCTCGGAAACGGCTCCGGGGTCTCCCCCATGTTTCCCACGGGAGAACCGTCAGGCCGGACTGTCCAGTTTTGCTGTACAGCTTGCCTGTGAAAGTACAGCGCGGGCAGGTCTCCCGGGGTGCGGGCCGGGCCGGGCGGTGCCCGAATCGGAAGTACGGGCCCCGAACGGCCCGCCGGCCGGAGGGAGAGCACGTGGAAGGCTTCGACGCCGTCGCAGACGGGCTGTACGCGCTGCCCCCGGCCGAGTTCACCCGGGCCCGCAACCAGGCCGCCGCCGACGCCCGGAAGGCCGGCGACCGGGCACTCGCGGCCCGGCTCACCGCACTGCGCCGGCCCACCCAGAGCGCCTGGGCGGTGAACCTGCTGGTGCACCGCCACCCCGACCGGGTCGACACCCTGCTCGAGCTGGGCCGCCGGCTGCGCCGAGCCCAGGCCGAACTCGACGGACCCGCACTGCGGGAGCTGTCGGCGGAGCGCCACCGGACGGTCGCCGCGCTCACCGCCGCGGCCCAGGAGGCCGCCGCCGAGGCCGGCGCCCGCCTCGCCGACGCACAGCTGCGCGAGGTCGAGCAGTCGCTGTGGACGGCACTCGCCGGCGAGGAGGCGGCCGAGGCCTTCGCGACAGGACGGCTGACGGCGGCGCTGGAGGAGGGCGGCGGCCTGCCGTCCGGCGGCGCAGCGGGCGCGGAGGTGTCCGCCGACGGCCTCACCGCGGCCCGGGGCCTGCCGCCGGCCGGTGCACCGATGCCGGCCCACGGACGGAAACCGGCGAAGCAGGCGGCCGAGGATACGAGGAAGGCACTCGCGGCCGCCGAGCGGGAGGAGCGGGAGGCGGAGAAGGAGGCGCAGCGCCGGGAACAGGCCGCCGAGCGCCGGGCCGCCGCCGAGCAGCAGGCCGCCGACCGCGTCGAACGCGCCCGCGCGGCGCTGCAGGCCGCCGAGGAGGGCCTGGCCGCGGCCCGCGGGACAGCCGCCGAAGCCCGCCGGGAAGCGTCCGACGCAGCAGACCGCCTGGCGGAGGCCCGCACCGCGGTCGAACGCGCCCGAACGCAGCTCTCCTAACTCCCGGACTCCGCCTCGCCCCGCCGACGGTCCACTCGGGGCGCGCCTTCAGGGCGGGCTGAACAGGTCTCCCCACGACGGCAGTTCGGGACATCCACGTGAGGGCACCCTCACGGCTGCGCGCGTACACCCCCGGCGCCGCCGGGCCCGACCGGTGCCCGGCGGCGCGCCGCTCGGCGCGGAGGGCATGTCTGCGGGTCCGGTCAGGCCGCGGGGCGGGGCGCGTTCGGCCAGGGGACGCCCGGTGCGGGTGCGGGCTGGAGGGCGGTGGGGTCGTAGACCACCCACCCCCGGTCGGACGGTCCGCTCCCCCAGCGGACGAGGGCGACCCAGACGGTGCTGCCGCGGTGGCGGCGCCAGGTGGTGAGCTCCGCCGCCCGCCAGCCGCCGCCGAGCCGGATCTGCACCCACCGCCAGCGCGGAGCCACGTCCCGGCACAAACCGGGGCCGTTCATCAGGCCCTTCGGCGCGAAGACCACGTCCCCCGGCACGGTCGGGGGCCGCGCCGCACGCGGGAACGGGGCATCGGCGGTCACACTCCCATTCTCGAACACCTGTTCCCATGGGGCAACGCCTGCCCGCTCCCTGTCACCAGAACTATTCGATCTTGGGCTGGGTGTCAGGTGCTGGAGGTGTGCTGCGCGGGGTGGGGGGTGTTCCAGCTGGCGAGGAGGTCGAGGGTGTCGGCGTCGCGGCTACCGGGCGGGACGCTGCACAGGACGAGGTACAGGCCGTCGTCGGCGGTGAGCCGGGTGGTCTCGTAGGTGAAGGTGAGTTCGCCGACGAGGGGGTGGTTGATGCGTTTCGCGCCGGCGCGGTGGTGGCGGACGTCGTGTCGGGCCCAACGTTGGCGGAAGGTGTCACCGCGGGTGGACAGTTCGCCGATCAGGTCGGACAGGGCCTTGTCGTAGGGGTTGCGGCCCACCTCGGCACGCAGGGTGGCGACGTTCTGGTCGGCGACGGCGTCCCAGTCGGGGTAGAACGCGGGGGCGGCGGGGTCGAGGAAGGTGAAGCGCGCGGCGTTGGCGGGGCGGGCGGGGCTGTCGAAGACCGGGGCGAACAGGGCTCGGGCGAGGGTGTTACCGGCGAGAAGGTCCAGGCGGGCGTTGCGGATGTAGGCGGGGACGCCGCTGATCGTCTCGACGAGGTTGCGCAGGCCCGGGCGGACGGGCTGCCGGGTCGGGCCGGGCGGCGTGCCGGTGCCCGAGGCGGCGGCGTTGGCCGCGCGGACGAGGTCGAAGAGGTGGGCGCGTTCGGCGTCGTCCAGCAGGAGAGCGCGGGCGATGGCGTCGAGGACGGCGTCGGTCGCGCCGCGGGCGTCGCCGCGTTCCAGGCGGGTGTAGTAGGGGACGCTGACGCCGGCGAGCTGGGCGACCTCCTCGCGGCGCAGGCCGGGGACGCGGCGCGCGCCGGAGAGCGGGGAGAGGGTGAGGCCGGCCTGCTCGGGGGTGACGCGGGCGCGGCGGGTGGTGAGGAAGTCGCGGATCTCGCTGCGTCGGTCCATGCTCCGACCCTACGACCGGGTGCCTTGCGGGACACGGGTGTGGGGGACCTCGTCAGGGTCTGCTTCACGGCCCCGGCGGCACGGCTGCCGGTGTTGGCTGGAGGACATGTTCAACCGGCCCGCCCGAGGAGGCGCCCCGATGCCCGCCACCGTTCACGCCGCCGACCACTCGACGAGGAAGAACACCGTGCAGCACGTCACCCTGAACAACGGCGTCCAGATGCCCGTCCTCGGCTTCGGCGTCTACCAGATCCCCGCCGACAAGACCGAGCAGGCCGTCTCCGACGCCCTCGCCGTCGGCTACCGCCTCCTGGACACCGCTGCCGCCTACGGCAACGAGGAAGCCGTCGGCCGCGCCATCAAGAACAGCGGCATCCCCCGCAAGGAGCTGTTCGTCACCACCAAACTGTGGGTCCAGGACGCCCCCGCCCAGGACAACACCCGCCGCGCCTTCGAGACCTCGCTCACCAGGCTCGGCCTCGACCATGTCGACCTGTACCTGATGCACCAGCCCTATGGCGACGTCTACGGCCAGTGGCGCGCCATGGAGTCACTCAGCCGCGAAGGCCTCACCCGGGCGATCGGCGTCGCCAACTTCTACCCCGACCGGCTCCTGGACCTGATCTTCAACAACGAGGCCACCCCGGCGGTCAACCAGATCGAAACCCACCCGTTCTTCCAGCGCACCGCCGACCACGGGCTCATGCGCGAGCACGGGGTGCAGCACCAGGCGTGGGGCGGCTTCGCCGAAGGCAGGAACGACCTGTTCGTCCACTCCGTCCTCAGCGAGATCGGCGAGGCGCACGGCAAGTCCGTGGCCCAGGTCGTTCTGCGCTGGCTGATCCAGCGCCACATCGTGACGATCCCCAAGTCGGTCAATCCCGACCGGATGGCGCAGAACATCGACGTCTTCGACTTCGAGCTCACCGACGAGCAGATGTCCGCCATCGCCGCTCTCGACACCGGCAGGACGCTGTTCTTCGACCACCACGACCCCGAGATGGTCGCCTGGCTCAGCAAGCGCCGCCTGGACAGCTGAACCCGAGCGGGAACGCACCGCGCCGAACCCGAGCACCCCGGCACACGATGCCGGGGCACTCGCCGCGCCGGCCCGGCGGGCCCCGGCGCCGTCCTGCTCGCCGACTTCTCCCGACCGGGCGAGAACTACTACTACGGCGGGCGCACACACGCCTCGCCGTCGGGAACGCCGATGCCCGGGTAGAAATGCGGCTCCAGAACCTCGGCCTGCCGACCAGGTGAACGACCCGGCCCCCTGCCGAACAGACCCGCGGCGGTACCGGACCAGCCACGCTTGATCTCGGCGACGACCATCGCGCCCAGGTGATACCCATCGCACTTCGGCACGATGCGCCGGGGATACCCGTAGGATTCCCGGCCTGCGCACGCACGTTTCCCCGAGAGCCGGGTACACGCGCTGCGACCCGAGCAGGCACGGCAGAGGGAGGTGCACGCGATGACAGACGACCGGCCGACCGCACCACCGCGGGACCCGACGGCGCTGGAGATCGTGTGCGAGGCCGTGGGCGAGGACGGGGCCCTGTGCCGTATCACCGGGACGCTGACCGCCGACAGCCTGCACCAGGCCGGGGACGGACTCGACATCACACTGCGCACCGGCGCCCGGCTGCTCGTCCTCGATCTGGCCAGGATCCTGGTGTGCGACGCCTCCTGCTTCGACCACCTGCTGCGCCTCCGGCAGGACGCCGTCGCCGCCGGGGTCGAGATCCGGCTGTCCGCCGTCAGCCCCGCGGTGGAACGGGTCCTCGACGAGACGGGCCGCCGCTCCGACTTCGCCGTGTTCGAGTCGGTCGCGGACGCCCTGAACGGCTCGCCGCCGGCGCCCGGGTGCCCTGTCGTGCCCGGTCGGCCCGGCTGACAAATCCGCCAGGGGTCGACCGGGCGGCACGGGGCCGCTCAGCCGAGCAGGCGGACGGGTGCGCCGTCGAGGTGGGCCCGGATGTCCTCCACGGCCTGACCGTAGTACGTCTCGTAGTTGGCGCGGGTCACATAGCCCAGGTGCGGGGTGGCGAGCAGGCGCGGGGCCGAGCGGACGGGGTGGTCGGCGGGGAGCGGCTCGATGTCGTAGACGTCCAGGCCGGCTCCGGCGATCCGCCCCTCGTGGAGGGCTGCGAGCAGGGCGTCCTGGTCGACGATGGCGGCCCGCGAAGTGTTCACCAGGTAAGCAGTGGGCTTCATCAGGGCGAGTTCGGGAGCGCCGACCAGTCCGCGGGTGCGGTCGCCGAGGGCGAGGTGGACGGAGACGAAGTCGCTGCCCGCGAGCAGTTCCTCCTTGCCCGGGGCGAGGGCGACGCCGACCTCGGCGGCCCGCTCGGCGGTCAGGTTCCGGCTCCAGGCGGTGACCTCCATGCCGAAGGCCAGGCCGACCCGGGCGACCCGGCTGCCGATCTTGCCGAGCCCGAGCAGTCCGAGGCGGCGGCCGTGCAGGTCCGCGCCGAGGGTGCTCTGCCAGGGACCGCCGGTGCGCAGGGCGGCGTCCTCGGTGGTGAGGCCGCGGGCAAGTCCGAGGATCAGTGCCCAGGTGAGCTCGACCGGCGGGGTGGAGAGGCTCTGGGTGCCGCAGACCGTGACGCCGCGCTCGGCGGCCGCCGCGTAGTCGATGGCGGAGTTGCGCATGCCGGAGGCGACGAGCAGTTGCAGCCGGGGCAGCCGCTTCAGCAGCGACGCCGGGAACGGGACGCGTTCGCGCAGCGTCACGACGATGTCGAAGTCGGCGAGCACGGCGGCCAGCCCGTCCTCGTCGGCGATGTGCTCGCGGAAGCAGACGACCTCCACCCGGCCCTCCAGCGGGGACCAGTCCGCGACGCTCGTCGCCATGCCCTGGTAGTCGTCGAGTACGGCGCAGCGCAGGCGCATCGGGTCCCCTTCGGGTGGCGGTCGGCGGTCGGCGGTGATCATGCGCAGGGTACCCCCGGCGGCAGCGGGTGCCGTCAGGAGGCGGTGCGGGCCCGGTAGGAGTCGACGACGGCGGAGAGGATCTCCTCCCAGGGGGTGGACTTCAGGCCGAAGGCCTCCTGGGCGGCGGTGGAGTCCATGACGAAGGGCTGCCGGAGCTGGTAGACGGTCTCGCGGGTGGCGCGGAGGAGCGGGTTGACCAGGCCGAGCAGGGCGACGGCCGCGCCGGGGATCGGGGCGACCCGGACGGTCGGGATTCCGGCGGTGCGGGCGAGGTCCTCGACGACCTGGCGCTGGGTGCGCGGGGCGTTGCCGGGAACGTGCCAGGGGCGGCCCCAGGCGCGTTCGTCGCCGCCGACGGCGACCAGCAGGCGTGCGGCGTCGACGGTGTACGTCCAGCTGTGGGGGGTGTCGGGGCTGCCGAGGACCTGGATGCTGCGGCCGGCGAGCAGCCGGGGCAGGATCCGGTCGCCGAGGATGCTCTGGGCGCCGGGGCCGAGGTAGTCGGAGCCGCGGATCTCGGTGGCGCGGATGCGGCCCTCCTGGTGGAGGGCGTGCGCGTCCTGCCACATGCGGGCACGCACGCGGCCCTTGACCGAGTTGGGGGCGAGCGGAGTGGCTTCGGTCATCGGGCCGTCGACCGCGCCGTAGCCGTAGAGGTTGCCGACGGTGGCGAGGACGGCGCCGGTGCGCTCGGCGGCCTGCAGCAGGGCGGCGGCGAGCGGCGGCCAGTCGGTGGCCCAGCGGTGGTAGGCGGGGTTGGCGCAGTTGTAGAGCACGGCGGCGCCGGTGGCGGCCTCGGTGAGGGCGGCGGCGTCGGTGGCGTCGAGCCGGAGGTGGCGGATGCCGGGCAGGGGCGCGGCCGCGGCGCCGGACCGGGTCGCCACGGTGACGTCCTCGCCGCGCTCGGCGAGCAGTCGGGCGGTGGCGGTGCCGACGGGGCCGGCGCCGACGATCAGGTGCTTGCTCACGGTGGTCTCTCCGAACGCGTGGAAGACGGGTGACGACAGGCGGTGCGGGACGCGCGGGCGGGCCGGGCCCCACTCCGGGAGAACACCGTTCTCGCCCGATGACGAGCCTGGCGGATACGGGCGCCGCTGTCAAGAACACCGTTCTCGCTCGGATACGCCGTTCTCCACCGGCATGCCCGTGCTCGGTTGTTGCCACTGTTCTCGGCCCCTGCCACCATGGGCGCCATGCCCGCCGCCCCGAAGCCGCTCACCGCCCGCGAGCGCGCCCGCATCGAGTTCACCCGGGACATCAAGGAGGCCGCCCGCCGGCAGCTCGCCGAGCACGGCCCCGACGGCCTCTCCCTGCGCGGGGTCGCCCGGGACATCGGCCTGGTCTCCGCGTCCGCGCTCTACCGGTACTTCCCCGGACGGGACGCCCTGCTGACCGCGCTCATCACGGACAGCTACCAGTCCCTCGGCGACGCGGCCGACGCCGCCGCGGAGGCTCTGCGCGACCGGTCCACCGCCGCCCGCTGGATCGGCGTCTGCCACGCCGTCCGGGACTGGGCCGTGGCACATCCGCACGAGTACGCCCTGATCTACGGCTCCCCCGTGCCCGGCTACGCCGCCCCGGAGGACACCACCGGGCCCGGCACCCGGCTGCCCCTGCTGATCGGCGCACTGTTCACCGAGGCCGCCACGGCCGGGGCCTACCGTCCGGGCGACGCCCCCGCCGCACCCGAGGACGCCCGGGCGGCGCTCGAACCGCTGCTGTCCCGCCTGCCGGGCGAGACCCCGGCCGACCTGGTGGTCGCCGGCCTCTCCGCCTGGACCTACCTGTGCGGGGCGGTCTCCTTCGAGGTGTTCGGCCACCGGTCGGCGATCGTCACCGACCCCCGGGCGTACTTCGACCACGAGATCCGCCGCATCGGCACCCTGCTCGGCATCATCCCGCCGCCGACGCCCTGACCGGGTGACCACCCCTCTGACGGAGCACCTATGCGCCGGAGCGGACGATCTCGTGCCAGGTGGCGGGCGGGCACATGCCCTGCGGCCTGGCGGTCCGGAACTGCCCGTACGGGACCTCGCGGCGCACCAGTTCCAGCCAGTGGGCCTTGCCGGACGTCTGGTCCCAGCCGTCGTTGGGGATCCGGATGTGGTCGCGCCGGTGGTCCTTCGGCTGACTGGTGATCTGCAGCACGGACGCATGGCCGTCGTGGTTCTGCAGGATCACGCAGTAGTGGCGCAGCACCCGGCTGCGGTCCTCCCGCAGCGGGACGTGGGCGAGCCAGACCTCGCCCGGGGCCGGGCGGCGGCCCGCGGCAGGCGTCGTGCGGGGCCGGACGGGGGCGGTGAAGTAGCCGGTGCGCCGGCCCCACCCGCGGAGCACGTAGAAGGCGACGGCGGCGGCGATCCCCGCGGCGACCGTGCCGAGGACGCCGATGAGCATCGCCCTGGCCGCGTCCCTGGTGGCCGCGTCGCCGAGCGACGGGTCGGCGGCGAGGCGCTCGGCGGCCATGGACGCGCCGACGACCGCGGCCGCGGCGGCCGCCCCGATCACCGCGGTGTGCACCAGCAGCACGACCGGCTTCGGCCGGCCCCGGCCGCCGGCCATCCAGGCGAGCAGCAGTGCGGTGAGCGCGGAGATCGCCCACAGTACGGCGAGCTGGGAGGCGTGCAGCCCCTGGTGCGGTTTCTCCGGGGAGGAGTCCATGACGGCCGGCAGCACGGCCGGCAGTGCCAGGAAGTACCCCGCAATGAACCAGCCGGGAAGGAGCAGCAGGGCCGCGCACCCGCCCCCGCCGCCCGACGGGCCGTACCGCTGTGTCATGTGCCGCCCCCGGTGTCGCCGTCCTGTTCGAGGAGACGATAGCGGCGGCACCGGTGGTGCGGGGCGGCGTTGCCGGGAGAGGCCCGACGGGGCGTCAGGCGACGAGCTCGTAGATGCTCCGGCCGGCCAGCCAGAGGCCGGCCAGCAGGCAGATGGTGATGATCAGCTGGTCCTGGTGGGAGTCGATCCAGGTCCGCATTGCGTTCAGCCGGGCGTTGGCGGCGGCCGGGGCCCACACCGTGTACATCTCCATGACGATCAGGCCGAGGGTGGCCAGCAGGCAGTACCCGGTGAGGGCGAGCCAGGAGCCGAGGGTGGAGAGGTCGGCATCGACCGCGGAGGCCGCGCCGGCGCCGACCAGCCCCCACGGCTGGAGGAGCCAGGCCAGTCCGGCGGCCGTCCAGACGGAGGCCCGGTCCACCATCGCCATCCAGCGCGGCGGGGCGTGCGGGCGCGGCGGCCTGCGGCGGCGCCGCTCGCCGTACAGCACGAGGGCCAGGCCGATGGCGAGCTTGGCGGCGATCACTCCGGTGGACGGCGCGGTGTTGCGGTCGGGGGGCGTGCCGCCGGTCAGCAGGAGGACGCAGGCGATCACCGCCACCAGGTTGGCCAGCCAGGACAGCAGGAACGCCAGGCCCTTGCGGACGCCGCGTTCGGCGGAGAGCAGCAGGATGAAGGCGCTGTTGTGGATCGGTCCCAGGGTGATGGCGGTGCCGATCACGAGCAGGTCGAC
This sequence comes from Kitasatospora dryopteridis, assembly GCF_050749075.1. Lineage (NCBI taxonomy): Bacteria > Bacillati > Actinomycetota > Actinomycetes > Kitasatosporales > Streptomycetaceae > Kitasatospora > Kitasatospora dryopteridis. Next base: position 8,003,996 of record NZ_CP192749.1, on the reverse strand, counting down.
GACCATTGGTGCAGCCGCTCCTCGCCGGGTCGGGGCTGCCCGCCGTCTCGGGGGCGGGCGGGTGGGCGGGCGGCCTCGGGCAGCGGGGCCGACGCGCCGCATGCCGACTCTGCGGGGCGCGGGGCGGGCGGTCAAGCAGGGCGCGCACGGTTGGTCCGAATGCCCCGGCGAAGCCCGGGACGCGGCGCACCGGGGCCCCCTCGGGAGGTGCACCCGCGGGGGCCCGGTGGACAGCGCCGGGTGGTCGGGGCAGGGTCAGCGGAGCTGCTCGGTGCGGCTGGCGACGAGTTCGCCGTCCACGTAGCCCTCGACGCGGGCCGAGTTGGCGGCGGCCGCGTCCGGCACGGTCACGTCCGCGTGTCCGTTGAGCAGGTCGACGGAGGCCTTCGGCCGCTGGTCGATGTAGACGTCCAGGCGGTCGATGTTGGTGGTCTTGACCTTGAGCCGCAGCGCGCCGCCGGTCGTGGCGGCGTCGGTGATGGCCACCGCGTGCGGGATCATCGCCTTGAGGAGCTCTCCGGCGCGTTCCATCAGGTCGGCGTTGCCCTCCAGGAGGTCGCGCCGGGTGATCCGGTGGAGTTCGTCGGGGGTGACGCCGAGGTCCTCCACCGGGGTGCCGGACTGCGCGCCGACGCGCAGGGTGCGGCGGATGGCCACGCGCATGCTCGCACCGTTGGGCAGCGGCCGGTACGGCGTCGCCGGGTCGTCGGCAGCCAGCTCGGAGAGCAGCTCGTGCGTCCACACGTTGGCCCCGCCGGCGCCGGTGGTGCGGTCGACGCCGAGCACGGTGCCGATCCGGTGGTCCTGGAAGCCCGCGGTGAAGATGTCGGTCGCCGAGTAGCAGCGGGCGTTGGTGACCAGGACGACCGGCCCGAAGTAGCGCTGCCCGATGGCGTTGGCGCCGTCCTCGGGGGTGATCGGGAATGCGCGGGAGAAGGTGGCGCCGACCTCGACTGCCTGTTCCATGGACGGCACCCAGACGCCGAGGTCGATGTCCGGGTCGTTCTGGTGGTGGCGGCAGATCCGCAGGTTGAGCGGGGTGGCGACGAACTGGGTGGGCTCCGGGGTGATCCGGCGCGGGGTGAGCGTCTGCAGCGCGAACTCGGCGGCGAAGATGTGGCCGCCGCCGTTGTCCCGGACGTCCAGGATCAGGCCGCGCTCCGGCAGCAGGCCGAGGAGGCGGACGAACTCCTCCACGAAGGCGATCGGGTCGTTCACGTTGAAGGTGAAGATCCGCAGGTGGCCGAAGGTGCCGGAGGCGGTGGTGACCTCGCGCGCCTTGAAGACCTTGGGCATGGTGGTGGGGATCTCGCCGGCCTGCAGGTCGGGTGCGGGTTCGCCGGCCTCGACCGCCTTCTCCTGGGCGACCACCCTGGGGGCGAAGAGCAGCACCTTGGCGCGGCCGACCTCGTCCGTCTCCAGGTCGATGCCCTGGGCGGCCCCGGCGGTGCCCAGCGCGTCGGTGCCGACGAGCGGGGGCAGGTTGTCGACGATCTGCCAGTTCTCGCGCAGTTCGCGCGGGGTGCCGTCGGCGTCGAGGTAGGTGACGGTCACCCACTCCTCGAACGGGGGCAGGTGGATGCGCAGCGGGCGCAGGGTCAGCGACTGGACGCCGCGGCTGCGGCGGGCCTCGGTGTTGCTGCCGGCGAACCGGGCGGCGTGCAGGTCGACGGCGGTGGAGATCGGGATGCCGCTCCAGTGGGTGATCTCGGTACCGGGCCCGAATCCGGGCGGCGCGAAGCCCTGGGCGACCCGGGTGACGAGGAAGCGCTCGGTGGCCGTGCCGCCGCTCTGCTCGGTGAAGCTCTCGACCAGGAACGGCAGGAAGGCGATCTTGCCGTTGAAGGGGGCGGGCAGCAGGTAGTTGGTGTGCAGGTCGCGGACGGAGTGGAAGATCTCGGACATCTCCGCGTGGAAGGTCCACTCGGGCGGCATGTCGGCGTCGGTCTGCCGTTCCAGGCGCCGGCCGAGCAGGCGCAGCCGCTGCACGGGGTTCACGGCGTACATGGCGGCCTTCAGCGGCAGGTGCACGTAGTTCTGTTCGAGCAGGACGAGTGCCTGGTCGACGATGCGGCGGCGCCTTTCGAGGGTCAGGGTGCCGGCGGACTCCAGGAACGGCGCCAGCGTGGTCGCGGCGGCCAGGTGGTCGCGGACGGGTGCCGCGGCCTTGGCGATGAAGTCGGGAACGGGCCGGTCCGTATTGGTGGTCATGTGGCCTCCGAAGGGTGGGGCGGAGTTGGGGGGCTTGCGCATCGGTTTATCGGACGCACACGACCGGTGAATGAGGCCGCCCGCCGGTCTTCGCCCGATCGGCGGGCGGCACGGGGGCGCGAAAGTGACGTATCGTCAGGTGCCTGCGCAGGGCGCACGCCGGAGTTGACCTCACGATCCGTCAGTACCTGCGTCTGAACCCCTGCCGAACCTTCCGCACAGCAGTCGACTTCGATGGCCCGCTACCCAGTGCGGTGGAATGGCTGGTTATCTGAGGCTACGGAGCCACGTCCGCAGATCAGAGCCACTGATGATCGTTCAAGCGGCGGCGATCGCCTCCGTCGTCCACCTTGGTGGCGAGCCGCTTTTATGGCTGCCGTCAGTCATCGCCTGGGAGACGAGCGCGGTGGCGGGCTTCGCGGCACCGACGATCCGTGCGCTTGCGCTGCGGCTTCACTGTCCGGCCGAGGTTGCCCGCGGATCTCGGGTGAGGCTGGTCTTGGTGGCCTGGGTCAGTAGCCTCACCACGGCGCCGAGCACCACGAGGTCGAGAAGCATCTGAACGCTCACGAGCAGGCGGGCGGTGTCGGTTTTCGGTGTGATGTCGCCGAATCCCACGGTGGAGAAGACGGTGATGGTGAAGTAAAGGGCTGTGCTGTGGTTGAGCGGCTCGCTGAAGGTGGACTGCGAGGCGACGGCCATGGACAGGTAGGTGGTCGCGAAGACGACGAAGAACAGCGGGATCACGCTCGCCAAGGCCTCGACCGCCCGCACCCCCGGCAGCTCGGCTCTTAAGATCCTTCGGGTCTGCCGCAGTAGAACCAATGCGAACAGCACCACCCCGATGGCGAGGCGCACGACGGCGGCGCCTTCGAAGTGGCTGCCGATCGGGAGGAGATAGTAGACAGCCGTCAGCACGACCCAGGCCAGCGCGATCGACGTCGCGGCACGCAGCATCGCCCGCCGCCGAGGACCGCGCTCCAACTCCAGCACGCGCTGCGGGCTCACGGCGCCGACTCTCGCGTGCCTCGGACCGGCACCGTTACCGCCTGTGGTGGGCGGGCCCGCCGACAGCCGGGCGTAGCCAGTCGTACTCACTGCCCAGGCGTTCGAGCGCGGCGAGGAACTCGGATCGTGTGCCGCGCCAGTGGTCGATGGCACGGCGGGCAGCGTCGGCCTCCAGCTTCTGCGCGGTCGCGTCATCCGGGCAGCGGATCACCAGCCCGGCCCCGCGCCCACCGGCCTGGTCCAGCAGTTCCCGAACCCGCTCGGCCCCGGCCCCGACACGCGCCTCGTGGGCGCGCACCGCCCCGGCCCCCGCTCTGGCGCCCTTGAGGGCCGAGCCCAGGCCGTGGAAACCGACCATGATGGAGACCGACATGCCCATCGCGGCAGCCACCACGCCGCTGGCCGTGACGAACCTGGATTGGACGAGCCGGAACGCGCCGCTGTCCCGGTCGCGGGTGACGACGAAGGCTCCGGCTCGGCCGTGGCGGGCGTCGAGTCGAAACGCCCGGCCCAGGTGCACGACCGCGCGCTCGGCAACGCCGCTGCTCGGAACGGTCGCCAGGACGATCCAAGGCTCGTCCGTGCCCGGGGAGGCGGCTGGACCGGGAGACGGCGTGGCCGCGCCCGTCTCGGACGCGCCGCGATCCTGACCGCTCCGGTCAGCGTCGCCAGGCCCTTCCGGGGGGCCGGAGGGAGACTTCATGGTCACACCTTTGCCTGCGTCTGAGATGCTTTGCCCTGTTTGGGTTGATCGCGAGCCTATCCAGGACTGCTCGAGGCAGGCGTCACGTATCCATCGGACATCACCACGGTTCACTACATCGGGTCGATGCGGGAGAGTGAGTTCGGTGCGGTGGTTCGGGGCTGGTCTCGGTGGCGGTCACCGTGGTGACCGCCGGGGCGATCAGTCCCGTTGGGCTTCACGGGACTTCGGCTGACCGGCTCGGCGGGGGGACCGGCGGGTGATGCGCTTGGCCATGAGCGTGATCGCGGCCAGGGTGATCAGCGCTTCGGAGTGCTGGACGAGGCGTTCGCAGTCGCGGGCGTGTCGGCGGGCGCGCATGACCCAGGCGATCGGACGTTCGGCCACCCAGCGGCGGGGCAGGACGAGGAACCCGACCGCATCCTCGGGCCGGCTGACGGTCTTGACCGTGAGGTTCGGGTACTTCTTCGCCCAGGTCACGAGCTGTCCGGCATAGGCCGAGTCGGCCCAGACGATCGTGATCTCCGGGTACATCAGCCGCAGCCGGAACAGCACTTCCTTCGCCACGTCGCGGTCGGTCATGTCGGCAGGGGTGACCATGGCGAACAGCAGCAGGCCCTTGGTGTCCACGACCAGGTGGCGCTTCAGTTGCGGCCGTTGATCTTCTTCGCCGCGCCGTAGCCGCGCGAGTCCTTGCCGACGGTTTCCGCGGCCTTCACGGACTGCGAGTCGATGACGGTGGCGACCGCGCCCGGCTCCAGCCGAACCGCGTCCAGGATCGCGGTCCAGGAGGTGCGGCCGGTCTCCAGTGCTGCCACGACCGAGTACGGCCAGCCCGGAATCGTCCGATGCTCGTCCTTGCCCCGGCCATACGTGTGGCAGAACGAGCGGTCCGGGGCGGTGGCCGCGTCCGGCCGCAGCCATGACGAGACATCCACCGCCAGAACCAAGCGACCGTCCGCGGCCCGAGGCAGCGGCAGGCCCGCCAGCGTTCGCCGCAGTCGCTCGACATCCAGACGCCCCTTGTTCAGCGCGCCGTACAGGGCTCCGTGCCCGCGCCGATGCTCAGGCGAGAGCGACAGGCCCACCAGCGTCTTTACCGGCCCGTCGGTGCACAACAGCGCATCGGCCAGCTCGAACAGCGCATCCCTGCGCCCGCTCAGGCAGTCGTAGAAGTCCGCCCGGAAGCGTGACAGTTCGGCGAACGCCTTCCGCCGGACATCATGCTGCACCACACTCATCACTACGGCCTTCGCGTTGATTCCCGTATCTCGTCGCAGAGTTCAGGATCATGTGAGGGCCGCCTCATCGTCCGGGGAATCCTCGTGTGGGTGAACGTTGGGATGCCGTTGCGGTCAGAAGCCGCCGGGGAACCTGCTCGGCTCTCCGGTCGCCGGATCGAGGCCGGCACTCCACCGGGTCTCCTGCACCTGCCAGTGCACGAAGCTCGGCGCCGGGTTCAGCAGCAGCGGGCGCCCGATACTGAGCGGCCACCGCTCCCAGGCCGTCGAATCCTCACACAGCAGTCGCCGGAGAAACTCGGCCATGCCGAACGGGTGGATCGTGAACATCGGTCGGGTGTGACGGCCGATGATCAGCACCGGCCAGCGGTCGGGATCGTCGTCCGAGGTCAACCAGCACAGCAAGTCGGGACCAGACGTCACACCCCATGCCAGGATGCGGTTCGGGTCGACATCCAGGACAGCCCGGCCGCCCTCCATCTCCCAGACGTGGCGAGCGTCTGCCGTCACGTCCGCCATCGACGCGACCAGGGTGGTTTCGACGAGCACGGGAGTGAGAATGTCTGCCTCGTCGCTGATCGAACCACTGCCGTACACCGCCATGAAGGCCCGATAGTCCTCGGGGAAGGTGACACCCCAGCTCACCAGGGCGGCAGCCCAGTCAGCACGCTCACCGGCACCGTGCTCCGACGACATGACCTGGGAAAGTCTCTCGATGCCAGGGTGCACAAGCCTCGCCTTTCGTCTCGTTCCGGCGACAACCTAGCCGAGACGAAGGACGCTGATCCGCCTCCGTGATCTTGGCGACGTTAAACGACAAGCTCAGAGTTCCACGCCGAGGTGGGCGGCGGCCTCGTCGGCGGCGGTCGAGGCCCGCCCGCGGCGGGCCGCCGCGAGGACGAGCTCGGGCACCAGCGGGTGCGCGCGGACGGCCTGCGGGGCGAACCGGTCGGCGGCCAGGAGTTCGCGCAGCGCGGCGTCGTCGTCGCCGGCCCTCGCGTGCACCCGGGCGCGGTCGATGCCGTGCCGGGCGCGCCGCCCGCGCGGCAGCACGGTCAGATCGACGGCGGCGATCCGCTCGAGCGCCTCGAGGTCCTCGCCGAGTTCGAGGGCGGCGTGGACGGAGTGGACGGCGGCCTCCGCCGCCGAGAACTCGGCGATCGGGGCCGGGCCGAGCAGGTCCACGGCAGGGGCGCCGAGCCGACCGGCGGCACCGGCAGCCCCGGCCAGGTGGTCGGCGGCCTCGGCCTGACGGCCCCGCTGGGCCTCCAGCACGGCGGCCACCGCGTGCAGCATGCCCCACAGGCTCCACAGGGCCCGGTCGGAGCCGGCCCCGCGGTCGGCCGCTGCGTCGAGGCCGGTACGGCCGAGCAGGCCGTCCAGCCGGTCCAGCCCGCCGGCCACCAGGGCGCGGGCCTCGTCGGCGGCTCCGACGGCCGCGCAGACCTCGGCCCGGAGCCAGTCGGCGGCGGTGACCTGCAGCGGGTCGCCGGTGGCGATGGCGGTGTGCAGGGCCTCGGCGGCGGCGAGCGCAGCGAGGTCCGTACGGCCGAGTCTGCGGGTCAGCGTCGAGGCCAGGTGCAGCGTCTCGCCGAGCAGGTACAGGGCCACGGCGCGGTCGTCGCCGGAGGCGTCGGCGGCTGCGCCGCGCAGCCCGTCGAGGAGCGGCGGCAGGAGCAGGCCGAGGTCGTCGTACCGGGCGTCGCGCTGCAGCCGGCGGGCCTCGTCGACCCCGCGGCGCAGCGGGTCCGCTTCGGCGGGTCGGTCCTGCGCCGGTTCGGCCGCCGGGGGGAGGTCGACGCGGAGCAGGGCGTGCCGCAGCGCGGGGACGGTGCGGCGGGCCCGGCGCAGCTGCGGGTCGCCGTGGCTGTCGGGTGGGAGCAGCAGGTCGCCCGGGTCGGTGCCGAGGGCGTCGGCGAGTGCGTGGATCATGGTGTAGCGGTCGAGCTGCAGCCCGCCGCCCTCCAGGGATCTCAGCCACTCGCGGCTGCGGCCGACCGCCTCCGCGACCTCCTCGCGGCGCAGTCCGAACGCCTCCCGGTACCGCCCGGCACGCTGCCCGATCGAGAGCGGAGCTGCCACTGGTTCCTCCGGGGTTCGGTGCCGCCCTCCACGGTAGGCCGTACCGGGCGGGTGCGCCCGCGGCGCGCGTCAGCCCGTGAGGGCCCCGGCGGCGGTGGCCGGGGTCCGCGCGGCGGCGGCCTCCCGGTCGGCGTTGGCCGGGCCGTGCTCGCCGCGGTCCACCACGACCTCCACCCGGTAGTGGCGCCGGCCGACCGTGAAGACCACGGCGGGCGAGCAGCGAACCGGTGGACCGTCCCTTTTCCGCCCTCTGCCAACGGGAGTGACTGGTCATCAGGGACGTCATCCGTCCGTACTGCCGTGCGAGCGTGTGGCCCGGACGGCGCAGCGGGGGCGGCGTGCGCTCGGCCGGTCGGGGCGATTCTGCGGTGCAGGCCGCTGGGAGGCGGGTGCCGGGGGCACGCATCAGCGGCGGGGGCCGTGCCCGCGGCCCGCAAGCACCGCTTGTCGCCTGTCGTCTGTCGTCGGGAAGGGACGGAACCGTGTCCACGAGCAGCGCCCAGGATTTCTCCCCCGGGGTCGGTGATGCCTATCGCATCGCCCGGGACTTCGTCTTCGAGGATGCCGCCCTGGGCCGGCTCCGCTACCACCTGCTGCGGCTGACCACGGCCGGCCTGGGCCACGAGGAGGTCGACGACCTGCGCGCGCTCGGCAGGCTGGCCTTCGACGGCGCCGACACCTCCGAGCTCGCGGTGCGGATCAGGGACCGGGCGGGGGCCAGCCGCCTCGCGGTGGCCTTCGTGGACGTCGTCGAGCAGGCCGGCCGGGAGGACGAGCGCGGGCCGGTGCTGGTCGGCGCGGTACTCGGGGCGTACGCGAGTCTCGGCCGGGTCGGCCGGGCGGACACGCAGGCCGCGGCGCTGCTGGGCGCGGTCGGCGGCGCCGTCGTGGCGGCGACCAGGCCCTTCGTCGACCGGCGCATCCAGCAGGAGGGCCTGGACGCCTACCTGGGCGAGGACGACTGACGGGCCGCCGTCCGCGCCCCTACACGTCGTCGGGCTCGCCGAAGGCCTGCACCAGGGCCGCGCGGACGGCGTACTGGCCGCCGATCTTGAAGCCGTACTCGCTGGTGTCGACGATGTGGGCGCGGGCGTCGGTCAGCACCACGCGCACGGCGGCGGTCACCGTCTCGGCGTGGTCGGCCAGCTCCTGGCGGACGCCGGCCTCGGTGGCGGCGAAGAACATCGGCAGGTCGTCGGGCCACTCCCAGTCGGCGAGCACGCCGTCCCGCACCTCGAAGACGACGCCCTCCGCAGCGGGCTCGAAGTCGAGCGTGACGTCGATGTACGGCCCGCACCCTCCGACGGCGCGCTTGCGGTAGCGCACGGAGCGGAGCGGCTCGGTCGGGAAGCGTCTGCCGTCGGCCATGCACGCACCCTACCGGCCGGCCGGGCCGACCGGCGCTATGGTCCAGACCTATGGACGGGCCGGGGGACGGCCGGGACACTGCTCCGATGACACGCCAACCCCTCTCCCCCGAGATCGAGTTGCACCGGCTGGACGTGCCCGACCGCGGCCTGCTGCCCTTTGCGATCGGCACCTTCGACACCATCGGCCCGCTCGCCCGGGCCGCATTTCCGCACCGGCACTCCTTCCACGAGATCGCCTATGTGACCCGCGGCCGGGGCTGCCACGTCGTCGATCTGGTCGAGCACCCGCTGCGGCCGCCGCAGCTGTGCGTCGTCGCACCGGGCCAGGTCCACCACTGGGCGCGGGCCGGCGGCGTGGCCGGCTGGGTGCTGCTGTTCGAGGAGGACTTCCTGCTGCGCCACCCCGAGGACGCCGGCCTCGTCCGGGAGTTGGCCGCCGCTCCGCCGCTGTGCCCCGACCGCGCCCAGGACCGCGTGCTCACCGGCCTGCTCGCCGACCTCGAACGGGAGCACCTGGCAGCCGAGGACGGCCGCCCCGGGGTGCTCCAGGCCCTCCTCCACGTGCTGCTCGTCCGGGCGGTACGGGCGCTGGCCGGACGCCCGGGAACGGCGGCCGCCGCACGGCCCCACCCGCTGGTCGTGCAGTTCCGGCAGCTCATCGCCGACCCCGCCCGGCCGGACCGCACCGTGGCCTCGTACGCCCGCGAACTCGGCGTCTCCACAGGGCGGTTGCACGAACTGGTCCGGGAGGCCACCGGCCGCACGCCCGCCCGCCTGGTCCGGCAGCAGCAGACCCTGGAGGCCAAACGGCTGCTCACCTCGACGGATCTGACCGTCCGTCAGGTCTCCGTGGCGGCGGGGTTCGCCGACCCGGCCTACTTCTGCCGATTCTTCCGCCGCGAAGTCGGGCTGACGCCGGGGGAGTTCCGTGCGAGCGAGGGCGGAGGAATGCACCACAGCACGGGTGGCCGGTCCATCGACCGGCGCGCCGCACCGCCGTAGCGTCGGAGCACACCGGGCGCACACCGCAGGGCCCCGGCCGGGCACATCACCTGTCATGCCCAGGACGGGCCGGTGCCGCCCCTCCCCCACATCCCGAAACGGAGCGACCAGCCATGCCCGTACCGCCGAACGACAGGCCCGGCGAGCCGACGCTCACCCGCAAGAACCTCCTCAAGGCCGCCGTACTGGCCGGCGCCGCCCCCGTACTCCTCGGCGGCGGGGCCGCGCTCGCCCGCGACAGCGCGGGCGGCCCGGTGGGGCTCACACCGTCCTGCCACGACGGCGACGAGCCGACCGCCGAACAGATCGAGGGCCCGTACTTCAAGCCCGGTTCGCCGCTGCGCACCGTACTGACCACCCCCGGTACCCCGGGCACTCCGCTGACCGTGAGCGGCTACGTCTTCGGCCGGGCCTGCCGGCCGGTGGCGGGCGTCCTGCTGGACTTCTGGCAGGCGGACACGGCAGGTGCCTACGACAACGCGGGCTACACCATGCGCGGGCACCAGTTCACCGACGACCAGGGCCGGTTCTCGCTGACCACCGTGGTGCCGGGGCTGTACCCGGGCCGCACCCGGCACCTGCACGTGAAGCTCCAGGCGCCGGGGCGGCCGGTGCTCACCACGCAGCTGTACTTCCCCGGCGAGCCGCGGAACTCCACCGACACCATCTTCGACCCGGCCCTGGTGATGACCGTCCGTCAGTCGGGCCCCGGACGGGAGGCCTCCTTCGACTTCGTCCTGGACGTCCCGCAGTCGCCCTCCCCCACCCCGACCGGCCCCACCCCGACGGCCTCGCCGACGACTCCCGGCGGCACCTGGCGGGCGGGCACCGCCTACCGCGTCGGCGACGTCGTCACCTACGGCGGCCTCGGCTACACCTGCATCCAGGCCCACACCGCCTTCGCCGGCTGGGAACCCCCGAACGTCCCCGCCCTCTGGCGCCGCAACTGACCGTTCGGCCGCATCAGGGGCGGGAGGGGTCACGCCCCTGATGCGGTCGCCCTCAGGCGGCGGGCTGAGGGCGTTCGGTGGCGATGCGGAGGGCGAAGGCGGCGAGGAGGGTGCCGGTGGCCCAGCCGTGCAGGCGCTGCAGCAGGGGCCGGCGGGCGAGGAAGCCCGCCAGTGCGCCGGCGGTGAGGACGAAGGCGGCGTTGCCGAGGGTGCCGACCGTGATCTGGGTGAGCCCGAGGACGGCGCTCTGCAGGGCGACGCCGCCGCGTTCCGGCTCCACGAACTGCGGGAGCAGGGTGATGTAGAGGACGGCCAGCTTGGGGTTGAGCAGGCAGGTCAGCACACCCATGCCGAACAGCTTCGCCGGCCGGTCGTGCGCCATCTCGGTGGCACGGAACGGCGAGTGGGCCGGCGACCGGAAGGCTCGCCAGGCCAGCCACAGCAGGTAGCCGGCGCCGGCCAGCTTGAGCACCAGGTAGGCGGTCGGCACCAGGGCGAAGAGTGCGGAGAGCCCGGCAACGGCCGCGGCCAGGTAGGCGAGGAAGCCGAGGACGACCCCGCCGAGCGAGATCAGTCCGGCGCGACGGCCCTGGCTCACCGACCGCGAGACGCAGTAGATCATGTTCGGGCCCGGGGTCATCACCATGCCGAAGGAGACGGCGGCGATCCCGCCGACGGCACTCGCACTGATCATCCGACGACCCTATCCCGGCCTCCGCGCAGGTGTTCGACCGCCTCCGCCACCGGACAGTCCGAGCAGGGAATGGTCGACAAGGTCGATGCCGATCCGATACCGACTGACCATTGTTCGACAATGTCGAATGACCTAGCGTCGTATGTGACCGGGCCGCCTCGGCGCACCCACCGGCACATGCGCGCCTCCGGAGACCCGGCCGTGCCGCAGCGCGATGCCGAGGAGCCGCAGATGTTCACCTTCACCAGCAGCGACGGACTCGAGATCCACGTGCACGAGTGGCTGCCCGGCGGCCCGCCCCGCGGCGTCGTCCAGCTCGCCCACGGCATGGGCGAGCACGCCTGCCGGTACGCCCGGCTGGCGGCCTCCCTCACCGCACAGGGCTACGCCGTGTACGCCGCCGACCACCGCGGCCACGGCCGGACGATCACCGGCACCCCCGGACACCTCGGCGCGGACGGCTGGAACCTGCTCGTCCAGGACATGGTGGCGCTGTCCGACCTCGTCGAGGACCGCCACCCCGGCCTGCCGCTGGTGCTCGTCGGCCACAGCCTCGGCTCCTTCGCCTCCCAGCAGTACATCCTCGACCACTCCGAGCGGCTGGCGGGCGTTGCGCTCTCCGGCACCACCGCGCTCGACCGGCTGCTCACCGCCCTCGCGGCGGCCGGCGGCGATGCGGCGGCGGCCTTCAACGCGCCCTTCGAGCCGGCCCGCACGCCCTGCGACTGGCTCAGCCGGGACGAGGCCCAGGTGGACGCCTACCTCGCCGACCCGCTCTGCGGCTTCGCGCTGGACGCCCGCGGCATGGAGGACCTCGCCGCGGCGGCCCACCGCCTCACCTTCCCGGAGGGCGTCCGGCCCGACCTCCCGGTCTACGTCGCGGTCGGCGACCGCGACCCGCTGAACGCCGAGCTCACCCTCTCCGACGTGGTCGTGGAGCGCTACCGGCACGCTGGCCTGACCGACGTCACCTACCGCACCTACGCGGGGGCCCGGCACGAGATCCTCAACGAGACCAACCGCGAGGAGGTCGCGGCCGAACTGGTCGCCTGGATCCTCTGCGTCACCAGCCGGGTCACGGCCGCGGCAGCCTGAGCCCCGCAGGCCGAGCCCGCCCGGCCGGGGCCGACCGGCCCCGGTGTGACGCAGCACTCGCCCGCCCGCCATATGCACCTAGTTGCACAATCGGGCCCCGGAGGTCTACAAAGGGCACACGACGACCCTGCTGGAGGCCTCGGATGACCGCCTACCCCCACCTGCTCAGCCCGCTCGACCTGGGCTTCACCACCCTGCCCAACCGGGTGGTCATGGGCTCGATGCACGTCGGGCTGGAGGAGGCCCCCAACGGCTTCGAGCGGATGGCCGCGTTCTACGCCGAGCGGGCCCGCGGCGGCGTCGGCCTGATCGTCACCGGCGGCATCGCACCCAACGAGGCCGGGCGCCCCTGGGAGGGCGGCGCCATGCTCACCACCGGCACCGAGGCCGCCGAGCACCGGGTGATCACCGACGCCGTGCACGCCGCCGGCGGCCGGATCGCCATGCAGATCCTGCACTTCGGCCGCTACGCCTACCACCAGGACCTGGTCGCCCCCAGCCCGCTCAAGGCCCCGATCAGCCCGTTCACCCCGAACGAGCTGACGGACGAGCAGATCGAGCAGACGATCGAGGACTTCGCCCGCTGCGCCGAGCTCGCCCGCTCGGCCGGCTACGACGGCGTCGAGATCATGGGCTCCGAGGGCTACCTGATCAACGAGTTCATCGCCGCACCGACCAACCACCGCACCGACCGGTGGGGCGGCTCGTACGAGAACCGGATGCGGTTCCCGGTGGAGATCGTCCGCCGCGTCCGCGAGCGGGTCGGCGAGGACTTCATCCTGATCTACCGGCTCTCCATGCTCGACCTGGTGCCCGGCGGCTCCACCCTCGAGGAGGTCGTGCAGCTCGCCAAGGCGATCGAGGCCGCCGGCGCGACCATCATCAACACCGGCATCGGCTGGCACGAGGCCCGCATCCCCACCATCGCGACCTCGGTGCCGCGCGGCGCGTTCACCTGGGTCACCGAGAAGCTCATGGGCTCGGTCGGCATCCCGCTGGTCACCAGCAACCGCATCAACACCCCCGAGCTCGCCGAGAAGATCCTCGCCGACGGCCACGCCGACCTGGTCTCCATGGCCCGCCCGCTGCTCGCCGACCCCGCCTTCGTCGCCAAGGCCGCCGCCGGCACCCCCGAGGCCGTCAACACCTGCATCGGCTGCAACCAGGCTTGCCTGGACCACACCTTCAGCCTCAAGATCACCTCCTGCCTGGTCAACCCGCGGGCCTGCCACGAGACCGAACTCGTCCTCTCCCCCACCAAGCTGCGCAAGCGGATCGGCGTCGTCGGCGCCGGCCCGGCCGGCCTCGCCTTCGCCGTCTCCGCGGCCGAGCGCGGGCACGCCGTCACCCTCTACGACGCCGCGGACACCATCGGCGGCCAGCTCAACGTCGCCCGCAAGGTCCCCGGCAAGCAGGAGTTCGACGAGACCGTCCGCTACTACCGCCACCAGCTCGACGCCCACGGGGTCGAACTGCGCCTGGGCACCACGGCCACCGCCGAGGGCCTCGCCGCCGAGCGCTACGACGAGATCGTCCTCGCCACCGGCGTCACCCCGCGCACCCCGGACATCCCCGGCGTCGACCACCCCAGCGTCGTCGGCTACCTGGACGTGCTGCGCGACGGCGCCCCGGTCGGCGACCGGGTGGCGATCCTCGGCGCCGGCGGCATCGGCTTCGACGTCGCCGAGTTCCTCACCGACCCCGGCGAGCAGGCCGCCCTCGACCCCGAGGTCTTCTTCGAGCAGTGGGGTGTCGACACCGACCACACCACGCCCGGCGGCCTCACCCCGCCGGTGCGCCGCACCTCGCCGCGCAGCGTCCACCTGCTGCAGCGCAAGACCGGCAAGGTCGGCGCCGGCCTCGGCAAGACCACCGGCTGGATCCACCGCACCGAGCTCAAGCACCGCGGCGTCACCACCGTCGCCGGCGCCACCTACCAGCTCATCGACGACCAGGGCCTGCACTTCCTGCTCGACGGCGAGCAGCAGCTGCTCCAGGTCGACACCGTGGTGCTGTGCACCGGGCAGGAGCCCCGCCGCGACCTCCAGGAGGAGCTGCGCGCGCACGGCATCGAGGCCCACCTCATCGGCGGCGCGGACGTCGCGGCCGAGCTCGACGCCAAGCGCGCCATCGACCAGGGCACCCGCCTGGCCGCAGCGATCTGACCGGCCCCAGGCGGCCCCGGCCCCGCGCAGCCCCCGAGGGCGGGCACGGAGCCGGGGCCGACTCGGGTATCAGGGCTTGCGCGGGGTCAGGGCGTGCAGTGCGCCGTGCCCGTTCCCCACTACGCCGTAGGACGATTCGGGGACCTGGTTCCAGGCGCCCGCGAGGTCGCCGAGGGGCTCCGACACCACGATCCGCGTTCCGTCCGCGACCTCGTGCAGCACCGGGATCTCCGGGTGGAGGGCGCGAAGCGTGCGGACGTCGGTGCTGAAGAAGAGCGAGCGCGAGTTGTGCTCGCTCGAGTAGCGGAAGGCCCAGAGCCGGCTGCCGTCGGAGACCGCCACGGTCATCTGGAGCGGGTTGGGTACGCCGCGGCGCTCGCCGACGTCCTCGATCAGGCCGATCATGCGTTCCACCGCGAGCGGGGCGTCGTCCTGCAGGCCTAGGCTGAGCGCCACGTAGAACATCAGCTCGGAGTCGGTGGAGCCCTCGACGAAGGGGTAGAGCAGGGGGTCGACGGCGAGCGCCAAGTCCCTTTTGAGTGCGGGGAATTCGTGGATCGCCCCGTTGTGCATCCAGAGCCACTGGCCGTACCGGAAGGGGTGGCAGTTGCTCTGCTGGACGGCCGTGCCGGTGGAGGCGCGGATGTGGGCGAGGAAGAGCGGCGAGCGGACGCAGCGGGAGAGTTCGAGGAGGTTGCGGTCGCTCCAGGCCGGGCCGGTCGCGTGGAAGATCGCCGGTTCCGGCTCGACCTCGCCGGGGCCGGTGCCGCCGCTGGTGTCCGGGTACCAGCCGACGCCGCACCCGTCGCCGTTGGTGGTCTCCACGCCGAGCCGGGCGTGCCGGCTCTGGTCGATCAGCGAGTGCTCGGGCTTGTAGAGCAGGTCGGCCAGGGCGATCGGCGACCCGGAGTACGCGAGCCATCTGCACATTCTTCCCACCGTCCCTCTCGCCACCGCACTGCACGGGCAGGGGCGGCTACCCGGACGCGGCGGTAGGGCCAGGTGCCGTCACCCGCTTTCCACCGTAGGCGGGGCCGCCCCGCGGGGCCCGCCGAGGAAATGCTCCGCATACAGATGACACTTGCCCCGCAAGGGCAGGAGCAGTTTCAGTCTGGAGCGGGGCGGACGGTGAGCACCTCGTCCGTGCCGGTCACGGCCAGCAGCCGGCGCACCTGGTCGGGCGGGTTCATCAGCAGCAGGACGGTGCCGCGGTCGCGGGCCTGCCGGTCCGCGTCCAGCAGGACGTTGAGCCCGCTGGAGTCGCAGAAGGTCACCGCGGCGAGGTCGACCCGTACGGCGGTCGGCACGGTGCGCGAGGCCCAGGGCTGCCGCAGGGCGTCGGCCAGCCGGGGCGCGGTCTCACGGTCCATCTCGCCCGCCACTTTCAGCAGCGGTCCGCCGGCCTGCTCCAGGACCACGACGCCCAGGTTCGACGGTGTGCGGGCCATGACGGAACGCTCCCTCCGGCTCAGCGGTGGACGACGCGCCTCGCCCGGATCCGCCGAACGGCGCGCCCCTCCCCACCGTAGGCCCGCCGGACGGGCCGCGCGGACCGGGCGCGGAGCCGTACGGACCGGGCGGCCGGCGCGGCCGGTCCGCGCAGGAGGGGTCGGTCAGCCGCCGTCGATCAGCCGCTGCAGGGCCGGTGCGCAGAGGTCGGCGAGGTGTCCCGCGGCGGCCTGCCCGGTGCCGCCGCCGTCCCGGTGGATGCTCATCGTGGCGCCGAGGCCGAGCAGCTGGCCGAGGATCAGCTCGGCGCGCAGCTCCGGTTCGGCGCCCGGGAGCCGGTCGGCCAGGCGGCGGGTGGCCTGCTCGCGGAAGCGGTCGCGCAGGACGCTCCGCTCGTCCTCGATGCCGAGCGAGAAGACCACCCGCAGCAGCGGGTCGCTGCTGCGCTCGCGCCGGGTGCGCACCAGGGAGAGCACCATGTGGCGGCCGAGCGCCTCCAGCGGCGCGTCGAAGAGCTCTTCGGCGTCGGCGGAGAAGTCGGTGGTCAGCGCGAACAGCTCCTCCTTGCTGCCGAACAGCTTCACGATCAGGGAGGCGCTGACCTCGGCGTCGGCGGCGATCCCGCGCAGGGTCACCTGGGCGTACGGCTGCAGCGCGAACGCCCGCCGGGCGGCGCGCAGGATCGCCTGGCGGCCGGTCGGGGCGGCGGAGCCGGTCATGACCGGCCCTCCCCCGCGGACGCGGTCGGAAGGCCGGCGGCGGCCGGCTTCCCGTCCGAGCCGCCTTCCCGCCTTCCGGCCGGGCCGTCGGCGGCGGGCCGCTGCCGTCCGGGCAGGGCGAGGGTGACCAGCAGGGCGAGTACGGCGGCGGCGGCCGCGACGAGGAAGACCACGAGATAAGCATGGAGCGTCGGCGCCGTGCGGCCGTCCACCCGGAAGGTCAGGTTGGCGAGGACGGCGGCGACCACGGCGCTGCAGACCGCCTGGCCGAGCGAGCGCATCAGGGTGTTCAGGCCGTTGGCGGCGCCCGTCTCGGCGGCGGGAACCGCCCGGATCACCAGGGCCGGCAGGGCGCTGTAGGCGATGGCGGTGCCGGCCGAGACGACGGTCGCGCCCGCGATGATCATCCACAGCTCGTGGCTGGTGAAGAACCGGACGACGTAGCCCACCGCCATCACGCCCGCGGCGACGGCCAGCGTCACCTTCGGCCCGAAGGCGGCGGAGATCCGCGCCGACACCGGGGAGAGCGCCACCATGGAAACTCCGCCCGGCAGCAGGCACAGCCCGCTGACCACGATCGAGGCGCCCAGTCCGTACCCCGTGCTCCTCGGCTCCTGCACCATCTGTGCGGTGACCAGCGAGTTGGCGTAGAACGAGAAGCCGATCAGCAGTGCCGCCACATTGGCCAGCAGCACCGCCGGGCGGGCCGAGACCCGCACGTCCACCATCGGGGAGGTGCGGCGCAGCTCGTACGCCAGCCAGAGCGGTGCCAGCAGAACGGCGGCCGCGATCAGGCCGAGCGTGCGGCCCGAGGTCCAGCCCCACTCGGCGCCCTGGGTGACCGCGAGGAGCAGGCTCACCAGGACGGCGGACAGGCCGAGCGCGCCCACCACGTCGAAGCGGCCCGGTGAACGCACCGGCGACTCCGGGACCTTCCACAGCACCAGTGCCATGTCCAGCAGCCCCAGGGCGGCCGACACCCAGAACATGGTGTGCCAGTCCGCGTGCTCGACCACCAGGGCGGCCACCGGCAGGCCGACCGCCGCGCCGATGCCGAGCGTCGAACTCATCAGCGCCACCGAGGGGAGCACCCGGGCGGGCGGCAGCTCGTCCCGCATGATGCTGATGCCCAGCGGCACCACCGCCAGCGCGGCACCCTGCAGGGCCCGGCCCGCGATCAGCACGCCGATGTGGGAGCTGACCGCGCAGAGCACCGAGCCGGCGACCAGCACCCCGAGGGAGGCGAGCAGGACGCGCCGCTTGCCGTACATGTCGCCGATCCGGCCGAGCAGCGGGGTGCACACGGCACCGGTCAGCAGTGTCACGGTGACCAGCCAGCTGGCGGCGGTCGGGGTGCTGCCGGTGAGTTGCGGGACGTGCGGCAGCAGCGGCACGACGAGGGTCTGCATCAGCGCCACGACGACGCCGCAGAAGGCCAGGATGCCGACCAGGAACGGGGGCGCCGGCGCGGCCTCGGCGCGCGGTGCCTCGACGGGGCTCACGACGTTCCGTCCGAGCAGCTGGGGATGGGTGCACAAGCGTTCACCCGTCCAGGGTAAACACCTGTGCACCCCTGGCGGTGAGCGGGGGTGGCCCGAGCCGGGAGGTGCCCCCACGCGCCCCCGAGCGACCGCCCGAGTGCGTTCTGCCCCCGGTCGGTGCTGTGGGCCGAGCGGGGGCTGTGCCGGGGCCGGGCGGGTGAGGTCCGCGTCGTGTCGGCCGCGTGTCGGCGGCGGGACGTGCATCGGTGGGAGGGCGGCGCCCGAGGGCGGCCGCTGCCCTGTCCCCGAGATCCGGAGTGTCCTGTGCCGTCCACCGCGTCGAACCCGCACCGCGCCCTGCGTGTGCTCCTGGCCGTCCTCAGCGCCGCATGCGTCTGGGCCGGCACCGAGGCCGGACGGGCCGCGGAGGCCGCGGCACCCGAGGGCGGGGAAGTGGACTGGGACCGGATCGCCGCCTGCGAGAGCGGCGGCCGCTGGCACCTCAACACCGGGAACGGCTACTACGGCGGCCTGCAGTTCAACGCGGCCACCTGGCGCGCCAACGGCGGCACCGCGTACGCCCCGCGCGCCGACCTCGCCTCCCGCGAGCAGCAGATCTCCGTCGCCCGGCGGCTGGCCGGGCGCAGCGGCCTGCGGCCGTGGCCCTCCTGCGGCGCCCGCGGGGCCGGACGGAAGCCCGCGCACGGCACGCCGTCCGAGCGGCCCGCCACGGCGGGGGCGGGCGGACGCACCGCGGAGAGCGCGGCGGCAGAACCGGTCGAGAGCGCCGCCGAGAGCGCCGCCGACGGCCCCGCGGAGCAGACCGCCGCACAGTGGACGGTGCAGGAGGGCGACAGCCTGGCGGGCATTGCGGAGGCCCGGGGCGTCGCCGGGGGCTGGCAGGCCCTCCACGACCTGAACCGTGACCTCATCGGCGACGACCCCGACCTCATCGTGCCGGGCCAGGTCCTGCGTCTCCCCGCCCCGGAGGCCGAGAGCGCCGAGAGCGCAGACGGCACGGAAGGCGCCGATCCCCGGTAATCCCGCTTGCCGCGCCTAGGACCCCTAGTTTAAAACTAGGAGTCCTAGGAAGCGAGGTGGGCACATGGCGCGGGCCGGGCTGACGGCGGATCGCGTGACGGCGGCGGGCGCCGAGCTGGCCGACGAGGTCGGGCTCGAGCGGGTGACCATGTCACAGGTGGCGCGGCGGCTCGGCGTGAAGGACGCGAGCCTCTATGCGCACGTGCGCAGCCTGGAGGACCTGCGCGGACGGATCGCCCTGCTGGCGGCCGACGAGAAGACCGTCCGCATCGCGGAGGCGACCGCCGGCCGGGCGGGCAGGGACGCGCTGGTCGCGTACGCGAACGCCTGGCGGGAGTACGCCCACGAGCACCCCGGCCGCTACACGGCGACACAGGTCCCGATCCGGATCGACCCCGAGCTGGCCGCACAGGCGTCCGGGCCGCGGCGCGCCGTCGAGCTGACCTACGGCATGCTGCGCGTCTACGGCCTGGCCGAGCCCGACCTGACCGACGCGGTGAGGCTGCTGCGCAGCACGTTCCACGGGTTCGTCTCCCTGGAAGCCGCGGGAGGGTTCGGACACGAGCGCCCGCCGGAGGAGTCCTGGGTCCGCGCCCTCGACGCCCTGCACTCGCTCCTGGAGCACTGGCCCCCGCCCCGAGAAGGAGATCCCCGATGACCGCCCCGACCACCGGCCGCCTGCGCGTGAACGGCGCGACCCTGCACTACGAAGTACGCGGCCGGGGCCCGCTCCTGCTGCTGGTCCCCGGCGGGACGGGCGGCGCCGCCTCCTTCGACGCCGTCGCCGACGATCTGGCCGCCGAGTACACCGTCGCGACCTACGACCCGCGCGGCCTGTCCCGGAGCACGCTGGACGACCCGGAGGCCGGGCAGCACGTGGCCGAGCACGCCGACGACGCGTTCCGGCTGCTGGAACTGCTGTCACCCGGCGAGCCCGGCCGGGTGTTCGGCACGAGCTCGGGCGCGATCGCGGCCGTGCACCTGCTCACCGCCCACCCCGAGCGCATCGCCCGCGTCGTCGCGCACGAGCCGCCGCTGGTGGAGGTCCTGCCGGACGCCGCCGAGCACCGTGCCCTCCTCGCACGCGTCCAGGAGACCTTCCGCACGCAGGGGCTCATGCCGGCGATGGCGGTGTTCGCCGCCGGCCTGCAGAAGGACGGCGGTGCCTCCGGGCCGCCGCAGGCCGCGGTCGAGCTTCCGCCGCAGGCAGCCGCCCGGGCCGAACGGACCGTCGCCGGGCTGCCGTTCTTCGTCGGCCGCATCGTGCCCGCCTTCATGTCCTACACCCCGGACATCGCCCGCCTGGAGGTGGTGTCGGACCGGCTGGTCCTCGCCTGCGGCCAGGATTCGCGCGGTGAACTCCCCTGCCGCCCGGCCGCGTTCCTGGCCGAACGCCTCGGCACCGAACTCCGGCACTTCCCCGGTGGACACACCGGCCTCACCACCCACCCCGCCGAATTCGGCGAACACCTCCGCAAGGCCCTCCGGGGCTGAGAGGTGCGCAGGGCCGTTCGGGGGACCCGTGTTCGGCCGCGGGGGCGGGTGGCACGCTCTAGGATCGGGCCATGGTCGCTCGTACCTCTGCCCAGGCCGGATCGCTGTTCTCGCTCTGGTCGAAGGACTCCGTCCTGTCGATCGGGTCGGTCGGCTCCGCGCTGTCCATCGGCTCGGTCGGGTCGGTGCTCTCCGTCGGGTCGGTCGGCAGTGCGCTGTCGGTCGGTTCGATCGGTTCCGCGCTGTCGCTGATCTCGGCCGGTTCCTGGCTGAGCACCGGCTCGCTGCTGTCCGCCCAGTCCTGCTGGTCGGTGCTGTCGTGGCGGTCCTCGCGCGGGCTGATGGCCGCCGGCGCCGTGGCCGCCGTGGCCGGCACGGTACTCGTCGGCAGCCACCGCGCCCGGCGCGCGGGCTGATCCCCGACCTCGGACACGGCGTCTCCGAGTTCCCTACCCGTACGTCCTCCCGGCGGCTGTCGGCGTGTCAGCAGGGTGGCGGAGGGCCGCGGGCCCGCCGCCTCCGGCAGTCGGCGCCCGACACGGCCCCGGCGGTGTCGCCGGCCTGACGGGCACGGCTCCCGCGTGCCGTCAGTCGGACGGGGTGTCGCAGGCCTTGGCCCGGAACTCCTCGACGGTGACGGTGCGCGGGATCTCCCGGCCGTTCCGGTCGATCTCCGTGTAGCGGACCTCGCCCGGCTTCAGCGCCGCCAGGTCCGCGGTGCTGAAGCCGATCGAGGTGGACGTCCAGTCGTTCCCGGACCACGCCCGGAAGTCGAGCCGGGTCTCGCCGAGGGGTGCCATCGGCCGGGTGACGGTCCAGTCCGCGTCGCCCGTGGCCAGCGGCCAGCTGTCGTAGCCCCGCAGCGGACGGCTGCGCTGCCAGCTGCCGAACGGCTCCCGGCCGTCCTGCGCGTCGTAGGGCCGGAGATGCGCGGTGGTGATCTGCCCCTGGCAGACCATCACCACCCCGACCGGGCCGCCGTCCGGGCCGACCCCGACGGCGGTCACCGCACCCACCGGCACCGTGCACCCGGAGAGCGCGGCCGCCCCCAGCGCAACGCCTGCCGCAGCAACGGCAGTCCGCCGCCCCATATCGTGCTCCCGTCTGCCGCGGCTGCCGCGGAGTGTCCGCGGACCCCGGCCGAGGGCCGGGGGTGAACTGTACAGGTGGCCTTGAGGCGCGCCCTACGCCCGGAGGAACTCCAGGACGGCAAGTACCCGGCGGTGGGTCTCCTCGGCCGGGGGCAGGTCGAGCTTCATCAGGATGTTGCCGATGTGCTTGCCGACGGCCGCCTCGGAGACCGTCAGCTCGCGGCAGATCGCCGCGTTGGACCTGCCCTCGGCCATCAGCACCAGCACCTCGCGCTCGCGCGCGGTCAGCCGTTCCAGGGGGTCGCGTCGGCGCCGCAGCAGGTGGCGCACCACTTCCGGGTCCACGACGGTGCCGCCGGCCGCCACCGTGCCGACCGCCGCGAGGAACTCCTCGACCTGCCCGATCCGGTCCTTCAGCAGGTACCCCACGCCGGATCCGTCCCCGGAGTCCAGCAATTCGGCGGCGTACGCGCGCTGCACGTACTGGCTGAGCACCAGCACCGGGAGGCCCGGGCACCCGGCGCGCAGGGCGACGGCGGCGCGCAGGCCCTCGTCGGCCTGGCCGGGCGGCATCCGGACGTCGGTGATGACGATGTCGGGACCGTGCTCGCCGACGGCCGCGCCCAGGGCGTCGGCGTCCCCGACCGCGGCGACCACCCGGTGGCCGAAGCGGTCCAGCAGGCCGATCAGGCCCTCGCGCAGGAGCACGCTGTCCTCGGCGAGCACCACGCGGAGCGGCCTCACGGGCTGATCGGGGTGCACGGGATCTCCACACGCAGCAGGGTCGGGCCTCCGGGCGGGCTGCTCACGGTCAGCGCGCCGTCGACCACGGAGACCCGGTCGGCCAGCCCGGTGAGGCCGGTGCCGCCGGCCGGATCGGCGCCGCCGCATCCGTCGTCGGACACCTCGATGGTCAACAGCCCGTCAGCGTACCGCCCGTCGACGCGGGCGGAGCGGGCACCGCTGTGCTTGGCGATGTTCGCCAGTGCCTCCGCCACCGCGAACCAGCCGGCCGACTCGACCGCGGCCGGCAGCCGCCCCGGCAGTTCGAAAGTGACGTCGACCGGCACCGGCGACCGGTCGGCGGCGTCCGTACAGGCGTCCGGCAGCCCGCGGTCGGTGAGCACCTGCGGGTGGATGCCATTGATCAACTCCCGCAGCTCGGACAGCACTTCACCCGCCTCACGGTGCGCCTGGGCCAGCCGGTCGGCGAGCGGGCTGCCGGGCGGCGCGTCCAGCCTGGCGAGTCCGAGCGTCATCGCCAGGGCGACCAGGCGCTGTTGGGCGCCGTCGTGCAGGTCCCGTTCGATCCGGCGCCGTTCCGCCTCGAAGGCGTCCACCAATCGGGCGCGCGAGCTGACCAGTTCGCCGATCCGCAGCTCCTGGCCGCCCGGCGCCAGCACCGCCCGGACGAGTGCGGCCCGCGCCGCCGCCACCGCGGTCAGCGGATAGGCGAGCAGCGCCGCCGCCAGCACTCCGCCGAGACCCAACGCCGCTGCCACGTACGGGGAGTGGACCTGCCAGAGTTTGAGGACGTTCACCTGTTCGCCGTCCAGCAGGAGCAGCGGCAGCGCCGCCAGCAGGTAGCCGGGCACCGCGAGGGCGAAGCCCGCGACGACCAGGTCGATCGGCCACAGGACGAAGGCGGCGAGCGCGGCGAAACCCAGCTCCCGCCAGGTGGCCCGCTCGCGGTAGCGCAGCCGCAGCCAGGCCGAGAGCCCGGGGCGGGCCGGTACCAGGTGCGGGCCGGGCACCGGCGCACCGTCCAGCAGCCGTACCAGCCACCGCTCCCACGCCGCGAACGGCACCCCGACCAGGCCCAGCGCCAGCAGCAGGGGCAGCCCGACCAGCAGCACGGCGAGCACCCCGGCGACCGTCCCCGCCAGCAACAGCCCCGCGCAGAGCAGCAACCCGGCCGTCCCGGAGGCGAGCAGGTAGCCGGCGGCCCGCCAGGGCAGCGCGCCGCGCAGGAATCCCGGCCGGGTCAATGCGTTCCAGAGCATCCCGCCCGTTCCGGTCACCCCGGTCATTCGTCGAGCCCCTCCCCCGTCGCGGCGTCCGCCCCACCCTAGGCCGCCCCGGCGCTCTGCGCGGTAGGGCTGGCCCTACCCCGGAAGGTAGGCCCTGGCCTGCTGATCCGGCCCGGCGCCGGCGGTTGGCTGGGGGGCATGAGGATGATGCGGATCGCGCTGAAGTCGCTGAGGGTGCGCTGGGTGTCGTTGCTGGGCGCGTTCACGGCGCTGGCGCTCGGGGTGGCCATGACGGCGGTGATGCTGCTCGGTCTGGCCACCGCGATGTCGTGGCCCGGCGGCGGCGAGGCCATGGTGTCGCTGGTCGCCGCACTCGGTACGGCCGGCGGGGTGAGCGCCTTCGTCTCGGCGTTCGTCGTCGCCTCGACCTTCTCGTACACGGTCGCCCAGCGCCGTCGCGAGCTCGGCCTGCTCCGGCTGGCCGGCGCCACCCGGGCGCAGGTGCGGCGCGCGGTGCTGGCCGAGGCGCTCGTGCTCGGTGCCGCCGCCTCTGCCGCCGGGTGCGCGCTGGGCCGGCTGGGCGCGCCGCGGATGGTGCGGTGGCTGGCGGACGTCGGGATGGCCCCGCCCGGGTTCACCGTCGGCCAGGGGACCTGGCCGCTGGTCGCCGCGTTCTGGACCGGCCTGCTGGTCGCCCTCGGCGGTGTCCTTGTCGCCGCCCGTCGCGCCGGGCGTCTCGGTCCGCTGGACGCACTGCGCAGCGCCGATCTCGACACCGGCGTGATGACCGCCGGCCGCTGGTTCTGGGGCCTCGGGCTGCTGACGGCAGCGGCCGGGCTGATCGGCTCGGCCCTGCTCACGGACCCGGTCGACCTGCTGCACCGAAAGACCTACACCGTCCAGCCGATGGTGCTCATCTCCGCCTGCGGGCTGCTCGCGCCGGTCCTCGCCCGGCCGCTGCTGCGCCTGCTCGGCCGGCTGCCGGCCGGGCTGTCCCGCTGGTCGGGCCGCCTGGTGCGGGAGAACGCCGCCGCCGCGCTGCGCCGCACCGGGGCGGTCGCCGCGCCGGTGCTGGTGTCGGTGGCCCTGACCGGCTCGCTGGCGGGCGCGCTGGACACGGTGAGTGCCTCCCGGACGGCCGAGGCCCGGGCGCGGACCGCCGCCGACTTCGTCCTCACACCCGGTGCGGGCCGCCCGGGGCTGGTCGAGGCCCTGCGGGCCGTTCCCGGGGCGGTCGTCTCCCCCACCGGGCCGACCCGGCTCGCGGTGGTCGAGGCGGACGGCACCGAGGTCCGCTCCGAGGCGCGGACGGCCGATCCCGGCGCGCTGGCCGGCGTCGCCCGGCTGCCGGTGGTGACCGGATCGGTGGCCGCGCTGACCGACGACGGCATCGTGCTGCCGCAGGAGTGGGGGCACCGGGCCGTCGGCGAGCCGGTGCCGGTCGTGCTCGCGGACGGCCGCCGGGTGACCCTCAAGGTCGCCGCCGTGCTGCGGGACGGGCTCGGCGACAACGGCCTGTACGTGACCGCGCGCAACGCACCGGGTTCTCGGGTGGACCGCATCGACGTCCGGGCCGTCACCGGGGCGGACCGCGTCGCGCTGGAGGCGCAACTGCGCGCCACCGCAACCCGGTTCGGCGCCCGGGTCGACACCCGCGAGCAGTGGCTGGCCGCCTCCGCCCCCGCCAGCGGCCGGATCGCCCGGCTGCGGACCGTCCTGGTGCTCGGCCTCGCCCTGACGTACACCGGCATCGCGCTCGCCAACATCCTCGCGATGGCGACCGTCGACCGCCGCCGGGAACTCGCCCTGTTGCGGCTCACCGGCGCCACCCGGGCGCAGGTGGTCGGGCTGGTGACCGGCGAGTCACTGCTCGTGGTGACGGTGGGCGCGCTGCTGGGCTGCGCGGTCGCGGCCGTCCAACTCGGGGCGATGAACGGCGCACTGGCCCTGCTCGGCAGCCCCCCGCCGCTGGTCCTGCCGTGGCGGCCGGTCGGTGCGGTGACCGGCGCCTGCCTCCTGCTGACCGCCCCCTGCGCAGCCCTGGCCGCCCTCTGGTCTCTGCGCCACCGCCCGGTCGAGGCGGCCCGGGGCTAGGAGTCTTCGAGCTCCCGCTCCGGGACCGGCCGGAACGATCCCGGGGCCGCGGCCGTCCCGTCGGTGCGCCGTCCGGCCCCGGGGCCGGCTCAGCCCGGCGGGTCGGCCAGCGCCCAGCCCGCGGCGAGCAGGGCGTCGACGGCGTCCAGGGCCTGCCGCAGCCGCTCGGCGCGGTCGCCCCGCAGTTCCAGCCACGGCACGCCGGCCACGGCGAGCACCTCGCGGAAGCGTCCGGTCATCCACGGCCGCAGGTGCTCGCCGTCCCGCAGCCCGTCGTCGTCGAAGTCCACACCCTCGTCCGAGGTGAGCAGGTACAGCGCGCGCGGCGGGAGCCGGTCGGCGAGACGGCGGACCGGCTCGGTGGCCCGGCCGCGGTAGCGCTCCTGCCAGACGGTGGTGGCCAGGGTGTCGGTGTCGCAGACCAGCACCGGCCCGCCGGCCCGGGCGGCGCGCTCCTCGGCCTCGTTCTGGCGGCGGCCGACCAGCTCGAAGTCGGCGTCGGTCCACTCCAGGTCGAAGACGGTCGGCACCGGGCCGCCCGGGTCGGCCCGGCCGCGGGCGACGGCGAGCTTCGCGGCCGTCAGCTCCCTGCCGTACTCAGGCACCCAGCGGGTCGGCGCGTGCGGGCCGCCGCGGGCGCGCAGCGCCGCGGCGAGGTCCCGGGAGAGCGTGGTGGTGCCGGTGGACTCCGCACCGACCACCACCACCCGCCGGGCGAACCAGGCCCGCACCGGCGGCTCCAGGTCGTCCCAGTGCGCGACCGGGTCGGCGCGCACCGCGGTGCCCGAGACGGCGAAGGTGTCCCGCGGCACGTCCAGCAGCACGGGCGCCGCGTCGAAGCGGTGGGCGAGCTCCGTGCCGTACGGCTCCGAGCTGAACACCGCGTCGACCGGTGGGGCGGGCGGTGCCGCGGCCACGGCCTCGCGCATCAGGGCCACGTGGCCGGCCCAGATCTCCGCGCTGTCGTAGTCGACCGGCAGGTCGTCCGCGATCCCGACCACGGCCACCTGCGGCTCGGCGGCCCAGTGCTCCCGGATCCAGGCGACCCGGTCGGCCAGGGGTATCGACTCGCGGGCGGCCGCCATGACGACCACGGTGACCCGCTCGCAGGCGTCCGCGGCCGAGCGGATCAGGAAGTGGTGGCCGGCGTGCGGCGGGTAGAACTTGCCGATCACCAGGCCGTGCGCGAACCGGTCGGCGGCGGCCGGCGCGTCGTCCTCGGCGGGCGTGCGGTCGCGGGCGGCGGCGCGGGCGCTCATGCCGGCACCCCCACCGGGGCGGCGAGCGGGCGGGCGGCCAGTTCGCGGTGCCAGCCGCGCAGCCCGATGCCGCACAGGGCGAGGAAGAGCACGTACACCACGGCGGTCAGCACCAGGCCCCTGGCCGCGTACAGCGGGATGTAGACCAGGTCGGCGGCGATCCAGAAGTACCAGGTCTCCAGCTGCTTGGCGTTCAGCAGCCACTGTGCGGCCAGTGACAGCACGGTGGTCAGGGCGTCCCAGAACGGCGCGCTGTCGTGCACCCGGGTGAGCAGCAGGGTGAGTGCCCAGGTCGCCGGGACGAGCAGCACCCCGAGCACCAGGAGCGTGGCCGGCGAGGCGTGGCCCATCGGGCGGCCGGTGCGGTGTTCGCCGCCGCGCAGCCAGCGGTACCAGCCGTGCGCGGCCAGCAGCAGGAAGACGATCTGCAGCGCGGCGTCCGCGTAGAGCCGGGCGCTCCAGAACAGGGCGAAGAAGAACAGGTTGTTGGCGATACCGACCGGGAAGTTCCAGGAGCTGGCCCTGACGCACAGCCAGACGCAGACGGCCCCGGTGGCGAAGCCCAGCAGTTCGGCCGTGGTGACGGCGTCCCGGCCGAGCAGGAAGAGCTGGTGGTTCAGTGGTGCGAGCAGCCCGCTGAGGGTGTCGGCGACGGACACGGGTTCCCCTTCGTCGTTAACGTCGGTGTGACGATAAGGGGTGACCGGCCGGCCGCGCAACGTCCGACCTGCGGGATCCGCAGCCGCCCCGGTCGCGGAGCGGGCGGCACGGGGGCCGGACGCGCCACCCGGCCGGACCGGGCGCCGTCCCCTCAGGCCGGGAGGACGGCCACGGCGCGGGTCCAGCCGGCGCCGGCGCCGGTGATCTTGACGGGGAAGCAGCTGACGGTGAAGCCGGTCGGGGCGGGCAGGTCCTCCAGGTGGGCGAGGCGTTCGATCTGGCAGTACTCGCGCTCCCGGCCGACGAAGTGGGCCGGCCAGAGGCAGCTGCGGTCGCCCGTCTCCCGGTACTTCTCGATCATGGTCCGGAAGGGGGCGTCGAGGCTGAACGCGTCGGTGCCGATGACCCGGACGCCCTGGTCGAGCAGGAAGTGGGTGGCGGAGCCGTCGAGCCCGGTGAAGCGGCTGAAGTACTCGGGGGTGCCGGCGAGCCGGGACGCGCCGGTGCGCAGCAGCACGATGTCGCCGGGCGCCAGGCGGTGCCCGATGCGGTCCAGTTCGCGGCGCAGGTGGGCGGCGTCGACCGCGCCGGGCTCGGCGGTGCCGATGTCGAGGACGACGCCGGGGCCGTGGAACCACTCCAGTGGGAGTTCGTCGACGTGGCGGGGACGGCCGTCGCCGTAGCGGGCTGTGGAGCCGTAGTGGGAGGGGGCGTCGATGTGGGTGCCGGTGTGGGTGGTGAGGGTGAGGGTGTCGATGGTGAGCAGTTCGCCGTCCGGCAGGACGGACGGGTCGAATTCCAGGCCGAAGTGCTCGAGCATTTCCGCGCTCATGTGCTTGGCGCCGTCGGCGGCGGACATGATGCGGTGCTCGACCGGTTCCGGCTCCCAGCCCGCCGCGTCGATCGGGGTGGAGAGGTCGATGATGCGCACGGGTCTCCTCGGTGTTCGGGGGGCGGCAGCCGTACGGTCTGCCGGGGGAAGGGGAACGGGCGGCAGGGGCCTCAGGCGCGCAGGCTCAGGCCACCGTCGGCGGTGACGACCTGGCCGTGGATCCAGGCGGCCTCGTCGCTGCAGAGCAGGGCCACCGCCCGGGCGAGGTCCGCCGGGGTGGTGAGGCGGCCGGCGGGGGTGCGCTCCGCCAGGACGCGGACGGCGGCGGCGTCCGCGGTGCCCGGGCCCTTGTCGAGCTTGGCGGCGGCGACCGCGTTGACGGTGATGCCGAGCGGTGCCAGCTCGACGGCCAGGTAGCGGATCTGCGCCTCCAGGGCGGCCTTCGCCACACCGGCCGCGACGTAGCGCGGCACCACACGGCGGGCTCCGTTGCTGGAGACGGCGACGATCCGGCCCGGTCCGCCGGCCATGGCGTCGACCAGGGGGCGGATGCCCAGGACCAGGGGGGCGAGGGCGGTGGTGAGGTCGCGCCGGAGCAGGTCGGCGTCCGGCCGGGCGGCGTCCATCGGGTGGAAGGAGGCCGCACTGTGGACGAAGACGTCGAGGCGGCCGCGTTCCCCGCGGATGCGCCGCAGCAGGCGCGGCAGGGTGTCGGGCCGGGTGACGTCGGCCTTGAGGACGGTGGCGGGGCCGGGCAGTCCGGCGAGGGCCGCGAGGGCCTCCTCGGCCGCCGTGTCGTCGTGGGCGTGGTTGAGGTAGACGTGGCAGCCCCGGGCGGCGAGTTCGTGGGCGACGGCCAGGCCGGTCCCCCGGGTGCCCCCGGCGATCAGGGCGGTCCTGTTCTCCCAGCGGGTCACGTCAGGCCGCCTCGGCCGCGGCCCGGTTCACCAGGGCGAGGAACTCACCGGGGGTCCGGGCGGTGCTGAGGGCGTCCTCCGGGACGCGGACGTCGTATTCGCGCTCGATCCGGCTGACCGTCTCCAGGAGGGCGAGCGAGTCGTAGCCCAGGTCGCTGAAGAGCACGTCGGCGATGTCGCCGTCGAGGTCGATCCCCTCGGCCTGGCCGGCCCCCTCGCGCATGATCCTCTTCAGGTCGGCTTCGGTGATCATGGTCGTTCGCTCCTCGGGTCGTGATGGAGGCAGTACGCCCTCGAGACTCGCCGCCCGCGCCGGAGCGCCGCTCGAATCGGCGTGGAGCGCCGCTCCATCCCGCTTCGAGCCCGTCTCAATGCGGCCGCGGGACGGTGGGCCCTCCGCACCGGCACCCGGAAGGAACCGCGATGGCCCGCGCAGCAGACACCAGGACGGCGGCCCGGTCCGCCCGTACCCCGTCGGCCGACCACGCCGCCCGGCTGGCCCGTTCGGCGGCAGCCGTCGACGGGGTGGAGGAGGTGTCCGGCTGGCTGGCCGACCGGCGGCGGGCCGGCACCTTCGAGGTCGAGCGGATCCCGTTCGACCGGTTGGAGAAGTGGCACACCGTGCCCGGGACCGGCGACCTGGTGCACGAGACGGGCCGGTTCTTCTCGATCCGGGGCCTGGAGGTCCGGGAGGAGGACGGGCGGACCTGGTCGCAGCCGATCATCTGCCAGCCGGAGACCGGTGTCCTCGGCATCCTGGCCAAGGAGTTCGGCGGCGTCCTGCACTTCCTGATGCAGGCCAAGACGGAGCCGGGGAACATCGGCACGGTCCAGCTCGGCCCGACCGTCCAGGCGACCCGCAGCAACTACACCCGCGTGCACCGGGGCCGGCCCACCCCGTACGTCGAGTACTTCCTGGCCGCGGAACGCGGCACCGTGCTGACCGACGTGCTGCAGTCCGAGCAGGGCGACAGCTTCCTGCGCAAGCGCAACCGGAACCTGGTGGTCGAGGTCACCGGCGACGTCGAGGCGGGGCCGGACCACCGCTGGCTGACGCTGGGCCAGATCCACCGGCTGCTCGCGGTCGACAACCTGGTCAACATGGACGCCCGGACCGTGCTGTCCTCACTGCCGCTGCCGCCGGCCGGGGACGCGGACGCCGGAGGACCGCACTCCGACACCGAGGTCCTCAGCTGGCTCGCCGAGCTGAAGGCCCGGCACGGCCGCGAGGTCGGGCTG
Source organism: Kitasatospora dryopteridis (assembly GCF_050749075.1). NCBI lineage: Bacteria > Bacillati > Actinomycetota > Actinomycetes > Kitasatosporales > Streptomycetaceae > Kitasatospora > Kitasatospora dryopteridis. The sequence continues at coordinate 7,973,229 of NZ_CP192749.1, read as the reverse complement.
GTGCCGCTGGACCGGGTGGCCGAGTGGCGGCGGACGGACACCGAGATCGCGCACGTCCGGGGGCGCCACCAGCGCGTCGTCGCCGTGTCGGTGGTCGCCGGCAACCGCGAGGTGACCCGCTGGACGCAGCCGCTGCTGGCCGCGGAACGACCGGGGCTGGCAGCCCTGGTCGTGCGCCGCTCTGCGGGCGGGCCGCAGCTGCTGCTCCAGGGCCTGTCGCAGCCTGGCACCTTCGACGCGGTCGAGATGGCGCCGACGGTGCAGTGCGTCTCGGACGGGTTCTCCGACCTGCCGGAGCCCCCGCCGTTCCTGGACCGGGTGCTGGCCGCGCCGCCGGAACGGGTGCTGTACTCGGCGGTCCTCTCCGAGGAGGGCGGCCGCTTCCACCGGCGCGCCAACCGGTACCTGATCGTGGCGGCCGGCGACGACTTCCCGGAGGAGCTCCCGGACCGCTACTGCTGGGTGACGGCCGATCAGGTCCGGCGGTTCATCCAGTTCGGCAACCACTTCACGGTGGAGGCCCGCACCCTGGTCGCCTGTCTCGGGTCGCTGCAGGGCCGGGAGGACCTGGGGGGCCCGTGGAACGCCTGAACGTGGGGGTGCTCGGGTGCGCGTCCATCGCCCGGCGCAAGATGCTGCCCGCACTGACGGCCTGCCCGTTGACCCGGGTCGCGGCGGTGGCCAGCCGCTCCGGCGAACGGGCCGGGGAGTTCGCCGCCGAGTTCGGCACCGAACCGGTCACCGGCTACCGGGCGCTGCTCGACCGCCCGGACGTGGACGCCGTCTACGTCCCGCTGCCCGCGGGGCTGCGCGCGGAGTGGATCGTCCGGGCGCTGGAGGCCGGGAAGCACGTGCTGGCCGAGAAGCCGCTCACCACCGCTGCGGCCCCGGCCCGGGAGGCCGTCGACCTCAGCCGCCGGCGCGGGCTGCTGCTGATGGAGAGCTTCATGTTCCTCCACCACAGCGCCCACCGCCGGGTACGGGACCTGGTGGAGTCCGGGCGGATCGGCGAACCGCGCTCGTTCTCGGCCGAGTTCACCGTCCCACCGCTCCCCGCGGGCGACATCCGCCACCGCCCCGAGCTGGGCGGCGGCGCGCTGCTCGACCTCGGCGCCTACCCGGTCCGCGCAGCGCAGCTCTTCTGCGGCCCCGGCCTGGAGGTGGCCGGAGCGGTGCTGCAGTACGACCCCGCGACCGGGGTGGACACCGCCGGCTCCGCGCTGCTCGCCTCGCCGCGGCTGACGGCCGTGCTGTCCTTCGGCATGGAGCACCACTACCGCTGCCGCTACGGCCTGACCGGGAGCGAGGGGACGATCACCCTCGACCGGGCGTTCACCCCGCCGCCGGACCACCGGCCGGTGGTCCGGATCGAACGCCGAGAGGGCACCGAGGAGTTGCTGCTCCCGGCCGACGACCACTTCGCCAACATCGTGGACGCCTTCGCCCGAACCGCCCTCTCCGGCCGCGGCTTCGCCGACCACGGCGACCGCATCCTCCGCCAGGCGGACCTGCTGGAACGGATCCGCCGGGCCGCCGTCACGGCCTCCCCCGCCGGATAGGAGCTCTCGATGCAGATCGTCGGCCGCGGCTTCCTCGCCCAGAGCCTCCGGCCCCTGACGGCCCGCCACCCCGACACCGTGGTCTTCGCCGCGGGCGTGTCCAGCGGCACCAGCCATGCGGACGCCGGCTTCGCCCACGAGGCCGACCTGCTGTACGACGTCCTCGCGGGCTGCCTGCGCGGCGGACGGCGGCTGGTCTACTTCTCCACCTCCTCGGCCGGCCTGTACGGCGTGCAGCAGCGCCCGTGCCGGGAGGACGGGCCGGTGCGCCCCGCCTCGCCGTACGGGCGGCACAAGTTGGCCATGGAGGAGGTGATCCGCGGTTCGGGGGCGGACCACGTGATCCTGCGCCTGGCGTACCCCGTGGGGCGGGCGCAGCGCCCCCACCAGTTCCTGCCGTCCCTGGTGGGGCAGGTCCGGTGCGGCCGGGTGCGGGTGCACCGCGGGGCGCGGCGCGACCTGATCGACGTGGGGCACGCGGTGGCGCTGATCGACGCGCTGCTGGCCGTCCGGGTGCCGTGCGGGGTGGTGAACCTGGCCTCCGGCTGGTCCGTCCCGGTGGAGGACATCGTCGGGCACATCGAGCTCCGGCTGGGGGTCACCGCCGAGCGGCAGGTCGTCGAGGTGCCGCCGGAGGACCCGGTCTGCACCGAGCGGCTGCGGCGGCTGGTGCCGGCCGCGGCCCGGATGGGGTTCGGCCCGCACTACTACCGCCGGGTGATCGACGCCTGTCTCGCCCGGACCCGACTTCCCGAGGAGCCCTCGTGACGACCGCACCTTCCGATGTGCCTTCCGACGCGCCTTCCGAGACGACCGCGGACGTCTGCGTGGTCGGCGGCGGACCCGCCGGTCTGGCGCTCGCCCTGCTGCTGCTCCGGTCCGGCCTGCGGGTGACGGTGGTGGAGCGCTCCTCCTCGCTCGACCGCGAGTACCGGGGGGAGATCCTCCAACCGGGCGGGCTGGCGCTGCTCGACCAGTTGGGGGTGCTCGCCGCCGCGGAGGCCCGCGGCGGGCACCGCCTGGACCGGTTCCAGCTGGTGGAGCGGGGCAGGCCGCTGCTCGACATCGACTACACCCGGCTGCCCGGCCCCCACGGCCGGCTGCTGAGCATCCCGCAGCAGCATGTGCTGGCCGAACTTCTCTCCTCCTGCCGGGAGTTCGACGGATTCCGACTGCTGGCGGGGTGCCGGGCGACGGAGCTGGTCCGGGAGGGCGGGGCGGTGCGCGGCGCGGTGGCCGACGGGCGGGGCGGGCGGCACACCGTCCGGGCCGCGGCGACGGTGGGCGCGGACGGCCGCTTCTCCAAGGTGCGCCGGCTGGCGGGGATCCCCGCCGACCGGGACGACGTGTTCGACTTCGACGTGCTCTGGTTCAAGCTGCCCGGTTCCGGGGCGCCGGGCCGGGCGGTCCGGGTGTTCCGCGACGGCGGGCGGCCGGTGCTGGCGTACCCGTCCCACCCGGACACGGTGCAGCTCGGCTGGACCCTGCCGCACCGGGGGTATGCCGAACTGGCGCACCGCGGGCTGCAGTTCGTGAAGGACGAGATCTGCCGGGCGGTGCCCGAGTACGCCGACCCGGTGCGGGAGCGGATCACCGCGCTGACCGATCTGACGCTGCTCGACGTCTTCGCCGGCCGGGCCCGGGAGTGGGTCCGCGACGGCCTGGTGCTGATCGGGGACGCCGCGCACACGCACAGCCCGCTCGGCGCCCAGGGGATCAACCTGGCGCTCCAGGACGCCGCGCTGCTGCACCCGGTGCTGGTCGAGGCGGTGCGAGCCGGGGACGTGTCGGCCGGGCGGCTGCGCGCCTACGCCGAGCCGCGGGCCCGGGACATCGACCAGGTGATGCGGATGCAGACCCTGCAGGCCCGGGCGATGCTCTCGCAGGGCCGGGTCGCGCGGGCCGTCCGACCCCGGCTGGCCTCGCTGGTGCAGCGCACCCCGGCCGGCTCCAGGATCACCGGCCGGATCGCCTTCGGCAACCCGGCCGCCCGGGTGCACTCCGAACTGTTCGTCCCGGAGGTCCCGGTCGCGCCCGGGCCTTCGAACGCGCTCGGGTGACCACCGACAACCCGTCAGGAAGAGAAGAGGAGTCCACGAGATGGTGCACACGACGACGGTGCCGCTGGAGCGGCTGCGTGCCGACATCGAGCAGTTCTACGCCCGGCACATGCAGCTGCTGGACAGCGGCCGGGCCGAGGAGTGGGCCGCCACGTTCACGGAGGACGGCACCTTCCAGTTGCCCGGGCGACCCGCGCCGAGCCGCGGGCGTGCCGAACTGGCCGAGGGTGCCCGCCGTGCCCGGGCCGCCCAGGAGGCGGCGTGCGAGACCCACCGCCACTGGCACGGCATGCTGGACGTCGAGGCGCGGCCGGACGGCGGTGTCGGGGTGCGCTGCTACGCCCTGGTGTACCTGACGCCGCGCGGCGGCGACCCGCGGCTGCACCGCGCCTGCGTCTGCGAGGACGTGCTGGTGCGGGTCGACGGCGCGTGGCGGGTCCGCACCCGGGTGGTGACCCGGGACGGCCACTGACCGGGCGCCCGGCGGACGACACGGCCGCGACGATCGGAGGGCGGGCCCCCATCCACGGGTGGGGGCCCGCCCTCCGGCCGTCCGGTCCGTGCCCGGCGGCCCCGCCTCAGGTCTCCCGGGCCTCGACGGCCACCGCCGAGTTGAAGCCGCCGTACCCGCGGGCGAGCACGAGGGCTCGGCGCAGCGGCTGCCGGCGCGGTGCGGTGACCAGGTCGAGCGCGTACTCCGCCGCGGGGCGGACGTTGACGGTCGGTGGGATCACCCCGTCGCGCAGGGCGAGCAGGGCGGTCGCCACGTCCAGCGGGCCGCTGCCCGCGGCGAGCCGGCCGGTCATGGTCTTGGGGGCCGTGACCGGTACTCCGTGCGGGCCGAACAGGTCGGCCAGGGCGGCCGCCTCGGCGCGGTCGGCGGCGGGTGTGCCGGCCGCGTCGGCGAAGACCACGTCGACGTCGGCGGGTTTCCAGCCGGCCTGGTCGAGGGCCTGGCGGGCGGCGCGGGCGAGGCCCGCGCCGCGGTCGGTGCCGGTGCGGCCGTCGAAGGAGGTGCCGTAGCCGGTGAGGAGGCCGTGGATGCGGGCGCCGCGGGCCCGGGCGGCCCGTTCGTCCTCGAGGACCAGGATGGCGCCGCCCTCGCCGAGGACGTGGCCGCAGGCCCGGTCGTCGAACGGCAGGTAGGCGTCGGCGGGGTCCTCCCGGGTGCTCAGTGCGCCGCCGGTGAGCTGGGCGGTCCAGCTCCAGGGGCAGAGCGATCCGTCGACGGCGCCGCTGACGACGGCCGGGGTGCCCTTGCGGATCAGCCGCCGGGCCTGGGCGAGGGCGTCCAGGCCGCCGGCGCCGTCGGCGACGACGACGCCGCTGGGTCCGCGCATGCCGTGCCGGATGGAGATCTGGCCGGTGTTGACGGCGTAGAACCAGGCGAAGGACTGGTAGGCGCTGACGTGGGCGCTGCCCTTGGACCAGAGGTTCTGCAGTTCGCGCTGGCCGAACTCGAAGCCGCCGGCGGTGTTGGCGGTGACGACGCCGATGCCGTACTCGGGCAGTTCGGCGGGGTCGAGGGCGGCGTCGGCGAGGGCCCACTCGGCGGCGGCCAGGGAGAGCCGGGTGATCGGGTCGGTCTGCGGGAGCAGCCGGTTGGGCAGGTGGACGGCCGGGTCGAAGCCGGTGATCTCGCCGGCGAGCCGGGACGGGTAGGGCTCCGGGTCGAACCTGGTGAGCGGGGCGATGCCGCTCTCGCCGCGCAGGGTGGCGGACCAGTACGCGTCCGGTCCGACGCCGTTGGGGGCGAGGATGCCGAGGCCGGTGACGGCGGCGGTCATGCGGCGTGCTCCCCGGTCCGTGCGAGCACCATGGCGCTCTGGAAGCCGCCGAAGCCGCTGCCGACGGTGAGGACGGTGTGCAGGTCCTTGCGCCGGGCGTGGAGCGGCACGTAGTCGAGGTCGCACTCGGGGTCGGGGGTGTGCAGGTTGGCGGTGGGCGGGACGATCCCGTGCTTCAGGGCGAGGGCGCAGGCGGCGATCTCGATGGCGCCGATGGCGCCGAGGGAGTGGCCGACCATCGACTTGATGGAGCTCATGGGCGTCTCGTACGCGTGGGCGCCGAGGGCCAGTTTGACGGCGGCGGTCTCGTGCCGGTCGTTCTGTTTGGTGCCGGAGCCGTGCGCGTTGACGTAGTCCACGTCGCCGGGGCGGATGCCGGCCTCGGCGAGGGCGCGGCGGATCGCCTCGGCCATCTCCTTGCCGTCGGGGCGCAGTCCGGTCATGTGGAAGGCGTTGCAGCGGGAGGCGAAGCCGGTGATCTCGGCGTAGACCGTGGCGCCGCGGCGCACCGCGTGCCCGTGCTCCTCGAGGACGAACATCGCCGAGCCCTCGCCGAGCACGAAGCCGTTGCGGGTGACGTCGAAGGGGCGGGAGGCGTGTTCGGGGTCGTCGTTGCGGGGTGTGGTGGCGCGGATGGCGTCGAAGCAGGCGAGGGTGATCGGGGAGATGGGGGCGTCGGTGGCACCGGTCACCATGACGTCGGCGCTGCCCTCGGCGATCAGTTCGCGGGCGTGGGCGACCGCGTCGAGGCCGGAGGTGCAGCCGGTGGACACGACGGCGGCCGGGCCCCGGGCGTCGACCCGGCGGGCGATCTCGGCGGCCATGGAGCTGGGCACCAGGTGGCCGTAGAGGTGCGGGACGGCGTAGCCGTGGTCGACGAGCCAGTCGCGGCCGCCGTTGCTGACGGCGACGTACTCGCGTTCCAGGCTGGTGGTGCAGCCGACGGCGCTGCCGACGGTGACGCCGAGTCTGTCGGGGTCGACCAGGTCGTGGGCGAGTGCGGCGTCGGCGACCGCCTCGTCGGTGGCGACCGCCGCGAACTGGGTGGCCCGGTCCATCCGCCGGATCTCCTGCGGGGTCAGGCCGTGCAGTTCGGGGTGGAAGTCGCACTCGGCGGCGACGCGGGAGCGGAAGGCGCCGGCGTCGAAGAGGGAGATGGGCCGGGTCGCCGTCCGGCCGGAGGTGATGAGGTCCCAGAAGGCCTTGGTGCCCGTCCCTCCGGGGGCCACCAGCCCGATGCCGGTGATGACGACGCGCCTGTTCATCGGTGTCCTTCCCTGGGGTGCGGGGCCGGCTGCCACCAGTCCCGGTGCTCGCGGTACCAGCGGACGGTGTCGGCCAGCCCCCGGTCGAGCGGGATGCGCGGTTCGAAGCCGAGCCTCGTGCGGATGCGGGTGTCGTCGACGGAGTAGCGCCGGTCGTGCCCCTTGCGGTCGGGCACCGGACGGACGCTGTCCCAGGAGGCGCCGCAGAGGTCGAGCAGCCGGCGGGTGAGGTCGGCGTTGGAGAGTTCGACGCCGCCGACGTTGTACGCCTCTCCCGGTTCGCCCTTCTCGAGGACGAGTTGCACGGCCCGGCAGTGGTCGTCCACGTGCAGCCACTCGCGGACGTTCAGGCCGTCCCCGTAGAGCGGGATCCGTTCGCCGTCGAGCAGGCCGGTGACGAACCGCGGGATGACCTTCTCGGGGTGCTGGTGGGGGCCGTAGTTGTTGGAGCAGCGGGTGACCGAGACGTCGAGGCCGTGGGTGCGGAAGTAGGCGCGGGCCATCAGGTCGGCGCCGGCCTTGGACGCGGCGTAGGGCGAGTTGGGCAGGAGCGGGCGGTCCTCGGTCCACGACCCCTGGGCGATGGATCCGTACACCTCGTCGGTGGAGACGTGGACCATCCGCGGGACGCCGGTGACCAGGCAGGCGTCCAGGACGGTCTGGGTGCCGACCACGTTGGTGTGGGCGAAGACCGAGGCCTCCGCGATGGAGCGGTCGACGTGCGACTCGGCGGCGAAGTGCACCACCGCGTCGTGTCCGGGCAGGACGTCGAGCAGGGTGGGCCGGTCGCAGACGTCGGCGCGGACGAGGGTGAGGCGGGGGTTGTCGAGGGGGAGGTTGGCGGTGTTGCCCGCGTAGGTGAGTTTGTCGACCACGGTGACGTGGGCCCTCGCGTAGCCGGGGTAGGCCCCGGAGAGCAGGCTGCGCACGTAGTGGGAGCCGATGAATCCGGCGCCGCCGGTGACCAGGATCCTCATGCGAGCACGCGGAGTTCGGTGTGGTCGCCGACGACGAGCCGGTGCCGTCCGTCGCCCGGCGGGGAGATCCCGACCCGGGCGGAACGGCCGATGACCGATCCGTGGATGCCGTTGACGTCGGTGACGGTCGCCCGGTCGAGCAGGATGGTGTGCGAGACGCCGGCGTCGGTGAGGACGCAGTCCTCGCCGATCGAGGTGTGCGGGCCGATGTAGCTGTCCTCGACGAGGGTTCCTGCGCCGACGATCAGGGGGCCGCGCAGGTGCGAACGGACGATCCGCGCGCCGGATTCGACCACGACCGGGCCGAGCACGGTGCTGGCCTCGTCGATGCTGCCGGCGACGTGGGGTTCCACCCGGTCGAGCAGCAGCCGGTTGCAGTCGAGGATGTCGTCGATCCGTCCGGTGTCCCGCCACCAGCCGGTGATCTCGGCGGCCCGGACGTCGCGGCCTTCGGCGACCATCAGCTGGACGGCGTCGGTGATCTCCCATTCGCCGCGCAGGCTGGGCCGGATGCGGGCGACGGCGTCGTGGACGAGCGGGGAGAAGAAGTAGGCGCCGGCCACCGCGAGGTTGCCGCGCGGGGAGCGGGGCTTCTCCCGGAGCGCGGTCACCCGGCCGTCCGGGCCGGCGTCGACGATGCCGTACTCCTCGGGGTTCGGCACCCGGACCACGGCGACCTGGGCGGCGGGCCGGGTACGGCGGAAGGTGTCGGCGAGGGCGGTGATGCCGTCGGAGAAGACGTTGTCGCCGAGGTACATGACGAAGTCGTCGTCGGCGAGGAACTCCCGGGCCAGCAGCACGCAGTGCGCCAGACCGAAGGGGGCCTCCTGCTGGATCCAGGTGATCTCCAGGCCGAAGCGGGAGCCGTCGCCGACCGCCTCCCGGATCTCGCGGTGCCAGTCGCCGACGACGACGGCCGCCTCGGTGACGCCGGCCCGGCGGATCTGTTCGAGGCCGTGGAAGAGGACGGGTTTGTTGACGACGGGGACGAGTTGTTTGGGCATGGCGTGGGTGAGCGGGCGCAGCCGGGTCCCCATGCCGCCGGCCAGGACCAGTGCCTTCAAGGCGTTTCCTCTCTCTGCGGTTCGGGACGCATTTCCCCCTTGGTATCCCGCCGCCCCCACAGGCCCGGTCGAGCCGTGCTCGAAGCGGTCCGGCCGGTCCGCCGCCGGCTTTCGAGCGGAGTTCGAGTGCGCGGTCGTAGGTTTCCTGCCCCGGTCACCGGCGCCCCCGTCGGTCGGTCGGGGGCATGTCGACTCGAGGAGGAAAACGTGATCCCACAGGGCGGCGAGCTCTACCTGGACCTGGTGAAGCGGGTGCTCGCGAACGTCATCTACGAGGACGCGCCGGTCGGTTGGTACGGCGACGTGGACGGCTACGACGCCGGTCTCCGCTCGTCGGGGCGGGACCTGCCCACGACCGCGCACACGATGGTGGGGCTGCAACGGCTGGACGACGTCCAGTCGTGCGTCGCCCGGGCGCTGGAGGACGGGGTGCCCGGTGACCTCATCGAGACGGGGGTGTGGCGCGGCGGTGTCTGCATCCTCATGCGGGCCGTGCTGGAGGCGTACGGCGTGCGGGACCGCCGCGTCTGGGTGGCGGATTCGTTCGAGGGCGTGCCGGTGGTGCACTCCGGGAGCCATCCCCTGGACCGGGAGATGTCCCTGCACCGGATCAACGGGGTGCTGAAGGTCACGCGCGAGGAGGTGGCGGAGAACTTCGCCCGGTACGGGCTGCTCGACGAGCAGGTCCGGTTCCTGGAGGGGTGGTTCGAGCGGACGCTGCCCTCGGCGCCGATCGACTCGCTGGCGGTGATGCGCCTGGACGGCGATCTCTACGAGTCCACCGCGGATGCGCTGACCCACCTGTACCCGAAGCTGTCGGTCGGGGGTTTCGTGATCGTCGACGACTACAACATCGAGCCGTGCCGGCAGGCCGTCACGGACTTCCGCGAGCGGCACGGCATCAGGGAGCCGATCGTGCCGGTCGACGGCTGCGGCGTCCACTGGCGCCGGGAGGGGTAGCCCTCAGCTGGCGAGGCGGGGCGCCCAGGGGCCGGGTGCCGCGGGTGCCCCGCCGAGCCGGTCGAGCAGCAGGTTCCCCTCGGCGTGGTCGGGCCCGTGTTCCAGGGCGGGGTCGGCGGCGAGCATCGCCCGGTGCAGGCCCTGGATCCGCAGGGACGGTTCCAGTCCGAGTTCGCCGACCATGTGGTCGCGGAGCCGGCGGAAGACCTCCAGTGCTTCGGGGCAGCGTCCGCACCGGTAGAGGGCGAGCATGTGCTGGGCGTGCAGGTTCTCGTTCATCGGGTACTGGCCGACCAGGGAGGCCAGTTCGCCGGGGAGTTCGTGGTGCCGGCCGAGCCGGAGCCTGGCGTCGACGCGCTGCATCAGCGCGGTCAGGCGGTTCTCCTCCAGGCGGCGGATCTCGGCGTCGAGCAGCGGGCCGGGCTTGACGTCGACCAGCGGGGCGCCGCACCAGAGTTCGAGGGCCTCGGTGAGCAGCCGGACGGCCGTCTCGTCGTTGCCGTCGGCGAGTGCCTGCCGGCCTTCGGCGAGCAACCGCTCGAACTCGTGGGCGTCGATGTTGCCGTGGCGGACGATCAGTTGGTAGCCGCCGAACTTGGTCACCAGGACCTTGCGGGCGACCTCGCCCGCGGAGATGCCGAGGGCCCGGCTGAGCATGCGGCGGACCTGCAGGACGTAGGTCTGCAGGGTGGTCTGGACGCTGGCCGGGGGGTTGTCCCCCCAGAGTTCTCGGGCCATCGCCGCGGTGGGGACGACCCGGTTCGCCTGCATGACGAGCAGGGCGATGATCTTGCGCGGTTTGGGTGCGGTGAGTTCGTCCACCATGTTGACCCCGTCGGCGGTGCGCAGCCTCAGGGCGCCCAGAACGTGAATCTTGAAGCACTCATGACGATCACTCGCGATCATTTCAGCCCCCGGGACTCTGTCGGCGATCCAGCGTCGTGCTATCACGAAACTAGTATCATGAGATTAATTGTTCATGTCAACTTTGTTCTTCGAGGCCACCACCCCGGGGGCGGGACGGCGATCCTAAGGCCATTCCCACGAAACCCCTGGTCAACCGCCCTGGCGCGGCCGGGCGGGGCGCCCCCGCGACATCGACGACGGTGCGGGCACGGAGAGTGTTCAACCGCCCCAGGCAAACCCCTGGTCACAAATGTGGAGGTCCTGCAAAGCCGCTGGCCCTGATGCAATCCGTACCGGCCGGAACATCCACCCCGGTTACCCGCAGTGCAGCACGACCCCTCCCCTGTGATCTGCGTCACGAGGAGCGCGCTCTCCCGTACGCCCCCGGCCTCCACCGCGGCTCAAGCGGATCGCCAGGCCGCGGCCACACGATGCTCTGGCGAACCGTCAGCACCCGCCGCACCCAGGGAGACCGGATGACCGACGACCGAGTACCGACCGTCACCAGGCAGGAACTGCTCACCATGATGTCCGCGGTCCGCAAGACGGGTGTGCTGCGGGCCGGCGTCGACCTGAAGGTCTTCGACGCCCTCGCGGACGGGCCGGCCGCCCCCGGGGCGGTCGCCGCCGCGTGCGGGGCCGATCCGCGCGCCGTGCACGTCCTGCTCAACGCCCTCGCCGCGATCGGCCTGCTGGAGACGGACGGTGACCGCTTCCGGCTCGCCCCCGGCGCCGACGGCGTCCTCGTCAGCACCCACCCCGACTACTACGGCCACGCCGTCCGGCTCGCCGCCAGCGACTACGAGTGGGACGCGATCAAGCGGCTCGGCGAGGCCGTCCGCAACGGCGGCACCGTGATGGAGCAGAACGCCGAGACGCCCTCCTACACCTTCTGGGAGGACTTCGCCGCGCTGGGCACGCTGAACACCCGGCCCATCGCCGACCTCGTCGCCGACACGGTGCTCCCCGTACCCACGGCGCCCGGCCGGAGCGGCCCCGCGGTGCTCGACGTCGCCTGCGGGCACGGCCTCTACGGCTACACCCTGGCCGCCCGCGACCCCCGCGCCCAGGTCTGGTCCCTGGACTGGCCCAACGTGCTCGCCGTCACCGAGACCAACGCCGAGAAGCTCGGTGTCCGCGACCGCGCCCACTTCATCCCCGGCGACATGTTCGACGTCCCGCTCGGCGGCCCGTACGACATCGCCGTGGTCGCCAACGTGTTGCACCACTTCTCGACCGCCCGCGCGACCGAACTGCTCGCCCGGACCGGGAGCGCCCTGCGGCCCGGCGGCAAGCTGGTGGCCATCGCCATCAGCACCGACGACACCGCACCGCACCTCGACCCGGTCCCCCACCTGTTCTCCGCGCTGATGCTCGCCTGGACCTCCGAGGGACAGGTGCACCCCGTCTCCGCATACGAGGACATGGTCGTCGAGGCCGGCTTCACCCGGCCCAAGCCGTACACCCTGCCGCACAACCCGCTGCGGGTGCTGATCGCCGAACGCCTCTGAGGAGCACGATGGAGATCGTCGGACGCGGCTTCCTCGCCGGCAGCCTCCGGCCGCTGGCGGCCGCCCACCCGGGCACGGTGGTCTTCGCGGCCGGCGTGTCCAGCGGGCACAGCACCTCCGACGCGGAGTTCGCCCGCGAGGCCGAGCTGCTCTACCAGGTCCTCGCCCGCTGCGAGCGGAACGGCCGGCGGCTGGTCTACTTCTCCACCTGCGCCAGCGGCATGTACGGCGCCGGCAGCCGCCACAGCCGCGAGGACCGGCCGGTCTTCCCGAACTCCCCCTACGGCCGGCACAAACTGGCGATGGAGGGCGTGCTGCGCGCGTCCGGGGTCGACACCCTGGTGCTGCGGCTGGCCTACACGGTGGGCCGGGCCCAGCGCAGCCACCAGCTGCTGCCCTCGCTGGTCGCGCAGATCCGCTCCGGCTCGGTGCGGGTGCACCGCGGCGCGCGGCGCGACCTGGTGCACGTGCTCGACGTGGTCGCCGTCATCGACGCCCTGCTTTCCCGGGGCGTCTCCCGCGAGGTGGTGAACGTCGCCTCGGGCCACGCCGTGCCGATCGAGGAGATCATCGCCCACCTGGAGGACCGCCTCGGCACCGTCGCCGCGAAGGAGGTCGTGGACGTCGCGGACGACCACTCCGTCTCCAACGCGAAGCTGCTCCGCCTGCTGCCCGCCGGGGCGCACCCCGCCTTCGGGCCCGACTACTTCCGGACCGTCATCGACCGCTACCTGGAAGCCCCTCCCACTCCCGTCACCGGAAAGGCATGACATGACCCTTCTCGCCCAGACCTCCGGCCCGACCTCGGTGGCGCGCGCGCTGCTGCGGCTGAACACCTCCTACTTCCAGGCGAAGGTGCTGCAGAGCGCCGTGGAGCTCGACCTGTTCGGGCTGCTCGCGCAGGGGCCGGCCACGGCCGGGGAGATCTTCGCCCGGCTCGGCCTGCGCCCCCGCCCCGGTGCCGACTTCCTGGACTCCCTGGCCGCCCTCGGCCTGCTGGAACGCGGGGACGACGGCCGGTACGCCAACCACCCGGAGGCCGCCGAGTTCCTGGTGCCCGGCAGCCCGCGCTACCTCGGCGGCTCGATCGCCCAGCACTCCCGGCTGCACTTCCGCTCCTGGGCCTCGCTGACCGACGTGCTGCGCAACGAACCGGCCAAGGTGCAGCGGGACTTCCGCAAGGACTTCGAGGACCTCGACAACGTGCGGGGGCTGATGGCGCACATGGACGCCTTCAACAGCTTCGTCGCCCACGAGCTGGACCACCGCGTGGACTGGTCCCACCGCACCTCCTTCGTCGACATCGGCGGGGCCCGCGGCAACGTCGCCGCCCACCTGGTGCGGGTCCATCCGCACCTGCAGGGCGCGGTGTTCGACCTGCCGGCGGTGGAGCCGCTGTTCGACGAGCACATGGCGGCCCTCGGCACCTCGGACCGGGTCCGCTTCGAGGCCGGCGACTTCTTCGCCGACCCGGCGCCCGCCTCCGACGTCGCGATCATCGGCCACGTCCTGCACGACTGGCCGCCGGCCGCCCGCGCCGAGCTGCTGAAGCGGGCCTTCGAAGCCGTGAACCCCGGCGGGATCGTGGTCGTCTACGACGCGATGCTCGACGACGGGCGCACCGACGCCGTCCCGCTGCTGCAGAGCCTGAACTGCGGGATCATGCGCGACGGCGGCTCCGAGTACACGGTCGCGGAGTGCCGCGGCTACGCGGAGGACGCCGGCTTCACGTTCGTGTCGGCCGAACCGGTCGACTCCCTGACCGGCGACCGCGTCCTGATCGCGGCCAAGCCGTCCTGACCCCGCGGAGTCGCTGTGCGCGTCCTGTTCACGACGGCGGCCTGGCCGTCGCACTACATGTTCATGGCCCCGCTCGCCTGGGCCTTCCGCGCCGCCGGCCACGAGGTCCGGGTGGCGGCCCAACCGCACGTCGTGGAGACCGTCCTGGCCTCCGGCATGACCGCCGTGCCGGTCGGCCCGGACCTCGACTTCGCCCGGCTGCACCGCAAGTTCGTGGCGGAGACCGATCCCGGGCTGTACCGGACGCGGGACGCGATCATCACGATCTTCCACCGCGTCGCCGAGATGATGGCGCCCGACGTGGTCGCGCTCGCCGGGGCGTGGCGGCCGGACCTGATCGTCCGCGACCCGGTCGCGTTCGCCGCGTCGGTCGCCGGGCAGGTGGTGGGTGCCCCGGTGGTCCGGCACGCCTGGGGGCCGGACCTCTACGGCACCGACCCCGGCAAGTGGCTCGCCCACCACGTCCTGGAACGCCTCGGCCCCACCTACGCGCTGTACGGCGCCGAGGCCCCCGGTGCCTTCGACCGGCTCGCCGTCGACCCGACGCCGCCGAGCCTGCGCATAACCGCGCCCGGGCCGTCGCTGCCGATGGAGTACGTGCCGTACAACGGACCGGGCGTGGTGCCGCCGTGGGTGCTCGAACCGCCGGTCCGGCCCCGGGTCTGCATCACCTGGGGCACCTTCACCTCCACCGCGACCGACCAGCCCGAGATGTTCCTCGTCCCGAAGATCCTCGACGCGCTCGCCGGTCTCGACGTGGAGCCGGTGCTGGCGGTCACCGCCGCCGAGCGGGAGCTGCTCGGCGACCGCGGGCCGGAGGTCCGGATCGTCCAGGACCTGCCGATCCACACCGTCCTGCCGAGTTGCTCGGCGGTGGTCCACCACGGCGGCGCCACCACGGTGCTCTCCGCGGCCCGCTTCGGCGTGCCGCAGCTGACCATGCCGCACCTGTTCGAACAGCGGCTCAACTCCGACCTGTTGGAGGCAGCCGGCGCCTGCATCCAGCTGACCGCCGAGCACGCCGACGCCCCGGCGATCCGCTCCGCGGTGGCCGAACTGGTCCGACCCGGTGCACCGCAGGCCACCGCCTCGCTCGGGCTGCGCGAGGAGATCCTCGCGATGCCCCCGCTGGCGTCGGCGGTGGACCGGATCGAGGCGTGGCTCCGGGCCGGCGCCACCACGGACATCGACGGCTGAGGGGGCACGGTGGAGTACGACGTCGTCGTCGCGGGCAGCGGGCCGGTCGGCCTGATGCTCGCGGCGGAACTGCGCCTGGCGGGCGTCCGCGTCCTGGTGGTCGAACGGCTCACCGAGCCCGCCGGCCACGACCGTGCGGGCGTGCTGCACACCCGCACGGTCGAGTACCTGGACATGCGCGGCCTGCTGGAACGTTTCAAGGACGGCATGGCGACCGTCTCCGGCCTGCCGTTCGGCGGCATCTTCAGCCGGGGCCTGGACCACACCCTGGTGGAGACCGGGCACCCGTACAGCCTCCTGGTGCCGCAGTCCAGGACGGAGGAGCTGCTCGCCGAACACGCCGCCGCCCTGGACACCGAGATCCGGCGCGGCCACGAACTCACCGGCCTCGCCCAGGACGCGGACGGGGTCACCGTCACCCTCGCCGCCCCCGACGGCGAACGGCGCGTCCGGGCCCGCTACCTGGTGGGCTGCGACGGCGGCCGCAGCACGGTGCGCCGGCTCGCGGGCATCGGCTTCCCCGGGTTCGCGCCCTCGGTGAGCGCACTGATCGGCTACGTCACCCTCACCGAGCGGGACGTGCCGAAGCGCTGGCTCCGCACCGGGAACGGCGTGGTGGTGCTCGCCTTCCCGCCGGAGGGCGGCACCGGCCGGGTGGTCGTCATCGAGTACGGCCGCCCCCACCCGTCGCCGCAGCAGCCGGTCACCCTGGAGGAACTGCGGGCGGCCGTGCACCGCGTGCACGGCCGTGAACTCGACCTGGTGGAACCGGTGCTGTGGATGTCCCGGTTCAGCGACGCGACCCGGCTCGCCGAGACCTACCGGTCCGGCCGGGTGCTGCTGGCCGGGGACGCCGCCCACGTCCACTTCCCGATCGGCGGCCAGGGGCTGAACACCGGCGTCCACGACGCCGTCAACCTGGGCTGGAAGCTGGCGGCGGAGATCCACGGCTGGGCCCCGCCCGGCCTGCTCGACACCTACCACCGGGAACGGCACCGGGCCGTCGAACGGGTGCTGCTGTACACCCGGGCCCAGCTCGCCCTGATGAACCCGGACGAGCACCACGTCACCGCCCTGCGGCAGGTGTTCGAGGAACTGCTGTTCCTCGAGGACACCAACCGGCACCTGACCGCGGCCCTCAACGGGCTCGACCTGCGCTACGGCGAGGAGGAGGGCCCGGACGGCGGCACGGCGGACCGGCACCCGCTGGAGGGCCGGTTCGCCCCCGACCTCGACCTCGAGGCGGACGGCCTGCCCACCCGCACCGCCGAACTGCTGCGCCGCGGCCGGGGGGTGCTGATCGACCTGACCGCCGGCGGCGCACCGGCCCGGACGGCCGCCCCCTGGCGGAACCGGATCGACATCACCACGGCCCGGGCACCGCAGGACGCACCCACCGCCCTGCTGGTCCGGCCGGACGGCCACGTCGCCTGGGCCGCCGCACCCGGCCCCGCCGGCACGACCGACGGGCTGGCGGCGGCACTGACCCGGTGGTTCGGACCACAGGACTGGAGGTAGCACGGCATGGAGCACCGGTACCTGGGCCGCAGCGGGCTGCGGATCAGCGAGCTCGTCTTCGGCAACCTGCTCTACCCGCAGGACAGCACGCCCGACGAGAGCGTGCTCGCCTGCCTGCGGGCGGCCCTGGACAGCGGGATCACCACCTTCGACACCGCGGACATCTACGGCATGGGCCGCTCCGAGCAACTGCTCGGCCGCGCCCTGGCCGGGGAACCGCGGGACGGCGTGGTGATCTGCACCAAGGTCTTCTTCCCCACCGGCACCGGGCCCAACGGCTCGGGCCTGTCCCGCAAGCACGTCCGCGAGGCCCTGCACGCCTCGCTGCGCCGGCTCGGCACCGACTACGTCGACCTCTACACCGCACACCGGTACGACCCGAACACCCCGCTGGAGGAGACCGTGTCCGCCTTCGCGGACCTGGTCCGGGCCGGCCAGGTGCTCTACCTCGGCGTCTCCGAGTGGACGGCCCCGCAGATCGCCGAAGCGGCCCGGCTGGCCCGGGAGCTGAACGTCCAGCTGATCTACAACATGCCGCAGTACTCGGCGCTGTGGCGCGAGCCGGAAGCGGAGGTCGTCCCCGTCTGCGAGTCGCTGGGGATCGGCCAGATCCCGTACTTCACGCTGGCCCAGGGGGTGCTCACCGGGAAGTACCGGCCGGACTCCCCCGCCCCGGAGGGCTCCCGCGGGGCCGCCGAACTCGTCGGCGGCCGGGCGAGGTTCATGCGGCGGCTGCTGACCGACGAGGTCCTGGAACGGGTCGCACGGCTGGAACCGGTCGCCGCGGAGGCCGGCCTGACCCTGCCGCAGCTGGCCGTCGCCTGGGTGCTGCACCGCCCGAACGTGGCCGGTGCGGTGATCGGCGCGTCCCGGCCGGAGCAGGTCCGGGAGAACGCCGCCGCGTCCGGGACGAAACTCGACCCGGAGACCATGGCGCGGATCGACGACGTCCTCGGCCCGGTGGTGTCCCGGGGGGACCTCGATGGCTGAGCCCCGGAAGTCCCTGCCCACCCGGGAGCGCACCGGACGCGGCGCCCCGTCCCGCTACGCGGCCGAACTCTTCGAGGGGCTGTGCCGGTGGCCGGGCCGGACCGCGCTGCGGGACGGGGACCGGAGGGTGGGCTTCGGCGAGCTGGTGGAGCAGAGCAGCCGCATCGCCCGGGCCCTGGAGGACATGGGGATGACCCACCGCGAGGGCGTGGTCTGCCTGGCCGGCAACTCCCCCGAGCACGTCGCCCTGCGGCTCGCCGCGCACCTGCTGGGCTGCCGGTTCGCCGCCCTGCACGCGGGCGACCCGGCGGACGTGGCCGCCGCCCGGGAGGTGGCCGCCGAACAGCGGCCCGCGGTCTTCGTGGTCGACCGGTGGGGCGCCGGGGCCCTGGGCACGCCGGAGCCCGGCGTGCTCTCCCTCGGCGTGCCGGGCTTCGGCACCGACCTGTCCGCCCTGGCGGCACGGATGCCGGGCGGACCGATGCGGCCGCGTGCCCGGGAGCAGGACATCGCCCTGGTGGCGTACTCCCGCGGCACCACCGGCCGGCGCCGCGGCGCGGTCCACCGGTTCTCCGCGATGAACGTCACCTGGCGGCGGCCGCACGAGGGCGAACTCGGCGACTTCCCGGCCGGGGTGACGACGCTCGCGGTGAGCCCGCTGGCCGGCAACGGCGGCGAGGTCGCGCTGATGCTGATGCGGGCGGGCTGCACGGTCATGCTGATGAACGGCTTCGACGCCGGACGGGTCCTGGCCACCGTGGAGTCGGAGCGGATCACCAGCACCTACCTGCCGGCGCAGCACTTCGCCGAGCTGGTCGCCCACCCGGACCTGGAGCGCACCGACCTGTCGAGCCTGCGCTACCTGCCGTACGGCAACGGGCCGGTGCGGGCGTCCGTGGTACGGCGGGCGGTGGAGGCGTTCGGGCCGATCCTGTCGCAGAACTACGTGAGCAGCGAGATCCGCGCGATCAGCCTGCTGCGGCAGGAGGACCACCGGGCGGCGGCGGGGGCCCGGCCCGAACTGCTCGCCTCGGTCGGGCAGCCGCTGCCCGCGGTCGACGTGCGGGTGTGCGGTCCGGACGGCGAACGGCGGCCGGCGGGCCGCTCCGGCGAGATCCGGCTGCGCGCCCCGCACATGATGAGCGGGTATTGGCGCGACCCCGCCGCCACCCGGCGGGCCCTGGCCGGGGGTTGGCTGCGGACCGGTGACCTGGGCCGGGTCGACCACGAGGGGTACCTCTACCTGGAAGGCCGCCTGCCGGGGTGACGCACCCCCGGGGCGCGCGGGGAGTTCACCCGATGCGGGGAGCCCGGGGAGCCGTCAGGCTCCCCGGGCTCCCGTGCGGTGTGCGTCAGGCGTTCTCACGGGCGAAGGTGCGGGTGCCGACCGCGACGCAGACGGCGGCCAGGGCGACCGAGACGAGCGTGCCCTCCAGCACGGCCGCGGTGGCGTAGTGGCCGGCGAACAGGTCGCGGATGGCCTCCACCACGTACCGCAGCGGGTTCAACCGGGAGAGCACGTCCAGCCAGGTCGGTGCGAGGCTCATCGGCAGCAGGATGCCGGCGAGCAGCATGATCGGCAGGGCGGCCGAGGTGAGCAGTGGGGCGAACTGGTCCTCGGACTTGAGGGCCACGCCCAGGGCGAGCGAGAGCGAGGCCAGCGCGGTGCCCAGCAGGACGACGAGGACGACGGCGGCGAGGATGCCGAGGACGCCGGCCCGCAGGCCGAGCAGGACGCCCACCGCGACGATGATCACCGACTGGGTGAGCAGGATGGCGATTTCCCGCCCGACCCGCCCCATGAGGAGGGCGAAGCGGCTGACCGGGGTGACCCGCAGCCGTTCGATCACACCGGAGCGGACGTCCGAGATGATGCCGAAGCCGCAGAATCCGGCGCCGAAGAGTGCGAGGTAGACCAGGACGCCGGGGACGAAGGTCTGCCAGGTGTCGCCGTCGCCGCCCATGCCGCCGACCTTGGTCAGCAGCGGGCCGAACAGCACGAGGTAGAGGACGGGTTGGACCAGACCGAGGACGATCGTGATCCTGTTGCGGAAGGTGAAGCGGACCTGGTTGTCGAAGACGAGCAGGGTGTCGCGAAGTGTCTGCATGTCAGCCCCCTGTTCAGACGGCGCCGGCGGTGGCGGGTTCCTCGGAGCGGCCGGTGAGGGTGAGGAAGACGTCGTCCAGGGTCGGACGGTCGACCTGCACGGACACCGGTTCGACCTGGCGCGCCTCCAGGGCGCGGAGCAGGTCGATCATGGTCCGGCTGCTGTGCCCGGCGCGGAAGCGGAGGGTGTCGCCGGCGGTGGTCAACCCGTACGTGCCGGGCAGCCCCTCGACCACGGTGGCGGCCTCCTGCACGGTGCCGGGTGCGACCTCGATGGTGACGGCGTCGCCCTCGACCCGCCGCTTGAGCTCCTCGGGGCTGTCCTCGACGAGGATGGTGCCGCTGTCCATGATGAGGATCCGGTCGCAGAGCGCGTCGGCCTCGTCCAGGTAGTGGGTGCTGAGGAAGACGGTGGCCCCGAGTTCGTCGCGCAGACGGCGGATGTGCTCCCACAGGTTGCTGCGGCTGGTCGGGTCGAGACCGGTGCTGGGCTCGTCCAGGAAGATCAGCGGCGGGCGGTGGACCAACCCGAGGGCGATGTCGAGCCGGCGCCGCTGGCCGCCGGAGAGGCTGCCGACGAGCCGCGTCCGGAGGTCCTGCAGGCCTAACTGGGCGGCGAGGGAGTCGATCTGGGTCCGGGCGTCGGCCTTGGACATGCCGTACAGCCGGGCCTGCAGCATCAGCTCGTTGGCGACCAGTTCGGCCGGGTTGGCGCCGCCGCCCTGGGCGACGTAGCCGATCCGGCGGCGGACGCCGACCGGGTCGGCGAGCAGGTCGGCGCCGGCCACGGTGGCGGTGCCGGCGGTGGGCCGCAGCAGCGTGGTCAGCATGCGCAGGGTGGTGGTCTTGCCGGCGCCGTTCGGGCCGAGGAAGCCGACGATCTCACCGGCGGCGACCGTGAAGTCGACGCCCCGCACCGCGTTCACCTCCCCGTGCGGCGCCTGGAACGTCCGGGCGAGCCCGTGGACTTCGATCATGTTCATGTGTGGACCTCCGTGGTCGGTTCGTCGGTCTCGTCGGCCGGGTCGGCCGGGTCGGCCGCACCGGGGTCGTCGGCGCCGCCCGTGGGGCGGGGGCCGGAGGCGTCCGCGACGGCCTGCTCGATGACCCGGTCCAGGTCGTCCTGCCAGGCGAGTTCGGCGTCGAGCTGGATCACTCGGCGGCGGAACATCACCGCGTCGAGCGGGCCGATCGCGCCGGCGCTGTGCAGGGCCTCGCCCTCCGCCGCGATGCCGTCGCGCAGCACGCGGAGCGCCTCGCGGCGGCGCTTGAGCAGGCCGAGCAGGGTGGGCAGGTCGTCGGTCCGGGTGAAGAGCAGCGCGACGCCGAACGGGTCGGTGCCGTGGTGGATCTCCGTGACGGCCTCTTCGCGCAGGGTGCGCAGCTCCGTCTCGCCCTGGGCGGTGATGCGGTAGACGGTTCTCGCCGGCCGCCTGCCCACCTGTTCGGTGCGGACGGACTCGACCTGGCCGGTCTCGTCCATCGTCCGGAGCTCACGGTAGAGGGCGCCCACGCTGACGCCGCCCCAACTGCTGACGCTCGTCACCTCGGCGATGCGGCGGATTTCGTGGCCGTGGAGCGGACCACTGTTCTGCAGCGTCCCGAGGACCATGAGTCGAGTTAGATTCACGGCTTTAGTATCGTGAGAGTAGTATCGAGAGTCAAGTTCATCGGACGGCATGGGAGGAGCCCCAGTGAGCCACACGGACCACGTCCCGGGCGGGGATGTCATCGAGATCGTCGGCGCCAGGACGCACAACCTCAAGGACGTCAGCGTCACGTTCCCGAAGAACAAGATCGTCGCCTTCACCGGCGTGAGCGGCAGCGGGAAGACGTCCCTGGCCATCGACACCGTGCACGCGGAGGCCCAACTGCGCTACCTGAACGGCATCTCGCCGTTCTTCCGGCAGTTCATCTCCCCCAAGGACCGGCCCCAGGTGGACCGGATCAGCGGGCTCGGCGTCACCCTCGCGGTCGACCAGCGACGGCTCAACCGCAGCCCCCGCTCGACCCTCGGCAGCATCAGCGGGCTGAACGACTTCCTCGGGCTGCTCTTCGCCCGGATGCCCGCGCTCGGCCCGCTCGCCGTCGAGCACCCCGAGCTGCGCAACCTCACCAGCGCCTACTTCGACCGGTACAGCATGGAGGGGCGCTGCAAGCGGTGCGCCGGTATGGGCCACACCGACAGCGCCGAACCGGACCGGATCATCACCAGGCCCGACCTCCCGCTGTTCGGCGGCGCGGGCGAGTGGTTCGGGCGCACCAACTCCGGCGAGCACCTGGCACTCCCCGCCCTCGCCGCGGCGCACGGCGCCGACCTGGACCTGCCCTGGTGCGAGCTCCCCGGGGCCTTCCGGCACGCCGTCCTGCACGGCACGGACGGCGAACCGGTCACCTTCAAGATCACCAACCGGCACAAGAAGTCCGGCACCGAGACGGTGATCGAGCGCAGCGTCCCGCTGATCGGCGCCGTCCGCGAGGTCACCCGGTTGTACGAGGCCTCCGGCACCGACACCGCGCGCGAGGCCTACGCCCGCTTCATGGTCCGGGTGGCGTGCCCCGCCTGCCACGGCACCGGCTTCGGCGAGACCGCCCGGACCCTCGAACTCGGCGGCCTCACCTACCCGGAGGTGATCAAGCTGCCGGTGGAGGAGCTGCGCACCTGGGTGGACGGCATCGACGCCACCCTCACCCCGATGCAGCGGGAGGTCGCCGTCAACGTGCTGCCGGACCTCGCGCGCCGGGTCCGGCTGATGGTCGAACTCGGCCTCGGCCACCTCCAGGTGACCCGTACGGCGCCGTCGCTGTCCGGCGGCGAGCTCCAGCGGGCCCGGGTCACCGCCCAGCTGAACATGGACCTCAGCGGCATCGTCTTCGTCCTGGACGAGCCGAGTGCCGGCCTGCACCCCGCCGACAAGCACCCGCTGCGCGAGATCCTGACCGACCTGCGCGACGCCGGGAACACCGTGCTGCTCGTCGAGCACGACCCCGAACTCATCGCCCTCGCCGACTGGGTGGTGGACCTCGGCCCCGGCGCAGGACGCCGGGGCGGCACGCTGGTCGCCTCGGTGCCGACCGCCGAGCTGAGCGACCACCCGCAGTCGGTCACCGGCGCCTACCTCGCCGGGCGCGGCCCGCGGGTGCACCGCCCCCGGCGGTTCGACGCGCGGGCGGCCGCGCGCCTGAGCCTGCTCGGCGTCGACGTCCACAACGTCCGACTCGACCGCGTGGACATCCCGCTGTCCACCCTGACCTGCATCACCGGGGTGAGCGGCAGCGGCAAGAGCAGCCTGCTGCACCGGGCGCTGGGCGCCGGCCTGGAGGCCGTGCTGCGCGGCGAGCGCCCGACGGCGATGGCCGGCGTCGAGGGCGCCGGGCGGCTCGGCTGGGTGACCGTCGTCGACCAGGACCCGATCGGCCGCACCCCCCGTTCCAACCCCGCCACGTACACCAAGGCCTTCGACACCGTCCGCAAGCTCTTCGCCGCCACCCCGCGGGCCAAGGCGCTCGGCCTGGGCCCCGGCGCGTTCTCCTTCAACTCCCCCGGCGGCCGCTGCGAGACCTGCACCGGCTACGGGCGGCGCCAGGTGGACCTGCACTTCATGCCCGACATGTGGGTGGAGTGCGACGTCTGCGAGGGCCGGCGGTTCACCCCCGAGGTGCTGGGCGTCACCTACCGGGGCAAGGCGGTGGACGAGGTCCTCGCCATGACCGTGGACGAGGCGGCGGAGTTCCTCACCGAGCCCGCGGGCCTGGCCACCACGCTGCGCGCCGTCCAGCGGGCCGGCCTGGGCTACCTCCAGCTCGGCCAGAGCGGCACCGAGCTGTCCGGCGGCGAGGCGCAGCGGCTGAAGCTGGCCAACGCGATCCTGCTCGGCACCACCGGGCGCGGCCGCGGCCTGGTCCTCCTGGACGAGCCGGTCACCGGGCTGCACCCCTCGGACGTGCAGCGGATGGTGGACGCCTTCGACATCCTGCTGGCGAACGGCAACTCGGTCGTCATCGCCGAGCACGACCTGCACGTCGCCGCCTGCGCCGACTGGATCATCGACATGGGTCCGGGTGCCGGCGACCGCGGCGGCCGGGTGGTCAACGAGGGGACGCCGGCCGAGATCGCCGCCGGGCCCGGGGTGACCGGCGAGTACCTGCGCCGGGTCCTCCCCGTCTGACGGCCGGGCGGGCCGGACCCGCCCGTCGTCCAGTGCACCTCAACCGTTTGTCGAGTCGCGTCCGGGACGCTCCCGATCACAGGGACCGTCCCGGGCGCGGGACGGTCCGGCCCGGGCCCCCGCCCGCCCGACCGGCCGGCGGTCCGCGTCATCGACAGGAGTTGAGGAGCCATCATGTCTGCCACGCCCGAATGCCGCATCTGCGGCGGCGCCCTGCACGAGTTCTTCGACTTCGGCCGACAACCGCTGGCCGACGCGTTCGTCGACCCGGCGGGCGGCACCGAGGAGTTCTTCCACCGTCTGGCGGTCGCGATGTGCGACGCCTGCACGATGGTCCAGCTGCTGGAGGACGTCCCGCGGGAGCGGATGTTCCGGACGGACTACCCGTACCTCTCGTCCGGCTCCACGGTCATGCAGGAGCACTTCCGGGCCACCGCCCGGCACTTCCTCGACACCGAGCTGCGCGGGCCCGACGCGTTCCTGGTCGAGTTCGGCAGCAACGACGGCATCATGCTCGACACCGTCCACCGGGCCGGCCGCCGCCACCTCGGCGTCGAGCCGTGCGCGGGCGTGGCGGAGGCCGCCGCCGCCAAGGGCATCCGGGTGCGCAACGCCTTCTTCGAGGAGTCCACTGCGGCGGAGATCGCCGCCGCGGAGGGGCCCGCCCAGGTCGTCTACGCCGCCAACACCTTCTCGCACATCTCGTACGTCGACTCGGTCTTCCGCGGCGTCGACGCCCTGCTCGCCCCGGAGGGGGTCTTCGTCTTCGAGGACCCGTACCTGGCGGACATCTTCGAGCGGACCTCGTTCGACCAGATCTACGACGAGCACTTCTACTTCTTCACGGTCCGCTCCGTGCAGGCGATGGCCGCCCACTACGGCTTCGAGCTGGTCGACGTGGAGCACCTGGACGTGCACGGCGGCGAGATCCGCTACACCGTGGCGCGCCGCGGTGCCCGCACCCCCACCCCGGCGGTCGGCCTGTTCCTGGAGCGGGAGAAGGCGGCCCGGATCACCGAACGGGACACCCTGGAGCGGTTCGGGGCCGCCGTCGACAAGGTGCGCGACGACCTGCGCGCGGTCCTGGAGCGCTGCCGGGCTGAGGGCGCCACCGTCGCCGCCTACGGCGCCACCGCCAAGAGCGCCACCCTCACCAACTACTGCGGCATCGGCCCCGAGCTGGTCGCGTACATCGCCGACAGCACGCCGGCCAAGCAGGGCAGGCTCAGCCCCGGCTCGCACATCCCGGTGCGCTCGCCGGAGGAGTTCGCCGCCGCCTACCCGGACTACGCCGTGCTCTTCGCCTGGAACCACGCCGAGGAGATCATGGCGAAGGAGGAGGGGTTCCGGCGCGCGGGCGGGCGGTGGATCGTCTACGTGCCCGAGGTGCGGATCGTCTGAACCATGGCGCCGCAGCGGACGGGCCGGCCCCGCTCGATCGTCGAGCGGGGCCGGCCCGTTCACGGCGTGCGGGTCACGGTCCGGGGGTGCGCCCGGCGAGGACGGCCGCCAGTTCGTCCAGCGCCTCCGGCAGGTCCCGCCGGGGGCACCAGCCGGTGACGGCCCGGAACGCCGAGGCGTCGACGACCGTTCCGGCGGCGTCCGCGGGTGTCGCCGCCGCGGGCGGCGGCACGGAGACGACCGGGACGGGCGGGCGGCCGGTGCGGGCCGCGACGGCCCGGGCGACCGCGGTGAAGAGCTCCCGCACCCGGACGGGCCGCCCGGTGCCCACCGTCCAGTGCCGGCCGGCGAGTTCGGCGCCGTGGTCGAGGCAGGCGGCGAACGCGGCGGCCGTGTCGGTGACGTGCAGCAGGTCCCGCACGACGCTCCCGGTGCCCCAGACGGTGAGCGGCTGCCCCGCCAGGGCGCGCAGCGCCATCGCGGCGACCACCCCGTTGCCGTCCGGCCCGGGGCCGCTGCCGTAGACGGTGGGCAGGCGCAGCGACACGCCGCGCAGCACGCCTTCGGCGGTGGCCGCCCTCAGCACCGCTTCGGCGGCCGTCTTCTGACGGGCGTACACGGTGGCGGGCCGGTCGGGGCCGGTGCCGTCGACCGGCCCGCCGCGGCCGGCCTGGGAGGCGGAGCCGGCCAGGACCACCAGCGGGGGCGGTGTGCCCGGCGGGCGGCGGGCCGCCCGCAGGGCGTCGGCGATCTCGTGCACCAGGCCGACTCCGAGCCGTTCGCCGAGCCGTTCCCCGTCGCCCTCCGCGGCCCGCCAGCCGACGGTCCGGTCGAGGTGGGCGACCAGGTCGAGGACGGCGTCGGCACCGGCCACGGCCCGGGCCCCCGCGCCGGGCACGGACAGGTCGGCGGGGACGTCCTCGACGACCGCGGCGCGGTCCGCGGGCAGCACCGCGGGCCGCCGGGCCACCAGGCGCAGCCGGACCGGCCGCCGGGCGAGTTCCGCCACGACGGCCGATCCGATGTATCCCGAGGCCCCGAGGACGACGACCAGCGGTGCGCGGCTGCCGCCGGGGGCCGGCCTCATGTCCCGGCCGCGGCGAGGTCGCACAGTGCGCGGGCGACCTCGCGCGGGGTGGGCTGGTCGAGGATCTCCCGTTGCAGGCGCCGGGCGGCGACGGCGTGGGAGTCGTCCCCGAGCACGGCCGCGGCGGCGGCGCGGACGTCGTCCGGCCCGGTGCGTTCCGCGGGCAGGATCCGGGCGGCGCCGGAGGCGGCCAGGGCCTTCGCGTCGCTGATCTGGTTGGGCAGTTGCGGCAGCAGCAGCTGCGGCACGCCGTGGTGGGCCGCGGTGAGCGCGGTCATGAAGCCGCCCTGGTGGACCAGCAGGGCACAGCCGGGCAGCAGCACGTGCAGCGGCAGGTTCTCCAGCACCCGGACGCCGGGCGGCGGTGTGCCGAGGCGTTCCCGTTCGTCGGCGGTGACGGCGACGACGATCTCCGCGTCGAGTCCGGTGAGCCCGGCGAGGACGTCGGCGAGGCGGGTGCCCGTGCCGTCGAGGACCCCGGTGGTGGAGGTGCCCCAGGTGAGGGCGATCCGCGGCCGGCCGGGGGCCGGTCGGCCCACTCGGGCACCGTGCCGGGGCCGTTGTAGGGCGGCCAGCGCAGGTGCAGCCGGGTCGGTGCGGGCGGTGCCTGCAGGCTGGGCGGGCAGGGTGAGACGGTGCGGTGGGCCGGGTCCTGCCCGTGCAGGTCGAGGCCGTGCCGCCGGTAGGGCTCCCAGTAGCCGGGGAGGATGTCGAGGATCTTCTCGCCGCCCTCGGAGCCGAGGATGTCCGGGCCCCAGAGGTGGCGGATGCCGGGCACGCCGAGGACGTGCGCGGCGACCAGGGCCGCCGGAGCCATGGTGTCGCCGATGACGAGGTCGGGCCGCCAGGCCCGGGCGAAGGCCACGGTGTCGTCCAGGGCGGCGGTGGTGGCCTCGGCCCAGGCGCCGAACAGGCCGCCGTCGTCGGCGCCGGCCGCCTCGCGGATCTCCTCGGCGGTGCCGGGGGTGCCGTCCGCCTTCTCCTGGGACAGGGTCCGGCGGCGCACCGCCAGGTAGTCGACGTCGGGCCCGACCGGGACCATCGGCATGCCGGAGCGGACGATCGCCGGCCGCATGGACGGCTGGGCGGCGACCCGGATCTCGTGGCCGGCGGCACGCAGGGCCCAGGCGAGCGGCACCATGGCCATGTAGTGGGTGGGCCAGCCGGAGGCGGTGACCAGGACGCGCATCTCGCTCATTTCTCCACCAGGTGCGTCGCCTCGGCCGAACGCGGCTGCGGCGCACCGCCCGGGGTTGTGGTGATCGGCAGGGGCGGGACGTCGCGCGGGCGCAGCAGCCGGACCATCGGGCGTTCGACCAGCCGGTGGATCAGCCAGGCGGCGGCCAGCGCGAGAAGGAACTGGGCGGTGAAGGAGAGGAGTCCGACCCACCAGGAGAGCACCGGCAGCGGTACCGGCAGCAGGTCGGCGTCGACGCCCGCGGTCCACAGGCGGCTGAACAGCTGCTCCTGCACCAGCAGGTGGGTGAGGTAGAAGGAGAGGGAGATCTCGCCCAGCCAGACCAGCGGGCGCCAGCGCAGCGGGGACCAGCCGCCGGTGATGTCGGCGCGGCTGAGCGCCGCGATCAGCAGGGCGAACGGGATCACCATGCCCGCACCCAGCGGCAGGTAGCTCGGCAGGTGGAGGTTGACGCCCCAGCCGGCGGCCGTGAGCAGCAGGGCGAGGGCGACGCCGGGGCCGCGCCAGGCGCCCCGGCGCACGAGCAGGGCGAGCGCGATGCCGATGACGAACTCCGCCATCCGCATCGGCGGGAAGACGTAGGCGAACCAGTAGCCGATCGGCCCGCCGTAGTCCCCGGTCGGGACCATCTCCATCGGGTCGGGGTGGGTCAGCGCGAAGGTGCGGGAGACCACGTGCGGCAGGGCGAGGGCGAGCACGGTGCAGATCGCCGCGGCGGCGTACAGCTGCCGGTTCTTCGCCCGTGCCAGGACGGGGACCAGGACCGGGAAGCAGAGGTAGAAGAACGCCTCGCAGCTGAGCGACCAGTCGAGGCCGGTCATGGTCAGGTAGTACCACTGGCTGGGCACCCAGTTCTGCACCAGGAAGACGTGGGCCAGGGTGACCTTGGCCCCGGGGACTCCGTAGTCGACGGCGACCAGGACGAACGCGATCGCGGCGGTGACCAGGTGCACCGGGTAGATCTTGGCGATCCGCCGCCGGTAGAAGGAGCGCGCGGTGTCGCCGGGCCGTGCGATGTAGGTCAGCACGAAGCCGCTGAGCAGGAAGAAGCAGGAGACCGCGGGGCCGCCGGAACGGGAGAACAGGACGTGGAAGACGTCCTGCACGAATGCCGAGTCGAAGGTCCCCCCGGCGAAGCTGAAGGAGAGGAAGAAATGCGCGCCGAATACGGTGATGGCGAGGATTCCGCGCAGTCCGGTGAGTGACACCAGGTGGCCTGCGGTGGATCCGTCCGGAACGGCGGTGGTGGACGGTGCTTTTCTCATGAATGCCTCTCTCTGCTGAGACGGGGGTGCCCCCGGGTGGGGTTCGGATCCGCCGGTTTTCGGCCGGCGCGGGTGGTCCGGGGAATTCAGGCCAGCTTTTCGAGTTCGGCGACGACCTCGGCCGGGGCGGGCTGTTCCGCGATCTCCGCGGCGAGTTTCCGGGCGGCGTCCCGGTAGGAGGCCCCGGCGAGGACGGCGGCGACCCGTTCGCGGATCGCGGCGACCGGGTCGGCCTCCCGGGCGAGTTCGCCGTAGGTGAGGTGGATGCCGGCGCCGGTGGCGGCCTGGCGCTCGGCGTTGAGGGTGGGCTCGGGCCGGCGGGTGACGGTCACCTGGGGGACGCCGGCGCCGGCCGCGGTGAGGGTGGTGCCGGCCCCGCCGTGATGGACCACCGCGGCGCAGCCGGGCAGCAGCAGGTGCAGCGGCAGCGAGACCGCGGTGCGCACCGAGGGCGGCAGTTCCCCGAGCAGGTCGCGCTGGTCGGCGGTGGTGGCCAGGACGACCTCCACCGGCAGGCCGGCGACCGCCTCGACCGCCTGGCGGAGCAGGTCCGTCATGGCGGAGCCGAGCAGTTCGGCCGTGGTGGCGCCCCAGGTGACGCAGACCCGCGGGCGCTGCGGCGGGTCGAGCAGCCAGGACGGCATCGTGCCGGGGCCGTTGTAGGGGACGTACCGTTCCTGCCGGACGTCCGGCAGCGGGCCGAACCCCATGCTCGGCGGGCACGGGTCGATCCAGGCGGCGGGCCGGGTCCGCACGTCGGCGCCGACCCGGTCGAAGAGCGCGGCGTAGCCGTCCTGCGGCTCGTCGCCGAAGCCCTTCATCTCGAGTTTCTGGAGGCCGGGGCTGCCCCAGAGGTGGCTGACGTTCGGCACGCCGAGGGCGGCGGCGACGACCGGGCCGGCGTACGAGACGGCGTCGTGGACGACGAGGTCGGGCCGCCAGTGCCGGGCGAAGGCCAGCAGGTCGTCCAGCATGCTGCCGGCCATGGCGAACTGCCGCTGTCCGAGGGCCTCCAGCAGTCGCTTGCGGGAGTCGTCGAGCAGGCCGGGCTCGACCGGCCAGCGGGCCGGCCAGCGGTCGTGGTCGTGCCAGGCCGTCAGGTCGCGGTTGCGGGCGCTGCCGCCGAGGCTCACCGCGGAGCCGACCTCGACCATGGGGAGCCCGGAGGCGGTCACGGCCGCGGTGAGGGAGGGCGCGCTGGCGACGCGCACCTCGTGGCCGGCCGAGCGCACCGCCCATTCCAGCGGAACCATCGGGAAATGGTGGGACGGCGAGGGGAAGGTCGTGAACAGCACGCGCATTTTCTGGGCCCTCCGAATCCTGGGCCGGTTCGGCCCGCCCGCAGTTTCCCGCGCGCGGACCTGAGAAGCGGTCGAGCCCGGCTCGACCCTGAATCGAGGAGCCGATTCCGCCCTATTCCGGGGAGGCCCGGCTCTGCCATGGTGGGGCGCATGAGGATTTTGCTCACCGCGGCGCCCATGTACGGGCATGTCCTGCCGCTCGTGCCCATTTCCTGGGCACTGCGGTCGGCGGGGCACGAGGTCCTGCTGGCGGCGCCCGGGGAATTCCCCGACGTGGCGGCCGGGGCGGGTCTGCCCGCGACCGCGAACGCCGGCGGGGTGTCGATGGGCGGGATGATCGGCTTCGAGCGGGACGGGACGCCGGCGGCCCGGCCGGCCGACCCGGAAGGACGGGTGCGGCGCAGCGGCCGTGGTTTCGGGCGGCTGGCCGCGCACGTCCTGGAGCGGACCGTGCGGATCGCCGAGCGGTGGCGCCCGGACCTGGTGGTCAGCGAACCGACCGAGTACGCGGGCCGGTTGGTCGCCGCGCACCTCGGTCTGCCCTGGGTGGAGCACGGCTGGGGCCTGCGCCTGTCCGGACTGTACGCCGAGGCGGCCGAGCAGGAGCTGGCCCCGGAGCTGGCGGCGCTGGGTCTGCCCGGGTTGCCGGCGCCGCGGCTGCTGCTGGACCCGTGCCCGCCGCGGCTGCAGCTGCCGGGGGTTCCGGCCGCGCCCGTCCGGCGGGTGCGCTACCTGCCGTACAACGGCCCCGCCCCGGTGCCGTCCTGGGTGCACCGTCCCCGGGAGCGTCCCCGGGTCTGCGTGACGCTGGGCAGTGCCTTTCCCGCCGTCAGGTCCGAGCTGCTGGCGGCGCTTCCGGAGGCCCTGCACGGGGCGGGGGTGGAGACGGTGCTGGCGACCGGCGAGGGCACGGCCGCCGGGCCGCTGCCGGAGTCGGTGCGTGCCGTCGGCTGGCTCCCGCTGGACACCGTCCTGCCGGCCTGCGACCTGGTGGTCCACCACGGCGGGCCGGGCACCGCGATGACCTCCCTGGTGCACGGGCTGCCGCAGCTCGTCCTGCCGTACTACCTGTCCGACACCACCGTGTACGCGCAGCGGCTGGCGGAGCTGGGCGCGGGCCGCTGGCTGCCGCCCGAGCGGGCCGACGCGGCGGGGGTCGCGGACGGCGTCCGGGCGCTGCTGGCCGACCGGGGGGCCCGGGGGGCCGCGGCCGGGCTGGCGGAGGAGATCGCCGGCCTCCCCTCGCCGGCGGAGGCCGTCCCGGTGCTGGAGGACGTGGTGCGGAAGGAGCGTGCGGCATGCGTCCGTTAGCGGTGGAGGGGGCCTGGGAGGTCGAGCTGCGGCCGCACCACGACGAGCGCGGCACCTTCACGGAGCTGTACTCGGTGGGCCGGCCGACCGCGCCCGGCGGGCCGGTGCCGGTGGCCCTGGCCGGTCTCTCGGTCTCCCGTCGGGGCGTGGTCCGCGGCGTCCACTACGTCGCCACCCCGCCCGGGCAGGCCCGGTACGTCACCTGCGTGGCGGGCGAGGTGCTGGACGTGGTGGTCGACGTCCGGGTGGGCTCTCCCACGTTCGGGCAGTGGGACTCCGTCCGGCTCGGTCCCGGCCGCCGACGGGCCGTGCAGCTGTCGCCGGGGCTGGGCCACGGCTTCGCCGCCCTCACCGAGGGCGCGACGGTGCTCTACCTCTGCTCCGCGCCGTACCGGCCGGAGCTGGAGCGGACGGTCCACCCGCTGGACCCGGAGCTGGCCCTGCCGTGGCCGGACACCCCGGGCCGGCTGCTCTCCGAGCGCGACCGGCGGGCCCCGACGCTCGCCGAGGCGCGCCGGTCCGGGCTGCTCCCGGTGGCCCCGGCCGCGCTCCGGGCCCGCTCCCGCTCCGGCCCCGCCGGGGCCACCGACCCCGCCGGGACCACGGCCGGGACCACCGACACTGCCAGGAGGCGGACATGACGACGGCGGAGAAGGGCCCGGCGGCACCGCCGGACGGGCCGCGGGTACTGGTCGCGGGCGCCGGCCCGGTCGGTCTGATGACCGCGTTCGAGCTCGCCCGGCGCGGCGTGCCGGTGCGGCTGGTCGACGCGGCCGACGGTCCCGCCGTCACCAGCCGGGCGATGGCGACGCACGCCCGCTCGCTGGAGGTGTACGACCAGCAGGGCGTCCTGGCGGACATGATGCCGCGCGGCCGGGTGGTCCAGCGGTTCACCATGCACCTGAACGGCCGTCGGCTGGCCGTCCTCGGGCCGGACTACTCGCGGGTCCCGACCCGCTTCCCGATGACCCTGATGGTGGATCAGGCCGCCACCGAGGACGTGCTGCGCCACGCCGTCGCCAAGCACGGCGTGGAGATCGAGTGGGGGGTGCGGCTGGAGGGCTTCGAGCAGGACGACGACGGGGTGACCGTCGAACTGAGCGGCCCGGCCGGCACCGAACGGGCCCGGGTCGACTGGCTGGTGGGGTGCGACGGCGGGCACAGCACCGTCCGGCGGCTGCTCGGGCTGCCGCTGATCGGCGACTCCACCGAGACCTGGTTGATCGCGGACGCCGAGGTCGACGTGGACCTGCCGCAGAACAGCATCCACTGGATCAAGGTCGGCAGCGGCACGGTCATGGCCGTCCCCTTCCCGCAGGAGGGCAAGTGGCGGCTGCTGGACACCGCCGACACCTCCTACGGGGGCGATCCGCAGGACGTGGCCGAGCGGTTCGCCGGCAAGCTGCGCCGCGGGCTCGGCCGGCCCGTCACCGTGCACCGGCCGAGCTGGGTGTCGGTCTTCACCATCCAGCAGCGCATGGTCCCCGCCATGCGCGGCGGCCGCTGCCTGCTCGCCGGGGACGCCGCGCACGTGCACAGCCCCGCCTCCGGTCAGGGCCTGAACACCGGCCTCCAGGACGCGTACAACCTCGCCTGGAAGCTCGCCCTGGTCGCGCAGGGCCTGGCGGCGTCCGCCCTGCTCGACAGCTACTCGGCCGAGCGGGTGCCGGTCGGCCGGGCACTGCTCGGCTCCACCCGCCGGGCGACCCGCCTGGTGCAGCTGCGGAACTCGGCGGCCGGCGCCGCCCTGCCGCTGGTGTTCGCCCTCGTCCGCAACCTGGCCCCGCTGCGCGGCCGGATCGAGCGGAAGATCATCGGCACGATGTCCGCCCTGTCGCTGGACTACGCGGACAGCCCGCTGACCGTCCCCGACCGCCGCCCGGACGGGGCCGTCGGGCCGCGCTCCGGCAGCCGGATCAGCCAGGTCGCCGCGGAACGGGCCGACGGCCCCGGGTGGAGCGCCCTGCTCGACGAACTGCGCGACCTCCGGCCCAGCCTGGTGGTCGCCACCGGCCACGGGGGCGCGGCCGGGGCCGCCGCGACGGCCCGCGAGGAGCACGGCGCCTGGCTGTCGGTGCGCACCGTCGGCGGCGACGGCCCGGGCGGCCTGCCGGACCCGGACGGCGCGCTCCGCGCCGACCTCGGCCTGCCGCCGGGCGGCTGGCTGCTCGTCCGGCCGGACGGCTACCTGTGCGCCCGCGGCGGGCCCCTCGCCCCGGCGGACCTCGCCGAGGCCCTCGACGTGCTGCGCGGCATCCGCCCCGCCGCCCGGGAGGTGTGACCGTGGACCTCGGACTCACCGACCGGACCGTCCTGGTCACCGGCGCCTCGGCCGGCATCGGCCGGCACACCGCCCGGGCGTTCGCCGCCGAGGGCGCCCGGGTGGCGATCACGTACCGCACGGGCGGGGAGCGGGCGCGGGCCCTCGCCGAGAAGCTCGGCGCCGCCGCGGGCCGGGCCCTCGCCGTGCCGTACGACCTGGGCGACCCGTCCTCCGTCGATGCGGCGCTCGCCGAGGTCGAACGGTGCTGGGGCGGCGTCGACGTCCTCGTCGCCAACGCGCTCCGCCGCGGCCGGCGCCGCCCGCCCGGCAGCCGCACCGAACAGGTGCCGGCCGGGGAGTGGCAGCCGCTGCTGCGGGACAACCTGGAGCAGACCCTGCGCACCGTCCAGCTGGTGCTGCCCGGGATGCGCGCCCGCGGGTGGGGCCGGGTGGCCCTGCTCTCCTCCCACCTCGCCCGGGACGGCGCCCCCGGGCAGGAGTTCTACGCCGCGGGCAAGGCCGCCCTGCACGGCTTCGCCCGCAGCCTCGCCTGGGACGCCGGGCCGGACGGCGTGCTGGTCAACGTGGTCAGCCCCGGCCTGACACGCACCGACGGCGTCCTCGCCGACCTGCCTGCCGAGGTCCGCGAACGCGAGACCCTCCGCACGCCGACCGGGCGGCTCAGCACGCCCGACGACGTGGCGCGCACGATCGCCTTCCTGTGCTCCGCCGCGAACGGCAACATCACCGGCTCCGTCGTCGACGTCTCCGGCGGACGCTGACCGGCGGCCCCGCCCGGCCCCGGACTCAGCACCGCCGGCCCCGAACCCGCGGGCCCCGCACGGCCCGTGACCTTTTGGAACCAGATCCGTCGAGAGGAAACACAGCATGTCGACCACGCACACCGTCCGGCACAACGCGATCGTCCGGGCACCGGCCGGGCTCTGCTTCGACCTGACGGCGGACCTCGCCGCCTGGGTGCAGCACTTCGGCCCCGCCGTGCACGGCGAGGTCCTCGAGGAGGACGCCGACGGCACCCAGCTGGTGCGCCGCTGGGCGCTGACCGGCGGCACCGGCGTGCACGCGTGGGACGCCCGCCGCCGGCTCGACCGCGCGAACCTGCGGATCGCGCTGGAGCAGGTGGCGCCGCCGGCGCCGCTCGAGTCCGCCACCGCCACCTGGACGTTCACCCCGCACGGCGACGGTGCGACCGCGGTGGAGCTCGTCCACACCTTCACCGTCGCCGGCGACGACCCCGAGGCGGTGGCCCGGACGACGGCGGAGCACGAGGAGCGCGCCCCCGCCCAGGTGGAGTCGCTGCGCGGGACCGCCGAGCAGTGGGGCGACCTGGAGCCCCGGGTCATCTCCTTCGAGGACCCGCTGTTCATCGGCGGCCGGCTGGAGGACGTCTACGAGTTCCTGTACGCGGCCGACCGGTGGCCCGAGCGGGTCCCGCACGTCACCAAGCTCGACATGACCGAGGACACCCCCGGCATCCAGTTCTTCGACATGCACACCCACACCCCGGACGGGAGCGAGCACACCACCCGGTCCGTCCGGGTCTGCCTGCCCGAGATCAACAAGATCGTCTACAAGCAGATCAACCTCCCGGCCCTGCTGGACGGCCACACCGGCCACTGGGTGTTCGAGGAGACCCCGGAGGGCGTCATCGCCAGGGCCCGGCACACCGCCACCGTCAAGCCCTCCGCCCTGCACCTGCTCGGCGAGGGCACCACGGTCGCCGACGCCCGCGCCTACCTGCGCCGGGTGCTCAGCACCAACAGCCTGCAGACCCTGCGCTACGCCCAGCAGTTCGCCGAGGAGCGCCTCCGTGCGGCCCGCTGCTGACACCGTGGTCGGCCCGGCCCCCGCCACCGGTCCCGACCTCCGGCTCGACGGCCTGGTGCCCGACCTCCCGCTCGACGGCCTGCTGCGCCGGGCCGCGGCCGAGGCCCCCGACCGGGTCGCCGTCCGCACGCCGCTCGGCGACACGACCTACGCGGACCTCGACGCCGAGGTGGACACCGCGGCCGGCGCGCTCACCGCGGCGGTCGGCCGGACCGGTGCGGTGGTGGGCGTGGTGGCGAGCCTGGACGTGCCGTTCGTGGTCGCCTACTACGGCGCCGTCCGGGCCGGCCACACGGTGGCCGTCGTCAACCCGCTGATGGGCGACGACGCGATGGTCCACGCCCTCGGCACGGCGGAGGTGGCCGTGGTGGTCGCCCCGCCGCACGTCGCCGAACGGCTGGAGCGGCTGCGCCCGCGGCTGCCGGGGCTGGGCGGGGTGATCACCGCCGAGCGGCTGCCCATCGGGCTGCTGCCGCCCGGCGAACGCGACCCGGCGCCCGACCTCGACTCGGTGGCGTGCATCCAGTTCACCAGCGGCACCACCGGCGACCCGAAGGCCGTGCAACTGACGCACCGCAACCTGGTGACCAACGCGGCGCAGATCGCCGCCGTGCACGCCCTGGACGGCGACTCCGTCACCGTCAACCACCTGCCGCTGTACCACCCCATGCACCTCAACTCGGCCGTGTACGCGGCGGCGACGCAGGTGCTCTGCCCCGACTCGGCGCCCACCGCCGCCGTCGCGGCGGCCAACCGGCACCGGGCCACCCACCTCTACAGCCTGCCGGTCCGCCTCGCCGCCCTGGCCGCCGACCCGGCCCTGGAGGAGCTCGCGCTGGACACCGTCAAGGCGGTGCTGTCCGGCGGGTCCGCGCTGCAGCCGGCCCGGGCCCGGGCGCTCGGCGAGCAGTTCGGCGTCCCGGTGGTGCAGGGCTACGGGCTCGCCGAGACCTCACCGCTGACCCACTGCGAGCTGCCCGCCGACCCCCGCCCGGGCTCGGTCGGCCGGCCCGTCCCCGGAACGGAGTGCCGGGTGGTGGACGTGGACGGCCGGGCCCCGCTGCCGGCCGGGGAACGCGGCGAGGTCCAGGTCCGCGGTCCGCAGCTGATGGCCGGCTACCTGCACGCCGACGGCCCGGCGACCGACGCCGACGGCTGGTTCTCCACCGGCGACGTCGGCTACCAGGACGAGGACGGCCACCTGTTCCTCGTCGACCGGATCAAGGACGTCTTCAAGCACGAGAACTGGCTGGTCTCCCCGACCGAGATCGAGCAGGTCCTGATCCGCCACCCGGCCGTCCTGGACTGCGCCGTCGTCGACCACCCCGAGGCGGCGACGGGCGCGGTGGCGCACGCCTTCGTGGTCCTCGCACCGGGCGCCGGCGCGGCCGCCGACCCGGGCCCCGACCTCGACGAGCTGGCCGCCTTCGTCAACCACCGGCTCCCCTACTACCAGCACGTCAAGTACCTCGACGCGGTCGAACGCATCCCCCGCTCGCCGAACGGCAAGATCCTCCGCCGCAGTCTGCGCGAGGCCGTCGGAGCGTCGGCCTCCCCCTCGGAGCGACCCACAGGAGACAGGACATGATCACGGTCATCAACCGGCTCACGGTGCACGGCGACGTCGAGACGTTCCGGAAGGTCCTCACCGGCATCACCGAGCACATGAGCAGCCAGCCCGGCTTCCTCAGCCACACCCTGTACCGCTCGACCCGCAGCCCCGAGGTGTTCGTCGAGACGGCGCGCTGGACGGACGCGCAGTCGCACCGGGCGGCGATGAGCGCCGACGCGTTCCGCGAGAAGGTCCGCGACCTCGGCAGCCTCGCCACCCCGGAACCCGACGTGTTCGAGACCGTCGAGGAGGACTGACCGGCCCGCGGCCCCGACACGCGACCGCCGCGCCCCCGGATCCCTTCCGGGGGCGCGGCGGTTCGGCCCGGGGCCGCACGGCTCAGGGCTCGCGGGGCCACCCCTGCGGGAAGAGCTCCACCGCCAGCGCCCGCTCCAACGGGGTGAGTGCGAGGTCGGGGCGCAGCCGCTCCGGGTGCCGACCGGACGGGCCCCGCCCGGAGGCCGCGTCCGGGAACAGCCCGCAGACCATGATCCCCCCGGACGCCATCAGCCCCCGGGCCACGAACCTCAGCAGGCGTTCGGGCCACCGCCTGCGCTGCGCGGAACTCTGCTCCACCGGTACCTCCCGAGGCTCGACCGTCGCGGTGTGCAGGCCCGATCCTCCGACCGCCCCCTCGCGGTCGCCTCGAAGCACGATCGCGGCGCCCCGGGAGCCACCCGGACGGGCGAGGGAGGCGACCCGATGGCACCGCGCGCAGGCGGAGTGGTGTCAGAACCACGGCCGGACCGGTGGCCCGTGGTCCCCGCGTCGGACCGGACCCGGTCGACCTGCCCGCCGCTCGAACGCGTCGGCATTCGCCGCCCTGTGCGGCGCCGGCCCGATCGAGGAGCCCTCCGGGAAGACCCGGCGCGGGCACCTCAACCGCGGCGGCGACCGGCAGGCGAACTCCGCGCTCTGCACCATCGTGCCGGCCCGCCTCCGCCGGGACGCCCGCACCCGCGGCTGCGTCGGACGACGCATCGCCGAAGGCAGGACCCGACGCGAAGCCCTCCGCTGCCTCAAACGCCACGTCGCCCGCGAGATCCACCGCCTCGGTGGCCCCGCCGGCCACGGCCTCACTCCTCCGCGCGGAGCTCGAAGACCCCGTACGAGAAGCCCTCGGCGACGACCCGGGAGCCGGCCACGGTCACCCGGTCGACCTCCAGCGGGCGCGGGTCGGCCGGGCGGAGGGCGGTGCCCAGGTCGGCCCCGGCCGGTTCGCGGCGCGGGTTGACCACCACCAGGTGGGTGCCGCCGCGCAGGTAGACGAACGGGTAGCCGCTGTGCAGGACTTCGATCCCCGAGCCGCTCCCGAGGGCCGGGTGCGCGCGGCGCAGCGCGATCAGGCGGCGGACGCGGTGCAGCAGGGAGTCGGGGTCGGCGAGGGCGGCGGCGACGGTCGGGCGGTCGGCGGCCGGGTCGACCGGCAGGTAGAGGCGGTCGGCGGGGGCGGTGGAGAACCCGGCGTTGGGGCCGTCGTCCCACTGCATGGGGGTGCGGGAGCCCTGCCGTACCTGCCCGTCGTCGAGCTGGGCGCCCTCCTTGTCGGGAGTGCCGGGCACGTACCGCATGCCGATCTCGTCGCCGTAGTAGATGGTCGGCAGGGTGGGCCAGGTGAGCTGGAAGGCGAAAGCGGGGGCGGTCATGTCGCGGGTGCGGGTGCCGCAGGCCAGCCGGGAGAAGTCGTGGTTGGCGGTGGGCAGGGCGACGTGCCCGGAGCCGGCGACGGAGGCCGCCGCGGTCTGCCAGGCGGCCAGGAAGGGCTCCATGCTGCCGCCGCCCTCGGGGGCGAAGAAGCACGGGTCGGTGCCCCAGTCCGCGCGGTGGCTGCCCTGGGCGTTGCCCCA
The DNA here is from genome assembly GCF_050749075.1 of Kitasatospora dryopteridis. NCBI lineage: Bacteria > Bacillati > Actinomycetota > Actinomycetes > Kitasatosporales > Streptomycetaceae > Kitasatospora > Kitasatospora dryopteridis. The sequence goes on along the minus strand of NZ_CP192749.1, from coordinate 7,934,226 downwards.
CAGCGAGCGGAGGGCGTCGCCGACGAAGTGCAGGAAGAAGTCGGCGTGGAAGCCGGCCGGGACGGAGACCGCCGGGTCGCCCCATTCGGCGATGAGGGCGCAGTCCGGGTGGGTCGAGTCGATCCACTCGCGCATCTCGGTCCAGAGCTTGCCGGTCTCGGCCAGCCCCGGGTCGTCCTTGACGAGCGAGAAGGCCATGTCGACGCGGAAGCCGGCGATGCCGCGGTCGAACCAGTACTCCATGATCTCGCGCAGCGCGGCCCGGTTGGCCTGCGGGCCCGGTGCGTCGACGCCCTGCCGCCACGGCTCGTCGGGGTGGGGGCGGGCGTAGCCGAAGTTGAGTGCGGGCTGCACGGGATAGAAGTTGGCGAGGTAGTAGCCCTCGCGGGTGCCCGGTGCGGGGATCCAGTGCGAGACGGGGGTGCCGATCCGGTCCGACCAGATGTACCGGTCGTCGTCGGGGTCGGCCGCGGAGGCCCGGAACCACGGGTGCAGGTGGGAGGTGTGTCCGGCGACGAGGTCGAGCATCACGCGGATGCCGCGGCGGCGGGCCTCCGCGACCAGCCGGACCAGGTCCTCGTTGGTGCCGTAGCGGGGCGCGACCGTGAGGTAGTCGGCGACGTCGTAGCCGGCGTCGCCGAAGGGGGAGGCGAAGCACGGGCTGAACCAGATGACGTCCACCCCCAGCTGCTCGAGGTGGTCCAGGTGGTCGAGGACGCCGGGGAAGTCGCCGATGCCGTCGCCGTCGGAGTCGGCGAAGGTCTGCGGGTAGATCTGGTAGATCACCGCGTCGGCCAGCCAGGCAGGGGTCCGGCGGGCGGGCGGCGGAAGCTGCGGAGTCATCGGAGGCGGTTCTCCTTCGGCACGGCGAAAGGCGAAAGGGGCCTGGACGGCATGCTGCCAGGTGCCTACCCCGCGGGGCCGCCGCCCAAGGCAGACGGGCGTTTCGTCAGCCGACGAGATCGCTCAGGGTGACGTAGCGGACGATCCGGCCGTCGGACGCCTGCATGCCCACGCACCGGTCGCGCCGGTCGAACAGCCAGCCGTTGGCACGGCAGGTCTCGTGCGGGAGGTTCAGGCGGCGGACGATCCCGTCCTGGGAGAGGCCGGCCGTACTGCCGATCACCTGGGTGCGGAAGCAGTTGCCGGAGCCGCAGCCCGCGTCCTGCGAGATCACGGTGAGACCGTCCGGCAGCGGCGGGAGGGCGCTCGCCGGCGGCATGGAGGCGCCGCTGTTCGCCAGGGCGTACAGCAGGCCGCCGGAGAGGGCGAGGACCACCTGGACGGCCAGCAGGCCGGCGGTGCCGCGGCGGTGGTGCGACCACTCCTCCGGACCGGGGCCCTCCTGGGCGCGTTCGACGGCGAGGCCGACGGCGATCAGGGCGGCGGCGGCGAGGGCGAAGAGGAAGTGGGCGTCGGGCCGCGGCACCTCGACCAGGCCGTGCTGGGCCGCCACCAGGAGAACGGCGGCGGCCAGCAGGGCGAAGGCGACTGCGGGGCCGGCCTGGCGGGTGCGGGCGATGCGGCACCAGGCGAAGAGGGGTGCGGCGGCGTAGAGCAGGCCCAGCACGGACCAGGCGACCCACATCAGGAGGAACCTCCGACGACGAACGACAGCAGTACGACCGGGGACGCCCGGCCGCCCCGGCACGGTTCCCCGGGAGGGCCGGTTCCCCGGGAGGGGGTGTCTCCCGGGGTGCCCGACTTCGTCGGCGGGTGGCTGCGTCAGGTGAGGGTGACGCGGCCGGCGCGGGCGTGCACGGTCAGGCCGTTGCCGTCCACGGTGACGGCGTCCGCGGCGAGGCCGGCGGGCAGGTCGGGCAGCGGCCGGTCGCGGTCCCGGAAGACGGCGGCGAACCGGCCGTCGGCCGGGTCGAGCGGGCGGCCGGCCAGGGTCGCGGACACCGGGCGGATGCCCACCGTGCCGTCGGCGAGCCGGACTTCGGCGGTGACGTCGAGCGGCAGGCCGAGGACGGTGCGGGTGAGGCGGAGCCGTCCGTGGTCCGCGGCCACCGAGGTGTCCTGCCCGACCGCGGAGGCCAGGGCGTCGAGCGGGACGGTGAAACGGGCGTCCGCCTTCGCCGCCGTGTAGCGGCCGGACCGCTCGGTGACGTCCCGCAGGCCGACGGCGGCTTCGACCGGCAGCCCGGAGGCGGCGACGGCGTCCGCCCGGATCTGCACGGTGGGGAAGCTGCCGCGGGCCGCGTCCACCAGGAACGGGAACCCGCCGAGCGTCACCTGCGGTGTGCCGGTGACGGCAGGCTGCCGTGCGGCGAGGCGGTGTGCCAGCCGGTCCTCGGCAGCGCCGGCGGCCACCCGGTCGGCGCCGAGGGCCGCGGCGGCCAGACCGGCCAGGGCCGCAGCCGCCCACCGGCGGCGGGTGCGGCCACGGGCAACGGGAGCGATCGGGCGCGGCCTGCGGGCGGTGCCCGCCGCGGGCCTCACTGGGCACCTGCCGCGGTCGGGAGGGCGGTGTCCCGGGCCTCGTCGCCGGTGCTCCCGTCGCCGGTGCTCCCGTCGCCGGTGCTCCCGTCGCCGGTGCTCCCGTCGTCGGTGCTCCCGTCGTCGGCGTGCTCGTCCGGGGCGTGGGTGTCGGCGTGCTCGTCGCCCTCGATGTCGATGTGCGGGAGCAGGGCGTCCAGCCACCGCGGGAGCCACCAGTTGCCGCGGCCGAGCAGGACCATGGTGGACGGCACCAGGATGCCCCGTACGACGGTGGCGTCCAGGGCGACCGCGGTGGCCAGGCCGATGCCGAACATCTTGACCACCGGGTCGTCGGAGAGCAGGTAGCTGAGGAAGACGCTGACCATGATCAGGGCCGCCGAGGTGATGATCCGTCCGGTGCCGCCGAGACCCTCGACGACCGCGCGGCGGTTGTCGCCGTGCCGGAGGTGGGCGGAGCGGACGGCGCTGAGCAGGAACACCTCGTAGTCCATGGACAGGCCGAACAGCACGGCGAACATCAGCAGCGGGACGTAGCCGGGGATCGGCACCGGTCCTTCGAGGCCGATCAGCCGGGCGCCGTGGCCGTCCTGGAAGACCGCGGTCAGCAAGCCGTACGCGGCGCCGACGGAGACCAGGTTCATCACGGCGGCCTTGAGCGCGACGATCGGTGCGCGGAAGGCGAGCAGCAGGAGCAGCCCGGCGACGACGAGGACGAAGCCGACGACCAGTGGCATCCGGCCGGAGAGCCGGTCGTTGAGGTCGGCCTGGGCCGCCGGGGTGCCGCCGACGTGGACGGTGTGGCCGGCGCCCGCCACGGCGGGCAGGGTCTCGGCGCGCAGCCGGTGGACGAGGTCGGCGGTGGCCGGGTCGGCCGGGGCGGTGGCGGGGGTGACCTGCCAGCGGACGGTGTGCCGGTCGGCGCCGATCTGCGGCTGCCCCGCCGCGGCGACGCCGGGGGCGGCCTGCAGGGCGCGGGTGACGGCGGTGATGCGCTCGTCGGTGGGGCCGGTCGCCGCCTCGGCGAGGGTGTCGGTGACCAGCAGGGTGCCGTTGACGCCGGGTCCGAAGGCGTCGGCGAGCCGGTCGTACGCGGTGCGGCTCGCGGTGCCCGAGGCGTTGGAGCCGGCGTCGAGCTGACCGAAGGACAGGTGGGCGGCGGGCACTGCGAGGGCGCCGGTCAGGACGGTCGCGGCGAGCAGGAAGCGCCAGGGGCGGGCCGCCACCCGGGCGGCGGTCCGGCCCCAGCCGCGCGGGCCGTCCGCCCCGGCCTCGCCGCTGCGACGGGCGGGCTTCGGCGCCAGGCGGGGCGCGAGCAGCACGAGCACGGCCGGCAGCAGGGTGAGGTTGACGGCGACTGCGACCAGGACGGCGATGCCCGGGGCGAGCGCCAGTGCGTACAGCAGCGGGAGCCCGCCGAGGGCGAGTCCGGCGAGGGCGGCGACGACGGCGCTGCCCGCGAAGGCCACGGCCTTGCCGGAGCCGGCGGTGGTGCGGACGGCCGCCTCCACGCGGTCGGTGCCGGCGGCGAGCAGTTCGCGGAAGCGGGTGAGGCCGAAGAGGGTGTAGTCGATGCCGACGCCGAGGCCGATCATCGCGGCGATGGTCTCCCCGGAGGAGGGCATGTCGACGAGGTGGCCGACCAGGGCGATGGCCGACAGCGCGATGCCGAGGCCGAGGCCGCCGGCCACCAGCGGGAGCCCGGCGGCGACCAGGCCGCCGAGGGCGACGGTGAGGACGACGAAGGCCGCGGCGAGGCCGATCGCCTCGCTGTGCCCGGTGGAGCCCTTGTCCACGGCGGCGGCGAGGTGGCCGCCCGGGGTGACCTCGATGCCGGCCGCGGTGGCGGGTGCGGCGGCCCCGGTGATCCGGTGGGTGATCTCCGGGGTGATGTCGCGTCCGGTGACGTCGAGTTCGACGGAGAGCCAGCCAGTGTGCCCGTCGGCGCTGATCGTCCCGGCGCCGGCCGCGTCGTACGGGGTGGTGACGGCCACGACGTGGTCGACCCCGGCGATGGCGCGGGCGGCGGCGCGTACGGCGTCGGCCGTCGCCGGGTCGGTGAGCGGGGCCGCGCTCGCTGCGGTGTGCAGGACGAGCGGCTGGCGGCCGGAGGCCGACCCGGGGAAGGCCGCGTCGGAGACGTCCCGGGCCGCCTGGCTGTCGCTGCCCGGGATGGACACGGCGTCGGTGGTGACCCGGCCCGCGGCTGCGACCGCGAGCAGGGCCGCGGCCAGGAGCAGCAGCCACGCGGCCACCACCCGCTTCGGTCTCCGGGCGCACCAGCGCCCCACGGTGGCGAACATCGGCGCACCGGCCTTCCGTACGGGACGGGGCGCCTCGACCCCCCGCCAAACTCTTTGCACTCCCCGTGCAATCAATACGTTTGCACTGGCGGTGCAATAATGTCAACGAGGCAGGAGGAGGCCCCGGCATGCCGCAGAACCCCACCCCCGCAGACACCCCGGCGGACGCCGCCGCAGGCACGCCCGCACGGAAGGCCGCACCGGCCGCGGACGGCCGCACCGAGCGGGGGCGCCAGACCCGCGAGAAGATCGCCGACGCCATGCTGTCGCTGCTGGACGAGGGCCAGACCCACTTCCCGGCCGAACGCGTGGCCGAACGGGCCGGCGTGTCACGGCGCCTGGTGTTCCATCACTTCGCGGACATGGCCGAACTGACGGACATCGCGGTCGGCCGGCGGATGGACCAGCTGTACGCACGGATCAGGCCGCTGCCCACCGAGGGACCGCGGGAGACCCGGGTGGCCGCCCTGACCGAGCAGCGCGCCCGCATCCTGGAGTGGCTCACCCCGACCAGGCTCGCCGTCATGCGCCTGGAGAACCCGTCGGACCGGGTCCTGGAGGCCGTCCGGCTGATGCTGGACTTCGGCCGCGTCCGGCTCGCCAAGATCTTCGCCGACGAGCTCGACCGCCTGCCCGAGCAGCACCGGACGGACCTGCTCAACGCCCTCGACGCGGTGACCACCTGGAGCGCCTGGCACCACTGGCGCAGCAGCGGCCTCGACCAGGAGGCGGCCCGGCGCACCATGGGAACGGCCGTGCACGCCCTGCTCGCCGCCACCGACCACGCCGCCACCGACCACACGGACGCCGACCGCCAGGACGCCGACGGCCGGGACCGGCGTGCCGTTCAGGCCCCGGTGGACGGGACCTCGGAATGACCTGCCGTCAGACCCGTTCCGGCCCTCTCACCAGGGCGTAAGGGCGGTCCGTGTACGTTCGGGCGCAGGTCGATCACAGCCCGCGCAAACCCTGTCCGCGCCCGCCACAGGTCCCCCTAGAGTATGGCGCGTGACCCAGGACAATCCGGAGACCGTCGCCGGCCGCTACCAGCTCGTCGAGCGGATCGGGCAGGGCGGAATGGGCCGCGTCTGGCGCGGCACCGACCAGCACCTGTTCGGCCGCGAGGTCGCCGTGAAGGAGATCCTCTTCCCGCCGGGGCTGGAGGACAACGAGCGCAGCATGCTGCTCAGGCGGTTCACCAGCGAGGCCCGGGCCGCGGTCATCCTCAACCACCCCGGCATCATCACCATCCACGACGTGGTGGAGCACAACGGCGCCCCGGTGATCGTCATGGAGTTCGTCCGCGGGCAGTCGCTCGCCGCCGCGATCCGTGAGCAGGGCCGGCTGCCGGTCCGCCGGGTCGCCGAGATCGGCATCACGATGCTCGGCGCCCTGTCCGAGGCGCACCGGGCGGGGATCGTCCACCGCGACATCAAGCCGGACAACGTGCTGCTGACGAAGGACCGGGTGGTCATCACCGACTTCGGCATCGCCCACCTCGCCGACGCCACCACCAAGCTCAGCCACAGCGGCACGATCATCGGCACGCCCCAGTACATGTCGCCGGAGCAGCTCGAGGGCAAGCGGCCCACCGCCGCCAACGACCTCTGGGCACTCGGTGCGACGCTCTACCACGCCGTCGAGGGCCGGCCGCCGTTCGAGGCCGAGGGCCTGCACGCCCTGGCCATCGCCATCTTCACCCAGCCGCACCGGCCGACGTCCGCGGCGGGCCCGCTCGCCCCCGTCCTGGAGGCGCTGCTCACCAAGGACCCGGATCGACGGGCCACCGCCGAGCAGGCCGAGGCACTGCTGGCCGCCGCGCTGCGGAACGCCGACGCCGACCCCGCGCCGGGAGTTCCGGCCGGCACGCCCTCCCCCACGCCGGTGCCGCCCGCCTCACCGGTGCCGCCGGTGCCGACGCCGACCGCCCTGGACGCCGGGGCCGACCCCGAGGTGTACGAGCTGCCGCAGCCGCAGACACCTGCGGAGCAGGCCCGGGTACCGCAGCCGGCGGACCTTCCCACGGACACTCCCCCGGCCCCCGTCCCGGCCCCGCCGGACCTGCCGCCGACCGACCGGATGTGGGGCGGTGTGCTGTTGGGCGGTGCGGCCGGGCCGGACGGCGGCACGCCGGTGCCCGCCGGGGGCGGGCAGCACGAGGATGTGACGGCCGTTCCGGACGGCCGCCCGCCCGCCCGGCAGGGCGCCGCGCGACGGACCACCGTCCTGGCGGTGGCCCTGGCCACCCTCGCCGTGGGCGGCATCCTGACCTGGACCCTCACCCGCGACACCGGCAAGGGCGGTGGCACCGGCGGCTCCGCCGGCAACGACTCGGCGTCCACCACCACCGTGGTGATCGGCCTGGACGCACCGCTCACCGGCGACCTCGCCTCGCTCGGACTCGGCATCAAGAACTCCGCCGACCTGGCGGTGAAGACCGCCAACCAGACCCAGGCGGTGCCCGGCATCACCTTCGAGCTGCAGGCGGTGGACGACCAGGCGCAGCCCGCGGTCGGGCAGCAGAACGCCTCCCGGTTCGTCGCGGACACCAAGGTGCTCGGCGTGGTCGGGCCGCTCAACTCCAGCGTCGCCCAGGCCATGCTGCCCGAGCTCACCACGGCCCGGCTGGTCGACGTCTCCCCCTCCAACACCAACCCGGCGCTCAGTCAGGGCAGCGACTGGGCGAAGGGCACCAAGTCCCGCCCCTACCCGTCGTACTTCCGTGTCGCCACGACGGACGCGATCCAGGGCCCGTTCGCCGCCCGGTACCTCCACCTGGAGGCGAAGAAGTCCAAGCTCTTCGTCATCGACGACCAGAAGACGTACGGCGCGGGCCTGGCCGCGGGCTTCAGGAGCGAGTTCACCCGGATCGGCGGCACCGTCGTCGGCGCGGAGCACATCAACCCGGGCGAGCACGACTTCGCCGCCCTCGCCGCGAAGGTCCGGGGCAGCGGCGCCGACGCGGTCTACTACGGCGGCGAGTACCCGGAGGCGGCACCGCTCTCCCAGGCACTCAAGCAGGCCGGTGCGAACGTGCCGCTGATGGGCGGCGACGGCATCTTCGACGCCTCGTACCCGACCTCGAACAGCAGCACCGAGGGCGACCTGGCCACCTCCATCGGCGCGCTGGCGAGCGAACTCTCCGGCGGGCAGAAGTTCCTCGCCGACTACAAGGCGGCCGGCTACGCCGAGGACGCGGGGATCTTCGGCGGCTACGGCTACGACGCGGCGTGGGCCGTCGTCGAGGCGGTCAAGGCCGTGGTCGCCGCCAACGGCGGCACGCTCCCCTCGGACGCCCGCGCCAAGGTCGCGGACGCCATGGAGGACGTGGCCTTCGACGGCGTCACCGGCCGGGTCGCCTTCGACGAGTACGGCGACACCACCAACCGGCAGCTCACCGTCTACGCCGTCCGCAGCGGCCAGTGGAGCACCGTCAAGACCGGCACCTACGCGCCCTGACCCGGCTTCCGGCCGGACTGCAGGCGGCGCAGCAGGTCGGCGGCGGGCGGGTCGACGTCCCGGGAGGTGTTGCCGAGGACGCCGACCGCGACGCCGGTCTCCGGGTCGAACCCGGCGAAGGAGGCGAAACCGCCGGTGCGGCCGTTGTGCCAGACCTGGAGGTGGCCGCCGTGCCGCGGGTGCAGCCGGTGGGCCATCCAGCCCAGGTGCACCCAGGAGAACGGGCTGGTGCGGTGCTCGGGCCGACGGGTGAGGGCGATCGCCTCGGCCGTGCCGTCCGGTGCCGCACCCAGCTGGGCCTGCAGGAAGGCGGCGATGTCGGCCGCGGTCGAGCGGAGCGCACCGGCGCCGGCGAGCGCGGCGAGGTTCCACGGCGCGGCCGGCCGGCGGCGCGGGTCGTGGCCCTGGGCGAGGCGCCGGGCCCGCTCGGCGTCCACCGTCACCACGGTGTCGGCGAGGCCCAGCGGTGCACAGACCTCCTGCCGGACCAGTTGCTCGTAGTCGGTGCCGGCCCGGTGCGCGAGGGCGAGGCCGAGCAGTCCGGCGCCCAGGTTGGAGTACCGGAAGGTGCGGCCCGGCTCGGACTTGAGCTTCGTACGGGCCAGCCCGCCGAGCAGCGTCCCGGCGGTGCAGCGGGCGTACGGGTCGACGGCGTGCGGGCGCAGCAGTGCCTTCAGTGCCATGCCCTTCGGCAGCCGCGGCAGGCCGGAGGTGTGCATGGCCAGGTGCTGCAGGGTGATCCGGCTGCCGCCGCGCCCGGGCACGGTGCTGCCCGCGGGCAGCACGTCGGCGAGCGGTTCGTCGAGCGCGACCCTGCCGTCGACCGCGGCCCTCGCCAGCGCCAGCGAGGTGAACACCTTGGTCACCGACCCGATCTCGAACAGCGTGTCCGCCCCGGGCCGGCCCCCGGCCGCCCCACCGGCCCGCCCGCTGCCGCGGATCTCCACCACGCCGTCCGCGATCCCGACGACCACCACCCCGACCTGTCCCTCCGCCAGCCGATCGGCGGTCTGCCGGACGAGTTCCCCGAGCTCTCCCATGCCCAGAACCCTATGCCGCCGACTCCCCCCGCCCCGTCCCCCCGCATGAGGAGCCACCCACCCCCCGTTCCTCCGCCAGACGTACACCTGCGGGACTACACCCGGTGACGGATTCAACCCGGTCCGAGTCCTGCCGCACTGAAAAGCCCTCATTCTGCGTTGGCCCCACGGCCTCTGACGGACCGCCGTGAACGCTCCGACAGGGCGGCAATTCGTCTGCGGATCGTCCGGCGATCATTGCGTCTCGGCAGGTGGGACGGGTTGTGCGCAGCATCTTGACAGGGAAGAAAGGGTTACCTAAGTTCTGCTGCCATGTCCCTGCACCGCACCGATGACGCCGACCTTTCCGCCGGGGTGGCGTCCTTCGTTTTCGATGTCACCGCCGACGAGATCCGGCGGCGATCCCTGGCGGCCGCCTCGCTCGGGCCCAACCGGGACATCGCCGAGGAGGAGCGCCGCGAGGCCGAGGCGTACGCCCTGCTGTACTCCGGTCTGGACGCCGAGCAGCAGCGGCTCTACGACGACCTCGTCACGGCGGGCGTGCTGCCGATGGAGGAGCGGGCCGATGCTGCCCATTGACCCGCAGGCCGACATCGGTCGCCGCGCGTGGATCGCCTGCCCCAACTGCGACGACGCCCGCGACTGCGTGCCCTGCGGGGAGCGCCGCTCCTGCTCCGTGCACTGGCGCTACCTGATCTCCAACACGGGGAGCCTGCTGCACCTGCAGTGCCCGGGCTGCACCCACGTGTGGGACCACGAGAGCGGCTTCGGCGCGACCCGCTCCGCCCTCGGCCACGTCCCGCCGCAGCGCCGCGACGAGCCGGCCGCCGAGCCCGCCGCGGGCACCGCACCGGAGCAGGACACCCCGTAGGTGCTTGATCACGGCAACCGCCGCAGGCTCTAGACTGCGCGGCATGAACGCCATGCCGCAGGACAAGCTCGAACGCCTCGTCCGCCTCGCCTCCGGGAGCTACCTGCTGGTCACCACCTACAAGAAGGACGGCACGGCGGTGCCGACCCCGGTGTGGGTGGTGCGGGACGGCGACGCCCTCGGCATCTGGACGGTCTCCGACTCCTGGAAGGTCCGCCGCATCCGCAACCGTGCGGACGTGCTGGTCGGCCCGTGCGACGTCCGCGGCAACCCGACCGGCGAGCAGGTCCCCGGCACCGCCGAGATCCTCGGGCCGGAGAGGACGGCCGCCTACCGCACCCTGCTGCGCCAGAAGTACGGCCTGCTCGGCGTGCTCACCCTGCTCGGCAGCCGCGTCCGCCGCGGCGAGCGAGGCACCCTCGGCATCCGGATCACCCTGGCCTGACCAGACCGGACGGCATGGCAGGGCAGGCAGGTCACGGCTCGAAGCGGTACCCCATGCCCGGCTCGGTGACGAAGTGCCGGGGGCGGGACGGGTCGTCCTCGAGTTTGCGGCGCAGCTGCGCCATGTAGACCCGCAGGTAGTTGGTCTCGGTGCGGTAGGCCGGCCCCCACACCTCCTGGAGCAGCTGCTTCTGGCCGACCAGCCGGCCGGCGTTGCGGACGAGCACCTCCAGCAGGTGCCATTCGGTCGGGGTGAGGCGGACGTCGGCGCCACCGCGGTTCACCTTCTTGGCGGCGAGGTCGACGGTGAAGGAGCCGGCGGTCAGCACGGCCTCGGTGCCGCCCGCCGGTATCGGTTCGGCGCGGCGGACGGCGGCCCGCAGCCGGGCCAGGAACTCGTCCATGCCGAAGGGCTTGGTGACGTAGTCGTCGGCGCCCGCGTCGAGGGCCTCGACCTTCTCGTCGGAGGCCTGCCGGGCGGAGAGCACGATGATCGGGACGCGGGTCCAGCCGCGCAGGCCGCGGATCACCTCGGTGCCGTCCATGTCGGGCAGGCCGAGGTCGAGGACGACCACGTCCGGCGGCCTGGCGGCGGCCGCGGCGAGGGCGGCGGCGCCGTCGTGGGCGGCGTCGACCTCGTACTTCCGTGCCTTGAGGTTGATCACCAGGGCGCGGACGAGCTGGGGTTCGTCGTCCACCACGAGGACCCGGGTCATGGATGTGCGCCGCCTTTCTGCGGTTGCCGGGGAGGGGGTGGTCACGGGGCGGTCGCCGTACGGGCCGGGGCCTTCGGCAGGCCGGGGACGGCGGCTGCGGGGAGGGAGACCACCATGGTCAGGCCGCCGCCGGGGGTGTCCTCGGCGGTGAGCCGGCCGTCCATCGCCTCGGCGAAGCCGCGGGCGACGGCCAGGCCGAGGCCCACGCCGTTGCCGCGCGGTGCGTCGCCGTGCCGCTGGAACGGGGCGAAGATCCGTTCCCGGGCCTCCTCGGGGACGCCGGGGCCGCGGTCGACCACCCGCAGTTCGATCCGGTCGCCGCCGGCGAGCCGCAGCACGTCGGCGCGGACGGCGACCGGGACGCCGGGCGGGCTGTACTTGACGGCGTTCTCCACCAGGTTGGCGACGACCCGCTCCAGCAGGCCGGAGTCGGCCCGCACCAGCGGCAGGTCCTCCGGGACGTCCAGGCGCACGGCCTCGGCGGGCACCCCGGCGAGGGCGAGCGGGACGACCTCGTCCAGGTCGACGTCGCGCTGCAGCGGGGTGACGCTGCCGGTCTGCAGCCGGCTCATGTCGAGCAGGTTGTTGATCAGCAGGTTGAGGCGGTCGGCGCCCTCCTCGATGCCCGCGAGCAGCTCCGCCTCGTCCTCCGGGCTCCAGGCGACGTCCTCGGAGCGCAGCGAGGTGACGGCGGCCTTGATGCCGGCGAGCGGGGTGCGCAGGTCGTGCGAGACGGCGGCGAGCAGGGCGGTGCGGATGCGGTTGGAGTCGGCGAGCCGGCGGGCCTCGGCGGCCTCCTTCGCGAGCCGCTGGCGTTCCAGGACGGCGACGGCCTGGGCGGCGAACGCGCCGAGCACCCGGCGGTCCTCGGCGGGCAGCACCCGGCCGGTGAGCACCAGGGCGAGCCGGTCGCCGACCGGGACGTCGACGGCGGCGTCCTCCGGGCGCCCGGCGGGCCGGTGGCCGACCGCGGCCCTGGTCTGCCAGGGGCCGTGGTCGCCGGCGCGTTCCAGCAGGGCCACCGACTCCATCTGGAAGGTCTCCCGGACCCGCTCGAGCAGTTCGTCGGGGCCGTCGTCGCCGCGCAGCGCACTGCCCGCGAGGAAGGCCAGCGTCTCGGCCTCGGCCCGGCTGCGGGCGGCCTGCTGGGAGCGGCGGGCGGCCAGGTCGACGACGGAGGCGACCGCGATGCCGACGCCGACGAAGACGCCGAGGGCGAGGATGTTGGCCCGGTCGGTGATGGTGAAGGTGTGGGTGGGCGGGGCGAAGTAGTAGTTGAGCAGCAGGGAGCCGACCAGCGCGGAGGCGATCGCCGGGAAGACCCCGCCGGCCAGGGCGGCGCCGACGGTCAGGGTGAGGAAGAGCAGCACCGCGGTGGGCAGGCCGGCGCCGGGGCCGAGGGCGAGCAGCAGGAGGGTGAGCAGCACCGGGCCGAGGCAGCCGAGCAGCCAGCCGGCGGCGGTGCGCAGCCGGCCGAGCTTGACGGGCAGTCGGCCGGGCAGGCCGGGGCGGCCGCGGGCGGCGTGCTCGTGGGTGACCACGTGCACGTCGACGTCGCCGGACTCGCGGATGACGGTGGCGCCGACGCCGGGGGCGAGCAGTGAGCGCCAGGCCGGGCGGCGGCTGGTGCCGACGACGATCTGGGTGGCGTTGACGCCGCGGGCGAAGTCGAGCAGTCCGGCGGGGACGTCCTCGGCGAGGACGGCGTGGTAGGTGCCGCCGAGCTCCTCGACCAGGCGGCGCTGGGCGGCGAGTTCGCCGGGCGGGGCGCCGGGCGGGCCGTCGGGGCGGACGATGTGGACGGCGAGGAGTTCGCTGCCGGAGCCGCGGGCGGCGATCCGGGCGGCGCGGCGGATCAGGGTGCCGCCCTCGGGGCCGCCGGTGAGGCCGACGACGATACGTTCGCGGGCCGGCCAGGTGGCGGCGATGCCCTGCTCGGTGCGGTAGCGCTGGAGGTACTCGTCGACCCGGTCGGCCGTCCAGAGCAGGGCGAGTTCCCGGAGCGCGGTGAGGTTGCCGGGCCGGAAGTAGTGGGAGAGGGCGGCGTCGACCCGGTCGGGCGGGTAGACGTTGCCGTGCGCGAGGCGGCGGCGCAGCGCCTGCGGGGACATGTCGACGAGTTCGATCTGGTCGGCGCGGCGGACGACCTCGTCGGGGACGGTCTCGCGCTGCCGGACGCCGGTGATGCCCTCGACGACGTCGCCGAGCGACTCCAGGTGCTGGATGTTGACGGTGGAGACGACGTCGATGCCGGCGGCGAGCAGCACCTCGACGTCCTCCCAGCGCTTGGCGTGGCGGCTGCCGGGGACGTTGGTGTGGGCGAGTTCGTCGACCAGGGCGACCTCGGGGCGGCGGGCGAGGACGGCGTCGAGGTCCATCTCGGTGAACCGGGCGCCGCGGTACCCGGCCTCCCGGCGGGGGACGGCCTCCAGGCCGTCGAGCAGTTCGGCGGTGCGGGCGCGGCCGTGGTCCTCGACGAGGGCGATCACCACGTCGGTGCCGCGGGCGGCCCTGCGGTGGGCCTCGCCGAGCATGGCGTAGGTCTTGCCCACCCCGGGGGCCGCCCCGAGGTAGATCCGCAGCTTGCCGCGCGCCATGTGCACCATTCTCGTTCCGCTGCGCCCGACTGCTTTCGGACGCCCGTTCGCCGCCTCCGAGCGTAAGTCCCGGCCGGGGCGGAACGCCCGGTTCGTCGGGTTCGGCCGGGATATCCTGGCGCGTTCTTGACGCGGTGGGCGCGGGCGTCGGGTGTCCACAAGGGGGATCGACTCCGGACGGGTGCCACTATTGCATATGACTTGCAAGAGATAAGTAGTTGCGTCAGCATGGGGGCGCGGGGTCGGCCGGTCGGCCGTCCAGGGGCGCGGCGCGTCCTTCCTGACCGACGATCGTCTTCCCAACCGGCGCCCGCCGGGACGCGGCCGATCCCGTACCGCCTGCTGTGCCGCGGCGCCGGCCGGCGGGGTGCTCCCCCGCCGGCCGGCGCTCCGGGTCACGGTGCCCAGGGGCCGTCGACCGACCAGGTGGTGTCGGCGACGAAGCCGGGGGTGTTGCCGTCCCAGGCGTTGGGGCCGCCGTAGGTGGCGATCCACACCTGCGACTCGATGTGGCGCAGGTAGCGGTCCGGGTAGTTGTAGGCGGTGAAGCGGACGCCGCCGGTGCCGGGCCGGGCGCAGAAGGTGGCGTCGGCCTGGTAGAGCGCGCCGCTGCCGGCCTCCCGGTAGACGCGGCTGTCGCGGTGCCGCAGGTACTCCCCCGGGTAGTTGCGGGACTCGAAGGAGTAGCAACTGCCGTCGGCCAGGCCCGGCACGATCTTCCAGGTGGCGTCGGCCTTCAGCAGGGCGCTGCTGCCCGCGTCGACCACGTCGGTGTTGGCGAGGCCGTCGTAGTGCCGCAGGTAGCGGGTGGTGCAGCAGGCGGTGGTGACCCGCAGCGACTTGTAGGCGCCGGTCTGCAGCACCGGGTTGCCCGGGGTGGTGCGGGAGGCGTCGATCAGTGCGAGGTTGGCGCTGCGGACGCGGTTCTGGTCGACCTTGACCACCTGGCGGTCGTAGGTGAGCAGGCCGTTGGCCTCGTTCTCCACGTCGGTGATCTCGGTGTAGACCGAGGCGGAGAGCCCGGCCGGCATCTGGTTGAGCCGGATCGAGTCGAGCAGGCCGGTGAAGCGGTCGTTCAGCGCCGCGGTGCTCGGCTGGTCCTCGTAGCTGAACCCGCCGCCGGGGAACCACTCGTGACCGGCGACGCGCCGGCCGAGGCCGCCGTACTCGCCGAGGACGGCGGCACGGGTGGCGGAGGGCTGGGTGGCGCCGGGGCCGACGTAGACGTGGTTGTCGACCACGTCGCCGTTGCCGCCGTCGACCGAGCCGCAGCAGTTGACGCCGCTCATGTTGTCGACCAGCCGGGACGGGTCGTACGCCTTCACGTCGTTGGCGATCCGGGCCTGGTCGTACTGGCCCCAGCCCTCGTTCTCGTCGACCCAGAGGACCAGTGCGGGCGAGCTGCGGTGCTGGTCGATGATCCGGTGGTACTCGGCCTCCCACTGGGTGCGGGCGGCGGCGTCCGGGGTGCGGGTGTCCATCGCGGGCATGTCCTGCCAGACCAGCAGGCCGAGCCGGTCGGCCCAGTAGAACCAGCGCTGCGGCTCGACCTTGATGTGCTTGCGGACCATGTTGAAGCCCAGGTCCTTGTGCTTCTGCAGGTCGAAGCGGAGCGCCTCGTCGGTGGGCGCGGTGTAGATGCCGTCCGGCCAGTAGCCCTGGTCGAGGGTGCCGGTCTGGAAGACGAACCGGCCGTTCAGCACGGGCCGCTTGACGCCGTTGACGGTGGCGACGGCGATCGACCGCATGCCGGTGTAGCTGCCCACGGAGTCGGCGGTGGCCGAGCCGGAGACGAGGTCGGCGCGGACGTCGTAGAGGAACGGGTCCTCCGGCGTCCACAGGTGCGGGTCGGGCACGGCGACGGAGAAGGTGCTGCCGACCGGGCCGGTGACGGTGGCCACGGTGGTGCCGCCGGTGGAGACGGTGATCCGGGCGCTGTGGCCGCCGGCGTTCTCGCCGAGCACGGTCACCCGCAGGGTGTTGTCGGCGAGGCTGGGCACCAGGTCGAGCCGGGTGATGTTGGCGGTGGCGACCGGCTCCAGCCAGACGGTCTGCCAGATGCCGGACGCGGCGGTGTAGAAGATGCCGCCGCCGGAGTGCGGGAGCACGCCGTTGGTGTTGCGCTGCTTGCCGACCGCGCCGCCGCCGGTCTGGCTCGGGTCCCAGACCGAGACCACGATCTCGTTGGTGCCGCCGCCCAGGTACGGGGTGATGTCGTAGGAGAAGGCGTCGTAGCCGCCGCTGTGCACCGCGCCGACCTGGCTCCCGTTGACCCAGACGGTGGTCTGCCAGTCGGAGGCGCCGAAGTTGAGCTTCACCCGGCGGCCGTTCCAGTCGGCCGGCACGGTGAAGGTGCGCTTGTACCAGAGCCGGTCGTTCTGGGTGATCCGGCGCTGGATGCCGGAGAGGGCGGACTCCGCGGCGAACGGCACCCGGATCTGCTCGCCGAACACCGCGGGCCGGCCCGCGGTGGCGGCGGTCACCGCGAAGTCCCAGATGCCGTTGAGGTTGGCCCAGTCGGGGCGGGTCAGCTGCGGGCGCGGGTACTCCGGCAGCGGACGGTCCACGGACACCTGGGACGTCCACGGGGTGGTCATCGGCGGGGACTTGGGCGTCCATGCGGCGGCCCTCGCCTCCGGGACGCCGGCGGCGAGCAGGCCGGCGACCGCCAGGGCGAGCACGGTGAGCAGAGTGGTGAGCCGGTGCAGGGCACGCGGTGGTGCGGACATGCGGGATCTCCTCCGGTACGGGTGGGGGTGGGGCGGAGGGTGCGTCAGCGCAGCCGCCACAGGTGGTCGGCCGTGCCGTTGTCGGCGAACTGCACCACCGGGGCGCTGTCCGCGGTGGACATCAGGTCGACGCCCAGCACCTTGCCGGAGCGGGCGTTGCGGATGCGGAACCGGCCGGCGCCGTCGTGCACGAGGCGCCACCGGTGGTCGTCGGTGCCGTTGTCGGCGAACTGCACCACCCGGGCGCCGTCCGCGGTCGACATCAGGTCGACGCCCAGCACCTTGCCCGAGTGCACGTTGCGGATGCGGTACCAGCCGTCGGCGTCCGCGAGGAAGGTCCACAGGTGGTCCTCGGTGCCGTTGTCGGCGAACTGCACGACCTGGGCGCTGTCCGCCGTGGACATCCGGTCCACACCCAGCACCTTGCCGGAGTTGAGGTTCTCGATCCGCAGCTGCCCGTCCGGGTGGAACAGCCAGAGGTGGTCGTCCGTCCCGCTGTCGGCGAACTGCACCACCTGGGCGCTGTCGGCGGTCGACATGCCGTCCACGGCAAGCACCTTGCCGGCGTGCCGGTTGCGGATGCGGTACCAGCCGTCGCCGTTGTCGACCGGCTGCCACAGGTGGTCGGCCGTGCCGTTGTCCGCGTACTGCACCACCCGGGCGCCGTCCGCGGTCGACATCAGGTCGACGCCCAGCACCTTGCCCGAATGCACGTTGCGGATGCGGTACCAGCCGTCGCCGTTGTCGACCGGCTGCCACAGGTGGTCGGCCGTGCCGTTGTCGGCGAACTGCACCACCCGGGCACTGTCGGCGGTCGACATGCCGTCCACCGCGAGCACCTTGCCGGAGCGGCGGTTGCGGATGCGGAAGGCGGCACCGGGGGCCGCCCACGGCACGCCGTCCGGGGCCGCGGTCGGGAAGGCGGAGATCCGCAGCCGGGCGGCGGCCATCGGGATCAGGGTGACCGTCTCCACGGATGCGGCGCTGCGGGCCGGGCTGTCCTGCAGCGGGGTCACGACCTGCTGGGAGTCGGCCTGCCACTCGGCGATCCTGCGGGCGGGGGCGGTGATCCGGTGCGGATTGTCCGCCTGGGTGAAGGGGTTTGCGGACAGCGCGCCGCCGCGGGTGGTGAAGGCGAGGGCCGCGGCGGGGGCGGCCGGATCGAGGGCGAGGCCGTAGTTCCAGGGGGTGGTGGCGTGCACGTCGTACTGCGGGAAGGTGTCGCTGCCGCCGGTACGGACCCAGTTCTCGCCGATCTGCAGGGCGTAGCTCAGCGGGCCGCGGTCGACCGAGACGGAGCGGTGGTTGGCCGCCCAGGTGCGCACGGTGATCCGCTGGGGCAGGCGCAGGGTGATCCGGTCGCCGCTGTTCCAGGTGCGCCGGAGGGTGGTGAAGGCGGGGCCCGCAGGGGCGCTCACGGCCTGTCCGTTGACGGCGAGTTGCGGGTCGGGGCACCAGCCGGGGATGCGCAGCACCAGCGGGAAGGCGACCGGCCGCGGGGCGGTGACGGTGAGGGTGACGGTGTCGCCGAAGGGGTACTCGGTGTCCTCGCGGACGGTGACGGTGGTGCTGCCGTCGCCGACCGCGGCGGCTACCGTGCACGGGGCGTACATGGCCGCGGCGAGGCCGCCGTCGGGGGTGCCGAGCCACAACTCCTGGGTGAACCAGGGCCAGCCCATGCCGTAGTTGTGCGGGCAGCAGCGGTACTGGTCGACGCCGGCCATGTAGGACTGCATGGCGAAGCCGTTCTGGAACTGGCCCTGGGTCTTGGGCCGGTCGTCCAGGTCGGTGCTGTTGGCGCTGGTGATGTAGTGCACGGCCCTGCCCTGCGGATCGAGGGAGGGCGGCAGGGAGTTGAAGGCGAGCTCCTCGCAGCGGTCGGCCCAGACCGGGTCGCCGGTGAGCCGGGTGAGCAGTTCGTGGCTGGCCATGAACTCGACGACGCCGCAGGTCTCGAAGCCCTGCCGGGGATCGCCGAAGCCGGGGCGGGCGTTCTCGTCGCCGGCGAATCCGCCGCCGGGGAACTGGCCGTAGCGGCCCATCACCGTGTCGTAGGTGCGGTAGGCGGCCGCGGTGTCGGCGGCGAGGCCGGAGCGCTGGGCGTACTGGGCGGGCTCGCGGAAGCCCTGCGCGATGTTGACGTTGTGCCAACTGGGCACGGTGTTCGTCCAGTCGGCGCCGTTGCGGTGGATGCGGTCCAGCAGGTCGAGCAGGAAGGCGTCCCGGGTGCGGTTGTAGAGCCACACCACGGTGTCCAGGCCGTCGCCCCAGCGGACGGACACCCAGCTCTGGTTGAAGGCGCCCGGGCCCTGGGCGTTCATGAACCGCAGGAAGGCGGTGAGGAAGGGAACGATCCGGCTGTCGCCGGAGTACTCCTGCCAGGAGCGCAGGGCCTGCAGCAGCGGGAGGTGGGGCCAGAAGTCGGGGCCGCCGCCGAGCGAAGTGCGCAGCGCGGCGGGGCCGAAGAAGCCGTCCGGCTGCGCGGTGGCGAGGATCGCGTCGATCCAGCGGCGGGCGGTGGCGAGCGCGCCGGCGTCGCGGGTGGTGATCGCGAGGTCGACGTAGCCGCGCAGCCAGTACGGGACCTCCTCCCAGCCGCCGCGCTCGGGGTGCGCCCAGCCGGTGGTGGCGAGGTCGAGGAAGTGCGAGGTCTCTGCGAACCGGCCGCAGAGGCCCGCGAGTTGGAGGGAGAGCTGGCCGGCGAGCCAGCCCGCGGGGCGGATCGCACCGGGCGGCAGCCGCAGCAGGGCGGTGGGGTGCAGCGGGGCGGCGTTGGGGTGGTGGAGGCCGCCGGGGGCGGGCGGCAGGCCGGCTGCTGCTGCGGCGGGTACAACGGTGAACCCGAGAGCGTGGGCGCCGGCGGACGCTCCGACGGCGGTCAGCAGGCTGCGGCGGGACAGGGACGGCATGGGCACTCCGGCGGGGGTGGCGCCGTGACGGCGGCGGTCGGCGGTGCTGGGCTGGTCCGTGCTCGTGCGGTGCGGTGCTGGGCTGGTCTGGTCTGGGCGTCCGAGGGTTCTCACCGGTGGGGCGGTACGGCCGGCTCCGGATTGCAACGTTGGAAATAGCTGCGCCAAGCGGAATGACAGCATGCCGTCAGACTGTTGTCCAGACCTCCTGCAGAAACTGACGTTTCGTCAATTGCCTTGTACGAAACGGAACTCGGTGCGACTGCGGAAGACCTCGCCGGGTCGGAGCACGGTGCTGGGGTACTCCGGGCGGTTCGGCGAGTCGGGCAGGTGCTGGGTCTCCAGGCAGATGCCGGCGTGCTGCGGCAGCGGCCGGCCGTCGGCTCCGGGCACGGTGCCGTCGAGGTTGTTGCCGGTGTACACCTGCACGCCGGGCTCGGTCGTCCAGACCTCCATCCGGCGGCCTGCGGACGGCTCGGCGAGGGTGGCCGCGTGCCGCAGCTCCCCCGGCTCGGCGGGGCGCAGCAGCCAGCAGTGGTCGAGGCCGCCGACGGCACTCACCTGTGGGTGGGCGGCGGAGAGCCGGTCGCCCACCCGGGTGGGCCGCCCGAAGTCGAACGGTGTGCCGGCCACCGGTTCGGCGGGCCCGTACGGGATGCCTTCGGCGGTGACCGGCAGGTAGTGGTCGGCGGACAGCTCCAGCACGTGGTCGTGGACGGTGCCGTGCCCGGCCAGGTTGAAGTAGGCGTGGTTGGTCGGGTTGACCACCGTGGGGCGGTCGGTGACGGCCAGGTAGTCGACGGCGAGCGTGCCGTGCCCGGCCAGGCTGTAGGTGGCGCTGAGGTCGAGCGCGCCGGGGAAGCCCATGTCGCCGTGCGGGCTGTGCAGCCGCAGCTCGACCCCGGTGCCGTCGGCGGTCGCGGCGGCCTGCCAGACGCGGCGGTGGAAGCCGTCCGGGCCACCGTGCAGGGCGTGCCCGCGGTCGTTGACGGGCACCCGGTGCGGCACGCCGTCCAGGGTGAAGCGGCCGTGCGCGATGCGGTTGGCGTACCGTCCGACGACCGGGCCGAGGTACGGGTGGTCCCCGGCCCGGACCCGCAGCGAGGGCAGGCCCAGCACCACCGGGCCCGGCGATGCGCGCGGGGCGGGGGCGGTCAGGGCGGCCAGGCTGGCGCCCAGGGTCAGGACGGTGGCCCGCAGGCCGCCGGGCGCCTCGAGGGTCCAGGCGTGCACCGCCCGGCCGTCGGGGGTGGTGCCGTACGCGTCCTTCCGGACGGTGGGTGACATGCCTCGCTCCTGCGGCTGATGGGCGGGCAGCCCCGCCAGGGTGGTCAATTCAGGGGCGCGTGGGGGCACCTCCCGCGCCCCTGGGATGCCCCCGGGTGACCTCCCCTAGCGGGTCCGCCCCACGGTGGAGTCGCGTACGACCAGGCGGTGGCCGGGGCGGGCGCGGCGGGGCTCCGTTCCGGCGGTGCCGGCCAGGCGGTCGACCAGGCAGTCGACGGCGAGCCGGGCGATGGCCTCCTTGTCGGGCGCGACGGTGGTCAGCGGGGTGTGCGCGAACCGGCTCTCGTCGATGTTGTCGAAGCCGACCACGGCGACGTCCTCCGGCACCCGCAGCCCGCGGTCGGCGAGGGTGCGCAGCGCGCCGACCGCGATGGTGTCGTTGTAGGCGAACACCGCGTCCGGGTGCGGGCCGCGGTCGAGCAGGGCGGCCATCGCCCGGGCGCCGTCCTCGCGTCCGTACGCCTCGGTGGCGACCACCAGGGCGTCGTCGGCGGGCAGTCCGGCGGCGGCGAGCTCCTCCCGCCAGCCGCGCAGGCGCAGGTGCGCGGGGCGGCGGGCGCTCTCCTCGCGGGCGCCGAGGAAGGCGATCCGCCGGCGGCCGGTGTCCACCAGGTGGCGGACGGCGAGTCTGGCCGCGGCGACGTTGTCGATCGCGATGTGGTCGTACGGGGCGTCGTACTCCCGCTCGCCGAGCAGGACGAGCGGGGAGGTGTCGGTGCGCGCGAGCAGGTCCTCGGACTCCAGCTCGATCGGGCTGAGGATCAGCCCGTCCATGACGTGCGCCCGGAAGCCCTGGCAGACCAGCAGTTCCTGGTCGCGGCGGCCGCCGGTGTGGTCGAGCAGGACGGTGTAGTCGTGCCGGGCGGCGGCGTCGATGACGGCGCCGGCGAGCTCGGCGAAGTACGGGTTGCCGAGCTCCGGCACGGCCAGCGCGATGATGCCGGTGCGGCCCTTGCGCAGGTGGCGCGCGGTCAGGTTGGGCCGGTAGCCGAGCTCGTCGATGGCGCGCTGGACGCGTTCGCGCATGGCGGGAGTGACGTGCTGGTAGCCGTTCACCACGTTGGAGACGGTCTTGATCGACACTCCGGCGCGCTGGGCGACGTCCTTCAGACTGACCACGGTGTTCCTCTCGGCGGGCGGGCTCTCGGGTCATTTCTACGGGGTGGAACGAGTGCGGAAGAGGTATCGCTGCGCGAGGACGACCACAATCAGGAATCCGCCGCTGACCACCGACTGGTAGGAGGAGTTCAGCGAGCCGATCTGGTTGATGAGGTTCTGGATGACGGCGAGCAGCAGGACGCCCCACAGGGTGCCGCCGACGGTGCCCGCGCCGCCGGTCAGCAGGGTGCCGCCGATCACCACGGCCGCGATGGCGTCGAGTTCCATGCCGGCGCCGACGATGGTGACCCCGGAGGACAGCCGGGCGGCGCTCAGTGCGCCGGCGAGCCCGGCGAGCAGGCCGCTCAGCAGGTAGACCAGCACTCGGGTGCGGGCCACCGGCAGGCCCATCAGGGTCGCGGCGTCGCTGCTGCCGCCGATCGCGAACACCGACTGGCCGAACGGGGTCCGCTGCAGCAGCACCCCGCCGAGGCCGAACAGCGCGAGGGCGATCAGCACCGGGTACCCGAAGCCCCACACGGTGCCCTGGCCGAGCTCGGCGAAGGCCGAGCCGCGCGGCACCAGGTAGGTGGTGGCGCCCTCGTGGGTGACGGCGAGCAGCAGGCCGCGCGCACCGAGCAGGGTGGCCAGGGTGACGATGAACGGCGCCATCCCCGCGCGGGCCACCAGCAGTCCGTTGACGGCGCCGATCGTGCCGCAGACCGCGAGCGGCAGCAGCAGCGCCGGGGCGAGGCCCCACTGGGAGGCCCAGGCGGCGAGCACACCGCCGAGGGCGAACACCGAGCCGACCGAGAGGTCGATGCCGCCGGTGAGGATCACCAGCGTCATGCCGAGGGCGACGACGGCGAGGAAGGAGGTCTGCACGGTGATGCTGCGGGCGTTGTCCAGCGTGCCGAAGGACGGGAACAGCACCGTGGAGACCGCGACGAGCAGGGCGAGCACGGCGGGCACCGCCTGCCGCTGGAGCAGGCCGAGCAGCCTGCCGGGCAGCGGCGCGGGGTCGGCGCCGGACGGCGCGCGGAGGACGGGCCGGGCGAACGGGGTGGGGCCGAGGACGGCGGGCTTCTTCATCGGGACCTGCGCTCCCGGGCGGTGTAGACGGCGGCCAGGATGATGGCCGCCTGGGCGATCTGGGCGGTGGAGTCGGGCAGGTCGTGCTTGACGAGGGTGGCGCGCAGCAGCTGCATCAGCAGGGCGCCGGTGACCGTGCCGAGGACGCGGACGGAGCCGCCGGTCAGCGGGGTGCCGCCGACCACGACGGCGGTGATGGCGGACAGCTCCATCAGGGTGCCGAGCGCGGACGGGTCGCTGGCCGTCAGCCGGGCGGTGGCCAGCACGCCGGAGAGTGCGGCGAGCACTGCGCACAGCACGTACACGCCGGTGAGCACCCGGCGGACGGGGAGGCCCGCGAGGGCGGCGGCGGTGCGGTTGCCGCCGATCGCGACCAGCCGGCGGCCGAAGGAGGTGCGGTGGACGAGGCCGGCGACGAGCAGGGCGAGCACCCCGGCGATCAGTACCGTCCAGGGGATGCCGAGCAGGCTGCCGGAGCCGAGGGCGAGCAGGTCGGGGTTGGCGATCTGCTTGAGCTGCCCGTCCGCGACGACCAGGGCCAGGCCCCGGCCGCCGACGAACAGCGCCAGGGTGGCCACGATCGGCTGCAGGCCGACCACCGAGACCAGCGTGCCGTTGACCAGGCCGACGGCGGCGCCGGCCAGCAGTGCGACCAGCAGCGCCGGGACGAGGCCGTAGCCGAGGTAGAGCGGCAGCAGGGCACTGGCCAGGGCCATGGTGGAGCCGACCGAGAGGTCCACGCCCTCGGTGCCGATGACCAGTGCCATGCCCAGCGCGACGATCACCACGGGGGCGACCTGGACGAGCTGGGTACGCAGGTTGTCGGCGGTCAGGAAGTGCTCGGTGAAGGCGGCGTTGAACAGCAGCAGGACGGCCACCGCGAGGTACACGCCGTACTTCTGCAGCCAGGCCCCGTCCGGGAGTTTGAGTGCGGCCGGGCGGCCGGCGAGTGCGGGCTGGGTCATCGCGGTTCCTCCTGGGCCGGGTCGGCGGGCGCAGGGGCGGACGGAGGTACGGCCGCGGGTGCGGCCCGGTCGGCGAGCAGGGCCAGCAGGTCGGCCTCGGTGACCTGTTCGCCGGTGAGTTCGCCGGCCACGGCTCCGGCGTGCAGCACGGTGATCCGGTCGGCGCCCTCCACCAGCTCCTCGATGTCGGAGGAGATCAGCAGCACGGCCAGGCCCTCCCTGGCGAGTTCGTCGATCAGTGTCTGGACCTCGGCCTTGGCGCCGACGTCGATGCCTCGGGTGGGCTCGTCCAGCAGCAGCACCTTGGGCTCCAGGCAGAGCCAGCGGGCGAGCAGCACCTTCTGCTGGTTGCCGCCGGAGAGTTCGCCGACCTTCTGCTCGGGGCTGGACGCCTTGATCCGCAGCCGCCGCATGAAGACCTCGACCAGGCGGTCCTGGCGGCGGCGGGAGACCAGGCCGAACTTCGAGAGCCGCGGCATGGCGGCCAGCACGATGTTCTCGCGGACGGACAGGCCGGGGATGATGCCCTCGGCCTTGCGGTCCTCCGGGAGCAGGCTGATGCCGGCCCGGATGGCGGCCGCCGGGGAGCGGCGGGCCAGTGGGCGGCCGGCCACCTCGACGCTGCCGGCGTCCAGCGGCAGTGCCCCGGCCAGGGCCTTGGCGGTCTCGCTGCGGCCGGAGCCGAGCAGGCCGCCGAGGCCGAGCACCTCGCCGGGCCGCAGTTGGAGGCCGACGCCGTGCAGCAGGTGCCGCTTGGTCAGGCCCTGCGCGGTGAGCACCGGTTCGCGCTCGGCGCGGTGGCCGTCGCCGAAGCCGGTGACACCGTGCCGGCGGACCTCTGCGGCGTCCCGTCCGAGCATCATCGACACCAGGTCGAGCCGGTCCAGGCCGGCCAGGTCGCCGGTGTGCACCAGCCGGCCGTCGCGCAG
The DNA here is from genome assembly GCF_050749075.1 of Kitasatospora dryopteridis. Taxonomy (NCBI): domain Bacteria; kingdom Bacillati; phylum Actinomycetota; class Actinomycetes; order Kitasatosporales; family Streptomycetaceae; genus Kitasatospora; species Kitasatospora dryopteridis. The sequence goes on along the minus strand of NZ_CP192749.1, from coordinate 7,909,345 downwards.
CACGGTGACCCGGTCGCACAGCCGGTACAGCTCGTCCATGCGGTGGCTGACGTAGAGGATGGCGATGCCCTTGGCGTGCAGTTCGCCGACCACCCGGAAGAGCGTCTCCACCTCGCGCGGCTCCAGGGCGGAGGTGGGCTCGTCCATCACCACCACCCGGGCGTCGACCGACACCGCCCGGGCGAGGGCGACCATCTGCTGGGCGCCGATGCCGAGGGTGTGCAGCGGGCGGCGCGGGTCGACGGCGACGCCGAGCCCGGCCAGCAGGTCGGCGCTCTCGGCGTACATCCGGGCGAAGTCGATCAGGCCGAGGCGGGTGCGCGGCTCGCGGCCCAGGAAGACGTTCCGGGCGACGCTCATCAGGGGGACGAGGTTGACCTCCTGGTAGATCGTCGACACCCCGGCCTGCTGGGCGTCGAACGGCCGGTGCAGGGTGACGGGGCGTCCGGCGATCCGCAGTTCGCCGGCGTCCGGCCGGTGCACGCCGGTCAGCACCTTGATGAGGGTGGACTTGCCGGCGCCGTTCTCCCCGACCAGGGCGTGGATCTCGCCGGGGCGCAGGGCCAGGGAGACGTCGTCGAGGGCGACGACGCCGGGGAAGCGCTTGGCCACGCCGATCGCCTCGAGCGCGGGCGGCGCGGCGGCACCGTCCTCGGGCGGGACGGCCGCCGGGGCGGGTGGGGCCATGGGAAGGACCTCCGGGGGCAGAGGGATGCAAGGAGAGGGGACGGGCCGGGGCGCCCGGCCGGGGCCGGGCGCCGCGGGGTCAGTACGCGCCGCCGACCGAGGCCGCGGCGTTGCCCGGGTCGTAGGCGCGGTCGGTGATGATCACACTGTCCCCGATGGACTCCCCGGCGAGGAACTTCTGCAGGGTCTCGAAGGCCAGCGGGCCGAACCGCGGGTTGGACTCGATGACGCCGTTGTAGTCGCCGGCGGCGAGCGCCTGGACGGCGTTGCGGGTGCCGTCGATGGAGACGATCTTGACGTCCTTGCCGGGCTTGCGGCCCGCACCCTTGAGGGCGGTGACGGCGCCGAGACCCATCTCGTCGTTCTCCGCGTACACCGCGGTGATCTCCGGCTTGGACTGGATGAGCTGCTCCATCACCTGCTGGCCCTTGTCGCGGGCGAACTCGCCGGTCTGCTGGGCGACGATCTCCATGCCCGGCGCCTTGGCCTTCAGCTGGTCGACGAAGCCGTTGGTGCGGTCGGTGGTGACGTTGTTGCCGGAGGAGCCGAGCAGGATCGCCACCTTGCCGGTGCCGCCGGTGGCCTGGATCAGCGCGTCGGCGGCCCGCTTGCCCTGCTCGACGAAGTTCGAGCCGATGAAGGTCAGGTAGTCCTTGCAGGCGGTGGCGTTGACCTTGCGGTCGATGGTGATCACCGGGACGTGCTTGGCGGCCGCGGCGGCGAGCGCGGGCTGCAGGCCGTCGGAGTTCAGCGGGGCGACGATGAGCAGCTGCGCGCCCTGGTTGAGCATGTCCTGGATGTCGCTGATCTGCTTGGACAGCTGGGACTGCGCGTTGGTGGTGAGCAGCTTCTTGACCCCGAGCTTGGCGGCCTCGTCCTTGATGGACTGGGTCTCGGCGATCCGGAAGGGGTTGGCCTCCTTCTCCGACTGGGAGAAGCCGACGACGGCGTCCTTGAGGTCGATCTTGGGCGTGCCGGTGCTCTGCAGGGTGCAGCCGGCTCCGGCGGCCGGGGCGGAGGCCGCACCGGTGGCGGCCTGGGCGGCCTGGCCGTCGCCGGAACCGGTGGACGGGGTCTCCTCCTTGGCGCAGCCGGTGAGGACGAGGGCGGCGGTGGCGAGCAGGGCGGCGGAGGCGAGCAGGCGGGATCTGCGGGGGCTGGTCATGCGAGGACGCTCCTTGACGGGTGGGTCCGGCCGGGGGCGGCGCGGTTCCGGGCGTGCCGGGGCACGCCGGGGCGCACCGATGGCGGGCCGGATCGGGAGGCAGGGGGAAGCTTCGCTGACGTGCGGAAAGAGCGGCGCGCACCGGGGATCGCGCTCTCCGGCGGGCGTTTACAACGTTATACAACCGGCCCTGCAAGGCCGACAAGAGTCGCGGCACACCCCGTCGAATCCCGTATCGACACCGCCTGCGGCGAGTTGACGGAACGACGGCCCACCCGCCGGACGGACCGTGCGGCCCGGCCCGCCGCGACGCGCGACCGCGCCCGACCCGCAGCACGCGACCGGAACACCGCCTCCCGCCACTCCTGGCGCAGGCTCCCGCAGCCCACGGCACTCCCCGTGACCAGGAGTGCAGGGTTAAAAAGGTCACACTGGATTGATCTGCTGCCGACCTGCTAACGGGCACTAACCTGCACTCATGACGGTCCTGCCCGAAGGGCTTCCCCTGGCCGCCGAGTTCCCGGATGCGACCCGCGAGCAGTGGCAGCGCCTCGTCGAAGGCGTGCTGCGCAAGTCTGGTGTGCAGAACGCGAGCGGCGTACAGGCTGAGGAAGCGCTCACCACCAAGCTTCAGGACGGGCTCAGCGCCCGCCCGCTGTACACCGCCGAGGACGCCCCGGCCGACGCCGGCCTCCCCGGCTTCCCGCCGTACCTCCGGGGCGGCCGGCCACAAGGCTCGGCCGTATCCGGGTGGGACGTGCGGCAGCGCCATGCCGGCACCGACGCGGTGCGCACCAACGAAGCGGTCCTCGCCGACCTCGAGAACGGTGTCACCTCGCTCTGGCTGACCGTCGGGGACGGCGGCCTGCCGGTCGCCGCGCTGCCCGCCGCACTGGAGGGCGTCTACCTCGACCTGGCCGCGGTGGCCCTCGACGCGGGTGCCGAATTCCGGCCCGCCGCCGAGCAGTTGTTCGCGCTGCTGACCGAGCGCGGGGTGCCGTCCGACACGGCGTCCGGCAGCCTCGGCGCCGACCCGCTGGGCCTGCTCGCCCGCACCGGCGACGACAGCGCCACCACCGCGCAGCTCGCCGAGGCCGCCGACCTGGCCGCGCACTGCGGCCGCACGTACCCGAACCTCCGCGCCCTGACCGTCGATGCGCTCGTGTACCACGACGCCGGCGCCTCGGCCGCCCAGGAGCTCGGCTGCTCGCTGGCCGCCGGCGTCGCCTACCTGCGCGCGCTCACCGCCGCCGGCCTCACCGCCGACGAGGCCGCCGGCCAGCTGGAGTTCCGCTACGCGGCCTCCGAGGACCAGTTCCTCGGCATCGCCAAGTTCCGTGCCGCCCGCCGCCTCTGGGCGCGCGTCGCCGAGGTCTCCGGGATCACCGGCCCGGCCGCCGCGCAGCGCCAGCACGCCGTCACCTCGTCCGTGATGATGACCTCCCGCGACCCGTGGGTGAACATGCTGCGCACCACGGTCGCCTGCCTGGCCGCCGGCGTCGGCGGCGCCGACGCCGTCACCGTGCAGCCCTTCGACTCCGCGGTCGGTCTGCCGGACGCCTTCGCCCGCCGGATCGCCCGCAACACCCAGTCGATCCTGCTGGAGGAGTCGAACCTGGCGAAGGTCATCGACCCGGCCGGCGGCTCCTGGTACGTGGAGCAGCTGACCGACGAACTGGCGCAGGCCGCCTGGGCCTGGTTCCAGGAGATCGAGCGGGCCGGCGGCCTGCGCGCGGCCCTCGCCGCCGGGCTGGTCGGCGAGCGGATCGCCGCGACCTGGGCCGAGCGCACCGCCAAGCTCGCCAGGCGGCGCGAGCCGGTCACCGGCGTCAGCGAGTTCCCGCACCTCGGCGAGCAGCCGCTGGTCCGCGAGCCGGCGCCCGCCCGCCGTGGCGGCGGCCTGCCGCAGGTCCGCCGTGCCGAGGCGTACGAGGCGCTGCGCGACCGCTCGGACGCGCACCTGGCCGCGACCGGCGCCCGGCCGAAGCTGTTCCTGGCCTCGCTGGGCACCGCCGCCTCGCACACCGCGCGCACCACCTTCGCCGCCAACCTCTTCCAGGCCGGCGGCATCGAGACCACCGCCGCCGAGGGCACCGACGCGGCCGCGCTGGCCGAGGCCTTCGCGGCGAGCGGTGCGGGCGTCGCCTGCCTGTGCTCCAGCGACGCGCTGTACGAGGAGCACGGCGAGACGGTCGCCAAGGCGCTGAAGACCGCGGGCGCCGCCAAGGTGCTGCTGGCCGGGCGCCCCGGCGAGCTGCGCGAGGCTTTCCAGCGGGCGGGAGTGGACTCCTTCGTGTTCGCGGGCTGCGACGCGGTCGAGGTCCTGACCTCCCTCCTCGACGAGATCGGAGTGGCCCCATGATCCCCGACTTCACCACCATCGGGCTGGGCGGGGGCGCCGCGGCCGGCGACGGCGCGCAGTGGCGCGACGCCTGGCAGCAGGCCACCGGCAAGGACGTCGAGGAGCAGGTCTGGGAGACCCCGGAGGGCATCGGCGTCAAGCCGCTGTACACCGCGGAGGACCTGGCCGGCCTGGACTTCCTGGGCACCTACCCGGGCATGGCGCCGTTCCTGCGCGGCCCCTACCCGACCATGTACGTCAACCAGCCGTGGACGGTCCGCCAGTACGCGGGCTTCTCCACCGCCGAGGAGTCCAACGCCTTCTACCGCCGCAACCTGGCGGCCGGTCAGAAGGGCCTCTCGGTCGCCTTCGACCTGCCGACCCACCGCGGCTACGACAGCGACCACCCGCGGGTCACCGGCGACGTCGGCATGGCCGGCGTGGCCATCGACTCCATCTACGACATGCGCCAGCTCTTCGACGGCATCCCGCTCGACAGGATGTCGGTGTCGATGACCATGAACGGCGCGGTGCTGCCCGTACTGGCGCTCTACATCGTGGCCGCCGAGGAGCAGGGGGTGCCGCCCGAGAAGCTGGCGGGGACCATCCAGAACGACATCCTCAAGGAGTTCATGGTCCGCAACACGTACATCTACCCGCCGCAGCCCTCGATGCGGATCATCTCGGACATCTTCGCGTACACCTCGCAGAAGATGCCGCGGTACAACTCGATCTCCATCTCGGGCTACCACATCCAGGAGGCCGGGGCCACCGCCGACCTGGAGCTGGCGTACACCCTCGCGGACGGTGTGGAGTACCTGCGGGCCGGCCTCGGCGCCGGACTGGACGTGGACGCCTTCGCGCCGCGGCTGTCGTTCTTCTGGGCGATCGGCATGAACTTCTTCATGGAGATTGCCAAGCTGCGCGCGGCCCGCCTGCTGTGGGCCAAGCTGGTCAAGCAGTTCGACCCGCAGAACGCCAAGTCGCTGTCGCTGCGCACCCATTCGCAGACCTCCGGCTGGTCGCTCACCGCGCAGGACGTGTTCAACAACGTCACCCGCACCTGCGTGGAGGCGATGGCCGCGACCCAGGGCCACACCCAGTCGCTGCACACCAACGCCCTCGACGAGGCACTCGCCCTGCCGACCGACTTCTCCGCCCGCATCGCCCGCAACACCCAGCTGATGCTGCAGCAGGAGTCCGGCACCTGCCGGGTCATCGACCCGTGGGGCGGCTCGGCGTACGTCGAGAAGCTCACCCACGACCTGGCCCGCCGCGCCTGGCAGCACATCCAGGAGGTCGAGGCGGCCGGTGGCATGGCCAAGGCCATCGACGCCGGCATCCCCAAGCTGCGCGTCGAGGAGGCCGCCGCCCGCACCCAGGCACGGATCGACTCCGGCCGCCAGCCGGTGATCGGCGTCAACAAGTACCGGGTGGCCAACGACGAGCAGATCGACGTCCTCAAGGTCGACAACTCCTCGGTCCGCGCCCAGCAGATCGAGAAGCTCCGCCGGCTGCGCGCCGAGCGCGACGAGCAGGTCTGCCAGGACGCCCTGCACGCGCTCACCCGCGCCGCCGAGGCCGGCTCGCAGGGCTCCTCGCTGGACGGCAACCTGCTGGCGCTCGCGGTGAGCGCCGCCCGCGCCAAGGCCACCGTCGGCGAGATCTCCGACGCACTCGAGAAGGTGTACGGCCGGCACTCCGGGCAGATCCGTACCATCTCCGGTGTGTACCGAGACGAGGCAGGGCCGTCCCAGAGCGTGCAGCGCACCCGGGAGCTGGTCGAGAAGTTCGAGGAGGCCGAGGGCCGCCGCCCGCGCATCCTGGTCGCCAAGATGGGCCAGGACGGCCACGACCGCGGCCAGAAGGTGATCGCCACGGCCTTCGCCGACCTGGGTTTCACCGTGGACGTCGGTCCGCTGTTCCAGACCCCGGCCGAGGTCGCCCGGCAGGCCGTCGAGGCGGACGTGCACATCGTCGGCGTCTCCTCGCTGGCGGCCGGTCACCTCACCCTGGTGCCGGCGCTGAAGGCCGAGCTCGCCGAGGCCGGCCGCGAGGACATCACCATCGTGGTCGGCGGCGTCATCCCGCCGCAGGACGTCCCGACGCTCCTGGACATGGGCGCCGCCGCGGTCTTCCCGCCCGGCACGGTGATCCCGGACGCCGCGTACGACCTGCTCACCACGCTCGCCGCCGACCTCGGCCACGAGCTGTGAGCCGCTGAACCGTGGCCCGGACGATCGACCTCGACCAGTACCGGCAGGGTGTCCTCGACGGCTCGCGCGCCTGGATCGCGCGGGCCATCACCCTCGTCGAGTCCATCCGGCCCGACCACCGCGAGCTCGCCCAGCGGCTGTTGGTCGACCTGCTGCCGCACTCCGGCAGGGCGGTCCGGGTCGGCATCACCGGCGTGCCCGGAGTCGGCAAGTCGACCTTCATCGAGGCCCTCGGCACCATGCTCACCGGCAAGGGCCACCGGGTCGCGGTGCTCGCCGTCGACCCGACCTCCAGCCGCACCGGCGGCTCCATCCTCGGCGACAAGACGCGGATGGAGAAGCTCGCCGTCGACCCGAACGCCTTCGTCCGGCCCTCCCCCACCTCCGGGACGCTCGGCGGCGTGGCCCGCGCCACCCGCGAGTCCATGGTGGTGATGGAGGCCGCCGGGTACGACGTCGTCCTGGTCGAGACGGTCGGCGTCGGGCAGTCGGAGACCACCGTCGCGGGCATGGTGGACTCCTTCCTGCTGCTCACCCTCGCGCGCACCGGCGACCAGCTCCAGGGCATCAAGAAGGGCGTGCTGGAGCTGGCCGACCTGGTCGCCGTCAACAAGGCGGACGGCCCGCACGAGCGGGACGCCAAGGCCGCCGCCCGCGAACTGGCCGGCGCCCTGCGGCTGCTCCAGCCCCCGGACGCCGCCTGGACACCGCCGGTGCTCACCTGCAGCGGCCTCGGCGGCCTCGGGCTGGACGTCCTCTGGGACCGCCTCCAGCAGCACCGCACCCTGCTGGACGCCACCGGGGCGCTCGACGCCAAACGGCGCGACCAGCAGGTCGACTGGACCTGGGCGATGGTCCACGACCAGCTGCTCGCCCGGCTCCGCGAGCACCCCGAGGTCCGGCGGCTGGTCCCCGCCGTGGAGCAGGAGGTCCGGCAGGGCACGCTGACCGCCACCCTGGCGGCCCAGCGCATCCTGGACGGCTTCAACTCGGCGAACTGATCCGACGCCGACGGCCGGCGGCAGCGCGGCACGCGCCTGCCGCCGGCCGTCGGCGTCCGCGGGGCGCGTCGCGCGGCAACGGCCCCGGAACCACTCGATGGGGGCACACGGACGGCGTGTCCCTGTGTCTTTTCGGGCGGGCTGCGCTGTCCTGATGGGCATCGATTGCGACGGCCGCGCCCGGGGGTGGGGCGGGCCGCCGCCCCGTTCCGTGCGTCCGGAGGTTCCCCGATGTCCATGACCGCCGTCTTCAGCGTGGAAGGCATGAGCTGCGGCCACTGCGAGCGGACCGTCACCGCAGGCCTCGCCGCCATCCCCGGAGTCACCGGCGTCGACGCCCGGGCCGCCACCGGCCAGGTCACCGTCGAATCCGCCGCCGACCTCGACGAGACCCTGGTCCGCACCGCGGTCGGCGAAGCCGGCTTCACCCTCGTCGGGCGGATCTGACGCCGGATCCGACGCCGCCGGATCTGCCGCCGCCGACCGCTGTCGACCGTCCCCCCGCGCCCGGCGCGCTCAGGCCCGCTCGGGCACCGGCGGCCGGCTCCGGCCCGGGAGGAGCGGGGTCAGCGCCGCGGCCAGGGCGCACCAGGTCAGCAGGCCCAGGCCCTCCGCCCGGAGGACCGGCAGGCCTCCGGCGTCGACGTAGTACCCGGTCGCGAGTGCGGCGTTCACCAGGGCCGTGCTGACCGCCATCTGCGCCTCGGCCTCGTGCCGGGCGAACAGCGTGCCGAGACCGCGCGACAAGGACTTCTGCAGCACCAGCAGGACGGGGCACAGGACCACGGTCATGATCAGCGCCACCCACCAGGCCGTCCGCGAGGAGAGCAGCAGGGCGGTGCCGGAGACCATGGTGACCGCCACCGCGACGAAGAGCCCGCCGGTGCCCTGGGCGAGCTGCGGCGTGGGGCGGTCGATCCACATCAGGAAGGCGAGAACGAGGAAGGCCGCCACCCCGAGCAGGCCGGCCCACCCGACCGTCCAGGAGCCGAACGCCACCAGCTGGGCGGCGATCACCGTGCCGCCGGCGAGCGCACTACGCCGCAGGGCCGAACTCCGGGCCGTCAGCGGTTCTGCCGGTTCTGCCGGTTCTCCCGGCCCGGTGGGCTGCACGGGCTGTACGGGCGAGGCGGCGTGCGGGTCCGGCAGTCCGTGCGGGTCGGTTCCGGCCGGTTCGCGGGTTCGTCCGCCGGGGACGCCGGTGCGGGACGGGGCTCCGTCGAGGGCCATCGGAGGGGGCGGGGGCGCCGCGGGCGGCCACCCCCCGGCGGTGGCGGGGCCGGCGCCGGTGGACGGCGCTGCCGGGTGATGCCGGTGGTGCGGGGCCGGCGGTGCCAGCAGGCCTTCGATGAGGCCGACGACCTGCTCCGCGCTGCCGGGCCGATTCTCCGGTTCCTTGGCCAGCAGGGCGAGGACCAGCGCGTCGACCCCGGCCGGGACGGCGGGACGGACACCGCTGGGCGGCTCGGGCTGCCGGGTCAGGTGCTGGTGGAGGACGGCCAGCGGGGCGCCGGTGAACGGCGGACGGCCCGTCAGCAGGGTGTACAGCAGACATCCGACGGCGTAGAGGTCGGCTGCCGGGCCGATGCCGCGGTCGCCGCGGGCCTGTTCGGGGGCCATGTAGGCGGCCGTTCCGATGGCGTGGCCGGTGCCGGTGAGCGAGAGGTCCTCGTACAGGTGCTTGACGATCCCGAAGTCGAGGATCTTGACGGTGCCGCCCGGCAGCAGCAGGGTGTTCGCCGGTTTGATGTCGCGGTGGACGAGGCCGGCGCGGTGGGCGGCGGCCAGGCCGGTGCAGACCTGCCGGGTCCAGTCGAGGGCGTCCGGCACCGGCGGCAGCGGTCCCTCGGTGAGGACGTCCTCCAGGGCCCGCCCGTCGAGGTACTCCATGACCAGGAACGGCGCACCGGCGTGCTCGGGCCCGGCCCGGCCGAAGTCGTGCACGGTGACGATGTGCGGGCTGCTGAGGTTGCCCGCGGCCCGGGCCTCGGCGGCGAACCGCTCCACCCCCGAGGAGGCCGTGCCGGCGCCCGTCAGCAGCTTCACCGCGACCGGCCGGCCGACCCGCTCGTCGAAGGCCCGCCACACCTGGCCCATGCCCCCGGAGCCCAGCACCGCCTCCAGCCGGTACCGGCCGTCCAACCGCTCGCTCTGCATGCCCGCCCCCGTCATGTCCCCCGGAAGGGCGCCCCGTCCGGACACGCCCCACCGCCCCCGGGGGCACTCTACCGGCCGGTCACCACGGCCCGTGCGTATCCACCGGCTCCCGCCGACGCCCGGCTGCCGGTCCGTCAACACGCCGGCCGGCGTCCGCCGACACCGCCCGGCCGGGTTCATGCCGAGAGAGAACGCCGACCTCGCCTCGCCCCGGGTCGGCAAGCCGCGCAATCCCGACCTCACGCACATCCCGGTCTCGGTCGTGGAGCCCGGCGCCGACGAGGTGCCGGCGGAGCCGGCTACGGTCGCGCTCGAGGTCGCCTCCCCGTCGAACCCGGAGAACGGCCCGGCGGTCCGGTCCCGCTGTCCCGGTCGGCCGGCGGTCCGTCAGACGGCGGCGGCGCGTTCGATGTGGACGGGGACGCCGTTGAGGACGGCGGTGCCGGAGAGCGGGTCGACGGCTCCGGGGTCGGTGAGCTGGTTGACGTTGACGCCGGGGACGGCGGCGGCGACCTGCATGCGGGTGCCGGGGCGGTCGTGGCCCCAGCCGTGCGGGAGGCTGACGACGCCGGGCATGACGTCCTCGGTGAGCTCGACCGGGGCGGTGACCTCGCCGGTGCGGCTGCGCACCCGGGCGGTGTCGCCGTCGGCGAGACCGAGGGCGGTGGCGTCCTCGGGGTGGAGGTGCAGGGTGCACCGGTTGCTGCCGCGGGTGAGGGCGGGCAGGTTGTGCAGCCAGCTGTTGTTGGAGCGCAGGTGGCGGCGGCCGACCAGGACGAGGCCTTCGCGCCGTTCGGGGAGGGCCGCGCGGAGGCGGTCCAGGTCGGCCGCGAGCGGTTCGGGGCAGAGTTCGATCCGCCCGGAGGGGGTGCGCAGCACCTCGGGCAGGCGGGGCCGGAGCGGGCCGAGGTCGATGCCGTGCGGTGCGTCGAGGAGGCGGGCGAGGGTGAGGCCTTCGGGGTCGGCGCCGAAGCCTTCGCCGTAGGCGCCGAGGCGGAGCATCAGGTCGATCTGTCGTTCGCTGCCGGTGGTGCCGTGCAGGGCGGCGGCGAGTTCGGCGGGGTCGCGGCCGTGGACGGGCGAGGCCGGGTCGGCGACGGCCTTGGCGAGGACGCCGGCGATCACGGTGTTGTCGAGGGCGTCGGGGTCGGCGGCGGCTGCGGCGGCCTGTCCGGCGGCGATGAGGACGAGCCGGGAGAGGATGCGGCACTCGTCGAGTTCGCCGTCCTCGAGCGGGAGCGGCGGCGGGGAGTAGCGGGCGGTGTTGCGGACGGCGAGGTCGCCGAAGGCGAGGTCGAAGTGGGCGGAGCGGCCGGGCGGCGGGGGCGGCAGGACGACGTGGGCGTGCCGGGTGGTCTCGTTGAGGTACGGGTCGACGCTGACCATGAAGTCCAGGCCGGCCAGGGCGGTGTCCAGCCGGTCGCCGCCGGGGACGGAGAGCACGGGGTTCCCGGCGACGGTGATCAGGGCGCGGACCTGTCCCTCGCCGGGGGTGGCGATCTCGTCGGCGAGGGTGACGGCGGGGAGTTCGCCCCTGACCTCGGGCAGCTTGCGCACCCGGCTGTGCCAGCGTCCGGTGGTGAAGCCGCGTCCGGTGCCGGTGCCGCGGCGGCGCCGGGCGGCGAGCGGGAACATGGCGCCGCCGGGCCGGTCGAGGTTGCCGGTGAGGGCGTTGAGGACGTCGACGAGCCAGCTGGCCAGGGTGCCGAACTCGACGGTGCTGGTGCCGATCCGGGCGTAGACGGCGGCGGTCCGGGCGGCGGCCAGCTCCCTGGCGAGCGCCCGGATGTCCTCGGCGGCGATGCCGCAGGCGGCGGCCACGGTCTCGGGCGGGAAGGGCTCGGTCAGCCGCTGCACCGTGTCGATGCCGGTGAGGTGGTCGACGGGGGTGGTGAGCTTCTCCGCGAAGAGGGTGTGGACGATGCCGGCGAGCAGGTAGGCGTCCGAGCCGGGGCGGATCCGCAGGTGGCGGTCGGCGAGGTCGGTGGTGCGGGTGCGGCGCGGGTCGACCACGACCAGCCGGCCGCCGCGGCGGCGCAGCGCCTTCAGCTTGCCGGGGAAGTCGGCGGCGGTGCAGAGGCTGCCGTTGGACTCCAGCGGGTTGGCGCCGAGCATCAGCAGGTAGTCGGTGCGGTCGAGGTCGGGTACGGGGATGGCCAGCGGGTCGCCGAAGAGCAGTCCCGAGGAGACGTGCTTGGGCATCTGGTCGACGGTGCTGGCGGAGTAGACCTGGGTGCTGCCGACGGCCCTGGCGAGGGCGCCGGCGTAGAGGCCGCCGGCGACGGTGTGCACGTTGGGGTTGCCGAGGTAGGTGGCGACGGCCTGCCGGCCGTGCCGGGCGACGACCGCTGCGAGTCCCTGTTCGACGGCGGCGAAGGCCTCCTCCCAGTCGACCTCCCGCCACTGGGTGCCGGTGCGGACGAGGGGGCGGCGCAGCCGGTCGGGGTCGTTGTCGAGCTGGCCGACGGCGGCGCCCTTGGGGCAGACGAAGCCCGCGCTGAACACGTCGGCCCGGTCGCCGCGGGCGGCGGTGATCCTGCCCCCGTCCAGGGTGAGCTCCAGGCCGCAGGTCGCCTCGCACAGCGGGCAGACGCGGTACGCCTTCTCGGTCACGCCGACTCCCATCGCCACGGTCACCGCCGGCTCGCCGCCAGGGTTTAGCGGAACGATAAACCACGACCGGTCCGCTGTCGCCCGTCCTCGCGAAGATCGCCATCCGATCTGCACACCGGAGCAGCCGGCAGTATGGCCGAGGTCACACTGCGCACCCCCTGGTCAGAAGCCGACCGGCGAGTAATTTAGCGTTTCGCTAGAACGGCGGGCCGGCGGTCGGAAGCGATCCCCGCGGGCCCCGAACAGGAAAGAGGGCGCACCGTGCGGCGTTCCGTGTACACCGAGGACCACGAGGCCTTCCGCGAGGTCGTCCGGGATTTCATCGCCCAGGAGGTCGTGCCCGTCTACGAGCAGTGGGAGCAGGACGGCCACGCGCCGCGCGACTTCTACTACCGGCTCGGCGAGCTGGGCGTGTTCGGCATCGAGGTGCCGGAGGAGTACGGCGGCGCGGGCCAGAGCGGGTTCAAGTACCAGGCGGTGGTCACCGAGGAGCTGATGCGGGCAGGCGTGTCCTTCGGCGGCTCCTCGGTGCACACCGGCCTCTGCCTGCCCTACCTGCTGGAGTACGCCGACGAGGAGCAGAAGAAGCGCTGGCTGCCCGGCTTCGTCTCCGGCGAGATCATGACGGCCATCGCGATGACCGAACCCGGCGCGGGCTCCGACCTCGCCGGCATCGCCACCACCGCGAAGCTCTCCGAGGACGGCACCCACTACGTCCTCAACGGCGCCAAGACCTTCATCACCGGCGGCGCGCTGGCCGACCTCGTCCTGGTGGTCTGCCGCACCTCGCCGGCCACCGCGGAGAACCGCCGCCACGGCCTGTCGATCCTCTGCGTGGACACCAAGTCCGAGGGCTACCGGGTGGGCCGCAAGCTGGAGAAGGTCGGCCTGCGCAGCTCCGACACCGCCGAACTCTCCTTCACCGACGTCAAGGTGCCGGTCGAGAACCTGCTCGGCGAGGAGGGCAAGGCCTTCGGCTACCTCACCCACAACCTCGTCCAGGAGCGGCTGGCCATCGCGGTGGGCGCGACCGCGGCGGCCCGCGCGGCGGTCGACTTCGCGGTGCAGTACGTGAAGGACCGCAAGGTCTTCGGGCGGGCCGTCGCCGAGTTCCAGAACACCAAGTTCGTGCTCGCCGAGTGCGAGGCCGAGGCCCAGGCCTGCCAGGCGTTCACCGACCGGGCGCTGGACCTCTTCGAGACCGGCTCCCTCACCGTCGCGGACGCCGCCGCGGCCAAGCTGTTCAGCACCGAGACGGCCGGCCGGGTCATCGACAAGTGCCTCCAACTGCACGGCGGTTACGGCTACATCCTGGAGTACCCGATCGCCCGCCTCTACACCGACAACCGGGTCTTCCGGATCTACGGAGGCACCAGCGAGGTCATGAAGACGGTCGTCGCCAAGTCCCTCGGCCTGTAGCGGCGGTCCGTCGCAGAGCAGCCCCGTCGTAGCACAGAAAGGGAGTCACCCGTGAACGTCTTCCCCTCCCCCGCCGACCTGGCCGGGGCCGTCGGCACCGAGATCGGCACCGGCGACTGGCTGACGATCGAACAGGACCGGATCAACCTGTTCGCCGACGCCACCGGCGACCACCAGTGGATCCACACCGACCCCGAGCGGGCGGCGGCCGGCCCGTTCGGCGCCACCGTCGCGCACGGCTACCTCACCCTCTCGCTGCTGCCCCACCTCGCCCAGCAGGCGTACCGGGTGGAGGGCGTCCGGATGGGCGTCAACTACGGCCTGAACAAGGTCCGTTTCCCCGCCCCCGTCCGGGTGGGCTCCCGGGTCCGCGCCCGGGTCGCGCTCACCGGCGCCGACGAGATCCCCGGCGGCCTGCAGATCACCACCCGGGTCACCGTGGAGATCGAGGGCGGCGAGAAGCCCGCGTGCGTCGCCGAGGCCGTCTCCCGCATCCACCCCTGACCCCCGATCAGCCCCTCTCCCCAGGAGTCACCATGCCCGAGAACAGCCGCAAGGTCGCCGTCGTCACCGGCGCCGCCCGCGGGATCGGCGCGGCCACCGCGCTGCGCCTGGCCCGCGACGGCCACGCCGTCGCCGTCTGCGACCTGGACGAGCCGGCCTGCGCCGGCACCGTCGAGGCGATCGAGAAGGAGGGCGGCCGCGCCCTCGCGGTCGGCGTCGACGTCACCGATGCGGCCCAGGTGGCGGCCGCGGTCGCCCGGACGGCCGAGGAGCTCGGCGCCCCCACGATCCTGGTGAACAACGCCGGCATCACCCGGGACAACCTGCTGTTCAAGCTCACCGAGGACGACTGGGACGCCGTCGTCGCCGTGCACCTGCGCGGCGCCTTCCTGATGTCCCGCGCGGTGCAGTCCCACATGACCGAGGCCCGCTGGGGACGGATCGTCAACCTCTCCTCCACCTCGGCCCTCGGCAACCGCGGCCAGGCCAACTACTCGGCCGCCAAGGCCGGCCTGCAGGGCTTCACCAAGACCCTGGCCATCGAGCTCGGCCCGTTCGGCGTGACGGTCAACGCCGTCGCCCCGGGCTTCATCGCCACCGACATGACGGCCGCCACCGCGGCCCGGATGGGCCTGGACTTCGAGGACCTCAAGGCGGGCGCGGCGCAGCAGATCCCCGTCCGCCGGGTCGGCACCCCGGACGACATCGCCGGTGCGGTCTCCTACCTGGCCGGCGAGGACGCGGGCTTCGTCTCCGGCCAGGTGCTGTACGTCGCGGGCGGCCCCCAGGGCTGACCCCGCACCCGGCCCGCCGGCGTCAGGACGGCCCTGGAGCCTCGTCCCGGCGCCGGTGGGTCACCATCGCGTCCAGGCAGCGCGCCACCCGCCCGTCGAGCTCCTCGACGGGCACGTCGATCTCCCGGGCCATGTGCTCACGGAGCAGCACGTAGCCGTACACGGCGGAGGCCATCGTCGCGTGCAGCGCATCGGGGTCGTCCACCGGCAGCCCGCCCTGCTCGGCCTCGGCCGCCAGCAGCCGGTGCTCCGCCGCCCGCTGGGGCAGCGGGCGGGGCCGCTCGTCGCCGTCCAGCACGAGGAGCGCCATCAGCCGGATCGGGCCGGGCCGGCGCAGCGACGTCCAGAAGAACCGGGAGAGCCGCTTGCGCAGCGGCAGCGCCTCGGAGACGGCCGCCGCGGCGTCCTGGACGCTCTCCTGGCCCTGCGCCCAGAGCGCGGAGCGCAGCAGGTCGCGGCGGGAGCCGAAGTACTGGTAGACGAGGCCGCGGTTGACGCCCGCCTCGTCGGCCACCTCGCGCAGGTTGAGGCCGGCGAGGACGCCCTGCCGCTCCAGCAGCTCGAGTGCGGCGGCCCGCAGCGCCTCCTCGGTCGCCGCCCGGTCGTGGGACGAACGGGCCCGCTGGGGCGTCCGTGGGGTGCTCACCGGGTGACCCTCCGCGTCTGATCTCGGCCTGACCTGCACCGAAGACTCTACGGTGTCCCGGCCCCATCGATCACATGCGGAGGGAAACCCCGGGGTACGGGGCCGGCCCGTACCCCAGTGGCTTCCCGCAAAAGGGCAAGGCCCCGCGGTGGGCGTCCCTGGGTGGGGCGGCCGGCCGCGGGGCCTTGGGGGTGGGTCAGGCGAGGGTCGCGAGGGCCTCGTTGAAAGTCGCCGACGGGCGCATCACGGCCGCGGCCTTGGTGGTGTCCGGCTGGTAGTAGCCGCCGATGTCGGCCGGCGAGCCCTGGACGGCGATCAGCTCGTCGACGATCGTCTGCTCCTGCTCGGACAGCGTCTTGGCGAGACCGGCGAACGCCTGGGCGAGCTCGGTGTCGGCGGTCTGCTGCGCCAGCTCCTGGGCCCAGTACAGGGCCAGGTAGAAGTGGCTGCCGCGGTTGTCGATGCCACCGAGGCGGCGGCTCGGCGACTTGTCCTCGTTGAGGAAGGTGCCGGTGGCGCGGTCCAGGGTGTCGGCGAGCACCTGGGCGCGGGCGTTGCCGGTGGTGGTGGCGAGGTGCTCGAAGCTGACGGCCAGGGCGAGGAACTCGCCGAGGCTGTCCCAGCGCAGGTAGTTCTCCTTGACCAGCTGCTGGACGTGCTTCGGGGCGGAGCCGCCGGCGCCGGTCTCGAAGAGGCCGCCGCCGTTCATCAGCGGGACGACCGACAGCATCTTGGCGCTGGTGCCCAGCTCCAGGATCGGGAAGAGGTCGGTCAGGTAGTCGCGGAGCACGTTGCCGGTGACCGAGATGGTGTCCTCGCCGCGGCGGATGCGCTCGAGCGAGAACTTGGTGGCCTCGACCGGCGACTTGATCTCGATCTGCAGGCCCTCGGTGTCGTGCTCGGCCAGGTACGCCTTGACCTTGGCGATCAGCTGGGCGTCGTGGGCGCGGCCCTCGTCCAGCCAGAAGACGGCCGGGTCGCCGGTGGCGCGGGCGCGGGTGACGGCGAGCTTGACCCAGTCGCGGATCGGCAGGTCCTTGGTCTGGCACATGCGGAAGATGTCGCCGGCACCAACGACCTGCTCGAGCACCACGGCGCCGGAGGCGTCGACCACGCGGACGGTGCCGGTGGTGGGGATCTCGAAGGTCTTGTCGTGGCTGCCGTACTCCTCGGCCTTCTGCGCCATCAGGCCGACGTTCGGGACGGAGCCCATGGTGGCCGGGTCGAAGGCGCCGTGGGCGCGGCAGTCCTCGATGACGGCCTGGTAGACACCGGCGTAGCTGCTGTCCGGGAGGACGGCGAGGGTGTCGGCCTCCTGGCCGTCCGGGCCCCACATGTGGCCGGAGGTGCGGATCATGGCCGGCATGGAGGCGTCGACGATGACGTCGCTCGGGACGTGCAGGTTGGTGATGCCGCGGTCGGAGTCGACCATCGCCAGGGCGGGGCCGGAGGCGATCTCGGCGTCGAAGGAGGCCTTGATCTCGGCACCGTTGGCCAGCGACTCCAGGCCCTTGAAGATGCCGCCGAGGCCGTCGTTCGGGCTCAGGCCGGCCGCCGCGAGGTCGGCGCCGTAGGTGGCGAAGGTCTCCGGGAAGAAGGCGCGCACGACGTGGCCGAAGACGATCGGGTCGGAGACCTTCATCATCGTCGCCTTGAGGTGCACCGAGAACAGCACGTCCTCGGCCTTGGCGCGGGCGACCTGGGCGGTGAGGAACTCGCGCAGGGCGGCGACGCGCATCACGGAGGCGTCGACGACCTCGCCGGCGAGCACCGGCACCTTCTCGCGCAGGACGGCGGTGGAGCCGTCGTCGCCGTGCAGCTCGATGCGGAGGTTGCCGGCCTCGGCGACGACCGCGGACTTCTCGGTGGAGCGGAAGTCGTCGACGCCCATGGTGGCGACGTTGGTCTTGGAGTCGGCGCTCCAGGCACCCATGCGGTGCGGGTGGGCCTTGGCGTAGTTCTTCACCGAGGCGGGGGCGCGGCGGTCCGAGTTGCCCTCGCGCAGGACGGGGTTGACGGCGCTGCCCTTGACCTTGTCGTAGCGGGCGCGAGTCTCGCGCTCCTCGTCGGTCTTCGGGTCGTCCGGGTAGTCCGGCAGGGCGTAGCCCTGGGCCTGCAGCTCGGCGACGGCCGCCTTGAGCTGCGGGATGGAGGCCGAGATGTTCGGCAGCTTGATGATGTTGGCACCGGGGGTCTTGGCCAGCTCGCCGAGCTCGGCGAGGGCGTCGTCGATGCGCTGGCCCTCCTCGAGACGCTCCGGGAAGCTCGCGATGATGCGCCCGGCGAGGGAGATGTCGCGCGTCTCCACCTTGACGCCCGCCGTCGAGGCATACGCCTGGACCACGGGCAGGAAGGAATACGTTGCCAGGGCGGGGGCCTCGTCAGTGTGCGTGTAGATGATGGTCGAGTCAGTCACCGGGTACTCCGCTTCACGTGTACAACGTCTCGACGTCAAGATATCTCGTGACGGGCCCTTTCCGACACCGGCCCCCGCATCGAGTTGTCCGCAGGCCGGGATCGGCCGCCGGGGCCACCTCTCTCTGCAGGTCCGCCGCCTGTCGCGGGTCCGCCGGGGGCCGCCCGCGCGAGGAGCGCGCGTCACGAGAAGTCCGCCGCCACCCTATGACCGTTCGGCGCCCGGCGCGCCGCGACGACCCTGCGAGGGCGCACCGCGTGGCACCGCCGCGGCGGCGCGCAGCGCCTTCTTGCCGGAGTGCGCCCCGTCCGGCGCGCGCGGTGCCATCATCGGGTCATGACGGGATCACGGGACGCAGCCGGACTCCAGGACGAAGCCCGGCGGCGCTGGTCGGCGCGCCTCGCCCTCGCCGCCGCGGCCGTGGCGATGGTCCTGCTGCTCGTCGTCGGCGGGCTGAAGTCGATCGCCCTGCTGGTCGCCGGAATGGCCGCACTCGCCCTCGCGATTGCCGGGCTGTGGTGGGCGCTGACCCACCGCGGCGCCCGGCGGCTGCTCGCGCTGGGCCTGGCGGCGGGCGCGGTGGTCGCGGTGTTCACCGGCTACGCACTGGTCGACCTGCTGTGGGTGGTGCTGACCGCGCTCGGGCTGTGGGCGGTGGCCGTCTCTGCGGGCCGGGCCGCGCTGGCGGGCGGCCGGAGCGGCCCGACCGAGTACCCGGCCGGGCCGGTCGCGCGGCCTTTCCTGATCATGAACCCCCGGTCGGGCGGCGGGAAGGTCGAACGGTTCCGCCTCGCCGAGCGGGCCCGGGCGCTGGGCGCGGAGGTCGCCCTGCTCGACCCCGACCACCACCAGGACGTCGCAGCGCTGGCCCGGCAGGCGGTGGCCGACGGTGCCGACCTGCTCGGGGTCGCCGGCGGCGACGGCACCCAGGCGCTGGTGGCGGGCGTGGCCGCCGAGCACGGCCTGCCCTTCCTGGTGATCTCCGCCGGGACGCGCAACCACTTCGCCATGGACCTCGGCCTCGACCGCACCGACCCGTCCACCTGCCTGGACGCCCTCACCGACGGCGTGGAGCTGCGCATCGACCTCGGCCTCATCGGCGACCGGGTCTTCGTCAACAACGCGTCCTTCGGCACCTACGCGGCCGTCGTGCAGAGCCCGGCGTACCGGGACGACAAGGTCCGCACCGTCCTGGAGATGCTGCCCGACCTGCTCACCCACCAGCGCGGGCCGCGGCTGACCCTGCGCGCCGCGGGCACCGTCGTGGAGGCGCCGCAGGCCGTCCTGGTCAGCAACAACCCGTACGCCCCCGGGGATCCGAGCGGGCTCGGCCGGCGGCCGCGGATGGACACCGGTGCGCTGGGCGTGCTCGGGGTGAAGGTCGACACCGCCGCCGAGGCCGTCGGGCTGCTGATGGGCGGCGCCCAGGCGGCAGGGCTGACGGCCGTCGCCGCCCGCGAGGTCACGGTGGACGCGGACGCCGCGGAGGTCCCGGTCGGCGTGGACGGCGAGGCGCTCACCCTGCCCACCCCCGTCGTCTGCCGCATCCGGCCGGGCGCCCTGCGGGTGCGGGTGCCGCGGCACCGCCCCGGAGTACCGCAGGCCAGGCCGCCGATGGACTGGCGCCGGCTGCGGCGGATCGCCTTCCCTCCGCACGGCACCACGGGCTGAGCGGCCGGGCGCAGCGGCGCTGCTCAGTGCCCGAGGGCCGCCTTGGCGGCGACGATGACCAGGCCGAGCAGCAGGTTGGCCAGGCCCTCCCCGGCCGCCATCCGGCGGGAGGCACCCGCCCTGATCGCACCGACGGTCGCCCAGGTGACCTGCTGGGCCACCGCGACGGAGAGTGCGAGCCAGGCCGTTCCGGCCAGGTCCAGCCTCAGCAGCGGGCTGATCGCCACGGAAGCGGCGGGCAGCAGGGCCGCCTCCACGATCGACCACTCGTGCCCGGCGACCCGCCGCACCTCGCGCCGGTCGATCGGCTGCCCGACGATCCGCTCGCCGGCCACCTGGGCGTACACGTGCGCGGCCCAGAACACCAGGCCGGTGACGATCAGCAGCATCATCAGTTCGAGCCGCGGGAAGTTGCCCGCGGTACCGGCCGTGGCCACCACCGAGGCGGCCAGCAGCGAGCCGTACACCGCCCCCGCGTAGTCCGTCCGGGCCGGGCGGGACCGTTCCTTGGGCACGGGCTTGCCGGTGGGCGCCGAAGAACTCGTCACCCACCCAACATATGGGCCGGAACCGGACATATTGCTGAGCGACGCCGCATTACCGGAGAGTCGGCGCCGCTCGGTCCGGTCCGCCTCAGGAGCCGAGGATCGCCAGTACGACCAGTCCGATGATCGCCAGCGCCCAGGCCCACCAGGTGTCCTTCAGGTCCATCACAGTCCTCCCGTCGGTGTTGCCGCCGATCAGAGCATTCCCATGACGGGCGGTCAACACCACCGGCAGAACGTCGCCGCCGATCACCGGATCAGCCCCACCGGGCCGGGAACGCACCCGTGCGCCGCACGGGTGGCAGTCGACCCAGGGCCGGGCGCGGCGTGCCGTGCAGTCGGCGCAGCGCCGTTCCATGTCATTCGTGTCGAAACATCCGCAGCTGATCGCCCTCACCTTCGGGGAAACGGTCTGGGCGAACGTGATCGGAGCAGCGGTCGCAGCCCTACTGGGCCTCGCGATCGCCCTGCTGTTCACTCGCCGGCTGGAACGGGCCCAGCGCCAGCGGGATCGCGACCTGGCGACGGCAGCCGACCTCTACCGGGTTTACGGCGAGTTCTTCGCCGCCTGGAAGGCCTGGGACGAGCTTCTCCGCGGGGCGGACCCGACAGCGGCCGCCACCGGGCAGTGCCCGCCCGACGGACAGCACCGCCTGCAGGTGCTGAATCTGGCGGCGCAGGCCGAAGGGGGAATGGAGGCACTGCTCGTCCGCCTCACACAGGAACGCAGCCTGAACCAGCGCGAACTGGCAACCCTCTGGTGCCTGCGGCAGGCCGTCAAACAGCTGAGGTACGCCATCCGCGACGACAAGTGGCTGGTCTGGTGGCGGGCGGCCGAGCCGCACCCGAAGACGGGGACTCTCGGCCACCGCAAATACCAGGCCTTCAAGGCCCTCAATGCCCAGGTCGCCGGCATGCTCGTCGACCACGGGAGGAGGCAGCGCCCACGGGGCAGCCGCGGTGTCACCGCCCTCCAGCACGTGACCGGACCCGGCAATGCTTTCAAGAAGCGGTTCGAGGACGTCCTGCTCCGGGAGACACAGGCTCAGCCGGCCCCGACGAACGAACGCGACCTGGCCTGGCTCGTTGTCACCGAGTGTCTCTACCCGGACGTGCTGTAGGCACGCCGAACGGCCCGGCCGGCTCGACGGGCGCACGAACCCGGGCCGGTCGAGGATGCACAGCCGGCTGCCGCCGGGGCGGCCGGGCAGCCCGGCCCTCGAGGTCATGCCCGGGGGCAGACAGCCGGGCGGGCGGCCTGTACGATCCCGTTCACCATAGTTACCGGCGAGTAGCTTTCTGTCCGGCGCCCGGCCGGACGTCCGGGCCGCCCCCGCGAAGGAGAAGCCATGCCCGAGCTCGAGCGCCAGGACGACGTCTTCGTCCTCGACATCGGAGACACCGAGAACCGCTTCCACCCCGACTGGGTCGCCTCGGTGAACGCCCTGCTGGACGAGGTGGAGAAGGCCGAGGGGGCGCGGGCCCTGGTGACCGCCGCGCGCGGCAAGTTCTACTCCAACGGACTGGACCTGGACTGGCTGTTCGCCAACACCGACCGGGCCCTCGAGTACGTCTCCTCGGTGCAGGAGCTCCTCGCCCGGATGCTGACGCTGCCGGTGGTCACGGTGGCCGCCCTGCAGGGGCACACCTTCGCGGCCGGCGCGATGTTCTCGCTGGCCCACGACTTCCGGGTGATGCGCGGCGACCGGGGCTACTGGTGCCTGCCCGAGGCCGAGATCAACATCCCGTTCACCGCCGGCATGTCCGCCCTCATCCAGGCCCGGCTGGCCCCGCAGACCGCACACGAGGCCATGGTCACCGCCCGCCGCTACGGCGGCGGCGACGCCCTCGCCACCGGCATCGTCGACCGCACCGCCGACGAGGGCGCCGTCCTCCGGGCCGCCGTCGAGCTCGCCGCCGGACACGCCGCGAAGGCCGGCCCCACCGTCGGCACCATCAAGACCCGGATGTACGGGCCGGCCCTGGCCGCCCTCCGCGAGAAGGACATCCCGCTCGGCTGAACCCCGCACCCCTGCCGCGCCCGAGCCCCCCAACGCCCCGGGCGCGGCAGGGGCTGCCGTTCGGGGCGATCACACGCCTCGGACCGACCGCCCGGCCGCCGCGACCCGGGCGGCGATCGCGTCGAGGAGGAGTTCGAGCGCCGTGGCGTAGCCGCTGCGCCGCATGTCGACGGCGAGCAGGCGCGCGGTGGCCGCGATGTTGGGGTGGGTGTCCGCCGACAGGGTGCCGTAGTTGGCGTGCCAGACCGCGAGGTCGGCGGCCTGCGCCGCCGCGGGGAGGGCGAGTGCGGCCGCGTCCAGGGCGGCGAAGCCGAGGGCCTGGTCGACGAAGGCGTGGTAGATCCGCACCGCCTCGCCGTCCGGCAGCCCGGCCGCCCGCAGGACGCCGAGGATCTCCTCCACCACCCGGACCTCGTGCTCGCGGCCGGTCGTGCGGTGGGCGGCGAGCAGGGCGGCCTGCGGGTGCGCCTGGTAGCAGGCGTGGATGCGCAGCCCGATCTCCTGCAGGTCGGCGCGCCAGTCGCCGGTGGCCCGGAAACCCTGCTGGGCGCGGCCGATCATCTCGTCGGTGAGGGCGAGCAGCAGGTCGTCGGTGCTGTGGAAGTACCGGTAGACCGCACTGGGGTCGGCGCCGAGGGCGGCGCCGAGCTTGCGCACGGTGAGGGCCTGCGCGCCCTGCTGGGCGACGAGGTGCAGCGCCGTCTCGACGATCGTCCGCTCGGACAGCACGGTGCCCTGCCTGGTCGGGCGCCTGCGCCGCCGGCGCTCCTCCGGAACCACGCGTTCGGTCATGGCCGGTGAGCTTATGACAACAGCATTGACGTGTGAAGTGGCCGAACGGTTTCATTCCCAGCCACCGGCGCCCTCCCTCCCCGCCGGCCACTCCCCCACAGCGAGGCGGTACTCCCTTGGCATCACCGCTCAAGCCCCCCGGCCGCACCGCGGACTCCCCCACCGCGGCCGCCCCCCGTACGACGATGCGCAAGTCGGTCGGCATCGAGGGCGGCGTCGTCATCGCCGCGTCGACCACCGCGGCCACCACCAGCATCGGCATCGGCCTCGGCCTGATGGCGGGCGTGGTCGGCCTGCACCTGCCGGCCCTGATGCTGCTGGCCTTCCTGCCCGTGCTCGCCATCGCGGGCGGCTACGGCCGGCTCAACCGGGTCGAGCCCAGCGCGGGCAACAGCTACAGCTGGGTCGGCCGCACGCTCAACCCGTGGCTGGGCTTCCTGTCCGGCTGGGTGAACATCGTCGGCACGGTCGTCTTCCTCGCCTACACCACCGCCGTGACCGGGTCGGCGGTGCTGCAACTGCTCGGCCTGGCGGGCCTGCACCGGCTCGGCGGCCTCGCCCTCGACCCGGACTCCACGCTGCAGACCACGGCCATCGGGCTGACCGTGCTCGCCGCCGCGACCGCCGTCGCGGTCCGCGGGCTGGACCTCTCCGCCCGGCTGCAGAAGTACCTGCTGCTCTTCGAGTACGCGGTGCTGATCGTCTTCTGCGGCTACGGCCTGTTCGCCGGCGACCAGCCGTTCTCGCTGGACTGGTACAACCCGTTCGCCATCCCCTCGCTCTCCGCGCTGGCCCAGGGCATGGTGCTCGCGGTCTTCTGCTACTGGGGCTTCGAGTCGGTGTTCAGCATCGGCGAGGAGGTCCGCGACCCGCGGGACGCCTCGCGCGGCGGCTTCATCGCGCTGACCGTCATCATGCTGCTCTTCCTGCTCGCCGGCACGGCCTTCCAGCGTGTGCTGCCACCGGCCGAGCTGGCCGACAACGGGGCCCAGGGGCTGACGTACTTCGGCGCGAAGCTCGCCGACCAGCCGCTGGCCGCGCTGCCGCTGGTGGCGCTGCTGTTCTCCGCCGCGGCCTCGCTGCAGGCCGGCATCATCCCCACCGCCCGCGGCATGTTCGCGATGGGACGCGACGGCACCCTCGGCCCGGTGTGGATGCGGCTGCACCCCCGGCACGGCACCCCGGCCGTCGGCACCGTGCTGATCGCCGCCGCCGCGACCGTGCTCGCCCTGCTCTCGCCGGCCGTCCCCACCGTCTCCGACCTGATCTCGGCCGCGGTCAACGCCAGCGGCATCCTCGTCGCCGGCTACTACGCGCTCACCGCGATCGCCGCCGCGGTGCGCTTCCGCGGCCTGCTGCGCACCGCGCCGTGGGAGGGCCTGCGGGCCGTGGTGGCGCCCCTGCTCGGCGCGCTCGTCCTGCTCTCCGTCGGCGGGTACCTGGTGTGGACCTTCTGGACCTCCGCCGACCACTTCGAACTCAGCGCCGACAACGGCTGGTTCCAGCTGCTGGTGCCCGCGCTGATGGCAGGCTCCGGTCTGCTGGCCGCGGCCTGGGCCCGCTGGGTGCGCCGCTCACCGTACTTCGACCGCCGGGCGCAGGCCCCGGCCGCCGAGCCGGCCCTCGAACCGACCGCCTGACTCCGGGCCCGGGCCCGTGCACCGCAGGCCCGGGCCCGGTACCGACCCTCACCTCCCGCGGCACCGCGCCGCCCGAGCACTGGAGCACCACCCATGGCCCAGGCCGACCTGGTCTTCACGAACGGCCCCGTCCACACCAACGACCCCGCCCGCACCCGGGCGACCGGCCTCGCCGTCACCGCCGGACGGATCACCGCCGTCGGCCACGACGAGGTCCGCGAACTGATCGGGCCCCGCACCGAAGTCGTCGACCTGCACGGCAAGTTGCTCATCCCCGGCTTCCAGGACGCGCACGTCCACGCGGTGTACGGCGGTACCGAACTCGCCGAGTGCGACCTGTCCGGCACCACCGGCGTCGACGAATACCTGAGCCGCGTCCGCGAGTTCGGGGCGGCCCATCCCGACCGCGAGTGGATCACCGGCAGCGGCTGGTCGATGGAGAGCTTCGAGGGCGGCCTGCCCAGCCGGCAGCTGCTCGACACCGCCTGCGCCGACCGCCCGGTGTTCCTGCTGAACCGCGACCACCACGGCGCCTGGGCCAACACCCGCGCCCTGGAGCTCGCCGGGCTCACCGCCGACACACCTGACCCGGCCGACGGCCGGATCGAGCGCGAACCCGACGGCACCCCCGGCGGCGTGCTGCAGGAGGGCGCCACCGGCCTGGTCTCCCGGCTCGTCCCGCCGAGCACCCCGGCCGACCGGCTGGCCGGCCTGCTGCGCGCCCAGCGGCTGCTGCACTCGCTCGGCATCACCGGCTGGCAGGACGCCCTGCTCGGCGTCTTCAACGGGCAGCCCGACGTCTCCGACGCCTACCGGACGGCCGCCCTCGACGGCACGCTCACCGCCCGGGTCACCGGCGCCCTCTGGTGGGACCGCGAGCGCGGCGCCGAGCAGATCCACGAACTGGTGGTGCGGCGCAAGGAGTTGAGCCACGGCCGGTTCCGCGCCGGCGCGGTGAAGATCATGCAGGACGGCATCGCGGAGAACTTCACCGCCGCCATGACCAGCCCCTACCTCGACGGGTGCGGCTGCGCCACCGCCAACAGCGGCATCAGCTTCGTCGACCCGCTGAAGCTGCGCGAGCACGTCACCGCACTGGACGCCCTCGACTTCCAGGTGCACTTCCACGCCCTCGGCGACCGTGCCGTGCGCGAGGCGCTGGACGCGCTCGAGGCGGCCGTCGCCGCCAACGGGCGGCGCGGCAACCGGCACCACCTCGCCCACCTCCAGGTCGTCCACCCCGACGACGTCCCGCGCTTCGCCGGGCTCGGCGCGATCGCCAACATCCAGCCGCTCTGGGCCGCCCACGAGCCGCAGATGGACGAGCTCACCATCCCCTTCCTCGGCCCCGAACGCGCCGCCTGGCAGTACCCGTTCGGCTCGCTGCTGCGCGCCGGCGCCACCCTCGCCGCGGGCAGCGACTGGCCGGTCAGCAGCCCCGACCCGATCGCCGGCCTGCACGTCGCCGTCAACCGCACCGAGCCCGGCGCCGGCGACGGCCGGATCTTCCTGCCCGAGCAGCGCCTCGACCCGGCCACCGCCCTCGCCGCGTACACCGCCGGCTCGGCCCATGTGAACGGCCACGACGACGCCGGCAGCCTGCTCCCCGGCCACCTCGCCGACCTGGTCGTCCTGGACCGCGACATCCTCACCGCACCGCCCGCCGAGATCGCCGACGCCAGGGTCGAGCGCACCTACGTCGGCGGCGAACTCGTCCACCTGGCCGGCTGACCGCACGCAGCCGCCCTCTCGCCGCCCGGGCGCGGGGACCGCCGGACCACCGGTCCCGGTCCCCGCGCCCGGGCTCGTACGGCCGGCGCCACCCGCCGCCCGGGCTGTCAGTGATCACCACTAGGTTCATGCGCATCCCGCCGGACCGGCGCGGAGTCCCCTCGGCATGAAGGAGATGGTGTTTTGTCGGCTTGGGAGGAGTCGAGCACGGCGCGCGTGATACCGCCCGCGCGGCCGCGCAAGCTCGCCAAGGTCCCGTTCGTCGAGCTGGCCGACGGACGCCTGCAGGGTGTGGTGTCCAGCGGCTCGGACATCGAGCGGGTCTACGTCTCGTCCGTGGCGGCCGGCGACTTCGCGTTCGCCTGCAGCACCAACAACAACCGGCCCTGCGGCGGCGCCCGCGGCTCGTTCTGCAACCACATCGCGGCGCTGGTCACCGAGGCCGTGCTGCAGTACGGCGCCGCCCGGGTCGCCCGCTACCTGCGGGTCGAGGCCCCCGACGGCGAGCCGACCGCGCAGGGCATCAGCGCCGCGATGACCGCCACCCGCCCGCCGAAGGCGGACAGCGCGGCCGCCGCGACCGTCTTCAGCCGCTTCCTGCGCCACCTCGCCTACCTGGAACTCGCCCCGACCACCGGACCGCTGCCGGAGATGCAGTGGTTCCCGACCACCAGGGCGGTGGCGTGATGCGCGCAGACCTGTTCGCCGAGCCGGTCGCCGGCCTGGAGGAGGCGCTCGCCGCCGTCGACGCCTTCGACCGGGCCCTGATCGGCGGCCTGCTCCGGCCGCAGCCCGCCCAGGCGGCCGGCCTCGCCGAGCTCACCGACGCCGTCGCGGGCACCCCGCTCGCCGCCCGGGTCGCCGAGGCGGCCGAGAAGGCGGCGGCCGGCGCCGCGGGCGAGGAGCACTTCACCGCCCTCGCCGCCGCCCGCACCGCGTTGCTGGGCTCCGTCCACGACGCGCTGACCGCCGTCGCCGACGAGGCCGCCGGACGCACCCGCACCGAGGCCCCGGCCGCGGAGCCGGCCGCGGAGCCGGCCGAGCCGCACGCGCCCAACCTGCAGGCCGCCGCCCGCTCCTGGCTCGCCGACCTGGCGCGCGCCGGCTGGCAGGGCATCGACCACGACCTGGTGTCCGGCTCCGCGCAGCTCGTCTCCGCGATGCTCCCGGACCCTGCCCTGCGCCGCCTCGCGACCCTGCTGGACGGCTTCGCCGCCGAGCTCGCCGCCTCCTGCCCCGGCGCCACCCTGGACACCTTCCCCGTCCGCCGCTGGGCCGACCTGTGGTCGCGGGCCCTGCTGCTGGCCCAGCCCGGCGCCGCGTCCACCCCGCCCGCGGGGACGGCCACCGGCCGCCTGCTGCCGCTCGGCATCGACCTGCAGGAGCACGCCACCGCCGCCCTGGCCCAGGTCCACGCGGTGTTCGAGCCCGCCGACGGCGGCACGCCCCGCCTGGTGCGGGCGGCCGTCGCGGTGCCCAAGCCGGACACCGTCGTCGGCGCCGGCGTGTGGCAGCTGCTCCGCCCGCACATGTCGCTGCTGGCGGCCGTCGGCGAAGGCCGCTCGATGGACCTTGAAGACATGCCGATCACCCCCGAGGGCGACCTGGTCTGGAACGACGCGCACGCCCGCCCCGGCGAGCCCGCCGACGCCTTCTCCACCGCCCGCGTCGTCCTCTCCGCCGCGGAGGCCACGGCCACCGCCCCGCTGGACCGGCACCCGGCCGGCATCGCGCTGCCGGTGCTCCTGGAGGGCTACACCGTCCAGCAGGACGGGGACGCACTGGCGCTGGTCCTCGCAGGGCACCCGGTCGCGGTCGACACCGACCGCATCCCGGCGGCCGGCCCGCTCACCCCCGAGGCCGTCGCGGCCTCCGGTGCCTGCATCGCCCTGCTCCGCTGGGACGCGGGCGCGTACCTGCTGCAGCCGCTCGCCGTCGAGACCACCGTGCGGAAGAAGACCGTCGCCCTGCACGCCGGGGCCTGGGCCGGCGGCACCGCCGACAAGCTCGGCGTCAAGGCCGAGAAGGCCGCCACCGACGCCGTCGCGGTGCTGCGCGAGCGGGCCGGAAGGCTGCTGCGGAAATGACCGAGCCGACGACCGAACAGATCCCCGCGGCCGACGCCGACGAGAACCGCCGTCAGGTCCTCTACTGGCGGCTGCTCGCCCGCCTCTTCGACCAGGAGGAGCAGCCTGCCCTGGAGTCGGCGAGCCTCGCCGTCGTCGAGGACATCGGCCTGCCGCCCGCCCTGCTCGACCCGCAGACCTCCGTCGACGCCGTCGTCCAGCGCCACCCGGAGCTGGCCGCCGAGATCGAGGGCCTGATGGTGCCGGGCGAGGACGGCGGCGAGCGGGACGGGGCCGCCGAGGTACGGCGCGCCGCCCTGGTGTCGAAGGTGCTGCTCAACGTCTACGCCACCGGCTCCGGCACGGTCACCGCCGGGCAGCTGTCCCGCTGGCAGTCCGACGCCGGCTGGCTGGAGCGCGCCCTCGGCTGCAACCCCGGCGAGCTGCGCAGCAGCCGCGGCCGGTCCGGCGGCGGCGGCGCCCAGGGGATCGGCCCGGAGCTGGGCTCCATCGAGGCCGACCTGGTCAAGCGGATGCACCTGCGCGAGGTGCTCGCCGACCCGAAGCTCGCCGCGCAGCTGACCCCGAGCATGTCGCTCATCGAGCAGCTGCTGCGCGACAAGCACAACCTCTCCGGCGTCGCCCTGGCCAACGCCAAGGCGCTGATCCGCCGCTTCGTCGACGAGGTCGCCGAGGTGCTGCACACCCAGGTCGCCAAGGCCACCGCCGGCACCCTGGACAGGTCCGTCCCGCCGAAGCGGGTCTTCCGCAACCTGGACCTCGACCGCACCATCTGGAAGAACCTCACCAACTGGAGCCCCGAGGAGGAGCGGCTCTACGTCGACCGCCTCTTCTACCGGCACACCGCCCGGAAGACCACGCCGCAGCGGCTGATCGTGGTCGTCGACCAGTCCGGCTCGATGGTCGACTCGATGGTCAACTGCACCATCCTGGCGTCGATCTTCGCCGGGCTGCCCAAGGTCGACGTGCACCTCATCGCGTACGACACCCGGGCCATCGACCTCACCCCGTGGGTGAGCGACCCGTTCGAGATGCTGCTGCGCACCAACCTGGGCGGCGGCAACGACGGCCCGGTCGCCATGGCCATGGCCCGCCCGAAGATCACCGACCCGGCCGACACCGTGATGGTCTGGATCTCGGACTTCTACGAGTTCGACCGCTCCCAGCCGCTGTTCGAGGCCATCGAGGCGGTGCACCGCTCCGGGGTGAAGTTCATCCCGGTCGGCTCGGTGACCAGCTCCGGCCGCCAGGAGGTCAACCCCTGGTTCCGGGAGCGCTTCAAGGCCCTCGGCACGCCGGTGATCTCCGGCCACATCCGCAAGCTCGTCCACGAGCTCAAGACCTTCCTCGCCTAGGGGGTGTCCGGCGGATCGTGCCGGGCTCGCGAGCCCCGGCACGCACGTCTGCGTCGTTGCGCTCGTCGCACGCAGCGCCGCTGCGCTCTCCTCGCACGCCTGGCAGCCGCACGCACCGGACCCCGCTCGCTGGTCCGGCCCAATCCACCAGACACGCCCTTGCCCAGAAAGGCCCCCTCATGTCCGACCTGCTGCGCGCCCCCGCCGAGATCAAGTACGCCGAGGAGCTGGACTGGCTGGAGTCGATCGACGACGGCCCCAAGCCCTTCTCCTGGCGGCTGTCCCCGAAGATGATCCGCCTCTTCGTCCTCGGCTCGGAGCGCTCCGACGGCCTCGACCGCGAGGTCTCCCAGAAGTGGTTCGGCGACCGCAGCATCGTCGAGCGCGCCATCGTCACCCTCGCCTCCGACCGCGGTCTGCTGCTCATCGGCGACCCCGGCACCGGCAAGAGCTGGCTCGCCGAACTGCTGGCCGCCGCGATCTGCCGCAACTCCACCCTGGTCGTCCAGGGCACCGCAGGCACCACCGAGGACCACATCAAGTACTCCTGGAACGTGTCCATGGTGATCGCCAAGGGCCAGTCCCGGGAGTCGATGATCCCCTCGCCGATCATGACCGCGATGGAGGGCGGCGCGATCGGCCGCTTCGAGGAGCTCACCCGCTCCACCAGCGACGTCCAGGACGCGCTGATCTCGATCCTCTCCGAGAAGTACATCTCGGTGCCGGAACTCGAGAGCGACAACATCGTCTTCGCCAAGCCCGGCTTCTCGATCATCGCCACCGCCAACAGCCGCGACCGGGGCGTCAACGACCTCTCCTCGGCCCTCAAGCGCCGCTTCAACTTCGTGCGCATCCCGGTGGTCACCAACAGGAAGAGCGAGGCGGAGATCGTCCGCTTCCGCACCGAGGAGCTGCTGCGCCGCCACCAGATCGACCTGGACGTGCCGCCCACCCTGCTGGACGTGCTGCTGCAGTCCTTCGCCGACCTGCGCGCCTCCGCCGCCGCGGCCGGCAGCGACGACGAGAAGCTGGAGTCGGCGCTGTCCACCGCCGAGCAGATCGGCGTGCTCGAGGACGCCGTCCTGCACAGCAACTTCTTCGGCGAGCGGGCCCTCACCGCCCGCACCCTCGCCTCCTCGCTGGTCGGCTCGCTGGCCCGCCGCGAGCCGGAGGACCTGGCCATCCTCAACAAGTACCTGCACGGCGTCGTCGAGCCGCGCAGCAAGGACGAGGGCGGCGCCTGGCCGGAGTTCCTCGAGGGCGGCCGCGACACGATCGCCACCCTCTCGTGACCGCCGCACAGCCCGCGACCGCCGCACAGTCCGTGGCCCCCGTGCAGGAGGGCACGTTCACCGCACTGCGCTCCCAACTGCAGGAGGCCGCAGCGACGTTCGCCGACGGGCCGGACGCCCTGGAGGGCATCCTGCTCGGCATCGTCGACGACGTCGACCGGGCGGTGCGCGAACCGCTGGAGATCTTCCCGGTCTGCCACCACTCCCCCGCGTCGGCGACCGCGATGGCCCGCCGGCTGCGCGAGAAGCAGCCCAGGGTGGTCTACCTGGAGCTGTGCGAGGACATGGCCCCGCTGCTCCCCGAACTCCGCAACTGCCGCCTCCCGGTGGCCGTCCAGGCGTTCGCCAGCGAGGTCGACGGCTTCCCCGCCGACTGGTCCCCGCTGTCCGTGGTCGCCCCGATCACCGAGGCCTCCGCCGAGTACCAGGCCATCGCGTACGCGCTGGACACCCCGGGCGTCGAACTCGTCCTGGTCGACCGCTCCTCGGACCACGTCTTCCAGTGGCAGCCGCAGGAGGCCCCGCCCGCCGAGCCGGCCGACCCGGACACCCCGCCCGCCGAACCGGAGGCCGCCCTGCACGGCGACGCCGTCGGCGTGGAACTCGGCGACCTGCGGCCGCGGTTCGCCGAACTGGAGGAGCACCTGCTGCGCCACGGCAAGGTGCGGCACTGGTCCGAGTGGTGGCACCAGTACGTCGAACTCCCCCTCGGCGACGCCGACCACGACACCTATCGGCAGGTCATGCTGCTGATCGGCAGCCTGTTCCGCCGCCTGGCCCCCGGAGACCTGCACCGGGTGCGGGTCGACGAGGACCGCGAGCGGTACATGTGGACGCGGATGCGCGAGCACCTCGCGGCCACCGGCACCGACCCCGCGGACTGCCTCTACGTCTGCGGCGCGTTCCACGCGGCCAGCCGCGTCGAGGAGTTCGGCGTGCACGGCACCGACGACTACACCGTCTCGCCGCGCACCGCCACCAAGTGGCGGCACGGCCTGATCCCGTCCAGCCACGCGGCGATCGAGGCGCAGTTCGGCCTCGCCGCGGGCTCGGTGTCGATCGCCGCGACGGTGTGGGCGAAGAACCTGAAGCGGACCGGCGTGAAGCCGTTCCGGCTGGAGGGCCAGGCGGGCGCGAAGAAGACCGCCGCGAAGAAGACCGTTGCGGCTGCGCCGGTGGCGGCGGTGGAGGCATCGGACCGGCTCTCCGGCTTCCTGCAGCGGCCGCCGGTGCTCGACCGGCTGGACGAGGCCGAACTGCTCGGCTGGTCGGTGGAGATCGTCCGGGCCGCCCGCCGCAACGGCTACCTGGCCTCCACCGCCGATGCCATCGCGGTCTTCGAGACCTCGATCCTGCTCGCCGGCATGCGCGACCGGGCCAGGCCCACGCCGTACGACTTCCAGGACGCGGCGGTCACCTGCATCGAGAAGGACAGCGTGCCCGGCCGGCGCGACGTCCGACGGCTCGTCGAGATCATGATGGGCGGCGACCGGATCGGCCAGGTCGGCTACGACGCCCTGCCGCCGCTCGCCCGCGACGTCCACGACCGGCTCGCCCCGCTCGGCCTCCGGCTCGAACAGCGCGGCGTCCAGCGGGCGCTGCTCGACATCGCCTCCCGGCCCGAACTCGGGCACTGCTCCGACGTGCTGTGGATGCTGCGGTACCTGCTCCCGCACGGTGCGGCGCGGCCCATCATGGGCGAGCGCACCCTCGGCGAGCGGCCGATCCAGGAGTCCTGGGACCTGGCGCTCGGCACCCACCAGCGCGCGCTGATCGAGCTCGGCTACGAGGGCGTCAGCATCGAACAGGTGCTGGAGCAGCGGCTGCGGCGCACCGCGTACGGCCCGCGGGCCACCGCGGCGGCGGTGCTGGAGGCGGTCGAGGACGCGACGCTGTACCTCGGCAGCCGGCGCCTCTCCGAGGAGCTCGGCAACCGGGCGCTGGAGGTGCTGGCGACCGAACGCAGCGTCGACGGCGCACCGGAGGTGCTGCGGCGGGTGCGGCGGCTGCTCGCCCACTACCGGACGAGCGAGCCGGTCCTGCCCGCGTGGATCGAGTCCTTCGTCAAGACCGGGTACGCGCACTACTGCACGCTGCTGCCGACGGCGTTCACCGACGAGGACGCCACCGTCCGGCAGGTCGCGGCGATGCTGGGCTTCCTGTTCAGCATGGAGAGCCTGGCACTGTCACTGGGCTGCGACCGCACCCAGCTGGAGCTGGCGGTGGCGCAGGCGCACCCCGAGGAGCCGTCGAAGGTCGCCCTGCTGTGGGCGGCCCAGGTGCATCTCGGACGGCTGTCGCGGGCCGAACTCCGCTCGCGCTGCGACGAGTTGCTCGGCAACCCGCTGGTGCTGCCGGCCTACCCGCGCTACCTCAGCGGCTTCGTGCACGCGCTGGAGCCGGTGCCCGGGCTGACCGACTTCGTCGTGGAGGCCGTGTCGAACGCCTTCGGACGGCTGCCGGACCCGGTGCTGCTGCCGTGGCTGCCGACGCTGATCAGCACCCTGCGGGCCGACGGAGCCGAGTTCGCGCCGCTGCTGATCCGCGAGGCCGGCCGGATCTTCCCCGGGAGGCTCGCCGCGCTGGACACCTGGGTGCCGCCGTGGCGGGCCCCCGCGGCGGAGCCGCTCCGCCCGGCCCGCGGCGCACGGGCCGCCCGCGGCTCGGCCCTGCTCCGGGCGCACCCCGCCACCTGCGACGCCCTGGCGGGTCTGCTCGGCTGCGACGACGCATGGGAGAGCGCGGACGGCGGCGCCACGGGCGCAGCACTCCTCACCCGCCACCCGGCCACCGCAGAGGCCCTGGCGGCGCTGCTGGCCGGCTGACGCGAGGCCGTCCGGGGGCCAAAGGGCCACCCGGGGGTGCGAGGATCTGCGCGAGGCGGAGGTGCGGCGCCGTCCCTTCCGATTCGCGCAGTTTCCCGCCCTCCGGGCGGCCGCCCTCGGGTCCAGGTCGTGCTCCTCCGGCAGCACAGGCCGGTGACCGCAGGAGCGGCCGGGTAGGGGTCTGCGCGGCCGGGCTGACAAGGCACGGACTTCGGCCGCGCCCGGCCGCTGCACCCGGCTTCGCCGGCGGGAATGTCCGACCCGGAGATCAGGGGGTGCTCGCCCGCATGGCCGTGGGGAGGCGGCCGGTGGAGAACCGGGCAGCCAGGGTCTCGGCCTGTGCGTGGTCGAAGCCGCCCGTGATCTGCGTTGCGCCGGTGGTGACCGCGGAGGCCACCCGCGGATGGGAGATGACCGTGCCATCCGGTACGACCGCGAGCTGGGCCAGGCGGTCGACGTTGTGGGCAAGGCGCGCCGGGCGGACTCTGGGACGTGCCCGGGCCACCCGCCGACCGGTCAGTGGCCCGAGGTCGGGCTGTCGGGCTCCTGGGGGTCGATGCCGGTGTGGGCCTTCTCGGTGCGTCCGCCGCTGGGGCGGCCGGAGGGGCCCTGCGGGCCCGTGTCGTAGGTGTGCTTCGCGGGTCCCTGGTCCTCGCCGCGGCGGCTCACGCTCTCGACGGTGTCGCCGGGGACGTCCCGCTCCTCCTCGGCGGCCTTCTCACGGCCCGGTCCGGGCTTGGGGGCGTAGGTCTCGGGGTGGAACGAGCGGTGGGCGCTGTCGTTCGGCTCCTGGTGCTCGGCGTCGATGTCGGGGGACCAGCCGTGCTGGTCCTCTCCGTCGAACCGGCCGGCCCGGCCCTCTTCCATCGTCGGGTGGGAATTCCTCGCGGTCATGGTCATCACCTGCTGGGTTGTGTCGGCCGCCGGAGGGCGGTCGGCGTTCACGCGTCGGCGGGCTCTTCGCACGGAGCGAACGATCACCGACGCCGGGGGGAGAACCGGGGGTGGGAATGGTGGGCCAGGTGCGGACACCTCGGCGGCGGTGCCGTCGGGAATGCCGCGCACCCGGCCCGGTGGCGGACCGCTGTACGGCCCGGTGGCCGGGCGGTCAGTGTTTGAAGACGTCCTTCGCCTTGGCGCCGGCCTGCTTGGCGTCGCCCTTCATCTGCTCGGCGCGCCCCTCGGCCTCCAGGCTGCGGTTGCCCGTGGCGGCGCCGGCGGCCTTCTTCGCCCTGCCCTTGACTTCCTCGGCCTTGTGGGCGGCTTTCTTGCCGATACCCATGGCTGGTCTCCTTCTCGTGTGTCGTGACGTGGCGGCAGTCGCCGCCTGCCTCAGCGGGAGGCGGAACTGTGCCCGAACAGGTGCAGCCCGCGCTGTCCGTCGGGCTCCGGCTCGTCGTCCGCACGCGCGTTGCCGCCGCCCTCCAGGGGCATCGGGGCCACGCGGGTGCCGGCCGTCTGCTCGCGGAAGGCACGGCGCTGATCGCTCATCAACTCGTCCCGCTGCCGGGCGAGGGCATCGCGCTGTTCGGCGAGGGCGTCGCGCTGCGCGGCGACGTCGTCGCGTTCGTCGGCGATGCCGTGCCGGTCCCGGCCGGCCGAGGTCGCCTCCGCGCGGGCGGTGTCGCGCTGGTCGACCAGGTCGTCGCGGCCCTCGGCAACGGCCGCCGTCTCACGGCGGGAGTCACGCAGTCCGTGGCGTGCTTCACTGCCGCGACGTGAGGAACGGCGCGCACCGGTCAACAGGAGTCCGAGTCCGAGCATGCCCGCCGCCCCGACGATGACGCCGAAGAGGAAGAGCGTGCCGGTGGAGCCGGTCATGTGGTGTCCGAACACCGAGAACGAATTCGTGAGTTCGTGTGCGGCGCCGGTGTTGGTGAATATTCCGGCGACTGCGACAACGGCCGCGGCCACCAGGACAAGAAGTCCGAGAAGGGCAAGGATCATGACGACTCCAGAAGGTCTACTTTGTATACCTACAGCTAACTCCGGGCGTAGACTTATAGCTACACCGTAGGCATACGAACTTTGAGTTCGTTAGCGGTGACCACGAGCGACAGGAGGACCGACATGCCCCAGACCCCGGCCGACCCGGCCGTCCGGGAACACGCTCGACAAACGGACGGAAAGCTGAGCCGCGAGCGGATGCTCGCCTGCGCGCTGGAGATCATCGACCGCGAGGGCGTCGAGAAACTGTCCATGCGCCGCCTGGCCCGCGCCCTCGACCACGACCCGATGAGCCTCTACCGCTACGCCGCCAGCAAGGCCGCCCTGCTCGACGGCGTCGCCGAGACGGTCCTCGGCCAACTCACGGTCGATTCCACCGACCCCGACTGGGCGGCCCAACTGCGCGCAGTCGCCCGCGACTACCGCCGGCTCGCCCTCGAGCACCCCAACGTCGTGCCGCTCCTGGTCACCCGTCCCCTGGCAACCCCGCTGGCCCTGCGCCCCCGCGGCACCCTGCGACCGCTCGAAGCCGTCCTCACCCTGCTCACCCGCGCCGGCTTCGACGGCCCCGACGCACTGCACATCTACCGCGCCCTGTTCGGGTTCCTGAACGGCCACGTCCTCGACGAACTCCAGGAACTCGTCGACAACCCCGAGGAGACCGACGACCTGCTGCGCCTGGGACTCCACCGCCTGCCGCTCGGCGAATTCCCCCTCCTGCGCTCCCTCGCCACAGCCCTCGCCACCTACGACGGCGCCGCCGAACTCGAGCGCGGCCTCGACATCCTCCTCACCGGCCTGACCACCACCCCGACCCCCGGGCCCGAAGCAGCGACGGGCGCCGGACACGGACGCCGAACCCCACCGACCACGACCGGGGCCGGCGCACCCAGAACCCCCAGAACCGCCAACGGAAGCAGGAAGCGCACATCGGCGCCCACGCACTGACGGAGCACCGCACCAAGGGGGGAAACCGCAACGGAGACATCGTGATCATTCTCGGAGCCATCCTCCTCGTCATCGGACTCGTCGCCGGCATCGGCTTCCTGTGGACCATCGGCGCCGTCCTGGTCGTCATCGGCCTGATCCTGTGGATCATGGGCGCGGTCGGCCACCAGGTCGGCAGCCGCCCCCACTACTACTGAGACGCACCCCGTCTCATCCCAAGGCCCGGCGCCACGGCCGCGAATCGGCACAGCCGATTCCGACCGCGGCGCCGGGCCGTCAGATCCGAGACCGCGGCGCTCCCCGCAAGCCACCGGGCGCCGCCAACGCACCTGACCGGGCGCCACGTCCTGCGCCCGGCAGTGCTGCGGGACCGGTCGACCAGCCGGTGAGGGCGATGCTCCCGCTGTATCGGAAGGTCGTTCGAGAGCCACGGGGACAGCGGCGGTGAGAGCCACCGGGCCTGGCACCGTGGTCGAGAGCCGACTCGCCCGACGTCGCGGCACACCGCGTTCGGAGCGATGCCATCGGCCGGTCCGATCGGACACGACACGGCGCGCCGCACTTCTTGATCACGGTCAAGAGCGGCCGGCCGGCTGCCACGCTTCGACACAGGCACGGGCGCGGGTGCCCCTCCCACAACGGCCGTGCCGCCGAGTCGGGTCTCACTTCCGCCGTTTCAGCGCGCGTGTCGCGCGTGGGAGTTCTTCGTGGATCAGGCGGCCGACCAGTGCGCCGCCGAAGACGACGAATCCCACGCCGACCAGCCAGGACTGGATGACCAGCACGGTCCCGAACGGGCCGTAGGTGACCGTGTTGGAGGCGATCAGCGGTGAGAAGACGAGCCGGGAGAAGAGCCGCAGGCCGAGCAGTCCGACCACGGTCACCACGGCCCCCGGCAGCAGGGCACGCCAGCGCACCCGGCCGCCGAGCAGCAGCCACTGCGACCACCAGACGAACACCACCGCGCTCAGCGCCGCCGCGAGACCTCCGGCCGCGGACCGGCGCCCGAGCGTGCTGGTGGCGGACAGGAAGAGGAACCCGATGAGGACCGCGAGCCACAGCACGTGCCGCCACCGGGCCCACCAGCGGGCCGGCGGCAGGTTCCAGGCCTTCTCGTACCCGCTCTGCACCGCGGCCCCGAACGACAGGCCGAACACCGCCAGGGCGGCGAGGCCGAAGGCCGTCGTCGTCCGGAACGCCTGGCCGGGACGCCCGAAGAGCTGCTCGACCTCCTGCCTGGAAGCCAGCGACACGCCGAGCCCGTCCCCCAGCCACTGCGCGAACCCCCGCCCGCGGTCCGGATCGGCTGCGGAGACCACGATCAGCAGCGGAACCAGGGTGAGGAACCCGAGCGCCGCGAAGCCCAGCGCCCGCTGAGACAGCTGCAGATCGCCGCCCCGCATCCAGCCGCGCCCGGCCGGCGACCGGCGAACCCTCCGGCGCAGCCGTCGAAACGGAGTCGGACGGCCTCCAGCGCTGGGGGGCTCCATCGGCATGCATGTTGACTACCACACTCGGTGCGCCGCTGCTGGAGGGCGCGGCCCTGGAACCGAGCCCGGTCGCTTCAGATCGGGACTGCCGGCGACACAGCCCGCAGCAGCCCGGTTCGGCCGACCCGGCCGTCTGAGCCCGGCCCCGATGACGGACCAGGCCTGGTCGCAGTGCGACGGCCGGCCAACCACCTGCGGGTCGAAGGGGCCGACGCCGTGGCTGCCGGCAATCAGCAACAGGACGGCTGCGCGGATACCGGCCAAAAGGTGGCCCGGCTCCGGGCGAGGCTCGTGCGTACGTCGGCCTCACCCGGGCCGTCAGCGGGCGCGCCTGCCGACGGCAGGAACCCGGAACCGTTCACCGCCTCTGCCGCACCATCGTCCGCACCCGGACGGCGAGCAGAGCGCTCGCGGTCCGGGTGTTCGCGGCCTGCAACATCAGCCGGGCGCCGGCCAACCGGCCGGCCCCCGCATGCCCTCGGGCGCCGTGGAGAGCCGCACGGCGTGTACGGAGGTGGCCGGCGCCGTCGCGCGATCGAGGATCGCGGTCATGATCAAAGACCTGTCTCCGGGGCCGGCGGCGCCGTGCCTGGCCAGGGGGAAGGCTGTCAGCCGGACCGCGCCGGGGCCGTCGACGGTCAGCGGCGGGCGCGGTCATCCTCCTCCTCCTCATCCGGTTCGAAGTCCTCGGCCTCGCCGTCGTCCTCGTACTCGTCCTCCGGAGCGTCCTCTTCGTACTCCTCCTCGTCGTCGTACTCGTCCTCGGCGTCACCCTCCGCGGGCTCTTCCTCGTCGTCGTACTCGTCCTCGGCGTCACCCTCCACGGGCTCTTCCTCGTCCTCGTACTCGTCCTCGCCCTCGGTGCCCTCGTACTCCTCGCCCTCGCCTTCCTGGTCCTCCCGCTCCCGGGCAGCCTCCTCCTCTTCCATGGCCTCGTCATGGGTCTTGACGACCTCGCCGTCGCGGATCTCGCCGCGCCAGCCCTCGGCCTCGTCGTTGGTGAGGGAGACGTAGCGCTGGAAGTTCTTGAAGTCCAGCCGCAGGCGGCGGCCCTGGGCGCGCCAGATGTTTCCGGTCTTCTCGAAGAAGCCCGCGGGGTAGTACTCGACGACGAGGACGATGCGGGTCAGCGTGGGAGTGATCTCGTGGAAGCTCACAGCGCCGCGGGTGCTGCCCTTGGCACCCTGCGAAGTCCACACGATGCGCTCGTCCGGCACCTGCTCCTGGACGGTCGCCTTGAAACTCCGCTTGGACGGACCGACCTTGACCTTCCAGTCGGTGGTGACCTCGTCGCCCTGGGAGACGCTCTGCACTCCCTTGGCAAAACCACTGAAGTCCTCGTACTTGGTCCAGTGGTCGTACGCGGTGCGCACGGGCACGCCGACGTCGAGGGCCTCGATCATGTTCATCGGCTTCTTGCCGGACTTCCGCCCGGGCTTGCCGCCCCCGCCGAACGCCCCCTTGACCTTGTCGACGACGTTGTCCTTGATGCTCTTCGCCTTCTCACCGAGGAAGGCCTTGATCGGCGACTCGCCCTGCAGGACACGGGCGCCGACCTTCGGCAGCATTCCCCCGTTCTCGGCGACCTCCCCGAGTTGACCCGTAAGATCGGAGACCTTGTCGCCGGCCTTCTCGACCAGGTGCTCCATCTGGGCCCCGAGATAGTGAACGGCCTCCTCGCGCA
This sequence comes from Kitasatospora dryopteridis, assembly GCF_050749075.1. NCBI lineage: Bacteria > Bacillati > Actinomycetota > Actinomycetes > Kitasatosporales > Streptomycetaceae > Kitasatospora > Kitasatospora dryopteridis. The sequence continues at coordinate 7,869,358 of NZ_CP192749.1, read as the reverse complement.
GCTTGTCGAAACCCGACTTTTCGGGCGCCTCACGGTCCGTCGTGGCCATGGCCTACCTCCTGCGGGTGGAGCGTGTGGAGGACGTGCCGGATGCGGTCTTCTTGGCCGCGGTCTTCTTGGCCGCGGCCTTCTTCGCTGGGGCCTTCTTCGCCGCGGCCTTCTTCGCCGGGGCGGGCGCGCCTGCCGTCTTCTTGGCCGCCGGCTTGGCCGGCGCCGCGCGACCCGTTGAACGTTTGGCGGGGGAGGCACTCTTCGCCGGGGGCTTCTTGGCGGCCGTGGCCGACTTCCTGGCCGGGGTCTTCCTGGCGGGCTTGCGTTCGGGCGAGGGCTCGGGCTCGGCCCTGGGGGCCGACCGCGAGGCACGCCCGGCGCGGTCGCCGCTCGTGGCGGCACGGCGCCGCGCAGCGCGCTTCTGCGCCGGCTTCTTCTGGTCCTCCTCCTCGGGCTCCTCCTCGGGCTCCTCCTCGGGCTCTTCCTCGTCCTCCGGCTCCTCGGGCTCCTCCTCGGGCTCCTCTTCGTCCTCCGGCTCCTCGGGCTCCTCCTCCTCCTCGGGCTCCTCCTCCGGCTCCTCGGGCTCCTCTTCGTCCTCCGGCTCCTCGGGCTCCTCGGGCTCCTCTTCCTTCTCCTTCGGCTTGCCGATGTTGAGCGTGCGCTCGTGCAGGGAGTCGGCGAACTCGCCGACGCGTCGGTTGGCCGCAGCGACCAATGCCTTCTTGCCCGTCTCCAGGAACTCCCCCTTGACCTGCTCGCCGAGCTCCGCGACCTGCGGGACCTCACCCAGCTTCCTGAGCCCTTCGGTGGCGAGCTGACGCGGATCGAGCCCGAACCGCCTTCCGGCGATGTACGTCGCGACGGCGAAGGCGAGCCGCCCCTTCTTCGCGCGTCCGAGTACATATCCGCCGGCGACCGCGGCGCCCAGAGCGACCTTGGTGGTGTTGTTCATGAAGTCATCCCTTCGGCTCGTGCCCCCTTCCCGACCGGGCACCGCGTCAAGGGGGCACACACGACGGTGCGAGGGCCCGTACCCGCGACGGGAGCGTTGCTCCGGGCTCGCTACCAAGCTCCCGGCGAACGCCGGGGCACACGCGATGCGGCCGGAGGCCCGACCCACCTCGGCGCGCGGGGCGTCATGACGTCCCGTCACTCACGCGCACCCGGTCAACCGCGGTGCAGCTCCGCAAGGGACAGGCCCTCTCGGCGCGCGGGGCCGCGGCGATCCGTATCTCCAGTCTGGTCAGTCGGCCCGGTGAGCGCACGCGGGGTACGGGGCTTCTGCACGGCGATGCCGTGTCGCAAACCATGTCGTCACGGTGGGCCCGGGGCCGACCTCACCGGTCGTCCCGTGCATCGGACGTGCGCGGCTGCGCCGCCGATCCGGGCAGGAGACAATGGGAGGCAGGATGGAAGTAGCGCTCATGAGCGCAACCGACACGCCTCCGATTCCGGAGCAGGCAGATGGCCACAGGCAATGAGGAAGGCGCAGCGGCTCGTAGACCTGCCCGTGAAGGCCCCCACGAGCCGCGAACAGCCCCTCGCCGCCGCGCGTCCAAGCCCGCGCGGCGGATCTCGGCCCCCCGTGCCATGCGCTACGCAGCCGAACAACTCGCTGAACTGCTCGGCCGGGCACCGGATTCCGTGTCGGCGCTGAAGCCGACCGAGGAGGGCTGGCAGGCCGACGTGGAGGTGGTGGAACTGGAACGGATCCCGGACACGACCAGCGTGATGGCCAGTTACCGCGTCACGCTCGACGAGGAGGGCGAACTGCTCGCCTACCAGCGGATCCGCCGCTACAGCAGGGGGCAGATCGACCGGCCGACGTGACACCCACCCGGCCGCGGTGGGGGCACACACCCGCCGGACGCACCGGCGGCCGGCGAAGGGAGGCACCCGTGACCGTGGTGCCGCAAGGCCAAGCCGGCGTTTCCCGTGGCGGGAGCACCGGCAGTCTCTACGACATTCTCGAGTTGATCCTGGACCGCGGGCTGGTGATCGACGTCTTCATCCGGGTCTCCCTGGTCGGTATCGAGATCCTGAAGATCGACATCCGGATCGTCGTCGCCAGCGTCGACACGTATCTGCGGTTCGCCGAGGCCTGCAACCGCCTCGACCTGGAGACCGGGCGGAAGGCACCGACCCAGCTCACCGACATCGTCGGCGAGGTCACCGAGGGCGGTGCACACGGCAAGAGCAAGGGCGCGCTGTCCGGCGCCGTGGAGGCCGTGTCCGACGCACTCCACCTCGGCCGCGACAGCGACGAGGAGGAGGAAGAGGAGAAGCCCGCGCCCAAGCGTGAACGGCCGGCCCGCAGGCCCGCCCGGCGCCGGGAGGAATGACGTGTCCGTCTACGTGTACTCCATCACCGCCGCCGGCCACCCCCGGGACCTGGCCGGCCTCGTCGGCGTGGGCGAGCCTCCCTCGACACTCCGCAGCGTGTGCGCCGGGCCGCTCTGTGCGGTCGTCAGCGACGCCCCGGACGGACTGCGACCCAAACGCCGTGACCTCACCGCACACCAGAGCGTCCAGGAACGTCTGATGTCCGACGGCACCGTTCTGCCGCTGCAGTTCGGCCTCACCGCCCCGGACGACGACACGGTACGGGCGGCGCTCGCCGAACGCCACGACGAGTACCTGAGCCGGCTCACCGCACTGGAGGGCTGCGCCGAGTACCACCTGAAGGCATCCATCGACGAGAACGCCCTGCTGCGCCAGATCCTGCTGGAGTCGCCCGAGGCCAGGCAGCTCAACGACGAGATCATCGGCGGCAACACCAGCCCGGAGCTGCCGCCGGCCCTCGGCGAACTGGTCGCCCACGAGGTCCGTGCCCGCCACTACGCGCTGGCCACCGGCATCACGGAGGCCCTGCGGCCCCACGCCCGCCAGGAGGTCAACTCCGAGCCGACGGGAGAGGACTTCCTGAACGTCTCGTTCCTGGTGGACCGGGAGCACGAGCAGCTGTTCCTCGCGGCCGAGAAGGGCCTCACCGCCGAACTCGGCGACGACTTCGACTTCCGGCTGCACGGCCCGCTGCCCGCCTACAGCTTCGTGTGAGAAAGGAGGAAGTCGCCATGGGCCTGCTCACCCAGATCCTCACCCTCCCGCTCGCACCGCTGCGCGGCACCGTCTGGGTGCTGGAACGCGTGGTGGAGACCGCCGAGAACGAGTACTACGACCCCGGACCCGTCCAGCAGGAGCTCGCCGCTCTGGAGCAGGCACTCCTGGCCGGTGAGATCGACGACGAGACGTTCGACCGGCGTGAGGACGAGCTCCTCGACCGCCTGGACGAGATCAGCGCCCACAGGCAGCAGACCGGCACCTGACAGTGCACCCGCGCAACCCCCGGCCGGAGAAGGAGACGGCACGACCGTGACATCGAACTGCTCACCATCAAACTGCGTCTGCTGATCGCCTCCGTGGACAAGGCCACGGAGATGGGCATCGACTGGTGTGAGCACGACCCCTCGTTGTCCTCCCGGCCGGGAGTCGGGAGCCGCTGGAGGAGGAGAACCGGCGCCTGCGCCGCCTCGCGGGCCCGCCTCGTGCAGCCCACGCACGGCCGTGACCCGGTGGCCGCCGTGACCCGGTGGCCGCCGAGGACTTCGACGAGACCGCACTCCGACGCCACCTGGAGGAACTCGCGTGGCTGGAGGAGGTCGCCCGGACCCGCCACGGCGTGATCGAGGCGATCGCGGCGCACACCACCGTGCTGCCGCTGCGGCCGGCCACCGTCCACCTCGACGACGGCCGCGTACGTGCCGTGCTCGACGCCCGGCAGGATGCCTTCCTCGACCGCCTCACCCGGCTGGCCGACCGGCCGGAGTGGGGCGTCAAGCTCTATCTCGACGCCCCTGCCACCCCGCCCCCACCCACACCCCCGCCGGCGGACCTCGGCCCACTCGGCACCCTCCTCCCGCCACCGGACTGACACCCGCAGCGCGCGGGCGCGGCACGGGCCGCAACGGAAGCCGACTGCTGGCCTGCAGTCCGCTCGTCCCCGCCGGTCGGGCCCGGTACTTCGACCGAACGCTCCGGTCGAAAGTGATGTCCGCACTTGCGCTTCGTTCCGGCCCGCTTGTGCCGAGCGTATCTGAAAGATCGTGTAAGTCCGTGATGTGACAGGCTGGCCGAGGCTCGGCCTCGGGTCTTGGCCGGCCCTCTCTCTCTCTCTCTCTCTCTCTCTCTCTCTCTCTCTCTCTCTCTCTCTCTCTCTCTCTCTCTCTCTCTCTCTCTCTCTCTCTCTCTCTCTCTCTCTCTCTCTCTCTCTCTCTCTCTCTCTCTCTCTCTCTCTCTCTCTCTCTCTCTCTCTCTCTCTCTCTCTCTCTCTCTCTCTCTCTCTCTCTCTCTCTCTCTCTCTCTCTCTCTCTCTCTCTCTCTCTCTCTCTCTCTCTCTCTCTCTCTCTCTCTCTCTCTCTCTCTCTCTCTCTCTCTCTCTCTCTCTCTCTCTCTCTCTCTCTCTCTCTCTCTCTCTCTCTCTCTCTCTCTCTCTCTCTCTCTCTCTCTCTCTCTCTCTCTCTCTCTCTCTCTCTCTCTCTCTCTCTCTCTCTCTCTCTCTCTCTCTCTCTCTCTCTCTCTCTCTCTCTCTCTCTCTCTCTCTCTCTCTCTCTCTCTCTCTCTCTCTCTCTCTCTCTCTCTCTCTCTCTCTCTCTCTCTCTCTCTCTCTCTCTCTCTCTCTCTCTCTCTCTCTCTCTCTCTCTCTCTCTCTCTCTCTCTCTCTCTCTCTCTCTCTCTCTCTCTCTCTCTCTCTCTCTCTCTCTCTCTCTCTCTCTCTCTCTCTCTCTCTCTCTCTCTCTCTCTCTCTCTCTCTCTCTCTCTCTCTCTCTCTCTCTCTCTCTCTCTCTCTCTCTCTCTCTCTCTCTCTCTCTCTCTCTCTCTCTCTCTCTCTCTCTCTCTCTCTCTCTCTCTCTCTCTCTCTCTCTCTCTCTCTCTCTCTCTCTCTCTCTCTCTCTCTCTCTCTCTCTCTCTCTCTCTCTCTCTCTCTCTCTCTCTCTCTCTCTCTCTCTCTCTCTCTCTCTCTCTCTCTCTCTCTCTCTCTCTCTCTCTCTCTCTCTCTCTCTCTCTCTCTCTCTCTCTCTCTCTCTCTCTCTCTCTCTCTCTCTCTCTCTCTCTCTCTCTCTCTCTCTCTCTCTCTCTCTCTCTCTCTCTCTCTCTCTCTCTCTCTCTCTCTCTCTCTCTCTCTCTCTCTCTCTCTCTCTCTCTCTCTCTCTCTCTCTCTCTCTCTCTCTCTCTCTCTCTCTCTCTCTCTCTCTCTCTCTCTCTCTCTCTCTCTCTCTCTCTCTCTCTCTCTCTCTCTCTCTCTCTCTCTCTCTCTCTCTCTCTCTCTCTCTCTCTCTCTCTCTCTCTCTCTCTCTCTCTCTCTCTCTCTCTCTCTCTCTCTCTCTCTCTCTCTCTCTCTCTCTCTCTCTCTCTCTCTCTCTCTCTCTCTCTCTCTCTCTCTCTCTCTCTCTCTCTCTCTCTCTCTCTCTCTCTCTCTCTCTCTCTCTCTCTCTCTCTCTCTCTCTCTCTCTCTCTCTCTCTCTCTCTCTCTCTCTCTCTCTCTCTCTCTCTCTCTCTCTCTCTCTCTCTCTCTCTCTCTCTCTCTCTCTCTCTCTCTCTCTCTCTGAACGGACGGACATGACTACTGACAGCGAGAACCCGGCCGTCGAGCAGGTCGGGGACGAGTTGGTGGACGAGGTCGTCGAGCGGCTGATGGACCGCGCCGATGCCTCCGGGGCGGCCCTGCTGGGCGAGGGCGGGCTGCTGACCCAGATCACCCGGGCCGTGCTGGAACGGGCGCTGGAGGCCGAGATGACCGAGCACCTGGGCTACGAGAAGCACGACCCCGCGGGCCGGGGCTCGGGCAACAGCCGCAACGGCACCTCGCCGAAGACGGTGCTGACCGACGTCGGAGCGGTGACGGTGGCGGTGCCCAGGGACCGCAACGGAGAGTTCGAGCCGCTGCTGGTGCCGAAGAACGCGCGGCGGCTGGCGGGGTTCAACGAGCGGATCCTGTCGCTGTACGCCCGCGGCATGAGCGTGCGGGACATCCGCTCCCACCTGGCCGCCATCTACGGCGTCGAGGTCAGCCCGGACCTGATCAGCAGGGTCACCGACGCCGTCACCGACGAACTCACCGTCTGGCAGAACAGGCCGCTGGACCCGGTCTGGCCGATCATCTACATCGACGCGCTGTGGGTGAAGATCCGCTCCGGTGCGGTGAGTTCGAAGCCGGTCTACCTTGCGGTCGGGGTCGACATGGACGGCCGCAAGGACGTCCTGGGGCTGTGGGTCGGCGCGGAGGGCGAGGGCGCGACCACATGGATGGCGGTGCTGTCCGAACTGCGCAACCGCGGCGTCGAGGACGTCTGTATCGTCGCCTGCGACGGGCTCAAGGGCCTGCCCGACGCGGTGACCGCGACCTGGCCCCGCGCCACGGTCCAGACGTGTGTGATCCACCTGATCCGGGCGTCTCTCAGGCTGGCGTCCAAGCGGGACCACCCCAAGCTGGTGCCGGCACTGAAGGCCGTCTACACGGCCGCGACCGAGCAGGCCGCCGAACAGGCGCTGGAGGAGTTCGCCGCTTCCGATCTCGGAACCCGCTATCCGGCGGTCGTCCAGACCTGGCAACGGGCCTGGCCCGAGTTCACGCCCTACCTGGCCTTCCCGCCCGCGATAAGGAAGGTCGTTTACTCCACGAACATGGTCGAGTCGATCAACTCCCGGCTGCGGAAGGCCACCCGCAACCGCGGCCATTTCCCCTCCGAACAGGCCGCGTTGAAGGTGCTCTACCTCGCCGTCCGGGAGCTCATCAACCCGAAGGCGCGCGACGTCAACCACGTCGCCGCACACTGGAAGGAGGCGCTGAACCAGTTCTCGCTGTTCTTCGAGGACCGGCTCAGCATCCAATGACCACAGGTGACTTACACGAGGTCGCTGACACGCCCCTTGTGCCGGCCGTGGCCTGGTCGTCGCGGGTCACTCGGCGCGGTGGGGCCGGTGGGAGGCGACGCGCAGCGTGGCCCGGGTGGGGAGTTGCTCCCATCCGGTGCTGCGGCGGGCGCGGTGCAGGGTGCTTTCCAGGGCGGGGAGGATGTCGCGGGGGCGGGCGTCCGGATCGAGGGTGAGGTCGAGGGTGGCGTGGGGGTGGTGGGCGTGACCGGTCAGGTGGGCCTGCGCCTTGTGGACGCCGGGGAGTCGGGCGGCGTCGGCGGCCAGGGCGTCGTTGAGTGCGGCGTCGTGCAGTTCGACGCCGTCGCAGGGCGGGTTGCCGACCGGCAGGCGTCCGGGGTGCCGGTGGCGGAGTTGTGCCAGGAGCCACCACAGGGCCAGGGCGGTGAGGATGGTCAGGGCGGCGATGACGGTGGGCCACCACCAGGCCTCGTCCGTCCAGCGGGTGCGGTCCTGGACCGGCAGGAGGGTGTCGTGCGGGCCGGTGAGGGGCCAGTCGGCGGGCGGGTCGAGGCTCCAGCGCCGGTAGAGGTCCAGGGCGCCGACCAGCACGAGCAGGCCACCGCCCAGCATGACCAGGCCCGCGACGGCCAGCAGGGTCCGGTTGAGGACGGAGTGAGAGTTCATCAGGTCGTCTCCTGTGGCGATGGGGCCCGCGGTCTGTGTCGCTGCGGTGGCACGGTCACGGGCCGCGCCGGCGGGCTCGGACCGTGAGCCGGGGTACCCGGGCCAGGGCGAGGGCGTCGAGCTGCGCTGTCAGCGCATCGGTGACCTCGGTTCGCACCGTGTCCAGGTCGCGGAAGGAGACCTGCGCACGGGCGTTGATCCGGCGCCGGCGCACCCTGATGTCGGCGTGGGATACGCCCGGCACGCGCAGGGCGGCATCGCGCAGCAGTCGTGCGGCACCGTCGCGGTCGAGGGCGGCCTGCGGTGCGTCCGGGTCGTCGGGGGCCGCCATGGGCAGGAGGTGCCGGCGACCGGGGGTGAGCGCCAGGATGATCAGCCACAGGCCGAGGACGGCTGCCACTGCCGCGCCGGTGATGACCCACGGGTCGTCGATCGGCCGGGCGGCGAGTTCGTCGGCGAGGGTCTTGCGCCAGGCCGCGGCGGTGTGGCCGGTGCGCACCCGGACGACGTCGAACAGCGTGAACGCGCAGGCCGCCAGGACGACGAGGGCCACGATCGCGGCGGGAACCCTCCGCTCGGACCACCAGCGCGGGGCTGCACGCCCGTGCCGGGCACGGCCGCGGTCGGTGTCGCCCGTGGGCTTGCCGGGTGGTGTCCTGTCGGGCGGACCACCTTGCACGGTGGCGGATTCGGGGTCCGGGTCGGAGACGGCCGGGTGCTGGTGTGTCATGCCGGCTCTCCCTGAGGTCTGGTGGCGGTGGACGGGGCGGCTCCTCGTGGCGGTGGTCCGCGGGGAGGGGCTCGGTGCCGGGGCGTGCGCTGCGGGTCAGCTGACGCGGCCGCCGCTGCCCTCGGGGCGGAGGCGGCGGATCGCGAGGGCGACCTCGGTGACCTCGAGTCCGGTCAGGCGACCCACGCGAAGGGCCACCTGGCGTTGCAGTTCGCGGGCGGCTGCGGCGAGGTCGATCGGGTAGGGCAGTTCGACGGCCAGCCTGATGCGGGTGGAGCTGCCGTGGACGCGTGCCGACGCGTCGGGGGTCGGCGGTGCGGGCCGCGCGGGGCCGTACGGCTGTGTGAGGAGGGCCTCCCGGCCGGCCCGGGCGGCGATCCTGGCCACCACGCGGTCCGGGATGACGGTGGCGCCGCGCTCGTGTGCCGCGACGGGTTGCGGGGTCATCGGCGCCGGTCCTCGGATCGGGGCCGGCGCCAGTCCCTGACGTCCACGTCGCCCTCCAGGAGGCGCCCGACGACGAGGCCGACCACGCCGAGGACGAGAACCAGGAGGAAGGCCCAGAAGCCGCCGAAGTATCCGGCGAATCCCAGGGCCATTCCCGCGAGCAGACCGAGTGCGGTTGTGCTCATCTCACATGCTCCTTGTTCGGTGCCGCCCCGGGTCGCCCGAAGCACGCAGCAGCGTCCGGACAGCGTCGGCGAGGGGTCGGGCGGCTGCCGGTCAGGCGACGCGGCTCTCGGTGTCGTCGTCCTCGTCGGGGAGGTGGACGTCGTCGACGGCGATGTTCACCTCCACGACCTCCAGGCCGGTCATGCGTTCCACAGCCGAGATGACACTGACGCGCACGTCGCCCGCCAGCTCGGTGATGGGTACGCCGTACTCGACGACGACGACGAGGTCGACGGCGGCCTGGCGCTCGCCCACCTCGACCTTCACTCCGCCCCTGACGCTGGCCCGTCCGCCGCCCGGAACGCGCTCGCGTACCGCGCCCAGGGTGCGGGACATCCCGGCTCCCAGGGCGTGGATACCGGGGACGTCCCGCGCGGCCGTGCCCGCGATCTTCTCCACGACGCCGTCCGCGATGGTCGTCCTCCCCCTGTCCTCGGGCGTCCGCTCGGCGCCGGCGCGGCCGTGCAGGCCGTCGTCTGCCGAGCGTGCCTCGCCCTGCGGGAAACTGCCGGCCGTGTCCGTCATGGCAGGCCTCCTTGACCTCGCCCCGGCGCGGACCCGGACGGGCCCGCCGAACTGTTGGACGCCGCCCGCGGGAAATCCTCACGTCCTCGGCATGATTGTTCGTATCCGGGACAGGCGGAGGGGCGAGGGGGGATGCACGGCACCGGCAACCGGACAGCATGATGAGCACAGCGCAGACCCACACCACCGCCGGCCTCCGCGGGCGGCCTCCGCCGCCCCGGCCCTCCGCCCGACGCGACCGCGCGGCGGTGCCGTGGCGCCTGCCGTCCCCGTCCACCGCAGTCCGCCCGGACCGCGCCGGCCCGGCCGGCGACCGGCTCCTCGCGGTCCGAGCCGCAGAGGGCGACGACGACGCCTTCGCCGTCCTGGTCGGCCGCCACAGCGCCGTCCTCCTCACCCTCGCCCGACACCTGACCGGCAACCGGCAGGACGCCGAGGACGTCGTCCAGGAGTCCCTCCTCAGCGCGTGGAGACGACTGCCGGAATTCCGGGGCGACGCCGCGTTCCGCACCTGGCTCTACCGCATCGTCACCAACCGCTGCCTCAGTCTCCTGCGCAGCCGTCCCCTGCCTGCCGTCCCCCTCGACATCCGGCCCGAACTCCCGGCACTCCAGGCCCGGGGAGCGCCGGAGCAGATCGCCGAGTCCCGCGCCGCCACACGCGCACTCTCCCGCGCACTGGCCGGCATCGACCCCGACCAGCGGGCCTGCTGGATCCTGCGCGAACTGCACGGCATGCACTACGGCGAGATCGCACGAACCCTCGGCGTCAGCGAACAGACGGTGCGCGGCAGGCTGTTCCGTGCACGCCGGTCCCTGGCGGAGGCGATGGACCCATGGCGCTAGAACACCGCCCGCCCCGCACAGCCGACCAGACACCGACAGGGCCTGGCACCGGCCTGAACCCGGGCAGTCCCGATGACCCCGCCGACGCCCAGAAGCAGCGCCTCCTGCGTCAGGCCACCGAGGCCCTGCGCGCACAGGGACCCGACAGCTGGAGCACGGCCCTGGCAGAGCGGGTCATGCGCGCGGTACGGGCCGAACACCGACGGGGACGACAGCTTTCCCGTGGCGACCCCGCCCGGAGACATCGCATCGACGAGAACACCGCAGCCATAGCGCTGCGCCGCGCCGCCGACAACGCCGGCACGGCCCGGGCGGGCAGCTGCCGCCTCACACCCGTCGCCGGCGGTAGAACCATTCACGCAACCATGACCCTCACCGCCGACCCGTCCCGCCCACTGCTCCCCCAGGCCGACCAGGTCCGCCGGGCCGTCCTGCGCAACGCCCGGCACACCCTCGGACTAGCCGTCACACGCGTCGACATCACCATCGACGACCTCCACACCCCGAAGCCCGATCGCAGGCCGATCCTGCCCTGACCATGACGCCGCACGCCACGACGGGTCAGCAACGGGTCCAGGTCTCGGGGCACGGCGTAGTTGCGGGCGAAGACCGAACCGGCTCAGGCGACAGCAGAACCCTCACCACGGCGGCCGAGCCCCGAAACCGCGCCCGCCCGGCAGTTGTTCAGACGCGGACGGCACGGGATCGGCGGGCACGGACGTGTGAGTTCGGGCCCGGTGGGCAGACGCGAAGCCACGCCTCGTCCTACGGAGGAACCAACCCATGTCCACTGACGCCATTGTTCTGCTGAAGGAGGACCACAAGGAGGTGCGCCGCCTCTTCCGGGCCTTCGAAGCCGCCGACGAGAACGCCTCGGAGGTCAAGGCAGACCTCGTGAGCAGGATCGTGGAAGCACTGACGGTCCACACCTTCATCGAGAACGAGGTCATGTACCCCGCGGTCCGCGAACTCGTTCCCGCCCTCGAACACGACATCCTGGAGTCCTTCGAGGAGCACCACGTCGCCGACCTGCTGTGCACCGAACTCGACGCGATGGACCCCGGCGACGAGCGGTTCGACGCGAAGACCACCGTCCTCGTCGAAGCCGTCGGCCACCACATCCAGGAGGAGGAGGACGACTGGTTCCCCAAGGTCCGCGACGCCCTGGGCCGCAAGGAACTCCAGGAGATCGGGGCCCGCATGCTGGAGGCCCGCGCCACGGCACCCCGCCGGCCCGAGCAGCCCGGCTCGCTCAAGAAGGCCGCCGACGCGATCTTCCGCTGACCACAAAGGAACGCCGGGCAGCCGCACACCGCTCCCGACCCCGTTGCGGCAGACCCTACCCGGGATCCGCCCTCGCTCCGCATTCGCGCAGCACCAGACAAGGCCATTCAAGGGGGGCGTCACGCCGGAGGTCCCAATGATCATCCTCGGAGTCATCCTTCTCGTCATCGGCTTGGTCGCCGGCATCGGCTTCCTGTGGACGATCGGCATCGTCCTGGTCGTCATCGGACTGATCCTCTGGATCCTCGGCGCCGTCGGTCACGAGGTCGGAGGCCGTCGCCACTACTGGTGAACCGTCAAACGGTCTCTGGGACTGGAGTCCTCACCCGACAGGCAGGCATGCCCCCACCGGCCGCGAGCACCAGCAAGCGCCGAAGTTTCGCGTTTGCCGGTGCTCGCGGCCGGTGACGACGGGCGAGGGCACGCCGTACGTCTTCGGCGCAGGTCCGGCCTGCCCGGAAGGCCTGGCAAGGGGCATCGTGGCCGCTCGGCCGGCCGGACGATGGGCGAGCCCGCGATCGGATTCTTGGCGGGGCGACACGATGGGCGTACCGTCGAAGAAGACCCGAACGAACGCCCGGCCCATTCTCCGGGCGGGAGAGTCATCGGGTCCTATCCGCCGCCCCAGACCCCGGCTGCGCCGCACCAACGGCGAAGGAGCCGGGATGGCCATCACAGACCGCCGCACCTCATCACTGTCCGACGGCGGCACCGACGCGACGCGGGGCAGCACCGTCCCGGTGCTCTACGACGGAGTCTCCCCGTTCCCGCGTGACGAATCCGAAGGCCGGAACCGTGTCCCCCGATGGCAGATGGCTGTCACCGCCGTCGTGGTGGCGTTCCCCTTCATCGCCCTCGCGGCCGCGCTCTGGCTGCTGTGGGGCAGCGTCGTGGGTCCCACCGATGTGGTCCTCGCCGTCGTGCTGTACTGCCTCACGGGGCTGGGCGTGACAGTGGGCTTCCACCGCGGCCTCACCCACGGCAGCTTCACCCCCAACCGCCCCGTGAAGATCGCGATGGCGATCGCCGGATCGATGAGCTTCCAGGGAGACGTGATCACCTGGGTCGCCACCCACCGCCGCCACCACGCCTACACCGACCGCCCCGGGGACCCGCACTCCCCGTTCCGTTTCGGCACCAGCCTCACCGGCGAACTCCGGGGCCTGGTCCACGCCCACGTCGGCTGGCTGTTCACCGCCGACATCACCCCGCCCGCCCGCTACGCACCCGACCTGCTCGCGGACTCGGACCTGCGAGCCGTGTCCAGGGCGTTCCCCTGGCTGTGCGTCCTGTCCCTGGCAGTGCCCTTCGGCGCGGGATGGGCCGTGGGAGGTACCTGGAGCGCCGCACTCACCGCCCTGATCTGGGCCGGCCTCGTCCGCGTCGCCCTGCTTCAGCACGTGACCTGGAGCGTCAACTCCCTGTGCCACATGATCGGCAGACGCCCCTTCCGTACCCGCCGCCACGACCGCGCCACCAACCTGTGGCCCCTCGCACTGCTGTCCTTCGGCGAGAGCTGGCACAACCTCCACCACGCCGATCCCACCTGCGCCCGCCACGGCGTCGACCGCGGACAGATCGACCCCACGGCCGCCGTCATCCGCCTGCTGGAGCGAACGGGCTGGGTGCACGATGTCCGGTGGCCCGTGGCCGGCCGGCTCGAAACCCGACGCCAAGCCTGACACCACGGAGCCGCACCATGCCCGTCCACACCCCCGCTCCGGCACTGATGGTCGTCGTCGACCGTCCGGTGCACGGCGAGCGCGCCGTCGTCCTCGTCGCCGGCGAGATCGACCTCGACTCCGCGCCGGCCCTGCGCGCGGCACTCGACCGCTGCCTGCGAGCAGGCATCCGCAGCATCGACATCGACACCCGCGCCGTCACGTTCTGCGACGCGAGCGGCCTCAACGTCCTGCTCGCCGCAGCCCACCGGGCGGCCGCCGCCGGCGGAGTGCTGACGTTGCTGCGCCCCTCCTGGCAGGTGAGCCGACTGCTGGACGTCACCGCCACCACCACGTACCTCGCGCCGGCACACGGCCCGCCCCTCACCGATCCCGGCCGCACGCTGAACGCCGCGGCCGCGCACGCCTCGTGAAACGTCATGATCAGCGACCTCATGGCCCGAACCCTGCCCCTGCTCCGCAGGCAGGCCGACACCCTGGACCTCCACGCCCTCCCCGAAGCGGGACGGCGCGCCCTCGGCGTGGACTCCCTGGCGGTCTCGCTCCTGACCGACACCGGCCAGTGCGAACTCCTCTGGTGCTCCGGAACGCTCGGCCACCGCTTCGAGGACCTCGAACTCGTCCTCGGCGAAGGCCCCGGGAACGAGGCCGCCACCGGCGGCCGGCCCGTCCTCGTCCCCGACCTGGACCGGACCCGCTCGGACCGCTGGCCCGTGCTGGCCGCCGAGTCGGCGGCGCTCCCCGTCCTCGCGGTCTTCAGCTTCCCCCTCGGCGTCGGCGCCGTCCAAGTCGGAGCCCTCACCACGGTGCGCCGCACCCGCGGCCCACTCACCGGAGCCCAGGCCGGCGACGCCCGCATCCTCGCCGCGGCCCTCACCTCGCTCTGCCTCACAGAACCGGACCGCGAGGCCCTGGCGCAGGAGGAGGATCCGCCGGCCCTCCTGCGGGCCGTGGTCCACCAGGCGACGGGAATGCTCAGCGTCCAGCTCGACGTCCCGCTGCCCGAGGCGCTGGCCCGGCTCCGCGCCCACGCCTACGCGTCCGGACACGCCGTCGGCGCCGTCTCCCGGAGCATCGTCGACCACCGCCTCCGTCTGGGCGAGAATGAGCCGTGAGTACAGCTTCAGGTGCGGGTGAGGTTCGAGTTCCATGACACGCGTGCAACGACTGACGGAAGTATTCGTGGAGGTCGCCAACTCGCTGACCGGTGACTTCGGTGTCATCGAGTTCCTGCAGCAGTTGTGTGAGCGCTGCGTGGAACTCCTCGACGTGGCGGCGGCGGGAATCCTGCTCGCCGACCCGCAGGACCGGCTCATGACCGTGGCCGCCTCGGACGAGCGCACGCACATGCTGGAACTCTTCGCCCTCCAGCACGAGCAGGGCCCGTGCGTCGACTGCCACCGCACCGGCAACCCGCGGGTCGCCATCGACCTCACCGACGAGAACGTCGTGTCGCAGTGGCGGTCCTTCGCCTCGCAGGCCCGGCAGATCGGATTCGTGACCGCCAACGCCATCCCGATGCGCCTGCGCGGACGGGTGATCGGAACCCTGGGACTGTTCCAGAGCACGCCCGGACGGCTGAGTGCAGACAACGTCATGCTCGCCCAGGCACTCGCGGACGTCGCCACCGTCGCCATCCTCCAGCAGCGCACCCTCGACGACAGCGAAACCGAACGCGGCCAGCTCCAGTACGCGCTGACCAGCCGCATCGCCGTCGAACAGGCCAAAGGCATCCTCGCCGAACGCTGGCAACTCCCCCTCGACGACGCGTTCACCGCACTCCGGGCCTACGCCCGCGCACAGCACATCCAACTCGCCGAGCTGGCCGCGGAGATCACACGAGGCGGCTTCGACACCGACCGGATCCCCCACCCCGACGCCACATAGCCCGCCGCAGGGACGAAGGTCGGCGGGCGCCCGGCATCCCCGGAACGAACCTGCGCGTCCCGTCACCGGTACCACCCACGCCCGACAGCCCCGGCGATCCCCGACGGCGGCCCTCACACGATGTCGACGGCGGCGACGCCCTGCAGGACTCCCCCGCCGTCCCGGGCGGCTGCGAGGCAGTCCTCGAAAACGGCCGCCCGGCAGTCCGGCCGGGCGGCCGTGCCGCGCACCACGGCGTCCGGCTGCCGTGGCCTGGCAGTTCTCCGTGCCAGAGCCGTCCGACCTCGATGTACGCGTCCGCGGCGGCAGGGCCCGTGAGCTGTTCCTGCACGGTCAGCGCCCACACGGTGGGCTCCGAGCCGACGTCCTCGCTCATGTGAGACTTCCCGGCGCCTCCCCAGCCGTGCCCACACCACCTGCCGCCCGGCGTGCTCGGCGCCAGGGCTCGGGGCAGCCGCGACGGCAGCCCGGTCGGCTGACCGCCGGGAGGACGATGGCTCGGATCGCGTGACTGCGGCGGCCGTAGCGCCGGTGGTGACCCGCCTGCCCGGTATTGGCGCAGGAGTGTGCGCCCGCGGGCCACGGGTAGGCGCGCGGCAGACCGACCGGTGGCAGCGGACGCCACCCGGCCACGAGTCGACCCGGGAGCCCCCACCATGACTGCTTCGCCCCACCGCGAACCCCGCCGCAGGCGGTACCTGCTGTGCCCACCCGCGCACTTCGCCGTCAGCTACGCGATCAACCCGTGGATGGACCCCGGCCGCCCGGTCGACCGGGCGGCCGCCGACCGGCAGTGGCGCCGGCTGCGCGCGGTGCTGCGCGGCCTGGGGCACGAGGTACTGACGCTCGACCCGTTGCCGGGGCTGCCCGACATGGTGTTCACCGCCAACGGCGCCACCGTGGTGGACGGGCGGGTGCTGGTGGCACGGTTCAAGTACGCCGAACGCGCGGGCGAGGCCGCCGCCCACCGTCGCTGGTTCGCCCGCGCGGGCTACCGGCCGGTGCACACGGCGACCCAGGTCAACGAAGGTGAGGGCGATCTACTGGTCGCCGGACGGCGGATCCTGGCCGGCTCGGGCCTCCGGACGACCGCCCCCGCGCACCGCGAGGCGCAGCACCTGCTCGGCCTGCCGGTCGTCACCCTGCGGCTGGTCGACCCGCGCTTCTACCATCTGGACACCGCGCTCACCGTCCTGAGCGACGATCAGATCATGTACTGGCCTCCCGCCCTCGCTCCCACCAGCCGGCGGCTGCTCGCCGCGCTGTACCCGAACGCCATCCTCGCGGACGAGGCGGACGCGGCCGCCTTCGGCCTCAACGCCATCAGCGACGGCCGGCACGTCGTGCTGCCCCGGGCCGCCGCCGGTCTGGCCGCACAGCTGCACGCGCACGGCTACCGGCCGGTGCCGGTGGAGATGCCCGAACTCCTCAAGGCCGGCGGCGGCCCCAAGTGCTGCACGCTCGAACTCCGCGGCGCGTGAAACCGCGCCAGGCTCTGCTCCCCTTCGCGAGAGAGGTGCCCGCATGACGACCGCCCGTCGTCCCGCCGCCCGGACCACGCCCGTCCTCCCCTCGGCACGCGGGCCGGTGTCCGCCAGGCTCCTGGACGTGCTCACCGCCTCGCCGGGCACAGCCCCCGGCCGCCCGGCGGACATCCCGGACCCGTGGGGCGAGGACCTGCAGCTGGCCCTCTACGTCTGTTACGAACTCCACTACCAGGGCTTCGACCGGGTGGACCCGGCCTGGGAGTGGGACGTCGGTCTCCTGGCACTGCGGGCCCGGCTGGAGCAAGCCTTCCTGGCGGCACTGCGCGAGGCCGTCGGCGACCCCGGCACGCTGGAGCAGCTGGTCGCCGACCTGCTCGTCGAGCCGGCGAACGGCACCGGCCCCTCGTACCACCTGCTGGAGCGCGGCGAGCGGTGGCAGGTGCGGGAGTACCTGGTCCACCGGTCGCTCTACCACCTCAAGGAGGCCGACCCGCAGCTGTGGGTCGTCCCGCGGCTGCCCCACCCGGCCAAGGCCGCCCTGATCACCGTCCAGTACGACGAGTACGGGTCGGGGCGGCCCGAGCAGGCCCACGCGCTGCTGTTCGCACGGATGATGGCCGACCTGGGCCTCGACACCCGCTACGGCCACTACCTCGACGCCGTCCCCGCCCCCGCGCTCGCCGTCGTCAACCTGATGTCGCTGTTCGGGCTGCACCGGGCACTGCGCGGCGCGGCGGTCGGCCAGTTCGCCGCGATCGAGATCACCTCCCCGCCGGGCGCCGCCCGGCTGGCTTGCGCGCTGGAACGCCTCGGCGCCTCACCTGCGGGCACCCTCTTCTACCGGGAGCACGTGGTTGCCGACGCCGTCCACGAACAGCTGGTGCGCCGCACCGTCCTGCAGCCGCTCGTCGCGCAGGACCCGGCACTCGCTGCGGACATCGCCTTCGGCATCGCCGCCACCGGCGCGGTGGAGGACCGGATGGCCGACCGCCTGCTCACCGCCTGGGGCCGGGGCCGGAGCTCGCTGCGGGCACCGCTCGACGACTGCCCGCGGGCCTGAGGCCTCAGCCATGCCCGACCGCCCCTCCCGCGGCAGCCGCCCGGACCGGCCGCGCGGCTCGCCCGGCAGACCGCCATGGCACGGACCGCGGCCGACCGCACCGTCGCCGCGGCCGGGTCCCTGACGGCCGGCGCCCGCTGCCAAGTGCTCGCGGAAGCACCCCGCGACCGATCTGAAGCAGGGACTGCCCGGTGTCGACCTGGCGCTGCTGCGCGAGCACGGGCCGGTGCACGCCCAGGTGGCATCTCAAATGTCCGGCAGCCTGACCGGCGCCCGGTACGCCCCGGCCACCACCGGGGTCGCCGGCCCCGCCCCGCAGGACGGACGGCAGGTCGGTACGGTCTTCGTCGCCCTGGCCTTCCCGCCCAGCATGGCCACCGTGGAGCCGCGTCACGACGCCACCGCCCCGTCGGCATCCGCCGACGCGGCCGTCCTCGCGCGCCGGAGTTTTCCGCGCCGTCGTCACGCGACGCGATGGTTGGGGCCGGGCCGGACGGGCAGGCGCGGACCATGCTTCTGTTCACCCCGCCGGGTGTGTATCCGGCCCAGGGGGACACCCGGCTGCTCACCGACGCGCTGGAGCGGGAGAACCTCGCCGGCAGCCGGGTCCTCGATCTGTGCACCGGCAGCGGAGCGGTGGCGTTGGCCGCCGCCGCGCGGGGCGCCCGTGTCACAGCGGTAGACGTCTCCCTGCGCGCTCTGGCGGCGGCCGCGGCGAATCTGCTGCTCAACCGCCGCCGGGTGCGGCTGCGCCACGGCGACCTGCTCGAACCGGTCGCCGGCGGCCGGTTCGACCTCATCACGGCGAACCCGCCGTACGTCCCCAGCCGGTCGGCGCCGCCGCGCCACGGCATCGCCCGGAGCTGGGACGCCGGCCGCGACGGACGCGACCTGCTGGACCGGATCTGCGCCGAGGCCCCGGCGCTGCTCGCCCCCGGCGGGGTGCTGCTCGTCGTGCAGTCGGCCCTCGCGGGCGTCCCGGCGACCTGTGCCGCGCTCGCCCGGGCCGGACTGCGGGTCGGGATCGCCGCCCGCCGGCGCCAGCCGTTCGGGCCGGTGATGACCGCCCGGGCCGGCTGGTTCGAGGAACGCGGCCTCATCGCACCGGGGCAGCGCGAGGAGGAACTGGTGGTGGTCCGCGGTGTCCGGCCCGCCTGACCGCACGCCCCGGCGGATCACCGTCGCCGCGGACGGCCCGTACCTGGTGGAGGGCCCGGTCGAAATCGTCCTCCCGGACGGCACCCGGCAGATCAGTGAACGGCCGGTGGTCGCCCTGTGCGCGTGCCGGCGCAGCAGGTGCTACCCGTTCTGCGACACGAGCCATCGCCGCCGTGCCCGGCCCCCGGACGCCCAGGTGTGAGAACCCGCCTGGTACGAAGGCACGCCGGCTCAGAGCAGCGTGCCCGCTGTCTCGTCGGCGATCATCCGGACGAGGCCCCTGCGCCTGGTCTGCCGGAGCCGCCGTCGTCGGCGCGCGGCGCCGTTCCCGCCCACCAGCAGGCGGTGCAGGGCCTCGTCGACGCGGTTCAGGTCCCCGCCCGCCCACAGCTCCGGGCTCCGCGGAGGCCGGTAGGACGGCAGCCACCGCGGGGGCAGGGCCGAGGATGCCGGCGGCCGGGTCCGGCCCGGCCGGGAGGGGGACGAGCATGGCGTCGGCGAAGGGGACGCGGACCAGGTCGGAGAACAGACCCCCCCCAGGTGCCGCCGAGCGGCGCCCCGTACGTCACCGTGTAGGGCACGGCGGTGCGGTGCGCCTGCAGGCCGGTCCGGCAGCGCTCGCGCTGTCCGCAGGAGATCGCCCAGGGGACCACGACCAGGTCGCCGGGTGCGATGCGGGTGACGGCGTCGCCGACCTCGACCACCCGGGCCACGCACTCGTGGCCGATCGCGAACGGCGGCTCGACGAAGCCGTGGCCGGCGAGGATCATCGAGTCCACGTCGCAGGTGGTGGCCGCGACCGGGGCGACGACGGCGTCGGTGCCGGCTGATCCACGGCGCGCATCGCCCGGGGCGCACGGACCCTAAACCCGTTGGCGGCCGCCTCCCGCACTGCGAGCATCTCGGGATGAGCGATCACCGGGACGCCGTTCTCCGCCTGTGGGGACGGCAGCTGTTCGAGCGTCAGAGCGACCCGGTCGGCTGGGCCGAAGCGGTCCTCCGTGCGGCCGGGCGCCCGCCGACCGCCGTCGCGGCGGCCATGGCGGGCCGGCCCGCAGGGGGCACTGCGTCCGTGTCAGATGTGGTCGAGCAGCTCCGGGAGGCGTTCGATCAGGCCGGTGGCACCGGCGGCGGTGAGGCGGTGGGCTGGGGTCAGTGCGGTGTAGCCGAGGACGTCCATTCCGGCGGCGCGGGCGGCGAGGACGCCGTTGGGGCTGTCCTCCACCACCAGGCATTCGTGCGGGGCCACGCCGAGCGAGGCCGCCGCGTGCAGGAAGAGGTCGGGGGCGGGCTTGCCCACGCCCTGAACGTCCTGGGCACTGAAGACGAGTTCCTTCGGCAGGTGCGGCCGCAGGCCGGCACGGTCGAGGGTGAGGTCGATCCAGGCGTGGTCGGAGGAGGAGGCCAGGCAGTAGGGGATGCCGCGTCCGCGCAGTTCGTCCAGGACGGTGTCCGCGCCGGTCGTCGCGGCCAGCCCTTCGCGGAATGCGGCGAAGACGCGGTCGTGGCAGCGCGCCGTGAAGTCCTCGGGCAGGGTGCCCCGGTAGCGGTCGGCGATCACCTGGTGGACGTTGCGCCCGGCGTTGCCCAGGAAGTAGTGGAAGGACTCCTCGAGGGTCGTCGGATAGCCGAGTTCGGTCAGGTATCCGGAGAGGATGCGGTACGCGGTCGGCTCGCTGTCGACGAGCACCCCGTCGTTGTCGAAGATCACCAACTGGTAGGCCATCCGGGCAGGCTACCCGTCGGCGCACGATCGGTGACGGGCCGTCGGGCCCGGAGGGCACAGCCCCGCCCGGCTGAAGACTCCGCCGACCGGTGGCAGGATGCTTGCGGCAGCCGCCGTCCCGGCCACGGGGCGAACGGGTCCGCGGGAGTGTGAGGGAGGCCCGATGGGCGCAGGGAAGCACCGGGTCGCGGTGCTGGTGCTCGAGGGTGCGAAGCCGCTCGACGTGGGCATCCCGGCGCAGGTGTTCTCGAGCCGGCCGAGCATGCCGTACGAGGTGCGGGTCTGCGGTGCGGCGCCGGGGCTGGTGGCCGGCGGCGACGGGCTCTCGTACCACGTGGCGGACGGCCTGGAGGCCTTCGAGCAGGCCGACACCGTCTTCATCCCGGGCTACCGGGAGCCGGCGACCACGGAGCCGCCTGCCGCGGTCGTCGCGGCGCTGACGGCCGCCCACGAGCGGGGGACGCGGCTCGCCGCGATCTCCACGGGGGCGTTCGCGCTGGCGGCGACGGGGCTGCTCGACGGCAAGCGGGCGACGACGCACTGGCACTACACCAAGGCCCTCGCCGAGCGGCATCCGCTGGTGCGGGTGGACGAGAACGTGCTCTTCGTGGACGAGGGCGACGTGCTGACCTCGGCGGGCGCGGCCTCCGGCATCGACCTGTGTCTGCACCTGGTGCGGCGCGACCACGGCGTCGGGCTCTCCAACCACGTGGCGCGGCGGCTGGTGGCGGCGCCCTACCGCAGCGGCGGCCAGGCGCAGTACGTCCCGCGGAGCGTGCCCGAGCCGCTCGGCGACGTGTTCGCCGACACGCGCGAGTGGGCGCTGGCGCACCTCGCGGAACCGCTGACCCTGGAGGCGCTGGCCCGCAATGCGCGGGTGTCGGCGCGCACCTTCTCCCGGCGGTTCGCGGAGGACACCGGCTACACGCCCATGCAGTGGGTGCTGCGGGCCCGGGTGGACCTGGCGCGCGAGCTGCTGGAGCGCACCGATCTGGGTGTGGAGCAGATCGCCGACCGGGTCGGGCTCGGCACCGGCGCCAACCTGCGGATGCACTTCCAGCGGATTCTCGGCACCTCGCCGACGGAGTACCGGCACACCTTCTCCGCCTGAGGGCTGCGTGATCCGCGCAGCCGGGCGGCGGGCCGGCGCGGGCTGGCGAGATCCTTGCGACCGGTGGCGACATGTCTGGCGGGATACTTGCGCATGCTGTCGATCAGGCCACTGTCTGCGGGCGCCCGGGACGCCGAACATGGACGGCGGGACGAAACGAAAGGAACCTCCATGACCCGCATCGCCGTCAACGGATTCGGCCGCATCGGACGCAACACCCTCCGCGCCCTGCTCGAGCGCGACAGCAAGCTGGAGGTCGTCGCCGTCAACGACCTGACCGCCCCGGACGCCCTCGCGCACCTGCTGAAGTTCGACAGTGCGCTCGGCCGCCTCGGCCGCCCGGTCGAGGTCGACGGGACCGATCTGGTGGTCGACGGCCGCCGGATCAAGGTGCTCGCCGAGCGGGAGCCCGCCCGGCTGCCGTGGGCCGAGCTCGGTGTCGACATCGTCCTGGAGGCCACCGGCCGTTTCACCTCGGCGGAGGCCGCCCGCGCGCACATCACGGCCGGCGCCCGGCGTGTGCTGGTGAGCGCCCCCTCCGACGGCGCGGACGTCACCCTCGCCTACGGCGTGAACACCGAGGCCTACGACCCGGCCGAGCACGTGATCGTCTCCAACGCCTCCTGCACCACGAATGCGCTGGCCCCGCTGGCGTCCGTGCTGGACGACCTGGCCGGCATCGAGCACGGCTTCATGACCACGGTGCACGCCTACACCCAGGAGCAGAACCTCCAGGACGGCCCGCACCGCGACATGCGCCGCGCCCGCGCCGCCGGCGTGAACATCGTGCCCACCACCACCGGCGCCGCCAAGGCGATCGGCCTGGTGCTGCCGGGCCTGGACGGCAAGCTGTCGGGCGACTCCATCCGGGTGCCCGTCCCGGTCGGCTCGATCGTGGAGCTGAACACCACGGTCTCCCGCGAGGTCACCCTCGACGAGGTGCTCGCGGCCTACCGCACCGCCGCCGACGGCCGGCTCAAGGGCATCCTCGACTACTCCGACGAACCGCTGGTCTCCGGCGACATCACCGGCCAGCCCGCCTCGTCGATCTTCGACGCCGCGCTCACCCGGGTCGACGGCCGGCACGTCAAGGTGGTCGCCTGGTACGACAACGAGTGGGGCTTCTCGAACCGCGTCATCGACACCCTCGAGCTGCTCGCGCAGGACTGAGCGCCTTCGACCCGTCGTCGGGGGCCGGCCGCCGGGCCGGCCCCCGGCCGTTTCCCGGCACCGGCCCGGAGCGGATTTCGGGTGCGGCGGGTCCGGATGCAGCGTCCTCCCCCATCTACGCTCTTCCACATCGGCGAACTGCCCGAGGACACCGAGGTCGCCGTCTACTGCCGCGGCGAGTACTGCGTGCTCGCCTACGACGCCGTCCGTCTGCTCACCGAACGGGGACGGCAGGCCGTCCGCCTCAACGACGGCATGCTGGAGTGGCGCCTCGCCGACCTCCCGTCACCGAGGGCGTTTAGGGGGTGCCCGTCAGGGGCGCCGGGGTGGTCGTTCAGGGGCGCGGGGAACTGTGCAGCGCGGGGAACCGCGCAATTGGGATGCGGCCCGTCGTACAGATCACGGCTTGGCCCATACCGTTGTGAGGCCCGCACTCGGACTGCGCAGTTCCCCGCGCCCCTGGTGGGCACCCTGAAGAGCACCGAGAACCCCGAACGGACCCACGACGTGATCCCTGCACCGCGCCCCCTGCTCCTGCCGGACGGCCGGCCCGCCGCCGAGGCGTGGACCCTGGACCCGGCGATGAAGCACCTCAACCACGGCTCGTTCGGCGCGGTGCCGCTGGCCGCCCAGCAGGAGCAGCAGCGGCTGCGCGAGCAGATGGACCGGGCGCCGGTGGTGTGGTTCCCGGCGCTGCCCGGCCGGGTGGCCGCCGCGCGGGCCGCCGTCGCCGAGTTCCTGCGCGTGCCCGCCGGCGACCTGGCCCTGGTGCCCAACGCCAGTGCCGGGGCCAGCGTCGTGTACGGCAGCCTGCCGCACCGGCCCGGGGGCGAGGTGGTGGTCACCGACCACGGCTACGGCGCGGTCACCATGGGCGCCGAGCGGCTGGCCCGCCGCTGGGGCGGCACCGTCCGCACGGCACGGGTGCCGCTGGACGCCGGCCCGGAGGAGGCCGCGGCGGCGGTGCTCGCCGAGGTCACCGACCGGACCGGCCTGATCGTGCTGGACCACATCACCTCGGCGACCGCCCGCTGGATGCCCGTCGCGGCGGTCGGCGCCGCCGCCAGGGAGCGCGGCGTCCCGCTGCTGCTCGACGGGGCGCACGTGCCCGGCCTCGCCGAGGACCCGCTCGACGGGCTGGAGTTCGACGTGTGGGTGGGCAACCTGCACAAGTTCGGCTGCGCGCCGCGCGGCACGTCCGCGCTGGTGGCCCGCTCCGAACTGCGGCACCGGCTGTACCCGCTGATCGACTCCTGGGCCGCCCGCGAGCCGTTCCCGGAGCGGTTCGACACCCAGGGCACGACCGACGCCACCGGCTACCTGGCGGCCCCCGCCGCCCTCGACCTGATCGAGCGCACCTGGGGGTGGAAGACCGCCCGCGACTACCTGGGCGAACTCGCCGACTACGCCGAGCAGATCATCGGCGCGGCCTTCGCGGACGCCACCGGCGAACCCTCCGCGGTGGACGTCGGCATGCCGGTCAACGCCCTGCGGCTGGTCCGGCTGCCGGACGGGCTGGCGCCCGACCGGCTCGCCGCCGACGCGCTGCGCGACCGGGTCGCGGCCGAACTGGGCGTCGAGGCGGCGTTCACCAGCTTCGGCGGCACCGGCTACTTCCGGCTGTCCACCCACGTCTACAACACGCCCGAGGACTACGAGTACTTCGCCGACTGGTGCGTACCCGCCCTCACCGCCTGGGCCAGGAACGGCCGGACGGAAGGCTGAGCCCACCGGCGGCCCGGACGGTCTCCGGAGGGGCCCCTGCTACAGTGGCGGGCCGGGGTGCCGGCCGCCGATCCGCGGCCAGGCCCACCCCGTTCCGGTACACACAGAGCGATCGCGGGGCGGGGCCGGTGGACGATCTGGAGCTGGCGGTCAAGCTGGTCAACACGGTCTACGCGCTGGCCGATCCGCCGGACAGCCTGACCGACGTCTCGCGCTACCGCCACGAACTCGTCCGGCTCGGCGAGCCCGGACTCGCGGCCGAGCTGACCGCTGCCGATCTCGAACCGCTGCGGATGCTGCGCGAGCGGCTGCGCGGGGTCTTTCACGCGGGGACACCGGCCGAGGCCGCCGTGCTGCTCAACGGCCTGGTGCGGGAGGCGAACGCGGTGCCGCAGCTGCTGCCCGACGGGCGGGGCGGGGCCAGGATCGACTGGGGCTCCGACCGCCACGGCTACTCCGCGCTCGCAGCCCGCCTGCCGGGCGCCCTGGTCTCCTTCGTCGCGGACAAGGGCGTGCGCCGGCTCGGCATCTGCGCCGCCGCGCCGTGCGAGTGCGTCTTCGTCGACCGCACCCGGCCGGGCAACCGGCGCTTCTGCTGCGACGCCTGCAACGACCGGGCCGCCGCCGCGGCCTACCGCGACCGCCGCCGCGCGGGCTGATCCGGTCCCGTTCGGCGGGCAGTGGGCCGGCGGGCGGCCGGTCGCTCACGTCCGGTGCAGCGGCCGGAGGACCAGCCCGGTCGCGGGGTGCGGCACGGCGGGTGCGCCGTCGGGGGCCACCACCAGGACGAGCCCGGCACCGCCTCCCGGAATGCGCCAGTCCCGCAGCCGGTGGTAGGCGAGGTAGCGGTGTCCGCCGTCGGCGACGACGGCCTGACGGCCGGCCAGACATCGCCGGATCTCGGCCAGGTCCGGCTGCCGCTGCACGGCCCAGATCCGGTGGTCGGCGCCGTCCGCCGTCCGGACGGCCGCCAGCGGGGTCCGGTCGGCCAGTTCCGCGACGGCCCGCAGGGCCGGGCCGGCCCCGGCGTGCCGCAGGACGACCGGTTCGGTCTGGGCTCCGACCACCCGCATCCGCGCGAGTTCGCGGTCGGCGCGGGCCGGATCCGCCGCGGCGCCCGGCCCGGTGGCCGGGAGCACGACCCCCGTCCGGCCCGGCGCCAGGGGCAGTTCGCCGTACAGCCCGCGCCAGCGGCCGGCCGGCCCGTCCTGCTCGTAGAGGTACAGCGCCGGTTCCGGGTCCTGGCGCAGGACGCCGCCCGCCACCCAGGCCCGGTAGCAGCGGGAGGCGCGCTCCCAGCGCTCGGCCGCGCCGGCGGCGGCACCGCGGGCCGTACCGGCGTCGTCGGGCTGCAGCAGGTGCAGGACGCTGTGCAGTCCGTCCGCCCGGTGGCGGCGGGCCTGCCCGGTGGTGAGCGTGTCGGCGGCCGGCGCGACCGCGGAGTGCAGCGGTACGGCGGCGGGGTCGTAGCGCAGCGCGCGGAACGGCAGCAGCGGGATCCCCGGCTCCAACAGGGGCGGCCGGTGCGCGGCGGGCTGTGCGCTTGCGGGCGGGAACGAACGGGTCGGCATCGCGGCCTCCGTGGCGATCGGGGTCGGGCGAGCGGATGGGCGGGCAGCTGCGGGCGGGTCCACTGCCTGTACGTGGCTTGCGGGCTGCGGCCGTTCGGCGAAAAGCAGGGGCGCAGGGCGCGCGGAACGGCGCCGGGAGTGGGCGCCGAAGGCTGGTGAGCAGGCCCTCGGACGGCCCGTGGCATCGGAGTTCCGGACATCGGCCGGGGCCGGGACGACGGTGGCGCGCGGCAGGTACCGGCGCCAGCGGGGTGCGGGGGCAGCGTAACCGGGCCGCACTCCGCCGACCAGAGCGCGCCGGGCAAGGGCGCCGGCGCTCCGGCCGGTCCCCGGGTGTACGGCGCGCAGTCGCCGGACCGACGGAACGTCAGGTCAGCACGGCAGTAGGGCGGTCCCGTTCCGGCGGCGGTCACCGGCTCCGCAGGCGGCGTCCGATCGGCGATGCCGATCGGTCCGTTGACCCAAGCGGAATGTTCCTCCTACAGTCGATCGCATCATCAGCTAGACGCAGTTAGCAAGTGGCACACTCGCTTGAAGTTCGAGAAATCTCGAACACGAGACATGCCCTAATGCTTGATAGCAAGTGACATTGCCGCCATGCCGGAGAGCCCGGGGCGAACGGTCGGACAGCTCGTCCGCCGTAGGCCCGGTCCCGGCAGCGGCCCGCCCGTGACCGGGTACCGCAGCGCCCCGGGGTGCGGGCGGTGCGGCCCGGCGCGATTCCGTCAGGCGCATCCGTCGTCCGTCCGGCAAGGCCATGACCAGTCCGGGAGCCATGACATGCAGTTCGCTGATTCGATCCTCGACGCGGTCGGTGACACGCCGTTGGTCCGTCTCCGACATGTCGTCGACACCAGAGCGCTGGTGCTCGCCAAGGTCGAGTACCTCAACCCCGGCGGGTCCGTGAAGGACCGCATCGGGCTCGCCATGCTCGACGCAGCCGAGCGCTCCGGCGCGATCCGCCCCGGCGGCACCATCGTCGAGCCGACCTCCGGCAACACCGGCATCGGCCTCGCGATGGCTGCCCAGCAGCGCGGCTACCACTGCGTCTTCGTCGTCCCCGACAAGGTCAACGAGGACAAGCAGGCGGTGCTGCGGGCGTACGGGGCGCGCGTGGTGGTCTGTCCGACCGCCGTGCCGCCCGACCATCCCGACAGCTACTACAGCGTCTCCGACCGCCTGGCCCGGGAGATCCCCGGCGCCTGGAAGCCCGACCAGTACGCCAACCCCGCCAACCCCCGTGCCCACTACGCCTCGACCGGCCCGGAGATATGGCGGCAGACCGAGGGCCGGATCACCCACTTCGTGGCCGGTGTCGGCACCGGAGGGACCATCAGCGGCACCGGACGCTTCCTCAAGGACGCCTCCGCCGGGGCGGTCCGGGTGATCGGCGCCGACCCGGAGGGCTCGGTGTACTCGGGCGGCGACGGCCGGCCGTACCTGGTGGAGGGCGTCGGCGAGGACATCTGGCCGGGCAACTTCGACCGGTCCGTGTGCGACGAGGTCCTCGCGGTCAGCGACCACGAGGCCTTCGCCACCACCCGGGCGCTGGCCCGCCGCGAGGGCCTGCTGGTGGGCGGCTCCTCCGGTCTGGCGGTCGCCGCCGCGGCCAGGGCCGCCCGCGACCTCGGCCCGGACGACGTCATGGTCGTGCTGCTGCCGGACGGCGGCCGCGGCTACCTCTCCAGGATCTTCAACGACACCTGGATGGACGCCCACGGCTTCGGCGACGCCACCGAGGGCGACCTGCGGGTGCAGGACGTGCTGCGGGCCAAGCGGGACGCGCTGCCGCTGCTGGTCTTCGCCCGTCCGCAGCAGACCGTCGCCGAGTCGATCGACCAGATGCGGCGGCACGGCATCTCGCAGCTGCCGGTCATGCTCGACCGCCACCCGGCCAACATCGCCGAAGTGGTCGGCTCGGTCACCGAGTCGGACCTCTTCGACGGCCTCTCCTCCGGGCGGATCTCCTCCGCCGACCCGGTGCGGGCCCACATGTCGGCACCGCTGCCGTTCGTCGGCGCGGCCGAGCCGGTCGCCACCGCGATCGGCGCCCTGAGCCGGCACCCCGCCGTCATCGTCGCGGACGAGGGCCGCTCCAGCGACATCCTCACCCGCCACGACCTGCTCGGCTTCCTGACCGCACACGCGTGACCGGCAGGCCCGGGCCGGGCTCCGGCGAGGAGCCCCTCCGACCGCACCACCCCGCCCACCGGGGCGGGCCCACAACAGCACCCGTTCCCATCCCGAACCGAAGGAGCACAGCATGAAGATCCGTGTGTTCGTCGACAACGACGAGGCCGACCTGCACGCCTTCGTCATCGTGGACAGCCTCGCGCAGGGACGCGCCATGGGCGGCACCCGGATGACCCCGGGCGTCACGCCCGACGAGGTCGCCGAGCTCGCCCGCAAGATGACGATGAAGCTCGCGCTCGCCGGGCTGGACATCGGCGGCGCCAAGGCCGGCATCGTCTGCGGGCTGCCGCTCGGCCCCGAACGCGACCGCGTGCTGGCCGAGTTCGGCAAGGCCGTCTCCCCGCTGCTGCACGGCGGCCTGTACCTGGGCGGCGACCAGGGCGTCTCGCACCGCGACCGCGACGTCTTCTTCGACGCCGCCGGCTTCGACGCCACCCTCGCCACCGACTCCACCGGCCTGCCCTGCAGCTGGCCCGAGCTGTGGAAGAAGTGCTCGGACGTCACCGGCTTCGGCGTCTGCGAGGGCATCGACCAGGGTGTCGACACCCTCGGCATCCGCGGCGAGTGTCGCACCGTCGCCATCCAGGGCTTCGGCTGCGTCGGCAGCGCGGTCGCGGCGGGCCTGTCCGCCCGCGGCTTCACCGTCGTCGCGGTGGCCGACCGCGAGGGCACCGTCAGCCACCCGGACGGCCTGCCGCTGGAGGCCCTGTTCGCCGCCACCGACAGCGCCGGCACCATCGACCGCGGCCGGCTGCCGGAGGGCCTGACCCTCGACCCGACGCCGGACGCCTGGCTCGACGTGGACGCCGACGTGCTGGTGCTCGCCGCGGGCGGCGACGCGATCACCGAGGCCAACGCCGACCGGGTGCGGGCCCGCATCGTCGCCGAGGGCGGCAACTGCACCTGCACCCCGGGGGCGCAGCGGGCCCTCGCCGCGCGCGGCGTCAAGGTGCTGCCGGACATCGTCGTCAACACCGGTGGTGCGGCCGTCACCGCGCTGCTCCTCACCGGTGAGGCGCCCGCCGAGGCGATGGCCGACGCCGACACGCTCACCGCCTGGCTCTACCGCGAGGTCGGCCGCCGCATCCGCCGCAGCACCGACCGGTTGCTCGAGTTCGCGGAGAGCAGCGGCCTGCAGCTGATGGACGCCGCCGCCGAGCTCGCCGACCGCAGGCTCGCCGAGCGGGAGACCGCCGGGACCGCCGGCGGCCGCACCACCGCGCTCAGCCTGGTCTGACCCGGTCCCGCCGTCGCGGGGGCGGTGCCGCTCCCGCCCCCGCGACCGGCCGACCACTCACCACACCACCACGACGACGGACGAGGAGAGCACCGTGCGCTTCACCGACAAGGCCCTGCTCATCACCGGCGGCACCGCCGGCATCGGGCTGCGCACCGCCGAGCGGGCGCTCGCCGAGGGCGCGCGGGCCGTGGTCGTCACCGGACGGGACGCGGGCCGCGGTGCGGAGGCCGTCCGCCGGCTCGGCGACCGCGCGCACTACCTGCCGCAGGACGTCACCGACGAGCACCGCTGGGAGGAGGTGGTGAAGGAGGCGGAGGCGGTCGGCGGCCCGCTGGACGTCCTGGTCAACAACGCCGGCCACGCGGGCACCGAGGAGCGCCAGGACCCGGAGCACATGTCGCTGGCGGAGTGGCGGCGGCTGACCGCCAGCAACCTGGACAGCGTCTTCCTCGGCTGCCGGGCCGCGATCCGGGCGATGCGCGGGCGCGGCGGTGCGATCGTCAACCTCTCGTCCACCGCGGGCCTGGCGGGCACGCCTGCCTTCGCCGCCTACGGCGCGGCCAAGGCCGCGGTCGCCCACCTGACGCGTTCGGTGGCGCTGTACTGCGCGCGCAGCGGCTATCCGATCCGCTGCAACTCCGTCCACCCGGCGCTGGTCGAGACCGACCTGCGCGACCGCATCCTCGACCACTTCCACCCCGACCGGGAGACCGCCCTGGCCGGCTACCTGGCCCGGGTGCCGCTCGGCACCCTCGGCACCACGGACGACGTGGCCGCCGCCGTCCTCTACCTCGCCTCCGACGACGCCGCCTACGTCACCGGCACCCAGCTGGTGGTCGGCGGGGGCCTGGGCAGCTGACCCGTTCCGCGGCCCCGCGCCGGGCCGCCCCGCAGACCCCGAGGAGAAGCCCGTGAGCACCATCGACCTGAGCCCGACCGCCCTTCCGACCGCGCTTCCCGCCCTCCGCACCCCCGCACGCAGGCCCGACCTCGGACCCGCCACGGCCCTGGCCTGCCGCGAGTGCGGCAGCCGGTACGAGCTGGGCGCGCTGTACGCCTGCGCCGAGTGTTTCGGCCCGCTGGAGGTGGCGTACGAGTTCCGGGGCGTCACCCGGGAGTCGATCGGGGCCGGGCCGGCGAACATCTGGCGCTACCGTGGCCTGCTGCCGGTGCCCGAGGACGTCGCCGCCACCCGGAACACCGAGCCCGGCTGGACCCGCCTGGTGCGGGCCGACAACCTGGCCCGCGAGCTGGGGATGCGCGAGCTGTGGATCAAGGACGACTCCGGCAATCCGACGCACTCGTTCAAGGACCGCGTGGTCGCGGTCGCCCTGGCGGCGGCCCGCGAGCTCGGCTTCTCGGTGCTGGCCTGCCCGTCGACCGGCAACCTGGCGAACGCGGTCGCCGCGGCCGCAGCCCGGGCGGGCATCCGCTCGGTGGTGCTGGTGCCCGCCGACCTGGAGCAGGCGAAGATCGTCACCACCGCGGTCTACGGCGGCACCCTGCTGGCCGTCCGCGGCGACTACGACGACGTCAACCGGCTCGCCTCCGAGCTGTCCGGCGAGGAGGACTGGGCCTTCGTCAACGTCAACGTCCGCCCGTACTACGCGGAGGGGTCCAAGACGCTCGGCTACGAGATCGCCGAGCAGCTCGGCTGGCGGCTGCCGGAGCAGGTCGTGGTGCCGGTCGCCTCGGGCTCACAGCTCACCAAGGTGGACAAGGCCTTCGGCGAGCTCTCCCGGCTCGGCCTGGTGGAGGAGCGGCCGGTGCGGGTGTTCGGCGCCCAGGCCGGCGGCTGCGCCCCGGTGGCGACCGCCTTCAAGGAGGGCCGGGACGCGATCCGGCCGGTGCGGCCCCGCACCATCGCCAAGTCGCTCGCCATCGGCAACCCCGCGGACGGCCCGTACGCGCTGGACGTGTGCCGCCGCACCGGCGGCGCGGTCGAGGACGTGACGGACGACGAGATCCGCGACGCGATCCGGCTGCTCGGCCGCACCGAGGGCGTGTTCGCCGAGACGGCCGGCGGGGTCACCCTCGCCACCCTCCGCAAGCTGCTGCGCGAGGGCCTGCTCGACCCGGGCGCGACGACCGTGCTGCTCAACACCGGTGACGGTCTGAAGACCCTGGACGCGGTTTCGCCGCTGGTCGGCCCGACCGCGGAGATCGACCCGACGCTGGCCGCCTTCCGCGCCGCCGGCCTCTGACCGGCACCGCGCCCGCACCGACCGCCCGCACCCGACCGCCCGTCCCGTACCACCCGTCCCGCACCCGCCCCCGTCCGAGGAGGACCCGCATGACCGTCAACGTCCGCATCCCGACCATCCTCCGCACGTACACCGGCGGCGCCGGGGAGGTGAGCGTCGCCCCGGTCGGCGCCACCGTCTCCGACGTGCTGGCCGCGCTGGACGGCGACTACCCCGGCATCACGGCCCGCGTCCTCGACGAGCAGGGTGCGCTGCGCCGGTTCGTCAACCTGTACGTCGACGAGGACGACATCCGGATGCTCGACGGGCTGTCCACCGGCACCCGGCCGGGAGCCCTGGTGTCGATCATCCCGGCCGTCGCCGGCGGCTGACCCGCAGGCCGGGCGCCCGATCACAGGCATCAGATCCAAAGATCTGTTTGATTCTGACACTCGGCCGCCCGGCCCTCCCATCGAGGAATCCGATAGCAGGAGCACAGGGCGGCCGTACCGCTTGACGGCCGGTCAGCTCGGCTCTAGCTTTTCATCAGAAGCTAAAACTTATTAGGACATGACGACAACACATCCTTCCCACACCCCGGCAGAGGAGCAGTCATGACAGGGAACCCCGGACGCCCACCGGGCGGCGCCTCGCCCCTGCTGGCGACCTCCCTCACCTCCCCCGCCGACGGCCTCACCGGCTGGGTCGTGGTCGACTCCCTGGTCGACGGCGCCGCCATGGGCGGCACCCGGATGACCGGCACCGTCACCGAGGCGGAAGTCACCCGCCTCGCCCGGGCGATGACCACCAAGCTCGCCCTCGCCGGGCTGCCCATCGGCGGTGCCAAGGCCGGGCTCCGCTCCCCCGGCAACCGGCCCGGCGACCGCGAGCGCGCCCTGCGCGCCTTCGGCCGGTCCGCGGGCCCGCTGCTGCGCGGCGGCGTCTACCTCGGCTGCGACCTCGGCACCCGCCACTCCGACCGCAACCTCTTCTTCACCGAGGCCGGCTACGACGCCCGCCGGATCGCCCGCACCCCGCGGCTGCCCGCCGACTGGGCGGAGCTCTGCGGCCGGCTCACCGACATCACCGGCAGCGGGGTGGCCGTCGCCGCCCTCACCGCCGCCCGCGACCGGCTCGGCGACCGGCCGTGCCGGGTCACCGTCCAGGGCTTCGGCACCGTCGGCCGGGCGGTCGCCCGCACCCTCGAGCGGCACGGCCACCGGGTGGTCGCCGTCGCCGACGCGTACGGCACCGTGCACGACCCGGACGGCCTGCCGGTCGACCGCCTCGCCGCCGCCACCGACCACGCGGGCACCATCGCCCGCGAGGCCCTGCCGGACTCCGTCGCACGCTACGGCGGGCTGGAGGCCTGGCTCGACATCGACACCGACGTCCTGGTGCTCGCGGCCACCGGCGACGCCGTCCGCGGCGACACCGCGGACCGGGTCCGGGCGCAGGTCGTGGTCGAGGGAGGCAACCTCTGCTGCACGCCCGGAGCGGCCGCCCGCCTGGCCGAACGCGGCATCACCCTGGTGCCGGACGTCGTCGCCAACGTCGGCGCCGCCGCGGCCGTCGGCGCACTGCTCACCGGCCGTGCACCGGCCGGCCTCACCACCGACGCCCTCGTGCACAGCCTCTTCGACCTGGTCGCCGAGACCGTGCGGCGCAACACCCGGGACGTCCTGGAGATCACCGGCGCCGGCGGCACCGATCCCGTGCCCGCCCTGCTCGCCCACCGCAGGAAGGCGGCCTGAGCCCGATGACGACAGCACACACCGCCGGCACGGCACCCGCCACCGGCTGGCACGGCCTCGACGTCCGCCTCGCCCACAGCAAGATGGCGCCCAAGCTGCTGCCCGTCCTCGAGGGGGCGCCCGGCATCCGGCTGCACGTCTCGGAGACGGTGACCGCGGACGACGCCGACGTGCTCGTCGGCTTCCAGTTCCCGCCCGGCAGCCTGGCCGGTCTCGGGCGGCTGCGCTGGCTCCACCTGACCGGCACCGGCACCGACCACCTCGCCGCCGCCGGCCTGCGCCCGGATGTCCTGGTCACCAACTCCGCGGCGGTGCCGGTCACCGCCGTCGCCGAGTACGCCCTGGCCGGCCTGTTCACCCTGCTCAAGGACGTGCCGGAGCTGGTCGGCCGCAGCGACGCCCCCTGGTACCGCTCGGACGCCGTCCTGCTCGCCGGGAGCACCGTCGCGGTGGCCGGGGCGGGCCGGATCGGCCGCGCCCTCGTGGAGCGGCTCGCCGCCCTGGGCGCCCGGCCGGTCGCCGTCACCCGCACCGGCGAGGTGCCCGTGCCCGGCGCCGTCCGCACCGTGGCGGCGGCGCGGCTCGCCACCGAGGCCGCCGGCTTCGACCACCTGGTCGCCTGCCTGCCGGGCACCCCGCAGACCCGCGAACTGATCGGCGCCGACGTCCTGGCCGCGCTGCCCGCGCACGCCGCCGTCGTCAACGTCGGACGCGCCGAGACCGTCGACAACTCCGCCCTGCACGCCCTGCTGCGGGCCGGCCGCTGCGCGGCGCCTTCGTCGACGTCCACGACGCCGAACCGCTGCCCGCCGACGACCCGGTGCACGCGGTGCCGCGGCTGGTCGTCTCCCCGCACCGCGCCTTCGCCTTCCCCGGCGAGCCCGCCGAGGTCGCCCGGACGCTCCTGGCGAACCTGGACGACCTCCGCGCCGGCCGCACCCCGCGCGACCTCACCCCCTGGCCCAGCGAAAGGAACGCGTCATGACGACCGCAGCCGCACCGGCGGGCCGCACCAACCCGGCGGCGGCCGCCGGCCCCGCACCCTTCACCGAGGCCCTGCACCGCTTCGCCGGCGCCCTGCAGGACGAGGCCCGGCTCCGGCCCGAGGACGTCCAGCCGGTGTGGCGCTCGGTGCTGCGCTCCCAGGAGGTACTGGCCGACACCGCCGCCCTGCACACCGCCGACCCCTCCCTCGGCCGGCTCGACCTGAACGGGCCGGTGTTCGTCATCGGCTTCCTGCGCACCGGCAGCACCCTGCTGCACAACCTGCTCGGCCTGCACGAGGACCTGCACAGCCCGCTGCTGTGGGAGCTCACCAGCCACACCGACGCCGTCCGCAGCCCGCACGCCCACGACCGGCTGCGCAGCCGGGCCCAGGAGTACGTCGAGGACTACTACCGCAAGGCCCCGGACCTGCCGACCATCCACTACATCGACGCCGGCCGCCCCGACGAGTGCCACCGGCTGCTCGCCAACACCTTCCACAGCATGGTGCTGGAGATGCGCTACCGGGTGCCCTCCTACGGGGAGTGGCTGCACCGGCAGAGCCTCGCCGAGCCGTACCGCTGGCACCGCAGCCAGCTGCAGACCCTGATGAGCCTGCACCGGCAGGACGACGGCACCCTGCCGGTGCCCGTCCTCAAGTGCCCCTTCCACACCTGGTTCCTGCCGGACCTGGTGCAGGCGCACCCCGATGCCCGGTTCATCCACCTGCACCGCGACCCGGTCGAGGTGGTCGGCTCCACCGCCAGCCTGTGCCGCACCCTGCGCGGCGCCCGCAGCGACGAGGTCGACACCAAGGAGATCGGCGACCAGTGGTTCGGCCGGATCACCGGCCTCTCCCAGCAGCTCGCCGACGACCGCGACGGCCTGATCGCCGGCCGCCCGGTGCTCGACATGCCGTACGAGCGGCTGGTCGGCGACCCGCAGGCGGCGATGCGGCAGATCTGCGCCTTCGTCGGCGTGCCGTACACCGCCGGGTTCGCCGCCGCGGTCGACGACCACCTGCGCGACCGGCCCGCCCGGGCCCGCGGCCGGCACGTGTACCGCCTCGAGGACTTCGGGCTCACCGCCGACGCCGTCACCGGCGCCACCGCCGACTACCGCAAGCGCTTCGGCGTCTGACCCGCCGCACCCCGCACCCACCGCCCCGACCAGGAGGAGCCCACCGTGTCCCTGTCCTACGAGGCCGCCGAACGGGCCGCCGAGCTGATCGAGCAGCAGAACCGCACCGCCGGGGAGCACGCGCTGCCCGTCGGCGTCCTCACCCCGCTCACCCTGCCGGGCGACCCGGTGGCCGGCGAACTGTGCGTCCGCGGCGCCGTGCTCGGCGCCCGCTACGCCGCCGAGCACGGCATCGGCGACGGCGTCCGCCTCTTCCTCGCCAACGACCAGATCGGCGCCGACCGGGAGCACATGTCCCGCACCGCGGTCGGCGGCCTCGGCAAGCTCGCCTTCGTCGACCGGGTGAGCGCGCTGATCGGCCAGTGGCACCTGCGCACCACGCCCGGTGTGGCCGCCGCCGCGGAGGAGATAGGCCTGCCGACCTTCATCGAGAAC
This sequence comes from Kitasatospora dryopteridis, assembly GCF_050749075.1. Classification (NCBI taxonomy): domain Bacteria; kingdom Bacillati; phylum Actinomycetota; class Actinomycetes; order Kitasatosporales; family Streptomycetaceae; genus Kitasatospora; species Kitasatospora dryopteridis. The sequence goes on along the minus strand of NZ_CP192749.1, from coordinate 7,833,248 downwards.
GGCCACAACACCGTCAACCTCGGCCGCCGGCACGTCTTCCGCACCTACTTCTCGATCGCCGACCGGGCCCCCCTGATGGCCGGCTTCATCCGCAAGCAGGGCTGGCGGCGGATCGCCCTGGTCGCCGCCGACACCGTCTTCGGGCAGATGCTCGCCGACACCCTGCAGCAGACCCTGGTCGACACCGTCGAGGGCGTCGAGGTGCTGCGGATCGACTTCCCGCAGGACGGCGTCACCGACCTCGACGCGCAGCTCGGCGAGGTCGCCGCGTTCGGCCCCGACCTGCTGCTCAACGCGGCCGTGGTGCGCACCAACTACATGGTGATCGCCTCCGCTGTGGCGGCCGGCGTGCTGCCGGGCGTGCCGATGATGGTGTGCTTCCCCTTCCCGATGCGCTCGCAGGACTACTGGGCGCTGGCCGGCGAGGCCGGCGCGGGCGTGGTCTGGCCGGCCACCCGGTTCAGCCCCGACTGGCCGGGTCTGAGCGAGGTCGGCCGCTGGTTCGTCGGGACGTATGAGGCCGAGTTCGGCAGCGCCCCGCCGGACAACGCGCTGAACGCCTTCACCGACGTGGTGGTGCTCGCCCAGGCCGCCCGGGCCGCCGGCAGCACCGACCGCACCGAGCTGCAGGAGGCGCTGGAGGGCGGCACCTTCGACACCTGGCGCGGCCCGGTCACCTTCACCTGGACGGAGGAGACCGGCCACCACGACACCCCGGAGATCGTGCTGATGCACTACCGGCACACCGGGGACAGCGCCCAGGACGCCGTCGTCGTCTGGCCGCCCGAGTCCGCCACCGGGGACTACCTCGACCCGTCCACGGCGGTGCGGCGATGACCGCCGCGGCACCCGTCCGCCCGGGGACGGCACCCCGCCCGGCCGCGGCCCGCACCACCGTCGCCCACGCCGTGCTGCGGTTCCTGCGCGGCACGCTCGGCGTCGACCGGCTGTTCACCGTGCCCGGCGAGGCCTTCCTCCCGCTGCTGGACGCCGCGGGTGGCGACGGCGCACTGACCGTCGTCACCACCCGGCACGAGAGCGGCGCGGCCTTCGCCGCCCTCGCCGACGCCCGGCTGACGGGCCGTCCGGCCGCCGTCGCCGTCAACCGCTCGCCTGGCGCCACCAATGCCAGCATCGCCCTGGACGCCGCCACCGCCGACCCCACACCGCTGCTGCTGGTCGTCGGCGGCGCCGACCGCGGCACCGACCCCGTCCTCGGCTTCCAGGGCACCGACATCGCGGCACTGCTCGGCGGGATCGCCCCCGTGGTCGTGCTGGACGACCCGGAGTCGCTGCCCGCCGCGTTCGCCCGGATCGCCCGGGCGCTGCGCGGGCCCGTCCCCGGCCCGGCCGTGCTGGTCGTCCCCGAGGACCTGTGGGACGAGCGGGCCGAGGTGCCGGAGGCCGACCGGCCGCTGCCGCCGCGGGCCGCGCCGCCCGCCGCCGCACTGGCCGCCGCCGACCGCGTCCGCGACCTGCTGGCCGCGGCCGAGCGCCCGGTCGTGCTGGCCGGCCGGCTGCTGCGCCGCGGCGGCGCCGCGGGCGCGCCGGGCTCGGCGCTCGGCCGGTTCGCGACCGCCGCCGGCGTGCCGGTCCTGCTCGGCAACAAGCAGCAGGACCTGCTGGACAACCGCCACCCGCACTACGCCGGCCACCTGCACCTCGGCACCCCGGCCGCGACCCGGGCCCGGTTGGCCGCCGCCGACCTGGTGGTGCTGCTCGGCGACCTCCCGGACGAGGTGCACCTGGCGGGCTGGCACGATGCCGGCACCCGGCTGGTCACCGTCCACCCGGACCCGCGCGGCCCGGGCGAGCTGCTCGCCGCCGACCCGCTCGCGGTGCTCGCCGACCTCGCGTCCGGCGACGCCGGCGGCCCGGTCGGCGCCCCGGCGGCGGCCGCCCGGGAGGAGTGGCGCGCCGGCTGGCGGGCCCTGGAGGACACGCTGGCCGTGGCCGAGCCGCGGCCCCGCGAGGACGGCGTGGACTTCGCCGAGGTCGCCGCCGCGCTCGACCGGCGGCTGCCCGACAACGCGGTCCTCACCCTGGACGCGGGCAACTTCAGCAGCTGGATCCACCGCCACGTCCGGCTGCGCGCCGGGCAGCGGCTGCTCGCCCTGGCGGGCGGCTCGATGGGCTTCGGGGTGCCCGCCGCGCTCGCCGCGGCGCTGCGCTGCCCCGACCGCACGGTGGTCGCCGTCGTCGGCGACGGCGGGGTGCTGATGACCGGCAACGAGCTGGCCGCGGCCCGCGCCGCCGGCCGCCGGCCCGTGGTGATCGTCGCCGACAACGGCAGCTACGGGACCATCCAGGCGCACGCCGCGCGGCGCGGCGCCGGCCACGACTGCGCGACCTCCCTGGCCAACCCCGACCTGGTGCTGTGGGCCCGCTCGTTCGGCCTGCCCGCCGAGTCGGTGGCCCATCCGCACCTGGTCGGCCCGGCCGTCCGCCGGGCGCTGGCCTCCCGCGACGGATACCTCCTGCACGTCCGCACCAGCCTGCAGGCCGTGCACGCCAACTTCGACCTGCCGTCCGATTGTTAGGAGAAATCCCGTGACCGCACCGACGCCCCTCCGGCCGGACGGCGCCGCCCGCGACGCCGAACGGACCATCGCCGCGCACGCGGACGTGCTGCGGCTCATCGTCGGGGACAGCCACGTGCTGACCGGCCCCGACCTGCCCGTGCGCTACACCCAGGACCTCTGGGGGAGCGACCGCGTCGGGGTGGCCTCGGTGGTCGTCCGGCCCGGCACCCCGGAGGAGGTCGCGCTGGTGCTGCGGTACTGCCACGACCAGCGGCAGCCCGTGGTCGTCCAGGGCGGCATGACCGGCCTGGTCTCGGGCGGGGTGCCCGCCGCGGACGAGGTCGTGCTGTCGACCGAGCGCCTCACCTCGGTCGGTGCGGTGGACGGGGCCGCGGGCACCGTCTCGGCGGGCGCCGGCGTCACCCTGGCCGCCCTCCAGGAGCACGCCGCCGCCCACGGCCTGATGGTGCCGATCGACCTCGCCTCCAAGGACAGTGCGACCATCGGCGGCTGCGTGGCCACCAACGCGGGCGGCGTCAACGTCGTCGGCTACGGGATGACCCGCAGCCACGTCCGGTCGCTGCAGGTGGCACTGTGCGACGGCACCCTGCTCGAGCTCTCCACCGACCTGGTGAAGGACAACGCGGGCTACGACCTGAAGCAGCTGTTCATCGGCAGCGAGGGCACGCTCGGGGTGGTGACCTCGGCGGTGCTGGCGCTGCGGCCCGCGCCGACCGGCCGCACCGGCGCGTTCTGCGCGGTCGCGGACGTGGACGCGGCGCTGCGGCTGCTCGGGGCGCTGCGCAGCCGGATGCCGGGCGCGCTGACCGCCTTCGAGGTGGTCTGGGCGGACGCCTACGCCGTGCTGGACGGCACCGGGGTGCGGCTGCCCCTGCCGCAGGGCCACCCGCTGTACGTGCTGGCGGAGTGCCAGACCACCCGGCCGGACGACGAGGCGGCGTTCTTCGCCTGCCTGGATGAGCTGTCGGGCGAGCTGCTCGACTCGGCGGTGGCCTCCTCGCCGGCCGACCTGAAGGCGTTCTGGCAGGCGCGCGAGCGCATCCCGTCCGAGGTGCTGCGGATGCAGCCGCTGTTCGGCTTCGACGTGAGCGTGCCGGCGCGGGAGCTGACGGACTGCCTGGCGGGGATCGGCGAGCGGCTGCGGGAGGAGTGGCCGGGGGTGCGGCTGCTGGTGTTCGGGCACCTCGGCGACGACAACGTACACATCGCGGTCGCCACCGGGGAGCGCACCCGGGAGCGGAAGGCCGAGGTGGAGCACATCGTGTACCAGGCGGTGTCGGCGTGCGGGGGTTCGATCTCCGCGGAGCACGGCATCGGCTTCGAGAAGCGGGCGTTCCTCGGCTACACCCGGTCCGCGGGCGAGCTGGAGCTGATGCGGACGCTGAAGGCGGCGCTGGACCCGCGCGGTGTCCTCAACCGGGGCCGGGTCCTGCCGTGGGGCACGGAGGAGGAGCGGTGAGCACGGACGGAACGACACAGGCGCCCGGGCGCGGGCTGACCCGCTGGCAGGCGATCCCGCTGGCGATCGGCTCGATCGCCGGGTCGGGCATCCTCTTCCTGCCGTCCGCGGTGTACGCGCGGGCCGGCAACAACAGCCTGCTGGTGTGGGCGCTCTCCACCCTGCTGTGCCTGCCGATGCTGCTGATGTTCGACGACATGGTGCGCAGCAACCCGGACGGGCGCGGGATCGAGGCGTTCATCCGGGCCGGTCTCGGCGACATGTTCGGCCGGTGCGTGCCGGTGATGTTCATCGCGCTGGTGATCGTCGGCCTGCCGTCGGGCGCGTACGTCGCCGGGCGGTACGTGGCACAGACCTTCGAGGTGGGCCGGCCGGTCACGGTGGCGATCGCGGTGGCGGTGCTGCTGACGGCCGTGCTGGTGAACTTCGCGGGCGGCCGGGCGAGCACCCGGGTGCAGACCGCCGCGACCTGGGGGCTGGTGCTGGTGGCGACGGTGCTGCTGGTCTCGGCGGTGCCCTCGGCCCGGGAGGGCCTGCACACGGTGGCGCCGGGCACCCAGCACCTCGGGGTGGTGCTGCCGGGGATCATCCTCGCCTTCTGGGCGTTCGCCGGGTTCGAGAACCTGACCTTCCTGGCGCGCGAGTTCCGCCGCCCGGAGCGGGACTTCCTGCCGGTGAGCGCGGTCGCGCTGGCGGTGTACGGGCTGTTCACCATCCTGTTGACGGTGGCGATCGCGGTGACCGTGCCGCGGGCCGAGGTCGACCAGGTGGTGGGTCTGCTGCAGCTGGCCGCGGTGGCCGGCTGGGGCAAGGTGATCATCTGGGCGGTCACCTTCATCGCGTGCTCCGCGATGCTGCTGAACGCCGTCGCCTGGGTGTGGGGCGCCTCGCAGATGGTGCGGGACGCGGCGGACAACCGGATGCTGCCGGCCGCGCTCGGCGCACTGGACGGGCGCGGCACGCCGCGCCGGGCGCTGGCCCTGCTGGTGCTGCTGTTCTCCGGGACGTCGGTGCTGCTCGCTCTGAAGCCCGACCTGGTGATCGACACCACCGCCACGGCCAGTGCGATCTTCATGCTGCTGTACATCCTGAGCATCGTCTCCTACCTGCGGGTGCGCGGCCTGACGGTCCGTTCGGGGCTCAACCTGCTGCTGCTGGTGGTGATCGCGGTGAGCCTGGTGCAGTCCCGCTGGCAGGCGCTGTACGGCGTGCTGGCGCTGCTGGCCGCGCTCGGGGTGCAGGTGGTGCAGCGCCGCCGGGCCGCCGCCCGGCCGGTGCCGGCGGGAGCGTCCGCCGGGGCCGTGACCGCCGACCTGGGAGCGGAGGGGACCGTCCGATGACACCCACCGCCGCGGCCGCACCGGCCGCCGAGTCCGTCTTCGTCCGCATCCCCGCGCTGGCCGCCCGGCACGGCGCCGTCAACCTCGCCCAGGGCGTGTTCGACCACGGGCCCGACCAGGCCCTGCTGGCGGCGCTCGCCGCCCTGGGCAGCGGGCTCGAGCACCAGTACGCGCCCAGCGCCGGGCACCCGCTGCTGCGCTCGGCGCTGGCCGGCCGGCTGCGCCTGCTGGAGGGCGTCGCCGTCGACCCGGACACCGAGGTCACGGTGACGGTCGGCGCGACGGAGGCCCTGCACTGCGTGATCGGCGCGCTGGTCGGGCCCGGCGACGAGGTCGTCCTGGTCGAGCCGGCGTACGAGCAGTACGCGCCCGCGGTGCGGTCCGCCGGCGGCACCACCCGGGCGCTGCGGCTGACCGGCCCCGGGGACCGGATCGACGCCGCGGCGCTGGCCGCGGTCGTCACCCCCGCCACCCGCGCGATCGTCGTCAACAGCCCGTGGAACCCGCTGGGCCGGGGGCTGGACGCCGAGGAGTGGCGTGCCGTCGCCGACCTGACCCGCCGCGGCGTGGTGGTGGTCTCCGACGAGACGTACGAGGACCTGAACCTCGACGGCTCCCCGCACACCGGGGTGCTCGGCGCGGTCGCCGACCCGGAGCTGCGGGTGAAGATCTCGTCGGTGTCGAAGTCCTTCGCCGCCACCGGCTGGCGGGTCGGCTGGACGGTCGCCGGACCGGAGCTGACCCGGCGGATCAGGGCCGTCCACCAGTTCGTGACGTTCTGTCCGCCGACGCCGCTGCAGATCGCCGTGGCCTCCGTCCTCGGCGCACCGGACACCCCGGAGGTGCTCGCCCGGCGGGCCCGCGACCTGCGGGCCCGGGTGGACGGCTTCGTCTCGGCGCTGCACGGCCTCGGCCTGCCCGCGACCGCGCCCGCCAACGGCTTCTTCGTCCTCGCGGACGTCGGCGAGGACGCCGAACGGTGGTGCGACCGCACCATCGTGGAGGCCCGGGTCGCCGCGCTGCCGATGTCGGTCTTCTACTCCGAGCCGGTCCCCCCGATGGCCTCCGTCGTGCGCTTCGCCGTCTGCAAGCGCCGGGAGACGCTCGACGAGGCGGTGCGCCGGCTGCGTTCCCACCACACCCGCAGGAGGACCTCATGCACGTGGCCGTGACGGCCGGCGCCCTGCCGGCCCCGGGCGGCGAGGAGCCCCGCTGCACCTGCCGCCCCGGTGCCACCGTCTGGCTGACCGGCCGGCCCGGGCCGGGCAAGACCGCGCTGGCCCGCGCCGTCCGGGACGAGCTGCACCGCAGCGGCCGCCGCGCCGAGGTGCTGTACGGCGACGAGCCGCAGGCCGACCGGGTGCTCGGCACGGCCCCGGCGCCCACGGCCGCCGACGGGCGGCAACTCGGCCTGGCCGCCGAGACCCTGGCCCGCAACGGGATCACCGTGCTGGCCCTGGTGGACGGGCCGGGCGCCGACACCGCGGGCCCCGCCGTCCGCGCCCGGCACCGCGCCGCCGGCGTGCCCTACCTCGCCGTGGAGGTCGGCCCCGCCGGGGGCCCCGGTGACCGGATCGACGTGGCCGGGCAGGACCCGGCCGCTGCCGCCGCCTCGCTGCTGCGCCTGATGAACGGCAGGGGACCGAGATGAACTCACGCGTGTGGGGGGACGCCGCACGGGTGGCCCGCGCCCGGACGGACGGCGCGCGATGTGCCTGCGGACCGCGGCGGCCGGGGGGCCCGCCCCCGGGCCGCCGCCCCGGTGGAGGAGGTACCGCCCAGGGGCGGCCGTGAGCACCGCCCGGCCCGGGGACGACCTCGACCTCGCCGTGGCCCTGGTCAACAGCGCCTGCCCGCTCGCCGAGCCGGCCGACCGGCTGGACGGCCTGGACCACCTGCGGCGCACCTTCGCCGACCTCGGCGAGCCCGCGCTCGCCGCCGACACCTCCCCCGACGACCTGCCGTCGCTGCGGCTGCTCCGCGACCGGCTGCGCGGCGTGTTCGCGGCCGGGTCGACCGCCGGCGCGGCCCGGCTGCTGAACGGCCTGCTGCGCGAGAGCAACGCGGTACCGCAGCTGCCGACCGACGGCGAGGGCCCGCTCCGGCTCGACTGGGGCGCCGACCGGCGCGGCTACCCCGCCCTCGCCGCCCGCCTGCCCGGCGCCCTCGCGGCGTACGTCGCCGAACACGGCGTCCAGCGCCTCGGCAGCTGCGCGGCCGCCCCGTGCAGCTGCGTGTTCGTCGACCGGACGAGGCCGGGGAACCGCCGCTTCTGCTGCGACCAGTGCACCGACCGGGCCGCGGCCTCCGCCTACCGCGGACGCCGGCGCGCCCGCTGACCCACCGCCAGTACCGCTGCCGGCCGGCCCGCGCCGGCCCCATGACGAAGGGAATCCATGCCATGGCCTCGCCGCCCGGCCTCGAGAGCACCACCGCCGTCGTCTTCGTCGACGTGGCCCTGGTCCTCGGGGCCGCCCATGTCTTCGGCCGCCTCGCCCGCCGGCTGCGGCAGCCCCCCGTGGTGGGCGAGATCGTGGCGGGCCTGGCCCTCGGCCCCAGCCTGCTCGGACTGCTGCCCGGCAACCCCACCGCCGTGCTCTTCCCGAAGGAGGTCCGGCCGTTCCTCCACGTGCTGGCCCAACTCGGGCTCGTGCTCTTCATGTTCGGCATCGGCTACCGGCTGGAGGCCGACCACCTGCGCGGCCGCGGCCGGCAGATCACCGCCGTGTCGCTGAGCTCGGTGGCGCTGCCGCTCGCCCTCGGCACCGGCCTCGGCTTCCTGTTCTTCCCCTGGTACGACCACGGTTTCCTGCGCTCCACCACCGCCCTGGCGCCCGCGCTCTTCCTCGGCGCGGCGATGTCGATCACGGCCTTCCCGGTCCTCGCGCGGATCATCGCCGACCGCGGCATGCAGCGCGACCGCCTCGGCGGCATCGCCCTGACCTGCGCCTCCATCCAGGACGCCCTGGCCTGGGCACTGCTCGCGGTGATCGTCGCCGCGGTGACCGCCGGCGAGTCGCACTCCCTGCTGGTGAACTCGGCCCTGTCCGCGGCCTTCGTGCTGGTGCTGCGCTACGCGGTGCGGCCGCTGCTGCTGCGCCTGCTGGCTCCGGGCGGCCGGGCCGACGCGCGGGCCGCCGCCGCCTTCCCGCTGCTGATGGGCGGTCTGCTGGTGAGCGCCTGGTTCACCTCGGTGATCGGCCTGCACGCGGTGCTCGGCGCCTTCGCCTTCGGCGCGGCCGTGCCGCGGGGCGAGCTGGAGCGGCTCGCCCCGTACGTGCCGGAGCGGATCGACCAGACCGGCTCGCTGCTGCTGCCGGTGTTCTTCACCCTGACCGGGCTGTCGGTGGACCTCACCGGGCTCGGCACCCGCGGCGCCGCGGAACTGGCCCTCGTCCTGGTGGTCGCCTGCGCCGGCAAGTTCGTCGGCGCCACGGCCTCCGCCCGGCTCACCGGGTTCGACCGCGGCGAGTCGCTGACACTCGGCGTCCTGATGAACGCCCGCGGCCTGACCGAGCTGATCATCCTCAATGTGGGCCTCGAACTGCGGGTCATCGACCAGCGCCTGTTCACCGTCATGGTGATCATGGCGATCGTCACCACCGTGATGACCGGCCCGCTGCTGAACGCCGTGCAGCGCGCCCACCCGCTGTCGGTGCCCGCCCCCCGGCCCGCGCCACGGACGGACGCGGTCAAGGTCTGACGGCGTGCACGGCCGCCCGGTGCGGCGGGAGAGCGCCGCACCGGGCGGGGTCACGGGAGGGTCAGACGACCGGGCCGGTGATCGGGAGCACGATCTGGCACGGGACCGGCCGCGGGTGCGCCGGGTCCAGCGCGTTGAGCACGTCCGTCAGCGCGATCGGGTCGTAGCCGATCTCCAGGTGGTCGGTGGCGTCCAGCAGGCACTGGTCCTGCACGGTGATGTTGGTGACGTGCGGCCCCTCGGGCAGGAAGGCGTTGGTGTACGGGGTGACCACCTCGTCGAAGCGGGTGGCGATCACCGTGTAGTCGACGCCGGGAACGGTCGTGCCGCCGGCGTTGAGCTCGGCCAGGAACGGCGAGCCGACCTCCTGCTCCACACAGGCCGCGCAGAACGTGCTCAGGAACTCGTTGGCCGGCTCCAGGACGTGGAGCTGCCGGCCGAGTTCGGTGATGCCGTCCAGGGTGGTGCCCAGGTTGTTGGGCGCGATGCCGACCAGCTTGCCCACCTTGGCGGCGCCGCCGAGGTTCTTCAGGTAGTACCGCGGCAGCAGGCCGCCGCCCTGGGAGTGCCCGACCAGGTCGACCTCGGCGGCGCCGGTCGCGGCACGGACCCGGTCGACGAACCCGGCCAGCTGCCGTGCAGAGCCCGCGATCCCCTCGGTGCCCCGGGCGGGGGAGCCCTCGGCGCCGCCGTAGTTGAACGCGAAGACGCAGTACCCGGCATTGGCGAGCAGCGGCGAGGCGCCGGCCCAGTAGTCGTTCATCGTCTCGAGGGTGCCGTGCACCAGGACGACGGGGTTCGGGTGCGCGGCCCCCGGCCGGCAGCTCCAGTCGTTCGACCCGGCCGGCGACGCGTCCGGGTCGGCGAAGCCCTTCAGGAACCCGGCGGCGAAGTGGTACTCGACCGGGTACGGGGTGGCCGCCGCGGCCGGCTGCCCGACGCCGGCCAGCAGGCCCGCCGCGGCGAGCGCCACCACGGCGAGGGTCCGCACACGCTTCGTTCTCATATTCCACACCTTCCGATTCACTCCGGAATTCCCTGACCTCCGGACCGAAACCGAAGCTAAGGACGGCCCGATGGGCCGTCAACAGACCGGGTGCCGCCCGGGGGGAAATCCTTCGGCGAATGCCATTGATTGCCCCGCCCCACCGCAGAACATGTCATCCGCGCGAGCGATGCACCGTCACCAGCCGTGTGTGACAGGCAACAAGGACACCCCGGGCCTATTGACTCGCCGGTAACCCCGCCGCATACTCCACCCCGTGACAAGACCCTGGGATGCTATTCCGCGCAATTTCTCCACAGAACTGAGAGCCGAGGGCAAGAGCCTCGCCCTCGAGATCATCAGGGAGATCAGGGCGAGCATCCCGGAATTCTCCCGCCCGCTTGCCGGACAATTCGGGGCCGGAATCCAGCACGGGGTGGAGACCGCGCTCGAGGAGTTCGCCGACCGGGTCGAGGGGGCCGGCGGCCTCGGCGCCGAACGGCTGAGGGTCTACCGCTCGCTCGGCCGCGGCGAGCTCACCGAGGGGCGCAGCCTGGACGCCTTGCAGGCCGCCTACCGCCTCGGCGCCCGGGTCGCCTGGCGGCGCTACGCCCGGGTCGCCCGCCGCTGCGGCCTCGGCCCGGAACCGCTGGTCTCGCTGGCGGAGGCCCTGTTCGCGCACATCGACGAGATCGCCGCCGCCAGCGTGCAGGGGTACGTGGAGGCGCGCGCCGACCGGGCCGGGGTGCTCAGCCGTTCCCGGCTCCACCTGCTGGTCACGCTGCTGTCCGGGGCGACCGGCGAGGAGATCCGGCAGGCCGCGGCCGCCGCCGACTGGGCCCTGCCGGAGCGGGTCGCCTGCGTGGCACTGGACCCGCCGGCCGCCGGCCGCCCCCGGCTGCCCCGGCTGCCCGATCCGGTACTGGCCGACCTGGACCGGCCCGAACCGCACCTGCTCGTCCCCGAACCCGACCTCTACCTGCGGGACGGCCAGGTCCAGGAGGCGCTGCGCGACCGCGGCGCGGTGATCGGCCCGCCGGTTCCGCTCACCGAGGCTGCCGAGTCACTGCGCTGGGCGCGGATGGTGCGCGACCGGCTGCCCGGCCCGCCGCCCGAACCGGTGGACTGCCGCGACCGGCTGGCCGACCTGCTGCTGCTCGTCGACCCCCCGCTGGTGCGGCTGATCGCCGAACGCCGACTGGCACCGCTGGAAGGCCTCACCGACAAACAGAACCACCGCTTGGCGGCCACCCTGCTGGCCTGGCTGCAGACCGACCACGGCACCGCGCCCGAGGTCGCGGCGCGGCTCGGCATCCACCCGCAGACCGCGCGGCAGCGACTGCACCGGGTGCAGGAGCTGTTCGGGGAGTCGCTCGGCGGTCCCGACGCCCGCTTCGAGCTGGAGGTCGCGCTGCGCGCGTCGCTCTGTACGGGCCCGCCGGCCGCCCCGGCGTACTGAGCGGGCCCCGGCCGCCGGGCCGGGTCAGCGGGTGGGCCTCCGGCCGGCCCGCCGCGCCCGGGCCGTACCCAGGGCCAGGGCGAGCAGGAAGACCAGCACTCCGATCACCAGCAGGTAGAACAGTCCTTCGGCGACCGCTCCGACGATGCCGAGCACGATCGCCACGATCACCAGCAGCAGAACCCATGCCATGGCGCCCTACCTCCTGTCGTCCCGGTCAGCGGCGGGCCAGCCGGCGCTCGCCGCCCGCCCCCTGCGTGTACGCCAGCTGGTAGTGGGCAAACACGTCCGGCTCCCGCTCCGCGGTCAGGACCCCGTCGATGTCGATCGCCGGAGCGTCCTTCACCTGCGTCTTCGGGAACGCGACCTTCACGTAGCCGGGCCCCAGCGTGGCACCCTCCAGCGGCACGAACACCAGCCGGTGCCGCGTCGGCAGCCCGACCCTCACCGTGGCGAAGGACGGCTCGTCCGTGGCGGTGTCCACGTACACCGACTCCATGGTGCCGATCTTCTTCCCGTCCTCGTCCACCACGTCGTGCTCGCGCCACTCGCGGACATCAGCACTCTGGATCACCACGGCCTCCCGATGGGTTCAGCTCCATCCTGCGGCCGCCCTGCCGCCCGCGCAGTCGGGCGGCCGACGGCGTCGGGTGCCCTCCCCCCGGACTGCGCAGTTCCCCGCGCCACCGACGGGGTTGCCCGGTTACGGTGAGCGGATGATCGGTGACTCCGCCACAGTGGCGATGGTCGGTGTCCGGCCGGCCGAACAGGTCCGAGAAGCCCTGGACTGGCTGGTGCTGCGGTCCCGCGACGAGACGATAGGCCCCGGCGGGCGGGGTGCCGCCGCGGCCTACCGCTGGGCGCTCGGCCACCCCTGTCCCCCGCCGACCAGCCCCGCGGCCGCCCTCCGCCCCGTGGTCGCGGCAGCGGACCCCGCCCGTTCCGGCCCCCCGGTGGACGAATCCCGGCTGATGGCCGAGGAACGCGCAGCCCTGGCCGCAGCCCGCGCCGAAGGCCGCAGCACCGAGGAGCAGGACTTCGCCCACGGAGCCGCCCAGGCCCTCGGCTGGGTCCTCGGCTACACCCACGTCCGCTTCTGACCGGCCCGTCGGACAGCCGGGCCGACGGTCAGGAGCCGCGGCGGACGGCCGGGGCGGGCTGGGAGCTGTCTTCAAAGGTGCTTGGGTGGTCACTTCAGGGGCGCGTGGGGCCTCCCGGCCGAAGGCCGGGGGAGAACTGCGCAATCCGGGGGTGGGTGTCACGACAGCACGGGCCGAGCCGTGATGTGTACGGTGGCCCGCATCCGGATTGCACAGTTCCCCGCGCCCCTTGTGGTGCACCCATGGCCTTTGAAGACACGCCCTGGGTGGCAGTGCGCCGGCCTTCGCCTCACGCGGCTTCAGGGTCCGGGCCACACCGGCGTTGTAGGCGGTGTCGCCCCCGGCGGGGCGCACCTGCCATCCGGCGGCGCCGTCCGCGTCGCACGCCCCCAGGTAGCCGAGGATGCCGTCCCCGTCGGCGACCGTGACGTGCTCCACCGCGCTGCCCGTCTCACGGCGGTATCCGACCGGGCCGCCCTCCACCACGCCGAACTGCACGTCCTCGCCGAGGCGGGCACTCGTCCAACCGCGTTCGCTCGCGCGCCGCACCTCGTCGTCCGCCGGGTCGCCTCCGGCGGTGCGGTGGGACGCGGTTGCCTGATCGTGTCGCTGTTCGCCGGTCATGGGAGCCCACGGTAGCCGCGCCTCAGCCCTCGGAATCACGCCCGGACCGGCGCCTGTGCCACCGTTCCTCCAGCCAGGAGGCTCCGAGGAAGACCGGCAGGGAGATGCCGACCAGCAGGGCGCAGCCGGTGAAGGCGCTCGCCAGGAACGGGCCGGCGGCCCGGGCCACGCCCTGGTAGTAGCCGACGACCACGGCCATCAGCAGCAGGTATCCGCCGACGGCCGTGCCCACGACCTTCCGGACCAGGCCCGGCCACCCCCGGCGCTCTGCGGGCGGGGCGTCCGGCCGTCGGCGCATGACCCGCAGGGCGAGGGCCAGGTACCCCATCAGCAGCAGGTAGCCGCCCAGCATGATGCCGACCGTCACCGGCACGGACAGCAGCGGGGCCGGCTGCGCCCCCACCGCCGGTGTCACGCCCCGTCCCGGAGCAGGAAGTGCCAGCCGCGGACGAAGGTGTGCCAGCCGAACCACAGCCACAGCGCGAACAGCGCCCACCTGGCCACCGGGTACCGCATGACCGCCCGCGTGGCGTCACTGAGGGTGGGGAAGCCCGCCTCCGCCCCGCCCTTCACCAGGGCGATCCCCTCCCATGCGAAGACCGCTCCGAACACCGCCGCCCAGACCAGATAGCCGATCACCGGATGCTGCGCCATCGCCTCGCCTCGCCCTCGCACGTCCCGCCCCCGATCGTCCGCCACCGCATGCCGCGGGCGGCGGAGCGCAGCCCGATCCGCCCGCCGTGTCGCCGCCCACCCGGCCGGAACGGGGGTTGGCCGAAAGGGGCGTCCATGACCGGGCACCGAGCGGTGGATCCCGGCTCGATGCCGCCGGGCCGTGCCCCGGGTGTCCGGCATGGAGGGTGGAGTGACCGGATACCGGCCAGTAGCGGATTCGGTCCGAAGCCTTGACGCATCCTCAGCCGCTCGCGATTCTCAGGTGATCCGGATGTCGTGCACAGCTCCACTCCCCCGCCACCCGACGAGCAGAGGTGTGATCATGACCAGGAACACCAGCGGCAGACGCGTCGCCATCTCCCTGTGGTCCGTACTCCTCGCCCTGGCCGCCACCGTGCTCGGTGTCGTGCCGGGCCCCACGGCCCGGGCCGCGGACAGCTGGTGGGAGCCGTCCGCCCGGCCGGCGCCCGACTCGCAGATCAATGTCACGGGCGCGCCGTTCAGCGGCACGGATGCGAACGGCAAGGTCCGCGGGTTCGTGGACGCGCACAACCACCTGATGTCCAACGAGGGCTTCGGCGGGCGCATCATCTGCGGTGCGACCTTCTCCGAGAAGGGGGCCGCCGATGCGCTCAAGGACTGTCCGGAGCACTACCCCGACGGCGCGCTGGCGCTGTTCGAGAACGTCACCGGCGGCGCCGACGGCCACCACGACCCGGTCGGCTGGCCCACCTTCCGCGACTGGCCGGCCCACGACTCGCTGAGCCACCAGCAGAACTACTACGCCTGGGTCGAGCGGGCCTGGCGCGGCGGCCAGCGCGTCCTGGTGAACGACCTCGTCACCAACGGCCTGCTGTGCTCGATCTACCCGTTCAAGGACCGCAGTTGTGACGAGATGACGTCCATCAGGCTGCAGGCGCAGCGAACGTACGAGCTGCAGGACTACGTCGACCGGATGTACGGCGGCGCCGGCAAGGGCTGGTTCCGGATCGTCACCGATGCGGCCCAGGCGCGGAACGTGGTGGCGCAGGGCAAGCTGGCCGTCGTCCTGGGCGTGGAGACCTCGGAGCCGTTCGGCTGCAAGCAGATCCTCGACATCGCGCAGTGCAACGAGGGCGACATCGACCGGGGGCTGGACGAGCTGTACAAGATCGGTGTGCGCAGCATGTTCCTGTGCCACAAGTTCGACAACGCGCTGTGCGGGGTGCGGTTCGACGAGGGCACCATCGGTGTGGCGGTGAACGCGGGCCAGTTCCTGTCGACGGGGACGTTCTGGAAGACCGAGAAGTGCGCGGGCCCGCAGCACGACAACCCGATCGGGCTGCCCACCGCGCAGGCGGCGTCGCTGCTGCCCGAGGGCGTGCGCATCCCGTCGTACGCCTCGGACGCCCAGTGCAACACCCGTGGTCTGACCCGGCTCGGCGAGTACGCCGTCCGCGGCATGATGAAGCGCCACATGATGCTGGAAATGGACCACATGAGCGTCAAGGCGGCGGACCGGTCGTTCGAGCTCCTGGAGTCCGAGGGGTACCCGGGTGTGATCTCCAGCCACAGCTGGATGGACCAGCAGTGGACGGAGCGGCTGTACCGGCTCGGCGGGTTCGCCGCCCAGTACGCGCACTCGGCCGAGGGGTTCGTCGGCGAGGCGCGGCGCACCCGGGCGCTGCGTGACGCGTTCCACGTCGGCTACGGCTACGGCACCGACATGAACGGCGTCGGCGGCTGGCCTGCCCCGGTCGGCGAGAGTGCGCCCAATGCGGTGCGGTACCCGTTCCGGAGCGCCGACGGGCAGTCGGTGATCGACCGCCAGGTCACCGGCGAGCGGACGTGGGACCTCAACAAGGACGGCCTGGCGCACAACGGCCTCGTCCCGGACTGGATCGAGCAGATGCGGCTCAGCGGCGGCCAGGACGTGGTGGACGACCTGATGAAGGGCGCCGAGTCCTACCTGGGCACCTGGCGGGCCACCGAGCGGCACACCGCGGGGACGAACCTGGCCGCGGGCCGGTCCGCCGGCGCCAGCTCCTCGGAGTGGGCGCTGTTCACCAGCTACCGTCCGGACCGGGCCGTCGACGGGGACCGCGGCACCCGCTGGGCCAGCGGGTGGAGCGACGACCAGTGGTTCCAGGTGGACCTCGGTTCGGTGCGCACGGTCGACCGGGTGACGCTCGACTGGGAGCGGGCCTACGCGAGGGAGTACCGGATCGAGGTGTCGTCCGACGGCAGCAGCTGGCGGACGGTGTGGTCCACGGCCGCCGGCAACGGCGGGCTGGACACCGCGCTGTTCGACCCGGCCGCCGCCCGCTGGGTGCGGGTGCACGGGGTCAAGCGCGGCACCGGCTGGGGCTACTCGCTGTACGAGGTCGGCGTCTTCGGCCCCTGAGGCCGGCGGCTGTCGTAGGCGCGACGGGCCGCGTCGACGGCCGGCAGGGCGCGCTCCACCCAGTGACCGAGGCCGCCGACGAGTTCGGCGGCCTCCTCGCCGAGCGGGGTGAGGCTGTAGTCGACCCGCGGCGGGATGACCGGGTGCGCCTCGCGGTGCACGAAGCCGTCCCGCTCCAGGGTCTGCAGGGTCTGCGCGAGCATCTTCTCGCTCACCCCGGCCACCGCTCGGCGGAGCTCGCTGAAGCGGTGGCCGCGCTCGCGCAGGGCGATCAGCACCAGGACGCCCCAGCGGCTGGTGACGTGCTCCAGGATGCCGCGGGAGGGGCACATCCGGTCGGTCACGTTGCCGGTGAGGGCTGCGGGGGCGGCGTCGGCCTGGACACTTACCTTCATGTAAGTACCGTACTTCAAGGTGGGTACTTCCGAATAGTTAGCGCCACGCCTACGGTGATGGTTGAAGTCGAAACCATCCCGAGGGAGCGCATCATGATCGTCGTCACCGGAGCCACCGGACAGCTCGGCCGCCTGGTCGTGGAAGGGCTGCTGGAGCGGGTGCCCGCACAGGAGCTGGCCGTGGCCGTCCGTTCGCCGGAGAAGGCCGCGGCCTGGGCAGCCCACGGCGTCGAGGTCCGCGAGGCGGACTACAGCCGCCCGGAGACCCTCGCGGGCGCCTTCCGGGCCGGCGAGACCGTGCTGCTGGTCTCCGGCAGCGAGGTCGGCTCGCGGATCGCGCAGCACACCGCCGTCGTCGATGCCGCCGCCGCGGCCGGCGTGGCCCGCCTGGTCTACACGGGCGTGCTGGGCGGCGACGAGGCGACCTTCGACCTGGCCGCCGAACACAAGGCCACCGAGGCCGCGATCCTCGCCTCCGGCCTGCCCTACACCTTCCTGCGCAACGGCTGGTACACCGAGAACTACACGGCCGGCGCGGCCCGCGCCGTGGAGCGCGGCACGGTGCTCGGCAGCAGCGGCGAGGGCCGGATCGCAACGGCCGCCCGCGCCGACTACGCGGCCGCCGCAGTCGCCGTCCTCACCGGCGCCGGCCACGAGAACCGCGCCTACGAGCTCAGCGGCGACACCGCCTGGAACCTCGGCGAGTACGCGGCCGAGCTCGCCGCGCAGTCCGGCCGCCCGGTGGCGTACCAGCACGTCGCACCGGCGCAGCACCTGGACGCCCTGGTCGGTGCCGGGCTGCCCGCGGGCTTCGCGGCCGTGCTGGTCGACGTCGACGCGGCGATCCTCCGCGGCGAGCTGGACCGCGACCGCGGCGTGCTGTCCACCCTCATCGGCCGCCCCACCACCCCGCTCGCCGACTCGGTCAAGGCCGCCCTCGGCGCCTGAGCGGACCCCGGGGGTGCGGGGCGCTGCGCGAGCAGTTCCCCGCACCCCTGAATCGGCCGCGGTGTCAGTGCCGGGGGGACTTGCGGCGCATCACCAGCACGCCGCCCGCGGCGACGAGGCCCAGGCCGGCGAGCACGGGGAGGACCACGTTCGCGCCGGTGGACGCGAGGCTGCCGGGGCCCGACCCGGTCGGCGACGCCGAGGACGGTCCGACGGAGGCCGACGACGAGCCGGTCGAGGGAGCGCTCGGGGATCCGCTCGACGGGCTCGCGGAGGTGGACGTCGACTGCGAGCCCGAGGGGCTCGGCGAGCCCGACGTGGACTGCGACCCCGACGGGCTGGGCGAGGCCGAGGTGGACGGCTTCGGCGAGGTGCTCGAGGAGGCCGAGGTGCTGGGCGCCGGGCTCGACGGAGTGGTGGTGGCCGGGCAGGTGTGCGAGAGGTTGAACCACTTCACCTCGCCGCCCTTGACCTGCGCCACCGCCGAAGTCAGCTTCGCGCCGGGCGCGGACGCCACGTAGGCGTGCTTGTCCGAGGGCGGTCCGAACGCGGTCACGACCACCGGCGCCCCGTTGTCGAAGGCGACCGTCAGCTTGACGAAGTCCGTGCTGCTGCCGGGGAGCACGAAGTGCCAGCCGTCCTTGGACGCGCTGATCCCGGCGCAGGTCTTCTCGTGCTCGCCGAAACCGGCGGCGGTGACGGGGAGGGTCTGGTGGACGGACACGGTGTAGGTGTCCGAGCCGACGGCGAGGGCCGGCGCGCCGGTCGCCAGGGCCGTCAGGCCCGCTGCCACGGCGGCGGCAGCACGGAGGGTGGTGGTTCTTGGCATGGCTTCCGTTCGATGCGCGTGGAATGAAATGAGCCAAAGGTGGTTCAGGGTTCCGTGGCATCTGGCGGAGGGTCAAGAGGCAGGACGAACCAATCGGGCACAAACGACGGAAACGGCCCGTACCGGGTGGAGTCGACCCGGCCCCGGGAACGGGCCGTCAGGGCCGCCAACCGGCGGTGCTGCCGAGGAGGACGAGCAGCAGGACGGCGCCGGCGTTGGTGCGCGGGTAGGCGAGCAGCAGCGCGCCGAACTCGCGGAGCACGGCGCCCGGCCAGTACCAGCCGGCCGTCGGTGCGCCCACGACCCGGCCCGGCACGCCCGCGTGCCGGGCCGCGAGGGCGGTCCGCAGCACATGGAAGTTGCTGGTGACGACGGTGCAGCGGTACTCCGGCCGCTGCTCGCGCATCAGCAGGTTGCTGAACCGAAGGTTCTCCTCGGTGTTGCGGGAGCGGTCCTCGCGCAGCACCGCATCGGCCGGGTGGCCCTGCTCCGCGGCGTACCGGGCCATCGCCTCGGCCTCGGAGAGCTGCTCGTCGCCGCCCTTGCCGCCGGAGACCACGAGGACGGGCGGCGGTCCGTGCTCGGCCTGCGCCGTGCACAGCGCCAGCGCGAGGTCGAGCCGGGCGGCGAGCAGCGGCGACACCCGGTCCCCCTCGTCCAGCCCGGCGCCCAGGGCGAGCACGAAGTCCACGTCCCGGGGCGGAGGGAGCCGGCCGTACAGGGCGGAGTACCCGAGGAAGCACAGCAGCAGGAAGGCCAGGTAGCCGGCGACCAGCAGGGCGGCCGCGGCGGCGGCGTGCAGCGGCTTCGAGTCGATCCGGGCGGCCGTCCACAGCAGGCCGGTCAGGGCGAGGCCGGCGAGGCCCGCCAGCAGCGGGAGCAGGTTCACCGGGCGGCCGCCCTCCCGGCGGAGCATCACCAGCCCGTTGCCGACCAGGAGGACGGCGACCGCCATGACGGCGAGAACGGCTGCGGCCGGCAGCGCGTCGGCGGCCGCGCGCGCCGCACCCGGCGGGAGCCGGTCGAGTTCGCCCAGCAGGCCCGCCGCGACGGCGGCCACGGCGAGGCCGAGCAGGACGGCGTTGCCGAGCCGGCGCAGGTCGCGTGCCGCACCGATGACGAACAGGGCCAGCAGAACGGCGGCGAGCAGGAAGGCGACCATGCGGCGATGGTAGGCGGCCCGGGGTGCGTCCCGAGAGCGCCTGCGAGGGGCGCGTGGGGTACCTCCCGGCCGAAGGCCGGGGGAGAACTGCGCAGTCCGGGTGCGGGTGTCGCGACGGAACGGGCCGGCCCATGGCCCGAACGGCGACCGCATCCGGACTGCGCAGTTCCCCCGCGCCCCCGAGTGAGCACCCACACGCTTTTGAGCACGCGCCCTACCGCGCTGCGGCGGGACCGTAGTCGGGCAGTTCGATGTCGCCGGCCTTGGAGAACTGGGCGGCGAGCAGCTGCCGCATCGGCCAGCGGTTCATGGAACGCATCGAGAGCTCCCGCAGGCGGATGCCGAGCGCGCTGTTCGGCGCGAAGCCGCCCGCGCCGCCGGGCGGCAGCTCCTGGGCCTTCGTCACGTACGGGCGCATCACCCGGTCGTAGTTCCGGAAGGCGGCCTGCAGGTCGCCGCCCGACCGGGCCGCCTCGCCGGCCAGCACGTAGGCGCCGACCAGGGCGAGGCTGGTGCCGAGGCCGGTGAGCGGCGAGGGGCTGTAGCCCGCGTCGCCGAGCAGGGCGACCCGGCCGCGGGACCAGCCGTCCAGGTGGACCTGGCCGAGCGAGTCCAGGTGGAAGTCGGTCGAGTCCCGCATCGCCTCCAGCAGCCGCGGCACCTCCCAGCCGACGCCGGCGAACCGGCGCGCGACCACCTCCTTCAGCGCGGCGGTGTCCCGGCGGTCGAGGGCGAGCGGCCCCGACCGGAAGGCGAATCCCGCCTTGATCTCGCGCGGCCCGCGACCGGGGCGGGCCGAGGCGACCAGCCCGCCCGGGGCGTTGTGCATCAGGTACCAGCCGTCGAGTGCGGGGCCGTCCTCGGCGGTGAACCAGGCGAGGTAGAGGTCGAGCGGCCGGACGCACTCCGGCTCCGGCCCGAACGCCAGGGAGCGGACGACGGAGTGCAGGCCGTCGGCGCCGATCACGGCGGCGAAGCGCCGTGTGCCGGCCCGTTCGAAGTCGACGGTGACGCCGTCGCCGTCCTGCGCCAGGGCGGTGACCGTGTCGTCGAAGAGGTACTCGGTGTGCGGTGCGGTGGCCTCGTGCAGCAGCCCGGCGAGGTCGCCGCGGAGGATCTCGATCTCGGAGACGATCCCCTCCCCGCCGAAGGTGTCGGCGGGGAGCCGGGAGGTGATCCGTCCGCCGGAGTCGACGGTGGCGATGCCCTTCTGGTCGAGGCTCAGCTCGCGGGCGCGCTCCATCAGCCCCATGCGGCTGATCACGGTACGCCCGGCGCCGCGCAGGTCGACGGTCTGGCCGCCGGGGCGGGGCGCGGGCGCGCGTTCGACGACGGTGACGGTGAAGCCCGCCGCGTGCAGCCAGTGGGCGAGTGCCGGGCCGGCGATGCCGCCGCCCGAGATCAGGATGTCGGTGTTCCCCATGGCCGCGACTGTACGCCGTACGCATTGACCGATGCAAGCGCTAAAGTGCGTCTCCAGCAGGGGATTTGACGACAGTGCACTAGTGCTCCAGGGATAGTGCACCGCCGCCCGGGGCCGCCGCCGCGGGAAATCGCTAGGCTGGCGGGCGCAGCAGGTGCACTAGTGCGGGAGGGAAGACGGTGGACGGAACGGACGGTGCGCGCTACCTCCGGATCGCGGCCGAGCTGCGGGGCCGGATCGAGTCGGGCGAGCTCGCCCCGGGCGACCGGGTGCCGTCCACCCGGGAGATCACCCGGCAGTGGGGGGTGGCGATGGCGACCGCCACCAAGGTCCTCACCGAACTCCGCACCGCGGGCCTCGTCCGCGCCGTGCCGGGCGTGGGCACGGTGGTGGCCGACCCCCGCGCCGGGGCCCGCCCGTCCACCCCCGCACCCGCCCCCGTCCCGAGCAGCGGGCGCAGCGGCGCACCCGCCCGCAGGAGCCCGCGCGATACCGCCCTGACCCGGGAGCGGATCGTGGCCGCCGCCGTGTCGGTCGCGGACGCCGAGGGCCTGGCCGCCGTCTCGATGCGCCGCGTCGCGTCGGACCTCGGCGTTGCCGCCATGTCGCTGTACCGGCACGTCGCCGACAAGGACGACCTGGTGCTGCGGATGATGGAGGACGTATTCGGCCGCTGGACCTTCCCCGAGCAGCCGCCCGAGGACTGGCGGGAACGCCTCGCCCTCGCCGGCCGGATGCTCTGGGAGGCCTTCCGCAGCCACCCCTGGCTGGCGCCGGCGCTCTCCATGACCAGGCCGCAGATCGTCCCCACCGCCCTGCCGTTCACCGAGTGGGTGCTCACCGCCCTCCAGGACCGCGGCCTGGACCGGTGGACGGTGTTCACCACCCACCTCACGCTGTTCAACTACGTCCGCGGCACCGCGGTCAGCGTGGAGGCGGAGGCCGAGGCAGAGGCACTGAGCGGCCTCGACGCCGAGGAGTGGATGACCACCCAGGAGCCGGCCCTGCGCGCCCTGTTGGCCACCGGCCGGCATCCCCTACTGGCCCGGTACCTCACCGACGGCTACGACTTCGACCTCGACCGCCTCTTCGAGTTCGGCCTGCAGCGCATCCTGGACGGCATCGCCGCACTCATGGCCGACGCTCCGTAAGAGTCCAGCGCCGTACCACACTTCCTCGCCGCCGCGTGCAAATCACCGTAGAAAACGCCCACTTGAGCGAATCCGGGGGCCGGGCGGCTGCATGACATGCCCTGAGCGACAAGCCTGGTGCCGGCGGCGGGTCGGGGAGACTCTCCGACAGGCGTGCGAATACCCGGCATGTCCCGCAAGATCGCACTAAATCGCTTGTAAGGCAGTGTTTTTGAGCTTGCGTCAGGTATGTCCTGAAACCGGCTATGCTACTTCCGCCCGGCCCGCCGGACCGCTCGCCGTACCAGGTCACGAGGACCGGTGCGGGCACCGGTCGGCCCGCCCGGACGCAGCCGCACGCCGCCGGAGCCGGCCGCCGCCCCGTCCGTCTCCGCACTCTTTCGACCGCTTGAGGATGCTGATGCTTCGTGCTGGATCGTCACCCGGAAGCCGGGGTTCTGCTCCCGTTCTCGTGTGGCTGCTGCCCACGTTCGTGACGGCGGCCGCCGCCGCGTTCGCCGTGTCGGCGGTCCCCGCCGGTGCCCGCGCGGGGGTCGTCTTGTGCGGGCTGGCGAGCACCGCGGCGGTGGCCGTGGTGGCCGCCGAAGCGGCCCGCAGGGGGCGCGCGATGACCGCTCTGCGCGCGCGGTGCGCCCGACAGGAGCACGAACTGCAGCGCCGGCTCGCCCAGCAGGAGGCCGAGACGGCCGAACTGGCAACCGTCGCCCTGCCCAGGGCGGTGGCCCGGCTCCAGCGCGGCGAGTTCCCCGAGGACGTGCTGAAGGCGTACGAGGCCCAGTACGGCGGCGACGGCTCCGGATTCCACGCCGCCCGGCAGGCCGTGCTGCGCACCGTGCTCGACGCCGTCGACAACGAGGAGGGCATGCGCGAGTCCGCCCAGCGGGCCTTCGTCAACATCGCCCGCCGCGTCCAGGCGATCGTCCACCGGCAGGCCCAGGACCTGCGGGAGATGGAGGACCGGCACGGCAACGACCCGGCCGTCCTCGACGACCTGCTGCTGCTCGACCACGGCAATGCGCTGATCGGCCGCCTCGCGGACAGCATCGCCGTCCTCGGCGGTGCCCGCCCCGGCCGGCAGTGGGGCAGGGCCGTGCCGCTGTACAGCGTGCTGCGCGGCGGCATCTCGCGCATCCTCGACTACCAGCGGGTCGACCTCCACCCGGTGTCCGAGGTCGCCGTGGTCGGACCGGCCGTCGAACCGCTCATCCACGCGGTCGCCGAGCTGCTGGACAACGCCACCCGCTACTCGCCGCCGCACACCAGAGTGCACCTGACCGCCGCCGAGGTGCAGGCCGGAATAGCGATCGAGATCGAGGACGGCGGCCTCAGCCTGAGCGAGGAGGGCCGGGCCCGCGCCGAGCGGATGCTCAAGGACGCGCAGGCCGGCATCGACCTCAACGACCTCGGCGAGACCCCCCGGCTCGGCCTGGCCGTGGTCGGCCGCCTCGCGCAGGCGTACGGGTTCCAGGTCTCGCTGCGCCCCTCCGCCTACGGCGGTGTGCGCGCCGTGCTGATCGTGCCCCAGGAGCTCATCACCACGGCGCCCGCCACCGGCAGGGCGCACGGCATCGGGGCGACGGCCGGTCTGCGGCCGCTCCCGGCCGCCTTCCCGGCGCCGGCGACCGATACGCGGTCGCACGGGCAGACGCCGGCGGCCGCCGCGGGGCCGTCCTTCGGCTCCTTCTCCGTGCCCCCGGCCGGGTCCGGCCCGGCAGTCGACGGGATTCCGGTGGTCGACGGACGGACCCCGAACGGTCTGCCGCAGCGGCGCCGCCACGCAGCACCCTCCCGGCCGGTCCTCCCGGAGGTCTCCAAGGTCCCCGAACCGGCCCCGGCGCCCGTCCAGCCCGGAATGTGGCTGGCGGCGTTCCACGAGGGCGTGAACGGGCACGCGCCGTCCACCGGAGCGGCCGGCCACACCAGTGACGAGCAGGCAGGGAAAGGCGAGCAGTGATTCAGCAGCGCACCAACATGGACTGGATGCTCAAGGACCTGGCGGACGGGGTCCCGCACACCCGCCACATCATCGTGCTCTCCGCCGACGGCCTGCGGATGGCCCAGTACGGCACCGACCCCGACACCGCCGACCGCCTCGCCGCCGCCTGCGCCGGGCTGCAGAGCCTGGCCACCGCGGTGGGCCACGAGTTCCCGCACGGCGACGGCCGGATGCGGCTGGTGGTGATCGAGGTGAGCGGCGGCTTCTTCTACCTGATGTCGGCCGGCGCCCGGGCGTACCTCGCGGTGCTCGCCGACGAGGGCGTCGACGCCGGGCTGATGGGCCAGCGGATGCGGGACCTCGTCGCCCGGATCGGCGAACACCTCAGTACCCCGCCACGCAACGGCGGGCAGGTCGCATGAGCGGGCGCAGCACGCGGCCCGCCGCCGGCGGCGGCGTGCCCCGCGGAACGGGTGCCGAGCAGAGCGGGGCGGGCACATGAGTGCGGACGGCCAGGACTGGGACGACGGCAACCCCGAGCGCCTGTACGTGATCACGCGGGGCCGCAGCGGCCTGGCCGAACAGGCCGTCTTCGACCTGGTCACCCTGATCGTCTCCCGCGCGGAGCCGACGCCCGCCATGCAGCCGGAGCACGCCGCGATCCTGCGGATCTGCGGCTCGCCGCTGTCGGTGGCCGAGATCTCCGCGTACCTGCGGCTGCCGACCAGTGCGGTCACCGTGCTGCTGGCCGACCTCCTCGCCGAGGAGCGGATCGAGGCCCGCTCCCCCGTGCCGCAGGCGATCATTCCCGACCGTGCCCTGTTGGAGGCGGTGATCCATGGACTTCAGAGGCTCTGACACGGTGGTGGGGCCGCGGCAGGCGGACCTGCTGCCGGACTCGGCCGCCATGGCGGTCAAGGTGGTGATCGTCGGCGGCTTCGGCGTCGGCAAGACCACCCTGGTCGGGTCGGTGAGCGAGATCCGCCCGCTGACCACCGAGGAGACGATGACGCAGGCCGGCGCCGGCATCGACGACACCGCCGGGGTCGAGCGCAAGACCTCCACCACGGTCGCGATGGACTTCGGCCGGATCAGCCTCAGCGACGAACTGGTGCTGTACGTCTTCGGCACACCCGGCCAGGAGCGGTTCTGGTTCCTGTGGAACGGCCTGTTCGAGGGAGCGCTGGGCGCCGTCGTGCTGGTCGACACCCGCCGCCTCGAGGTCAGCTTCGACGTGATCGGACGGCTGGAGGACCGCCGCGTGCCGTTCGTCGTCGCCGTCAACTCCTTCCCGGAGTCCCCGGGTTACCCGCTCGACGAGCTGCGGTCCGCCCTGGACCTGCCCGCCGAGGTGCCGATCGTGGCGTGCGACGCCAGGTCCCGCGAGTCCAGCCGGGACGTCCTGCTGGCCCTGGTGCGCTACCTGTACGACCTCTCGGCCCGGCCCGTGCACTGAGGCCGCCGCCCACCCCGGCGGCGTCCCGGGACAGGGACGCCGCCCTCTCCCCCTGCCCGCCCCGCGAGGACCCCGGAGCCATCGTGACCAGTCCGTTCCCCGACGACACCGCCCCGACCCCGCCGCCCGGCTGCCCCGCCCACGCGTTCGGCGCCGGCAGCCCCAGACGGCTCTACGGGCCCGAGGCCGAGGCCGACCCGGCCGGCCTGTACGAGAAGCTGCGCGCCGAGCACGGCGAGGTGGCGCCGGTGCTGCTGCACGGCGACGTCCCGGCGTGGCTGGTGCTCGGCCACTCCGCGAACCTCGCCGCCATGCGCACCCCGTCCCGGTTCTCCCGGGACTCCCGCCGCTGGTCGGCGTTCCAGAACGGCCTGGTGACACCGGAGTCCCCGCTGATGCCGGTGGTCGCGTGGCAGCCGCTGTGCGTGTTCGCGGACGGCGAGGAGCACCGGCGCCTGCGCGGCGCGGTCACCGACGGCCTGAACCGCTTCGACCGCCGCGGCATCCGCCGCTACGTCACCCGCTTCGCCGACCAGCTGATCGAGGGGTTCGGCCCGGCCGGCCGGGCCGACCTGGTGGCCCAGTTCGCCGAGCACCTGCCGATGCTGGTGATGACCCAACTGGTCGGCATGCCCGAGGAGTACGGCCCGCGGCTGGTCGAGGCCGCCCGCGACCTCATGAAGGGCACCGAGACGGCCGTCGCCAGCAACGAGTACGTCGTGGAGACGCTGCGCCGGATGATGGAGCGCAAGCGGGTGGCTCCCGGCCCCGACCTGGTGACGTGGCTGATGGAGCACGAGGCCGGGCTCACCGACGACGAGGTCCTGGAGCACCTGCGGGTGGTGCTGCTCGCAGCGAACGAGACGACCGTCAACCTGATCGCGGACACCCTGAAGATGGTCCTCACCGACCGGCGGTTCCGCGCCCACCTGTCCGGCGGCCAGATGACCCTGCCGGACGCCCTCGACCAGGTGCTCTGGGACTCCCCGCCGATGCTGCTCGTCGCAGGCCGGTGGGCGACCGGCGACACCGAGCTCGGCGGGCAGCGGATCAAGGGCGGCGACATGCTGCTGCTCGGCCTGGCGGCCGGCAACGTCGACCCGGCCGTCCGCCCCGACCTGGCGAAGCCGCTCTTCGGCAACCGCTCCCACCTCGCCTTCGGCAGCGGCCCGCACGAGTGCCCCGGCCAGGACATCGGCCGGGCCATCGCGGAGACCGGCATCGACATCCTGCTGACCCGCCTGCCGGACCTCGGGCTCGCCGTCCCCGAGGCCGAACTGGCCTGGACCTCCGCCTGGATCTCCCGCCACCTGGTCGAACTCCCGGTGCAGTTCTCGCCGAGGACGGCCAAGGGGCAGGCCGAGGCCGAGGCCACCACCGCGGCCGCGACCCCCTCGACGGCTGCGCCGGTACCGCCCGCACAGCCGTCCGCGGCGCCGCCGGCTCCGGAACCCGCCGCCCCGACCGCGGCCGTTCCCCGCCAACGGCGCAGCTGGTGGACCGTCCTGACCGGCCGCTTCCGGCGCTGACGGGCCGTCCGGGGGCGCGCTCGGCGAGTGCGTCCCTGGACGGTGTGCCCCGGCGGCCCTGGGCATCAGGTCCGGTCGGCCCTCCCGTCTCCCCGTCGGCCGCCGGAGGATGGAGGCAACGGACCCCGGCCTCCCGCTGCGAAGGCCCGCAGGGTCCGTCGGGCCGATGCGAGGAGAGGTGGGATCTGCCATGCAGGCGGTGATCGTCTACGAGAGCATGTACGGCAACACCCGGCTGATCGCCGAGGCGATCGCGGAGGGCGTCCACCGGGCCGCACCCGACGCCGAGGTCAGCTGCCTCCCGGTGGCCGACGCGGGCGCCGACGTGACCCGCGGGGCGGACCTGCTGGTGGTCGGCGGTCCCACGCACATGCACGGGATGTCGTCCGGCCTCAGCCGCAAGCTCGCGCGGAGCGCGGCGGAGAAGCACGGGACGGACGTCGAGGCCCCGGGCGGAGCGGACAGCCCCGGCCTGCGGACCTGGCTCCGTGCACTGCCCGAGACCGCGACCGGCACGCACGCGGCGGCCTTCGACACCCGGGCGGACATGAAGATGAGCGGCGGTGCGGCCGACGGGATCGCCAAGCGGCTCTCGCACCACCACTACGACGTGATGGTGGAGCCCGAGGGCTTCGTCGTCGAGGACTCCGAGGGCCCCCTGCGGGCCGGCGAACTCGACCGAGCCCAAACCTGGGGCGCGAGCCTCGTCTAGCCCGGTGACCGCACGCAGGTGGGCACCCCTCCCCGGGGTGCCCACCTGCGTCCCTCACTTCCCGAGGGTCTGGGTGAAGCGCAGCATGTTTCCCGACGGGTCGCGGAAGGCGCAGTCGCGGACGCCGTACGGCTGGTCCATCGGCTCCTGGAGCACTTCGCCGCCTGCGGCGCTGATCCGCTCGAAGGTGGCGTCGCAGTCGTCGGTGCCGAAGATGACGCCCCGCAGCATGCCCTTGGCCATCAGCTCCGCCATGGCCTGCCGGTCGGCCGCGGAGGCGTTGGGGTCGGCGAGCGGCGGTTCCAGGACGATGTTCACCTCCGGCTGGGAGGGCGCGCCGACAGTCACCCAGCGCATCCCCTCGAAGCCGACGTCGTTGCGCACCTCGAGGCCGAGCACGTCGCGGTAGAAGGCGATCGCCCTGTCGTGGTCGTCGACGGCGATGAAGCACTGCGAAAGCATGATGTCCATGCCGTTCACGCTACGGCCGCGCGGCGGGGCGTGCTTCTCCGTTCCTGACCGGCCTGGTGTGGATCTTGGCGATGCACGCCGGGATGGCCGCGCCGTGGTCGTGGCTGCGGGCGCGGTAGGCGCTGGGGCTCTCGCCGACCAGCTCGGTGAAGCGCGAGCTGAAGGACCCCAGCGACGTGCAGCCGACCGCGAAGCAGACCTCGGTCACCGTGAGGTCGCCGCGCCGCAGCAGCGCCTTGGCCCGCTCGATGCGGCGGGTCATCAGGTAGCTGTAGGGCGTCTCGCCGAAGGCGGCTCGGAAGCTGCGGGAGAAGTGGCCCGTTGACATCAGGGCGCCGCGTGCCAGTGCGGGGACGTCGAGCGGTTCGGCGTAGTCGCGGTCCATCCGGTCGCGGGCCCGCCGCAGCCGGACGAGGTCGTCGAGGTCCTGCCGTTTCACCCGCCCAGTTTCCCACAGCGTCCGCGGCGGGCGGCCCGTGCGCGGGGCCCGCGCCGGACCGGTCAGGATCGGAGAAGCCCCGGCCGCCGGGGCCGACCTAGTGTGACGGACATGGACATCACCATTCACTGGACCTTCCTTCCGCACACCGACCCCGAGGCCTCGCTGGCCTTCTACCGCGACCTCCTCGGCTTCGAGGTCCGCAACGACGTCGGCTACGGCGACATGCGCTGGATCACGGTCGGCCCCGCCGGACAGCCGGGCACGTCCGTCGTCCTGGAGCCGCCGGCCGCCGACCCCGGCGTCACCGAGGACGAGCGGCGGACGATCACCGAGATGATGGCCAAGGGCACCTACGCGCGGATCACCCTGGCCACCGCCGACCTCGACGGCCTGTTCGCCCGGCTGGAGGCCGGCGGCGCCGAGGTCGTCCAGAAGCCGACCGAGCAGCCGTACGGCGTGCGCGACTGCGCCTTCCGCGACCCGGCGGGCAACATGATCCGCTTCAACGAGACGAGCTGAGCTTCCACCGCGGAAAAACACCCGGCCGCCCGGCCCGGAACTGGTTGGATCGGGGCGGGCGACCCCGGCGGAGACCGCAGAGGCGGCTCCGCGTCACGGATGGAGACACGATGAGCAAGGCCGCGAGCCACGTTGCCGACAGCCACGATCTGATCCGCGTGCACGGCGCGCGCGAGAACAACCTCAAGGACGTCAGCATCGAGATCCCGAAGCGCCGGCTGACGGTGTTCACCGGTGTCTCCGGTTCGGGCAAGAGCTCCCTGGTGTTCAACACGATCGCCGCCGAGTCGCAGCGGTTGATCAACGAGACGTACAGCGCCTTCGTCCAGGGCTTCATGCCGACGCTGTCGCGGCCCGAGGTCGACGTCCTCGAGGGGCTGACCACGGTGATCACCGTCGACCAGCAGCGGATGGGCGCCGACCCGCGCTCCACGGTCGGCACCGCCACCGATGCCAACGCGATGCTGCGCATCCTGTTCAGCCGGCTCGGCAAGCCGCACATCGGCTCGCCCAAGGCGTTCTCCTTCAACGTCGCCTCGATCAGCGGAGCGGGCGCGGTCACCGTGGAGCGCGGCGGGCAGACCGTGAAGGAGCGGCGCAGCTTCAGCATCACCGGCGGCATGTGTCCGCGCTGCGAAGGCCGCGGCGCGGTCTCCGACATCGACCTCGCCCAGCTCTACGACGACTCCAAGTCGCTCTCCGAGGGCGCGATCACCGTCCCCGGCTACACGGGGGGCGGCTGGAACTCCCGGCTCTACAGCGAGTCCGGATTCTTCGACGCGGACAAGCCCATCCGCACGTTCACCAAGCGGGAGCTGCACGACTTCCTGTACCGCGAGCCGACGAGGATGAAGATCGCGGGCATCAACATGACGTACGAGGGGCTCGTCCCGCGGATCCAGAAGTCGATGCTCGCCAAGGACCGGGAGGGCATGCAGCCGCACATCCGGGAGTTCGTGGACCGGGCGGTCACCTTCACCACGTGTCCCGAGTGCGACGGCACCCGGCTGAACGAAGGGGCCCGGTCGTCGAAGATCGACGGGGTCAGCATC
This sequence comes from Kitasatospora dryopteridis, assembly GCF_050749075.1. Lineage (NCBI taxonomy): Bacteria > Bacillati > Actinomycetota > Actinomycetes > Kitasatosporales > Streptomycetaceae > Kitasatospora > Kitasatospora dryopteridis. The sequence continues at coordinate 7,802,952 of NZ_CP192749.1, read as the reverse complement.
GCCGACGCCTGCGCGATGCAGATCAGCGACCTCGCCGAGTGGGTCCGCGGGGTCGCCGAGCCGTCGGTGGCGCCACTGCTCGCCGCGCTGCAGCACACGCTCGACTCGTTCACGGAGATCGGCCTCGGCTACCTCGCGCTCGACCGGCCGGCGGGCACGCTGTCGGGCGGCGAGGCGCAGCGCGTCAGGATGATCCGCCACCTCGGCTCCTCGCTCACCGATGTCACCTACGTCTTCGACGAGCCGACGATCGGGCTGCACCCGCACGACATCCAGCGGATGAACGAACTGCTGCTGCGCCTGCGGGACAAGGGCAACACGGTGCTCGTCGTGGAGCACAAGCCGGAGATGATCGCGATCGCCGACCATGTCGTCGACCTCGGCCCCGGCGCCGGTTCGGCGGGCGGCGCCGTCTGCTTCGAGGGCACCGTCGAGGGGCTGCGGGCCGGCGGCACCGTCACCGGCCGCCATCTCGACGACCGGGCCTCCCTCAAGGGATCGGTGCGCACGTCCACCGGTGCCCTGGAGATCCGCGGCGCGACGGCGAACAACCTGCGCGACGTCGACGTCGACATCCCGCTCGGGGTGCTGACCGTCATCACCGGTGTCGCCGGGTCCGGCAAGAGCTCGCTGGTGCACGGGTCGCTGCCGCACCGGTCGGGGGCGGCCGGCGAGGGTGTGGTCTCGATCGACCAGGCTCCGATCCGCGGCTCGCGGCGGAGCAACCCGGCGACGTACAGCGGGCTGCTCGACCCGATCCGCAAGGCGTTCGCGAAGGCCAACGGGGTGAAGCCGGCGCTGTTCAGCGCCAACTCCGAGGGTGCGTGCCCCACGTGCAACGGCGCCGGCGTCGTCTACACCGACCTGGGGATGATGGCCGGCGTCTCCACCACCTGCGAGGAGTGCGAGGGCAAGCGGTTCCAGGCGTCGGTGCTGGAGTACCGCCTCGGCGGCCGCGACATCAGCGAGGTGCTGGCGATGCCGGTGACCGAGGCCGCGGAGTTCTTCGGCGGCGGCGAGGCGCACACGCCGGCCGCGCACCGCATCCTCGAGCGGCTCGCCGACGTCGGGCTCGGCTACCTCACCCTCGGGCAGCCGCTCACCACGCTCTCCGGCGGCGAGCGGCAGCGGCTCAAGCTGGCCACCCACCTGACCGAGAAGGGCGGTGTCTACGTCCTCGACGAGCCGACCACCGGCCTCCACCTCGCCGACGTGGAGAACCTGCTCGGTCTGCTCGACCGGATCGTGGACTCCGGCAAGTCCGTCATCGTCATCGAGCACCACCAGGCGGTGATGGCGCACGCCGACTGGATCATCGACCTCGGGCCCGGCGCGGGCCACGACGGCGGCCGGGTCGTCTTCGAGGGCACCCCCGCCGATCTCGTCGCCGCCCGCTCCACCCTCACCGGCGAACACCTCGCGGCCTACATCGGCAGCTGACCGGCAGGGCCGACGTCCTTGAGGGGGCACCCGTCGGGGTGCCCCCTCAAGTTCCTTCGAGCGCACACCTCTTGCCAATTGGTATAGGCCAATCGTAGGCTCCCAGCGGCTGACGGCGCGTCGGGTCCGCGCCGCCGCGCCCGAAGGCTCCCCGGGCTGGCACCTCTCCCCCACAACCGGCCCGATTCGCAAGAGGAGAACCATGTCCTGGACTCGCAGACTGCTCGCCACCGGCGCGCTGACCGCCGGCGCGCTGGTCGCGGCCGCCGGCACCGCCGGTGCCCACGGCGCCATGTTCGGCCCCACCAGCCGCGTCGCCGCCTGCTACGCCGAGGGGCCGGAGACCCCCAAGTCCCAGGTCTGCAAGGACCTCGTCGCGATGAGCGGCACCCAGCCGCTGTACGACTGGAACGAGGTCAACATCGCGAACGCCAACGGGCAGAGCCGGCAGATCATCCCGGACGGCAAGCTGTGCTCGGCCAACCGCGACAAGTACAAGGCGCTCGACATGGCCCGCACCGACTGGCCGGCCACCGCCGTCACGGCGGGCACCAACACCTTCAACTTCCGTGTCACCGCCCCGCACCAGGGCGTCATGACGCTCTACATCACCAACAGCGGCTACAACCCGACCCAGCCGCTCAAGTGGTCCGACCTCGACCTCGCCCACCCGGTCGCCCAGTACGCCACCGGCCGGACGTCGACCAACGGCTACTACAACGTCACCGGCACCCTGCCCAACCGGACCGGCCGCCAGCTGGTCTACATGGTCTGGCAGCGCACCGACAGCCCGGAGGCCTTCTACGGCTGCTCGGACGTCGACTTCGGCGGCACCGCGGCGGCCCCCGCGGCCGCAGCGGCCCCCGGCAACCCCACCGAGCAGCAGCTCACCGCCGACGCCGCCAAGTCCACCGTGGCGTACCACGACCACGGCACGGCCGCCGCACCCGCGACCCTCGCGACCGCCCCGGTCGCGCTCGCGTCCGACTCCGGCTCCTCCGCAGCACTGCTCGGTCTGGTGGGCGCCTCCCTGGCGTCGGCCGCAGTGTCCGGCGTCATCCTCTACCGCCGCACCCGGGCCGCCGCCACCGCATAACCGCACACCCGCACGGCCACCGGCCGGGCCCGGCACCGGGCCCGGCCCCACTGATCGTCGCCCGCTCGCCTCCGGACCCTCTGAACCCGGCGCCGACAGTCGTCGCTCCGTCGCTCCTCCTTTTCGGCACCGGCGGGCCCTTCGGCTCGTGGCGGCCCGCAACCCGGCTGCCTGCGAAGGATGCTGATCATCCGTCGTCCGGGATCACAGCTCAGCAACGCCGCGGTGCGGGGGCGTGCCGCGGCGATACGGTCGTCGGCGCCTCACCACACCCGTCCCTGGGGAGCCCATGCAGCGACGCACCACCACCCTCATCTGCACCGCCGTCCTCGCCGCGGCCACCGCCTGCGGCAGTACCGGTTCCACGGCATCGGCCGGAGCCGCACCGGACAGCCCGACCAGGATGGTCGGCGACGCGACCGCCGTCACCAAGCAACTCCTCGCCACCGGCCTGCCGGTGAAGCTGACGGTCACCTACGACGGCACCACCGATCCGGACGGCCGCCTCGGCCAGCCCCACCAGTACGTCTCCAAGACGGCGTTCGACGACACCCGGGTGTCGAACAGCCCGCTGGCCAAGGAGGACGCCGTCGGGCACCGGCGCGACGCCGTCTCGTACGGCGGCACGGTCGAGGTCTTCGCCACCCCGGAGGACGCCGAGGCGTGGGTGCAGGGCCCCGGCAGCGGTCAGGCCGCGGGCAGCAGCGCACGGCCCGACTACGTCTACCGCTCGGGGGTCGTCGTCGTCCGGGTGTCCCACCTGCTGACGCCCGAGCAGGCGAAGGCCTACGCGTCCGCCATCGGCTGAGCACGCGCCGACGAGCGGGAGGCACGGCCGGGAGACCTCTGGAATCCTGGCCGTGCAACGCCCCACGCACGGCAGGCAGGAGCGAACATGTCGGGACAGTTCGAGGCGAGCGTCGAGATCGACCGCCCGGTGGAGCAGGTCTTCGCCTATCTGGCGGACGGCCGCAACGACGCCGAATTCAGCCCCCGGGTCCAGCAGATCACCAAGACCCCGGAGGGTCCGACCGCCGTCGGCACGGTCTTCCGCAGCACGGTGAAGGACGCCGGCCTGAAGACCTCCCGGGAGTTCCGCATCACCCGGCTGGAGGCACCCCGCACGGTGCGGTGGAGCGAGCAGAGCAAGAACCTCATCACCGCCGAGGGCGGCTACGACCTCGAACCGCTGCCGGACGGCCGGACCCGGGTACGGATCTTCAACGAACTCGAGGGCCACGGCATCGGCAAACTGCTCCTCGGCCCCGCCCTGCACGCCGCCCGCAAGGACGCACCCGCCTTCGGCGAACGCATCAAGGCGGCCGTCGAACGCTCCTGACGGGTGCCCCGCGCCCTGGCGGAACGGCCCGCGGTTGCCGTTCGGTGCGCGGCCGTCCACCGTGGGGAGGTGGAGTCCTGCTGCGGCCGACGGTTCGCAGCCGCCGGACCGGACCGGTGCAGAGCGCCGGACCGCGGCGTCCGATCCCCCGGACGCGTGTGCACCTCGGACGCCCGACGCCTCCGCGGTTGCGCCCTCCCGGCCCGAATGCAAGGGAGCAGCCCCATGACCGAGGCCCGACCCGGAGTGGACCGGCGTACCGCCGACGGCCGGCCGGAGTTCCCCGTCCGGCCGGACGGCGATCGCCGCCACACCGCCGCCGACCTCCGCCGTATCGGGATCAACCCGGACTTCTGGTACCCCGTGGCCGTGTCGCGCCGGGTGGCGAAGCAGCGCACGTTCGCCGCCGTGTTCGCCGGTGAGCGGATCGTGCTGTACCGCGGCCGGAGCGGCCGGGTGTACGCCCTGGAGGACCGGTGCGCGCACCGCCAGGTGCCGCTGAGCATGGGTGTCGTCGAGGGCGAGGTGCTGCGCTGCTGCTACCACGCCTGGGCCTACCGCGGGAACGGCCGCATCTCGCAGATCCCCTACCTGCCGAAGGGCTGCGAGCGGCCGCCGCGCGGGGTGGCCTCGTACCCGGTCCGCGAGGCCTACGGGCTGGTGTTCGTCTTCCCCGGGGATCCGGAGAAGGCCGAGTCGGCGCCGTTCCCGGTGCTGCCGCAGTACGCCTCGCCCTCGCACCGGACGATGACCTTCTCCCGCACCGTGCGCTGCCACTACTCGTTCATGCACGAGAACCTGCTGGACATGAACCACCAGTTCCTGCACCGCGGGGTGCTGGGCAGGATCAAGCCGGAGCTGCTGGGGTACGAGAGCGGTCCGCGGTTCGTGGAGGCCCGGTACCTGTTCGTGCCGGCCGGGGGCCGGAAGGACCGCGGTGCGGGCCTGCTGTCCGCGGAGGGGCTCGGCGGGAAGCAGACGCCCGACGTCGTCACCATCCGCACCGAGTACCCGTACCAGACGCTGCAGGACGTCCCCGAGGGCGCCGACCTGCCGGCCTTCTCCCTCTGGGCCGCCTACGTGCCGGAGGACGCCGAGCAGCGCACCAACCACGCCTACGGCCTGTTGATGATCGCCAAACCGCCGATCCCCGGGGCGATCCAGCTGGCGTGGCCGTTCATCCGGCGCTTCACCGAGCGGGTGTTCGCCCAGGACCGGATGGCGGTCGAGGCCGAGCAGCGCGCATGGGACGAGCAGGGCGCGGACCGGAACAACGAGGTGTTCCCGTTGATCCTGGACGTCCGCGACGTGCTGCGCAGCAACGGCATCCCGCTCGACGGGGACACGTCCGCGACCTTCGCACCGACCGACCGGAGGCAGCAGTGAAGGACCTCAAGTTCGAAGAGAAGCGCTCGCTTTCGCGCGTCGAGGCCGCAGCGCAGCTGGAGGCCCTGGCGGCCGCCCTGCGCCACGGCGGAGAGGCCGAGTTGGAGCTCGGCCCCGGCGTGCTCAGCCTGCGCGTCCCGGACGAGCTCAAGGCCGAGCTCGAAGTGGAAGTGGGCGAGGGAGAGGTCGAGCTGGAGATCGAACTGAAATGGCCGACGGGCCGTCAGGGTTCCTCGGAGTAACAGGCCTTGACGCGCCCGGACCGCCCGGACACCGTCACCAACCCCACTCCTGCATCCTCAACTCACCACCAAAACTCCAGACTTCGCATGATTCCCCACACAAACGCCCCACTCGGGGCGCCTTCTTCCCTGGCTCGCCGCATGCTCCGCAGGTAGATTCCTCGCAATCGCAACGACCGCGACCCTCGGCGGTCCCGGTGGGAGGCAGGTGTGCGCCCTGAGCCGTCCATCACCCAGCACGCTCCATCCCGCGCCGTCCGCGGAGCTCGCCCAGGTCCTCCGCTCGGGACCGTTCGAACTCGCGCTGCGGACGGCGATCCGGGAGAGCGGGTTGAGCCTCGAAGGCATCCAGCGCAGACTCACCCGGCGCGGCCTGCGGGTCAGCGTCTCCAGTCTGAGCTACTGGCAGCGCGGCCGCAGCAGACCCGAGCGGCCCGAATCGCTGACCGCCGTCAGGGCGTTGGAGGCGGTACTGGGGCTGCGGCCGGATTCGCTGATCGTCCTGCTCGGGCCGCGCCGGCCGCGCGGCCGCTGGATCGACCACGTGCCGGGCTCGCGCCGCTCAGACGGTGCGGGCGAGCGGGGGGAGGCGCCGGACGGCCGGGACGCACAGCAGGCCGAGTGCGGCCGGGACGGCCACGGCCGTCATCGCCCAGAGGGTCGAGTGCACGCCCAGTGAGGCGGACACCGGCCCGGCCACGGCGAGGCCGACCGGCATCAGCCCGGCGGACAGCAGGCTGTCGAAGGAGCTGACCCGGGACAGGGCGGCGCCGGGCACGTGCGTCTGCAGGGCGGTCTCCCACAGGACGAAGAACAGGGCCACCCCCACGCCGGTGACGGCCTCGAGGGCCGCGACCAGGGCGAGCGATCCGCCCGAGCCGATGATCGCCGCCTGGCAGGAGGCCACCGCGAGTGCGGCGGCGGCCACGGCCATCGGACGCTGCGACTTCAGGCGGTAGGCGCAGATGTCGCCCACGACCGAGCCGATGCCGAAGGCCGCCACCACCAGCGACCAGCCCGCCGCGCCGCCCCACTCGCTTTCGGCGAGGACGGGGCCCAGCACGAAGACCGCCGGGAGGACGACCACGTGGTAGACCGCGGCCGCGGCCAGGCCGGACCACACCCAGGCCCGGGTGCGGACCTCCGCCCAGCCGGCCCTGAGCTCGGCCAGGAAGGTGCTGCCGCCGGCGTCGGACGCCTCCTCGCGGCGGGGCCTGAGCCCGGCCAGGGAGAGCGCGCCGACCGCGAAGGTCGCGGCGTCGAAGGCCAGGGCGCCGCCCGGGCCCAGCAGTGCGACCAGCAGGCCGGCCACCGCCGGGCCGACCAGCAGCCCGGAGGACTGGACGAAGCCCCGCAGGGCATTGGCCTCGCGCAGCCGTTCCCGTGGCACGACCAGTGGCAGCAGGCCGGTGGCGGCGGGCGTGAAGAACGCCTCCGCCGTACCGAAGAAAACCATCAGCAGGGCCAGATGCGGGACGCGGGCGGAGCCGGTGATCAGCAGGGCGGCCGCCGTGGCCTGCACGGCGCAGCGCACCAGGTCGGAGACCAGCATGATGCGGTGGCGCGGCAGGCGGTCGGCCCACACTCCGCCGGCCAGGGTGAACAGCAGCAGCGGTGCGAGCGCGGCGGCGGTCACCAGCCCGACGTCGGAGGCGGACCCGCCCACCGAGAGCACCGCGAAGGGCATGGCCACGAAGGTGACGCGGTCGCCCAGCACGGACAGCGACTGCCCGGCGAAGAGGCGGGCGAACTGCGGCTCGTCGTGCAGCAGGCGGGGAAGGAGGGATTTCACGGGAGGGGCCAATCAACAGCAGCGGAACAGCATGCGCGGCCCGATGCTAGACAGCGGCCCCTCGTCCTGTCGCCCGGATTTCCGCTGCGCCGGGGCCGGCCCCGGCGCAGCGGATCAGGTACGGATCAGGAGAGGTCGAAGCGGTCCAGGTTCATCACCTTGACCCAGGCCGCGACGAAGTCCGCCACGAACTTCTCCTCGGCGTCGTCGCTCGCGTAGACCTCGGCGACCGCGCGCAGCTCGGAGTTCGACCCGAAGACGAGGTCGACCCGGCTGGCCGTCCACTTCGGCGCGCCGGTGACGGCGTCGCGGCCCTCGAAGGTGTTGGCGTCCCCGGCGACCGCCTGCCACGTGGTGCCCTGGTCGAGCAGGTTGACGAAGAAGTCGTTGGTCAGCCTCCCCGGGGCCGCGGTGAGGACGCCGAGCGGCGACTGCTGGTAATTGGCGCCCAGGACGCGGAGGCCGCCGAGGAGGGCCGTCATCTCCGGGGCGCTGAGCGTGAGCAGGTTCGCCTTGTCGAGCAGCAGGTACTCGGCCGGCAGCCGGTTGCCCTTCCCGAGGTAGTTGCGGAAGCCGTCCGCGGCCGGTTCGAGGGCGGCGAAGGACTCCACGTCGGTCTGCTCCTGCGCGGCGTCGGTGCGGCCGGGTGCGAAGGGGACCTCGACGTCGTGTCCGGCGTCCTCGGCGGCCTTCTCCACGGCGGCGCCGCCGGCGAGGACGATCAGGTCGGCGAGCGAGATCTGCTTGCCGTTGCCGCGGGCGTTGAAGGACCGCTGGATGCCCTCGAGGGTGCTCAGCACACCCGCCAGCCGGTCGGGGTCGTTGGCCTCCCAGCCGCGCTGCGGCTCCAGGCGGATGCGTGCGCCGTTGGCGCCGCCGCGCTTGTCGCTGCCGCGGAAGGACGAGGCCGAGGCCCACGCGGTGGACACCAGCTGCTGCACGGTGAGGCCCGAGGCGAGGACCTCGGCCTTGAGCGCGGCGGTGTCGGCGGCGTCGACGAGCGCGTGCGTCACCGGGGGGACCGGGTCCTGCCAGAGCAGCACCTCGGTCGGGACCTCGGGGCCGAGGTAGCGCGTGATCGGGCCCATGTCGCGGTGGGTCAGCTTGTACCAGGCCCGGGCGAAGGCGTCCGCGAACTCGTTGGGGTCGTTCATGAAACGCCGTGAGATGGGCTCGTAGACCGGGTCGAGGCGCAGCGAGAGGTCGGTCGTCAGCATCGTCGGGGCGTGGCGCTTCGACGGGTCGTGGGCGTCGGGCACGGTGCCCGCCCCGGCGCCGTCCTTCGGCCGCCACTGGTGGGCGCCGGCGGGGCTCCGGAAGAGCTCCCACTCGTAGCCGAAGAGGATCTCGAAGAAGCTGTTGTCCCAGGTCGTCGGCGTGTTCGTCCAGATGCCCTCGAGGCCGCTGGTGATCGCGTCGCCGCCCTTGCCGGTGCGGAAGGTGCTCGCCCAGCCGAGGCCCTGCGCCTCGATCGGGGCGGCCTCCGGGTCCGGGCCGACGCTCTCCGCGGGGCCGGCGCCGTGGGTCTTGCCGAAGGTGTGGCCGCCGACGATCAGGGCGACCGTCTCCTCGTCGTTCATCGCCATCCGGCGGAAGGTCTCGCGGATGTCGCGGGCCGCCGCGATCGGGTCCGGAGTGCCGTTCGGTCCTTCGGGGTTGACGTAGATGAGGCCCATCTGGACCGCGCCGAGCGGATTCTCCAGCACACGGTCGCCGGTGTACCGCGCGTCGCCGAGCCAGGTGGTCTCCGGGCCCCAGTAGACGTCCTCGTCGGGCTCCCAGACGTCCTCGCGCCCGCCGCCGAAGCCGAAGGTCGCAAAGCCCATCGACTCCAGGGCGACGTTGCCGGCGAGGATCATGAGGTCGGCCCAGGAGAGGCTCCTGCCGTACTTCTTCTTGACCGGCCAGAGCAGTCGGCGGGCCTTGTCGAGGTTCCCGTTGTCCGGCCAGCTGTTGAGGGGTGCGAACCGCTGCTGGCCCGCCCCGGCGCCGCCACGGCCGTCGCTGATGCGGTACGTGCCGGCGCTGTGCCAGGCCATCCGGATGATGAACGCGCCGTAGTGGCCGAAGTCGGCCGGCCACCAGTCCTGCGACGTCGTCAGCACTTCTTCGATGTCCCGCTTCACGGCCGGGAGGTCGAGCGTGTTGAACGCCTCGGCATAGTCGAACGAATCGCCGAATGGATTCGCCACGGCGGGATTCTTGGCGAGGATCTTCAGATTGAGCCGCTCCGGCCACCACTGGCGGTTTCCACCGCCCTGAGTGGGATGCAGCGCGCGCCCGTGGTCGACCGGGCAGCCACCTCCGCCCTCCGTCTTCGCCTCTGCGACAATCGCATCGTGGTTCTCAGACATGGGAATCCTTCCCTGAAAGGCGGATCACGGTCCTCGGGAACTGCGGCGGCAGAACGGGCAGGTCGCAGAAGGCAGGGAGCGGCCCCGGAACCGCCGATCGGACGATCGCGGCCCCGTTGTTCCTCATTCTCCCGCCGTACTGGCCCCTCCTGTCCCTTGGCTGTCGTCGAGTCCGATCCTACGATGGACGGAATCCAAGTCAAGAATCACACCAGAGCCATATCCCGCGGGCGCCCGGACCGCCATTGCCGAAATGCCGGACGCCCGCCGAGCCTGAATTGGTGGGCCAATATGAGCGACCTGCTGGAACGGCTGCGCAGACGCGGCTGGCGGATGACGGCCCAGCGCCGTGCCGTGGCGGAGGTCCTCGACGGCGACCACGTGCACCTCACCGCGGACGAGGTGCACGCCCGCGCGGCACAGCGGCTCCCCGAGATCTCCCGGGCGACCGTCTACAACGCCCTCGGCGAACTGGTCGCGCTCGGCGAGGTCAAGGAGGTCTCCACCGACGGCCGCGCCAAGCGGTACGACCCCAATGCGCACCAGCCGCACCAGCACCTGGTGTGCTCCGGCTGCGGCACCGTCCGCGACGTCCACCCGACCGGCGACCCGCTGGCCCGCCTCCCGCTGGAGGAGCGGTTCGGCTTCACCGTCGCCGAGGCCGAGGTCACCTACCGCGGCCTGTGCCCCTCCTGCGCGTAGGGCACGTGGGCACCACAACAGGGGCGCGTGGGGGCACCTCCCGCGTCCCTATGGGCTGCCCGTAGGCGAGGGCCCGCTCCGCGGCCGCGGGCCCCGCAGTTCGGTGGTGACCGCCCAGCTCATCACGATCGGGTGCAGCAGGTGGCCCTCGATCTGGCCGATCACCACGATCAGCAGCAGGACGACGATCGCGATGACCGGCCCCTTGGCGGCCAGCGCCACCAGCGAGGCGACGAGCATCGCGATCGGCGAGCCGACCAGCGGGACGAAGGAGGCGAAGAACTCCAGGACGGTCAGCGGCAGGGCGAGCGGCACCCCGAGGAAGAACAGGGCGATGCCGACCAGGACGGCATTGGTCGCGGCGACGATGAAGATGCCGCGGGTGTAGCCGGCGAAGGTCCGCCAGGCGACGCGCCCGCCGCGGAACATGCGGTCGCCGGCCGCGGCCGGCAGCTGCTCCGCGGCCCACCGCCACATCCGGTCCCCGGAGTGCAGGAAGAACACCGACATGAACATCGCCAGCGCCGCGCCGGTCGCCACCTCGACCACCCGGCCGGCGCCGCTGACCGCGGTGCTGATCAGTGTGGAGCGGTGTTCGGAGAGGTAGGTGGCGACCTTGTGCTGGAGCCCGTCGAAGGTCGAGCGGGCGATGTGGAAGGGCGGGCCCTGCGCCGCGTCCTCCAGCCGGTCCAGACCGCCCTGGAACTCCCTCGTCAGCTTGGGCACCTGGTCGGCGACGTTCTCGCCGATCAGGGCGAGCAGCCCGGCCGGCACCAGCAGGGCGCCGAGCAGCCCGACCAGCACCGCGAGCGGGCGCGGGACCAGACGGGCCATCAGGTCGACCACCGGCCGGATCACCGAGGTGATCACCAGGGCGAGGAAGGCGGCCAGGGTGATCAGGTGGTACCGCCCCAGCAGCACGAGCACCAGGTACCCGGCCGCGGCCACGACCAGCAGCCGCCAGGCGTAGTCGGAGAGGCGGCGCAGCCCGGGCGGCGCGCCCGCCCGGTCCGTCGCCGCGGTCGTCCGGCGCGGCCGGGGCCGTCTCACCGGCATGCCGCGCCGCCGGGCGCCGGGCAGTGCGCCGGGACGCGTCCGCGGCGCGCGGGGGTACCGCCCTGCGGCCGGCCGTCGGGCGGGGGCGCGCTCAGGTGCGTAAAGGGCATGATCCCTGCATAGCGGCAGAACCGCCGCCCGGGCTGTTCCCGCGCCGACGGGTGGCTGCGGTCGGGCCGAGCTTCACACCGGGAGTCGCCGGAACCGGCCGTCGGGACCTGCTCCGACGGCACGTCAGCGGGCCCGCCGGGCATCGCCTGAGAGCCCTCTCTGCACATCAAGTCAGCCTTAAGAGAGCGTTAAGCTGCAGGCCGCGATAGAAAACCGCAGGTCAGCGACGGGTAAGGGCCGGCGGCTGACGTTGCCATGGCGATTACCCCTCCGTAATACTCAGTGCCCACGGGCGACGCCGCGTCATATCTGAGAGCGCTCTCATATGACAGCCCCATGGTTCGCCCTGCCCGCTCCCTCCCTTCCCCATCCCCCAGACAAGGGTGCACGCCCATGGCTGCTGCTCATCGCGCACGACGCTGGTCCTTCGGCGGACTGGTGCTCGTCGTCACCACCGCCCTGGTCGCCGCGGTGCTCATGTCCTCCGCCGGCTCGGTCGCCTCACGGGCCGGTGCCGCGGTCGCCGCACAGACCTGGTCCGACGAGTTCGACGGCCCGGCCGGCCGCGCTCCCGATCCCGCCAAGTGGACACTGGAGACCGGTGGTTCGGGCTTCGGCAACCACGAGTTGCAGTACTACACCAACAGCACCTCGAACGCCGCGCTCGACGGCCAGGGCCACCTGGTCATCACCGCGCGGAAGAACACCGACGCCGGCCTCGGCTGCTGGTACGGGCAGTGCCAGTACACCTCGGCCCGGCTGAACACGGCCAAGACCTTCACCCAGGCGTACGGCCGCTTCGAAGCCCGCATCAAGATCCCCCGCGGCCAGGGCATCTGGCCCGCCTTCTGGATGCTCGGCAACGACCTCGGCACCGCCGGCTGGCCCAACAGCGGCGAGATCGACATCATGGAGAACATCGGCCGCGAGCCCAACACCGTGCACGGCACGGTGCACGGCCCCGGCTACTCCGGAGCGGGCGGCCTCGGCGCCGCGTACAACCTGCCCGGCGGCCGCGCCTTCGCCGACGACTTCCACGTGTTCGCCGTCGACTGGAGCCCCAACTCCATCGTCTGGTCGGTGGACGGCACCACGTACGAGACCCGCACCCCCGCCGACACCGGCGGCAACAAGTGGGTCTTCGACCACCCGTTCTTCGCCATCCTGAACCTGGCGGTCGGCGGCGACTGGCCCGGCAGCCCGGACGGTTCCACGGCCTTCCCGCAGACGATGATCGTCGACTACGTCCGCGCCTCCGGATCCGGCAGCACCCCCGCCCCCGCCGCGCGCCCGATCCGCGGCATCGGCGGCATGTGCGTCGACGTCGCCGGCGGCTCCAGCGCCGACCGCACCCCCATCCAGTTGCACAACTGCACCGGCAACGCCGCCCAGCAGTGGACCATCGGCGGCGACGGCACCGTCCGCGCCCTCGGCAAGTGCCTGGACGTGGCGGGCGGCTCCACCGCGGACGGCGCCGTCGTCCAGCTCTACACCTGCAACGGCACCAACGCCCAGAAGTGGACGTACACCGCCGCGCACGACCTCACCAACACCGGCGCCAACAAGTGCCTGGACGCCAAGGGCAATTCCTCGGCCGACGGCACCCGGCTGCAGACCTGGACCTGCACCGGCGGCGCCAACCAGAAGTGGACGGTCGGCTGACCGGCACACCCCGCCGGCAGAACCCTCCCGCCGTTCCTTCCCTTCCCCTCCCTGCACCTGACCGCTCCCCCACCCGACCTCGCGGAGAACGGACCCCCACCATGACGGCACGCCACCAGCGCACGATGTCCCGCAGAAAACTCCTCGCCGCAACCGCAGGCCTGGCCCTGGCCGTGCCCGCCGTTGCGACCTGGCTCGAGGTGGGCGCCGACGCTTCCACCACCGCCACGCTCCCCCTGGACCTGGTCAACACCACCGGCAACAACACGGTGTACGCCTACGTGCTGGGCCGCGACCCCGCGGCCGGCGGCAACTGGGCCTTCATCCAGGCCAACGGCTCCACCCTGTACCACCCGCCGTCCCCGGCCAACGACCAGACCCCGCTCGGGGTCGACTGCGCCATCCCGCTCAACGCGTCCGGCGCCGGGGCGCGGAGGGTGACCCTGCCGCACTTGGACAGCGGCCGCATCTACTTCTCCGTCGGCGCGAAGCTCACCTTCCTGATGAACCGCGGCGGTGGCCTGGCCCTCCCCTCGGTGAGCAACCCCACCGACCCCAATGCGAACGTCCACCACGACTTCTGCGAATTCACCTTCAACAACGACCAGTTGTACGCCAACATCACGTTCGTCGACATGGTCTCGCTGCCGATCGCCTTCCAGCTGGAGACCGGGCAGGGCACCCAGACGGTGCGCGGGCTGCCCTCCGACGGGCTGTCCCGGGTCGCCGCCGCGCTGCGGGCCCAGTCCGCGGCCGACGGCAGCGACTGGAGCAAGCTGATCGTCACCAAGGGCGGCGCCGACCTGCGCGTGCTCAGCCCCAACCTGGCGATCCGCGGCAACAACGCGCTCTTCCGCGGCTACTTCGACAGCTACGTCGACGAGGTGTGGAACAAGTACCGCTCCACCGACCTGCGCATCGACACCCAGTTCACCTGGGGCACCGTCACCGGCAGGGTGAACGGCGACACGCTCACCTTCCCGGGAGTCGGCAGCTTCGCCAAGCCGTCGACCCTCTCGATCTTCTCCTGCAGCGACGCGCCCTTCACCACCGGCAACGACCAGATGGGCAACCTCAGCGCGCGGCTCGCCGCCGCCTTCAACCGCACCACCCTGCTGGACAACCCCAACCAGCCGACCGCCGAGAACCCGGCCGCCTTCTACACCCGGCCGCGGACCAACCACTACGCCCGCATCCTGCACAACACCACCCCCGACCACCTCGGGTACGCCTTCCCCTACGACGACGTGCACCCGGCCGGGGTGGACTTCGAGGGCAAGGTGCAGTCCGGCAGCCCCGGCCGGTGGACCATCACCGTCGGCGGCGGGGCCGGCGGCGGTGGCAGCACGCCGACCCCGACGCCGACGGCCACCGCCACGGGCGGCGCGGGCAGCGCCTTCGCCACCATCCAGGCCGAGTCGTTCAGCGCCCAGTCGGGAGCCCAGGTCGAGGCCTGCTCCGACACCGGCGGCGGCTCCGACGTCGGCTGGCTCTCCAACGGCGACTGGCTGAAGTTCTCGTCCGTCGCCTTCGGCACCACCGGCGCCACCCGCTTCAACGCCCGCGTCGCGTCCGGTGCCGCCGCCGGCGTCAGCGGCCTGGTCCAGGTCCGCCTCGGCAGCCCCACGGCCACCCCGGTCGGCAGCTTCGCCGTCGCCAACACCGGCGGCTGGCAGGCCTGGCGCACCGTCCCCGCCGACATCAGCCGCACCACCGGCACCCACGACGTCTACCTGACCTTCAACAGCGGCCAGCCCGCCGACTTCGTCAACATCAACTGGTTCAGCTTCGCGTAGCAGCACCCCTGCCGGGCCCGGGCGCCACCACGCCCGGGCCCGGCACCTGCCGTCACAGAGGTCGGCCACGGCGGCGAAGGCCGTGCCCACACGCACACACCGGCAAGGGTGTGACGACGATCACGGCACGGTCCCGCGGGCGGGAGGAATGCCCCGGCCGGCGGGGCGGTTGGCACACGACGAAGTAAATGCACATGCATCTGTCGCCAAGTGCCTGCGAGGACTCATGACCGCCACCGCACCGTCCGCCTCCCGCGCGGCCGAACTCCTGTCCCGGCCCGTCGCGCTGAACGGCCTGACCGTGCCCAACCGGATCGCCATGGCGCCGATGACGCGGATGTTCTCGCCGGGCGGCGTCCCGGGCGAGGACGTGCGCTCGTACTACGCCCGCCGCGCCGCCGCGGGCGTGGGCCTGATCGTCACCGAGGGCACCTACGTCGGCCACGAGTCGGCGGGGCAGAGCGACCGCGTGCCGCGGTTCCACGGCGAGGAGCAGCTCGCCGGGTGGGCGGAGGTCGCCGAGGCCGTCCACGCGGCCGGCGGCACCATCGTGCCCCAGCTGTGGCACATCGGCATGGTCCGCAAGCAGGGCGAGCCGCCGTACGCCGACGCCCCCGCGGTCGGCCCCTCCGGCCTCCGCATCGACGGCACCGAGGACGGCCGGGCGATGACCCGGAGCGACCTGGACGACGTCATCGGCGCCTTCGCGGACGCCGCGGCGGACGCCGAGCGCATCGGCTTCGACGGCGTCGAGCTGCACGGCGCGCACGGCTACCTGCTCGACCAGTTCCTCTGGGCGGGGACGAACCGCCGCACCGACGGCTACGGCGGCGACCCGGTGGCCCGCACCCGGTTCGCGGCCGAGATCGTGGCCGCCGTCCGCGAGCGCGTCTCCGCCGACTTCCCGATCATCTTCCGCTACTCGCAGTGGAAGCAGGAGGCGTACGACGCGAGGCTCGCCGAGACCCCGGAGGAGCTGGACGCGATCCTGGCCCCGCTGGCGGCTGCGGGCGTCGACGCCTTCCACGCCTCCACCCGCCGCTACTGGATCCCCGAGTTCGAGGGTTCGGACCTGAACCTCGCGGGCTGGACCAAGAAGCTCACCGGCAGGCCCGCCATCACCGTCGGCTCCGTCGGCCTGGACGGCGACTTCATCCGCGGCTTCATCGGCGAGGGCTCCCCGGTCCAGGGCATCGACAACCTGCTGGACCGGCTGGAGCGCGACGAGTTCGACATGGTGGCCGTCGGCCGCGCCCTGCTCCAGGACCCGGACTGGGCGGTGAAGGTCCTCCAGGGGCGGCACGAGGAGCTGAAGCCGTTCGACGCCGCGGCGCTGCGGTCCCTCAGCTGACCAGATCGGCGCCGGCCGGCCCGCGGGACGGGCCTGCCGGCGCCGTTGCCGTTCAGCCGGCCACGCCCACCCGGGCCTGTGCGGACGCCGCCCAGTCCACGATCGGCATCGCCGCTCCCGCGGCCTCCTCGCCCCGGCAGTGGGCGCGGTGGCGGCGGGCGACGCCGTCCAGGTCGAGATGGCGGCCGAAGGCGGGGTGGGCGGCCAGTCGGCGGGCGTAGGCCCACACCCGGGGGTGGTCGGCGATCCGGTCCACGGCGGCGGCGTTCAGGTGCCACCGGTGCACGGTGTCCAGCTCCACGAGACTCGCCCAGACCCGCACGTCCGCCAGGGTCACACCCTCGCCCAGCAGGTACTCCCCGGTGGCGAGGCGCTGCTCGAGCGCACCGAGCCCGTCCAGCAGGCTCCGCAGGGCCGCCTCGCGCGCGGCCGGGTCGATGCCGGCCAGGCCCGCGTGCTGGGCCGGGACGTCGATGCTGCGTTCGCACAGCTGCCGCACGGCCTCGACGGCGGCGCCGGACCCCTGCGGCCGGAGGTCCGTTCCGTCCCGGTCGAACCACCGGGCCAGGTCGGTGAGGATCTCACCGCTGTCGGTGCTGACGATCCGTCCGCTCCAGTCGTCGCCGAGCACGGGTGCCGCGGCCGGTCCGCGGTGCCGGTGCGCACTGGAGTCGTACAGCGGCCGCAGCGCCAGGTATCCGCCCTCGCCGTCGTCGGGCAGCGCCGGCAGCCAGGTCACCGGGAGCGTTCCGTCGAGGCCGAGCAGGCTGTGGGTGACGGCGATCTGCAGACAGTGCGGACAGGAGAGCGCCAGGTGGAGCCGGTAGCGGTGCGGCACGGCGCTGTACCCGCTGCGGGCGTCGCGCCCGATCCTGGCGCGGAAGGCGGGCACGGCGGCGGAGGGAAACGAGGCGGGCACGAGGGTCTCCCGGGCTGCGCGGGCACGCGAACGGGCGTGCCGGTATCCGGCGGGGGTGAAGGGGCGGCCAGGGGCCGCAGAAAGAGGGGACTCCTGATCCGGAGTCAGGTCGTCAGGCTGCGTGGCCGCCGCTGCGGTGAGCTGCTTGTCCCAGGCTGCTGCACACCCGCAGCAGGTCGATGTGGCGACGGGACGTCAGCATCGGGAGCAGCCGCACGGCGTGGGCCGCGCTCGCGGTGACCGGTCCGGTCTGCCTCACTGCTCTCCCGCCTACGCTCGAGGTTCTCCTGCCGGAGTTTCGACCCGCATCCGCCCGCCGTCAAGAGCGCGTGCGCCCCCAGGTCAGGGAAGCGGCTGGGCGTGCACGGGTGTGTCCGGTTCTGGTCGCCCCTCGCAGGCCAGCAGATGGACGACACCGCCGTCCGCGATCTCCACCCGGACGGTACCCTCCGCATCGGCATAGACCGGCTGGCCGTGGGGGCCGGTGTCGGCCTGGACCTCCACGACGACCGTGTCCTGCTCGCCGTGTGCACCCGGTGTCCCGGGGAAGGTCAGCAGCCAGCGCGTCGGCGCCTCGGGCATGGTGATCACGTCCTTCCGGCCCACGAGGTCCCCGGTGGAGCACCGGTCCCGCGCACGGCCACCACCACCGACGCTACGCCGGGGAGCCCGCTCCGCAAACGAACACCGGACGGCTCCGTGCACCCCTGTCGGGACGGCCGGCGCGGGCGGCGCATTTCGTCGGACGACCTGCCGGAAGCCGTGGTCTTCGCTCCGGGGGCTGCGGCCGGTACACGGGACCGTCCAGGCTTTCAAGGCAGGAATGTCCGAGGCAGGCAAACCTATCGGCAGGAGACCGATGTGCGACCCGAGCTCCGCATCACCCACCGCACCGGCCCGGATGGTGTGCGAGTCGTGGAAGTCGCCGGCGACGCCGACATGGACACCGCCGACCGGTTGCGTGCGGCCATCCTCAGGGCGGTGGCCGCCGAGCCTGCCGCGGCCGCCGTGGTGGTGGACTGCAGCGGGCTGGAATTCTGCGCCGCCGCGGGGCTCAACGAGCTGCTGCGCGGCCGAGAAGCCGCGCTCGGGGCCGGGATCGCGTTCCGCCTCGCCGCCCCCGCCCGCCAGATGCGCCAACTGCTCCGGCTGACCGAGACCGACCGTGTCTTCGTCGTCGACCGGGCCCGCCCCCGGATCGACGGCCCCGACGCGGGGCTCCCGGAGGACGGTCGGGGCGCGGACGGCCGGGGGCCCTTGACTCCCGTCCGTCCGCAATGACCGGCGCAGGCTCCGGTGTGGGATCAGCGGTCGGGGGGTGCGGAGGGGTCC
This sequence comes from Kitasatospora dryopteridis, assembly GCF_050749075.1. Taxonomy (NCBI): domain Bacteria; kingdom Bacillati; phylum Actinomycetota; class Actinomycetes; order Kitasatosporales; family Streptomycetaceae; genus Kitasatospora; species Kitasatospora dryopteridis. Next base: position 7,784,374 of record NZ_CP192749.1, on the reverse strand, counting down.
TCCGGCTGTCCGGGGGTGCGGCGGGCCCTGTCGGCGGCCTCGGCCGTTGCGTCGTAGCGCTCGTGCGGGGCGGTGTCGTCGCGGGTCCGCCGGCCTGCGGGGGCGGGGTCGGGGTCGGCTTCGGACGCGCGGTCGCCGTAGGAACGGTCGCCGGCGGCTTCGTCCTGCGGCTTCACCTCCCGGCGCGGCTGCGCGGCTGCGCCGCGGGTCTCGAGCGGTGTCTGTCGGTGCCTCTTCATGACGGATCCTCCTCGCCTCGGCCCGGTGCCGACCGGCTTGCCGCGGGCACGCACGCGTCTACCCGGCTGCGGGCGTTTGCGGCCGCACAACGCGGCCAGATGCATGACAGGGCCGCACGCCGCCTGGCTGGAGGCAGAACGCGCGGCCCGCCCCGTGCCTCGCCGCAGTCGAGGCGGTGCTCGGTGGCCCCGAGGACGTGCCCGTACTCGGCGGCCGGCCTTCCTCGGCTCGCAACGGCTCTGCCCGGCGGCCGTCAGTTGTCGAAGAGCGGGTCCGGGTCGGCGAGCGCGGCCCGGCGCGCCCGGCCGGGGTCGGGTCCGCCCACCGGGGAAAGAGCGAGCTCGGCCCAGACCGTCTTGCCGCCGTCGTGGAAGGTGCAGCCCCAGGCCGCGGCCACGCGGTCCACGATGACCAGGCCGTGGCCGTTCACGGCATCGGGGCGGTACTGCTCGTGCAGGTGGGGCGGGGCAGAACTCGGATCGGTGACGGCGACCCGCAGGTGTCCGCCGTGTCGGCCGAGGTCCAGGGCGAGCGGTCCCCCGGCGTGGTCGACGGCGTTGGCCAGCAGCTCGGCCGCGGCCATGACCGCGTCGGCCGCCGCAGTGCCGGCGACGGTGCTCTCGAGGTGCCAGCCGGCGAGACTGCGGCGAGCGAAGACGATGCCCTCGCTCACGCAGCCCGGACCGCCTCCGGGCGGGAAGGCCAGCCGGCGGCGATCGACGGCCACGAGGGCGCGAGAGGAGTACATACTGACGTCCCAGACAGGCGTGAGCTGCTCTTGCTGACGCGTCTGCCCCTCGTTCCGAGGCCTATCCGCCGGGAGGCGGCCGATTCCCCGGGTGCCGCGCGGCCTCCTCGGCGGTCGCGTACACGGGGAAGACGCCGAGCGCGTCGGTCAGCTCCAGGACCCGCCGTACGCCGGAGCTCGGTGCCACGAGGACGACGGGCACTCCCCGGTCGGCCGCCTCCGTGCGGACGATGATCAGCTCGTTCAGACCGCTGGAGGTGAACAGCTCCACACCGCTCAGGTCGATCGCCAGCACCCGCGGGAGCCGGCCGAGGGCCTGCACCAGGACGCTTCGGAGCTCACCCTCGGTGTCCAGGTGGATGTCACCCGCGAAGGTGCACACCACGGCCCCGCCGACTGCGACCGTGCCGGCCCTCAGATCCGTCTCGGACACGGCACCGCCCTCCCTCGAAGAAGCAGGTGACGGGCACACGGCGTGCGCATGGCACCGGGACTCCACCGTATGCCTGCGCGACCGGCACCGGTAGCCGCACCGAAGCTGCACCGGACGGGCGCCTGCACAGGACCTGCCTCCCGCGTGCTCGTGACGGCCTGCGGGCGGCCTCCGTCGTCGCAGGGGCGACCAGCCCTTCGGGACGCCGGCAGGCCGGGTCAGACGGCGGCGGCGCGGCGGGAGGCCTCGAAGGCACTCCGGGCGCGTGGGAGCAGCGGCCCGGGCATGCGGCGGACCCGGCCCTGCGGGCCCAGCGGGGAGCGCCGGCCGGGGCGGTGGCCGCCCCGGCGGGCGGCGGGTACGGCGACGGGGTGGCTCGGTCTCACGGCTTCCTCCGGGTGGTCGGCGGTCGGAAGTACCGGGGTGGCTACCCGGTGCGCGGGGTGCCAAGCACCGCCGGCCTGCGCCGGGTGTCTGCCGTTCCCCGTCGGCGTGCCGGGCAGACGCCGGCCCTGGCACCGCGGCAGCCGGGCCGCCCCTCCGTCCCTCCCGGTCAGGTCCGCCAGCGCAGCACGGCTCCCACACCGCCGACCGGGCCGTCCGTGTCGTCCGGCACGGGGATCGCCTCGGCCCGCGAGGCGATGGCGCAGCGCAGCAGGGCGTCTCCGGCGGGCGCCTGCACGGGGTGGGCCACACCCATGCCGCGTACCTCGCCGCGGTCGACGCCGATGTGCTCGGGCTCCGGGCCGATCCACACCTCGCGGTGGGTGTCCGGGCCGTCCTCGCGGAGCAGCAGGGTGGCGAGTTGGCGCTGCCGGGCGGCGGCCATGACGGCCGGAACGCCCTCCGCCGCGGCTCCCGGCGCGATCTCGGTTCCCGCGCCGTCCGTCCGGTGCTCGCCGGGCCGCCCGGTGCCGCTGCGGAACCGGTCCAGGACTTCCTCGGCACGGTGGCGGCGGAATTGCCGCCACGCCTCGTCGAGCCGCCGTTCGAAGGCCTCTGCGCGGATGCCGCCGGCCCGGCCGCCGCCGTCCACTTCCACGGTGAGGGGCTGGAGCTCCTGCGGCAGCCGTTGGTGGACGGCGCGCCGCTCCCGGGCGTCGCCGGTGAGGACGACCAGCTCCGCGCCGAACTGCGACCGGGTTCCGGCGAGCTGCTCGGCGATGGTGTCGGCGGTCCGGTCCCAGTCGTCCTGTTCCCGGTGCCGGTAGTGCCACTCGTAGCGGTCGGCGGGCGGTGCGCGGTGCCCTCTGCCCTGCCTGGTCACGCCGTCCACCCTGCCGACGGGTTGGGGTCTGCCGAGGCGGCGGGTCTCCAGGTCGGCGCCCGTGCGGTCGACGGCCGCGACCAGGCATTCGGCGGCCGCGGCCTCCAGGCGCCCGAGCAGGTTGGACAGGTGCGGCAGCGGCCCCCAGGCGGTCTCCACGCCGACCGGTGCGGTGGTGAGCGGAACATCGAGCACGACTTCGCCGCCCGCGGCGAACAGGGCCCGCCCGGGCGGGGAGTCCGAGACGGGCTCGTTCTCGAGGTGCTCCCAAACGGCTCGGCAGACACCGGGGTCGGCCCCCCGGTCGATGAGTTCGCGCACGGCCGCCCGCCGGAGCAGCGTCTGCCGCTGCGCGGCGTCCTCGGTCGTGCGGGAGGTGTCGAGGCAGACCGTGGCCCAGGGGCCGGGCCGGTCGACCAGTGGTGCGAGGAAGCCGATGTCCATGGCGCGCTCCTCGGGAGGGTCCGATTCTTCCCTGCCTCGCGGCTGCCCGGCCCGTCGGCCCGGAAAACGGATGTGCCGGCACGCACCTTCCGGCGTGGCGGAGCACCGGCGGCGGGCTCGGGCCCGGGTGGCGGGCGTGGTGCGCGGGGCGGTCCGGTAGGCCTCGCGGTACGAGGCGGCGAACCGGCCGGGGTGGCCGAAGCCCCGGCGTGCGGCGATCTCGGTCACCGTGGTGGTCGCCGGGTCCGCCGCAAGCAGGTCCCGGTGTGCCGCGTCCGGGCGGACCCGGCGCAGGTGGGCCGGCGGCGTGGTGTCCAGATGGCGGCGGAACGCGTACTGCAGGAGGCCGCTCGGTCTCGGGCAGACGCCGCGCGGAGTGTCCGCGAACAGCCCGGAGGTGCCGGCGTCCGGTGTCGGGAGCAGCGGGGGATCCGTTCCGCTCGGGCCCGAAACGGTGGTGCCGGCCATCGCGGACCACCTCCTCGACGGCGGTGCGGGACGGGCCGGACACCACCGGGCGTCTCGGCACCGCACCGCCTCAGCGGCTACGCGCGTGGACGGGAACCAAGCGCCGTCAGCCCCACCAATGTCCGACCGGGCCCTCGGCCGGCCGCCGGTCGTACTCCTCCCGACCGCTGCCGGTCTCGACGAGCACGCCCAGTACGGCAGCCGCTGCCGCCACCGCCGGTACCGCCTCGGTCATCGCGTGGTAGGCGGCCTGCCGGTCCCCGGCCTCCCAGGACTCCACTGCGCCGGCCGCCAGCTCCCGCAGCTCGGTGAGCCTTGCCAGCGCGGCCTGCGGCAGAGCCTCCGAGGGCAGCGGCTCCTGGGGCAGGGCCCCGTCGTCGGACGAAGAATCAGTCATCCGCTCATCATCACTGCAGCGCCCGGCGGCGGCCCGCCGCAACGCCCGGTGCGGTGCGCCCGAACGGGTGCCGTCCGAGGTGCCGCCGGGGTCACCGCGGTTCCCGGACAGGCGCTCGTTCACCCGCGGGTGTGAGGACAGACCGGTGGCTCCCGTTAGAACCGCGGCCGACCGGGCAAGCGCGTGGCGGACCTGTTGGACGAGTAGAGACTGGAGGCCGGCATGAGCATGGTTCAAGAGTCCGTCGAGGTCGAGGTTCCGCTGCACACCGCGTACAACCAGTGGACGCAGTTCGAGGACTTCCCCCGCTTCATGGAGGGTGTCGAAGAAGTCACCCAGGTCGACGAGCGGCACAACCACTGGAAGACCAAGGTCGCCGGGGTGAGCCGGGAGTTCGACACCGAGATCGTCGACCAGCTGCCCGACCAGAAGATCGCGTGGCGGACCATGGGAGGGGACGTCCGGCAGATGGGCGTGGTGACGTTCGAGCGCCTGGACGACCGCCACACGATGGTGCGCCTGGCGATGGACTTCGAACCGGGCGGCGTCGCCGAGAAGGCCGCGGACGCCATGGGGATGGTCGACCGCCGGGTCAAGGGCGACCTGAAGCGCTTCAAGTCGTTCATCGAGCAGCAGGGCATGGAGAGCGGCGGCTGGCGCGGCCGGATCTCCCCCGGCAGCTCCTGACCGCAGCAGGGGCGGCGGGTCGCCGGGCTCGGTCCCGGCGGCCCGCCGTCGCGCGTGCACGGCTTTCTCGCACAGGCCGAGGGGACAGGCGCCGCCGCGTTCCGCGAACACCCCGACGCCCGCGGAGCCCTCGTCACCTCCCCCACGCCGTACGGCACCTGCGCCGACCTGCCGCGGTCGCCGAAACCGCCCACCGGCACGGCCGGCCGCTGATCGTGGACGAGGCCTGGGGCGCCCCCTGCCGTTCCGTCCCGGGCTGCCGACCCGGGCCATGGACGCGGGCGCCGACGTGTGCGTCACCTCCGTCCACAAGACGGTCTCCGCCCTCGAGCAGAGTTCCGTCTTCCACCTCCAGATCGACCTGCACGTGTGCGACCACCGCCGGGATGCTCACCCCGTGCCCGCCGGGCATTCCGGCCGCCCCGCCTGGCGAGCGCCTGAACGGCGACGTCCTCGCCTGCCTGCGCACCGGGTCGAGGCCGGCATGCTCGTCCCCGACGCCGCGGACCCGCAGCCGCAGACCGCGCGGGTTGCCGTCGAGACCTGCCCCCGGCAGCGGCGGGACGAATGGGCGGGAGTCCGCCGGGTAGGCGCGCAGCCAAGCAGACGGCACGAGCACGAGGAGGAGCCATGCCGGCCGGCTCGAGCAAGAAGAGGGAACGCCAGTACGAACACATCAAGGACAGTGCGCTGGACCGGGGCGAGAGCGAGAAGCGGGCGAAGGAGATCGCCGCGCGTACCGTCAACAAGGAACGCGCCCGGCACGGCGAGTCGAAGACCGCCAGCCGCTCCTCCATCCAGGACATGTCGTCCTCGCGTCGCGGCGGGCAGCGCTCGCACTCCGGGTCCGAGGGCCCGACCTACGACCAGCTGTACAACGAGGCCAAGCAGCGCAACATCCACGGCCGTTCGAAGATGAACAAGAAGCAGCTCGCCGACGCCCTCGGCCGCTGAACGCGGCGGCGGCCGCCCCACGGCGGCCGCCCCGCCCGGCGGACACCGGATCGGCCGTACGTCCTTCGACCGTACGTCCGGAGGGCCCGAGCATGGACACTCCCACCGAGAAGGCACCCGACCTCACACGGCGCAGACGACCCGACCCGGCCGGTCCGGACACGGAACTCGACGCGGCGCTGGCCGCGGCCGTGCACCGGGCCGGCGCGTCCGCAGGCGCCGTCTTCCTCCTGGACCGGGACCCCGTCCTGGTCATGGCCGTGGCCTACGGCCTGCCCTCGGGACTCACCGCGGCCTGGCGCCGCATCCCCCTCACCTCGCCGCTGCCGGTCTGCGACGCCGTACTTCAGGACCGGTTCGTGTGGGTCGGCTCGCAGGAGGATCTGGCCCGGTCGTACTCCCGCATCGCCGTGGCCCTGCCCTACCGGCTCGCCCTCGCGGCCGCCCCGCTCAGCGGGACCCGCCGGGTCTGGGGTGCCCTCCTGCTGATCTTCCCGGCGGACCATCCCGAGCACGCCACGCCCCGCGAGCGCAAGGACATCACCACCCGGGCGCGCCTCCTCGCCCGCCTCCTGGACGACGCCGAGCGCCCGCCCGCCCTCATGGGCCAGGTCCGCACCGCCGTGCACGCCCACGCGACCGCCGGTGCCGCTCCCGACCAGGTCCTCACCCGCACCAACCGGCTCCTCGCCGACCTCGACCCCGGCCTCCTCGTCTCCTGCCTCTACGCCCAACTGGACCTCACCCGGCGCCAGGCCACCATCGCCTCCGCCGGCCACCCGCCCCCGCTGCTGCGCCGGCCCACCGGCCGAGGCCACGTCCTGACCGTCGAGTCCGGCCCGCTGCTCGGTGTCGACACCACGGCCGCCTACCCGCTCACCACCCTTCCGCTCCCCGACCGCACACTGCTGGCCCTCTACACCGACGGGCTGGTCGAAGTCCCCGGCACCGACGCGTCCCGGAACGCGGCCGAGCTGGCCGGTCTCCTCACGCACAGCCGGGCCGCCACCCCCGACCGGCTCATCGACGGACTGGTGCACCACACCTGGCCGACCGGCCGGCACACCGACGACATCGCCCTGCTCGTGCTGGACGTCGCACCGCCCTAGGCTCGGGCACCCCGCGGGCGGGGGGCGGAGTCCTCGGCACGCGCCTGCCCGGAGCAACCGGGATCCGTCCACGGCCGGTCGGGGGTGGCGGTCCGGTCAGGGGGCGGGCAGGACCGCCCACACGGTCTTGCCGCTCGGTGCGGGCGTGACGCCCCAGGTCACGGCGAGCCGGTCCACGATGTGCATGCCGTGGCCGTGCGGCTCCTGCGGCCGGTAGGGGCGCACCACCGGCGGCCGGGTGCTCGCGTCGGTCACCGACACGGTGAGGGTCTCGTGGTCCAGGTCGAGGTCCAGGCAGAGCGGGCCCGGCGTGTGGCGGTAGGCGTTGGCGAGCAGTTCGCAGGCGACGAGCAGCGCGTCGTTCGCCTCCGGCCCTTCGAGGGGTGCGGGCGCCGAACCACGGGCCAGCGCACGGCGGACATAGGCCACGCCGACCTGGAGGCCGTGGCCGTCGACCGGTCCGAGAGGAAGGTGCCAGTGACCCGTTCTCCGGTCCACGCTCGTCTCCCGCGTCCGATGGGCCCCCGGGGGAGCGTGTAGCCGTTCCCTCCCTGCCGTAACGCCCGGGTGCCCGCCGGCCACAGGAGTTCGCTCTGCGGTCGTTCGGGCCCGGACGCTTCGTCTGCCGGGGTGTGGGAAGACACCGCGGGAACCACCCGTCGAAGGGAGCCCTGCCGGGTACCCGTGGCGGAAGGAGCGGATCCATGGACACGGAGCTCCGCGTCACGCCGTGCCCGGCTCCGCCCGGGGTGCGGATGCCGGCCGTGGCCGACCAGAAGGAGGCTCTGGGCAGTGCACCTGCTCCGGACACGCCGGTGGTGGACTGCCCGGCCCTGGCCGCACCCACATCCCGGATGAGGCGCCTGCTCCGGGTGACCGAGGCCGACACCGTGCCCGGGATCGGCCCGGCCGAACAGCCGCCCGTGAAGGACGGCTGCTGACCTGCCGGGTGGCGGTGACCGTCAGTACACCGGGAGGTCGTCCCGAGGCCGGTCGGCCGGAGAGCGGTGCACCTTGTGGAGCCTGCCGGATCGGGCCCGCTCGCCCGCGTCCGCCAGTTCCTGCTCGGATGCGGCGGCGCCGAGGTCGCGCAGAAGCAGTGCCTGCTCCTCGCTGGCGTGGCCGGTGACCTCCCGTACGAGCAGTGCGACCTTGCGGTCGAACAGCGGGACGGCTTCGCCGAGCCGCGAGAGGTCGTCGAGCAGCGCCCCCATGGTGGCCAGGCCGGCCTGCTCGCGTACCACGACCTCCCGGCGGTCCGGCAGGGTGCGCAGCGCCAGCGGGTAGAGGATCTGCTCCTCGACCGCCATGTGGCGCTCCAGCAGGCCGGCGGCCTCGTCCAGGAGTTCACGGCGCAGCGGGTCCCCGAGCGGGGTACCGGCCATGCGGCCGAACAGCATCCGGAGCCGGTCGTGGTCGGCGACGAGGACGTCGATGAGGTCGCCGGAGGTCATGGTGCACCTCGTTCCTTCCGTGCTGGGTCGTTCGATCGGACTGCAACGTGTACCCGGGAGCCGGCGGGCCCAACCGGGACGGGATCAGAGCAGTGCGAGCCCGGCCGTGCCGTGCAGCACCACGCCCTCGTCGCAGGCCGCGGCGACGCTGTCGGTGAGCCCGTCGGCCTGCTCCTGCGGGTCGCGCTCCGCCCCCTCGCCCACGCACGTGCCGGGCGGGAGCACGACGACCAGGACCTCGCCGCGTTCGCGGGCCGCGGTCCGCCACTCGGGCGATGCCGCCGGCCTGGGCACGGGTTCCCACACCTGCCGGCCGCCCACGAGGACCAGCCGCTCGACCAGCGCGCCGCGCATCTCCAGCACGGCGGTGCTCTGCGGTGCCTCGCCCACCGCCAGCAGGAACCCGCTCTCCAGGGCGTGCTCCAGCAGCTCACCGTGCCACCGCGGCCCGACTTCGATGAACGCCTCCGCGACGGGAGGCCCGGGCGGCTGTTCCTGCACGGTGAGTGCCCACACCGCGGATTCCGAGTCGAAGGCCTCGCTCACGGGCCACCTCCAGGTTCGGGAGCGTCGGTGCGAGCCGCGCCTACCCGGGCCCGCCCGCTCCACGCACACCGCGTGTATGCCCCGGCAGGTCACGGGCAGGCGCGCGACCGTGACGTCCCTGCCCCACCGCGAACCCCGCCGCAGGCGGTACCCGCTGTGCCCACCCGCGCACTTCGCCGTCAGCTGCGCGATCAACCCGTGGATGGACCCCGGCCGACGGGCACAGGGTTTGAAACGTCCCGTGCTGACCAGAGGCGCAGCGCGGGTGCCACGGCTCCGCCCCCTGCCGTGACACCCGCACGCGCAGGGCGCGGCGGTCACCTCTTCAACGTGACCGAGGGGGCGACCCCGTAGGCGCGCCGGTAGGCCTCGGCGAAGCGGCCGGGGTGCGCGAAGCCCCAGCGGGCGGCGACCTGGGTGACCGTCGTACCGCTCTGCAGCGTTGCGGCCCTGAGTTCGGCGTGCGCCCGTGCCATCCGGACACGGCGCAGGTGGGCCAGCGGGGTGCATCCGGCGTGCCGGCGGAACGAGTACTGCAAGGCCCTGGGCGTGACGAAGGCCGCCGCGGCGATGGCGGCGAGGGTGATGTCCAGGTGGGCGTTGTCCTCGATGAACGCGACGGCCCGGCGCAGGGTCGCGGGGGTGGCGTCCCGGGTGTCGGCCAGTGCCGGGTCGGTGCGGGCGGTGTGCGGGAGCGCGGCCAGCGTCGCGGCCGCCAGGTGCTGGGCGGCGGTGGACACCACCAGCTCCGACTCACGGGCGACCGGGTTGTCCAGGACGCCGTCGCGCAGATAGGCCACCGCCGCGGTCAGCTGCCGGTTCGCCGCCGCCGTGACCGCGCGGTGCCCGGTCAGCCGCACCGGCCCGCGGCCGTCGGCGAGCGCCGGGGCGACCTCCGTCAGCAGGGCGGGGTCGAACATGGCGATGGTGTAGCGGGCCGCCTTGACCTCACCCCGGTAGGGGCGGTCGGGCGGGGCCACCAGGAAGGTCTCCCCGGCGGAGAACACCTCCTCGCGGCCGTCGGTCCGGTCGACCAGCGCGCCCTCGTGCATGCTGATCAGGCAGACCTTGCCGAGGCTGCCGGCGTCGTAGCCCATGTCGTAGCCGAACGACAGGCGGTCCACCGACAGGTTGCCGGCCGCGCGCCGGCTGATCCGCACCCGTGCGTCCTCGACCGGCCCGCCGATCCGCATGGGTGTGTAGGCCGCGGAGAGGAACTCCTCCGTCGCCTCCAGGCTCGCGCTGTCGAACACGAACGACTCCATCACCACCTCCGGGCACGGGAACGGGCCTGCTCCGACGCTACTCCGCGCCGCCCCCCGGCGTACCCGTCGGCGGCGGTGCGACACGACAACCCCCCGATTCTGCTCCTTCGCCCGCACAGCACGTGTGCACCCGGGCCCACGGGGCAGCCGCCGGCTACCGGCCCGCACCGAGCGGGCCCGACCCCAGGAGGCTGCGATGGCAGGCCACGGCGGCGACGTCGTCAAGGAGCTGGAGACCGACCACCGCGAGGTCGAGGAACTCTTCGCGCAGATCCTCAGGGCCACCGGAGGACACCGCAAGGCCCTGCTCGACGAGGTCACGATCGAGCTCGTCCGGCACTCGGTCGCGGAGGAGGCCCACCTGTACCCCGCGGTGCGCAAGCACGTGCCCGGCGGCGACGCGATGGCCGACCGCGAGGTCGAGGACCATGCGAGGGTCGAACGGCTGCTGAAGGAGATCGAGGACAGGGACGCCGACGACGCCGCGCTGGCGGGTCTGGCGACCACCCTGGTGGAAGAGGTCACCTCGCACATCCGCGACGAGGAGCAGAACCTCTTCCCGGCCCTGCGCGCGGCCTGCAGCAAGGCCGACCTCGACCAACTCGGCGACAGCGTGCGCCTCTCCAAGTCGACCGCACCGACGCACCCGCACCCCGGTGCGCCCTCCTCCCCGGCCGCCCGCAAGCTGCTGGCCCCCGGTGTCGGGCTGATCGACCGGGTACGGGACTACGTCACCGACCGCGGCACGGCGTAGGAGGCGCACATCACGACCATCCGACGCAGGGGCCGGGGGTACCGGGAGCTCTGCACGCCGTATGACGACCGGCCGCGTCACCGCAGGCGGCGCCGGCGGCGCGGACCGACGGGCACCCCGTTGACGGGGGGAAGCGGCGGGACGAGTTCGGCCCACACGGTCTTTCCGCCCACGGCAGGTGTGTGCCCCCAGCGCAGCGCCAGTTGGTCCACGATGTGCAGGCCGTGGCCGGTCGGCGCCTCGGGCCGGTAGGGGTGTCGGAGGACCGGCGGCCTGAGGTCCCCGTCGGTGACCGCGATACACAGGCGCCGGCCGGCACGGTCGAGTTCGAGGCGCGTCGGCCCGGAGGTGTGCGCGCAAGCGTTGGCCAGCAGTTCGTCCGCCACCAGCAGAGTGTCCTCCCGTGCACGCCTCACCTCGGGCCCGTCGCCGCGGACCGGGTACCAGTCGTCCAGGGTCTGCCGGACGAAGGCCATGGCCGTGGCCAGAGCGCGTTCCTGCCCGGGCCGCAGGTACCGGACGCGGCGGTCCGGCAGTCCTGCGCGATCGTCGATCATGGCGTCCTCCCGACGCCGATTCCGACTCCTATGGTTTCCGGCCGCCCCCGGCGCAGCGCCGCTCGTACGCGGAGGTGCGCCGTCGGATCAGGCGATGATGCGCGCCACCATGAACACGATGACGCAGAGGACGAGCAGTCCGATGACCACCAGCGGCCACGGGCCCCAGGCCCGGCGCAGTTCCGGTGGCTCGGGCACCGAGATGCCCGCCGTGGTGCTCCCCTCGGCCGGTGGCGTCTCCCCGGGCCGCTCGGCCGGGGTGATCTGGGCCTGCCCGGCCGGGCGGTTGCTCGTGGAGGCGGTTGCCGGGGAGGTGTCCGCCTGCAGTTCCCGCATGGTCGCGGGGAGGTCGAGTTCGACGACACCGGTGCCCGGGCCGGAGGCCCTGGCGTAGGCGAAGGCGCCGTCGTGCGAGAAGACGGCCATCAGCGAACGTCCGGGCCGGCTGAAGAGCATGCGTTCGTTCCGAGTCCGGTCGGCGGGCTCGCGGCGCACGGCCCAGCCGAGTTCGGCGGCCCGCTCGTAGAGGGCTGTCTGCTGCCTGCTCAGCGGCAGTCTTCGTGCGACGGTGCTCATGGCTGTCCACCCACTCCGGTCGGCCCGGTCCGCGAGCCGGCGCGTCGTTCAGGCGCCGAAATCGCCTGAATTCGAGCGTTTGCCCGCAAATCGCCGTTCCAATCGCCGTTCCGATCGCCGTTCGCTCCCGGACGGCCGCCGGGCTGTCCGGGCCGCCTCAGAGCAGCACACCGCCCGTCTCGTCGGTGATCATACGGACGAGGCCCTTGCGGCCGGTCTGCCGGAGCCGGCGACGTTGGCGGACGGCGCCGTTCCCGCCCGTGAGCAGGCGGCGCAAGGCTTCGTCGATGCGTTCCAGGTCGCCGGTCGCCCGGAGCTCCGGCCCGACGGCGGCGAGGAGGGTTCCGGCCGCCTCGGAGGCCGGGCCGAGGGTGCCGGTGGCGGGATCGGGCAGCCGCTCGGCGATGCCGTGGCGGGCGGCGTACCAGGCGGCGGTCTGCAGGAGCTCCGGCGGGGCGGACGGCACGGCGGCAGGCCGGTCCGGGTCCAGGATGCGGGTGGCGAGGGCCCGTACGAGCCCGGCGAGCAGGACGGCCTCGTCCGCCCGCATCTGGACGTCCATCGCGCGGACCTCGATCGTCGGGTAGCGCTCGGACAGCCGGGCCTGCCAGTACAGCTGCCCGGTGTCGCGAACGAGCCCGGTGGCGACCAGCCGGTGGATTCGCCGGTCGTAGTCGGCGGCGTCGGCGAAGAACGGGGGCACGCCGCTCGCCGGCCAGCGGCCGAAGACGACGGTGCGCCAGCTGGCGAAACCGGTGTCCCGGCCGCGCCACAGCGGGGAGTTGGCGCTCAGCGCGGTCAGTACGGGCAGCCAGGACCGCAGCCCGTTGAGCACGGCCACGCCCTCCGCCCGGCCGGGGACACCGATGTGCACGTGCATGCCGTTGATCAGCTGCTCGTCGGTGAGGGCGGGGGCGTCCCGGCGCATCCGCCGGTAGCGCACCGAGGGCGTGACGGGCACGGGGAGCCGGTCCGTGAACGGGGCGGAGCCGCAGGCGGCGAGTCGGCAGCCGCAGGCCTCGGCGGCATCGCTGAGGCAGTGGCGCAGCCGCAGCAGGTGGCCGCCGAGTTCGTCGAGGCCGCGGCAGACCGGGGTGGCCACCTCCAGCTGGGCCTGGAGCAGTTCGTGCTGCACCTCGCCGTGCTCCACCGCCGGGTGCAGGCCGGCCGCGGCGAGAACCTGGGCGGCGCGCGCGACCGGCACCCCGGTGGCCGGGGAGACGAGGAGGTACTCCTCCTCCACGCCGATGGTGAGCACGTGCGGCGGCTACCCGGCGGGCCGAGGGTCAACCGTGAGCGAGCGGACGCGGTCGGGGTTTGGCTGCTTCCTCACCGGACAGGCGTCGCGTCATGAACTGGGAACGCGTGGCACAACCGACCGACTGGACCGGGATCGCCGCCAACGGCGCCGGTCCGCACCTGTGGCTGATCGCGGCCGGCGCAGCCCTGGTCGTCGTCCTCGTCCTGGCGTTCGTGCTGGGTCAGCGCCGCAAGGACCGGGAGCCGCCGCCCGTGGACACCCACTACGACGGTCGGCGCACCACCGGTGACCGGCCGGACGACCCGGTGTAGGAGCTCCCGGCCGCCCGTTCCGGCCGTCACGGGACGGCGACGTGCCAGCCGCCGACGTCGACCAGGCCGAGTGCGTGGCGAACGGCGGAGTGCGGTCCGACGAAACGGAGTTCGACTCCGCGTGCTGCTGCGGCGCTCAGCGCCTCACGCAGCACCGCGATGCCCGTGTCGGAGCACCGGGACAGCGCGCACAGGTCGACGGTGACCGCCCCGCCGGGCGTGCAATGGCCGATTTCGCTGAGCAGCGCGCGACGCAGCAGGGGCGCGGTGGCGCTGTCCTGGCCGCCCTCCGCGGTCAGGTGTCCTCGGCGCCGCGGCGACGGGGCGTCCCGCCCGGCCGGCTGCCTCCGCAGAGGAGGCGCTGCCGGGGACTCAGGGCGCAGGGGAGGGACGAGTGGCCTGGTCACAGCACCAGTGTGGACCGTACGAAGGTCGAAGTCAGCCCCCGGAGCGAAGTACGCGCTGCGCGGACGGCCGGGCCGGGATGCGGTCACGCTCACGCTGTCGCGCCGAAGTCGGGGAGACCGCCGGAGGCTTCGGCCCCGGGGCGGCGCACGACGACCGGCGGCCGCCGCCGGAACCTCGCTTCGCCCGGTCCGAGGGCGGTGAGTTCGTCGAGGAGTGCGCCGATCGCGGCGAGCGCGTCCCTCTCCCGGCGGACCTTCTCGGCGGAGGGCCCCTCGGGGTGTCGGGCCCGGGCGCGGTGGGGATGCGGTTCGGTGGGCATGACGGCGTCCTCCTCGGGTTGGTGCTGCGCCGCTCTCAGAAGAGTTCCGGGTGGCCGAAGAGATCGGCGAACCCTGCGGGCAGCCCGTTCACCAGGTCGTCGAGTTCGCTGTCGTCCACGGCCTCGGCCACCGCCCGCAGGACGGCGGACGCATCCACGGCCGCTTCGTCGACGGTGGTGTCACGTGCCTCGGCGATCCGGCCGAGGAATGCCTCCGCCGTCCAGCCGGACGGCTCCCGCTCCGGCCCGGAGACCACCAGGTCTCCGAGCTCCTCCGGAAGTTGGTCGGCCAGTGCCTCGGCGGGGCCGGTCCCGAGCAGTTCGCCGAGCAGGGCGAGTACGGCGGCGACGGCCTCGTCCGCGCCACCGTTCTCGTAGCCGCCGGCGTCGCGCACCAGCAGCAGGAATTCATGGTGTTCCACGGGCCCTGCCCTCGGTCTTTCACGTGCGGTGGGGCTCAGTCCGACTCTCGGCCGCCCTTGCCGTCCTGCTCGGTGTCGGACGGCGGGTGTTCGGTGTCGGCGTCCTGCTCGGCCACCGGGGTGCCCGCGCGCACCGTCTTCACCGTCGGGGTCCGCCGGTCGTCCTGTTCGTCGTCGTGGTGCCCGGGCACTCCCCCGGCACCGCCCTGCGGGATGTCCTCCATGGATCCTCCTCCGATCGCGGAGTACCGGGCTGGTCGCCTGCCCGGCCGCGGGGGGCGGCAAACGCCGACGTCCGGGCGTACCGCCCGTCCGCCTGGCGGTTCCGGTTTCGGCCGGGCGCCGCTGGCTAGAAGCCGGGCAGCCCGCCCCTGCGGCGGAGCCCGACAAGGTGCCCCGGACGGAAGGCCTGCCGCCCGGGCGGTCGGACCGGCGTCCCCGACCGACCGGCGTCCACAGGAGGTCCCAGCGTGTCCGACTCCGGTGTCTCCCGTATCGAGCAGGCGACGACCCCCGCGGCCGCATCGGGCGGTAACGGTGCCCGGGACCCTTCCCAGGGCATCCTGGAGGCCACCAAGCAGGTGGCGCGCCTGCTCAAGGCCAGCGGCCACCGGTTCGCGCTCGCCGGAAGCGTGGCCGCCTATGCGCACGGAGTGCCGCGGAGGACACTGCACGACACCGACTTCTGCGTGCTGCGGGACGAGGTCGACGCCCTGACCGAGGTCCTCAACACGGCCGGGCTGCGCGTCTGGTCCCCGCCGGACGACTGGCTGGTCAAGACCGAGTTCCAGGGGCAGCAGATCGACCTGATCTTCTCGCTCTCCGACCGTCCGGTCACCGAGGACCTGCTGGAGCGCGCGGTCTCGCGGCCGGTGGACTCGGTGTGGATGCCCGTCCTGGCACCGACCGATCTGATGGCCAGCCAGCTCACCGCCTTCTCCGAGCACCACTGCGACTTCGGCAGGGTGCTGCCGATCGCGAGGACCCTGCGCGAGCAGATCGACTGGGCCGAGCTCCGGTCGCGCTGCCGCGGGCTGCCGATGGCCGAGGCCTTCCTCTACCTGCTGGAACGCCTCGACGTGATCGAGCCGTCCCGGGAGGCGACACCGTGAAACCCGTCGACCGCACGTCGGGCCCCGAGGGTACGGGCCATGCCGAGTACCGGGCGGCCCGGCTGCAGGAGCGGCTCGCCGCCGGGCCGTTCGCCGAACTCGCCCTGCAGATCGACTTCCGCGGCGACTCCGTGCTGGTGCGGGCCGTGGCGGCCACCGCGGCCTGCCGCAGCTACCTGCTGGACGCCGTGGCGGAGGAGTTCGCCGGACTCCGCGTCCACACCGACATCGCCCTGGCGGACACCGGCGTACCCGACCACCCGGAGACCGTGCAATGACCGGCCGCGCCGTCCGGGTCGCCGCCGTGGGCGACATCCACCTCGCACCCGACACGGCGGGCCGCTACCGCCCCGCCTTCGAGAGCCTGGGCGGGACGGCCGACCTCCTGCTGCTGGCCGGCGACCTCACCCGGCACGGCACGGTCGACGAGGCCCGCACCGTCGCCGCGGAGGTCGTCGGCCTGCCGGTGCCCGTGGTCGCCGTCCTCGGCAACCACGACCACCACCACGGCTGCCCCGGCGACGTGGTGGCGGTACTGCAGAAGGAGGGCGGCGTCACCGTGCTGGAGGGCACCGCGGTGACCATGGCCGTCGACGGACGGCAGGTCGGCGTCGCCGGCACCAAGGGCTTCGGCGGAGGGTTCGCGGGGCGCTGCGGTTCGGAGTTCGGCGAGGACGAGATGAAGGCCTTCGTCCGCTACTCCCGGTCGCTCGCCGACGGGCTGCGCACCGCGCTGGACGAACTCTCCGCCTGCGACCTCAGGATCGCGCTGACGCACTTCTCCCCCGTGCCGGACACGCTGGCCGGCGAGCCGCTGGAGATCTACCCCTTCCTGGGCAGCTACCTGCTGGCCGAGGCGATCGACGAGGGCGGCGCCGACCTGGCCGTCCACGGCCACGCCCACGCCGGTACCGAACGCGGCATGACCGCAGGCGGGGTCCATGTGCGCAACGTGGCGCAGCCGGTCATACGGCATGCCTTCGCCCTCTACGAACTGCACCCGACCGACCGGGCCGAGGACGGGAGGTCCGCCGGCTGAGGCCTGCCGCGGCGCCGGCAGGCGTTCGCGGCCGGAGAGGAGGGCAGCCGGATCATCGGCCTCCTGGATAAGCGGGCGGCCCGGCGCAACGCCGGGCGCGGAACCGCTTCCACAAGACGTCACGCATGCGAACGGCCAGGGCCGGTACCAGAATGTGCGCAGGCCGACCGGACCCGGCATCCGGGTGGTCGAGCCGGGCCGCGGGGGTACACGCGACCGAGGTCCCGAGCGGGTACCGCCGTTCACACCACGCGGCTGCACAGACGGAAGACGAGCGACATGGCACTGATTCTGGTCACCGGCGCAGCCGGCGGACTCGGACACCACACGGCGAACGCCTTGGCCGACGAGGGGCACGACGTGGTCGTCCACGTGCGCAACCAGGCCCGCCTCACCGGCACGGATGTCGGCGGCGGCCGGTGGAAGGGCGTAATCGTCGGGGACCTCGCCCAGCCGGACGAGATCCGCAGCGCTGCCCGGCAGGCCCGGGAGTTCGGCCGCTTCGACGCCGTCATCCACAACGCCGGCGTCCTGCACTCGCCCGACGTCCTCACGGTCAACACGATCGCCCCCTACCTGCTGACGGTCCTGATGGACAAGCCGGCCCGGCTCGTCTACCTCAGCAGCTCCATGCATCGCACCGGCTCCACCGACCTTCGGCGGCTGACCGCCGGCACCGTCTCCTACGACGACAGCAAACTCTGGGTCACCACGCTCGCCCTCGCGTTCGCGTCCAGGTGGGAGGGAACCACCAGCCACGCGGTCGACCCGGGCTGGGTCCCCACCCGCATGGGCGGCGCCGCCGCACCGGACGACCTCGCTGCCGGGCACCGGACCCAGGCGTGGCTCGCCACCCACCACGACGTCACCCCGGCCACCGGTGGCTACTGGTACCACCAGCAGACACAGGCAGCCCACCCCGCCGCACGCGACGAAGCGTTCCAAGCCCGTCTCCTCCACGCCCTGGAGAACCGGACAGGCACCCCGCCCGACTGACTGCACGCGCGGGGCGCCCCGGGGGTCGACGTGTGCGGGACACCCGTTGCAAGGCCTACGGCGTTGGCGGGGCGGCGTTCAGGCGTCGAACAGCGGGTCCGGGTCGGCGAGTGCTGCGCGGCGTGCCCGCCCGGGGTCCGGGTCGGCCGCGGGCGGCAGGGGCAGCTCGGCCCAGACGGTCTTGCCGGTGAGGTCCGGGAGGCAGCCCCAGTCGGCGGCGATGCGGTCGACGATGACGAGGCCGTGCCCGCGCGGGACCTCCGGGCGGTGGTGCCGGCTTGGGCGCGGCGGAGCCGGGCTCGCGTCGGTGACGGCGATCCGCAGTCGGCCGCGGCGCCGCTGCAGATCGAGGGCGAGCGGGCCACCGGCGTGCTCGGCTGCGTTCGCGAGCAGTTCGGCGACCACCAGCCCGGCCTCGTCTGCGGCCCGGTGGCGGCTCAGGTGCCAGTCGGTGAGGACACGGCGGGTGAAGTCGAGGCCCCCGCTCACACAGCCGCCGCCCGGGCGGGGCGGGAAGTCCAGTCGGCGGTGCTCGAGGACCGCGGGGGAATGGGAGGAGCGCATGATGGTTCCCGGTCGAAGCCGAAGGTTCTTCGACCCGTCCGCCTACCCGGCTCGACGCAGCCTACGCGCCGGAAGCCTGCGGCAGGGGGTACGGCCGGCCGGCTCCCGGACGGTCACGCCGACGGGAACTCGCCGGTGTCGTCGTCTTCCCGGTGTGGCCGTGGCCGACCACCCCGGCCGTCCTTCTCGGGCGCGAACTCGACGCCGAACCCTCCCGCGAACAAGCCGTCCGCACCGGTCGAGGTCGGCACGGGGATGACCGGCACGCCCGAAGGGACGCCCGGCGCCCGGCGGACGCGAGCGGAAACCAGTGGGGCCGGCCCCCGAACAGCTAGACCTTGCTCGCCCGCATGGTCGTCGGAAGGCGGGTCGTGGAGAGCTGCGCGGCCAGGGCCGTGGCCCCTGCGCGGTCGAATCCGCCCGTGATTTGCGTGGCGCCGCTGGTGATCGCGGACGCCACCCGCGGATGGGAGATGACCGTGCCGTCCAGTACGACCGCGACCTGGTTGGCAGGCTCGGTTCCGGCGGCCACCGCGGTGGTCAGGTCCGCGAAGGCCTTGCCCCCGCTGGCCGTAAAGGTCAGCTTCACCTCCCAGCCGTCCGACAGCGGGCTGTCGAAGGCCACGGCCTTGGCGATCTGGGCGCCGTCGACCGCCGCCGCGCCGAGGACGAACGCACTGGTGCCGCCCCCGGCGGCAGCCGGCTCGCGACCGCAGGCCACCATCTCCCCGACGGGTTCCGGCCGGGCCGGGCGGGCGGCGGCAGCCGTGCAGTCAAGAGCGGAGAACTGCTGCCGAAGCGCATCCGGCACCGTGCCGACGACGGAGGCACCCGGCGCCCCGACCGCCACCACCGGACGGAAGGAGAGGGCCCCGCGACCGCCCAGGGCGGACAACTCCTGCGTCACGTCGCCCCCGGCGGAGACCCGGACCGCCGAGCCGACCACCTCCGCCGTGACGTGGTGGAGGCCACTGCGCTCGGCACGGCGCCCCAGCAGATCGGCCGCAATCCTCAGCTGGGTGTCGTTCAGCGGCTCGTCCGGCGTGTACAGCACGGCAGAACGGCGCTCGGGGGTGGAATCGTCCACCATCGTCGCCGAGCAGGCCGTCATCACCGGGGCAGCCAGCAGTACGGCAGCGAAGGCGGCAGCTGTCCGGGCGGCGGGCCCGGCGGTGCGGGTGATCGTCATGCAGCAAGTCTGGGAGCCCGGCGCACGCGGCCGGGGCATGTCGACCCGACTGTGACGGCTCCGCAACGCCGGCCACTTCATCCGGCCGGATCACCGCTGCCGATTCCTGGAGTGGCGCTGGAGACACGGTCCGGCGCAGCCGGCGGGCCTCCGGCGCGTGGCGTCGACGCCGATCGGGGATCATGGAAGGCGCGGGCTCCGGAGTACTGGGCCAAAGCGCGCGGCCGCTGACCGGGCGGGGACGCGGAAGGAGGGTCCGCGATGGGCGAGGCGGAGTCTGCAGGCGGGCCCGCGGCGAGCGTGCCGTCGGGCCCCAGCGGGCTGATGGACCTCCTGGGCGTTGCGGCGGTGCTGCTGGAGAGCCACGGGCGGGTCGACATGTGGAGCCCGAAGGCCGAGGAGCTGTTCGGCTACTCCGCGAGCGAGGCGGTCGGCCGGTACGCTGCGTCGCTGCTCCTCCATCCGCAGCACCGGGACCTGGCGGTGAGCCTGTTCGCCGAGGTCCTGCGGACCGGCCGGGGATGGGCGGGCGCCTTCCCGGTCCGCCACAAGGACGGCAGCACCAGGCTGGTCGAGTTCCGCAACATGAGGCTGACGGACAGCGTCGGCGACTTCTACGCCCTCGGGCTCGCCACCGACCGGCTGAGGCTGCGCGAGGTGGAACGCGACCTGGCGCTGTCCACGCGGCTGGTCTCGCAGTCGCCGATCGGGCTGGCCGTCCTGGACACCGACCTGCGGTACGTGACCGTCAATCCGGCGCTGGCGCGGATCCACGGCGTTCCCGAGGAGGGCCATCTGGGCCGCCGCTTCCGCGATGTCATGCCGCCGGGCCAGTTCGGCACCGCGGAGGAGCGGATGCGGAAGGTGCTGGAGTCGGGCACGCCGGTGATCGACCGGTACACCGTCGGCCGCACCCGCGCCGACCCGGACCACGATCACGCCTGGTCCGTGTCCTTCTTCCGGCTGGAGGACTCCAACGGTCAGGTCCTGGGCGTCGCGAACTCGGTGGTGGACGTCACCGACCGGCACCGGGCGACCATGGAGGTCGAACGGGCCCGGCAGCGCCTGGCCCTGGTCGCCGACGGCTCCGCCCGCATCGGCACCACGCTGGAGGTCGAGCAGACCGCCCGCGAACTGGCGGACGTCGTCGTGCCGGCCCTGGCCGACGTGGTGGCCGTGGACGTCCTCGACTCCATGCTGCACGACGGCTCCGCGGAGGGCCGCGACGACCCGATGCTGTTCCGCGCCCTGGCGGTCAAGGCCGCCTACCCCACCGAAGCCGCCCGGGCGGTGGTGCCGCCCGGACACATCACCGCCTACCACGCCGACCACCCGGCGGCCCACTGCATCCGCACCCGCCGCCCGCTGCTGATCACCCACGTGCGCGGCCCCGATCTGGAACGCATCGCCACCGATCCCGGTGCGGCACGGCTGCTCGCGGAGGCCGGCGTCCACACCGACATGGCCGTCCCGCTGATCGCCCGCGGCCAGATCCTGGGCGTGGTCGGCCTTGCGCGGGCCCGCAACCCGCAACCGTTCGACGAGGACGATCTCGCCCTCGCCTGCGAACTGGCCTCCCACGCCGCGGTGTGCATCGACAACGCCCGCCTGCACCAGCGCATCCGCGGCGCCGCCGAGACCATGCAGCGCAGCCTGCTCCCCCGGCTCCAGCCCCACCACCCCCACTTGGAGCTCGCCGCCCGGTACCGGCCCGCCCAGGCGTTCAGCGAGGTCGGCGGCGACTGGTACGACGTGATCCCGCTCGACGGCGACAGGACGGCGCTCGTGGTGGGCGACGTGATGGGCAGCGGCATCGCGGCCGCCACCACCATGGGCCGCCTGCGGACCGCCATGTCCACCCTCGTCGGCCTCGGCCTCGACCCCGCCCGGATCCTCGGCCACCTCGACCGGATCACCCAGGGCCTGGACCCGTACATCGCCACCTGCATCTGCGCGCTGTACGACACCCGGGCCCGCCGGTGCTGCGTGGCCACCGCCGGCCACCTGCCGCCCGTTCTGGTGCCCGTCCACGGGCCGCCGGAACTGCTCGACCTGCCCACCGGCGCACCGCTGGGAGTCGGCGGCCAGCGGTTCGAGTCCGCCGCCTTCGACCTGGGACCCGGCGACCGGCTCGTTCTCTACACGGACGGACTGGTCGAGACCCGCGACCAGCCCATCGACGAACGCCTCGACCTCCTGCTGAGCCTCCTCGCCTCGCCCGACGGCTCGGTGGAGGAGACCTGCGACCGGCTCCTGCACGAACTCCGCCGCCCTTCCGACCACGACGACGTGGCCCTCCTGATCGCCCGCGTCCGGTCGGCATAGGGCCCCACGGCGGTGTGGATGCCGGCTGCCCGACGGAGTCGTCCGACTACGGATTCAGGTCTGGCAAAACCGGAATTCCGGTTCATACTTGTGGTGTGGCGGACGAGCACGAGCCCCGCACGAGCTGGACGTTCCTGACCCAGCACGCCCGGGTGCTGCTGATGATCTCGCGTGACCCGCAGGTACGCGTGCGGGATCTCGCAGCCTCGTGCGGGGTGACGGAGCGGGCCGTGCAGGCGATCATCACCGACCTGGAGAGCGCCGGCTACCTGACCCGCACCCGGCACGGCCGCCGCAACCACTACCGCGTCACAGACCACACGCACTTCCGCCATCCCGCCGAGGCCCGCCACGAGATCGCCGGCTTCCTGGAGCTGTTCGCCGACCTCTCGCCGCCCCCCGGCGCCGAAGGCAACCACGGCACCCGTCCCGGTGGCCGGCACGAGCGCAACGACCGTTCCTGAACCAGTCCGCCGAACGGATCCCCCGACGTACAGGGGAGGGCACCGATGACCGACGACCGCACGATCACGAGCGACGACGCCCTGCCGACCGCGGCCGCCGCCAAACTCGCCGAGTTCAAGGACCTGGCCTGCATCGCAGTGGACCGCTGGAGCAACGGCGACCGGAAGGGCGCGTTCGACGCCCTCGCAGCGGCCGTACCGGCGGCCGCTGCGGCCGCCACTGCCCTGAACATCCTGCTCGAACTCGACCGCGCCGCCGAAGCGAGGGAGCGCAGAGACATGGACGGCATCGCCGCGGGGTGGGGATGAGGGCCGGTACCCGGCGATCCCGGCCGCACGTCGCCGGCCCGCACGCAGCGAACGGCCCTGAGCCGGACCGCTCCCGCGTACGGGCCCGGAAGACACGACAGCTGCTCCACCCGGAAGGAGCGCACCCGTGAGTACCCGACACCTCTCGCCCTCCCCCGCCCACCGCGACGCCGCACCCCTGCCGCGGATCACCGCCACGGACGTTCCGCGTGCGGCGGCGGTCCTCCACCTCGCCGCCCGGGTCGGACGCCTGCTGGAGAACACCGGCACCGACCGGCTCTTCACCATCCGCAGCAGCGTCCGAGCCGCCCTCGGCGGCCGACCCGGACTGCACCAGCAGCCCGCCTACGCCCCGCAGCCGGACCCACACGGCTCGGGCGGCAAGTGGGAACACCCCCGGGCCCGAGCGGGCTCCGGCCCAAGGGGCGCTGAGCCGTGACGGGTCGACTGAAGAGCTGCACCACGCAGGTGGGAGCAGCAGTGGTGTGCACGTTCGCCGGCGACCTCCACATGGACACCGAGCCAGGGGTACGTGCGGTGCTGAACGAGGCGCTGGGCCTTCTGCCGGGGGTGCTGGCCGTGGACCTGAGCGGGGTGGAGCTGTTCACCTCCAGCGGGTTGAACGCCCTTTCGCAGGCTCGTTCGGCAGCGGCCGACCGAGGGGTGCCCGTGGTGCTGCTGGCACCGAGCGGCGCGGTGCGCCGGGTGCTGGAGCTGACCGAGGCGGCCGGCCTGTTCCTGGTCTGCGCGTCCGCGGAGGAGGCGGTCCGGCACGCCCGGCCGCCGCAGGTGTTCGGCACGTAGGCGTGGCTACCGGCGACGGGTCCCTGGTCGACGAAGCGGCGCAGCTGTTCCTCAGGGCCGCCGGCCCGCCAGGACCTCGTCGATGGCCCGTGCGAGGAAGCCGCGTGTCAGTTCGGCCCGGCGGCCGGTCCACTGCGGTGGGGTGGGGGCCGGACGACCGTACCGGCGCTGCCGGATGTCGTGCACCACGTCTGCGGGAGCGCCGAGTTCGGCCAGGACGTCGAGCGCCTCGGACTTGGTGATCAGGCATCCGCTCTTCAGTGTCGTGGCCGCCCGTGCCAGGGTGAGCAGGCCGAGGTCGACCCAGATGTCCTGGTGCCACCGTTCGGGGTGGTCGAGAGCGGGGCGCCAGTATGTCCTCAGGTCGTCGGCGACGAAGTCGGCGAGCTGCCGGTCGGTGATGCGCGGCACGAGGTCGCCCGGCGGTGGTCCGTACAGGACCGCGCCGAACCGGTGCAGTTCGCGGCGGGTCACCGCCGTGACCGGGCGGTGCATCAACTCCTCGTGGGCCCAGGTCGGGTGCTGCATCGCGAGGTCGTCCCATTCGCCCGCCGCGACGTAGCTGCAGTGCAGCTTGGACGCGAGCGGGGCGTCCGCTGCCAGGGTTTCGTGGACCTCGACGATCTGCGCTTCCCGGGCCGGATCGCAGCGGTGCTCCACCACGGCGATCAGGTCGAGGTCGCTGCGGCCCGGCCGGTAGTCGCCTCCGGCCAGCGAGCCGTGCGCCCACACCGAGATCAGCGACGGCGTTGGCCGGAGGAGGCCGACGAAACGGTCGAGGAGCTGACGGGTCGGGTCGTCTGCCATGGTCGGCATCATCCCCCATCCGACGCCGTGGAGGGCCGAATTGGGGCATTGGCGCCTTCCGGGGGTGCGGTGAGGACACTGCGTCGCGCGGTAGATCAGCTGCGCCCGCCCGGGGACACCCCGGTTTCTGCACATCGATGGAGCAGGACGAACGGACCTGCCTCGCATCGGGGTGGGTGTGATCACGGCGAACGGAGCGCCCTGCGGGTCCGAGGCCACCAGCACGCGGCCCAGGTTGGCGACGTCCACCACCGGCGCGACCACGGTGCCGCCCGCGGCGACGATCGCGTCCTGGGTGGCCCGGGCGTCGGTTCTGGCCAGGTGGGTGGTCCAGACGGTGGGGGCTCCGGCATGCCTTCGGGAGCCATGGCGGGGGCGATGCCGGCGACGGCCTTGCCGTTGGGCTCGCAGACCGCGTACCCGCCGAACTCGGCGGGGCCCGGTCGGCCCTGCCGGCGGAGCAGGTCGCGGTAGAAGTCCAGCGCGGCCTGCTGGTCCTTGGCCATCGGATCGGCCCGGCACGGGATGCCGGTCGAGTACGGCACGGCGGCTTCGGGCATTCGTCCCCGTTTCTGACGGTAGCTCCGGCGTGAACCGCGCGGGCCGGCCGTCAGGGGGCCGGCACCGGGTGCGGCTCGCCGAGGTAGGGGAAGAGGGTGAGCAGGTGTGCGGGGGAATGCGGTCGTCGGTGATCTTCCCGTTGGAGATCATGGCGAGCCGCGCGGAGGTCACGTCGTCCACGAGGGTCCGCCCGTTCGGGTAGGCCGCCGGCCGGCTGCGGTCGTAGCGCAGCACGTCGGGCAGGACGGTCCGCAGGGCGGTTTCCGCCTCCTGCGGCCCGTAACCGCC
Organism: Kitasatospora dryopteridis; assembly: GCF_050749075.1. NCBI lineage: Bacteria > Bacillati > Actinomycetota > Actinomycetes > Kitasatosporales > Streptomycetaceae > Kitasatospora > Kitasatospora dryopteridis. Next base: position 7,759,296 of record NZ_CP192749.1, on the reverse strand, counting down.
GGTGTGGGACAGGACCGCCGTCCAGGCCTCGCGGTAGGTGTCCCAGTCGTCGGCCGGCTCACCGGCGTTGTAGGCGTCCTTGACCTCTTCCGCGTTGAAGTACGCAGTCAGGGACGGATGCGCGCCGCGGTCCACCGACACCAGTTCGCCGTTCTGGCGCAGGCTCACGCGCGCCCAGACGCGACGCCGGACACGCGGTCGAAGGCGACGGCGATGTCGGACATGACGGCCGGTCCGGCGGCGTCGCGCTGCTGGGCCTCGGGCCCCTCGGCCCTGTGGACGGTGACGGTCTGGGCCCCGTCGCGGGGCGGGGAGAAGACGAAGCTGTAGGCGATGTCCGCCCGGTTGTCGCCGTCGGTGTCGATGTTGATCCGGTAGACCGCGTCCGGGTGGAACGCCTCGCCCTGGGTCGGGGCGAACGGGTTCACGTTCATGATCAGGACCGTGCGGCCCGCCTCGGCCGCGGGGAACACGAACAGGTCGGTCAGGTCCAACCGCGCGTCGCCCTTCGGGGAGCGCAGGTTCGGACCGCTGAGGCGGTGGGACACAGGCGCTCCTTGTCGTTCGCCGCAGTCGCGTTGTTCGCCACAGTCGCCCGGCAACGAAAGCCCCCGCCACTTGCGCCCGATCCTCCCAGCGGCTCCCCGGTGCGGCACTCGCGCAACGCGGCGGTGCGGGCCCGTCACCCGAACAACCCAGTCACACCGACCATCCCGTCCAGCGGCCGGGCCGGTGGTAGCGGTCGGCAGGCGAGCCGCGCGCGGGCAGCCCGCCGACCGAGGTGGACGACGAGATGCTGCCGCATGTGCGGCGACCGGGGACGGCGGGCCCCACGAGCGGTCGACGATCTCCTGCTCGCCGAGAGCGACAGCGCGGGCAGGGATCGGACACCGCACCCGCGCCGACCGTTGTCCGGGAATTCCAGCAGCGGGCCGGCAGGCCGATCCCGGCGACGGCCCTGCGGCCGAGCGGGGAATACGGCGTTCCCACTGACGTCCCGGCGTACGCGGTCCGCGGTGCCGACACGAGCCGAGCCGGAACGCCCGGTGAGCGGGTGGCAGTCAGCCGTGGTCGGCGGTGAAGGGTCCCTCGTCGACGAAGCGGCGCAGGAGTCGGGCGAAGGCCTGGGCGTCGGCCTGTGGCCAGGTGGCGAGCGAGTCCTCGATGCCGGAGGCCAGCCGCTGCCGGGTGGCCGAGATGACGGTGTGGCCGCCATCGGTGAGGGCGAGCAGGGTAGCGCGGCCGTCGGCCGGGTCCGGCTGGCGCTGGAGCAGGCCGGCCCGCTCCAGGCGGTCGGCGCGGCGGGTGACGGTGGTGCGGTCGAGTCCGATCTCGCGGCCGAGGTCGGCGGCGCTGGCGGGGCCGGTGCGGGCCAGGCCGCTGAGGACGGGGTAGGTGAGCTCGTCGACCGCCTCCCCCAGCCCCTCGGTCAGGCGGGTGTAGAGGCGGGCGCGGGTGCTCCGCCGCAGGAGCAGTCCGAGCGCTTCGGCGATGTCGTGTCCTGTCGAGTTGTTCACCCCTCCAGATTAGCGTGCTCGACGCACGCTTTTCCTGCTACAGTCATAAGCGTGCTTCAGGCACGCATCCCTGCCCGATCCACGGCGGGGCACTCCCGTACGCAACCGAAGGAACCCCCATGACCCGCACCGACATCCGCGCCGCCCTCACCGACCTGCTCCTCACCCCGGGCCTCGACCTGGACGAGGCCGCCGACCGGCACTTCGCCCCCGACTACCGCCAGCGCACCGACGGCGACTGGGCGGACCGCACCGAGTTCCTCGCCCACATCGCCCACCTGCGCACGGTCGTCGCCGACGGCTCGGTCGAGGTCCACGACGAACTCTCGTCCGGCGACCGCTACGCCGACCGCCACACGATGGAGGTCGTCAAGACCGACGGCTCCACGGTCCGCATGGAGGTCTACGTCTTCGCCGAGTTCGCCTCCGACGGCCGCTTCCGCCGCATCGAGGAGACCACCCTCATGCTCGAGGGCGCCGACAGCGACCGGAACCTCGGCAGCGCCCGCTGAACCCCGCACCGTCCGACCAGTTGTCACACCTCCAGGAGGCCGCCGTGAAGCCGTTGCTGTTCCCCGACAACCCCCAGTTCTGGTACGAGACCCTGCGCTCGATGAGCCACATCGCCTACGGCGGAGCCGACTTCGGCGAGGTGGTCTCCACCTGCGAGCGCATCGAGGAGGGCGACCACGGCAGCTGGCACGACGAGTGGCTCGCCACCGCCGACCGGGTGGCCGGCCGGGCCCGGCAGGCCCTGGACGCCGGCCACGACATCAGCGCCCGGGACGGATTCCTGCGGGCGTCCAACTACTACCGCTCGGCCGAGTTCTTCCTCCACGGCCACCCGTGCGACCCCCGCCACGACCACGCCTACGACCAGAGCGTGGCCTGCTTCCGGGCCGCGGCGGCCCTGTACACCCCGCGCATCGAACCGGTTGCCATCCCCTACGAGGGCACCACCCTGCCCGGCTACCTCTACCGGGCCGACACCACCGGGGCACCGCGGCCGACCCTGATCATGCACAGCGGCTTCGACGGCACCGCCGAGGAACTCCACTTCAGCGGCGCCCTGGCCGCCGTCGAACGCGGCTACACCGTGCTGACCTTCGACGGACCCGGGCAACCCGGACCGCGGCACCGCGAGGGCCTGGTCTTCCGCCCCGACTGGGAGAACGTCGTCACCCCCGTCGTCGACTTCGCCGAAAGCCTGCCCGAGGTCGACAACAGCCGCATCGCACTCCTGGGTTCCAGCATGGGCGGCCTGCTCGCCCCCAGGGCGGCGGCATTCGAACACCGGCTGGCCGCACTGGTCACCGTCGACGGCGTCCACGACCTCGGCGCGATATCCGTCCGCAGCATCCCCGGCGACCGCGAGGAAGCCGAACGGCGCCTGCGCGCGGACTCCGACCCCCAACTCGACGCCCGCTTCCGGCAGATCATCGCCCAGGACGCCACCGCACGGTGGGCAATCAACCACGGCATGTACGTCATGGGCGTCGACACCCCCCGGGCCTTCAGCGCCTCCTACCTCGACTACACCCTCCGGGGCGGCATCGCCGAGCAGATCCGGTGCCCCACGCTGGTGTGCGACGCCGCCGAGGACGAATTCTTCAAGGGACAGCCCCAGCAGCTCTACGACCACCTGACCTGCCCCAGGACCCTCATGGTGTTCACCGCCGACGAAGGAGCCGGCGCCCACTGCCACCCCGGCGCCATGCGCCACTCCCTGGCCCGCGTCCTCGACTGGCTCGACGACACCCTCGCAACGACCCCCTGAAGCAGCCGGCACCCGTCCTCACCACGGCTCGGGGCCCGAACTCCGGTGCGGGCAAACCGCCGTCCCGACCCGTCCGGTCAGCCGGCGACCTCCACCACCGACCTCGCCGGACAGCCGCCGGCGCACCGACGCCCGGGGCGACTCACTGGAGACGTGTCGCAGTCCGGACAAGGTCGGCGACGGCCCTGGAGCGGCTGTGCGGCGGCCAGGCGATCACGGTGGTGACTGTCGGCGCGTCCAGCACGGGCACGGCGGCGACGTCACCGTGCAGTTGGGCTCGGCACGACTCCGGCGAGACCGCGCAAGCACGGCCCAGCGCCACGAGCTGCAACAACTGCGCGTGGTCACGGACCTGCGGGCCGGGGCCGGGCGGGTAGGTGCCGTCGGGGCAGGGCCAGCGCGGCAGGGGCAGGCCGGGCAGCCCGGTGATGTCGGCCATGTGCACGTGGGTCCGGACGGTGAGCGGATGCCCCGCCGGCAGGACCACGACCTGACCCTCCGTGCCGAGCTCTTCGGTGTGGAACCCGGCCGTCGAGTCGAACGGCCGGTGCAGCAGCGCCACATCGGCCCGGCCCTCGCGCAGGAGTCGCGCCTGCTCGGCCGGGCCGCACAGGATCACGTCGACGGGGACTGCGCCGGGTTCGGCGGCGTACGCGTCGAGCAGCTTCGCCAGCAGTTCGCGGGACGCGCTGGCCTTCGTGACCAGCACCAGTCCGGGACGGCCGGTCGCGGAGAGGGCGGCGCGGCGGGTCCGGCGCTCGGCAGCGTCGACCGCATCGAGGGCCGACCGGCCCTCCGCCAGCAGCACCGCGCCGGCCTCGGTCAGCGTGACAGTGCGGCTGGTCCGGTCCAACAGCGGTGCCCCGAGCCGGCGTTCGAGCTGCTGGATCGCCCGTGACAGCGGCGGCTGCGCGATCCCGAGCCGCTCCGCGGCGCGCCCGAAGTGCAGCTCTTCGGCGACAGCGACGAAATATCGCAGTTCCCGTGTCTCCATGCGGCCACGCTACTCCGGATCAATACCCGGACGGTATCGCTGCCCACCCGATCGGTCTTGGACCCCCACCGGAGTCCGAGGGCAGCATGGCCCCTATGAACGAGCGAACGACTGCGCTGGTCACCGGCGCGAACAAGGGAATCGGCTACGAGATCGCCGCGGGCCTGGGCGCCCTCGGCTGGAGCGTGGGCGTCGGCGCCCGTGACGATCAGCGCCGCAAGGCCGCGGTGGAGAGGCTCCGCGCGGCCGGGGTCGACGCGTTCGGCGTACCGCTGGACGTGACCGACGACGCGAGCGCAACCGCCGCCGCACGGCTGATCGAGGAACAGACCGGGCGCCTCGACGTGCTCGTCAACAATGCCGCCATCACCGGCGGCATGCCGCAGGAGCCCACCCGGGTCGATCCCGCCACCATCCGGACGGTGGTGGAGACCAACGTGATCGGCGTCATCCGCGTCACCAACGCGATGCTGCCACTGCTGCGCCGCTCCGCCGCTCCGCGGATCGTGAACATGTCCAGCGGTGTCGGCTCCCTCACCCGGCAGTCGGGGGCCGCTGATGAGCAGACGATAGGTCCGGTGGCCGCGGCGTACTCGCCGTCGAAGACGCTCCTGAACGCCGTCACCCTCCAGTACGTCCGGGAGCTGAGGGGCACGAACATCCTGATCAACGTCGGCTGCCCCGGCTACGTCGCGACCGACCTCAACGGCTTCCGCGGCGTGCGCACCCCCGAACAGGGCGCGGCGATCGCCATCCGACTCGCGACCCTGCCCGACGGCGGCCCGACCGGCAAGTTCTTCGAGGACGCCGGCGAAGTGCCCTGGTGATCTGTACGAGGGTCATCACCCGTCGACGGAGGCTGCCGTGGAGAGACTGCGGATCAACGCCCGCCGACGCGCGGACGCCACCCTGCAGTCGGTGAAGCTGCGGGCGGCGTCGCCGAGCGCCCGGCGAGGGGTCAGCCGGGGGCAGCGGCAGCGGAGCAAGGACGGGCTCCGCAAGGCCGACCGCGAACGGGAGGTCGAACGAGTTCGCACCCGGGGCAACCGGGTCTACCTCTCGCTATCCGACTGACGCTCGTCGGAGCGCCGCCCCAGGGGCCTTCACCCCTCGGGGCGGCGCTCGCTCGGTATCGTCGGCGCAGCGGGGACCGTCGGTCCGGGCAGTCGGCGCCGGGTGCGCAGCGGTGAGAAGAAGATCGGTATCCAGACCGTGGCGAGCCCGGCCGCCCCGAGCCACAGGGCGGCCCGGACGGAGACGAGCTCGCCCAGGAGGCCGGCCAGCGCCGCGCCGAGCGCGAGCGAGCCGGTCAGCACGACCCGCATGGTGGCGTTCATCCGGCCGAGCAGCCGGTCCGGGGTCACGCTCTGGCGGAAGCTGACCTTGATCACGTTGTCGATGCCGACCTTGAACGTCGTGACCAGCCAGCCCCCGGCGGCCAGCCAGAGTGCCGGACCCCGGTCGACCGGCGCCATGAGGACGCCGAACGGCGCGACGGCGAGGCCCATCAACCACAGCACCCGGCCCGCACCGAACCGTCGGGCCAGCCACCGGGCCGACAGCGAACCGGTGAACACGCCGAGACCACCGGTGGCGAAGAACAGGCCGATGACGCCGCCGGAGAGCCCGAGCTCACGGACGAACAGCACCGGGAGCACGGTCTGACACAGCTGGACGGACAGGTTGGTCCATGCTCCGGCGAGTGCGACGGGTCGTAGGACCGGGTGGCCGAACACGAAGCGAAGGCCCTCGCCGATCTCGCGGGACAGGCGGGCGCTGCGCGAGCGCTGCGGCTGTGGCTCTGCCCGGCGGATTCGCAGCAGGAGGACCGCCGACCACACGTAGCCGGCCGCATCGACCGCGACCGCCGTCGGAGCGGACAGCAGGGCGGTCAGGAAGCCGCCCGCGCTTCTCCCGCCGACCAGGGTGAGCGCATCCACCGTCACCAGGTGGGCGTTGGCCTGGGTGAGCCGATCCCGTCCGACCAGATCGGGCAGATGGCTCAGAGCGGCCACATCGAAGAACACCGTGGCCAGGCCTGTCAGGAGGACCACCAGACAGAGCTGCTGGATCGTCAGGCATCCGAGCAGCCAGGCCACCGGGACCGAGCACAGGAGCGCCGCCCTGGTCAGGTCGGCGGCGATCATCACGGGCCGCTTCCGCATCCGGTCCACCCAGGCTCCGGCCGGCAGGCCCATCAGCAGGAAGGAGAGCGTGCTCATCGTCGCCAGCAGGCCGACCTGCCCTGCCGATGCGTGCAGGGCCAGCACGGCTGTCAGAGGCATCGCCAGGAAGCTCACCGAGGTGCCGAGCTTGCTCACGGCTGCTGCGCCGACGAGCAGGCGGAAGCCGGGGTCGCGGAGGACGGAACGGCGCGGCGCGGGCGTGGGAGCGGTCGTGTCCGCTCGCGCGAGATCAGCGGTGGTCATGGAGTGAGCCTCTTGCCGAGGAGGCCGGGCGACCATGAATTTAGGCTGTGCTGAATCCTGGCCTCTTGGCAGTGGGATCTTCTCGGCAGAAGGGCTGCACCGTGCTGGACCTGGCGTTCTCCGTCCGCGACCTGGCCCGCACCAGGTTCGCCCTGTCGCCGCTGTGGGAAGTGGTGGCCAGCATCAGGGTGCTGAAGCACCCGGCCGAGCACCCGCTCTACCGGCGGTGGAGCGACGAGGCCGGCCGGCGGTTGGCCGCCTCGGGGCTGGACTGGGGCCTGCTCGCGGACCTGGTCCCCCAGCCACCCCTTGCGATACCGGTCTTCATCGCGCCGCCGCCGACGACGTCGGTCGCCGATCTGGGACTCGAGCTGGCCGTACTGCGGTCCACCCCGGCGGAGCAGGTCCGGTCGGGCCTCGGCGGCAGGCGGGCGCCGCGCTCCGAGCGGATCGAGCGGCTGCGGAGCGATCCGTTTCGAGGTCTCGCCGAACTCGCCGACACCGTGGCGGCGTACTGGGAGATCGCACTCGCGCCGTACTGGCCGCGCGTGCGCTCCCTGCTGGAGGGCGACGTACTCCACCGGGCCAGGGTGTTTGCCGAGAGCGGGGCACAAGCACTGCTCAACGACCTGGGCACCAACGTGACCTGGGACGACGACACGCTGTACGTCGGACACCACTACGCCCGTGGCCGGCGGGCACTCGGCGGACGCGGCCTCCTCCTCGTGCCGTCGGCGTTCGTCTGGCCCCGGGTCTTCTCCGTCACCAGCCCGGCCTGGCAACCCACGCTGCGTTACCCGCCGCGCGGCGTGGCCACGCTCTGGGAACGGCGGACCGAACTCCCGCAGAACCTCGCATCGGTCATCGGCCGCTCCCGGGCCCACCTGCTGGCGGAACTCGACACGCCCGCATCGACCACGGACCTGGCCCGCCGCACCGGGATCACCGCCGGAGGCGTCTCCCAGCACCTGACCGCCCTCCGCGCCGCCGGGCTGGTCGACGCGCACCGCAGCGGCCGGTACGTCCTCTACGTCCGGACCGAGGCAGCGGAGGTCCTGTTGGCCGCCGCGCACGCACAGCGCGACGAGGTGAACGTGCCGCCTTCGGGCTGAAGTCGTCCCCCGACGAAGATCGGCAAGAGCATCGACGGCGGCCCCGCGGCAAGGGCTCCCGCCACGCACCGGCCGCGGCGCTACGAGAGCGTTCCGTCCAGAGGACGGTGTTCGGCGCGGGGTTCGGCGCGGGGTTCGGGTGTCGTGGGGAGGGAGGCGCGCGTCCGGGTGCGGAAAGTGCGGCGGTAGGTGTCCGGGGGGACGCCGACGGTGCGGCTGAAGTGGCGGCGCAGGGTCGTGGCGGTGCCCATGCCGGTGGCCGCCGCAATGGTGTCGATGCTGTCGTCGGTGGTCTCCAGCAGTTCCTGGGCGTAGCGGATCCGCTGGGCCAGGAGCCACTGCAGCGGGGTGGTGCCGGTCACCGACTTGAAGTGGCGGCCCAGATGACGGGAGCTCATCCGCGCCTGGCGGGCCAGGTCCTCGACGGTCAGCGGGTGGTCCAGGCGGGCCATGACCCACGGGAACAGGTCGGCGAGCGGGTGGTTGCCGGGCGCGGGCACCGGGGTGGTGACGAACTGCGACTGGCCGCCGTCCCGGTGCGGCGGTACGACCAGGCGCCGGGCCACCACGTTGGCCACCGACGAGCCGTGGTCGAGGCGGACGAGGTGCAGGCACAGGTCCATGGCGGCGGCCTTGCCCGCGGAGGTGAGCACGCGGCCGTTGTCCAGGTACAGGACGTCCGGGTCGACCTCCACCTGCGGGTAGCGGGCCGCGAGGGCCTCCGTGTGCGCCCAGTGCGTCGTGGCGCGCTTCCCGTCGAGCAGGCCGGCGGCGGCCAGCACGAACGCGCCCGTGCACAGGGAGGCCACGCGGGCGCCCGCCTCGTGGGCCTCGCGTACGGCGTCGACCAGTTCGGCGGGCGGGTCGACGTCGATGTCGGCCCAGCCCGGAACGATGACGGTGTCGGCGTGGCGCAGGTGGTCGAGCCCGTGGTCGGGCGCCAGCCGGAATCTGCCGACCTGCACGGCGGCCGACCCGCAGACGGTGACGTCGTACCAGGGGACCGCCACGGCGTCCGGGGCGGCGCCGAAGACCTCGTAGGCCAGGGACAGTTCGAAGTGGAGCATCCCGTCGGTGACGGCCAGGGCGACAGTAGCCATGTCCGGAATTGTACGGGGTGCGTCGTTTCGGACACTAGTCGTCAGACACCCGCTCTCGCCAGGATGTTGCGCAGTTGATCGTCCGGGAGAACGAGGGGACGGACCATGGGATCGGGGCAGACGGTCGCGGTGTTCGGCGCGTACCGGCACACCGGGCGGTTCGTCGTGTCGGAGCTGCGGGAGCGCGGATTCGTCCCGGTCCTCTCCGGCCGCGACGCCGTCAGGCTGGAGGGGCTCGCGACGGAGACCGGGATGGAGATCACCCGGGTCGGCTTCGGCTCCTGGGCGGTGGCGGGATCTGGCTGGCAATTCGGCTGGGGCGGGACCGACGACGCCGAGTCGGTCGCGGCGATCCGGCACGCCGTGACGTCCGGCGTCAACTGGATCGACACTGCCGCCGCCTACGGCCTGAGCCCCCGGATCACGGCCGGTGTCCCCGTGAGCTGATCGACCCGCGGCCGGCGTTCGTCCACCGGACCCGCCTGCACCAGGCGGCACGCGTCCATTGCCGCACACCGCACACCACCACAGAGGACCACACCATGACCAGACGCACGACGGCGGCCCGAGGCGGCGCCCGCACATTCCTCAGGACCGCGATCGCCCTGCAGACCCTGACCCTGTTCCTCCAGGCGACCAGCGCCGGACTGCTGCTGTCCACCTCCTACGGCGAGACGCTGCACAGCGTCGGAGCCCGCGTGATGTACGGCGCGTCGATGCTGTACGTGCTTGCCGCGGTCCTCCTGTGGCGGCCGGGCGGCGGATCACCCCGCCCCATCCTGTACGCCACCGGCTTCCTCGGCCTCGCGTCGGTCCAGGTCGTGCTGGGCGTCGCCCACCTGCCGGCGCTCCATGTCCCCTTGGGCGTCCTGATGTTCGGCCTCAGCACCGTGGCACTGGGCCGGACGCTCTCCACAAGCCTGCACGGCCGCACCGCCCTTCCGTCGTAGCCACCACCGACCCGGCCCGGGGCCCCACGCCGGCCCGGCCTCCGAGCTGGCGTGGGGCCCCGGGCCGTGGACGGGAACGAACCCCGGGTTCGCCCGAAGACGACCAGATGTCACGCTACTTCCGCATGATCGCCGGTTCCTGTCGGCGCAGCAGGGCCAGTACGGCGAGGCCGAGCGCCGCCGAGAGGGCGATCAGCATCACCATGCAGCGCAGCCAGCGGGAACGGTCCGGCCGGAACAGCGGGTCGGCGGTGATCCCGGTCGGGAAGACCGTGTGCAGATCGATGGTCTGGGCCATCGCGGCCAGACCCCAGCGGGACGGCACCAGCCAGGCGAACTGCTCCAGGCCGGGCACCCCGTACACCTTCAGCATGGCGCCGCTGAACACGATCTGCACCACCGAGAGGAGCACCAGCATCGGCATGGTGGCCTCTTCCTTGAGGACCAGCGCGGAGACCAGCAGGCCGAGCATCATGGAGGCGAACGAGAGCAGCGCGACGGCGATGATCAGCTCGACCAGCGGCGGCAGCACCACCCCGCTCTCCACCTGCTGTCCGTTCGGCAGGGTCGGGCCGAGGTCGACGCCCGCCAGGCCGACGGTGGTCAGCACGGCCGCCTGCGCCACCGTGACCGTGCCGAGCACCACCACCTTGGAGACCAGGTAGGCGGATCTGGACAGGCCGACCACGCGTTCGCGCTGGTAGATCGGCCGTTCCTTGACCACCTCGCGGACCGCGTTGGCGGAGCCGGTGAGCACGCCGCCGATGCAGAGCGTGAGCACGACGTTGATCGCGTTCTCCGAGGAGATCGATGCGCCGGCCATCGCCCGGCACATCACGCCGATGACGAACGGCAGGGCGATCATCACGGTGAGGAAGAGCCGGTCGGCGGCCAGCACCGAGGTGTACCGGCGGACCAGCGTGGACAGCTGGGAGAACCAGCTCTGCGGCTGCTCCGGACGGATCGGGCTCCCGGCGGGGCGCCCGCCGGCCGGCGCGGCCGGATATCCGGGCCCGCCTGCGCGCCGCCGCGGTGGCCACGTACTGCTGGTACTGCGGGGACTCCCGGAACCGGCGCTGCCAGGCGGCGTGGTCCTCGCTCTCGAAGGCCTCGAAGGCCTCGGGCCACTCGGTGTAGCCGAAGAACGGCAGCGCCTCGTCGGGCGGGCCGTAGTAGGCGGTCCGGCCGCCGGGGGCCAGCACCAGCAGCCGGTCGCAGACGTTCAGGCTGAGCACGCTGTGGGTGACCACGACCACCGTGCGTCCGTCGTCGGCGAGGCCGCGCAGCATGTGCATCACCGAGCGCTCCATGCCCGGGTCCAGCCCGGAGGTCGGCTCGTCGAGGAAGAGCAGCGAGGGCTTGGTGAGCAGCTCCAGGGCGACGCTGACGCGTTTGCGCTGGCCGCCGGAGAGGCTGGAGATCACCAGGTCTGCGCGGCTGTCCAGGCCGAGCTCGCGGATCACCTCGGCGACCCGGGCCTCCCGCTCGTGTTTGGAGGTGTCGCCGGGGAAGCGTAATTCGGCCGCGTAGGAGAGCGCGCGACGCACGGTCAGCTGGGTGTGCAGGATGTCGTCCTGCGGCACCAGGCCGATCCGGCGGCGCAGTTCGGCGTAGTCGCGGTAGAGGTCGCGTCCGTCGTAGAGGACGGTGCCCTCGTCGGCGGGGCGCAGCCCGGTGAGCGCGTTGAGCAGGGTGGACTTGCCGGCGCCGCTGGGGCCGGCCACCGCGAGCAGCGCCTTCTCGGCGAGCGGGAAGCCGACGTCGTTCAGCAGCACCCGCCGGTCCGGGCCGACCCGGACCACCAGGCCCCGGACGTCGAGCGAGATCTCGCCGATGTCGGTGTACTCGACCAGCTCGTCGCCGGAGAGGCAGAGTGCGGAGTGGCCGATGCCGATGATGTCGGCCGGGCCGACCAGGGCGTTGAGCACCGGCTGGCCGTTGAGGTAGGTGCCGTTGTGGCTGCCGACGTCGGCGATCTCGAAGCGGCCGTCCGACAGGATGCGCAGCTCGGCGTGGTGCCGGGAGACCTCCAGGTCGTCGAGGACGAGGTCGTTGTCGCCGGCCCGTCCGATCCGCACCGTCCGGCCGACCAGCCGCAGCACGGTGCTCGGCTCGCGGAACACGCCGGAGGCCTGCGGGGCGATCAGCGAGGTCCGCTCGCCGGCGGCCGGTGCGGCCACGTCGGCGAAGGTGGCGGACGGGCCGTCGGCCGGGTTGCCGAACCGCAGCCGGCTGCCGGGGCCGATGTCCTCGTGCTGGATCCGGCGGCCGTCGGCGAAGGTGCCGTTGGTGCTGCCGACGTCCTCCAGCAGCCAGTGCCCGGCGGCGGCGCGCAGCACGGCGTGGTGCCAGGAGACCCTGGGGTCCCTGAGGACGATCTCGCCGGTCGGGTCTCGGCCGACGTGGTAGGCCCGGCGCGGATCGATCAGCTGCGAGTCCGTGTCGGTGACGAGAACCAGTGGCGGCGCGGTGGGCGCGCCCGAGCGCTCTCCCATGATGCTGATTCTAAGGCTTGTCCGTCACTGATCTCTCGGCGGTCGAAGCGAGTTGACGGACGCAGCGGCTGTGTGCCGGGTACTGCGAGGAAGCCGGACCGTTCGGCGGGGTCGTCACCGCGATGAGGTGGCCGACGGTGAACGGAGGCGGTTTCCCACTCCTCGCCGTTCTCAACGTATAGCGCACAGGGGGGCTTGTGGGAAGACCCCGGTCGTGCCGCAGAATCTGCATCTCAGGGAAAGAGCTCGGAGAAGGTGGGGGATTCACGAAATGCGTGTGCTGTTGTCCACGTACGGGTCACGCGGAGACGTCCAGCCCCTTGCGGGGCTCGCGGTGCGGTTGCGGGAACTGGGTGCGGAGGTACGGGTGTGTGCGCCGCCGGACGAGGAGTTCGCGGAGCGGCTGGCCGCTGTCAATGTGCCGATGGTGCCGGTGAGCGAGTCGGTACGCGCGCTGGTGACCGGGGCGCCGCCGGCCGCGTCGGACTTTCCCCGGCGCGTGGCCGCGTTGGTCTCTGCGTACTACAACGCGATCGTGGCGGAGGCCGAGGCAGGTGCAGTGGTGGTGGCGACCGGCCTGTTCCCGAGTGCGGCCGGCGCGCGGTCGGCGGCCGAGAAGCTGGGTCTCGGGTACGTGTACCTGGGCCTCCAGCCGACCGTCCTGCCCTCTGAGCACCGCCCGCCGTTCCAGTACCCGAGCCACCCGTACCCGCCGGAGGTGACCGACAACCGGGAGCTGTGGGACCTCAACATCGGGACCATGAACGCGTTGTTCGGTGAGGCGGTCAACACCCACCGGGCGTCGGTCGGCCTTCCGCCGGTGGACAACGTCCGCGACTACGTCCTCACCGACGGCCCGTGGCTGGCGACCGACCCGGTCCTCGACCCGTGGCGGTCGGCCGGTCTCGACGTCGTGCAGACCGGCGCGTGGATCCTGCCGGACGAACGCCCGTTGCCGGCCGGGTTGGAGGCGTTCCTGGACGCCGGCACACCGCCGGTGTACGTGGGCTTCGGCAGCATGCCCCTGCGCGGGGCGGGGGACGTCGCCCGGGTGGCCGTCGAGGCGGTCCGTGCGCAGGGCCGACGTGTCGTCATCGGCCGCGGCTGGGCGGACCTGTCCCCGATCGACGAGAAGGACGACTGCTTCGTTGTCGGGGAGGTCAATCACCAGGCGCTGTTCGGCCGGGTGGCCGCCGTCGTGCACCACGGCGGCGCGGGCACCACGACGGCGGCCGCCCGGGCCGGCGCGCCCCAGGTGGTGGTACCCCAGATCGTGGACCAGCCGTACTGGGCGGAGCGGGTGGCCGAGCTGGGCATCGGCGCGGCCCACGACGGTCCGGCTCCGACCGTCGGGTCCCTGTCGGCCGCGCTCAGGACGGCCCTGACCCCCGGGACCCGCGAACGGGCGCGGGCCGTGGCCGGCACGATGCACACCGACGGGGCCACGGTGGCCGCGAAGCTGCTGCTCGGGATGGCACGCCGGGAAAGGCCGTCAACGTCCGTGTGACCCGATGTCATTGTCGGACGTCGGAGTAGCTGAGGTCCCCGATTGTCCAGCTGCTGATGTCTTCGATGGCGATGCGGTACATGCCGCCGGTGTGCGGTAGCCCGAAGTCGCCCTGCAGGATCTTCGCCCGGTGGAGGTGGAGGTGGGTGGGCCGCGCGGGCGCGCTGTCGACGGACGAGGCGAAGAGCGCGGCGAACGGCTTCAGGTGGTCCGAGGCCTGGAGGACCTCCGCCACCCGCTCCCACCACAGGCTCACCGGTGCGAGCCTGCCGGTGATCACTGCGCCGGGAACCACCACAGTCAACGACATCTGGTTGCTCTGCTCGGACTCGACCATCGCGGCGATGTCAACGAGAAGCCCGTCAGGGTTCGACATGGCTCCCAGACTAGGACATGGCCGTCGGCTCGGGTACCCGCCCCGAGGCAGTGTCCGCGATGTGTGCCGGGCGTGTGGCCGACCCATGAGGCCGGCCTTCGACGGATGCGGGGCTGCCGCGGTGCACCGGACGCCTGCGATCCGGTGCACCGCAGGAGCAGGGACGGGACTGCGAGGGCCGGGACCGCACCCTGGTCAGAGTTTGAACATCGCGGTGTACGGCTGGGTGATGCGTTCCTGCCGCGACCCGAAGTCGACGAGTACCGCGATGTCGGCGTCGCCTTCGACTCCGATGACCCGGCCGAGGCCGTAGCTGTCGTGAGTGACGCGGTCACCCACGGCGAACCGCTTGAGTGGCGCCTCGGTCCTGGCTTTGAAGGGGCTGGTGGGCAGATGCCGCCGGAACTCCGATGGTTTCTTCATTCCATCCATTATGTGTCGGAAACCACGGGATCGGGCCCTTCAGGAGGACCTGATGCAAACGGGCACCCCGCCCCGGACCTGTCCGCGTCGCGCTGACGATGGAGCCGCCGGCCGGGACCGCGCGTGCGAGCATGCCTTCAACCAGCCTGCTCGCACGGCGTGTTGATAGTCCTGGCAGCCCGGTGGCGACACCTTGGAGGAAGGCTTCCGAAAAACTGGGGACGCAAAATTCCGCCGCGGCGGGCCGGGGCCTGCTACAGTCGACTCAGTTGCAGTAGTGGTTTCCCATGAACTTTGTGTGCGCCTGCTGATGTATCTCACAGCAGGCGCATTTTTGTTCCCGGATGTTCCCGGGTGGGTGCTCATCGCGGCGACTCGAAGCCCGCGCCGTGCGCGCTTCGAACAGCCCCTTGAAGGAGATTTCTTTATGGCTAATGGCACTGTGAAGTGGTTCAACGCGGAGAAGGGCTTCGGCTTCATCGAGCAGGACGGCGGCGGTCCCGACGTGTTCGCCCACTACTCGAACATCAACGCCGGCGGCTTCCGCGAGCTGCTCGAGGGCCAGAAGGTCGAGTTCGACGTCACGCAGGGCCAGAAGGGCCCGCAGGCCGAGAACATTCGCCCGCTGTAGTTCTTCTGCCACGGCACCCGCCCGGCAGCAAGAGGCCCGCACCGCGCACATGCCCGGTGCGGGCCTCTTGGCATTGCTCCACGCCACACTCCTGGAGCGGCCCGTCCACGCCCCGCTCCTCCTCGTGACACGCCGCCCTTGAGGCGGCGAGCACGGCCGCCCCGCCCGTCCCCGCTCCCCCGCCGGCCCCGGCGGACTCAGAACGCGGAGTTGGCGAACCAGTGCGCCAGCAGCTCCCCGTCCCCCTCGTACGCAACGGCGTCGGCGCCGAGGGAGAGGCGGCCGTAGACGAGCAGCAGGAGGTCGGCCGCGGTGCCCCGGACGGTCGCGTCCGCGGTGCCCGATCCGTCATCGGCGGGGTCGAGCCCGAAGCCGTCCGGCCGCAGCCGGACCAGCCAGCCGGCGTCCCCGTCGGTCGTACGGAACCGGATCGTGCGCCCGTCCGCGCGGAGGTCGGCCACCCTGGGGGCGAAGAAGCCGGCGAAGGGGAGGTTCACCAGGAACTCGTCCACGCCGTCGGCCGCGAGCGCGCGGTCGATCTCCGGCCGCACTCCGAGGGCGAGCTCCGCGTCGGCCCGGTGCACCAGGGTCTCGAACAGCATCCGGCGCGCCCAGAACCGTGCGTGCTGGTCGGCGCCCCACGCCCACATCGGGGTGTCCGGGCCGGTGGCCCGGAACGCGTCCGCCGCCACCGCCGCGCTCCCGGCCAGCCAGTCGGCCCACCCGCCGTCCCCGGCCGGAAGCTGCAGGTCGACGTCGCGGCTTCGCGGCGGCTCCTGGATGCGCCCGTGCAGCAGCACCGAGAACCAGCGCTGCACGCTGCCCGCATGCCTGACCAGGTCGGCCAGCGTCCAGCCGGGGCAATTCGGCACCGGGGTTGCGAAGTCGGCGCCCTGGACCGCTGCCGCAAAGCGGGCGGTCTCCACGCCGACGGCCGCACGGTGGTCGATCGGGGCGGACCCGGGGACCGGGCGGACGGACGTCGTCATAGTGGTCGTGCCTCTCTGGACGGAGCGGTGTTCCGAGCGGATCGAAGGTCTCTGCGGATGCGAACCTCGCGTGCCGACTCGACCGTAGACTCAATAGTTCATATGGTCAACCATTGAGCTCGCCACTCGATCCGTGTCCGACATCACCTTCGGGCGCGAAGCCGCGAGGGGTTGCGGACGCCCGCTCAGCCGGCCTTTCGCCTCCGCCTCCCGCCGGTCGTGCGCGTGGCCCCGTTCACCGGACGGACGGAAGAACAGCCGGGCATCGGCGACGTCTGCAGTCGCGGCGGGCATCTTGCTGGGGATGCAGCCTGTTCCGACCGTGCAGGCCGACGGCTGAGCCCGTCGAGGAAGTACGAGAGCGCTGCGCGCCGGAGCCGATCGGCCGTAGACGCTCCGTCAGTACGGCAGCGGGCGGCCCGAAGGGGTCCGCAGATCGAGCGGGGGCCGCGGGCGGCCTCGACCGGGCCGTACGGTGATCCGAATCCTGGTCATCACCCTCACCTCCTGGGTCCTCGGGCTCGGAGTACGTCTGCCCGGCCCGTGGCCGCTCCACGCATACAACTACTCTGCGCGGCAGGGTGACTTCGGTGTGGAGGCCGTGAAGCGCGCTTCCGCCGAAGGCAGTCGGGCCCGGGCGGGGCCGACTGCCTTCGGCGGCACACCCTAGACGGCCAGCAGGTCCGTCAGGTCGTCGGCGTGTTCCTCCTCCTCCTCGAGGATCGACTCGATGAGGCGCCGGGTGGTCGGGTCGTGGTCGCCGAGCCAGCGGGCGATCTCCTGGTAGGTGGAGATGACGATCCGTTCGGCCAGCAGGTTGTGCTCCAGCATGGCCTTGAGGTCGCGGCCCGCCGGCGTGGTGTAGTCGGTGTGGGCGCGCCCGGCGATGGTGGCGGGATCGAAGTCCGGTTCGCCGCCGAGCTGGGAGATGCGTCCGGCCGCGCGCAGGGCGTGCTGCATCTCCGCGGCGGCGTGCTCGGTGAACTCGGCCGCCACCTGTGCCCGGTCGATGCCGGTGGCGGAGATGGCGTGCCGGGTGTAGCGCAGCCAGCAGACCACCTCGGTCGCCACGACGTCGTTGAGGACGGCGATCACCTTGTCGGCGTCGAGGCCGTAGGTGGCGGTGACGGGCCCGTCGGCCATCTTCTGGCGGGCCTCGTCCCGGATCCGCGTCACATCGATGACGAAGTCGTCGGCCATGGGAACTCCCAACAGGGTCTCGAACAGGTCCCGCCACGCCTTCCCCGGCACCGGCCGGGGCACTCGGGCCGGCGCCAAATCCACCGGTTCGCCGTACAGGCCGGGCTCCCGGCCGGAGCTCCCCGGGATCGCGGTCACCGGTCCCGGCGCGGCGCCCGGCCCTGGCCTGCGGCCATCCGGCGGCGGATCACCATCAGGTCGAGTGCGGCGATTCCTGCGAAGGCCACGCAGACCGCGGCGAAGACGGCGAACGTCCAGCGGTTGGGCGCCGGGCCGGTGCCCTCCAGCCCGGCGATGACGGAGAACGCCACCGCGCCGAACACGAAGATGCCCAGGAAGACCCGGGAGAGCAGGCGCCTCAGTTCCAGATCGGTGCGCGCCGTCACCGGCTCGCTGCCGCGGCGCACCGGCCCCTGGGGCCGCCACTGCGGTGTCGTGCGACCGGGCCCGTGCGGGGTGTGCGGGAAGTCGTGCCGTTCCCCGGGCCTGCGGTCGCCGTGCGGGGTGTGGTTCCGGCTGGTCATCGGGGGCTCCTTGCTGCCGGCTGCTCCTCCTGGCGGCTGCCCGTTCCGGGGCCCGGCACGCGGGTCCGCCGGGCCGGATTCCGGTGGCGCCCCATTCCGGCTGTGCCTGATTCCGGTGGCGCCGACCGGGCAGGCGCGGGAGAAGACGGAAGGAGAGCGCCATGGCCGCCGAACGCACACTCACCGCTCCGATCGATCCCGGCACCGATCTGCGGCACGTCTTCGAACTCGCCCAGCAACTTCGGGTCGATGCGGTGCGGGCGAGCACTGCGGCGGGGTCGGGACACCCGACGTCCAGCCTGTCGGCCGCCGACCTGATGGCCGTCCTCATGGCGCGGCACCTGCGCTACGACTGGCTCGACCCGGGCAATCCGGCCGCCGACCACCTGGTCTTCTCCAAGGGCCACGCCTCCCCGCTGCTGTACGCCATGTTCCGGGCCGCGGGTGTCGTGGGCGAGACCGAGCTGCTGACCACGTACCGCCGCATCGGTGCCCGCCTCCAGGGCCACCCCACGCCGGTGCTGCCCTGGGTGGACGTGGCCACCGGTTCGCTCGGCCAGGGCGTGGCGTACGGGGTGGGCATCGCGCTGGCCGCCCGCGAGCTGGACGAGCAGCCGTCCCGGGTGTGGGTGCTGTGCGGGGACAGCGAGATGGCGGAGGGCTCGGTCTGGGAGGCGCTGGGCGCGGCGGGTCGCCACCGCCTGGCCAACTTCACCGTGATCGTGGACGTCAACCGCCTGGGGCAGTGCGGGCCGACCGAGTTCGGCTGGGACACCGACGCGTACGTGCGGCGGGCGGAGGCGTTCGGCTGCCGCGCGGTCACGGTGGACGGCCACGACCTCGAGGCCGTCGACCGGGCCCTC
Organism: Kitasatospora dryopteridis; assembly: GCF_050749075.1. Lineage (NCBI taxonomy): Bacteria > Bacillati > Actinomycetota > Actinomycetes > Kitasatosporales > Streptomycetaceae > Kitasatospora > Kitasatospora dryopteridis. Next base: position 7,740,409 of record NZ_CP192749.1, on the reverse strand, counting down.
TCCGAGGCCTCGGACGGCGCGGCGCCCACCGTGGTCGTCGCCCGGACGGTCAAGGGCCGGGGCGTGTCCGAGGTCGCGGACGCCGAGGGCTGGCACGGGAAACCGCTGCCCGAGGACCTCGCCGAGCGGGCCGTCGACGAGCTCGGCGGGGTGCGCGGGCTGACCGTGCGCGGGCCCCGTCCGCCCGCCACGACCCCCCGACGGACGGCCCGCCCCGGCCCGGTCGACCTGCCGCGCTTCGAGATGGGCGAGAAGGTCGCCACCCGGTCCGCCTTCGGCAAGGCGCTCGTCGCGCTCGGTGCCCGGCCGGAGATCGTCGTCCTCGATGCCGAGGTCGGCAACTCCACGCACACCGAGGACTTCGCGAAGGCCCACCCGGAGCGGTTCTTCCAGCACTACATCGCCGAGCAGCAGATGCTCGCCACCGCCGTCGGCATGGCCGTGCGCGGCCACCACCCGTACGCCGCCACCTTCGCCGCCTTCCTCACCCGCGCCCACGACTTCGTCCGGATGGCCTCGGTCTCCCGGGTCACCATGACCCTCTGCGGCACGCACTGCGGGGTGGAGATCGGCGCGGACGGGCCGTCCCAGATGGGGCTGGAGGACCTGGCGATGATGCGCGCCGTGCACGGCTCCACCGTGCTCTGCCCCAGCGACGCCACCTCCGCCGCCGCGCTCACGGCCGCCGCGGCCGACCTGGACGGCATCTCCTACCTGCGGGCCACCCGCGGCGCCTACCCGGTTCTCTACGGCCCCGACGAGACCTTCCCGGTCGGCGGGGCCAAGGTCCTGCGCTCCGGCGAGCACGACCGGGTCACCCTGGTCGGCGCGGGCGTCACCCTCCACGAGTGCCTGGCCGCCGCCGACCTGCTGGCCGAGGAGGGCACGGCGGCGCGGGTCGTCGACCTGTACTCCGTCAAGCCCGTGGACGGCGAGACCCTCGCCCGGGCCGTCCACGACACCGGCCGCCTGGTCGTCGTGGAGGACCACCGCCCCGAGGGCGGTCTCGGCGAGGCCGTGCTCGGAGCCCTCGCCGAACGCGGCCTGTGCCCGGCGTTCGCCCACCTCGCCGTGCGGACCCTGCCCGGCTCCGGCACCTCGGCCGAACTCCTGGACGCCGCCGGCATCTCCCGCACCCACATCGCCGCCGTGGCCCGGCGCCTGTGATGCACGGCCACACGCGCAGCTCGGCGGGGCCGGGACACCTCGGTGCTCCCGGCCCCGCCGACCCTGCCTCAGGCGTTCTCCGTGAGGCGGCCGTCCCTCGTCACCATCGGTACCACCGGGAACCCGAGGGGCCCCGGACGAAGAAACCCACCACCCACAGGACCAGGGCGACCAGCGCGACCCACCACAGCAGGTGGAGGGCGAACCCGGCGCCGAACAGCACCAGGATCAGCAGCAGTACAAGCAACAGCGCAACCATCTTCGATCACCTTCCCGATCGGCGTGTGCCCGGCCGTCACCGGGATAATCCACACAGTTTCCGAACGAATGGGGACGAAAGGACGGGGCCATGACCCTGCAGCATCCGGCACGGAAGGGCGAGGACGGCCGCAGGGGCCGGTTCGAGCAGTTCGCCGAGCTGGCGTCGAACTTCACCAGCTCACCCCTCTTCGCGGTCCTGTGCCTGCTGCTGGTGGCGGCGTTCGTCGCGGTGCACGCGGCGGGACTCTCCGCGGAGACGCAGCTCGTGGTCGGGGACGCGATGGCCGCGGTCACGCTGCTGCTGCTGGCCATGCTGAAGAACTCGGAGCGGCGCGCCGAGCACGCGATCCAGCGCAAGCTCGACGCGATCGCCGAGGCGCTGCTCGAACTCCAGGAGGGCCAGCCGGGCGAGGCCCACGACCGCCTCCGCGAGGCCGTCGGCATGGAGGAGCGCCTGTAGGCGCACACGCGGCCCCGCCGTGTCGTTTCCGCCCCGCCCCACCGGGCAGCCGCCCCACCAGAACTCCGGAGCGGGCACGCCACAGCAGACGAAGGAGCGGCACGATGTCGGACCCGAACGGCGAGCGGCTGCTCGCCATCTACCTCAACGACCATCTGGCCGGCGCGTACGGCGGTGCGGCCCTGGCGGCCCGGATCGCGCGCGAGCACCCGACCGGACCGGATGCGCCCGATCTGCGCGGCCTGGCCCGCGAGATCGCCGAGGACCGCGACGAACTCGTCCAGCTGATGCAGACGCTCGGCGTACGGCCCCGGCGGCACCGGATGGCCATGGGCGCGGTCGCCGAGAAGGCCGGCCGGCTCAAGCTCAACGGGCGGCTGTTCCGCCGCTCCCCGCTGAGCGACCTGCTCGAGACCGAGGCCATGCGCTCCGGCGTCCAGGGCAAGATCGCGCTGTGGCGGGCCCTGCAGGCCGTGGCCGATGACGACCTCCTGACCGCACGGCTGGAACGGCTGGAGGGCAGGGCCCGCGGCCAGGCGGAGATCCTCGACGCCCGGCAGTCCGAGGCCGCTGCCGTGCTGCGGCGCGCCGTCGCCGAGGCATGGCCGGCGGCCGGACGCCCCGATCCCGTCCACGGCATGAGGCCGCAGCATGCCGGGCGACGTTGACCCTCACGGGCCGTCCGGTGTGCCCGGCGGTCAGCTCTGGGCGGCAACGGCCGCGCACAGCACGGCGATGCCCAGGGCGAGCCACGCCAGGTAGTCCCCGAGGTGCCCGGAGTGCAGGCGCCGCAGGCCGCGGACGGCCCGTTCGGCGGGGCGCAGCGCGGGCCGGGGGTCCGGCCGCCGGGACACGGTGAAGAGCGCGAGGGCGACGGCGAGGCCGGCCGGGAGGCAGCCCAGGGCGAGCCCGGGCGCAGCCCACCAGGCGGACTCCTCCGCGTGGGAGACGGTGGCCGTTCCGGCGGTCACGGCGGCGCGGTAGGCCTCGGGATCGGTGAACGCCGCTGCGCCGTGCGCCAGGGCGGGCACGACGGCGGGGAGGCTCCCGAGAAGCAGGGCGAGGAGGAGCAGCACCCCGGGGACGGCGAGCATGGCCGGCGGCAGTGGCCGCTCGGCGGCGCGGATCTCCGGTTCCTCGCCCTCGCCGGTGATCTCCTCCTCGCCGGGCCCGGCCTGCGGCGCGGGGCCGGCGCCCCAGAAGATGCGGAGGGCGGCGCGGAGCACCGCGGCCCCGGGGGCGGCGGACGCGACGACGAACACGGCGGGCAGCCAGGGCAGCCAGTGCCCGGCGTCCTCCTCGGTCGGGGCCTTGCCGAGGCCGGTGCCGAACGGCGGGAGCCCGGTGAGCGCCAGGGCGCCGACCACGAACAGCACTCCCGTCGGGCGCATGGCGCGCGCCCTGCCGTACAGCCCGTGCTCGTCGACCGAGCCGAAGCGGTCGAGCAGCGCCCCGGTCAGGCCGAACAGGGCGGCCTTGGCCAGGCCGTGGCCGGCGACGTAGACGGCAGTCCCGGTGAGGCCGTGCGGGGTGAGCAGGGCGATGCCGACGAGGAACAGGCCGACGTGGCTGATGGTGGAGAACGCCAGGAGCCGCTTGAGGTGGCGCTGCTGCCAGCACATCAGCGCACCGGCCAGGCCCAGGCCCAGGGCGGCGAGCACCACGGCCTGGCGTGCCGGGTCGCGGGTGAGCACCGCCACCGTCGCGGCCACGACGACGGACGCCAGCGCGGCCCCGATCAGCCAGTCGTTCACTCCGCTCCCCCGCCCTCGGCCTGCCGCGAGGCGCGGCCGACCGCGATCGTGGTCACCGTGCCGCCGACGGCGAACAGCAGACCGATGAACAGCGTCTTGACGGCCGCCCGGCCCGGGCCCTGGTCGACGGCCACCGCCGCCGCGATCAGCGGCACCCCCGCGCAGGACGCCGGTGCCAGTGCGTGCAGGCGCGTCAGCGTCCCGCGGAGCCGGACGAGGGCGACGGCGGACAGCAGAACGAACCCCACTCCCGCCCACAGCAGCACCAGTGCGACGACATGACTCGGCGTCATCCCTCTCCCTCGGACGGTCGGTGGTCCATGCGCGGACGGGCGGTCACGTTCCGCCGTCGCGGTCCCGGTCCTCGCTCCGGCCTGCCACGAACCGGGTGAAAACGAGAGATCCGGCGGGGGCGAGGACGGCCAGTACCAGTGCGAGGTCCTGGTAGGAGGACCGGCTGTAGGCCTGGGGCAGCAGGAGGAAGACCGCGCCCGTCACCGTCGACAGCAGACACGCCCCGGCGAGGCGGCGCACCGTCGTACCGCGCGAGACCACCCATCCGCAGGCGGGCACGGCCGCGACCAGCAGGACCAGGGCGGCCGCCGTCCACGCGTTCACCGGCGCTCCCCCGGGTCGGCCGGCGGGCATTCCACCAGCAGGCGTTCCATCGGCCCCGGGCGGTCGCCGAGGGTGTGCACCAGGGCGTCGTCGCCGTGCGGCATGTCGATCACGCAGGTGTCCGGCGAGGCGGCCAGCGCCGCACCGGCCCAGCCCGGATCGCTGCCCTCGCGGATGACGACGTGGTGCAGCCGTGCCCCGCCCTCGTTGCGGCGTGCCAGGGCCGACAGCAGGGCCGCACAGCCGCGCAGGACGGACCAGGGCAGCCGGATCGCGGCCCGCCCCGCCCGGCGGGCACCGTGCCACTCGGTGCCGGCGGCGAGGCGCATGGCCCGCGCGGCGAAGGCCGCGCCGAGTGCGGCCAGGGTGGCGACCAGCAGTTCGACGGGCGAGACGGTGCTGATCAACACCACCGTCAGACCCGTCAGTACGCACCACCACACGGCGATCTCGACCATGCGTCCCTCTCCTCCGACGACGTTCTCGGGCAGCACCACCGGCGGGCGGCGGGTGTCAGTCGGGGGGCTCGGGTGGCTTTTCGGGGTCGGGCGGGCCGGGTTCCGTTTCCTTGTCCGGGGGTTCCGGCAGGGGCGGGTCCGGTGGCGGGGTGGGGGTGCCGGGCGGCGCGGGCGGGTCGGGAGGGACGGGGGGTTCCGTACCCTCGGCGGGCTCGTACCGGCGTTCCGGGGCAGCGGTCTGGTTGCGGTGCACGGTCACACACTCCTCTCCGGTTCCTGCGGTGCCTGCGGGCCGGGCATCCGTGATGCGAACCCGGGCAGGGCCGCCCGCAAACCCGGTATCACCCGTCCGGCCGCACGCCGGACGCCGTCGGCGAGCGCACCCAGGCCGTGGGCGGCCTGCTGCTGGCGGCTGCGGGCGCGGGCGCGGTCGTCGAAGCGGCCGTGCGATCCGTGGTCCTCGGCCGTGTCGACGGGGCGGAACAGGTTGTCGGGCGCGTCGGCCCGCCGGGGCTCGCCGCTCTGCTGCGAGGCGAAGCCCGTCCGGGCCAGGTAGCGGTCCAGCAGGCCCGGCGCGACGGCGTTCGCCAGCAGGGTGGCGACGGTGCTGCCGCCGACCCAGTACTCGCGCCGTTGCGGGTGGTCGGCGGCGTGGAGCACCGCGCGGGCGGCGACCTCGGGCTGGTAGATCGGCGGCACCGGCTGCGCCTGCTCGGGCAGCCGCGAGCGCACCCAGTCGAACTGCGGCGTGTTGACCGCGGGCATCTGCACCATCGTCGTCCGCACCCGGGTGCCGGAGGCCAGGAGTTCGCAGCACAGCGCCTCGTGCCAGCCCTGCAGGGCGTGCTTGGCACCGCTGTAGGCGCTCTGCAGCGGGATGCCGCGGTAGGCGATGGCCGATCCCACCTGTACGACCGTCCCGTGGTTGCGGGGCAGCATCCGGCTCAGGGCCGATCCGGTGCCGTACACGTACCCGAGGTAGGCGACCTCGGTGACCCGGCGGAACTCCTCGGGGTCGATCTCCGTGAAGGGCGCGAAGATCGAGGCGAACGCGTCGTTGACCCACACGTCGATCGGGCCGAGCTCGTCCTCGGCCCGCTGGGCGGCGGCTTCGACGGCGTCCGGGTCGGCGACGTCCGCCTCGATCGCGATCGCCTTCGCGGCCCCGGCCTGTTCGGCCTCGCGGACGGCGCCGTCCAGCCCGGCACGGCCACGGGCGATCAGGGCGAGCCGGTCCCCGCGTTCGGCGAAGGCGACGGCACAGGCGCGGCCGATGCCCCCGCTCGCGCCGGTGATCACGACAGTGCGGGCGTCGGAGGGACGGTCTCTCATACCGTGCGGCTTTCCGGTCCGCCGGACGGCAAACGGGGGCAGTCGGGGTGCGGGCGTCGGGACGGCCTTCGTCAAGCCGTGATCTGGACGGCGGCCCGCATCCGGATTGCGCAGTTCCCGCGCCCCTGATGGGGCACCCGCGTGGGCAGTGGAGACACGTCCATGGGTACACCGGCTCAGTCCCGGGAGAGCAGGGGGCCGAGGGGCCCGAGGTCGATGTTGAGGTCTTCGGGGGTCAGGCCGAAGTGGTCGCGCAGTTCGGCCATCCGTTCCTCCAGGGCCATCAGCGTGCGGCCGAGGGCCTCGATCCGGTCGTCGGAGAGGTCGCCCTGGTCGATCCGGCGCAGGGCCTGGCGTTCCATCAACTGACGGATCAGCTCGACCAGGGTGAGTACGAGCGCGGCCAGGTCGCGGCCGACGGACTCCGGGTCCAGTTCGATCCGGCGGCCGGGCTGTCGGCCGTCGTGCGGGGCGGTCACGGGAGCTCCCGGTGCGGCCGGCCGCCGTCGGGCGGGCCGGGGTCCCAGAGGTCCGGGTCGGTCTCGGCGGCGAGGGTGCTGACCGAGGCGACCAGCGCCCGGAGGCTGATCCGGACCAGGTCGACGTCCGCGATGCCGAGGGTGATCTCACCGACGACGACCACTCCCCCGGCGAGCAGCCGGTCCAGCAGGTCGACCAGCGCGATGCGGCGGTCGTCCACGGGGTACGGGACGGTCCGGGCCACCTCTCCGGCGCCGGTCACGGCGGATCACCCGCCCTCGGCCGGCGCGGAACCGGTCACCGGTTCGGCCGGTTCGGCCGGTTCGGCGGGTTCGGTGTCGATCTCGACGAAGGAGTACGGCGGCCAGGGCCCGGTGAGCTCCATGCGGACACCGGTGAACCGGCGGCCGAGCTCGGTGACGGCGGCGCCGAACCCGGCGGCCCGCGCGTGCTCCACCAGGTAGGCGCCGTTGAGGAGCATCGGGGCGGCCCGTCCGCTCGCCTCGGCGGACTGCAGCGGGTGCTCCGTAGCCTCGTCCGCAAGGGCGGCCAGGGCCGCGTGGATCTGCCGGGCACGCTCGTGGGCCTGCTCGAACCGGTGGGCCCGGTCGTCGCGCTGGGCGCGACGGCGCAGCAGGTACGCGGTGCCGGGGCGGTCGTCGGCCACGGCGGCGCCGTCCGGCGGGTCGGCGGTGGGGGCGTCCGGGGCGGGTGCGTCCAGGTAGGCCTTGACGCCCCATTCGTCGCGGTCGGCGACCCGGTCCAGGGCAGCCTGCAGGCGTTCTCCGGCGCCGCGGAGGAAGGAGACGGCACCGCGGTCGTCCCGGTAGAGGGTGGCGAAGCGCAGGGGCAGGGTGCGCCGGGTACGGGCGAGTTCGGCGATCACCCGGTGGTGGGACCGGACGGCGGCCTCCAGCCAGCGCAGGTCCGCCAGGTGCTGCTGCAGGGCCCGCTCGTCGAAGTCCTCCCGCGGCACGGAGCCGACCACCAGGGCGAGGCCCGGTGCGGTGAGGGGGCGCAGCGGCTCGCCGGCCACACCGGTCAGGCCGTCGAGGATTCCGTCCGCGACGTCGGGGACCACGGCGTAGACCCAGGTGAGGCCGGAGACGGTCATGGCTCGCTCCTGGTGCTGCGGCGGCGCCGGACGGGCGGCGCCTCGTCGGCCTGATCGCCGTCGGCGGCCGCGCGGTCCGTGCGGTCGCGGTCGGCGGTGCGGGCGGCCTCGAGTTCGCCGATGCGCTCGCGCAGGCGGCGGTTCTCGAGGGAGAGGTCGTGTTTGCCGGAGGAGAGCGAGGGGTCGTGCTCCCACCAGTCGATGCCCATCTCCCGGGCGCGGTCCACGGAGGCGATCAGCAGCCGGATCTTGACGGTGAGCAGTTCGATGTCGAGCAGGTTCACCCGGATGTCGCCCGCGATGACGATGCCCTTGTCGAGGACGCGTTCCAACAGGTCCGCCAGGTTGGCGGAGGGGGCTGGCGCCATGGCGCCGCGGGACTGCGGCGCGTAGCTCCGGTCGGGCGTCCAGGGGGTCGGCTGGGTCATGAGTCCTCCTCGGTCCGACCGCGGAGGTAGCGGCGTTCGCGGCGGAAGGAAACAAGGTCGCCGTCGTCGTCGAGGACGATCCGGTAGACGGCCAGGATGTCGTTCGAGTCGGGGACGCGGCGGGCCTCCAGTACTTCGACGCCGACCTCCCAGCCCTCCTCTCCGCGGTCCAGTGAAGTGATGCCCTCCGGTGTGCGGCCGGTGAGGTCGCCGACCTGGGCCGCGGCCCGGGCCGCGGCCCGACGGGCCGTCAACCCGGTCGTCCCGCTGCGCGGAGCCGGCCGCCGGGCAGGCCGGGCGTCGACACGATCAGGCGCCTCGGCGGTGCGGCGGCGCCGCGGAGGGCCGTCCGGCGGCTCGGCCGGGGGTGCCCGCCGCGGACGGCGGTCGGCCGGCCGGTCCGGGCGGTCGTCGGCCGCAGGACGGGGGTCGCGTACGGACACGGCTCACACCTCCGGGTACCTGCCGGGCATCGCGGGCGGCGGGGTGGGCAGTCCGGTGACGAGGCCCATGGCTACCGGTTCCCTTCCGCCGTCCCGGCGATCTCGGCTGCGAAGTCGTACGGTGCGATCGGCCCGAGCAGGCGGACGCGCAGGCGTCCGGCCCAGCGGCGGGCCAGGTCCTCCGCGGCCTGCTCGAAGTCGGTGCGCGCGCCGTCGCGGACGAGGAAGGCCGCGCTGAAGCCCTGCTCGGCCACGTCGGGCTCGGCGGGGGCGAAGGCTGCGGCGTGCGGGGCGAGGCTGTCGGCCAGGACGGCGGCGTCCTCGTCCCGGTGGGCCGCGACCTCCCCGGCGACGAGCTCGCCGAGGCGTATCCGGTGGTAGTGGCCGGCCTCCTCGGACAGTGCGGCGACGTCCTGGCGGAGCCGGGCGATGTCCGCGCGGTCCGCCAGGATCTCGCGGAGGAGCTCGTCCTGCCGGTAGTCGCAGCGCACGGTGAACTGTGCGTGCCCCTCGATCTCCTGGAGTGCGTCGTGGAACTCCTCCTCGTACGGGTCGAGGAGGTCCGCCGCGACGGTCTCGGTGTCCCGGACGACGGCGCCGAAGCGCATCGGCAGGACGGCGTTGCGGGCGGCCGCCAGGGTGTCCAGCACGTCGGCGTGGGCGCGCAGGTCCGCGGCTGTGCCGAGCGGCCGGTCCACGGGGACGGTGCTGACCACGGCGGCCACCCGACCGCGGCCGACCAGTTCGACCGGCGCCGACGGGTCGGTGACGCCCTGCAGCCGGTCCGGCAGCGGGGTGCCCGCGGGCACGATGCCGTAGACGTAGCAGGCCTGCGGGTCCGCGCCGCCATTGCCGGTGGCAGTGGGGGCGGCCCGGGTCCGGTGCTGTGCGGCCATCACTCCTGCTCCCGTCGCCGTGCGGCCGGACGGGCGCGGTTGCGCGGCCGCTCCTCCGGCTGCTCCCCGTCCTCGTCCTCGTCGCCGCCGCGCCGACCGCCGGCCGCATCGACGGTGTTCTCCTCGGCGCCCTCCAGTGCACCCTTGGTCCTGTGCTCGGCGCCCTGCTGCCCGTCGTGCACCGGCTCGGGCAGTCCGCGGCTGTCGTCGGCGGCGAGGCCGAGCCGGTTGACTGCCTCGGCGAAGCGGAGGTACGTGTCGATACTGGCCACCACCACGCGGGCGTCGACCGTGAGCAGTTCGACGCCGATCAGGGAGACCCGGACATAGGCGTCGATGACCAGGCCCTTGTCCAGGATCACATCGACGACGTCGGCGAAACTGCTCGACGTGGGGCGGTCGAGGTAGGGGTCGGCCCGGGTGGCTGTCGCCATGGTCCGTCACCTGCTTCCGGCAGGCACCCTGGGGCGGGAGCGGGGAGCGGGCTCCTCGTCCTCGGCACGGCCGGAGGAGGAGCGCAGGGACTCGGTCCGGCGCTGGAGCGAGTCGGTCAGCACGTCGACACGGTTGCCGGCCGCCGCGACGGCGGCCTTGCGGCCGGCGCCGGCCAGTTCGCCGCGCACGTTGCCGGCCGGCTGCCGGAGCTGCGGCGAGGACTCGAGCAGGCCACCGAGGAGCGCTGCCGGATCGGCGGTCAGGCGTTTGCCCGCAGCCATCCCGGCGAGGGCCATCGCCCATCGGGCCTTGTGCCGGCGCCCGAGAAGGTAGCCCGCACCGACGGCTGCGACAGGCTTCGCATTCTTCATTGTCCGTCCTACGGGATGGTCTGTCCTACGGGATGGAAGTCAACGTCGTCGATCCGTCGGGCATCGAGGATCCGTCCAACGAAGACTCTGCCCCGCCTACCCGGCTACCTTCATCACAAACGGTGAGGAATTCAGCGCCAAGGAAGCGGCGTACCGGACATATCGCCCTCGCGCGTCACTCTCGGTTGCGATCTGGCGCTGTCCGGCCGGGCGCGGCGCGGCACCGTGTACCGTGCGTGCCCGATCGCCGCCGGCGCAGGCCCGGTCAGCCCTGCAGGACCGGCAGGACGAGTTCGCGGTAGGCGTCGAAGAACATCGCCTGGTCGGGCCCGATCTGACCGACGTACACCTCGTCGAACCCGGCCCGGGCATAGGCACGCACCGTGTCGATGTGCTCCTGCACGTCGTCACCGCAGGTCACCGACTCCTCCACCATTTCCGGGGTGACCAGTTCCGCGGCCTGCTCGAAATGCGCGGGCGTGGGCAGGATCTGGGCGAGTTCACCGGGCAGCAGCTCGCTCGGCCACAGGCGGTGGACGGTGTCGACGGCCTTGTCGCGGTTGCTGCTCCAGCAGACCTTCACCCCGCCGACCACCGGCTTGCCCGCGCCGCCGCCCTCCCGGAACGTGCCGACCAGGTCGGCGTCCGGGGTCATGGTGACGAACCCGTCGCCGATCCGGCCCGCCAGCTCTGCCGCGTTCGGCCCGAACCCCGAGACGTGGACGGGCAGCGGCCCGTCCGGCGCGGTGTACAGACGCGCGTTGTCGACCGTGTAGTGGCGGCCGCGGTGGCTGACCTGGCGGCCGGTGAACAGCTCCCGCATCACCGCCACCGCCTCCTCCAGCATGGCGGCCCGGTCGTCGAACGACGGCCACAGGTCGCCGTGGATGTGCTCGTTCAGCGCCTCGCCGGTGCCGACGCCGAGCGTGAACCGCCCGCCGAGCAGCACGCTGGAGGTCGCCGCGGCCTGCGCGGTGACCGCCGGGTGCAGCCGCACGGTGGGGCAGGTCACCAGCGTGGTCACCGGCAGGTCCACCGTCTGCGACAGGGCTCCGATCACCGACCACACGAACGGGCTGTTGCCCTGCGCGTCGTTCCACGGGTGGAAGTGGTCGGAGATCGCCAGCCGCGTGAAGCCCGCCTGCTGCGCCCGCTTCGCCTGGTCGATCAGTTCGGCGGGGGTGAACTCCTCGCACGACAGGAAGTAGCCGTACTCGGTCATGGCGTACCGGTCCTCTCTGCGTCTCCCCCTCTGCCTGCGCCTGTGCCTCCCCTGTGCGGCGGCTACCCCGGCCGGCACGGCGGACACCACACCCAGAGCCGCAGCCGCACGGCCCGCGCCGCCCCGCCCGCCGCCGCGTCAGACCACCCCGGCGAGGCGGACGGAGGTCTCGAGCAGCAGCGCGTGGACGAACGCCTGCGGCAGGTTCCCGCGCAGCTGGCGCTGGGCGACGTCGAACTCCTCGGCGTAGAGCCCGGCGGGCCCGCAGGCGGCCCGGTTGCGTTCGAACCAGCGGACGGCCTCGACGGTGTTGCCCTGCTGGTGCTCGGCCAGCGCCATGGCGAAGCCGCACAGCAGGAAGGCGCCCTCGGCGTCCTCCAGCGGGCGCTCGTCGTGGCGGAAGCGGTACACGTAGTGGTCCTGGACGAGGTCGGCCCGTACGGCGCGCAGGGTGGCCGCGGTCCGCGGGTCGCCGGCCGGCAGGGCGCCGCGCACGGCGGGCAGCAGCAGTGCGGCGTCCACCCCGGGGTCGGTCGGGGCGCGCTGCCAGCGGCCGGAGGGGTGCAGGCTGTCGGCCGCGGTGTCGGCGACGATCCGGTCCGCGAGCGCCTCCCGGTGCCCGGCGCGGCCGCTGTCGGCGGCGGGCGCCTCTGCCGCCACGGCGCGCAGCCCGGCGGCACAGATCAGCCGGCTGTGGGCCCACCGGTCGTCGTGGAGTTCCCAGATGCCCGCGTCGGGATCGTGGCGGCGGACGGCAATGGCGTCCGCCGCCACGAGGGCGGCCTGCCGTCCGTCGGGCCGAGCCGGTCGCGGCGGGCCGCGGCCGCGAACAGCAGCAGGCACTCCCCCAGGGCGTCCAGCTGGAACTGCCGGTTGACGTGGTTGCCGACGACGTCGAAGCCGCCCGGGTAGCCGGGCAGGTCGAGGGTGCGCAGGTCGGGCACGGCCGCCCCGGCCGCCGTGTAGGCGGGGGCGAGGGCCGGGCCGTCGGCCAGCAGGCGGGCGGTGACGAACCGCACCGAGTCGTCGAGGAGCGGGTGTACGCCTGCGAGGGCCGCGGCCTGGCCGATGAAGCACTGGTCGCGGATCCACACGTAGCGGTAGTCGTAGTTGCGGCCCTGCTCGGCCCGCTCCGGGAGGCTGGTGGTGGCGGCCGCGACCGCGCCGCCACCGGACGTCGTCAGGCCGCGCAGCACGGCGACGGCGTGCCGGGCGTCCCGGCTGCCGAGGACGTGCGGCAGGCCGGGCACGCAGGCGGCCCAGGAGTCCTCGGTGGCGCGCCACAGCCGGCCGGCGGGCTCGGGTGCGGGCAGCGGCCGGTCGGAGACCTCGAGGACGAGGTCGTGGTGCGCGCCGGGCTCCAGCCGTACGGCCGTGCGGAGCGCAGCCTGCCCCGGCCCGTCCGCCCGCGCATCGGGCGCCCCCGTCCAGCGCAGGTGCAGGTTTCCGGTCCGTCCCGTCCAGCGGCCCGACCCGTCCCGATGGGCGTCGCGCAGCGGCTGTGCGCCGAAGCCCGCTGCCGGGTGCAGCCGCACGTCCACCTGCGCCTCGCCGTCGACGGCCATGATCCGGCGCAGCAGCACGGCGCGGTGCGGGTCGCCCGGGCGGGCGAGGGCCTCGCGGCATTCGGCGATGCCGGAGGTGGTGGTCCAGCGGCTGCGCCAGATCAGGCTGCCGCTCTCGTAAACGGCCGGTCGGCGGCGAGTGCCTGACGCCACACCGGTTCCACGTCCTCCGGCTGCTCGACCCGTACGCCGTACAGGCCCATCAGGACGGCGATGTCGGCGTACCGCAGGTCGGGCAGGCTCTGCGAGGTCTCGAACGGCGGGACGCCCTCCATCGCGCGCATCTCCCAGGTGACCTGGTTGAGGTCGTGGTTGTTGAGGACGGCGACGACCAGCCGCGGGTCGGACCACTCCTGGTAGTACTTGGCCGCGGTGATCAGCTCGGCGAGGCCGTTCATCTGCATGGCGCCGTCGCCGACGATCGCGATGGCCGGCCGGTCGGGGTGGGCGAACTTCGCGCCGATCGCGTACGGCACGCCCGCTCCCATGGTGGCCAGGGTGCCCGAGAGGGAGCCGCGCATGGTGCCGCGCATCCGCAGGTGCCGGGCGTACCAGTTCGCGGCGGAACCGGAGTCGGCGGCGATGATCGCGTCCTCGGGCAGCAGGGCGTCCAGGGCGTGCACCACGTGTTCGGGGTTGAGCGGGTCCGCGGCCACCTCGGCGCGGCGCTCCATGACCTCCCACCAGCGGGCCGTGTTCTCCTCGACCGTCCTGCGCCAGGTGCGGTCGTCCTTGCGTTCCAGCAGCGGGATCAGGCGGCGCAGCGTCTCGGCGGCGTCGCCGACGAGGTTGGCCTCGAACGGGTATCGCAGCCCCACCATGGACGGGTCCAGGTCGATCTGGACGGCGCGGGCCCGGTCGAACTCGGGCAGGAACTGCGTGTACGGGAAGCTGAAGCCCGCCACCAGGAGGGTGTCGCAGTCCCGCATCAGCTCGTAGGACGGGCGGGTGCCCAGCAGGCCGATCGACCCCGTCACGTACGCGAGGGTGTCCGGCAGGACGTCCTTGCCCAGCAGTGCCTTCGCCACTCCGGCGCCGAGCAGGTCGGCGACCTCCTCGACCTGGGGCCGGGCGTGCCGGGCGCCCTGCCCGACCAGCATCGCGACCTTCTCGCCGGAGTCGAGGATCTCCGCCGCGCGGGCGAGGCCTCCTCGGCGGGAATCGGGGCGTAGCGGCCGACCCCGAGGCTGGAGGGGACCTGTTTGAAGGCGTGGGCCGGGGGCTCGTACTCCAGTTCCTGCACGTCGGCGGGGACGATCACCGCGGTGACGGTGCGTCGGGTCGCGGCCACCCGCATGGCCCGGTCCAGGACGTTCGGCAGCTGCTGGGGGACGGTGACCATCTCGCAGAACTCCGAGGCCACGTCCTTGTAGAGGGTGAGCAGGTCGACCTCCTGCTGGTAGCAGCCGCCCATGGCGCTGCGGTCGGTCTGGCCGACGATCGCGACCACCGGGACGTGGTCGAGCTTGGCGTCGTACAGGCCGTTCAGCAGATGGATGGCGCCGGGGCCGGACGTCGCCGCGCAGACCCCGGTCCGTCCGGAGAACTTGGCGTAGCCGACGGCCTGGAAGGCGGCCATCTCCTCGTGGCGGGCCTGGACGAACCGCGGCCTGTCCTCCGCCCTCCCCCATGCGGCGAGCAGCCCGTTGATGCCGTCGCCCGGGTAGGCGAAGACGTGTTCGACGTCCCATTCCCTGAGGCGCTGCAGTATCCGGTCGGAGACCTTCATCGGCCGACTCTTCCTCTTCCCACCGTTGCGTCGGGGGCGGCGCAGCCCGTGTCCGGGCGGGCGGCCCTGGAGGGCGCGTAACCGCTGGGACGGTGGGAAAATCCCCGGATCGGAGGAGTCACAGGGCGGGCGCCGTCGGCTCAGCGGCCTCGTGACGCCCAGTACCGGTGGATCTCGTCGAGCCGGTCCAACAACTCCTCCTCGTGCTGCTCGAAGGTCTCTTCGTCGATGCGTCCGGCGATGAGGTCCTGCTCCAGGGCCTTGAGTGCTTCCTCCACCGGCGCCGGGTCGTAGAACTTCTGCTCGGCGGCCTCCGCGACCCGTTCCACCACCCACACCACCCCGCGGACGGGGGCCAGCGGAAGGGTCACCAGTCCGGTGATGAGACCCATGGCGCACCCCCCTCAGACGAAGCTGTAGGGCGGGAGCGGTCCGTGCACCCGGAAGGTGTAGTCCTCGCCCCAGAGCCGGGCCAGCTCCGACGCCGCACTGCGGAAGTCGTCCTGGCGGGTCTTCTCGACCAGGAACGAGCCGCTGACGAAGTCGTTCCCGGCCGGCTCGTTCTCGTAGACCTCACGCGCCAGGGGGCGCAGCGCCTCGATGGCCGCGGCCGCGGCGGACCGGTTGCGGGCCTGGATCTCGCCGGCCAGCAGCTCGCCCAGCCGCATCTTCGGCGCGGGGTCGCTGCTCTGTCTCGATTCCTCGTTGAGGCGTCGGGCCTCGGCGGAGTCGCGGAGGATCTGCCGCAGCAGGGCCTCCTCCTCGCACGCGGCCTTGACGAGGTACTCGGCGCAGCCGTCGAGCGCGGCCAGCCGCTCCCGGTAGGAGTCGACCTGTTCCCGGAGGACACCGAGGACCTCCTGCTCGTCGGAGGCGACGGCGCCGAAACGCAGCGGGAGGACGGCTCCCTCGTCCATCAACTGTTCCAGCACGGCCTGATGAGCCATCAGGTCGCGCCGGCGTGCCCGGAGCCCTTCCGGTGCTTCGCTGACGACGGCCTTGAGGCCCGATTCGGCGAGAACGCGCAGTTCCTCGGGAGGGGAGCCGACCCCGGTCATCTCCTGCAGCTGTGCGGGATGGGTGTCGGCGGTGATGGCGTAGACGTAGACGGCCACGGCTCTCACTCGTCCTTCGACCGGGTGGACCGCCGGGCGGGGCGCCGCCTCTCCCGCGGCTCGGGCTCGGGCTCGTCGCGCTCCTCGAAGCGTTCGCGGATGCTGTCCGTCACCGCTTCGACCGCTCCGGTGATCGCCCCTTTGCTCTTGCCACGGGCTCCGCCTTCGGTCATCTCGCCGACCAGCTCGGGGAGTTTGGTGGGGGCCTTGCGCCCGGACTCCAGATCCAGCCGGTTGCAGGCCTCGGCGAATCGCAGGTAGGTGTCGACGCTGGCCACCACCACACGGGCGTCGACCTTCAGGATCTCGATCCCGACCAGCGACACCCGGACGAACACGTCGATGACCAGTCCGCGGTCGAGGATCAGTTCGATGACGTCGTACAGCGTGCCGGTGCTCCCACCTCCTGCCACGGCACTGGTTCCACCGCTCTGCGGCACCACGGTCATGGGGACTCCTTTCCACAGGCGCGCCCCGCATCGCGGCGGCTCCGCCCGGCCTGCGCCGGCCCCACCGGTGCATCTGCTGCACCCGGTGTCAGCTACGGCGCCGGTCGACCTCGGCCCGCGTGTAGCGACGCGTCCTCTCGTACCCGATCAACTCCCCCTCGGCGTCGAGCAGCACCCGGTAGCTCGCCATCACGCTGCTCGTCTCCGGAATGCGTTCGAGTTCCACCACCTCCACTTCGGCCTGCCAGCCCTCGTCGGTGCGCCGGATTCCGGAGACCGACTCCGGTGCCCGGCCGAGGAGCTCCGCCAACTGTGCTGCCGCGGTCCGCATCGCGCGGGCGGCCGACACCGGCCGACGGTCCGAGGATGTTGCACGGGCAGCCCGGTCGCTGTCTGCCTCGCGCGCAGAACCGCCGCGCGCAGAATCACCGCTACGGGTCGGCCGTTGCGGCCGACGTCCGGTATCCCGGGCTTCGTGGGGCATACGCGTGTCCCTCCTCTGCAAGCAATAGGCCGCTCCTACCCGGATCGACCACTTCAAACAGGAGTCCGGTGGCTGCCGACCGGTCGGCGGAACGGGGTTTGCCGGGCGGATGTGCGGTCACCCGCCAGGAGGGGATGCCCGAACGCGGACGGAGGGAACGGCAACGTGAACACGAGCGTGAACACCGGACGGCCCGCACCGGCGCAGCGGCCGCACGGCACGGTCGACGGCAGCAGCCCGCACATCGGTCGCGGCCCGAAGGCCGGAAGCACCAGGACGGTGAACGAACTGGTGCACGAAGTGACCGGCCTGGCGTCGCAGCTGGTGCGGCAGGAGGTCCAGCTCGCCAAGGCGGAGTTCACCGAGAAGGGCCGGCGGACCGGCAAGGGCGGCGGGCTCCTCGGCGGCGCCGGGCTGCTCGCGGTCATCGGTCTGCAGGCCTTCGTCGCGGCCTCGATCGCCGCGCTGGCCATGGTGATACCGCTGTGGGCCGCGGCCCTGGTCGCGGGCGGCGCCCTGATGCTGATCGCGGCCGTGCTCGCGCTGGCCGGCCGCCGGCAGCTGGGGAAGGCGGGATCGCCCGTACCCGAGCAGGCCGTCGCGACCACCAGGACCGACATCGACATGATCAAGGAGCGTGTGCACCGATGACCGGGAAGAACCGCACCGACGGGGCCGGCCCCACCACGGCGGACCTCGCCTCGCAGATCGCCGACACCCGCGACCGGCTCGCCGACACCGTCGAGGAACTCGCGGCGAAGGCCGACGTCGGCGCACGGGTGCGCGACGCCGCCGAGCAGGTCAGGGAGCGCGCCGGCCGCGCCGCCGGGCATGCCAGGGAACGGGCGGGCCGAACGGCCGACCATACCCGGCACGCCCTCGAGGAACGGATCGACAGTGCCGGCCACACCCTGCGCGCGAGCGGATCGCGGATGAAGGAGCAGGCCTCGGCCCTCACCGGGACGGCCGGAGCAGCGGTCGGCCGGCACTCGGAGAGCTCCGCCCGCGAACTCGCCCTCCAGACCGCCCGGTACGGCGGTCCGGTGCTCGCCGCGGTCGGCGGTGCCATGCTCGGCACGGCCGCAGTCCTGGCCCTGGCCCGCCGCCGCTGCTGACCCGGGGCGGGGGCCGCTCCCGGCGGTCGGCGGTGCGGTCAGCTGTGGTTGACGATGACGGAGATGCCCCAGCCGATCGCGGCGAGTACCACCGCGAAGCAGACGCCCGCGACGGTGCGGCCGAGCGGGCCTGCGGAGGAGCGCCCGGCGGTGGCACTGCCGGCGCGGGCCGCGGGTTGAGGGCCCGCACGCCGATCGCGAACAGGGCGGGCAGGCCGGCTCCGGCGAGCAGCCCCACCACGATGATCCTCCAGAGCGCCTCCAGGTTGATCCAGGAGTTCACGGCGTCACCTTCTCCATGCGCGACGCGGGACGACCGAGCCCGTCCACGCGGCGTTGACGTTCTCCGGGGTGACGGCCGGGCGGCGGGACGCCACGAAGAAGGCGATGGAGGCCAGCACCAGCACGACGGCGATCACCACCACTCCGGTGGTGCCCCCGATCCCGTTCGCGACCCAGTAGGCCAGCGCGCCGACGATCGCCGAGGCCGGGAGCGTGAGCAGCCAGGCCGCCACCATCCGGTGGGCGATGTGCCAGCGCACCACCGCGCCCTTCTTGCCCACCCCCGCACCGAGGATCGACCCGGTGGCCACATGGGTGGTGGAGAGCGAGTAGCCGAAGTCCGTGGAGGAGAGGATGACCGCGGCGGAGGCCGATTCGGCGGCCATCCCCTGCGGTGCCTCGATCTCCACGAGGCCCTTGCCCAGTGCCCGGATGACCCGCCAGCCGCCGATGTAGGTCCCCAGGGCGATCGCCACGGCGCAGGAGGCGATCACCCAGGTCGGAGCGCTCGCTCCGCTGTGCAGGGTGCCGTTGGCGATCAGCGCCAGGGTGATGACGCCCATGGTCTTCTGCGCGTCGTTGGTGCCGTGGGCGAGCGACACCATGCAGGCCGAACCGACCTGGCCCAGTCTGAAGCCGTGCCGGCGCGGTCTCTCGGCCACGTCGCGGGTGAGGCGGTAGACGAGATAGGTGCCGAGTGCGGCGACCGACCCGGCGATGAACGGCGACAGCGCGGCGGGCACGATCACCTTGGCGACCAGGCCCTGCCACTTGACGGCGTCGGCTCCGGCCGCCGCGATGGTGGCCCCGACCACGCCGCCGATCAGGGCGTGCGAGGAACTGGACGGGATCCCGAAGAACCAGGTGGTCAGATTCCACAGGATGCTGCCGGCCAGGCCCGCCATGACCACGGCCAGCGTCACATCGGCATTGTCGACCAGGCCGCTGGCGATGGTCGCGGCGACCGCGGTCGACAGGAACGCGCCGACCAGGTTCAGCAACGCCGACACCGCGACCGCGACACGCGGCCGGAGAGCCCCGGTGACGATCGAGGTCGCCATGGCATTGCCGGTGTCGTGGAACCCGTTGGTGAAGTCGAAGCCCAGGGCGGTGGCAACCACCAGTGCCAGGACGACGTCGTTGCCGGTCACGAGAACGAACCTAGCCGCCGCCGCACCGACGCCGGTCCGCGACACTCGGGCGGCCCGGGTGCCGTCGGGCACCGGCCGAGCGGGTTGTTCTCCAGGCGACGGTGGCGGCTGGTGTCGACGTCCGGTGCGTGCATGGCGGATCCTGTGGAGGCCGGGGCGGAAGTCCGGCCGTGACGCCTACCCGGCCGCTCCCCGCCCACACCGGGCTGTGGAGACAGCCGTCCCTGCGGGCGCGAAATCGGTTGTGTCCCGTTCCACGATCGACTTGGCTGCGTACCGTGACCGCCATGGATGATCTTGTACGTCCGGACCGCTACCCGCGCTCGTCCCGCTACGACCCCGCCTGGTTGCTCGACCTGGACATGGGGCCGAACCCGCTGTGGCTGCTGGAGGACCTGGCCCGGGACCTCGACCTGCGCCCCGGGATGCGAATCCTCGACCTCGGCTCCGGCAAGGGCGCCACATCCGTCTTCCTCGCCCGGGAGTACGGGGCTCAGGTCGTCGCGGCAGACTGGTGGATCGCCCCGGAGGAGGCGCAGGCCGTGTTCGACGAGGCGGGTGTCGGCGACCGGGTGACGGCCGTTCGCGCGGAGGCGCACGCCCTGCCCTTCGAGGACGAGGGCTTCGACGCAGTGGTGAGCGTGGACGCGTTCGAGTACTTCGGCACGGCGGACGGCTACCTGCCCTACCTGCTGCGCTTCCTCCGCCCCGACGGACAACTGGGCGTGGCGACCCCGGCCCTGACCCGGGAGGTCCGAGAGCTGGGCGCGATCCCGCCCCACATCAAGGCCGTGGTCGGTTGGGAGGCGATCGCCTGGCACACGGCGGAGTGGTGGCGCTTCCAGTGGGAGATCACCGAACTGGTCGAGGTCACGTCCGCACGGCTGCAGGACGACACCTGGCAGGACTGGCTGCTGTGGGCCCGCGCCGGGGCCGAGCACCGACCCGGAAGCGGGGAAGCGAACCAAGCGGTCGTCGACATGCTCACCACGGATGCCGGGAAGCATCTCTCCTTCGCCCTGGTGACCGCACGGAAGACCTGACCGGACTCCACCGAGCCGACGGGCCGGCGGCCCGACGTCACGCCGGAGTCGACCAGGGGGCGGAGCGCAGGTCGGCGACGCTGCGGCGGACGCGGTGGTCACCCGGCTCTGCGGCGGCCCTTCCGAGCGCGATCATGGAGACGATCGCCCATCCGGGGCTCGGGCGCAGTTCCCGGGTGAGGCCGTCCAGGTCGAAGGCCCGGAACTGCCGGGCGGCCAGCCCCATCGCCTGGGCCTGCAGGGTGAGGTGGGCGACGGCCTGGCCCAGGTCGTAGTCCGCGAACTCGGAGTAGGGCAGCCGGGTGTCGTCGACATGGCGGCGCGTCAGCGTGACGACGAGCAGGCCCGCGTCCGGCGCCCATCGGGCGGAGCTGGGTGCGAGATGGCGCACGATGCGCCCGTGCTCCGGTTCGCCGGGCCGGCCTGTGAAGAACCCCCACGGCTGGGAGTTGCCGGCCGAGGGCGCCCATCGGGCGGCTTCCAGCAGCAGGCCGAGGGCGTGGTCGTCGACGGCGGCGGTCGGGTCGAACGCCAAGGGGCTGAAGCGCCCCGCCAGCAGGGGGTGGATGCCGCCGGAGCGTGCCGGATCACGGTGCATGATCCGCTCAACGGGGCACCCCGCACGGGTATTCCGCCGGGCAGACCTCGGCGGTCAGCCGGTCGTGGGGCGGCTGAGGGCGGCGAGGAGGGGGCCGACGAAGTCGCGTTCGAGCTGTCCGGGCGGGAGCTGGTCGGGTTCGACGTAGCTCTGGGCCAGGCCGCCCTCCCGGAGGGCGATCAGCAGGCGGCTCACCTGCTCGGCGTCGACGGTCAGTTCGCGTCCGGCGGCGGCGAGGAAGGCGGTGACGGCGCCGGTGAGTTCGGCGCGCAGCCGGGCGTCGTGGCGGGCGAGGAGCCAGGCGGCCTGGGGGTCGCGGATGGCGTGCAGGGTGAACTCGGTGGTGACCAGGTACCAGTCGCGTTCGGAGGGGTCGATCCGGGAGACCAGTTCGGCGAGGTCGTCGAGGGTGAGCCCGTCCTTGCCCAGGCCGTCGATCCGCTCGCGGAGCCGGGTGAGGACGGCGTCGCTGTGGGCGTCGAAGAGGGCGAGGAAGAGCTCTTCCTTGCTGCTGAAGTTCGAGTAGAAGGCGCCGCGGGTGTAGCCGGCGCGGTCGCAGATCTGCTCGATGGTGGCGGACTGGAAGCCCAGCTCCGCGAAGACCTCCAGTGCGGCCGAGAGCAGCGCCGCCCGGGTCTGCGGGCGCCGCTTGGTGGGGCCCTTCGGCATGGTCTACCTCCGCTCGTGGGCCGCTCGACCCTGCGGTGAAGGGTACCGATCCAAAACGATGCATTGGCGCATCGGATACACGGATGTATCTTCTGGGTGCGCAAGGACGCGCCACCACCGTGGAGGTACGCACGCATGGACACCGCCCCTTCCCTGGCGGCACCGGCAGAGCTCGCCTCGGCCGTCGGCCCGATGCCCGAGGGCGTCACGTTCCCGATGCCGCCCGTGTTCGACTCCGTCGAGGAGGAGCGCCGGTACCGCAAGGAGCAGCTGGCCGCCGGGTTCCGGCTGTTCGGCAGGTTCGGTTTCTCCGAGGGCGTCGCCGGCCACATCACCGTCCGCGACCCGGAGAACCCGCAGTGGTTCTGGGTCAACCCGTTCGGCATGAGCTTCAACCAGATCAGGGCCTCGGACCTCGTCCTGGTCGACCACGAGGGCAACCTGCTGCGGGGCTCCCGGCCGGTCAACCGCGCTGCCTTCGTGATCCACTCGCAGGTGCACGCCGCCCGTCCGGACGCCGTCGCCGCCGCGCACGCGCACTCCCTGCACGGCAAGGCGTTCTCCAGCCTGGGCATCCTGCTGGACCCGATCACCCAGGACGCCTGTGCCTTCTTCGAGGACCACGGCCTGTACAGCGACTACCGGGGTGTGGTCAACGACGTGGAGGAGGGCCGCCGGATCGGCGCGGCCCTCGGGCCCCACAAGGCCGTCATCCTGCAGAACCACGGCCTGCTGACGGTGGGCCACTCCGTCGCCGAGGCGGTCTGGTGGTTCGTCACGATGGAGCGGTCCTGCCAGACCCAGCTGCTCGCGATGGCCGCGGGCACGCCCAGGCTGATCGACCGGGAGACCGCGCTGATCACCCGCGAGCAGGTGGGCAGCCACCTGGCGGGCTGGTTCCAGGCCCGCCCGTTGTGGGACCAGATCACCGCGTCCGACCCCGACCTGTTCGACTGACCCGCCGCAGGGAAAGGCCCGGCCCCGCCGTGGACACGGAAGGGGCCGGGCCGCCGGAGCGGGGTCAGGAGCGGGTGTTCGGCCGCGTCCAGGCCTCCAGTTCGCCGAACGCGGCGACGAAGGACGGCAGCATCGGCCGGTACGCCTCCTTGTCGATCGCGACCAGCCCGTCGGTGTGGGTGCCGCCGGGGACGTGGATGTAGCGGTGCAGGGCGGCGCGCCCTGCGTCGGTGACCATCCGGTCGTACACGTCGCCGAAGGCGGCCGGCGGGGTCAGCGCGTCGAGGGTGCCCTGGATGCTGATCAGCGGGCGCCGGATCTCCCCGGTCAGCGAGATCCGCTCGACCGTCCGGTGCACCGCCTCGGGGCGCGAGGCGAAGTCGTAGTCCGTGTCGCAGCCGGGACCGGCTCCCGCCGGGCAGAACGGGGTGCCTGCCTGCCGGGCGCCGTCGTAGCCGGGGTCGACCTCCTCGCGGACCGTGCGCTGCAGGAGGTCCCACTGGTTGCGGTAGTGGAAGGCCCACTGCTTCTCGGAGTCCTTCGGATAGCCTGCCGCGACGATCTCGTCGCGCGCGGCCGGGTCGCCCTGGGCGAGGCGGGGGAAGGCGCGCAGCGCCGGCGGGAGGGTGGTGAGCAGGCTGCCCTCCTTGGTGAAGGTGAGGGCGTTCCAGTCGATGCCGCCCGTGTAGAGCCCGGGGTGGTGCTCGAGCTGCCAGCGGACGAGGTATCCGCCCGCGGAGAGCCCGGCGGCGTACGTGACGCGCGGTGTGCGTCCGTAGTGCCGGTGGGTGACCTTCTTCGCCGCCACGGTGAGCTCCGCCACCCGGCGGTGCCATTCCATGATCGCGTCGCCGGGGCGGTCGCCGTCCCTGTAGAGCTCGTCGCCGGTGTTGCCCTTGTCGGTCGCGGCGTAGGCGTAGCCCCTGGCGAGCACCTGGTCGCTGATGATCGGGTCGTTGGCATACTGCTCGCGGGTCCCGGGCGGGCCGGCCACGACGAGCCCGCCGTTCCAGTTCTCGGGCAGCCGGATGACGAACTGGCTGTCGTGGTTCCAGCCGTGGTTGGTGTTGGTGGTGGAGGTGTCGGGGAAGTAGCCGTCGATCTGGACGCCGGGGACCCCGGACGGTGTGACGGTGTTCTCCGCCACCAGCCCCTTCCAGTCCTGCTGGTCGGTGTGCCCGGTCCGGGTGGTTCCGGTGGTCGTCAGGTCGGTCAGGCAGCTGGAGACCGAGTGCTCGGCTCCCGGGACCCGGACGCCGGAGCAGCGGTCCCCCTGGGTGGCGGACGCCGGAACGGTCAGGACGGACGCGAGCAGCAGGGGTGCGATGGCGAGACGGCGAAGCACGACGCCCTCTTCTCGATCGGGAATGTGACGCCTCGAAATCTAGGAACCGCAGGTCATCGTGGATAAGTGAGACGGCCCGATCCGTTGCGGCCGGAGGTCACATGACCTTCGGCCAGACCCTGCGCCCGTTCCCCGAGCGGATGCCGGATCGCGGCACCGGCCGCGTACGCTGCAGCGGGAGAGCTTTCGAGCCCTCATGAGCCCTTGAGGAGGCCCGATGTCGCGGCCCGTGCCCTGGATACCCGCCGTTCTGTACGGTGCCGTACTGCTCGGGGGTGTCTACTACGCCGCGATCGGCCCGGGCCTCGGGGCCCGGACCGCCGGATACGCGGCCCTGCTCTGCGCCCTGATCGCGCTGGACGGGCGTGAACGGCACGAGTGGCGCGGGCGGCGGATCGCGCCGGGCGCGGTGTTCGCCCTCAGGGTGCTGCTGCTCTGCGCGGTCGCGGCCGTCGACGAGTCCGGGCTGTCGCGTGTGCTGTTCGTCCTCGTGCCCTTCCTGGCGTTCTTCGCGTACGGATCCGCCGTCGCCGTCGGCCTCGGCGTCGGCTGCGTGGCGGCGCTGGCGGGCGCGTTCACCCTGTGGGTCCCGCACTGGCAGGTGCGGGCCGAGTACATCTCGGACCTGCTGATGTTCGCGCTGGGGGTCGTCCTGGCCCTCGCGACGGCCGCCGTGGCCGCCCGCGAGCAGCAGGCCCGCGCCCGGCTGGAGGGCACCCTCGCCCAGGTCGCCGAGCTGTCCGCGGCCCGCGAACGCAACCGGCTGGCCCGTGAGATCCACGACAGCCTCGGCCACCATCTGACCGCGATCGGGATCCAGTTGGAGAAGGCCGAGGCGTTCACCTCGCTCGATCCGCAGGGTTCTGCGCAGGCGGTGTCGCACGCCCGCTGGTCGGCGAACCGCGCCCTGGACGAGGTGCGGGCATCCGTGCGCACCCTGGGACCCGGGTCGGAGTCCGAGCCGGTCGGCCTCTCCCGGGCGCTGACCGACCTCGTCCACCACCTGGACGGCGGGAGCCGCCGCATCACCCTCGAGATGTCGGGCTGCGAACGCAGGCCGCTGCTGGTGCTCTACCGGGCCGCGCAGGAGGGGCTGACCAACGCCTGCCGGCATTCGGGCGCCACCGAGATCGGGGTGAACATCGCCTACGACGAGCGCGGAGCCCGCCTCCGGGTGGTCGACAACGGCACCGGCTTCGATCCGGCCGACGAGGGGTTCGGACTGGCGGGACTGCGCGAAAGGGTCCGCCTCGCCGAGGGAACCATGGCCGTCGACAGTTCGGCCGGCGGCACGGTCCTCACGATCGGAGTCCCCTGGTGACCGAGCACGTGAGCGGGAACACGGACCGGGACGTACGGGTCTTCGTCGTCGACGACCAGGGCCTGGTGAGGGAGGGCATCACCGCGCTCCTCGGCATCCAGCCGGGCATCGTGGTGGCGGGCAGTGCACGCGACGGCGCCGAGGCGGCCGAAACGGCGCCGGCCTGCCGCCCCGACGTGGTGCTGATGGACGTCCGGATGCCCGGGACCGACGGCGTGGCAGCCACGGCCCTGCTCCGCCGCAGCCTGCCCGCCTGCAGGATCGTGATGCTGACGACGTTCGACGACGACGAGTACGTCACCCGGGCGCTGAAGGCCGGCGCGGTGGGTTACCTCCTCAAGAACCTCCCCGCCGCCGAGCTGGCGCGGGCCGTACGGCTCGCCCACGCGGGGGTCGCCCAGTTCGACCAGACGGTCATCGCCAACCTGGCGGCCGGGCTCCCGGCCCCCGAGCTGCTCACGCCCCGGGAGACGGAAGTCCTCCGCCTCGTCTCGGCCGGTGCCACCAACAAGGAGATCGCCTCCCGCCTCTACCTCAGCGAAGGCACCGTCAAGAACCACATCTCCCGCGTCCTGAGCCGGCTCGGTCTGCGCGACCGCACCCAGGCCGCCCTCTACGCCAGGGACAACGGCCTCGTCTGACTGCCCGCCTTTCAGGGTCCCGGTCGGCTCGGCCGGGAGGCGGCAGCCGTCCGAGTCGCCCCGTCGCGCGGATTCGGGTGCGACGGGGCCTCGGGGCGGGCGGAGCGTCAGGACGTCGGCGCCGGCTTCTCCGGGGCCAGCGAGTTGCCCGCGGGGATGCGGCCGCAGTCGGACGGGGCGGTCCGGCCCGCGAACCGGTCGGCGAGCCAGCTCATCGCGGACGGTGCCCAGGCCACGGCCGCGCCCACGTGGCTGAGCAGGTCGTACTGCTGGTACGCGATCGAGCCGTTGCCGGTGGCGCAGTACTGCCGGGCGAGCGCCCGCACGTCCCCGGCGACCATGACCCCGTCGCCGGTGCCGACGCCCGGCGGGTTGCCGAAGGTGCCCTCCAGGACGCCGCCGTTGCCCTGGGCGATGTACCCCGGGACGGTCGGGGTGGGCGCCGAGCCGAGGTTGATCCTGTTGACCGCCTCGAGGAAGGCCGGCACCGAGTTCGGGTCGGCGTACTGCGGCTTCGCCATCTTCTTCCAGGTCAGCCCGGGGTAGTGGCCCAGTGCATCGACGATCGACCCCTGCTGCAGCTCCCGGTACACCTTCAGGCCGTAGTCGCTCAGGTAGGGCTCGAGGTCGATGCCGTAGGAGCGGGAGACCCCGATGAGCGCCATGGGGATGACACCGCTCCACACCAGGGAGCCGTCGGCGTACTTGAGGTTGTGGGCCGGGTCCACGAGCAGCCCGCCCTCGGCGAAGCCGACCAGCTTCCGGTTGACCTCGGGCGCGTAGCCCGGCGCGAGTGCGGCCGCCCAGTTGGTGGCGATGGAGCCGCCGGAGTAGCCCATCAGGCCGAACCTCGTGTCGGCGTTCATCCCGGTGGCCGCCGAGGCGGTCGCTGCCCGGATCGAGTCCAGCGTGTTGGCCGCGTACTCCGGGCCGGCCGCGAAGTCGGCGTTCTGCCCCTCGGTGTCCGGGATGACGACGTTGTAGCCCTGCAGCAGCAGCGGCGCCAGGAAGACGGCCTCGACGTTCGCGATGACGCCGCCCAGGCTGAGGTTGCCCGCGATTGCCCGGGACGGGCCGTCCTGCGGGTCGAGGGAGTCGTAGAACGACTGGTAGGACACCGCCTTGCTGCCGTCGCCCGTCAGGCTGCGCACCACCGTGGTCACGTTGGCGGCCGGGCGGCCCTGGGCGTCGACGGTGCGGTAGAGCAGCTGGATCGCCTTCACCGGCGTGGGCAGGCCGACGACGTGGTACTGCAGCGTCCGCGTCTTCAGCACGGCACCCGGCGCGAACGAGGACAGCGGCTCGCTGCCTCCGTAGGTGTAGAACGGGTCGCTCGCCGTGGCGGCCGCCGGCGTGGCCGCGGCGGCCGTGGCCGCCGGAGCGACGGTGAGGGCCATCGCGGTGACGACAGCGGCGACCAGTGTCCGGGCGGTGTTTCTGTGCATGACTCCCCCAGTTCGTGGAACGGCATGGCTGGGCCTGCCGGGGACGGAGGTCGCCGACAGGCTGCAGTGGTACGTGTTCTGACGCGTGGTCGGCTGTCCGACCGGTGGAAGGCGAGCGGTGGCGGTCCGGCGGCAGGAAGGCTCCGGCCGGGACGCGTGACCGCGGCGGAGGTTCAGCCGGTGGCGGTCCCGGCAGGGAGGCGGCGCGGTCGGGTGGGGGCCACGGCGGCCTTTCGCGTGGGCAAGGCGGTCCTCCGGTCTGTGGGGTGTGGGGGTCCGGTGGACGGTGCGGTCGGGGTCCGCACATGTCTGGTGATCCACCGTCAGGCGTGTTACCAACTGGTAGGTAACATCCCGGAAACCATGATGGAGGCGGTACGGCGCCGTGCACCTGGGCCGCACAACAGAGATTCGCGAGGTGGATTGTGACCGCATCCAACACGGCGGAGGACGACTCGACACCTCGGTTCGGCGGCACCCCGGTCCACCGGCTGCTCCGGGCCGCTGCGGCGGCCCTGGCACCTGCGGTGACGGCCCGGCTCGTCGAACAGCTGCCCGCCTACGGGGCGCTCCCGTCGGAACAGCTCCGCGGCGAGGTCACCAAGGAGGTGGACCGCGGCATCCGGGCCTTCATCGAGGTCCTGCGCGTCGGCGAACTGCCGGGCGAGGCCGAGCTGGCCAGGATCAGCGAGTCCTCCGCCCGGCGGGCGGACGAGGGCGTGCCGCTGGAGGCCGTGGTCGGCGCCTACCACTTCGGTGCGGAGGAGTGCGCGGCCCAGGTCCTGGCGGCCGCCGAACCGGGTGACCTGCCGGACGTGCTGCTGGTGCAGCGCCGACTGCTCGGCTACCTGCGGCTGGTGAGCTGCGCCGTCGCGGCCGGATACGTCCAGGAGCGACAGGCGGCACTCGGCGACGAGCAGGTCGCCCGGCAGGCGCTGATGTCGCGGCTGCTGGAGGGCGGCGACCCGCAGGCCGCGGCCGACCGCGCCGGCATCCGGCTGCCGCCCTGCTACCTGGTCCTCGGCATCACCCTGGGACCGCACCCGGACGAACTGCGGCCCGGCGTGAACCACTCCGTCGCTGCTCGCCGCAAACTCCGACGGCTCCGCAACGAGTTGCAGCGCCAGACGCCGGGTGTCCCCCTCTCCGTGCTGTCCGGCGACGGCGGGCTGGTGCTGATCCCGTACGAGACGCCGGCCGCAGACTTCTCCCGTGCGGACCGGGACCGGCTCTCCAGGCTGGTCGAACAGCTGGCGCTGATGTGCGGCGCCGAACTGCTGGTGGCTGCGGCCGCCGCCGCACCGGACGGCGTCGCGGACGCCGCCCGGCTGGTCGGCGAGGTCCGGGAGGTGGCGGAGGCATCCGGCCGAGGGCCCGGACTCTACCTGCTGGGCGATGTGCTGCTGGAGTACCAGCTGAGCCGCCCGAGCCCGGCCAGGGACGGGCTCGCCGCACTGCTCGACCCGCTGGCCGGACGCCCGGAACTGCTCGACACGCTGCGCACCTTCCTCGCCGGCGGCCTCGACCGGCGCCGCGCGGCCGCCCGGCTCCAGGTCCACCCCAACACGGTGGACTACCGCCTGCGCAAGGCCACCGAGTTCACCGGCCTGGACGTGGCCCGCGGCGCCGACCAGCTCACCCTGCGCGCCGCGCTGGCCGCCCACGACGCCGTCCGGCGGTGCGAGCCCGCCGCCGGGTGAGCAGGCAGCCCACCGGGCCGGCGGGCGGGCGCTGATGGTGCTCAGGAAGCGGCGTCGACTGGCCGCCCGTCCGGTCCGGCGGCGGCGGTGGCGGTGGCGGCACGGGCGGACTGCTCCGGTGCAGGTGCCGTGAACCCCCTGACCAGCAGCCGGAGGGCCAGCGCCATCTCGTTCAGTGCCAGCGGGACGACCAGGGCCGCGCGGACCGCCGGCGGCAGCGCGGAGGGGCCGAGTGCGGCGAGGAGTGCGTCGGCCAGATACGGCAGCACCGCGGCGAGGGCCCAGACGGCGATCCAGCGCGGGACGAGCCGTGACCGGTAGAGCCGGTGGTTGAGCAGGACGACGCTCAGGCAGAAGAAGACCGAGCTGCAGGTCGGCCCCCACAGGTCGTACGTCCGGGTCAGTGCCAGGACGGGGCCGACGGCGCCCGGCTCCCTGCTGCTCGCCGCGACGAGCGCCAGGGGGCCGACGGCGGCCGGGAGGACGAGGACGACCTCGATCGTCCTGGCGACGAGGTAGCCCAGCGCCTGCGCCTCGCCGCGCTCCTTGAGGACCGGGTGGAGCGTCGGCGGGATCATCGCGATCGCCACTGCCATGAGCAGGATCAGGAGGGCGCCCGCGGCGAGGGCGGGCGACCGGTCGGCAACGGCCCGGGCCGAGTCCAGGGTGTCGAGGCTTCCGAGGAGGCCCGCTCCGAGCGCGCCCGCCGCCGTTGCGGTGAGGAAGAGAATGCCCGTGACCCGCGCGGTTGTCCGCCTGTGCATGCGTTCGCCCCGTCCTTGTCGTTCCTGTCGTCGCGGCCGTGGTGGCCGTGGTGGCCGCTGCGCCGATCGTCGGCGACGCCGGTGTGCGGCCGGTGGGGTACGGGTGTGCGGGCAGTCGGGGGAAGGCTTGTCCCTGGTCGGGGCCTGTGGCACGCTCGGCGATGGTCGAAGCCTGGGAGGCGGCACCGTGGTGCGGATCGGTCTGCTCGGGGGTGTCCGCGCCGCCACCGACGACGGCAGGCCGCTCGTCGTCGGTCCGGCGAAGTCGCAGACGGTGCTCGCGGCGCTGGCGCTGGCGCCCGGCACACCGCTCCCGGTCTCCCGCCTGATCGAACTCGTCTGGGGCGATGCACCGCCGCGGACGGCGGACAAGACCCTGCAGTGGCACGTCGCACAGCTGCGCAGGGCCCTCGGCGCCGGCACGATCGCCCGGGTCGGCGCCGCGTACCGCCTGGACGTCCCGCCGGACGCGGTCGATGTGACGCGCTTCCAACGCCGCCTTCGGGACGGCGATCCCGCCGGGGCCCTCGCAGAGTGGGGCGGTACGCCGCTGGCCGGCCTGGACGCACCCGGCCTGGCGGCGGCCGCGGCCGGACTGACCGAGCAGTGGCTGGGAGCCGTCGAGGCCGACCTCGAACGCCGGGTCGAGGCCGACCCGCGCGGGGCCGTCGGTCCGCTGGCGGAGCTGGCGGAACGCCATCCGCTCCGCGAGGGCCTCTGCGCCCTGCTGATGACCGCCCTGTACCGGACGGGACGGCAGGCCGACGCCCTCGCCGCCTTCCGGCGGGCCCGCGCGCGTCTCGTCACCGAACTCGGCGTCGAACCCGGGTCGGCACTGCGCGAGCTCGAAGCACGCATCCTGGCCCAGGACGAGCGGCTGCACCGCCCGAGCGCGACCGTCGCCACGGCAGGGGCGGCGCACACGGGAGACACCGGCGCAGTGGATGACCTCGGCCGACCTCTTGTCTCCCCACTCGTCGGTGGCCTGCCCGTTCCCCCCGGCAACCTCGTCGGCCGTGCGGACGAGCTGCGCGAGGTGACCGGGGCGCTCGGGCACTCCCCCGTGGTGACCCTGGTCGGGCCTGGCGGGATCGGCAAGACCCGCCTCGCCCTGGCCGCCGCACACACGACCGCATCCGAGCACGGCCGGGACGGGTGGCTGGTCGAGCTGGCGGAGATCACATCGCCTGCCGACGTACCCCGTGCGGTCGCCGACGTGCTGGCCGACGGACTGCGGGTGGCGCAGCGCCCGGGGCAGACCCTCACGCAGTCATTGGTCGCGGGCCTTCGCACACGCCGGGCCCTGCTGGTTCTCGACAACTGCGAGCATGTCCTGGACGGCGCCGCCGCGTTGGCGCAGGCCGTCGCGGAGGGCTGCCCGGAGGTGCGCGTCCTGGCCACCGCACGCGAGCGGCTGGCCGTCCCCGGCGAACAGGTACTGCCGGTAGGGCCGTTGGCCCCGGCCGCCGCAGTCGAGCTGTTCCACACCCGTGCACTCGCCGCGGACCCTGACTACGACCCGCGTGAGCATGGCTGTCACGTCGAAGAGATCTGCCGGCGGCTCGACGGCATCCCGCTGGCCGTCGAACTGGCCGCCGCACGGATGGCGAGCCACCGGCCGGTCGACCTCGCGGCCCGGCTCGACGACGCCCTGCGGACGGCCGGCGCACGCAGGACGGGCGCCGCCCGGCACCGCACGCTGCGGGCGGCCGTCCGGTGGTCGTACGACCTGCTCACGCCGGCCGAGCAGACGTTGTTCGCCCAACTGTCGGTTTTCGCAGCACCGTTCGAGCTGGGTGCGGCCGGGGCCGTCGCGGCGGGACGCTCCGCCGACGGGGAGGAGGTCGACGACCTGCTGGGTTCCCTGGTCGAACGCTCGATGGTCGCCGTCGCCTTCGGCCCCACGGGTCGGCGTTTCCGGCTGCTGGAGCCCGTACGCCAGTTCGCCGCGGAGCAGTTGCGCGAGCGCGGGCAGACGGATGCGATCGCCGAACGGCAGGCACGCTGGTGCCTGGTCGAGGTCGCCCGTGTCCGCCGTCTGCTCACCGGGCCGGACGAGAGCGAGGGGGTCGCCCGTCTCGGCGAGCTCTGGGCGCATCTGCGGTCGGCCGTGGCCTGGGCGTGCGCGGCCGCCGACCCGCACCTGGCCGACGCGCTCGCCCGGCCGGTCGTCACCGAACTCCCCCTGCGGGGCCGCCAGGAGATCGGTGCCTGGGCCGAACGCATCCTGGCCGCAACCGCACCCGACGACCGGGACCTGCGCGCCTTCTGGCTCGTCTGGGCCGCCGAGCGCCACACCCAGAACGCCAACCCGGCGGCGTACCACCGGGTTGCGGAGCGGTACGCCGCTTCGGAACATCCCCTGGCCCGCTACGCGCTCGCGTACGCGTCCGGCGACGGCGAGGCACTGCGGCGGGTCCTGCCCGACGCGGTCGCCGGCCTGCGCCGCCGGGACGACGACCACCTCGCGTCGTTCCTGGAACTGACCTCGGCGGGGCCCCTGTTGGGCATCGGACGGTTCGAGCAGGTCGACGCCTCGGTCGCAGCCCTGGCCGACCGGTACCGCACCGTCGGCCCGCCGACCCTCCTGCACTGGGCACTGCAGACCCTCGGCTACAGCGCCTCGTTCCAGGGCCGACGTGACGACGCCGACCGGTACTTCGACGAAGCGGCCCTCGTCGACGTCCCCGCGGGCACGCTCTCGGCCGACGAACTCACCCGGGCACGCTCCGCGTTCCGGCGGGGCGACCGGGGCCGGGCCTTCCGGCTGCTCCACTCCTACGTCGACCGGCTGATCGAGACCGACAACGTGGTCGCCGCGAGCGTCGCCGGCATCGAGTTCGTCACCATGATGGCGGCCACCGGCCGGACCGCCGAAGCCGCCCACATCCGCGCGTACCTCGCCGCAGCCAACGAGTTCGGCGCTCTGGCCGCCCGCACCCTCGTCCCCGGCACGGCGGACGCAGCCCCCGCCGCCGTCCGGATCGACGACCGCACCGCCCTCGCCTACATGCGCGACGTCCTCTCGGCAGCGTCCCGGCACAGCCCCGCAGGGTGAGGCCGAACAAGTGCCGTCTCCCGCATTCTCACAGCCGCGTGGGACCAGGGATGCCAGTGCCGTTGGCGCCTGCGACTTCGAGGACCAGCTGCCCGAACCCGGCGGCTGACCTCGCTCCCGGGCCTGCCTGGAGTCCGTTCAGGCGGGTGCGCGTTCCGCGAGTACGTTCCTCAGTTCCGCGATCGAGGCCCGGAGGATGCCCGGCAGGTCCGGTCGGTCCGGCTCGCTGATCCAGCGCGCGAAAGCGACCTTGAACACGGCGATCCCCGTCTCGGCGGCCAGGGTCGCGGCCGGCTCGGGAGTACCGCGGTCGCGCAGCGCGTCGGCCATCGTCTCGGCAAGCCCCGCGAGCTTGATCAGTTCGCGTTCCCGGAGTTCCCCGTGTGCCGACACGACGGCGTCCCGCAGTCTGACGCGTTCGGCGTTCTCCTGGAACTCGGCGCCCAGGGCCTCGAGAGCGGCACTCACCGCGTCCATCGCCGATGCGTCGGCCGGTACGCCGGCGACGGTTCGCGCCAGCAGGTCCTGCACCATCTCCGTACCGAAGAACAGCACTTCACGCTTGTCGGCGAAGTGCCGGTAGAAGGTGCGCTCGGTCAGCCCGGCCCGTGCGGTGATCTCCACAACGGTGGTCCGCTCGTACCCCTGCTCGGCATAGAGCTCCAGTGCCGCCTGTGCCAGCCGGCCGCGTGCGTTCGGCTCCCATCGACCCATGCCGCGATCCTACGCGATGACAGGGCCTGTCATCACCTGTACTGTGATGACAGAACCTGTCATCACTTTTCGGAAGGCACCGCCATGCGGATATTTGTCACGGGCGCGTCCGGCTGGGTCGGCTCGGCCGTCGTCCCCGAGCTCATCGGAGCAGGTCACCAGGTCCTCGGGCTCGCCAGGTCCGACTCCTCGGCCACCGCCGTCGCTGCCGCCGGAGCCGAGGTGCTCCGAGGCGACCTGGACGACCTCGACGCCCTGAGGGCCGGGGCTGCCGAATGCGACGGGGTCATCCACCTCGCGTTCATCCACGACTTCACCCGGTTCGAGGCCTCCGTGCAGGCCGACGCCCACGCCATCGAGACGCTGGGCGCCACGCTGGAAGACACCGGCAAACCCCTGGTCGTCACCGCCGGCACCGCCGCGGTGCCCGGACGCGTCGCGACCGAGCACGACACCTCCGCCCCGGGCTCACCCGCGGCCGGCCGGGACGCGAACGCCAAGGCGGCGCTCGACTCGGCGGCACGCGGCGTCCGCCCGTCCGTCGTGCGGCTGCCCCGGACCGTGCACGGCGACGGTGACCACGGCTTCATCGCCCAACTGGTCACCACCGCCCGGGAGAGGGGAATCTCCGGCTACGTCGGCGACGGAACCGGCCGCTGGCCCGCCGTGCACGTACGGGACGCCGCACGTCTGTACCGCCTCGCACTCGAGCAGGCCCCGGCCGCCTCCGTGCTGCACGCCGTCGCCGACGAGGGCGTACCGGTCCGCGAGATCGCCGAGGTGATCGGCCGCCACCTCGACCTGCCGACCGCCTCCGTCCCCGCCGAGAACTTCGGCTTCCTCGGCCGGATCCTGGCCGTCGACCAGCCGGCCTCCAGCGCTCTGACCCGCGAACTGCTCGGCTGGCGCCCCTCCGAGCCGGGCCTCGTCGAGGACCTGGACAAGGGCCACTACTTCGCCTGAACACACCCGCCGCCCCCGCGCAATCGGCGCGCATCGCCGGACAGGGGTGAACCGCGGCTGGACGAACCGGAACGACCGCTGGAAATGATCGCCGGGCGAAAGGCCCGGGCCCGTCGCGTGCACCGCACCGGGCCCGGGCACCCGCCGGCTCCTGCTCGGCCGACCGGCAGCAGCGGCTGCGTCAGGTCGCCCAAGCGAAGCAGGACGACAACCGGACAGCGGCGATCAAGACGTGCGACGTCGCGTGGGGTGACTACGCGGGGTCCGGCCTCGAGTGTGACGAGTACCCCTTCCCATCCGCCCACGAGGGTGCTGCGGCGGGTGGCGATTCGCCGACCAGGCGGCACTCGTCCCGGCTGATCGATGCCGCCGACAACGGCGCGGGTGGCAACATGATCCTCGCCGTGTACACGCAGAACCGGATTCTGGACGGCGACCCGTTCTATGTGACGATCACCCCGTGACGCGGGGACAGGAGAACCCATGGCTGCGGCGCTTGAGTTCCGAACCGAGGCGAAG
Source organism: Kitasatospora dryopteridis (assembly GCF_050749075.1). NCBI lineage: Bacteria > Bacillati > Actinomycetota > Actinomycetes > Kitasatosporales > Streptomycetaceae > Kitasatospora > Kitasatospora dryopteridis. The sequence continues at coordinate 7,705,343 of NZ_CP192749.1, read as the reverse complement.
CCGGACCACGGTCTGATCTTCGTGCATGACGCGGACGCCTACCTTCCGGACGGGGCCGCTGTGCGTCAGAGCAGCCGGACGATCGTGGCAGGCACAGGAACCCAGCTCTACCTCTGCAGCCTGCAGGGCACCTCGCCCGCCGAGATCGTCCTGCGGGTGTGGGACGGGCCGGTGGCCGGCGGCAGCCTGGGGGAGTGCGACGCCTTCTGCCCCGCCGTACTGGACTGCCCCACCGGGACAGTGGTCATTCGGGCGTTCTCCCCGGAGATCGCCGGAGACATCGAACTGCCCCGGCCCGGCGTGTACGCCGCCCTGGTTTCGTGGCGCGGCAGGGAGGCCGCTGCCGCCCAGGAGGCGTCCCTGCATCGCAGCCTCAGAGATCCGGAAGGTCCCGCCGATTCCGACGAGGTCTTCGCCGCCCACGCCGAAGTGCTCGAGTCCTACCGGATCGACCTGTGGTGGCAGTACGAGTCGGACATCGAAGTCGACTGAACCCGGGGAGTCCGCGACGCGCCGACTCCGGGTCAACCCGGCCGGCCACGAGTGTCGGACTACTCAGGGAAGGTGAGTACGTGGACTCTGCCCCGGGCCGGCGCCAACAGGGAGGCTGGGGACCATGCGCCGGATGATGCCGAGACTCGTTCCCTTCCTCCTGCTGGTTCTCGTACCGATTGGAGCATGGGCCGCCTGGCTGGGCTGGGACCAGCACCAGGACGTGCACCCCGACGGCTCGGTGTCCGGCCCGTACGAGGCCTGGCAGGTGATCGGGCTGGTGCTGACCCTGCTGGCGCCGGTGTACTGGGCCGCGTCCCGGAACCGCGTCGCGGCTGCCGTGCTGGGCACCACGGCCGGTCTGGCCGCTGCTGCCTGGTACGACTGGTCGGACGATGCCAGCGGCCTCTTCGTGATCGGCGTGGGCACGGTGATGGTGGGGAGCCTCGTGGCGACCTCCCTCGCCGCCGCCCTGGTCGCCTCCCTGGCCCGTCGGGGAGGGCGCGCCACTCCGCGGCCGACCGGGGTGTGACCACGGCACCCACCGCGACCAACCCGGAGACGGAGTTCGGAGCAAGCACGGTCGAGCCACCCGGCCTGTCCGCCCCGGCCTGCACGGGGCGGGGCGGACAGGCCGGCGCTGTCACATCAGGAAGACCACGTCGATCTGGCCGTCGGTACGGGTGGTGAGAGTCGCCTCACCCGGCCCCTGGGCGGGATTGGTGTTGAGGAAGGCCGCCGCGGCCTCCGCGTCCGGCTTCACGGTGTGGCGCCACGTCTTGGTGCCGTCCGCCGCGTTCCTCGTCATCGACCTCTTGAGCTCGACATCGGACTCGTTGAGCTGAGTCATGGACAACTCCTTTCGAACAATCGGCTGATGGAAAACGCCTCTCTGACGAAGCGTCAGAAATCGGATTCCACCAGCACCGGCCCGATACTCAGAGTGACGACATGCTTCGTCGATACGGCGGCACACCACTCCGCCAGATGGGCGTACGCCTCCGCCTCACGAAGCCTGCTCGGCCCCGGCTCACGCCGCCCGCCCGTATGACGATCTTTCCGGGATTCTCCCGGTGCTCCAGTGGGACTACTGCCGACCTGAGGCCGGCTCCGCGAGGGCGAGTTCGGTCCACCGCGCCAATTGCCCGGCGTGGCTGCCGGCCTCCGTCGCCCGGGCGACCGCCGCGATCTCCTCGGGTGCGGGCTCGCCTCCGCGGGAGAGCAGATCCAGTGGCCAGGCCGGGGTGCCGGGCTGCTCACCGTCGAGGGGGTGCCACTCCCAGGCCGCGTCGAACCGCCAGGCACGGCCGGTCCGGTCGGCGACCTCGTCGCCCGGTTCGAGGAAGGCGTAGGGACGGAAGAGCAGGCCGATGCGGATCGGTTCACCACCTGAGGGTTCGAGAGCGTAGGCCTGGTCCTCGAGCTCGGGGTCATAGGTCTCGCCCTGCGGCAGGACGTCCAGGCAGGAGTCGGTCCGCGGCAGCATGCCGGTCACCAGAGGCGGATCGAAGTCCTCGACCGACTGGACGTGCACCACGGTCGAAGGGATTCCCACCAGGCACGTGTCGCCCGGCTTCAGTGCGGTCTCGACCGGTTCCGTTCGGAAGGTCTCCCACTCGTCGGCCTCGGGCAGTGGGAGCGCCCGCTGGCCGTTCCACCTGTACTTCTCGGCCTTCGGGTCCACCTCCAGCCACGGCCACTCCACGGAGACGTGGTAGCGGGAGACCTCGGTGACCGTGGTCTCGGTGAACGGGCACTCCACCGTCAGCACGTCACCCGGCCGGAACCGGATGCGACCGCCGTCCGCACCCCGCCGGTCCGCCTCGGGCCCGTCTGTCGGTCTGTCCATCGCGTCCTCCGCGAAGTTCGGAGCGATCATCACAGACACGACAGACACGGCTCGCCCCCAGGGTCCGGACGGCCGAAGCCGCTCGGCAATCGACCGGGGTCGCTCGACAGAGCACGCCGAGGCCGCCGACCGGGCCCTACCCGGTCGGCGGCTTACGAGGGACCGCGCGTCAGTCCGCGGTGCGGTGGCGGCCCGGGCGCTCGTCGGGCGGGCAGTCGTAGGAGGTGAGGTAGTCGGCGGTCGGAGTGCCGACGCCGGTGACGGGGTCGTAGCCGCGGTCGGCGACGAGCGAGGTGTCGTGGCCCATGGTGCGCAGGGAGGTGGTGGTGCCGTCGCTCGCGTCCACGCTGTTGTTGAAGTCCACGCGGACCTGGGCGAGTTCGGTGCCGGGCCCGAAGGGGTGGTCCACCACGTCGTGGTAGGCGGAGGTGCCGTAGCGGGCGTAGATCGCGGGGTTGGCGAAGCCGATCGGGGAGCCCTGGGCCTGCTGGGCGAGTGCCTGCAGGGCGGCGACGACGGGGCAGGCGAGGCTGGTGCCGCCGATCCGGTACTCGCTGTACCGGACGCTCCCGTCGGGGAAGGTCTGGGACTGGCCGACGAGGAAGCCGGTGTTGGGGTCGGCGACGGCGCCGATGTCGGGGACGACCCGGTTGCGGCCGCCGTTCGCATCGGACAGCGACGGCGGGACGACGCCGCGCTGGTAGTGGGGCTGGGCGAAGCGGGCGCTGGTGCCGCCGCCCGCGCCGCCGTTGAACGTGCCGGGGAGGCCGGTCCAGCCGGTGCCGTCCGCGGAGAGGACGGACTTCAGCGTGCCCCAGCCCGTTTCGAAGCGGTACGCGTCGGAGGCGTCCAGCGCCAGGGAGGTGCCGCCGACGGCGGTCGCCCAGGGCAGTGAGGCCGGCATGTCGGTCTGCTTGGTGCCGGTGTTCTCGAGTTCGTCTCCGGAGTCGCCGCTGGAGAAGTAGAACCCGATGCCGGTGACCGCGCCGCGCTTGAACAGGTGCTGGTAGACCCGGTCGAAGGCGGGGTCGCCGGCGTTCTCCGGCTCGCCCCACGAGTTGGAGACGATGTCGCCCAGGTGCTGGTCGACGACGCGGTCGAGGGCGTCGACGAGGTCCTGGTCGTAGCAGGAGGACGCGCCGACGTAGGAGATGTCCGCGTCGGGGGCCACCGCGTGCACGGCCTCGATGTCGAGAGTCTGCTCGCCGTACCAGCCGGCCGCGTCGCAGCCTTCCGGGTCCACCTCCGGCGGGGCCGTGTGCGTCCACACCGCCGGGTCGTAGCGCAGCAGTTGGTTCTTGCCGTAGGGGGCGTCGCCGTGCTCGGCGGCGTAGCGGGTGACGTCGTCGCCGATGGTCGGGGAGTCGTAGGCGTCGACGACGGCCACCGTGACGCCGCGGCCGGTGAGGCCGGTCGCGCTCGCGCCGTACGCGGTGCGCAGCCGGCTGCCGTTGAGGCCCTGGATCACGTAGGGCCGGACGGCACCGTACGCCGCGGGGGTGCCGGTGGCCGGGTCGGAGCCGAAGTAGGCCGAGAACGGGGGCGAGTTGACGAAGGCGCCGCCCGGGCCCGGCAGGGTGTCCCGGTGCTGCTGCCGGCCGGGCCGGACCTTGCTGGGGGCGGTGTTGAGTCCGGTGACGCTCAGCACGTCGTCGGTCAGGTCGGCGGGCACGGTGACCTCGCCGGCCGGTGCCCGGTAGGTGCGGGTGCCCTTGCGGTAGGTGTGCAGTTCGGTGCCGAAGGCCCGCTCGGCGTCGGCGGCATCGCCCTCGGCGGTGAGGTAGTGGTTGTTGGAGGAGGTGACGTGCATGCCGGAGGAGTGCAGCCAGCGGCCGACCTTGGCGCTCTGTGCCTCGCTGCTGCCGAACCGCTCGGCCAGCTGCTGCGGTGTCAGGAAGCGGCCGTACCGGTCGGAGGCGGGGTCGGAGACCTCGCGGGCGAGGGCGTCCAGTCCCTTCTGGTCGCGTCCGGCGAGGTAGACCCGTACGGCGACGGGCGCGTCGGCGCGTTCCCTGCCCTGGTCGGCGGCGGTACGGGTCCAGTTCGGCGCTGTTCCGGGGACGACCGCGCGTCCCCGCGGTGCCGGGGTGTCCGCGAGCGCCGGGGTACCGGCCGCGGTGGCGGCCAGGAGCGGCAGCAGGGCTGCGGCGACCAGTCCGGTTCTGGTGCACGACGGGCGGATGCGCATGCAGGGACAGCCTTCCGGTCGGGGCGGGGCCGCGGGTCCGGGTGCTCGGCCGCACCGGCCACGCCGGCCGCCCTCGACGCTAGGCCGCTGCGCTGTCCGACCCGGACAGCCCGGATGCGACGCACCGTCGGCTTCACCCGCCCGGTGGCCGGGGCGCCTTCCGCAGGCACGCGTGAACGCCTGGGCCGGCTTCGATGCACGGGAATCGGAAGTAGAGGTGAAGGGATTGTTCGAGGCTGTGTTTACAACGTTATACAGGCGTCGCGCTCGGGCAGGCAAGAGCATTCCCACGCTTCATTCCGGGCGGACGCCCCTTCGTCGCGCCACTTCTGACGCCGCCTCGGCAGCCGCCGCACACGATGGCCGGCGGCGTACACTCCCCCGCCGCTTCCGCCGGGCAGTCCGGACATCCGCCCAGGCCGACGGCATGCCCGGAGTGACCGGCGGGCCGGCGGTCCGCCTGGGGCACAGCAGCCGGGGAAGCCGACTTGGCGATACATCGACACATCGTCATGTCCTGCTGCCGCAGGTCGACATCGCGCGAAGTGGGCACGCGGAGGACTTTCCCGCAACGCATCGCTCCGAAGGGGTGGACACGGCCTCGGGGTCGTGCTGTCATGCTGGCTGCCCCGATTTTCCAACGTTGGAACGGAACTCCACCCACCCCTCGCGACACCGGTCCGCCGCCGGTGCCGGGCGCTGCGGCATGCCGTCGCATCATGGCGCACCGCCGCGGTCGAGCAGCCCGGCCGACATAGTCGGCGGTCGCCCGGCCCCTGCCCCGTTCCGAGCCGCCCCCGTCCGTTCTCCGCCACAACTCCCACCCGCCCCTCCGCCAGGAAGGCACCCGGCCGGGAAGGGCGGTCCACCCCCCGTGAGGAGCATCCGCATGAGACGACAGCCAGCCCGCCGACCGTGGCGCGGGATGTGGTCGCTGCTGCTGGCAGCGACGCTCTCGCTGCCCGTGGCCGGCCTGGTCCCCGCCGCTTCGGCGGCCGAACCGGCCGACCGGGCGACCGCCTTCGCCGCAGCCGACCCGGACGCCCAGGTGCACGGCCTGAAGGGCGAGTACTACCGGATGTCGGCCCCCGGTGCCCGCGACTTCGCCGAGCTCGGCGGCACCGCACTCGACCCCAGCATCGATCTTCCCGGGCTGGCCGGCACGTTCCAGGAGATGACGGGACGCCAGGAGAACACCACGGCCCGGTGGACCGGGCGGATCGAGGCCCCGGCGACCGGCGACTACACGTTCTACGCCATCGGCGACAACGGCTTCCGCCTCTTCGTCGACGGTGCGCCGGTCATCGACCACTGGGTGCCGGACTGGGACCGCGAACAGACCAGCGCCGCCGTGCACCTCAACGCCGGCGAGCGGCACGACTTCCGGCTGGAGATGTTCCAGGACGTCGGCGGCGCCAACATGTTCCTGCGCTGGTCCGGCCCGGGGCTGGCGAAGCAGCTCGTGCCGGAGTCCGCCTTCACCCCGCCGGACGGCTTCAGCGTCTACCCGGTCGCACTGAACGTCGCCCGGGACGGGCTTCGCCTGCAGGCCACGTTCAAGGGCAAGGTCGCCGGCACCGCAGGCCTCGCGGACCACCTGAGGATCGAGGCGGACACCACGCCGATGCCGGTGAAGTCCGTCTCGGCCGCCTCCGACGACAGGCGGTCGCTGATCGTCAGGCTCGCCGAACCGGTGCAGAAGGGCCAGCAGGTCCGCTTCCGGTACGACGGCGCCGGCACGCTCACCTCCGGCGGCGAGGCCGTTCCGCAGATCCTCCGGACCTCGGCCAACGCCTCCACCCACCGCCTCACCACCCCGTTCGGCGACAAGGTCGACCCGAACCACCCGCTGCCCGAGTACCCGCGCCCGCAGCTTGTCCGCGACAACTGGGTGAACCTCAACGGACCATGGCAGTTCGCCGCCGCCCGCGCCGGTGAGCAGCCGGTGTTCGGCAAGGACCTCGGCGAGAAGATCATCGTGCCGTACCCGGTCGAGTCCCTGCTGTCCGGCCTGGAGCGCCACGAGGACCACATGTTCTACCGGCGCACGGTCACCGTGCCGAAGGGCTGGAGGATCGGCAAGGACAACCGGCTGAAGCTGAACTTCGGTGCGGTGGACTACCGGGCGACGGTGTGGGTCAACGGCGTGAAGGTGGCCGAGCACACCGGTGGGTACACCGGCTTCAGTGCCGACATCACGGACGCGCTTCTGGGCACCGGCCCGCAGGAGATCGTGGTCGCGGTCACCGACACCGCCGGGGCGAACCAGCCGATCGGCAAGCAGTCCAACTCCCCCGGCGGCATCGTCTACACGCAGTCCTCGGGCATCTGGCAGACCGTGTGGATGGAGCCGGTCACCGCCGCCTCGGTGGAGAGCCTGACCGCCACCCCCGACATCGACACCGGCACCCTCGCGCTGACCGTCAACTCCCCCGGCGCGCCCGCCGGAACGCTGGTGAAGGCGGTCGCCAAGGACGCCAATGGCAACACCGTCGGCTCGATCAGCGGCCCCGCCAACACCCTCCTCCACCTTCCGGTGGGCAACCAGCACCTGTGGACGCCCGACGACCCCTACCTCTACGACCTCAAGGTCATCCTGAACAGCGGCAGTTCGAACGACACCGTCAAGAGCTACTTCGGCATGCGGAAGATCGCCCTCGCCGACGTCGGCGGGTACCAAAAGATCGTCCTCAACGGGAAGCCGGTCTTCTCGCTCGCCCAGCTCGACCAGGGCTTCTGGCCGGACGGCCTCTACACGGCGCCGAGCGACGCCGCCATCGCCTTCGACCTCAAGACGCAGAAGGACCTCGGCTTCAACGCCGTCCGCAAGCACATCAAGGTCGAATCACCGCGCTGGTACTACCAGGCGGACAAGCTGGGACTGATGGTCTGGCAGGACTTCGTCTCCGGCGACTACAGCACCGCCGCAGGACGCCAGGCGTTCACCGACGAGGGCGCGGCCGGGATGAAGCTGCTGCACAACTCCCCCTCGGTGATCGGCTGGATCGTCTTCAACGAGGGCTGGGGCGAGTGGGACAGGACGGAGACCGGCAAGCTGACCGAGGCGGTCAAGGCGGCCGACCCGTCCCGCCTGGTCAATGCGCATAGCGGCGTCAACTGCTGCGCCTCCAAGGGTGATTCCGGCAAGGGCGACATCATCGACCATCACGACTACGGCAACACAGACCCGGCCTTCCCCGACGCCACCCGGGCCGCGATGGACGGTGAGCACGGCGGCTTCACCCTCCGCTCCCCCGGCCACATGTGGCCCGGCGCCCCGACCGTGATCTACAGCGGCGTGGCCGACAAGGCGGCACTCACCCAGAAGTACGTGCAGAACACCGAGACGTTCTACCTGGCGGCGGCCGGCGCCGAGCTCTCCGGCTCGGTCTACACGCAGGTCACCGACCTGGAGAACGAGCTCAACGGCCTCTGGACGTACGACCGGAGGCAGATCAAGGTCGACGCCGCCCAGGTTCGCGCGGTCAACCTCAAGGTCATCGCGGCCGGTGGTGCCGCGGGCGCCCGCTCCGAGCTGCACGGCGGCGGTTCCTGGACGCTCGACGAGGGCACCGGCAGCACCGCCGCCGACCAGGGCCCCAACCACGCCGCCCTCACGCTGACCGGCGGCGCCTCCTGGGCGCCGGGCGTCAGCGGCAGCGCCCTGAAGGTCAACGGCCAGGGCCAGTACGCGCAGACCGCCGGCCCGGTGCTCGACACCACCAGGAGCTACTCGGTGGCGGCCTGGGTGACCCTGGACGCCCTGCCCGGCAACTACGCCTCCGCCCTCAGCCAGGACGGCCGGCGCATCGAGAACCCGTTCTATCTGCAGTACGGCCAGGGGGCGTTCGCCTTCAGCCTGCCCGGCGGCAACCGGGCCCGGCTGCCGATCACCCCGCAACTCGGCCGGTGGTACCACCTGGTCGGCGTGCACGACGCGGCGAGCTCCACGATCCGGCTGTACGTCGACGGCGTCCTCGCCGCATCCGTGCCCGCCGGCCCGGCCGACGTCAGCACCGGCCCGCTCGCGGTCGGCCGCGCCAAGTACAACGGCCAGAACACCGACTTCTGGAACGGTTCGGTCGACCAGGTCCACGCCTACGACCGGGCCCTGACCGCAGCGGAGGCGAGTGCGCTGCACAGCGCGGAGGCCCCCGCGTAGCGGCGGCACGGCGCTCGGCCCCGGCAGCGGACGTCCGTTGCCGGGGCCGAGCGCCGTGCACATGGCGCAGCAGTCACGGCGACTCGGGTTCGAGGGCGCTGCGGGCGGCGGCGAAGAGGCGTTCGCAGCGCTGCGCCATCGCGTCCGCAGACTCCTCGGGGTGCTTGATCCACCAGCGGACCAGGGCGGTGGCCAGGCCGCGCCAGGCGTGGGCGAGCGCGTCCGCGTCGAGCGGGTCCGCCTCGGGTGCATCGGCTTCGGGCGCATCGGCTTCGGGCGCGTCCGCGGAGCCCGTCCGGTGGAGGACGTCGAGGGTGCCGATCGCCGCAAGGTCGTCGACGGCGGCCCGGTAGCGGGCGGCGAGCCGGGCGGGTTCGCTGTCGGGCGGCAGCGAGGTGTCGTAGAGGACGAACCAGGCCTCGCGCTGCCCCTCGAGGGCGGTGAAGAGGTTGTGCAGCACGCGCACGGGCGTCGGCGGGCGGGCGTCGCCGCCGGCGTCCATGGCGGTGCGGATGGCCTCCAGCAGCCGGTCGCCGACGGGGGTGAGGCAGGCGAGGTAGAGGTCCTGCTTGGGGCCGAAGTACTGGTGCAGCAGGGTCTTGGTGACGCCGACGCGCGCGGCGACGGCCGCGAGGGAGGTCGCCTCGTAGCCGCGGCGGCCGAACTCCTCGGTGGCGGCCGCGAGGATCTGCCGTTCGCGGTCGGCCCTCGGGACGCCCTTGGTACCGGCCCGGGAAAGGGGGATTGCCATGCCCTTGATCTTACCCTGCGGTAATTTACCTCTTGGTAAGTTTCTCTTCCCGCCGCCCGAGGGAGCCCCATGGCCGAGGCCGCCGCACCCCGTACGCACCGCACCCGCTCCTGGTGGGGCTGGGGCTGGGCCGACGCCCACCCCGACGACGCCGAATGCATCGCCATGGGCGCCCTCGTCCCCGGCACCCTGGCCCGCCCGCTGCCCCTGCCGGAGATCGCCGACCTGCGGATCGGCCCGCCGACCGTCACCCCGCCGATCACGCTGGCCCCCCTGGTCACCGCCGACCCGGCGGCACGCGCCTCGCACGCCATGGGCAAGGCCTTCCGCGACGTGGCCCGCGCCCTGCGCGGCCGCCCGGGGCGCATCCCCGACCTCGTCGCCCACCCGCGCTGCGACCAGGACGTCGCGGACCTGCTGGAGTGGGCCGGCGAGCACCGCGTGGCCGTCGTCCCCTATGGCGGCGGGTCCTCGGTCGTCGGCGGCGTGGAGTACCGGGGCGAGGAGCACCGCGGCGTGCTCTCCCTCGACCTCACCGCCATGGACCGCGTCCTGGAGATCGACACCGCCGGACGCTCCGCCCTCGTCCAGGCCGGCATCCTCGGCCCGGCCCTGGAGGACCGGCTGCGGCCGCACGGCCTGACCCTGCGCCACTTCCCGCAGAGCTTCGAGTTCTCCACCCTCGGCGGCTGGCTCGCCACCCGGGCCGGCGGCCACTATGCCACCGGCCGCACCCGCATCGACGACTTCGCCCAGTCCCTCCGGGTGGTCACCCCCGCCGGCACCGGCACCTCCTGGCGGCTCCCCTCCTCCGGTGCAGGCCCCTCCCCCGACCGGTTCTTCCTCGGCTCGGAGGGCGCCCTCGGCGTCATCACCCAGGCCTGGATGCGGCTGCAGGACCGCCCCACCCACAGGGCCTCGGCAGCCGTGGCCTTCGCCGACCTCCAGGCCGCGCTGCAGGCCGTACGCACCATCGCGCAGTCCGACCTCATGCCGGCGAACTGCCGCCTGCTCGACGCCGGCGAGGCCGCCCTCTCCGGCGCGTCCCAGGACGGGTCCGCCGTCCTGGTGCTCGGCTTCGAATCCTCCACCGCCCCCGTCGAGGACCGCCTCGCCCTGGCCGTCGGACTGGCCCGCGCCCACGGCGGCACCACCGGGAGGACCGGGGCCGACGCACCGCCGGACGCCGCGGTCGGGGCCTGGCGCAGCGCCTTCCTGCGCATGCCCTACCTGCGCGACGGCCTCGCCCGGATGGGCGCCGTCGTCGAGACCTTCGAGACGGCCGCCACCTGGGACCGCATCCCGGCCCTGATCGACGACATCCGCAACGGGGTCGGCGCCGCCGCCCGCAAGGCCACCGGCTTCCCCGCCCTCGTCAACTGCCGCCTCACCCACGTCTACCCCGACGGCGCCGCCCCCTACTTCACCGTCATCGCCGGCGGCCGGCCCGGCGACGAGGCCGCCGTCTGGGGCGAGCTCAAGGCCGTCGCGGAGGACGTCCTGCACCGCCACCGCGCCACCATCACCCACCACCACGCCGTCGGCCGCGACCACCGCCGGGCCTACGACCGCCAGCGCCCCGAACCCTTCGCCCTCGCCCTCCACGCCGCCAAGCACGCCCTCGACCCGCACGGCATCCTCAACCCGGGTGTCCTCGTGGGCAGTTGACGGCTCACTGCTCCGGTGCCACCGCGCGCACCGGAGCAGCCCGGCGGGGCCGACCAGACCGGACGGCGGCCGGGTACGTCTCCCGGCACGTCCGACGGCAGCGGACAGGATTCCTCGCTGCCGGCCCGGCGCGGCTCGCTCCCGCCGGTTGGGCATCACGGGGACTTTCTCCCCTGGTTCGCCGGGAACATCACAGACCCCTGTCGCGGCGGGGCTCCACCGGCGGCTCATCGACGACGTGGTCGCGGATCACGTAGCGGTCCCGGTACCGCAGGCCGAGGAAGAGCAGAATTCCCAGCGCTCCGACCGCCATGAGGATGATTCCCACCGTATCGAGGTCGACTTCCGAGACATCCCAGTTCACGGCAAAGGCGAGAATGGCGCCGGCCGCGAGCAGGAATATGGAGACTCCCAGTCCCATTGCTTGTTCCTCCTGATCTACCGTCGGGCGCGCGAGCGTTGCCACAGTGGTGCCGCGAGTGCGACGACCACTACGGCGAAGCCCACCTGGAGCAGGTGCCGGATCCAGTCCACGCCGCCCGTGTGCTCGACGCCGAGCCAGCCGGCGGTCGCGTTGCCGAGCCAGGCGCCGGCCGCTCCGAGGAGCATCGTCAGCCACCACGGGATCGCCTGCCGCCCCGGCAGGATCAGTCTGGCGAGCAGCCCGATCACGAGTCCGATGAGAAGAATCCACAGAATCTGGAACATCCGTCCCACCTCGCGATCATGGGCCCGCCGATCGAACTGAACAAGGTCCTGCAGAATCCGTCTTTCCGGACGCGCGGTTCTCATACCTCTTGTCGATCAGCGACGGGAAGAATCTTCACAGGTGGAATCCGCCCGAGTCCCGGGGAGGACGCTGCGCGGGAGCCGGAGATCACTCGCCCGCCGTCCGCGACACCGTCGGAGAGGCAGAGCCGCCGCGCTGGTGTACGGACCGGCTCTCCTCGCCCAGCCGGCTTTGGCGTGCCCCACCCTGCCCCTGCCCTTCGGTCCGTCCGGGCCGGGAACCGTGTCGCGCCGCGCACCTGACGTGCCGTAGGGTCGCCGCGCCGACGCGGGGTGGAGCAGCTCGGCAGCTCGCTGGGCTCATAACCCAGAGGTCGCAGGTTCAAATCCTGTCCCCGCTACCACCAGGCCGGGCCCGGTACGCCTCGACGTACCGGGCCCGGCCCATTTCGCGTTCACACACGGACATCCCGCTGGGGCGTTCCCTAGCGGGTGACCACGGTGTGCACGGGGTAGATCTTCGGTTCTACGTGCGGGGCGCCGAGCTCGTGCAGGATCGGGACGATGATCTCGCCGAACCGCTGGAAGGCCTCCTCGGACTCCCAGACGTCGACGACGAGCCAGCCGCCCGGAGTGGGCATGGAGGTGTGGGAGATGAGGCCGGGCACGGGCCAGTCTGAGGCCTTCGTGACGGCCCCTTTCCCACCGGTCACCCTGTCCGCACTCTGCTCGTACTGGGCCTGGGTCATGCCCGGGACATCGAAGACTGCAGCGATCGCCATCATGGACTCCGTCTCGGATGGGCATGGTCCACCCCAGTCGATCACCGCAGCGGGCGACACACGCGCCGGCCTGCGCCGAACGGACGCCCCGGGGCACGTACAGCCGTCGCCCTGCGCCGCGCGACCGCCTTCATCGGGGACAGCGCCCATCGGCCCCCCGGCTCCAGGACTTCCAGCCGTAGCACCCCCACCGCCGAGCCTTCCCCGTCGGGGCGCTGGTCACGTCCGGTGGACGGCGTGCACCGGAAGCCCGACCCGCTTCCCCTCGACCTCGTTGTGCTGCGCCGACAGTCCTGGACGACAGATCGGCGGACGTGGCGGAGGATGTCGAGAACGGCCCGGCGGCTCCGTCCCAGGGGCGGATGCGGCCACCGTGGCCGTACCTCACCGAGGAGACCCGGCATGACGATCCAGCGGATGGACAACGTCCTCATCGTTGTCGAAGACCTTGACGCTGTCGTTTCGTTCTTCGTCGAACTCGGCATGGAGCTGGAGGGCAGGGCGCCGATCGAGGGGCGCTGGGTGGAGCGTGTCATCGGGCTGGACGACGTCCGGCAGGAGATCGCGATGCTGCGGACCCCGGACGGCCACGGCCGGATCGAGCTGGCGATGTTCCACTCGCCGAAGGCGGTCGGCGCCGGGCCGAGGGACGCACCGACGAACACGCTGGGCATCCGCCGCATCATGTTCGCCGTCGACGACATCGAGGACGTCGTTGCCCGCCTGCGCACCCACGGCGCCGAACTCGTCGGCGAGCTGGCGCAGTACGAGGACGTCTATCGGCTCTGCTACGTCCGCGGTCCCGAGGGCATCATCGTCGGACTGGCCGAGCAGCTCAGCTGAAGACGGCCGGCTCCGCGAGTCGGGCACCCGCCACGGCCTCGGCCCCGAAGGACTCGGCCGGAGCGCGGCCGAACGGCGTCCCCGCCGCCACCCGCCGGGCGTTCGGTGACGGCTGAGAAGCCGCTGCCCATGACATCCCGGCCGGCGCGGCCCTCGCCCACGTGGTGGTGGCCGCCGGGGGCGGGCCGGTCGAGGTGGCGCCCGGTCCGGTCGCCGGACTCCTCGGCCGGGCCCTCGCCGCACTGCTGCCCTCCGGGGAGGGCGCGAAGCGCCTGGACCTGGCGGGGCCGGGCGTCGGCGAGCCGGCCGCCGACCTGGTGCTCGTGCCGGTCCATCCGCAGACCGGGAAGGTGTGGCAGCCGAGCGGCGGCGCAGTGGCCGTTCCCGTCGAGGCCGCACTCTGGGCCGAGTTGGCCTTCCCGCCCCACCGGACCCGGCTGCCGGTGATCGGCGGGCTGCCGGCGGGCGTCGAGCGGGACGATCCGCTGCCGCCGCACCCGCGGGTGCCGTTACGGCCGTCCGACGCTGCGTTCCGGTACACGCCGGCGCGGATGCCCGCCGTCCGGGAACCCTGGCTGCGGGAGATCCGCGGTCGCAGGTACTGACCCGCCAGGGATCCCGGCACACCCGTACGGTCGGCCCGGACGGCACGGACGGCGTGGTCGTGGACCGGGCCACCGCGTCTTGTCACCGGGCCCAGTCGGGCCTGGGCAGGAAGGCGGGGTAGCCCGGGTGCTCGGCCCACGTCTGGGCGGTCTTGGTCAGCGCCTCCCAGCAGACCGCGACAGTACGGGCGTTGGGCTCGGAGGCCTGGGTCAGCTCGTACAGCGCGGTGCCGCCGAGGTGCACGGTGGCGATGTGGAGGCCGGCCTCGGTCCGGCGGATGCCCTCGGCGGCCTCGCCGCCGACCTCCTCGACGGCGAAGACCCGGTCGCGGGCCTCGCGGGCGCAGCGGTCGATGAAGGCGACCACGGTGTTGATCTGTTCGGGTGTGGGGGTGGTGGGCATCGAGCTCCTCGGCTCTCTCATCGGCGCGCTTCCCTGCGCGGCGGTGTCCGGTCCTGCGGGAGTTCCCCGACCTGATCACCAGCCGCACGGCAGAGATCAGCATGCCCCGCGTACCCGAGGGGGATGCCGCCCGACGTCCCCGAGTGAACCGGGCCGTCGGGCCGCCCGGGGTCAGTTGCAGGAGTGCCGGGGAGCGATGTGGTCGACGACCGCCGGTGCCACCGCTGAGGGTCGGGACGGTCTTGGTGTGGACCAGGTTCGCCGCCACCCCTTCCCGGGTGCAGCCGTACGCGTCGGCCTCCGCGGCGGGTGCGGTGGCGAGCATGGTGGCACCGACGGCTGCCGCGAGGGCCGGCGCGGTGACGGTGTTGCGCATGCGCGTAAGAGTGTTGCCGCTCCTTCGAACTGATGGGCCGTCGCAGCCCAGCAAGTGGTCCACCGATCTGCAGAGCCGCCCCGAGCCGGCGGGGAGCCTGCGGCGACTTGCCCGGTCCGCTACGGCGTGCTGGTGAAGGCGCGCCGGTAGGAGCGGGGAGGCACTCCGCGGCGCCGCACGAACTGCTCGCGCAGCACCGCCGCGCTCTGGTAGCCGACCCGGCGGGCGATCTCCTCGATGGGGAGGTCCGTGGTCTCCAGGAGTTCCTCGGCTCTGCTCAGGCGGAGGCTGCGCAGCCAGGCATGCGGGGTGGTGCCGGTCGCGGCGGTGAAGCGGCGGGCGAAGGAACGTTTGCTCATCATGGCGCGGCGGGCCAGTTCCGTGACCGGCAGCGGCTCGTGGAGGTGCTCGCGGGCCCAGCCCAGGACCTCGGCGAGCCGCTCGTCCCGGCCGTCCTCGGGCACGGGCGCGGCGAGGTACTGGGCCTGCCCGCCGTCGCGGTGGGAGGGCAGCACCACGTCCCGGGCGACGGCGTTGGCCAGCGCGGCGCCGTGCTCCCGCCTCAACAGGTGGAGGCACAGGTCGAAGCCTGCGGCCGCTCCCGCGCCCGTGACGATGCTCCCTTCGTCGATGTAGAGCGCGTCGGCGTCCACGGTGACCTCCGGGTGGCGGTCGGCGAGCAGTGCGGCGAACCGCCAGTGGGTGGTCGCCCGTCGGCCGTCGAGCAGTCCTGCGGCGGCGAGCGCGAAGGTGCCCACGCAGTGGGCGGCGACCACGGCGCCGCGTTGGTGCGCGGACCGCAGTGCGTCGAGCACGGCGGGGGCCGGCGGTGTCCGGAATCCGGCCCCGGGCAGGGCGATGAGCAGGTCGGCGTCGGCGAGCCGGTCCAGTCCGTGCGCGACGGACAGCGGCACGCCGTGGTCGGTGGGCACAGGCCCGGGCCGATCGGCGCACAGGGCGAGGTCGAAGCCGGGCAGTGCCGCGCCGTGGGGGCCGAACACCTCGGTGACGATGCCGAGGGCGAGCATGCCGACACCGGGAGGGGCGTACGCGGCGACGGTCCTGAAAGGCATGGTCGGAGTGTGGCACACGGTTGGCACAAATCCTGCGATCAGAGGCAGCACTGCCACTCGCATGCCACCCCCGTGCCCGGAACGATGGAGGCCATGACAGACGCACCGCTCGGCCGCAGCGCCACCTTCAAGGTCCTGACCACCGGCTACGTGGGTTCCACCGGCCCCGGGGTCGCCGCCACCGTCTCGTACGTCTTCGACGCGGGCCGGCACGTGATCTTCGACCCGGGCATGGTGGCGAGTCCCGACCACATCCTCGCCCCGCTCGCGGAGCTGGGCCTCGGCCCCGAGGACATCACCGACGTGGTGCTCAGCCACCACCACCCCGACAACACCATGAACGCGGGTCTCTTCACCCGGGCCCGGGTGCACGACCACAAGGTGGAGTACCGCGGTGACCAGTGGACGAACCGGGACGCGGAGGGCCACGAACTCACCCCGTCGCTGCGGCTGATCCGCACCCCGGGCCACAGCCCCGAGGACATCACGCTGCTGGCGGGCACGGACTCGGGCGTGGTCGCCTTCGCCGGCGACCTGTGGTGGCACGCGAACGGGCCGGCGGACGATCCGGTGGCCCCGGACCGCGAGGTGCTGCGCGCCTCCCGGCTGCGGGTGCTGGCCGCGGCGGACCTGATCGTGCCCGGCCACGGCGGCCCGTTCAGGGCCGACGAGACCACCCCGCGCTAGTCTCCTGACCGCGAGGGTGCGTGACGGGGTTCGGTCAGGAACGACAGCACCGTTCGTCCCCGTCACCGCCGCGGCCCTCCGGCACCGCGGCCACCGGCCGGGCGGGAGGCGAGGTCCGGGCCTGCTGTCGGGTTCCTAGGGTCCGTCTTCAAAGATGATCAAGCGATGAGAGATCATGTCGGGCGTGATGCGCCGTCATGGGCTTTCGGATGCCGGGTGGGCCGTGCTCTCGCGGTTCCTGCCCAGCTCTGGAACCGCGGGCCGGCCACGCGGTGATGACCGGGTGGTACTGAACGGGATCGTGTGGAAGCTGCGTACGGGTTCGGCCTGGCGCGATGTGCCGGAGCGGTACGGCTCCTGGCAGACCCTGTACACGCGTTTCCGCAGGTGGGCGCTGGACGGCACGTTCTCGCGCATGTTGCGGCAGGTTCAGGCGGAGAAGGACGCGGCCGGGGACATCGACTGGCTCGTGTCGGTGGACTCGACGATCGTGCGGGCCCACCGGCACGCCGCCGGCGGGAAAAGGGGGCCCTCGACCGGGACGAAGCGGGTGATCGCGCCCTCGGCCGATCCCGTGGCGGACTGAGCACCGAGGTCCACCTGGCCTGCGACGGACGCGGACGCCCGCTCGGCTTCGTCCTGACCGGCGGCAACCGCAACGACTGCACCCGCTTCGAGGCCGTCATGGCCGACATCCGTGTCCCCCGGGTCGGACCGGGGCGAGCACGCACACGGCCCGACCACGTCGTCGCCGACAAGGGCTACGGCTCCCGCAGGATCCGCGCGTACCCACGCGGACGCGGCATCCGGCACACCGTCCCCGAGCGCGCCGACCAGGCGCTGAACCGCCTGAACCGGGGCACACCCGGCGGGCGGCCACCCGGCTTCGACCGGCGGATCTACCGGCTCCGCAACGTCGTGGAGCGGTGGTTCAACCGGCTCGAGCAGTGGCGCGGCCCGGCCACCCGCTACGACAAGACCCGCGAGTCCTACCGGGCCGCCGTCACCATCGCCTCGATCCTGCTCTGGATCTGATCCTTGAAGACGATCTCTATGCGAGCGTCGCCGAACTCGCCGCGCAGCAGAGTCGCGAGTCCGGGGTCCCCGGGTGCGGCGCGGCCCGGCCGAATGTCTGGTAGCCCAGCGTCTCGCGGAAGTCGGTCATGGTGTCCGGTCTCCCCCGGACGGTGGGCCCGGCCTTTCGGCCGGCGAGTGTGTTCGCCGCCTGTCGGGCTCCACGGCGCATCGTCGGAGAGGCGGAGGGGAGAAGCTTCACAAGGAATCCACAAAATCGGTCCGTACGGTGCGGGAAGGAAGTGGGGACCGTTCACGCGCCGACGCGTGTCCCGGTCGCGGGGCACGAGGCGCCCGGGTGGGTCCACACGTTCGATCCCGAGGGGGGATCTTGACCGCACCGTACCGCGGACGCCTGAGGGTCCTGGCCGCCGGGGGCGTCCTCGCCCTGGCTGCCGGCGCTCTCGCCACCGCCCCGAGCTCGGCCGCCCCGCAGCACCGCGCGGCCGACCCCGTCGTCGCGCAGCCGGTGACCGACGCCGCACCGGTGTCGGACCCCGATGCCGCGCCGCCCGGCGCCGGCGGGTATCCGACCGTCGTCATGCCCGCCCTGTCCGCGCCGTCCGAGCAGGCGACCGTCGTTGCCAAGCCGCGGCACGACGTCGACGGCGACGGCCGCAGTGACCTGATCTCCATGGAGTACGACCAGTCCACGGCCGTCTACCTGACGTCGCTCCGGGAGTGGAGCGACTACGCGATCTCCAAGACCGACCCCGACGCCTCGTTCAAGGACCTGCTGCCGGTGGGTGACGTGGGCGGCACGAGCAAGCCCGAACTGCTCTCCCTCTCCTTCGACGGCGTCCTCACGCTCTACGAGGCCGGCCCGACCTCCACCTCGGCGCCCCTGTGGTCGGGCACCGGCTGGCAGAAGTACAACCGCCTCATCGCCACCGGGGACATCACGGGAGACCGTCACCCCGACCTGCTGGCCCGTGACTTCGCCGGTGACCTGTGGCTCTACACGGGGACCGGTACGGTCACCAAGCCCTTCGACGCGCGGGTCAAGGTCGGCTCCGGCTGGGGGATCTACGACCAGATCGTCGGGGCCAGCGACGTCGACGGCGACGGCCTCGGCGACGTCCTCACCCGCACCCTGACCGGCGACCTGTGGTTCCACAAGGGGGCCGGCAGCGCCACCGCCCCGCTCAAGGCCCCGGTCAAGGTCGGCACCGGCTGGAACGCCTACAACGTGATCACCGGCCCGGACGACTGGGACGGCGACGGCCTGAGCGACCTGCTCGCCCGCGACCGTGACGGCGTGCAGTACTGGTTCAAGTCGACCGGCGGCGGGCACTTCGCCGCGCCGGAGTACTTCGGCGACGGCTACGAGTTCAACAGGTTCATCGTCGGTGCCGGCACCACGCAGCTCTACGGCAAGTCCCAGAACGTCATGACCCAGACCGACGGCACCCTGGTCAAGTACGAGGCGCTGGCCGACGGTACCTACCGGACGCCGCCGACCGGGGTCGGCACGGAGCCGCGCGGTTCCCGCAACACGTACGCCACCGGGCTCAACAGCCACAACCACGCCATCTATGTGCAGAACATCGGCAGCGACCTGTACATCCGGGGCAAGAAGGTCAGCTCGACCTGGAACTACAACCTGATGGTCGGCCCCGGCGACCTCACCGGCGACGGCAAGGGCGACCTGCTCAGCCGCGACGCGGCCGGAGTCCTGTGGCTGCACCCCGGCGACGGGGCGGTGTACCCCAGGCTCGGCACGCCGATCAAGGTCAGCAGCGGCTGGAACGCGTACAACGCGCTGGTCGGCGCCGGCGACTACTCCGGCGACGGACGGCCCGACCTGCTCGCCCGGGACACCTCCGGCCGGCTGTTCCTCTTCAAGGGCACGGGGACGTCCACCGCGCCGTTCGCCGCCCGGGAACAGATCGCCACCGGCTGGGACGTCTACGACATGCTGCTCGCGCCGGGTGACATCGACGGGGACAGCAAGGGCGACGTGCTCGCCCGGGTCAAGAACGGCGACATGTACCGGTACTCCTCGACCGGCAAGGCCGGCACCGCGACCTTCGCCGCCCGGGTGAAGTTCGGCGCCGGCTGGAACATCTACACGAACATGCTCTGATCCCGTCCTTCGGACCCCAGCGGCGGGCCCCAGCCGCGACCAATGAGCCGTACACGGTCACCCAGCCGGGCGTCCGTGTACGGCTCATGACGGCGCATCACGCCCGACATGATCTCTCATCGCTTGATCATCTTTGAAGACGGACCCTAGGCCGTTGCCCGCCGGACCCGGTAGGCCCAGTGTGTGAGCGACCTGACGACGGTTTCGGCGCCGATGGGGTTGGCGCTGTGAACGTAGACCGTTCCGATCCGGAAGGGCCGTCCGCTGAAGGCGGCTTCTTCCATGAGGGTCACCACGGGCATGATGCTGTCGTCGCCGCCGAGATCGTGGTCGAGCCACAGCTCGTCGATGAAGCTGTCCCGGTGCTCCTCCAGGAGCTGGATGCCTTCGCGGCTGGTGCGCGCGATCCGCGTGGCTCCGGGGAGTGCCCGAAGGTCGTCTATGCCGAGGATGACGGGTGCCGGTGCGGCCTGACCCTCTTTCATCTGATCATCATCGCAGACGGGGCGGCCCCGATTCATTTGGAATTCAGGACGAGAACTGACCTGAACGATCCCTAACGTGGTACCTGACCGACGGAGCAAAAAACCCGGAAGGCAGACACCTTGAACGAGACCCGGACGATCGACGAGCCCACCACTGCACCCGCACCCACCGGCGAGCGCGCCGACCTGCTGGTGGCGCTGGCCAAGCAGCGCAGGTTCCTGCGCTTCACCACCCGCGACCTCACCGACGAGCAGGCCGGCCGGCGGACCACGGACAGCGAACTGTGTCTGGGCGGCCTGATCAAGCACGTCGCCTCGGTCGAGCGGACCTGGGCGGCCTTCATCCAGGAGGGGCCGTCGGCGATGCCCGACTTCACCTCCTGGACCGAGGCCGACTTCGCCCGCCGGGCCGACGAGTTCCGGATGCTGCCCGGCGAGACGCTCGCCGGCGTGCTGGCCGACTACGAGGAGGTCGCCCGCCGCACCGACGACCTGGTCGCCGTGCTCCCGGACCTGGACGCCGGCTGGCCTCTGCCGAAGGCCCCGTGGTTCGCGGCCGACGAGGAGTGGTCGGCCCGCCGCGTCCTGCTGCACATCGTCGCCGAGACCGCCCAGCACGCCGGCCACGCCGACATCATCCGCGAGTCCCTGGACGGCGCGAAGAGCATGGGCTGACCGCGGCCGCCACCGTGCGCGGCCCCGACCGCAAGAAGCGGGACGGGGTCGTGCACGGTGGCGGCACGGCCGCGGCTCGCGCGGAGCCACAGCCGAATCAGGTAGGACGAACTGAGCGGGGCTCAGAGGTGTCCCCTCCCATGACGGACTTCGGGCAGAGGGGATGCGGACGTGACGACGACCGATGGACACGCGAGTCGCCGGGCGGTCCTGGGCATGGGCGCCGGGACGGTTCTGGCCGCCGTGACGTCGATGGGTGGGCCGGCCCGTGCGGCGAGCAGGACGCCCCGGCGCGGGGACGACGTCACCCGGGCGCTGGCCGACCTCGAGCGTGAGCACGGTGCCCGGCTGGGCGTTTTCGCGCGGAACACGGTCACGGGCGCGCAGGTCCTGCACCGTGCGCACGAGCTGTTCCCGATCTGTTCCGTGCACAAGATCGTGACGGTCGCCGCCGTGCTGCGGGACCTCGACCGGGACGGGGAGTTCCTCGCCCGGCGCATCCGCTACACCGGCAAGGACGTCGCCGATGCGGGCTACGCGCCGGTCACGGGCACTCCCGAGCACCTGGCGGCCGGCATGACGATCGCCGAACTGTGCGCCGCGGCGCTCGACCACAGCGACAACGCCGCCGACAACCTCCTGATGCGCGAGTTGGGCGGCCCCTCGGCGATCACCCGCTTCTGCAGGTCACTCGGTGACAGGGTGACCCGCCTGGACCGCTGGGAGCCCGCGCTGAACTCCGCCGAACCGGGGCGTCCGACCGACACGACCACTCCGGTCGCCATCGCGCGGACACTCGCGCACCTCGCCCTCGGCACGGCACTCGCCCCGAGGGACCGGCGACAGCTGACCGAGTGGCTGCTCGCCAACACCACCGGCGCTGCCCGCCTGCGCGCCGGCCTGCCCGGGCACTGGGCCCTCGCGGACAAGACCGGCACCGGGAACTACGGAACCACCAACGACGTGGGCATCGCCTGGACCGCCGACGGCACCCCCTTGGTGCTGTCCGTCCTGTCCACCGGGACGGACCCGGACGCCACCGCCGACGAACCCCTGATCGCCCGCACAGCCGCCCTGCTCGCGCCGGCGCTCCGCTGACATCCCGCGGGCCGCCCGGCCGGCGCGGCCCGCAGGCGGCGGACGTCCGGGTCTCCGGTAGAAGGCTCCCGGGAGCCGACAGCGCCCCGCCGGGTCCGTGACCGGATCGCGGTTCTCACTCACAGCATGACGAGCAGCTTGGTGCCCGGCACCAGCTTCCGGTTGACGGAGGTCGACTGGACGAACACGGTGTACGACGGGTTCTCGCCCGGCTTCACCGAGACCTCCGACGCCGGCAGGCCGAGGAGCCGGCGGGCCGCCGGGCCCGAGAACACCCTGCCCGTCATCCGGCCGGTGGCCGGGTCCTTCTCCGCCACGGCGAGCTGCTTGCTGCCCTGGATCTTCTCGCGCTTGGACAGCTCGTAGAAGGCGCAGCCGGTCTTGTACGGGTGCCCGGCGCTGGTGACGAAGTCGCGGATCGGTGTCTGCTCGTCGACCGGGACCAGGATGTACTTGCCGGTGTCCAGGGCATCGAGATTGGCCTTCACGTCGGCCGTGCTCAGGTCCTGGCCCATGGCGAACAGGTTCCTGGTGCCGCGCACGCCCTGCTCGCGGCCCCGCAGGAAGCTCGTGGCAGCCGACTTGACGGTGCTGATGGCCTCCTCGACGCCCTTGCTGGAGTCCGCGTCCCAGATCGCGATGTTGCCCGCCGGGAAGCCGTACTCCTGAGCGGTGCGCTTGGCCAGGGAGTTCGGGACCAGGATCGCCGAGGTCCAGTGGTCGGGGAGCTCGTCCATGGCGCTCTGGATGCGGCCTATCCAACTCTTCAGGACGGCGGCACCCCGGCCGGCGGCCATGCGGGTGTGCATCTGGCCGGACTCCGAGCAGCCGGAGGCGTTCTCCTCGCCGTCGGTGACGACGACCTGGAGGAAGGAGTGCTCCCCGTACCCCTCCCAGATGTTCTTCAGGTCGTCGACGGACTTCACGGCCGCCTCGATCAGTGCCGTCGCACCGTTGTTGACCTCGTAGAGGCCCCGCAGGGACGGCAGGTGCTTGACGTCCATGTCCCAGACGAGGTTCTGCACCTCGTGGTCGAAGGCGTAGAGGCTGATGCGCGTCTCGTGGCCGAGCCGGTCGGACTCCTCCTGGAGGCCCTTCACGAACTCGTCCACCACCCGGACGAGCTGTGCCTCGTGCTGACGCATCGAGCCGGACTTGTCGACCACGAGCGAGACGTGGTTGACCTTGTGCTTGATCCTCTTCGCGGACATGGCTCTACCCCTTTTCCAACGCTCTTTTCGACGCCTTTTCCGGCGCCCCCTCCGACGTTGTTCCCACACTACGGGTGAGCACTGACAAGCCTTCTGACCTGGGGTTATGAGGGCATCGATTTCCTGCTCCCCAAGAGAACGGGTACTGACCGACAGGCGGAACATGCCGTCGGACGGGATCCCGCTCCTCGAATTCCTTGAAAAGGGGTGCACGCGGCCGGGACGTCAGTGGAGTTGGCCGGTGGGGCGGACGACCACGGTGTTGACGTCCACGCCCTTCGGCCGGCCGAGGGCCCCGACGACGGCATCGGCGATGTGCTCCACGGTGAGGACCGGGCCGGGTGCGACGGTGTGGTCGGGGTGGGTGCTCCAGAAGGGGGTGTCCACGCGGCCGGGAGCGACCGGGGTGACGCCGGCCCCGGTGACCAGCACCCTGGTGTTCTCGGCGAGCGCCGTCAGCGCGGTCCTGGAGATCGAGTACGTGTTGCCTGGGGTGTTCTTGATGCCCGCGGTGCTGCCGATCAGGACGATCCGGCCGCCGCTCTCCTTGAGTGCGGGCAGCGCGGCCTTGACGAGCAGTGCCGGGCCGAGGACGTTGACCAGCAGCATCTCGCGCCACTTGTCCGGGTCGCCGTCGGCCAGGTTGTCGTGGGTGGAGAAGCCGGCGTTGGCGATGACGTGGTCGAGCCGGCCGAAGTGCTCGGCCGTCGCCTTGACCGCGACCGAGACGGCCTCGTAGTCGGTGATGTCCGCAGCGACGGGCAGAACGGCGTCGCCGGCGCCGAGTTCGGCGGCGAAGCGGGCGAGGCGGGCCCGGTCGCGGCCGTTCACGGCGACCCGGTGCCCGGCGGCCAGCAGGCGCCGGGTGGTCGCGGCGCCGATTCCGGTGGCTCCGCCGGTGATCAGCGTGACGGGCGCTGCGGCGTCTCGTCCGGTGCTCACGAGTCCCCCGATGACGGTGTGAGTTGTCGTCATGACGGCCCGGGCGGCGCTCCGACCGGCAGGGATGCCGATCGGAGCGCGGCGGTGTGCGGACCGGGGGTTGTCAGCCGAGGTGGCGGGTGAAGAACCGGATGTTGCCGTCGAGTTCGAAGGCCGGGACCTCGGCGTGCTTGCCGGGGTTGGCGTGCAGGGTCTTCTCGGTGGAGGCGATGGCGTCGAACAGGGCCAGGCCGGCGGCACGCGGCACGCGCTCGTCGTCCCACTGCAGGAGGAACTCCACCGGGACGGTGATCCTCGCGGCGTCCTCGGCCGAGGCCGTCGCCCCGCCCAGGCCCAGCACGGCGGCACGGATGCGGGGTTCGGCGGCGACGAACGGGACGCCGAGCCCGCAGCCCAGCGAGATCCCCCAGTATCCGACCGGGCCGGCGCCCACGTGTTCGAGCTGCTGGACCGCGTCCAGGACCGACTGCCACTCCGGGACGGTCCGGCCTGCCACGAGGGCCTGGAACTCGGCAATCAGCAGGGCCAGGTCCTCGCCGGCCTCGACGCGGGCCCGGTTCTCGGTCGCGATCCGGTCGAACTCCTCGTCCACCGGCCGGTCGCCGTGGCCGGGCACGTCGACCGCGACCACGGCGAAGCCGCACTCGGCGGCGAAGCGGCGCGCACGGGCCTCGATGTCGGGGTCCTTCTTGTGCCGACCGCCGCCGTGCCCCATCACGATCAGGGGGCGGGTGCCGGTGGCGTCTTCCGGGGTCCACAGCACACCGGGTACGTCACCCAGGTCGAAGAGCTGTTCGCGGACACCGCGGGACGACGATTCGGAGGTGAAGCGCATGGCGTTCCAAGCCTTTCGGGATGCCTTGTGCGGGCACTCCCCAGGCCATGCGAGGGAGGGAGGCCCGACCTGTGACAGCGTTGATCGGTCTCACCTCCTCGGGTTCGCAGTGGCGCACGGCGGCACAGAAAGTATCACGAAGCACTTCGGCCGCGTACCACCGAATGCCGGTGATCCCCGTCGATCTGATGATGCATCCGGCCGGTGGCGGGGCGGCGCCGACGGTGCGTCAGCGTGCGGGGCTCGCCGCGGAGGTGTCGACGGTCTCCAGAACGGTCTTGAGGTTGGTGAGCCCCGACTTCAGCGTCGCGGCACTCGCCGTGACCGCAGCGGGAACGTTTCCGCTGGTGGACGTCGCGTCCTTGCACGCCGCTGCGCCCTGACCCAGCTGGCCGACGGCGGCCGCCCACGAGTACTGGATCTTCTCGTCCGGCACGGGGGCGTAGGCCTCCGCCTTCTGGACATCACCGACCAGCGCACCGCACCAGGTGTTCAGGCGGGTGAGGCCGACCTGCGTGTAGCCGCCCGAGTTCATCGTCTCGATGCCGTCGAGGACGTGGCCCGTGCTGGTCACCAGGGTGGTGATCCTGTCCTTCCCACCCGATGCGTACCACTTCGCCGTGCTCTGCCCGGCATTGTCGGCAGAGGGCGACTGGCTACCGCTACAGGCCGTGAGCAGCGCAGCGGCGGAGACGACGGCCAGTGCGACGGCGCGAACACGCATGGGACCCCCAAGGTCGAAGGAGGACCACACTGCCAGGTGCCGACCCGTCTGGGAAATCCCGTAGTTCCGTCGCCCCTCGCGACGCCCTGTCGGGGACGCCCGCGCTGCAAATGCTTTGAAAGCGTTCACGAAACTTTCTGAAAGGCGTTGCCCTCCCGGGGTGGCGTTGCTAGCTTCTGCGCACCCGGCTGCTCCCGCCGGCCACCCACCCCCACGAACCTGGAGCAAACGCGTGCGCAGACATCTCGCACTCCTCGCCGCCACGATCTGCCTGTCCCTCGGCCTGACCGCCTGCGGCTCGGGCTCGTCCTTCGGTTCGGCGTCCGAGGACGCCCCGAACGGGACGCTGGTGATCTGGGCCGACGAGAAGCGCGCCGAGGCGCTCAGGCCGTTCGCGGACGCCTTCGCCGCCAAGCACGGCGCCAAGGCGGAGATCGTCGCCGTAACGGAGAACCAGCAGGAGACGTTCATCAGGGCCTCCCGGGCGGGCACGGGCCCGGACGTCATGATCGGCGCCCACGACTGGATCGGCAACCTCGTACTGAACGGCTTCATAGACCCCATCCTGGTGCTCGACAACAAGATGGAGGACTACGTGGACGTCGCCCGCAGGGCGGTGATGTACAACGGCCAGTTCTACGGCATTCCGTACGCGGTGGAGAGCCTGGTGCTGTTCCGCAACACCGAACTCGCTCCCGGCACCCCCGGGACCTTCGACGAGCTGGTGGCGACCGGGGAGGCGCTCCGGAAGGCCGGCAAGGTGTCCCAGGCGCTCGGGTACACCGTCAGCCAGTCGGACGGGAAGTCCGGTGACACGTACCACATGTACCCGCTGTTCAGCTCCGGCGGCGGCTACCTGTTCGGCGACGACGGGCGGGGCAACGCCAATCCGTCCGACCTCGGCGTCGGGAGCCCCGCGTCGGTCGCCGCGATCGAGAAGATCGCGGCGCTGGGAGAGAAGGGGAAGGGGGTCCTGCGCCGCTCCTACACCTCCGAGAACACGGCGGCCGCCTTCACCTCGGGGAAGACCCCCTTCCTGGTGTCCGGCCCGTGGCGCCTGGCGGACGTGCGGGCCGCAGGGACCAAGTACGCCGTCTCCCCCGTGCCCGGATTCGCGGGCGAGGACCCGGCCCGGTCGTTCGTCGGCGTCCAGTCGTTCTTCGTCGCCAGCAAGGGTGCGCACAAGGCGCTCGCCCACAAGTTCGTCCTCTCGACGCTCGGCTCCGTCGAGCTCGCCGACGCCCTGTACAAGACCGAACCCAGGATGCCGGCCCTGAAGGAGGCCCTCGCCCACGCGCGTGCCACCGACCCCGACCTCGCGGCTTTCGAGCAGGCCGCGCAGGCCGGCGTGCCGCTGCCGTCGCTCCCTCAGATGGGCGCCGTCTGGGGACCGTTCAACGCGCTGATCTACTCGGCGGTCAAGGGCGATCCGGTGGCGCCGGCAGTCGCCGCCGCGGACCAGGCCATCAAGGCCCAGCTTCCCAAGTGACCCGGAAGGCCTGAACCGGGAACCTCCGGGGATCACACGTCACGCGATCCACCACCCGTGACGATTCTCCCGCACAGGCGGGAGCCGGCGTTCTGCGTGTTCTTCCCGCCGTACGGTCCACGGTGCGGGACGATATGGGTGAAAGGGTACAAATAGACCGATCGAGGAAGAAGGGGCGGACGTGTCCGGCAGCGAGAGCGAGAACCCAGCAATTCCCTCCCCCACCCCCACGTCGACCCGCCCCAGGACGAACCGGGACTGGTGGCCCGCCCAGCTGGACCTCCAGGTGCTGCGCCAGAGCTCACCCGGTTCCGATCCGATGGGCGAGGACTTCGACTACGCGGCGGAGTTCGCCACCCTGGACGTGGACGCGCTGAAGCGGGACGTCATCGAGCTGATGACGGAATCGCAGGACTGGTGGCCCGCCGACTACGGCCACTACGGACCGCTGTTCATCCGGATGAGCTGGCACGCCGCCGGCACGTACCGCATCGCGGACGGCCGGGGCGGCGGCGGCAGCGGCGCCCAGCGCTTCGCGCCGCTCAACAGCTGGCCGGACAACGCCAGCCTGGACAAGGCGCGGCGGCTCCTGTGGCCGGTCAAGCAGAAGTACGGCCGGAAGATCTCCTGGGCCGACCTTCTCGTGTTCGCCGGCAACTGCGCCATGGAATCCATGGGATTCAGGACGTTCGGCTTCGGCTTCGGGCGCGAGGACATCTGGGAGCCCGAGGAGATCTTCTGGGGCTCCGAGGACACCTGGCTCGGCGACGAGCGCTACAGCGGCGACCGCGAACTCGCCAATCCGTTCGGCGCCGTGCAGATGGGGCTGATCTACGTCAATCCGGAGGGCCCCAACAGCAACCCGGACCCGCTGGCCGCCGCCCGCGACATCCGGGAGACCTTCGGGCGCATGGCCATGAACGACGAGGAGACCGTCGCACTCATCGTCGGCGGCCACACCTTCGGCAAGTGCCACGGCGCCGTCGACCCGTCGTACCTCGGCCCGGAACCCGAGGCCGCTCCCCTCGAGCAGCAGGGCCTGGGCTGGCACAACACGTACGGCAGCGGCAAGGGCGCCGACACGCTCACCAGCGGGCTCGAGGGCGCGTGGACCAACGAGCCGACGACGTGGGACAACGGCTACCTGGACAACCTGTTCCGGTACGACTGGGAGCTGACGACCAGCCCCGCCGGGGCCCACCAGTGGAAGCCCACCGACCCGGCGGCGCAGGGCACCGTGCCGGACGCGCACGACCCGTCGAAGCGGCACGCCCCCATGATGCTGACGACCGACCTCGCGCTGCGGGAGGACCCGGTCTACGCGCCGATCTGCAGGCGCTTCCACGAGAACCCCGACCAGCTCGCCGAGGCGTTCGCCAAGGCCTGGTACAAGCTGCTGCACCGCGACATGGGCCCGGTGTCCCGTTACCTCGGGCCGTGGGTTCCCGAACCGCAGCTGTGGCAGGACCCGGTCCCCGAAGTCGACCACGAACTGGTCGCGGACGAGGACATCGCCGCCCTCAAGGACCGGATCGTCGACTCCGGCATGGGCATTCCGCAGCTGGTCACCACGGCGTGGGCGGCGGCGGCGAGCTTCCGCGGCACCGACAAGCGCGGCGGGGCCAACGGGGCGCGGATCCGGCTGGCGCCGCAGAAGGACTGGGAGAGCAACGACCTGCCCGAGGTGGTCGAGACGGTAAGGCGGCTGGAGGAGATCCAGCGGGACTTCAACGGCGCCCAGACCGGCGGCAAGAGGATCTCGCTCGCCGACCTGATCGTCCTGGGCGGCTGCGCCGCGGTCGAGCGGGCCGCGCGGAACGCCGGGCACGCCGTCACGGTCCCGTTCGCGCCGGGGCGCACGGACGCCTCGCAGGAGCAGACCGACGTGGAGCCGTTCGCCGTGCTCGAACCCCGGGCGGACGGGTTCCGCAACTACCTGCGGGACGACGAGAAACTGTCGCCGGAGACCCTGCTGCTCGACCGGGCCAGCCTGCTGACGCTGACCGCGCCCGAGATGACCGTCCTGGTCGGCGGCATGCGGGCGCTGAACGCGGGCTTCCGGGGTTCCCCGCACGGCGTCCTCACGCAGCGTCCGGAGACGCTGACCACGGACTTCTTCGTCAACGTGCTCGGCATGGGCACGGAGTGGAAGGCGTCGGAGTCGGACGCGAACGTCTTCGAGGGGCGGGACCGTGCGACGGGCGAGCTGAAGTGGACGGCCACCGCCGTCGACCTCGTCTTCGGCTCGCACTCCCAGCTGCGCGCCGTCGCCGAGGTCTACGCCTCCGCGGACGCGGACGAGAAGTTCGTGCGCGACTTCGTGGCGGCGTGGAACAAGGTGATGAACCTCGACCGGTTCGACCTGCGCTGAGCAGCTGAGCCGCGGTGTCCGGCCGGCCCCGGTGGGCCGGCCGGACACCGTCGTGCACGAGCCCCGGGGCGGGCGTGGCGCTGACGGGGGTGGACCGTGTTCCGGCTCCCGTCCACGTCCCCCGGCCGGCCTCTGTGGGACCGGGGGACGATGGCCGGCCGGACGGATACTCCTGCGGGCGGAGGGCGGCCCGTCCTGCGGTTCGATGGCGCGCGGGCGGGCGCGCCGTATCGTCGGCGCCATGAGCCGAGGACTGCATCTGGCCGCCTACCTGCTGGCCTTCGACACCCGCGCCCAGACCCTGCAGGACCGCACCCGCGCCGGCTACCTGCTGCGCGCCGCCGCCCTGGCCGAGCTCGCCCACCGGGGTTCCGCAGCCGAGAACAGGGCGGGCCGGGTCCAGGTCGTCTCCGCCGACCCCACCGGGGACCGCGTCCTGGACACGCTGCTCGCCGAACTCGGCGACCGTCCCCGCACCTGGAAGTCGTGGATCAGGCGCAGCCGCGACGACACCCTGGAGGCCGTCGAGGAGCAGCTCGCGACGCTCGGCGTCATGGCCATGGCGGACCGCAACCCCTACGGCCCCGTCGCGCCGCACCGGACGGTGGCGATGGACGACCCGCGCGAGGCCCTGGACCTCCAGGCGCGGGTGGCCGAGCTCGTCCGCGGCAGCTCCCCCGTCGCCGAGGCGCCGTTCGCCGACGCGGTCCTCGCGGCACTGGCCGCCCACGGCCATCTGCGGCTGGTGCTCTCACGCCACGACCGGAAGGCCCACGCCGGGCGGATCACCGCACTCACCGACCGCCTCGCCGACCGGACCCCGGGCCTGGCCGGGGCGGTGAGCGGGTTGAACCTGACCATGGTCGCCGGCCGGGGAGGGATGGGCGGCACCTGACCGGGGCGCAGCACGTAGGCTGCCGCCATGACCGGTGATCGAATGACTGTCCACGTTGCCCTGGAGACACTGCTGGCCGGCAACCGGCGTTTCACCACGGGTACCCCCGAGCACCCGAACCAGGACGCCGCGCGCCGTGCCGCCACCGCCCCGGCCCAGAGCCCCTTCGCGGTCCTGTTCGGCTGCTCCGACTCCCGCCTCGCAGCGGAGATCATCTTCGACCGGGGCCTGGGCGACCTGTTCGTGGTCCGCACCGCCGGCCACGTCATGGGCCCGGAGGTGCTCGGCAGCATCGAGTACGGCGTGAGCGTGCTGGGCAGCCCGCTGGTCGTGGTCCTCGGCCACGACTCCTGCGGGGCGGTGGCCGCCACGCGGGCCGCCGTCCAGGACGGCACCACCGTCAATGGCTACGTGCGCGACGTGATCGAGCGCGTCACGCCGAGCGTCCTGGCCGCCCGGGCCGCCGGCCACACCGACGATGCCGACTTCATCGACACCCACATACGGCACACCGTCGACCTGTTGCTGGAGCGCTCGCGCACCCTCGCCGACGCCGTCGACGCCGGCACCACCGCCGTGGTCGGCCTGTCCTACCGCCTCGCCGACGGCACCGCCCACCTCGTCACCGCCCGCGGCCTGGAAGTGCCCGCCGGCTCCCCCGGCCGCTGAGCCGCGCGCCGGTGCCGTCGCCGCCGCGCCGTCCGGACCGAAGAGCGGCCGGCGGCTCGGCGCCGGTCCGGGGAATGGTTCGGCGCCGGTCGGCGTCAGTTCGCGGCCTGCTCGGGGCGGGTCAGGTTGGCGCCGGTCGCGGGGTCGAAGACGTGAATGCTGGCGGTGTCGATCCACAGCTCCAGCGGGCTGCCCTCGGCGGCCCGGGTGGCGGTGTTCAGCCTGGCGACCACCCGCTGCTCCTGCATGCCCGTGTCCGCCCGTCCCGAGTCGGCGGCGAGTTCGGCGAGCTCCTCGGTACGGGCGGGCCCGCCCTCCTCCGCGAAGTGCACGTACACGTCGGATCCCACGGACTCCCGGACCTCCACGGTGACGGTGCAGGTGATGCCGCCCGCGTGCTCGTCGATCAGCGAGGCGTCCTCGAACGCCTCGGGACGGATGCCCACGATGAGGTCGCGCGGCGCGTCCGCACGCTCCAGGGCGCGTCGGATCCGGTCGTCCAGCGGGATGTCGCCCAGCGAGGTGCGCAGCGTGCTCTGTTCGAGCGTTGCGCCGAGGAAGTTCATGCCGGGCGAGCCGATGAAGCCCGCCACGAACAGGTTCACCGGTGCGTCGTACAGGTGCTGGGGTGAGCCGACCTGCTGCACGACGCCGGCGCGCATGACGACCACCCGGTCGCCGAGGGTCATGGCCTCGACCTGGTCGTGCGTGACGTAGACGGTGGTGGTGCCCAGGCGCCGTTGGAGGGCGGCGATCTGGGTGCGCATCTGGACCCGGAGCTTGGCGTCGAGGTTCGACAGCGGCTCGTCCATGAGGAACACCTTCGGGTCCCGGACGATGGCGCGGCCCATCGCGACGCGCTGGCGCTGTCCGCCGGAGAGGTTGGCGGGTCTGCGGTCGAGGTGCTGGGTCAGGTCGAGGATGCGGGCGGCCTCCTCGACCTTGGCGGCGATGGCGGCCTTGTCGACCTTGGCCAGGCGCAGGGCGAAGCCCATGTTGTCGCGGACGGTCATGTGCGGGTAGAGGGCGTAGCTCTGGAAGACCATGGCGATGTCGCGGTCCTTGGGGGCGCGGTCGTTGACGATCTGCCCGCCGATGCTCAGTGTGCCCTCGGTGATGTCCTCCAGCCCGGCGATCATGTTGAGGGTGGTGGACTTGCCGCAGCCGGACGGGCCGACGAGGATCACGAACTCTCCGTCGGCGATGGTGAGGTTGAAGTCTCGGACGGCGAGTGCGCCGTCGGGGTAGCGCTTGGTGATGCCGTCGAGGACGATCTCGGCCACGGTTCGCCTTCCTGGTCCGCCCGGTGGGCGGTCTCATCCCTTGACTGCGCCGGCGGTCAGGCCGGCGACGATGCGGCGCTGGAACAGCAGAACGAAGATCACGATCGGAATGGTGATGACCACCGCGGCGGCCGCGATGGATCCGGTCGGCTGCTGGAACTGGGAGCTGCCGGTGAAGAAGGCGATCGCCGCCGGGACCGTCCTGGCCCGGGTGGTGGAGGTCAGCGAGATGGCGAACAGGAAGTCGTTCCAGCAGAAGATGAAGACGAGGATGCCGGTGGTGAACACCCCTGGCGCGGCCAGCGGGGCGATGACCAGGCGGAAGGCCTGCCACGGTGTTGCGCCGTCCACCTTGGCCGCCTTCTCCAGGTCCCAGGGGATCTCGCGGAAGAACGCCGACAGGGTGTAGATCGCCAGCGGCAGCGAGAACGTCATGTACGGGATGATCAGCCCCAGCCAGGTGTCGAAGATCCCGAGCGCGCGCTCGATGTTGAACAGCGGTGACACCAGCGAGATCGGCGGGAACATCGCGATCAGCAGGGAGACCCCGATCAGCAGCCGCTTGCCGGGAAAGCGCAGCCGGGCCACCGCGTAGGCCGCCATGGTGCCGAGGACGACGGCGACGGTGGTGGCGATCACCGAGATGCCGATCGAGTTGACCAGGGCGCGGGTGAACTCCGAGGTCTCGAAGATCCCCTGGTAGTTCTCCCAGGTCCACTCGCGGGGGATGAAGTCGCCGTCGGTGAGGGTGCTCGGGTCCTTGAAGGACAGCGCGACGATCCACCAGACCGGGAAGAGCGCGTAGAGGACGACGATCAGGTTGGCGACGCCCCAACCGGTCAGAGTGCGGGTGCGGTTGTTCATCGGCGCTCCGGTTCGCCACCCGGCGCCGCGGCGCCGAAGATCTTGATGAAGACGAAGGCGATGATCGCCACGCAGAGGAAGATCAGCACCGAGATCGCCGACCCGATGCCGAGGTTGAGGGCGGTGAAGAGGTTGTCGTAGCCGAGGATCGAGACGGAGCCGGTGTCGTTGGAGCCGCCGGTCAGGACGTAGATGTTGTCGAAGATGCGGAAGGCGTCCAGGGTGCGGAAGAGCAGGGCGACCAGGATTGCCGGCTTCATCAGCGGAATGATCACCAGTCGCAGGCGCTGTCCGAAGGTCGCGCCGTCCACCATCGCCGCCCGGACGGTCTCGTCGGGGACGAGAGCCAGGCCGGCCAGCAGCAGCAGGGCCATGAACGGCGTGGTCTTCCACACCTCGGCGAGGATGATCAGGCCGATCGCCTGCCAGTGGTCGGTGAGCGGGGCACTGCCCTCCGGCAGCAGCGCCGCGAGGTACCCGATGCCGGGTGTCCAGGCGTACTGCCACGAGTACGCGGCGACCACGGTCACGATGCCGTAGGGGACCAGCACCGCGGTGCGGACGGTGCCGCGCCCGAACACCGCCCGGTGCATGACCAGCGCGAGCACCATGCCGAGCACCAGCTCGATCGCCACCGAGACCACGGTGATCAGCACGGTGACCCACAGCGCCTGCCACCAGAACGGGGAGCTCAGCACCGCGCCGTAGTTGGACAGGCCCACCCAGTGGGCCTGGCTCGGGAACCGGAGGTCGTAGCGCTGCAGTGACAGGTAGACCGCGTACACGATCGGGTAGGCGGTGACCGCCAGCATCACGATCGCGGCGGGCGCGCACAGCAGCAGGCCCAGCCGGCGCTCCTGACGGGCGCCCTCGGACTCCGCGGTCCTCTTGCCGGCCCGGTCGCCGGATACGGTGGCAGGTGTCACGGGATCAGCCCCTTGGAACCGAGGGCATCCTCGATCTGCCCGCGGAGATCGGCGACGGTGCTCTCCGGATGGATGTCGGCGGGCGGCGACAGGGTGTGCGAGATGGCGATCGACACGTTCTGGTAGGCCGGTGTCTGCGGCCGCACACTCGCAGTCTCCAGTGCTGCCAGCACGTCCGCCGCGAACGGGTAGCTCTGGGTGAGCTCGGCTGCCTGGTACAGGCTGCGCAGCGACGGTGGCAGGCCGCCCTTCAGCGCGTTGGTGAGCTGGTTCTCGCGGTCCCGCAGGCACAGGGTGGCCTCGTACGCGAGATCCGGGTGCCGGCCGTACGCGCCGACGGCCAGGTCGATCCCGCCGATCGTCACACTGGCCGGCCGGTCGGGCAGCACGGCCGGGTACGGCGCCCAGCGGAAGTGCTCGAACAGCTCGGGCTGGTTGGCCTTCATCGACGGGTAGACGAAGGGGTAGTTGAGCTCGAAGGCCGCCGTTCCGGACTCCATCGCCAGCCGGTTCTGGTCCTCCATCTGGTTGGGCAGTGAGGGGTCGGCGGCCGCCGACGTGGCGGTGTCGTGCATCACCCCGGCGGCGACGACCGCGGGAGGACCGAGCGAGGGCGCCTGCGCGTCCGGGGTGAGGATCGAGCCGCCGGCGCTGGTGATCAGGGTGTTGAACCACACCGTCAGGCCCTCGTACTGCGCGCCCTGGATCTCCACGTAGTGCGGCTTGCCCTGCTTCGCCAGCGCGTCCGCCTGGGCCAGCATCTCCGCCCAGGTCTTCGGCGGGTTCGGCACCAGATCGTCCCGGTACCACAGCAGCTGCGTGTTGGAGTTGTACGGCACCGCGAACAGGCGGCCCTTCCAGGTCGCGGTCTGCACGGCCGCCTCAAGGGTGTCCGCGGTGGCCTGCTCCTTCATCGCACCGGTCCACTCCCGGATCCACCCCGCCTCCGCGAACTCGGCCGGCCAGGTGACGTCCAGGCCGAGGATGTCCACGCCCGTGTCGTGCGCGGCCATCCGGCGCACCAGCTGCTGGCGCTGACCGTCGGCGCCACGCGGCAGCTTGTTGTACTTGATGGTGTACCGACCGCCCGACTGCTGACCGCAGCGGTCCGCCGCCTGCTGGAGAGCGCCCGAGTCGTCGGGGAAGTTGTACCAGTTCAACGTCACCGGCCCGCCCTGCCCGCTGCTCCCGCAGCCGGCCAGGACCGACGCGGCGACGCAGAGCCCCGCAGCCGCGTTCAGCCACCGTGAGCGGAAGGTGCGCATTCCCGGCCTCTCTCCCGATACGGGGTGTCTGATCATCAGACGCTAGCTCGGAGCGGCACTCCCCTCAGGACGCGCCGCGCGGGCGGAGCACCCGAACGGAGCATCACGACACGCCTCGGGCCGGGCGGCGGTACGTGCCGGGGTCACCGGCCGGGGACGGCGGCAGTCCCGTTCGGCCGTCCCGGCGACACACCGAGGCCGGCCTCCGTGGCGATCGCCGCGGATTCGCGACGGTGCCAGTACGGTGACCCGATGAACCCGCCGATCATCGACTCGAAGCCGGTTCTCCGGCAGGCCGATCTGCTCGCGGCCGGCCTCCGGGCCGCGGCGGCCGCCCGTATCGCCGAACTCCGCCGAGCCCTCGGCCCGGTACCCGCCGCGGCGGCCGACCGGTGCCGGTGGCAGCTGCTCCTCTCCGACGATCGCCGGCGCGCCCTTGCCGAGCACGACGACCTGGTCCGGCTCCGGAAGGCTGCCGGGCACGCCTGGTCGGAGGACCGGTTGGTCGACCTGGTCCGGCTGGCCGTCCCCTACCGCGAGCACCTGCGGCTCGGTGACGACCTCGTCGCCGCGATCCGGCAGATCGATGCCTTCGCGGACACCCACCCCGGGCTGTCCGTGAACTCGTCGAGGTGCTCGGGCGGTTACCGATGAGTGCGCCCGGCTCGGTCCGGCGCCGGCCCCGGTAGGACGGGGCGACGGCTGCGATCACCGCCCGCACGGCCTGCGACGCGTGCGGGAGTGATCTGTCCGGTGCCCCGATCCGGTGCCGAGCCCGTGGTCTCCGTCGAAGCCGACGGCCTGCACTGTCTGCCGGTCTGTTGCGGCCGGTGTTGATGCGTACCGACAGCCCGGGCATGGCCGGCATCCGCGGCCGGTGCTACGGGATCCGGACGACGCTCTTCCCGCGGGTGGCACCGCTCGCCAGATGGTCGATCGCCGTCTCCACGTCCGCGAGTTCGTACTCGGCGGTGATGTCGATGCGTACCGAGCCGTCGGCCACCAGCGCCAGGGCGCGGGCGGCGCCGGCGGCCAGCCGGACGGGGTCGGTGCGGCTCAGCAGGTGGCTGTTGTAGGTGATCAGCGACTGCCCGTTCATCAGCAGGTCGTTCACCGGGACGTCGACGGGCTCGAAGGTGGCGAGGTTGCCGTAGACGGCGAGCCGGCCGTGCGGCGCCAGGTGTGCCAGGTTCGCGATGCGGGTCGCACCGCCGACGGGGTCGAGGATCGCGTCGAAGGCCTCCCCGGCAAGGGCGTCCGGGAACTCCGCCCGGGTCAGCACCCGGTGGTAGCCGAAGCGGCGGGCGTAGTCGGCCCGGTCGGCGTTGCCGGCCACGCCGACGATGCGCCCTGCGCCCGCCGCGGCGGCGAACTGTGCAGCCAGGGTGCCGACTGCGCCGGATGCCGCGTGGATCAGAACACTGTCCCCGGGCCCGATCCCCGCGACGGTGTTGATCAGGTCGTAGGCGGTCGGGGCGGTCCAGCCGAACCCCGCCGCGGTGCGCACGTCGACGCTCTCCGCGGGAACGGCCAGTGCGGCGGGTGCGAGTGCGACCTGTGCGTAGCCGCCTCCGCCGATCAGCGCGAGGACCTGTTCCCCGAGGCGGCCCTCGTCCACTCCGTCGCCGACCGCGACGATGTGGCCTGCGGCCTCGAAGCCGGGCACGAACGGCCGCGGGATCGGGAAGTGCCCCCGGCGCGCCAGCACATCACCCCACTGGACCCCCGCACAGGCGACCCGTACCGCCACTTCGCCCGGCCCGGGGACCGGTTCTGCGGTCTCGGTCAGACGGAACCGGTCGTCTGCGCTTAAGACAACAGCCTTCATCGAGTTTCACAACCTTCTGTGTCGACTCAGTAACCTGACACTGGCAACGCTAATGAGTCTCAGATAGTTGAGTCAAGTAAGGAAGTTGAGAGAGATGGCCGAGGCGCCCGTCGAGGAACACCTCTGCACCCGCATCCGCCGCGCCGAGCAGGCACTGATGGCCCACCACGAAGCAGTGCTGCGCACCTACGGGCTGACCATGACCCAGTACACGGTGCTGCTCGCCCTCTCCCGGGACGACGGCCGGTCCGGCGCCCAACTCGCCCGCGCCTGCGGCGTCTCCCAGCAGAGCATGGCGACCGTCCTGAACGGCATGCAGACCAAGGACCTCATCGACCGCACAGCCTCCCCCGCCCACGCCAAGGTCATGATCGCCACCCTCACCGACGCAGGACGGGACCTGCTCGACCGTGCCTATCAGGAGGTCATCGTGCTCGAACGCGCCCTGACCGACCGCTTCAGCACCGACGAACACCGCCGCTTCTGCGAGTTCCTCGACCGCGCCACCGCCACCCTCGTCGAACAGACACCCACGACCCCGGCACGCTGACGGCAGAACGGCAGACCGGGGACAGCACCCTGCCGCTGTATTGGTTCCGGTCGGGTAGCTTGACCGGCATGGATCAGGGGCGGGTGGTCGAGGCGTTCGGTGTCGAGGCCGGGCGACTTGTGCAGGAGATGACCGGGGTGTCGCAGGCCGAGTGGCGGCTGCCGACACGGTGCGCACCGTGGACGGTGGCCGAGCTGCTGGGGCACGTCCAGGTGGTGATTGCCTGGCTGCCCGGCATGCTGGCCGCGCCGGCACCGGCCTGCGCCGAGGTGTCGGCATCGGAGTACTACCGGGCCGACGGCCGTTTCGCCCCGGACACCAACGCGGCTCGGATCGCGCTGGCCCGGGACCGTGCGGCACGGCAGGCCGGCGGAGCCGGCCTGGTCGAGGGTTTCGACGCCACCTGGCGGGAGGCGGACCGCCTGTGCCGTGCCGAGGCGGACGGGCGTGTCGTCCGTACCCGGCACGGCGATCCGATGCTGCTGTCGGAGTTCCTGGTGACGCGGGTGGTCGAGGTCGCCGTACACGGTCTGGATCTGGCCGACGCCCTGGGACGCAAGCCGTGGCTGACTCCGCAGGCCGCGGACGTGCTGCAGGATCTACTGCTCGGCCCGGACGGTGGAGCAGCGCTGGAGGAGCTGGACTGGGGCCGGCTTCGCTTCCTGCGCAAGGCGACGGGACGCGATCCCCTCACCGGGGAGGAAGAGGCCGAGGTCGACCGCCTGGGCATCCGGTGGCTCACGCTGGGTTGAGCCCGTCCCTGCAGTGCTCCGGCCGATGCGGCACAACGCCCGGCTCACTGCAGGTCGAGATCCACGATGCCCTGCAGCACCGTCCCGGTGGCCCGGGCCTCCTCCAGGCGGTCCTCGAAGGCCTCGGCGCGGCGGTCGGGCGGGAGGCCGGCGAGGCCGGGCGGCCAGGTGCCGGGACGCACCACGGTCACCAGGACGCCACCGGCCTCGGCCGCGGCCGACAGCCACGTCGCCGGCGCCTCCATCACGGGTTTCGGCTCCCACCCCTCGCGGCCGCCGACCAGCAGCAGCCCCACGAACCGGTCGCCGCGGACCCGCACCGACCCGGTGGTCACCGGCGCCTCGCCGACCGCCACGAAGCCGCTCTCCCAGGCATCCGTCGCCAACGCGCCGTAGTGGCCCTCGTCGACCTCGACGACGATCTCCGCCACCATGCCGTCAGCCGTCTCCCGCACCACCAGCGCCCACAGCACCGGCCCGTCGCCCGCAGCACCCGTCACGCCGGGTCCAACGAGCCGGGGCCGCAGAGCGCACGCCCCTCCGTGCTCGGCCTGCGCCCGGCTCGGGCGTACCGGCCCGGGGTGGTGCCCAGGACGCGCTTGAAGTGCCGGGTGAGATGGGACTGGTCGTAGAAGCCGGCGGCGGTCGCGACCTCGCCTGGTGGCCGGCCGCCGAGCAGCAGTCGGCGGGCGAGGTCGACGCGCCGGGACATCACGTACTGATGGGGTGCAATGCCGAAGGCGGCGCTGAACGCGCGCACCAGGTGCGCGGGGTGGGCGTGCAGCAGGCGGGCGGCCCGGTCCAGCGTGGTGGCTTCGAGCAGGCGCGCGTCCAGGAGGTCGCGCAGGTCGTGGGCGATGCCCCGGCCCGGCGGGCTCGCGGGGACGGTCAGCCGGGGGCGCAGGTGCTCGCGCAGGCGCTCGCCGATGAGGGCCAGCCGGCTCTCCGCCTCGAGTTCGTCCCCCGGACGGGCGAGGGCGGTGTGCAGCCGGCCGACCCGCCTGCGCAGGACGGGGTCGGTGAGGTCCGGGCCGTCGACCGCGGGGCCGATGAAGTCCGTGTCCAGCTGCGTCGTGTCGAGGTAGAGCACCCGCTTGCGGAAGCCGTGGGCGGTGGCGGGCGAGCCGTTGTGCGGGACGTGCGGCGGGAGCAGGCTGACGGTGCCGTTCGGGGTGCCGCGCTCGTGGCGGTCCAGGTCGTAGCGGACGGCGCCGTCGTCGACGATCAGCACCGTCCAGGCGTCGTGGACGTGCATGGGGTACGCGTGCTCGGTGAAGTGGGCGTGGAGGACCTCCACGACGCCCGGGACGGCCGGGCGCCAGGCAGAGACCTGCTGCTGCGACGCCATGCAAAGAACGTACAAGACGGAGCCCACGATCGGCCTGCAGTCTCATGGCATGAGAACGGATCAGACCGACACCCGCACCGCCGCCGGGGCCACTCCGACGGCCGACGCACCTGTCCGCTTCGACACGAAGATCGCCGTCCTGCTGCGCGACGACCTCGAGCCCTGGCAGCGGCTGAACGTGACCGCCTTCCTGGTCAGCGGGCTCGGCACGGCATCGCCCGAGGTGATCGGCGAGCCGTACGCGGACGCCGACGACACCGTGTACCTGCCGATGTTCCGCCAGCCCGTACTGGTCTTCGAGGGGACGAAGGAAGTCCTGACCGCCGCGCACCGGCGCGCGCTGTCCCGCTCCCTCCGCAGCGCCGTGTTCACCTCGGACCTGTTCGCCACCGGCAACGACCGGGACAACCGGGCAGCCGTACGCGCCGTGGGCACCGACCACCTCGATCTGGTGGGAATGGCCGTCCACGGGCCGAGGAACGCGGTGGACAAGGTCCTCAAGGGTGCGCGTATGCATCCCTGAAACGCATCGGCACCGGCGACGACCGGTCAGCTCTGCCCGTTCTCGGTCCAGGGGCGGAGTTTCTCGGGGTTGCGGACGGCCCAGATGCGGGTGATGCGGCCTCCGGCGAGGCCGAATGCCGCCACGGTGGCGGTGGCGCCCGCCTGCTGGGCGACCAGGCCGGGGCACCCGTTGACCGTCCGTTCCAGGAGGGTCAGCCCGGGGGCCTTGTCGGCGATGGCGATCAGGTACTGGGCGATCCGGTCGCTGCCCTCGACCGGGCGGAGGACGGTGCCGACCAGTCCGCCGCCGTCGGCAATCATCGTGGCGTCGGGGTCGAGGAGGTCGACGAGGGCCTTGATGTCCTTGGCCTCCCAGGCCTCCTTGAAGTGCCGCACCACATCGGCCTGCCGGGCCGCCGGCGCGGTCGGTGCCTGCGCTGCGCGGACCCGCCGACGGGCCGAGGAGGCCAGCTGCCGGCAGGCCGCCGGTGACCGGCCGACGATCTCGGCGATCTCGGCGAAGGGGTACCGGAAGACGTCGTGCAGGATGAACGCGACGCGTTCGGCCGGCGTCATCGACTCCAGTACGACCAGGAAGGCCATGCCGACCGACTCGTCCAGGGTGATCCGGTCGGCGGGGTCGGCCGGTTCGGCGGTGCCGGCGCCCGTCGGGCCGCCGATCCACTCCGTGCGGTCGGGCAGCGGCTCGGGTATCCATTCGCCGACGTAGCGCTCGCGCCGGGCTCTTGCCGAGCCGAGCAGGTCCAGGCAGATGCGGGTGGCCACCGTGGTCAGCCAGGCGCCGGGCGACTCGACGGCCTCCTGCTGGTGCCGGGGCATCGTGTACCAGCGGGTGTAGGTCTCCTGCACCGCGTCCTCGGCCTCGGCCAGCGAACCGAGCAGCCGGTAGGCGAGGTTGATCAACTGTCGCCGCTCACCGACGATCGCGCTCAGCCCCGGCTCGAACCGGTCCTGCCCCGGCTCGGACGTGGTGCTCATGTCGTGACCCCTCCCCTGGTTCTTCCCTCGCCACTCCGACGAAGTACCGCACCGGAATGTGAGGCCGTGATTCGGCTCACACTCCGCCGCCTCACATTCTGCGGGCCTGCGTCGTCGGACCGACGAGACGTTATCGATCACCGCCGCACGGCAGAAGAGGGGACCGCACCATGGCCACACCGACGACGGCAGAGCACCGCGGACTGACTTTCATTCAGATCGCGGTCGGTCTGCAGACCTTGGCCATCTTCTTCCAGGCGGCCACCGCCGGACTGCTGCTGTCCTCGTCCTACGGCGAGACGCTGCACAGCGTCGGAGCACGCGTGATGTACGGGGCATCGATGCTGTACGTGATCGCGGCGATCCTGGCGTGGCGGCCGGGCGGCGGGTCGCCCCGGCCCATCCTGTACTCGTCCGGCTTCCTCGTCCTGGCCTCGGTGCAGGTCGTGCTGGGCGTCGCGCACAAGCCGGCGCTCCATGTCCCCCTGGGCGTGGCCATGTTCGGCCTGAGCATGCTGGCGCTGGGCCAGGTGCTGTCCGCCCGCCTGCCGGGGCGCGCCGGCGCCCGGTCGTAGCCGGCGAGGCCGGCCTCACGGAGGGGTGTGCGCCCAGCGGTCGCTGCCGCCGAACCGCTGGGCGCCCTCCGGGGACCGCACCCTCCGCGGGGCCGGGCTCAGGCCGTGCCCGCGCACTCCATGGCCGACGCGATCTCGGTCATGCAGCCCGAGCAGAGTTCGCCGATTCCCGGCTCGTCCGGAAGGTCCGGATCGAAGGTCCCGACGGGACAGCCGCACACGGCCGTCCGGGCGCCGCCCGGCCGCACCGCGTGCCAGCGCAGGCATCCTTCAGGGCCGGGCAGCACCTCGGCGTGCATCTCGTACATGATCGGCCTCCCTCGCTCCGGGTCCGCCGCTCGCAGACCTGCGTCGCGGGGATGATGGAAAGTCGGCTGACGTGCCACGACGCTAGCCGCCCCACGGCCGCGCAGCGGGCGGTGCTGGACCGGACGAGTGAACGGGACCACCGACGCCGCAGTGGCCCACCCCGCCGACTTGCGATCAGGTCGTCCCCGGACACGGCCTCGTCGGGGCAGCCGGCGTCGGGCAGGCCGGGCCGTTTGACGGCTGCTCCGAGCGGGCCGCGGCTCAGTTCGGCCGGGTCGTGGCGTAGACCTCGATGGCGTCGCGCTGGTACGCCGCCAGCCCGGGCGCGATCGCCTCGTACGCGGCGCGCCAGGTTTCGTTGTCCACGCAGGAGCGTCCGATGGCCCGGTACTCCTCGGCGGAGACGGCACGCAGCCCGGTCAGCGCCCGGTACTGGGCCGCGACCTCGGCCTGGACCGGCTCGGCGTCGGCCGGGTGGCCGGCTGCCATGAGTTCGGCCAGCCGGATCATCTGCGCGGTGCGCTCACGCTGCCCGGCGTCGGCGTCGGCCTGGCTCATCGCGGCAGCGCGCCGTCCGACCTCCTCGGCGAGCTCGGGGAAGTCGCGCATGTTCTCCTCGTACTGGGAGGGCTGCACGCCCTCGAAGAGGTTCTCCGGTCGGTTGATGGTCACGGGGTGGCCGTCCTTCCTGGACTGTTCCAGTTCGGCGATCGTGCGGGAGACGGTGCCGGCCAGGGCGTCGAGCCGGTCCCGCTCGGCGAGCAGCCGCCGATGGTGACTGCGC
The DNA here is from genome assembly GCF_050749075.1 of Kitasatospora dryopteridis. Classification (NCBI taxonomy): domain Bacteria; kingdom Bacillati; phylum Actinomycetota; class Actinomycetes; order Kitasatosporales; family Streptomycetaceae; genus Kitasatospora; species Kitasatospora dryopteridis. The sequence continues at coordinate 7,662,194 of NZ_CP192749.1, read as the reverse complement.
AGGGCATGCACCCCGTCGACCTGCTCTGACAGGATCCGGCCGATCTCCGGCAGCCCGACGCCCAGCGCCCGCAGCACGAGGATCTGCTGCAACTGCAGGAGCTGCTTCTCCCCGTAGTGGCGGCGGCCGCCGGTGCCGATCCGGGCCGGCGGCAGCAGACCGATCTCGTCGTAGTGGCGCAGGGTCCGGGCGGTCACGCCCGACATCCGGGCCACCTCCGTGATCGGCCAGTCCATGCCCACTCCCGCACGTGTGTTTCGCCGGGCCGGTTTCTCCGGCCCCGGACACGACCGTAGGAGCTGCCGCAACGGCAACTTCAACCCCGTGAAGTCCTTCGTTCGGCGGCCTGTCGCCCCCGGAGGCTTCGCTGTCGGGGCTGCCGTCGAACGGCGGTGCGACAAGAGTCTGAGGCACCAAGTGCTTCGGCGCGCCGCACCCGGAGGAGACAACGTGGACCCTCGCACCGCCTTCGACCCCCACAACGCCCAGCCGTCGCCGCCCCGGGCGTCTGTCGGCACAGGCGTGTGCGGGGAGGTGGAGGGTCTGGCCGCGGAGGCCGAGCGCCTGATGCGGGACGGCCTGTGGGAGCTGGCCCCGGGAGACGCAGTCCTCGCCCTGAAGACCGCGGCCGGACTGGCGAGGGCGGTCGGGCCGGCCGACCGGCAGGCATTCCTGCCGAGCATCGACCGGCTGGAGCAGCTGCGCGAGGCCATGGCCGTCCTCGCGATCGGCATCGCCCGCACCCACGGCCAACTCGCCTGGTTCCTGGCCCGGGCCAGCACCGCACTCGCACCCGTCCTCCACTGGCGGACCCTGCCCGCCGACCCGCGGCAGGCCTTCGGCACCGTCGTCCCCACGCCCGGCGAACTCACCGACGCCGAGGACGCCGTCCGCCGCCTGCAGACCGTGCTGGACCGCACCGCCGCCGACATGCCGATCGCCGAGGAAGGGTCCGCCGCCTGACGCGGGGGGCTTCGGTGGTCCGAACGCCCGGCCGGGCCGTGGGCGCGGCGTCAGCCACCGCCGTCGGCCGTCTGCATGAGCAGTCCCTCGGCGGCGGTGACCTTCAGCAGCCGCGCCACCTGCGGCGAGGGGCTCGCCACGCGTACCACCACGCTGCGCTCGGTCGCCCTGGCCCGGGCCTTCAGCAGGGCGTTGAGACCGGACGAGTCGCAGAAGCCGACACGCGCCATGTCCACCGTGACCGGCCGCCCGGGCGGGCACAGGTCCACGGCGTCCTCGAGGGCATCCGCCAGGAGGGGGACGGTGTACAGATCGACCTCCCCGTCCAGGAACAGGACGGGCCCGTGCGCGACCGAGCCCCTCGTCACCGAAAGTCCGGTCATGACCCGATCAGCTCCTCCCTGCCGCAGCGGCCCCTTGGCAGGCGGAGCGCCTACCCGCACAGGTCGGACCAAACATCCGCGGCCGGCTTCGCCGCGCCACTCGAAAGGAAGAACGCGATCCGCTACTTGCGGACGGGTTCCGGCCCCGTCCAGCCTGCCGCGCCGACGCAGGCCTCGTTGCCCTCGGGGTCGGACAGGACCCAGTGCGACGGGGCGTTCGAGTCGTCGACCAGGCGGCCGCCGGCGGCCACGGCCGCGGCGATCCGTGCCTCGGCCAGGTCGTAGGGCACCCAGACGTCGACGTGGACGCGATTGCGCTGCGGGCGCGGCTCGTCCATCTGCTGGAAGTAGAACGGCGCCCCGCGGCGGTTCGGGTCGATCAGGTCCTCGGCGCTGCCCGCACGGTCCCGGTAGCCGAGCAGTGCGCGCCAGAACGCCACCACGTCGGGGCCGGCGAGGGCGTCGACGGTGACCTGGACGGTCTGCACGGCGGACGGATCGGCCGCGATGCCGAGCTTTCGGGCCGCGGCCGAGATCTGCCGGGCCACCTCCATGTGCCGCGCGGTCAGCCCGTAGTAGTCGTCCGTGACCGTGATCAGACGTACCGTCACACCCTCACCGCGCAGGTCGACATCGGGGTGGTCGCCCCCGAGGCCGGCCAGCTCGCCGATCTCCCGGACGAGTCGGGCACCGGCCGTGAACGACCCGGTACGGAAGTACGCGCACGCGCCCTCACCCAGCACACGCCAGTCCTCGAGACCGGCGGACTCGTGGAACTCCTTGGGCCTGATCCGCCGCTCGGCATCGATCTGAACATCGCTCATCCGGTCAACCTACCGGGTGCCCCGGCTGTGGTGTCCCGGTGCCGGCCGGCAAGGCGTTCGGTCAGGAACTCGCGCTCGGCACCGTTGCCGGTCAACTCCAGCGCTCGGCGGTAGGCGATCGAGGCCTCTTCCCAACGGCCCAGGCGATCCAGCAGGTCCGCCTTGACGGCCGGCAGGTACCGGTATCCCGTGAGGCGGCTGTCCTGCTCCAACTCCGTGACCTCTTCCAGCGCCTTCGCCGGCCCGGAGACCATCGACACCGCCACCGTGCGGTTCAACGCCACCACCGGTGAGGGCCACACGGACAGCAACTCGTCGTACAGGGTGACGATCTGCGGCCAGTCCGTCCGGTCGTAGGACGGTGCCTCGGCGTGGAGCGAGGCGATCGCCGCCTGCAGGAGGTAGCGGCCCGGCCGCCCACCGCGCAGCCCGTCCACGATCAGGTCGTGCCCCTCGGCCATCGCCGAGCGGTCCCAGAGCGATCGGTCCTGGTCCTCCAGGCGCAGCAGGCGGCCGTCGGCGTCGACGCGGGTCGCGCGCCGGGCGTCGGTGACCAGCAGCAGGGCGAGCAGCCCCCGCACCTCCCGCTCGTCCGGCATCAGTTCCCGCAGCATCCTGGCCAGCCGCAGCGACTGCTCCACCAGGTCCTGACGCACCGGCGATGCGCCGGACGGCGCGGTGTGTCCGGTGGTGAACAGCAGATGGATCACGCCGAGCACCGCCCGGAGCCGGTCCGGCAGTTCGGCGGCTCCCGGCAGCCGGAAGGGGATCCGCGCAGCCGAGATCTTCTTCTTCGCCCTGGTCATCCGCGCGGCCAGGGTCGGCTCCGACACCAGAAGCGCCCGCGCGATGTCCGCGGTGGTCACTCCGCACACCAGCCGCAGCGTGAGTGCCAGCTGCGCCTCCTGTGCCAACGCCGGATGGCAGCACATGAAGACGAGCCGCAGCCGCTCGTCGGGCACCACGTCCTCCGGCACCACGTCCTCCGGCGGGACGGCAGCCGCTCCGTCGACGGCGGTCTCGTCGCCCGACCCCTCGGGCTCCACCAGCAGCGGGAGTTTGGAGCGGAGCGTCTGCTCGCGCCGCAACGCGTCCAGTGCACGGCGCTTGGCCGCGGTGGTGAGCCAGGCCGCCGGCTTGTCCGGAATTCCGTCGCGGTCCCAGCTCACCAGGGCCGCGGCGTACGCCTCCTGCACACACTCCTCGGCCAGGTCCAGGTCGCGTGCGACCCGGGCCGTCGCAGCGAGCACCCGGGCCCACCCGCGACGGTGCGCCTCCGCGACCGCCGCCTCGACGTCTTCCGGCGGCGTCATGCCGCAGCGGGCCGATCCGCGACGAAGCCGCCTTCGACGGGTCGCACCTCGACGCCGCCGCCCTGCTGGGCGGCGGGATTGGCCCGGGCGATCTCCAGAGCGGCGTCCAGGTCGGGCGCCTCGATGACCGCGAAGCCGGCGACGACCTCCTTCGCATCGACGAAGGGGCCGTCGGTCACCACGTCACCGCAGATCGAGGTCGCCGTGTACGCAGCGGGCTGCAGCGCGAATGCCGCGACCAGGGAGCCTGACTCCACCATGTCCTCGAAGTGGCGGTCATGGGCCTCCCGTGCCCCGGGAACGAGATCGGCCTCGTCGGCCTGGGCCTTCGCGTAGATGAGGATGGCGTACTGGGCCATTGCGCTGTCCCTCCAGCTGGTCGTTCCTGCCTGACACCTTTACGTCGAACGGCCGGCCCCGAATCGACAGCCCTCCTCGAAATTTCTTCGGCCGATACCCCGCGACGTGACGACCACCCAAGCAGACACCGCGAAACCGACTGAAGACCGGCCCCTCGCCGGTTCGCCGCAGGACGCACAGTCGGCCCCGACCACAGTCACACCGGGTTGACTGAACATCAGCCCGTTGACGGGAACGGTCGGCAGCTCCGAACACCGGCGGTTGCGCCCGCACCGGCAGACGTCGAGGGGCGGCAGCGACCGGTCGCCCCTCGACGCGGATGGCGCGTGGGCCGGTGCGGATCAGGCGAAGCTGGCGACGGCCTCGGGCTCGTCGTCGTAGATCTCGAAGACGGTGATCAGCTGGGTGATGTGCAGCAGGTCGTGGAGTTTCGGCGACGGCTTGAGCAGCTTGAGCCTGCCGCCCTGGTGGCTGGTGGTGGTGTAGGAGGAGACGAGCTCGCCGATCCCGCTGCTGTCGACGGTGGTGACGTTCTCCAGGTTGAGCACGATGTTCTTGGAGCCGTCCGAGAGCGCGCGGCGCACGTTCTCGCGCAGGACGTAGTCGCCCTCGCCGATGGTGAGCCGGCCAGTGATGTCGAGGATGGTCACTTCCCCGTTCTGGCGGGTGGTGATCTGGGTCATGCGGTATCAGTCCTCACGCGATCAGGTTGAGCACCAGGACCAGGTCGGTCCCCGGCGGGTCGTCGCGGCGCACCGTCTCGTAGCCGTCGGCGAGACGGCCGATCATGATCAGACCGCGGCCGGAGGGCTTCAGGCTGGGTCCGTCGGACGGCTCCGGGGGCGTGAAACCCTCGCCCTCGTCGCCGACCGTCACGTACAGCCGGCCGTCCCGTCGTTCCCAGCTCAGCCGGACGCGCTTGGCCGGGTCCTGCCGGTTGCCGTGGAGGACCGCGTTGGCGGCGGCCTCGTGCACGGCGAGCCCGAGCCGGTACTGCTCGTCCTCGCCCAGCCCGCAGGCCTCGCACACCTCCGCCACCCACGCCTCGGCGGCCGCCACGCTCGCCACCTCGGACGGTAACTCCAGTACCTCCGGCACGGCTTGACCCCCGGCTCGCCCGTGCACCGTCAACGACCACGGTGAGCCTATGGCGATGGCGCGGGGATGCCGTGGACGGCGCGGCCCCCTTCACTCGATCGTGTGCGACCAGGCCGTCACCCGACCGGTGCTCGCCCTGAAAAGGCTCGCTGGTCCCCGCTCTCCTCACTCGGGCTCCGTCACTGCGGCCGGCCGCCGGCGCGCAGCCCACCACTGGGCGATCCGTGCCCGCGGTCGGTTCTCGACACATCGCGCACGGGCACCACCGGCGAGCCGCGGTCAACCGCGCCGTGCGTGCCGCGCGACCCGGCCCCGGCGGTGCCGTACCCCGGCCCCGGCGCCACGGTGCCGGGCGGCTTCGCCGCGGTCAGTGGCCGCGAGCACCGCAGCCAGGACGAGCGGAACCAGCAGCAGAACCATGGCCGTGCTCACGGGAGCCTCCATCCCGAACCGGTTTCGTCCGACGGCCGACCGCCTGCCCCGCCGGCCCTCGATCATGCGCCCTCCACCGGTCCGGGCCCACCACCGGTGGGACCGGCCTTCGCCCGGCAAGCCGTCCCGCTCAGGCGTCCGGATGGGCTTCCGTCTTGAGCGACCAGGAGCCGCCCGTACAGCCGGCCGGCAGCGGCGGGAAACGGTGCCCCTTCACATCGGTGCTCCAGTGGTGCCCGGCGCCGCAGTCGCACTCGTAGATCCCGCTGGCGGGCACGATCTCACCGGGGTGCCACGATGTCTTCTCCTCGTCCATAACCCCGGTTTACGACAGTGCCGCCGACACCGCGAACGCGGGCACGGCGAGACCTGGTGATCACGGTGCCACGGGCCCGATCAGTCAGCGGTCACTTCGCCGGTACGGAAGCCGACGCCGCCTTTCGACCTGAGCCGAGCACCCGGCTGCATCCAGCTGCATCCGGCGGGCAGGGGCCCTGCCGCGCGCGGTCCATGGCGCCCTCGAGGTTCGCGGCGAGGAAGCGCTCGGCGAGGCGCCGGAGCCGAGTGCGGCTGTCGCTCGGCAGGTGCGGCCGGTTCACTGTCATGGTGTCCTTCCCTGGCGCCGCCTCCGGGTGGGGTGGGGTGGGATCGGCAGCGGTTCCCGAGGCCGCTCGGACCTCGCCCCACCGGCCCGTCTGCTCCGGCGTGCCGGACGCATGCGCGCGATGCCCTGCGCTCCACCCGTTCGGCGCAGTCTCCGGCATCCCCGGCCCGGAGCGCTGCGGCGCCGGGCATCCCGGCCCCGGCACGGTGGTTTCCGGCCGGAGGCGGCCGATCCCGGCGGAGTGGAGCGCGCTCTTCCCCGGGCCCGCGACGGACGGGCATCCGGGGCGGCGTGTTCTGCCGCCGGAACCCGTTCCACGGGCTTCACTGGCCTGGTTCGTGTTGCTGATCGAGCCGGAGGTGCGTGTGGAAGGGTTGCGGCAACCGTGGGCAGCGGCGGGCTCGGGCGGGGCGGCGGTCGTCGGCGCGAGCGGCTCCCTCGACGTCGTCCAGGCCCGGCAGATCGGCGCCGCCGCACGTGACCGCGCGGCCGACGGAGCCGTCGGAGTCGTGCTGGACCTCACCGGGACCACGTTCGCGGACGAGATCGGCGTACTGACCCTGGCCGAGGAGGTGCTCGTGCTGACCGGAGCCGGCCTGCCGATGGCGCTGTGCGGGATGCAGCCCCACCTCGAGGAACGCCTCCACCGCGCGGGGGTCAGCCGACAGGCCGCCGTCTGCGACACCCTGGCGGACGCCCACCGGCTCATCGCCGCTGCCGTGGAGGCCTGACGGCCCCGACCGCGGTCAGTCGGGCGACCTGCCCAGTCCGAGGACGTCCAGCAGCATCCGAAGGTCCTCACCGTCATGCGCGTGCGCCGCGACCACCGTACGGGCCCGCGTCGCGGCCTCGTCGTCGACACCGGCGTCGGCCCGCTCGACGATGTCGGCGAGCGTGGCGAGGTCTCGGTTCTCTCCCGTCATCCCCGCCACCTCCTTCCCGATCGGATCGTTGACGAACGGTCCAGCGTACTGCCGACCGGTCGGCTGCGGCCGATGCGCCCGTCCGCCGGACCCGCTCCCCCGCACCCGGCTACAGGGCGGGAAGCGTGACGACGGCGCGGGACGGCGTGAGCTGGGCGGTCACACGGGCGAGGTGGTCGACGACGGCGGGCAGCGACCGGCGGCGGACGAAGGTGGCGCGCTGCCCGGCGGCGCCGGTGCCGCGGGCCAGCAGTTTCCCCGCCAGCGCCCGCGCAAGGTGCAGGTCCCCGGCCCGGTCCAGACCGGGCGCAGCCCGCTCGAGCAACGCGTCCAGGGCCGCAGGGGCCGACACGGCCCGGCCCGTGACCGGATGGCGCCCGCTCCCGGTCAGGCCGACGGCGGCTGCCCGGGCGTGCGCCGTACGGAGCACACCCGTGGACACGGCGGGCGGCGGAAGCCCCACACGGTGCTCCTCGAGCAGGACCAGCGCGAGCCCGCGCAGGACGACGGCCAGGAACACCGAGGCGTCGACGTCGGCGTTCGCGTCCGCGACCCGCACCTCCAGCGCGGGCACCTCTTCGGACGGCCGGGTCAGCCACTGGATCATCCTGCGGTCGAGGACCACCCGGTCGGCGACCAGTCTCCCGGCCGTCCGTTCGTAGCCCTCCGCGTCCAGCAGCGGCGCCGGCCCGCTCGCCGGCCAGGCCAGGCGGCGGGCCCACCCCGTACTGGCCGCACCGGTGTCCTCCCCCTCGCAGAACGGGGAGTTGACGCAGGCGGCCTGAAGGGCGGGCAGCCACGGCCGCAGGTGCGCCGAGAGCGCCAGGGCGTCGCTCCGCGCCAGGTCACCGAGGTGGACGTGGCAACCGCACAGCTCGCCGCCCGCCTGGTCCCACACGTCGTGGCCGACATGCGCCGCCGCCCGCCCGAAGCGTTCCGTCGCGGTGACCGACAGCGGATGGCGGCTCGGCAGCACCGGGGTACCGGAAGCCACCAGCAGACAACCCGCTCGGGCTGCGGCGTGCACCAGCGCACGGCGCATCGCCACCAGTTCCGCCCTCAGCTCGCCGGCCGTCGCAACCGGCCGCGTGCACGCCCCCACCTGCGTCTGCAGGAACGCAGACCGTACGCGTTCCCCGAGCACCCTGGCGGCATCCCGGACCACCGTCCCCGCCCTCGGCACCGTCGCACGCGTGGCCCGGTCGGCAAGCAGGAACTCCTCCTCCACCTCCACCCGCAGCACCCCCGCAGCCGGCGCATTCATCGCACACCCCCGCAACCCGCGGCGGCACACGGGGACATCGCCGGCTCCCGGATTCCAGTCATCCCTGCCTCACCCCGAAGTCTCACCCCGAACCCCTCGGTCAGGACGGAGTCCCCACAAGCGCCTACCCGTCCACCACCGCTCAATCGGCCGACAGGAACTGCACGGCGGTGGGCCGGGGGCGCGCCCGGCGACGAATGGACGGCGACCTCCGTCGGGCCGGTAGAACTGTGGGGTCGCGGCCGCGACGTGTGGACGATGCCGGAGGTGGAGCATGCCGAGGCGTGACTACGAGAACGACCCGAGCGCCCCGAAGGCGAACAGCCTGGTACCGGCCGCGTCCGTGGTCGTGGCGGACGACAGCGGGCGGATCCTCCTGCAGCGCCGCACCGACAACGGGATGTGGGCACTCCCCGGCGGCACCATGGAGATCGGCGAATCGATCGCCGGGTGCGGAATCCGGGAGACCCTCGAGGAGACCGGGATCGACATCGAGATCACGGGCATCGTGGGCACCTACACCGACCCCGGCCACGTGATGGCGTACGACGACGGCGAGGTCCGGCAGGAGTTCTCCGTCTGCCTGCTCGGCCGGCCCCTCGGCGGGCAGCTCCGCACCAGCGACGAGTCCACCCGGGTCGCCTGGTTCACCCCCGCGGAGATCGACGGGCTCCCGATGGTGCCGAGCATCCGCAAGCGCGTGGACGACTGGCTCGCCGGCCGGTTTCCCGTCGTCCGCTGACCGCTGCCGCCGGGGGCGGGTCAGGCTGCGGGGCCGGGCGGCAGGTGGACGGTCATGATCAGGTGGCAGCTTCCGGTACCCGCTCCGCGGTAGGTGTGCGGGGTGTCGCCGTCGAAGGTGGCGGTCTGGCCGGCCTCGACGGGGTGCTCGGTGCCGTCGACGACCAGGGTCATCCGGCCGGACGTGACGCTGACGGTCTCCACCACCCCGGCCTGGTGGGGGTGGCTGGGGTACTCCTCGCCCGGCTCCAGGCGCCAGCGCCACACCTCGACCGGGGCCGGGCCCGAGGTCGTCAGCATCAGCCGGGCCTCACTGCCGCGCTCGCCGGTCCACAGCGGTTCCACGGCGTCGGCTGCCACGATGCGGACCCTGCCCTCGGGCCGTCCCTGCATCAGGGCGGACACCGAGATGCCGAGGGTGTCGGCGAGGCGGACCAGGGTGGCCAGGTTGGGGTTGCCCTGGGCCTTCTCCAGTGCGACGAGCGCGCCCTTGCTGACCTGGGCGCGCCGGCCGAGCTCGTCCAGGGTCAGCCCGGCGCGGAGACGGGCCGCCCGGACGTTGTGCGCGACCGCGCGCAGGGCGTCGGCTGCCTCGGCCACCTGGTCACCTCTCCTTTCCCGCGGTTCACTGAAATGACCACCCGGTCGGTCCATTGGCCTGAGCCGGTCGATCCGTTGTACGTTGTGGTCGTTCCACTGAATGGTAAGGGATGCACCGTGATCGCTCTGCTGCTCGCCCTCGGCAGCTCACTCGCCTACGGATGCGCCGACTTCCTCGGCGGCCTCGGCGCCCGCAAGGCCCACGTGCTGCGCACCGTCCTGATCGCCGCCCCGGCCTCGCTCGCCGTCGAACTGCTCCTGTGGCCGGTGCTCGGCGCCTCGTTCGACGCGGGGGCGGTCGGCTGGGGCGCCGCCTCCGGTGTCGCCTCGGCCGCCGCGTTCGCGCTGCTCTACCGCACCCTGGCCATCGGCCCCATGAACGTGCTGTCGCCCGTGACCGCGCTGGTGTCCGCCGCACTGCCCGTCGCAGTGGGCCTGCTCCAGGGCGAGCAGCCGACCGCCGCCGGACTCGTCGGCCTGCCGCTCGCCCTGACGGCGGTCGTACTGGTCAGCGCCGGACCCGGCAGCGGCCCGGCGCGCCCCTCCCGCACCGCACTGCTGCTGGCCTTCGGCGCGGGCGCTGCCATCGCCCTCCAGCTGGTCTTCCTCCACCAGGCGCCGACCGACAGCGGCGTCGCCCCGCTGATCGTGGGACGGGCGGTCTCCTCGGCGGTCACCCTGGCCGCGGCGGGCCTGCTGCGCCGCAGACTGGGCGACGAGCGGCCCGCGTACGCGATCTCGGCGGCCGCGGGCGTGCTGGACGCCCTGGCGAACCTGCTGTTCCTGCTCGCCGTCCGCAGCGGAGACCTCACCGTCGTCGCCGTGGTCACCGCCCTCTACCCCGCCGGCACCGTCCTGCTCGCCCGTGCGGTGCTCGGCGAACGCATCCACCGCGGCCAACTCGCCGGACTGGGCGTCGCCGCGGCCGCCGTCAGCCTCCTCGCCCTGGCCTGATTCGACCGCCTGAGCGACCGAGCACCGTCCCGCACCGGCCGCACACCCCGGACACACGAAAGGGAGCCGCTCATGCCCGCCTTCAGCCTCGATCCCGCCGTCGCGGACGCCTTCCCCGACACCCTCGTCGCGCTCGTCACCGCCACGGGCCTGCGCGGACGCGAAGCCTGGCCCGCCACCACCGCCGCCCTCGAGGACCTGGAGCAGCAGCTCGCCGACGGGGCCTGGCACCCCGCGGACGAATCCCACCCCCGCATCGAGGCCTGGCACACCGCCTACCGCTCCTTCGGCACCAACCCCCGGCGCACACGTCCGAGCGTGGACGCGCTCGGCCGACGCCTCGCCAAGCGGGGCGCCCTGCCGCGCATCAACCCGGCCGTCGACTCCTACAACGCCGTCTCCGTCCGGCACGGCCTGCCCGCCGGCGCCTTCGACCTGGACCACGTCACGGGCGATGTCGCCGTCCGCCACGCGGACGGCACCGAGTCCTTCACTCCGCTCGGCGAGCCCGACACCGTAGAGCACCCCAGGCCCGGCGAGATCGTCTACGCGGACACCGCCGGCGTCCTGACCCGGCACTGGAACCACCGCGACGCCCACCGCACCCGCGTCACCGAGGGTTCCGAGCACGTCGTCTTCATCCTCGAGACCCTCCACGCCACCCGTGACGGCGCCCTTCTCGAGGCCGCCGCCGACGAGCTCCGGGGGCTGCTCTCCCCGCATGCCGACCGGACCGCCGTCCACCACCTCGGCCGAGGACAGCTGCGGGCCGCCGTCGTGTGACGGCCCGCGGCCGGCCGGGCAGGGCCGGCCACCGCCCGGATGGCGCCACATGGCGCCGGGTGGCACCACGTGGTGCCACCCGGCGCCGTTCTGCACCCACAGGGGCACGGGAACACCGATGGCGCCACCATGAATCAGGGCAACGCCTCCGCATTTCCCCAGGTCGGGGCGGCCACGACCGACCACATCCCCTGGATGGCACCACCAGGGCTTGCGCATGGCGCCATGATGGTGCCACTATGGCGTCATGGACCTCACTCCGTATGTCGACACCCTGCGTCGCGAACTCGCGGTGGCCGCCGAAGCCGGCGGGGAAGATGCCCGCGCGCTGGCCGAGCGGCTCACCGCCCCGCTGGAGTCGGCAACCCGGCTGACCATGCTCAATGTGCTCTCCGCCGCGATGGACGAGGTCACCCGCGAGCTCGCCCCCGGCTCGGTCGACGTACGGCTGCGCGGGCTGGACCCGGACTTCGTGGTGACGCTGCCGCCCGTCGGCAGCGGCCCCGCGGAGGCGGCCGACCGGCCCGTCGAACCGCTCGTCGCCCAGACGCCCGCCGACAGCGACGAGGGCGGCACCGCCCGCGTGAACCTGCGCCTGCCGGCCCACCTCAAGGCCCGCGCCGAGGAGGCCGCGAACCGCGAGGGCCTGTCGGTCAATGCGTGGCTGGTGCGGGCCGTGTCGGCCGCGGTCGAGGGCGGCACGCAGCCGCGAGCGACACAGAAGACCCGGACTGTCGGGCAGAGCTTCACGGGCTGGGTGCGCTAGCGCCCGCCCGCCGGTACCACTTCACTCACCCACCACGTCCCACAGGCGAAAACGCCACCGGGACCCAGGAGGACGGTACAGCCATGCCTTCTTTCGACACCCCCGAACCGATTTCCGCCAACACCCTCGTGGCCGCCGGCTCCGTGCGCTTCACCGCGGGCGACCGCCCCGACACGGTCGTCGAGGTGCGACCCCGCGACCCCGGGAAGGACAGGGATGTGCGGGCGGCCGAGCAGACCGAGGTCACGTGCGCGGGCGGCATCCTGACCGTCAAGACGAAGCAGCGCACCCTGGTCGGGCCCAGCGGGGCCGTCGACGTGACGGTCGAACTCCCCACCGGCTCACGCGTCGACGTGACCGGCTCCTGGACCCAGGTGGTCGGCGAGGGCCGGCTCGGCGAGGTCCGGGTGAAGACCTCGTCCGGCGACGTCCGCCTCGACACGACCGGGCCGCTCCACCTGACCGCCTCGCACGGCTCGATCACCGTCGACCGGATCGAGGGCACGGCCGACATCACCACCAGCTCCGGCAGCGTGCGCGTCGGCACCGTCGACGGCCCCGCCGTCCTGAAGAACTCGCACGGCACCACGACCGTCGGCACCGCCTTCGGTGACCTGCGGGTGAGCGGCGCCAACGGCGACATCGACATCGCGCGCGCCGAGAGTTCGGTCACCGCCACCACCGCCCACGGCACCCTGCGGGTCGCCGAGGTCGCCGGCGGCACCGTCCAGCTGGAGACCGCCTACGGCGCCATCGAGGTCGGCATCCGCGCGGGCACCGCCGCCTGGCTTGACGTCAGCTCCGAACGCGGGCAGGTGCGCAACACCCTCACCGACTCCGCCCCGCCGGAGCAGGCCGAGGACACCGTCGAGGTCCGCGCCCGGACCCGCTGGGGCAACATCGACGTGCGCCGCGCCAAGTCCTGACCCGGGCAGGGACGTCCTCGCCCCGCCCGCTCCCCAGTATCTCCAGCCTTCGAACGGGAGGGCACATGCCTTCATCTGTCATGCCCACGCCCAGGGTGGACGGCGCTCCGCAGCCGCCCGCCGCCGTCTCCGCCGTCGGCCTGCGCAAGTCCTACGGCGACAAGGCCGTGCTCGACGGCATCGATCTGTACATCCCGGCCAGGTCCGTGTTCGCGCTGCTCGGGCCCAACGGCGCCGGCAAGACCACCACCGTGCAGATCCTCTCCACGCTCATCGCCGCCGACGCCGGACAGGCCCAGGTCGCGGGCCACGACCTCACCGCCGACCCGCAGGCCGTACGTGCTTCGATCGGCGTCACCGGGCAGTTCTCCGCCGTCGACGGCCTGATCACCGGCGAGGAGAACATGCTCCTCATGGCGGACCTGCACCACCTGCCCAAGCGCGAGGGCCGTCGCGTCACCGCCGAACTGCTGGAGCGCTTCGACCTGGTCGATGCCGCGAAGAAGCCCGCCTCCACCTACTCCGGCGGCATGAAGCGCCGCCTCGACATCGCCATGACCCTGGTCGGCAGCCCGCGGATCATCTTCCTCGACGAACCGACCACCGGCCTCGACCCGCGCAGCCGCCACACCATGTGGCAGATCGTCCGCGAACTCGTCACGGACGGTGCCACCGTCCTCCTCACCACCCAGTACCTCGAGGAGGCCGACGAACTCGCCGACCGGATCGCCGTGCTCAACGACGGCAGGATCGTGGCCGAGGGCACCGCCGAGGAACTGAAGCGGCTCGTCCCCGGCGGACACGTCCGGCTCCGGTTCACCGATCCGGCCGCCTACCGGAACGCCGCCACCGCTCTGCACGAGGCCGCCCGGGACGACTCGTCCCTCGCGCTGCAGATCCCCAGCGGCGGCAGCCAGCGCGAACTGCGCACCGTCCTCGACCGGCTGGACTCGGCCGGCATCGAGGCCGACGAACTCACCGTGCACACCCCCGACCTCGACGACGTCTTCTTCGCCCTGACCGGCGGCGCCGTCATCCCCAACCAGTCCACGGAGGCTGCCCGATGAGCTCCCTCGCCCTCGCCGTCCGCGACTCGTCCACCATGCTGCGCCGCAACCTGCTGCACGCCAGGCGGTACCCGTCGCTCACGCTGAACCTGCTGCTCACCCCGATCATGCTGCTGCTGCTCTTCGTCTACATCTTCGGCGACACCATGAGCGCGGGCATCGGCGGCGGCGGTGCCGATCGCTCCGAGTACATCGCCTACCTCGTCCCGGGCATCCTGCTGCTGACCATCGGCGGCACCACGATCGGCACCGCCGTGTCCGTTGCCAACGACATGACCGAGGGCATCATCGCCCGCTTCCGCACCATGGCGATCCACCGCGGCTCCGTGCTCGTCGGACACGTCGTCGGCAGCGTGCTGCAGGCGGTCGCCAGCGTGGTCCTGGTCGGCGCCGTCGCCGTCGCCATCGGCTTCCGCTCCGAGGACGCCACCGCCCTGGAGTGGCTGGCGGCGCTCGGACTGCTGACGCTGGTCGCCCTGTCGCTCACCTGGATCGCCGTCGGCATGGGCCTGGTCAGCCCGAACGCCGAGGCCGCAAGCAACAACGCCATGCCACTGATGATCCTGCCGCTCCTCTCCAGCGCCTTCGTCCCGGTCGACACGATGCCGGGCTGGTTCCAGCCGGTCGCCGAGTACCAGCCCTTCACACCCGCCATCGAGACCCTGCGCGGCCTGCTCCTCGGCACCGAGATCGGCCACAACTGGTGGATCGCGATCGCCTGGTGCCTGGGCCTCACCGTCCTCGGATACCGCTGGTCGAAGGCAGTGTTCACCCGCGACCCGAAGTAATCCCACGGACCGCGACCCCACCCCGTCCCGCCCGAGGGCGGCGTACCCCGACACCGCGTCGGCGTACGCCGCTCGTCGGCGTTCTCCGAGTGGCGTCGGCTTCAAGGCTGCGAGATCATGACAGTTGGGTGACAAACCCCTCGAGCACAGCGGCCCGACCCCCTTCGGTGAACCTCGGTCGCGTGCGGACGTCACGATTCACCTCATTCCTCGGCGCCTTCGAACACGGCACGCCGATCCTTCGCGTCGAGATGACCCGATATGCGGCATGGCATTTTTGGAGTGAAGCATGGAGCTCCGGACCGATTACACGGACGATCAGAGGAAAGCGATCGACGAAGTCAAGGCCGAGCTGGAGGAGCTGATCACGGCACAGATCCAACAGGCCCACGCGGACGCACGGAACAAGCTGTCGGCTCGGGGTGTGCATCTCGACCCCGACGGCACCTACTGCTTGAACTGCCTGGATTCGCCGACTCCTTGCAACCAGTACCGCCACGGCCCCATGGGACTGTGCAAGAAGCACACCTGTCGTCACTTCCTGCTTGATCACAACATGCCGATGTAGAGGGATCCGGTCACCGTTGCCGGGGCACGGTCAGCCCGTGGTGTTCCGGTGGCTCCGGCGCCACCACCAGGCGCCGGCGGCGGCGATGGCCACGACCGCTGCGGCGACGGCGATGGCGGCGCCGGTGGAGTTGCCGCTGTCGGTGGTGGACGCCGGGGCGGAGGACGTGGGGGTGGCCTGCGGGGTGGTCGCGGTTGCCGAGGCGGTCGGGGTGGCGGGCGCGGGGCTGGCAGCGGTCGGCGAGGCGGGGATCGGGGTGGCTCCGGGCGCGGCGGGGGCGAGTTCGAGGACGGGCGCGGGGTGCTCCGGCGTCGCGCCGTTCTGCGGCAGCTCGATCCAGCGGTCGATCCGGCCGTCGCTGTAGGTCTCCAGGGTCTTGAAGACCAGTTCCTTGCTGTTCGGGAGCTGCCGGACGGTGATCTTGTGGACGGCGTCCTGGCCCGGGGCGAGCGCCGGGCCGCCGACGGTGTAGCCGTCGGCGGTGGCGGTGAAGGTCCATCCCTGCGGTGCCTGTGCCAGGGTGACGTCCGAAGGGGTGATTCCCTCGGGCAGGACGACCTGGACCTTGGCGATGCCCGCGGACTGCGACTCCGCCTCGCCGGTGAAGGTGACCACGGCGTCGGTGGCCAGCGCCTGGGCCGGCTGTGCCCGGACCTCGACGTGGGCGAAGGCGGGCGCCGCAAGGGTGAGCGATCCCGCTGCGAAGGCCGTGATCGCGGCGGCACGGCCGAGGATGCGAGAGGCGTTCATGAGGCGCGTGCTCCCCTGTCGGGCGGCCTCCGGCCCGGGCGGGCGGCGGCGGTCGGCGCCCGGCCGACCGCGTCCATCATGCACGATCCGACGGGCCCGTCGGCACACCTCCGATCTGAGGAAATGTCACGGGAACCGGCGGGGTCGCGGCAACGACTACCTGAGTCGGGCCCGCGTTCCGTGCCTGCGCAGACGCTCCCGGCGGACTTTGATCGGACGTGTCAATGACGATCCGTCAGTGCTTCCGGCACGTGGGGTCGAGTGCAACGATGGGCCGGCCGGGACAACGGGGGGCATGATGCGCACGGGACGGGCGACGCTGTTCGCAGCCGTCTGCGTGCTGCTCGCGGCCCTCGGCCATGTGCTGATGTCCGGCACGTCGGTGCCGTGGTGGGCGCTGGGCGCGGCGTTCGCCGGAACGGCGGGCGGCGCCTGGTGGCTCGCGGACCGCGAACGCGGGCCGGCCTTGGTGACCGGGCTGACGGTGGGCGTCCAGACGGTGCTGCACCTCCTGTTCTCGCTGGGTCAGGCCGCCGGCTCCGACCCCGGCGGGGCGGTCCACTTTGTCGGGTCCACGGGCCCCGGTGCCGCGCCGTCCGGCGACGGCCTGACCGTCGAACCGGTCGACATGGTGGACATGGCCGGCATGCACATGGGCATGGCGGGCATGGGTTCC
Source organism: Kitasatospora dryopteridis (assembly GCF_050749075.1). NCBI lineage: Bacteria > Bacillati > Actinomycetota > Actinomycetes > Kitasatosporales > Streptomycetaceae > Kitasatospora > Kitasatospora dryopteridis. The sequence goes on along the minus strand of NZ_CP192749.1, from coordinate 7,645,411 downwards.
CATCTGCACGCCCACGCGCACCAGGCGGTCACGGCCGCGGACGTGACCCCGCACCAGGGCGGGGGCACGGTCGGCATGCTGGTGGCGCACCTGCTCGCGGCGCTGCTGACGGGCCTGTGGCTCGCGGCCGGCGAGCGCACCGTGTTCCGGCTGCTCCGCACGGCCGCACTCCGTCTGCTCGCGCCGCTGCTGCTCCTGCTGCGGGTGGCCTGCCCGCCGTACCGGCCCGCCCTGCGCCCCCGGCGCTTCGGCTCGCCGCGGCGCCCGCGGCAGTTGCTGCTCGTCCACGCCCTCACTTCTCGGGGTCCGCCCGTGGGAGCCGCCGCCGGCTGAACCGGCGGATCTCCCCGGGTCGCGTCCGCCGACACCGTGCCCAGCGGGTGCGGTGGCACCGGCGCGCGCCCGGACGAAGCCTCGCGGCCCGGTGGCCGCCCCCAACTTCCCGAGAAGGACCTCTGGCGATGACTGCTGCCCCGACACGCCCGCGTTCCGCCCGATGTCGGACGCTCCGCGACGACGCGACCGTCACCGCGTGGGCGCTCGCCGCCCGCGACGGCGATCCTGCCGCGGTGGAACGGTTCGTCCGCGCCACCCGGCAGGACGTGTGCCGGTACGTGGCCTACCTGAGCGGTGAGCCGCAGGCCGCGGACGACCTGACACAGGACACCTATGTGCGGGCGCTGCGCAGCCTGCCGCGGTTCGAGGGCCGCTCGTCGGCGCGCACCTGGCTGCTGTCGATCGCGCGCCGCACGGTGGCCGACCGGTTCCGCTTCGCGGCCGCCCGCCCCCGGCTGCTGGACACCGACGACTGGCAGGCGGCCGCCGAGAGCGCGCAGGAGTGCGCGGTGCCCGGTTTCGAGGAGGGTGTGGCGCTGGCCGACCTGCTGACCGCGCTGCCGGCGGAGCGCAGGGACGCCTTCGTGCTGACCACCGTGGTCGGCCTGCCGTACGAGGAGGCCGCCGAGATGACGGGGTGTCCGATCGGCACCGTCCGCTCACGGGTGTCGCGGGCCCGCACCGCCCTGGTCGCCCTGCTGGCGGCCGCCGAACACCAGGGGGCGGCGGGGCCTGTCGGCCGTGTGCCCCGTCGGCCCGTCCCGGTCCCGGTCGGCTGCGCGGCCTGATCGGTTCCCCGGTCCACTCGAAAGCGGCACGGGACGGCGTGTCCCTGTGGCGTTGCGGGTGGTCTGCGCTGTCCTGGTCGGCAGCCGGGCGGACGTGCCCCTGCGGGCGGCCTGCCGCCGACCCTGTCCTGTCGATCCATCCACGAGGAGGAATCCGTATGTCCGTCACCATCGGCTTCGCTGTCGAGGGCATGAGCTGCGGCCACTGCGAGAAGACGGTGAGCGCCGAGCTGTCGGGAGTTCCCGGGGTCACCGGTGTGACCGCCGATGCCAGGGCCGGCCGGGTCGCCGTCTCCGCGGAGCACGCGCTCGACGAGGAGCTGGTCCGCAAGGCCGTCGACGAGGCCGGCTTCACGCTCGTCGGCCGGGTCTGAGACCGCCGGATCCGAAGGGTCCGGGAACTCGCTGCGGCCCGGCTCCGACTGCTGAGGTGTGGAAGCAACGGAGCCGGGCACCCGGCCGTATCTCGTCCTGGCGGGCTTCGCCCTGCTGCTCACCGTCGTGTTCGGCGGGTCCTTCGCCCTCGGGAAGGCCGTCGGCCCGGTCGCGCCGGGGCTGAGGCCCGCCACGGGCGGCGTGCCCGCCGACGGGCATTCGGACGGTCCGTCCCCGGGCTCTCCGAGTGATGACATGCCCGGCCATGTGATGGGAGCGGCCCGGTGAGCACGGCGACGGACCACGCGGTCACGGACCTGGCCGTGGGCGGGATGACCTGCGCCGCCTGCGTCGGCCGGGTCGAGAAGCGGCTGGCCCGGATCGACGGCGTGACCGCCACGGTGAACCTGGCGACCGGCCGCGCGCGGGTGGTGCATCCGGCCGCCGTCGCACCGGCGGAGCTGGTGGCCGCCGTGGAACGCGCCGGCTACACCGCCGAGCCCGTCCCCGACGGGCCGGCCGCCGCCGGACCGGCCGGGGACGGCGGCGACCGGCTCCGACTCGCCGTCACGGCCGCCCTGGCCGTACCCGTGCTGGTGGTGTCGATGGTGCCCGGGCTTCAGTTCCGGGCCTGGCAGTGGGTGTGCTTCCTGCTGGCCGTCCCGGTGGTCACCTGGGGCGCGTACGGGTTCCACCGGCGGGCCTGGCAGAACCTGCGGCATGCGGCGGCCACCATGGACACGCTGGTGAGCCTGGGAGTCCTGGCGTCGTTCGGCTGGTCGGCGTACGCGCTGTTCCTCGGCGGCGCCGGCGCGATGGACATGCGGATGCCGTTCTCGCTCACCGCGGCCGCCGACGGGACGGCCCATGTGTATCTGGAGGCGGCGGTCGGGGTGCCGCTGTTCGTGCTGTGCGGCCGGTTCCTGGAGGGCAGGGCCCGGCGCCGCGGCGGTTCGGCGCTGCGGGCGCTCGCCGAACTCGGCGCCAAGGACGTCTGCGTACGCGAGGACGGCGTCGAACGCCGCATCCCGGTACGGCAGTTGCTGCCCGGCCGGGAGTTCGTGGTGCGGCCCGGCGAGAAGGTCGCCACGGACGGTATGGTCGTCGAGGGCGGCTCTGCGCTGGACGCGAGCCTGCTCACCGGCGAGAGCGTGCCCGTGGAGGTCGGCCCGGGCGACCGGGTCACCGGCGCCACGGTCAACGTCGGCGGGACGCTGGTGGTGCGTGCGACCGCGGTCGGTGGCGACACCCAACTCGCCAGGATCACCGCGCTGGTGACCGAGGCCCAGGCCGGCAAGGCCCGGGCGCAGCGGGTCGCCGACGCGGTCGCCGGCGGGTTCGTGCCGTGCGTTCTGGCGGTGGCCGCCTGTGTGCTGGGCTTCTGGCTGGGGGCCGGCGGCGATCCGCAGGCCGCGGTCACGGCCGCGGTGGCGGTGCTGGTGGTGGCCTGCCCGTGCGCGCTCGGTCTGGCGACGCCGACGGCGCTGCTGGCCGCGACCGGCCGGGGCGCCGAGCTGGGGGTGCTGGTCCGCGGGCCCGAGGTGCTGGAGGGTCTGCGCCGGATCGACACGGTGGTGCTCGACAAGACCGGCACCCTGACCACCGGCCGGATGGAACTGGCCGGGATCACCACGGCATCGGACGTCCACGAGGCGGACGTCCTGCGGCTGGCCGGGGCGGTGGAGCACCGGTCGGAGCATCCGATCGGGCAGGCGGTCGCCGCGGCGGCCCGGCGGCGCGGCGGGGCCGGGCTGCCCCCGGTCGACGGGTTCGCGGCGACGGCGGGTCTCGGTGTCCGGGGGACGGTCGAGGGCCGGCGGGTGCGGGTCGTCCGGCCCGACCGGGCATCGGGCCTCTCCGGCCGCCTGCGCAAGGCGCTCGCCCGCGCCGAGTCGGACGGGCGGACGGCCGTGGTGGTGGAGCTCGACGACCGGGCGGCGGCCGTCCTGACGGTGGGCGACACGGTGCGGCCGGGCAGCTGGCGGACGGTGCGGCGGTTGCGCGACATGGGGCTGGAGCCGGTACTGCTCACCGGTGACCGGCCGGGTGCGGCCCGGGCGGTGGCAGCGGAGCTGGGCATCACCGCGGTGCATGCCGCGGCCTCGCCGGAACGCAAGGCGGAGGTGATTGCGGAGCTGCGGGCCGCCGGGCGGTGCGTGGCGATGGTCGGGGACGGCGTCAACGACGCGGTGGCCCTCGCCTCCGCCGACCTGGGTGTCGCGCTCGCGGGCGGCACGGACGCGGCGATCGGCGCGGCCGGGCTGACGCTGGTGCGCGGCGACATCGAGTGCCTGGTCGTCGCGGTGCGCCTGGCCCGGCGGACGATGGCCGCGATCCGCACCAACCTGGTCTGGGCGTTCGGCTACAACGCGGTGCTGCTGCCGCTGGCGGCGCTGGGCCTGCTCAATCCGATGCTCGCCGCGGTCGCCATGTCGGCGAGTTCGCTGCTGGTGGTCGTCAACAGCCTGCGCCTGCGCACCTGGCGGCCCTCGCGGGGTCTGCGGTGAGCCGGGCCGCGGCGATCCCGCCGACGGCCGCCGCGGTGACGGCGCTGGTGCTGCTGTGCGGCTGGACGTCCTTCGGCGGGGCCGGGCGGGCCGCGCCGGTCGTGGCGGCCGAGGGCCGCATCCTGGTGCCCACGAACGGCGCGGCGACGGCCGCCTTCTTCGTCCTGCGCAACCCCGGCGACATACCCGACGAGCTGACCGGGGCGAGCTGGGGGCGGACGGGACGGGCGGTGCTGAAGCGGCACGTGCACCGCGGCGCGACCGGCAGTTGGGAGCCGGTGGCGTCGGTGGCGGTGCCCGCCCGGGCCGAGGTGCGGCTGTCCCCCGAGGGCGCCGATCTGCTGATCGCCCGCCCGCCGGCCCTGCGTGCCGGGGAGTGGGTGGAGTTCACCCTGCACTTCCGGCACAGTCCGGATCTCCGGGTCCGGGCCCTCGCCGTCGCGCCGGGCGGCGCCGGGGCCTGATCCGGATCTGCGGGACGCGGGCCGCACCCGGCCCCGGCGGGTCAGGCGTCCAGTGGCCGCCAGGCCGGCCCGTCGCCGTCCTGCCGGACGTGGCCGAACACCACGTCGGCGAAGTGGACGCCGAAACCGAGGGTGCCGGGCTCCGCCAGCTCGGCGACGAGTCGGCGGCGGTGGTCGGCGGTCCTGGCCAGGTCGTGGTCGAAGGCCGAGGACCAGTCGGGGTGGTCGATCTGGATCGGCGAGTGCACCGCGTCGCCGAAGGCGATCAGGCGCCGCCCGCCCCCGGTGATGACGTACTCGGCATGCCCGACGGTGTGGCCGGGGGTGATCCGCACGTGCACGCCGGGGAAGACCTCCTGCCCGTCCGTGACCGTCCGGACGCGCGGCGCGAGGGCGGCGACCTGCTCGCCCATGCCCTGGGCCTCGAGGAGGTCGCGCGCGTCCCACTCCGGCTCGGGGATCAGGTGATCGGCGTGGGCGAACAGGGGCCGGCCGCTGCCGGGGGCGGGGACGCAGGCCCAGCCGATGTGGTCGGAGTGGAGGTGGGTGAAGGCGACCGCCTCGATGTCCTCGGGGCGGCGGCCGAGTTCGGCCAGGCTCTGCGGGAGCGCACCTCCGTGGATCACACCGATCGGGCCGTCGGGGGTCTCGAACGTCTGCGGGCCGAAGCCCGTGTCGATCAGCAGCGCGCGGTCGCCGTGCTCCACCAGCAGGCCGCCGACGCTCCCCACGAGGTGACCCGTGGCGTCCAGGTACTCCGGGTGCGCGGCCCACACCTCTCCGGTGGTGTCCGGGAGCAGTTGCAGCGGCCGCAGCCGCACGTCGCCGTCCGGCACGTACGACACCTTCGTGTCGCCCAGCCGGATCGAGCGGATGCCGGCCGGCCGGCTCAGTCGGTTGTCCTGGGTTGCCGTCAAGTCGGGCATGGGTCCTCCCCTGTGAGTTGCCGTCAGAGCGCGCCGCGGCTCCCCGCGGCGACGAGGATCACCATAAGCATCAAGTTCGAATCATTCAAGCTGCAAATATTTGGTCTTGACGGATTTGCTAGGGTGGCGGCATGACGACGTCCCCGGAGTCGCAGGTCATTGCCGAGCGACAGCTGTGCGGTCTGGTGAACGGGCTGGCCCAGCGGATCGCCGAGCACGTACGGGAGCGCGCCGCCACCCTCGGCCTCACCGCGTCCCAGGCGACCGCGCTGCGGGAGATGAGCGGGCCGATGACCATGCGGGAACTCGCCGAACGCATGAGCTGCGAGCCCTCCAACACCACCTTCGTCGTCGACAAGCTCGAGAAGCAGCGCCTGGTCGAGCGCCACCCGCACCCCACCGACCGCCGGGCAAAGCACCTCGTCCTCACCGCCGAGGGCACCGCACTGCGCGAGCGCCTCCTCGGACTCCTCGCGGTGGACTCCCCGCTGTCCGGTCTCACCCCGGAGGACCAGCGCGTGCTGCACAACCTGCTGGAGCAGGCCGTCACCCGCCGGTAGGACGGCACCGGCGCAACAGCCGGAGGCGGTCGGGAACCCGGCGGGCGGGCGGGCCGACCACCTGGTCGTGGAACACAGAGCGGATCACGGCGCCGTCGTCGCGCCCCGACGGGCCGCCGAACCGGCCGGGCTGGCCGTACGGCTGCGCGGCGCGGTCTGCCGGCACGGGCGGCTGGAGGCGGTGTCCGGCGTCGACCTCGATGTGGCGCCGGGTGAGCGGATCGCGCTGACCGGCACCAACGGGTCCGGCAAGACGACGCTGCTGCGTGCCCTGCTCGGGCTTCACCGGCAGGTCGCCGGGGAGCTGCTGGTCGGCGGGCGCGGCACCCGGACGGCAGCCGAGTGGGCCTGGCGCAGGCGGGCCTGTGCGTGGATCCCCCAGCGCCCGGCCGCAGGAAGATTCCCCTTGCTGGCCAGGGAGTTGCTGGCCGGCAGCGGGGCACTCACGGAGGCGGCCGGGGCCGCGGAGAAGCTGGGTGTCGGCGCTCTGGTGGACCGCCCGCTCACGGCGCTGTCGGGCGGCCAGCTGCAGCGGATGCACCTGGCCCGGGCGGTCGGCTGCGTGGCGGCCGGCGCTGGGGTGCTGCTCGCCGACGAGCCCACCGCCGCACTGGACTTCGCCGGTCAGGAGGAGGCCGCCGGGCTGCTCACCGGGCTGCCGGTGACGCTGCTGGTGGTCACCCACGACCGGGCGCTCGCCGCCCGGTGCGACCGGGTGCTGGAGATGGCGGCCGGACGACTGCGGGAGGTCTCGTGAACCCGCTCGAACAGGTCTCGGCACTGCTCCAGTTGGCGCCCGTCCAGCGGGCCGGCCTGGGCCTGGCACTGGCGAGCCTGGGGCTGCCGCTGGTCGGCGTCGTCATCGTCGGACTGGACATCATGCCGGTGCGGTTCGCCATGATGCACGTCGCGCTGCTGGGCATCGCGGTCGGGCTCGTCACCGGCCTGGACCCTGCGCTGTGCGCGATCGTGGCGTGCGCCCTCGCCGGGGCGGGGGTGGCGCCGCTGGCCCGGACGCCCGACGGCCTGTCCGGAGCGATGGGCCTGCTGATGAGCCTGGCGATCGCCGGGGCACTGCTGGTGCTGTCGGTGTCCGGGGTCAACGCCAACGGCGCGTTCGCGCTGCTCTGGGGCTCGATCCTCGCGGTGCGGCCGGGCGACCTGGCCGTCCTCTGCGCCCTGGCGGCAGCCGTTCCGGCGCTGCTGTTGTGGCGGCGGCGCGATGTCGCCCTGCTGCTGCACGACCGGGAGTTGGCGCTCTGCTCGGGAGTCCGGGTGCAGCGGCTGACGGTGGTGCTGCTCGTCCTGGTGGCGGTGGCGGTCGGCGCGGCGATCCGGCTGACCGGGGCGCTGCTGGTCGATGCCCTCACCCTGCTCCCGGCGCTGGCCGCCCGCCGACTGGGCCGCTCGCTCGGGTCGATCGCCCTGTGGGCGGTCGGCATCGGCCTGGTGGTGAACCTGGCCGGCTTCCTCGTCGCACTCGCCTGGGACCTGCCTCCCGGCCCCGTGCTCGTCCTTGCCGCCGGGGCGGTCGCCCTGGCAGCACATCTCGTCCCCGAACGGAGAGCCACCGCATGGCGCACAACCGCGTCCCCGTCCGTCACCTCGTCGCACTGAGCGCGGGCCTGCTCCTGCTCACCGCCTGCGGCAGCACGTCGAGCAGTGCCGACAACGGCAGGCCCGCCGGCCCGGTGGTGGTGGCGACCACCACCTGGGAGGCCGCGCTGGCCAAGGCCGCCGGTGCGACGAACGTCAAGGTGCTCGTCCCCGCCCAGGTGAAGCACGCACCGGACTACGAGCTGAAGCCCTCCGACCTGACGGCGGTCGCCGGCGCGGACTTCGTCCTCTACGCGTCCTTCGAACCGTTCGCCGGCAGGATCAAGGAGGCCGCCGGGTCCAAGGCCAAGCCGGTGGAGGTCACCCTGGACAACCACCGCGACGCCACCGCGACCGAAGTCACCAGGCTGGGCGCGGCCTTCGGCACCGAACAGGCCGCCGCACGGTGGAACACCGCCTTCGCCGCCGAGTACGAGAAGCTCGCCCGGCAGGTCAAGGCGGAGTGGCCGGCCGGCAAGGCCCCGGTCGTGGTCACCCAGACGTTCACCTCCTGGGCGGCCGACCTCGCCGGCGTCCAGCCGGCCGGCAGCTACGGACCGGAGGCGGTCACCCCGGCGCAGCTCGCCGAACTGTCGGCGAAGAAACCGCAGTTCGTCCTGGAGAACGCCGGCATGTCGACCGGCACCGTGCTGCCGGGCTCGGGTGCGAAGCAGATCGACATCGTCAACTACCCGGGCGAGGGCCTGGACATGCTCGCGGTGTACCGCAGCGCCGCGGAGCAGCTCCGGAAGGCCCTCTCCGGGTCCTGATGCACGCAGAAGGGGGCCACCCGGTCGGGTGGCCCCCTCTCGGCGCTCCGTCACCCGGCCTCGGCCGCCAGCCTCCGGAGTGCGGCCCGGTCCGGCTTGCCGGCCGGGGTCAGCGGCAGGGCGTCCAGCAGGACGAGCCGTTCGGGGTGCTTGCGCCGTTCCAGGCCGCACGCGTCCAGGTGCGTGCACAGTTGCTCCAGGGTGAGGCTGCGGCCCGCCCTCGGCACCACGCAGGCCGCCAGCCGCTCCCCCATCAGCGGGCACGGGACGCCGGTGCACAGCACGTCCCGGACGTCCGGGTGGGCCGCCAGTTCGCCCTCGACCTCGGCGGGGCTGATGTTCGCGCCGCCTCGGATCACGATGTCCTTCAGCCGCCCGACGACCCGCAGCACGCCGTCGGCGTCGAAGACGCCGAGGTCCCCGGTGCGCACCCAACCGTCGGTTGTCCGGTAGCGCTCGTTCAACTCGGGTGCGCCGACGTAGCACAGGGGTGTCATCGGGCCGCGGGCGACGATCTCGCCGACCTCCCCCGGGGCGGTGGCGAGACCGCCGTCGGCGGCAACCACCCGGATCTCGGCAACGGCCGGGTCGGGGCGGCCGACCGCAGCTCCCGGACCTTGGGACGTCCCGGACTTGCCGTCGAGGCCGGTGTGGCAGTTGACGCCGTCCGCCGAGCCGTAGAGGTTCACCACCGCGCAGCCGAAGGCGGCCTCGGCTTCGGCGCGGGTCACCTCGTCGAGGGGCGAGCCGCCGAGCACCAGGGCGGTCAGCTCCGGAAGCGGCTCCTGGGCGGCCGTCCGGTCCAGCATCATCCGGACCATGGTCGGCACCCCGAGCACATGGGTCGGCCGGTGCCGGACGACGGCCTCCCGGGCGTCGGCCGGGGTGAAGCGGTCCAGCAGCACGAGGGTGCCGCCGTGGCGGGCGAGGGTGACGGCGGTGCCACTGCTGCCGAAGGCCGAGGCCAGCGGCACCAGGAACAGGCAGCGCGGCGGTGTGCCGTCCGGCAGCAGCGCGGCGAGGAAGTTGCCGCGCCCGCCGGCCAGGGCGTTGTGCGAGTAGGCCACCATCTTGGGCTCGGCCTCCGTCCCGGAGGAGACGAGGATGCGGGCGGCGGAGTCCGGGTCGGGGCGGGCCGGGGTGAATCCGGAGGAGTCGGTGCGCAGCAGCTCGGTGAGGGCGTGGCAGCCTTCGGGGGCGGGCCCGCGGCCGGCTGCGACGACCAGTCGCAGCTGGGGCAACTCGTCGCGCAAACAGGCCAGTTCGCGGACGTGGTGGACGCCCCGGCACTCGGCGGCGGCGATCACGGCGCGGGCCCCGGAGCGGCCGAGCAGGGAGAGCGCCTCGCGGCTGCCGCGCCCGACCGGAAAAGGCAGGGCGACCGCGCCGAGCGCGGCCAGGGCGAGGTCTGCGATCACCGCCTCGCGGGTGTTGGGGAGTTGGACGCCGACCACGTCTCCGGCCGCCACTCCGCACCCGCGCAGCCCGGCGGCGAGGGAGCGCACCTTGCGGTCGAGGGCGGTGTAGCAGAGCGGTCCGCGGGAGTCGACGACCGCGGTGCGGTGCGGGTCCACCGTTCTGCGGGCCCGGAAGAGCGCGTACAGGTCGAGGTCGGGGCAGTGGCCTCGGTCGGCCCAGGCGCGGCGCAGGTCTGCCGGGACGAGGTCGTGGATGGCGGATGTCACGAGAACCTCCAGGGCGTGGGGACGGCGAGGGCGCCGTGGCTGTCGCGGGTGACGGCGCCGGTGAGGCGTGGGTCGGCGGGCAGGGTGCTCAGGTCGGTGGTGACGGCACTGGCGGCAAGGCCGCGGTCGCGCAGGAAGGCCTGGGCCTCGGGTGTGGTGAGGCCGGCCAGCCGGGCGGCGTGGCGGCGGGCCTCGGCGGCCGAGGCGTCGGCCGGGGCGGTCCAGCCGTCGGCCGTGGCGAGCGGGCGGCGGAAGCCCGCAGGTCGGCGGGCGGCGACCGGGGCGAGCAGCGTCTCCGCGGCACCGAGCAGGGAGGACTCGGCCCGGACGCCGTAGCCGGTGCGCTCGCGGAGCAGCAGGGCGGCCAGCACGGCCTCGGCGCCGTGCAGGCCGCCGAACACGTCGATCAGGGTCATCAGGGAGGGGGCGGGCGGTTCGTCGGCGGGGCGGACGGCCTCGGCGACTCCGGTGCGGGCCTGCACCATGAAGTCGGTTCCGGTCGGTGCACCGGGCAGCCGCCCGGCCCAGCCGCCGGTGTAGGCGTACACCAGGCCGGGGTTGGCGCGCGCGAGGGCGTCGGCGTCGAGCCCGAGCTGCTCGGCCTTGCCGGGCGCCCAGTTGTGCAGGAACACGTCGGCGCCGGCGGCGAGTTCACGCAGCTCGGCCTGCCCGGACGGCGGCTTGATGTCGATCTCGACGGCGCGCTTGCCGCGGTTGAGGGCGAGCCAGCGGGCCGAGACGCCGTCGCAGCACGGGGGCATGCCGCGCAGCGGGTCGCCGCCGGGCGGTTCGATGCGCAGGACGTCCGCGCCGAGCAGGCCGAGCAGGTGGGCGGCCAGCGGTGCCTGGATGCGGCGTCCGGCTTCGAGCACCGTCAACCCGGCGAGCGGGCGGGCGGGTTCGGCTCTGCCGGTGCGGGCGGATGCGGAGGGGTGGCCGAGTCGGAAGGTCCACGGGTCGCCGGGGGCCGGGTCCTCGGCGCGGTCGGCGCGCAGGTGCACGCGGCAGACGTCGGCGCCGGCGAGGGCTGCGGCACGCGCGATCTCGGCCCAGGACGCGGAGCGGGTGGCGGTGTGGAGCGCCTCGGGCAGCGGGGCGCAGGCCGTGGCATACCGGAACTGGAAGGGACGCCAGCCGGCCCGGACCGCCTCGGCGGGCGCGCCGAGGGCGCGCCAGAAGCCGGCCCAGGCGCCCGGTCCCAGGGCCTCGAGTTCGAAGCGGGTGCCGTCCGCGGCGGTGAACGGCGGCCCGCCCGGGCCCAGTTGCACCGCTTCCTCCTCGTCGGCGCCGGCGGCGGCCAGGTACTGGGAGACGGTGAGCAGGGCCGCCCGGTCGGTGCCCGTGGCGACGTGGGCCGCTCCCCCGTGCCGGGCCCGGCCGAGGAGGGCGGCGAGCAGGCCCTGCACGGCGAGGACGGAGGCGCAGGCGGCGGCGTAGTCGACGGCGAGGCCGCGAGGTGCGCCGTCGCGTCTGCCGTGGACGTGCATGATGCCGGTCAGGGCCTGGACGGTCGCTTCGTCCACGGCTTCCTGCGCCGGGTACAGGTCGGCACGGGAGAGTTCGGCGCTCACGTCGTCGGCGGCCTCGATCCGGGCCGGGCCGTGGGCGGCCTCCTCGAACTGGAGGGTCGCGCCGAGGGCGCGCAGGTGGGCCGCGGCCGGGGCGGTGAGATCGGCGGGCCCGGCGAGGCGCAGGTGCATCGCGGCGAGCGGCAGGGCTGCCAGGGTGGGGGCCGGGTGGGCCATGGCTCTCCTCTCCGGCGGCCGGAGTGCGGCTGCACGGGTCGTACGGGACGGATGCGGGAACCGGGCGGGCTCCGCGGCCGACCAACTCCACGACCAGGCAGTCGGATTGTCGTTTCATCGGGTTCCCGATGAATCCGGAGGAATCGCCATGAAGCCCCAGGAACCACCCGCCGCCCCGTACGGCCTGCCCGCCTGCCCGGACGGGCGGGCCGCGCTGCGCGAGCAGGTCGCGGCGTTCGTCCGGGAGCGCGTCGTCCCCTCCGAGGCCGTCCTCGACGCCGGCGGACCGCCGGCCCGCGACACGCTCGTCCGCCTGCAGGACGAGGCCAGGCAGGCCGGGCTCTGGGCACTTCCTCTGCCCGTCGAACTCGGCGGCCGGGGAATGCCGTTGGGCGACTACGCCCACCTCGCCGAGGCCGAGGGCGCCAGCGACCACGGCCCCGCGGCCCTCGGCTCGGCCCCACTGCTCGACGTGCTGATGCTGCAGCGCCACGGCTCGGCGGCCGTACGCGACACCTGGCTCAAGCGGATCACGGCGGGCGAGGCGCGAGCCTGCTACGCCATGACCGACGCCGACTCCCCCGGCACCGATCCTGCTGCCACCACCGCCCGGGCGGTCCCGGACGGCGACGGGTGGCGGCTGCACGGCCGCAAGTGGTTCACCAGCGGCGCCGGGGACGCCGACCTGGTCACCGTCATGGCCCGCACCGACGGCGCACCGGGCGACCGGGACGGCCTGTCGCTGCTGCTCGTCCCCACGTCCACGCCCGGTTTCCGTGTCGTCCGGGAACTGCCGGTCCTCGGCGCCGGCGGGCAGTGGGAGATCGAGTTCGACGACGTGCACGTACCCGCCGACCACCTCGTCGGGGACCGGGGCACGGCACTGCGGATCGCCGGTGAACGGCTGCGCCTCGGCCGTGTCCTGCGCTGCCTGCGATGGCTCGGCCAGGCCGAGCGCGCCTACGAGTTGATGTGCGAGCGGGCTCGCATCCGCGTCCAGGGCGGCGGCCCGCTCGCCGACCGCCAACTCGTCCAGCAGCTCGTCTTCGACTCCCTGCTCGCCATCCGCACCACTCGGCCGCTGGTGTACGAGGCCGCGGGCCGGCTCGCCGCCGGTCTGGACACCCGTACCGAGACCGGACTGGCCAAGGTCGCGGCAGCCCGGATGCTCCAGCAGGTCGCCGACGCCGCGATCCAGGTCCACGGCGCCGCCGGCCTCGGCCCCGACACCCCGCTGCCCGCACTCTTCCGCGCCGGTCGCGCCGCCCGGCTCCTCGACGGCCCTGACGAGTTGCACATCTCCGCCGTCGCCCGCCGGGTGCTCCGCGCCCCGTCCTGACGGATCGCCAAGCCAGGGGCACGGGGAACTGCGCCCGACGGAGTGACCCCCGAGCTCAAGCGGCGAACGGGGTTACCAGGCCGGTGAGCACCGCCAGGCCCAGGGCGAGGAAGAAGTCGCCCCACACCAGTTCGTGGCGGACGGCCAACCCGCGCCCGGCGTCGTAGCAGCCGTCCAACAGGCCGCCGGCGGGCGACAGACGGCGCGTGCACAGCAGGTGCAGGACCAGCTCGGCGCGGGCAGTCAACTGCCGGGCGGCCCGACCGTCGCCGTCCGTGCGGGCCAGCTCGGCGAGTTTCAGGGCCGCCACCGCCTCGATCGCCGCCGCCGAGGTGTCCGGCGGTCCCTTCCGGCCCTCCGCCCGTGGCACCGGCGGCGCGCCGTCGGCCAGCCGCAGGGCCGCCAAGGTCCGCGCCGCCGACCGCAGTTCCGCCGGTTCGACCGCTCCTGGCAGGGACAGCCCGTCCGCCACGGCCAGGAGCAGCCAGGCCGCCGTCCGGCTCCAGCCCGGCGGTGGCTCGTCCAGGGGCCGCCACCCGCCACCGGGCACGGCCTCCCAGGCCGGGCGCGGCGGACTCTCGGCCAGGCACAGCACCAGATGCCGGCCCAGGTGCGCGTACGCAGCCGCGCGACCCGCTTCCCCCACGTGCGCCAGCAGCGGCACCAGCCCGGGTGCACCGTCCGCGCGGGCGACCAGCCGCGGCCCGCCGAAGGCCCCGCCCCACGGCACCACGCCGAGTCCTGCGTCGAACGCGTCCAGGCATGCCCGTGCGGCCCGGTCGCGCAGCTCGTCCGCGGTGCTGTCGGCGAGCGCGGTGCCGTACCAGAGGATCATGCCCCTGGTCGCGGTGTCCGCCCCGACCCGGTCGGCCAGGCGCCCGGTGCACGCGCGGGCGGCGGCCAGGTCGGCGGGGCTACCGGAGTGCCGCACGGCGAGCCACTGCAGGCCCGCCCAGTGGCCGCCGGTCCAGGAGCCGCGGGCGGTGGTGGTCCACCGCCCGGTCTCCGGATCCGCGTACAGGGGGAAGCGCTGCCCGACCTCCTCGGCGGTCGCCCGGGCCCTTGCCAGGACGAGGCCGAGGGCATGCTGCGCCCAGTCGGGCCCGGCGCCGCTCATGCCGCGACCGCCTTCGCCCGGCGAAGGGCCGGTGCCGCGGTGACGGCGGACGCGGCGGCGAACTCGGCCGCCACCAGCAGCCAGCCCGGCCCGTACCCGGCGGCGGCCACCGCCTGGGCGAAGAGCGGTGGGCCGACCGCGAAGCCGGCGAAGAAGCCCGCCGAGACGAGTGCCGAGGCCCGCCCGGCCCGACCCGGCGGCGAACTCCGGATCACCAGAACCATCGACACGGCGTTGGCCGCCACCGCGAACACACCGACCGCCACCGCCCCCGGCCACACCAGCGGGTACAGCCGGACGGCCGCGGCCAGCAGCAGCGCCGCCCCGACCGCGCCCAGGGCGAGCAGGGCGGGCAGCGCCTCGGCCCTGCCGTCGCGGTCCGCCGTCCGCGACCAGCCCACCCGGCCGGCGATGCCCGCCAGACCCAGCACGGCCACCGGCACCGCGGCGAGCGTCGCCGACAGGCCGAGCCGCTGGGTGCCGAACAGCGCCAGGTAGGTGTTGACCGAGGCCACCCCGCAGCCCAGGAAGAGCGAGAACAGTGCCAGCCGGCCCACCGTGCGCGGTACGGCTGCCACAGGTGCGCCCGCCCCGGCCGGGGGCCCGTCCGCGGGCAGCACCCGGGCCGCCCACACCGCGCCGCGCCAGCCGACGCCCGCCGCCAGCAGCGACAGCGGGAGCCCGGCGGCAAAGGCGCCGAGCTGGACGCCCGACTGCTTCCAGCCGGTCACCGCGCCGCGCCGCTGCGGCGGGAACACCGCCAGGATCAGTTTGTTGGTCGCCGGGTTGGCCAGGGCCTGCGGCAACCCGCCGAGCGTCACTGCCGCCAGCAGCACGGCGGGCCCCGGCGCGGCCCCGATCAGGGCCAGTGCGGCGGCGGCGAGCACCAGCAGTGCCACCGTGCAGCGGCGCGGCCCGACCCGGTCGACCAGCCGTCCGGCCACCGGCGAGAGCAGCGCCGCGGCGCCGAATCCCGCGGTGGTGGTCAGGCCCAGTTCCGTCCGCGAGAGGCCCGACTCCCCCACCAGCCGCGGCCCGAGTGCACCCAGGAGGAACAGCTGCATCATCGAGAACGCCATGGCGCAGGTCAGCAGCGCCGCCACCGCCGTGCCCCCGCGGGGTGCCCCGACCTCGTCCGCCATCTGCACGACTGCCCCTCCGGATGCCGCATCCGCCGACCGTTCACCAGACAGTCGGACCGGCGGTCCGCCGAGTTCCCACCGGGTCCGGGTCGTCGTCGCGCAGGACCGGGTACGGCACGAAGGTGCTGCTGTGCTCGTCGACCGCGAGCGGGCGGCCGATCGGCGGGGCGGCGCGCTGGGGGCAGGCGGGGCGCTCGCAGACCTTGCAGCCGAGGCCGATCGGGGTGGCCGTCGCGCTGTCGGCGAGGTCGAGCCCGGCGGAATACACCAGCCGCCCGGCGTGGCGGAGTTCGCAGCCGAGGCCGATCGCGAAGGTCTTGCCCGGACGGCCCCAGCCGCCGGGCGCCCGGGTGACGGCGCGGGCCGTCCACAGGTACCGCTGCCCGTCGGGCATGGCGGCGACCTGGACGTGGACGCGCCCCGGCGAGGCGAAGGCCTCGTAGACGTTCCACAGCGGGCAGGTGCCGCCGGTGCGGGAGAAGTGGAAGCCGGTGGCGGACTGCCGCTTGGAGACGTTGCCCGCCCGGTCGACCCGGACGAAGGAGAACGGCACGCCGCGCAGCCGCGGGCGCTGGAGGGTGCTCAGGCGGTGGCAGACCGTCTCGTAGCCGACGCCGAAGTGGTCGGCGAGGCGCTCGATGTCGTAGCGGGTGCGCTCGGCCTCCGCGTGGAATGCCGTGTAGGGCAGCACCAGGGCGGCGGCGAAGTAGTTGGCGAGGCCGATCCGGGTCAGCGAGCGGGCGGCGGAGCCCTCCGGGCTGTCCTGGGCGGCGAGTTCGGAGAGCAGTGCGTCGTGCTCCAGGTAGGCCAGCTGGGTGGCCATCCGGAAGGCCTGCTGGCCGGGGCGCAGCCGGTCGGACAGGCGCAGCACCCGGGCGTGCTCGTCGTACTGGTGCAGGCGCTCTCCCCCGGTGGCGAGGTGGACGCCGTGCCGGTCGGCGAGCCGCTCGGCGAGCGCGGTCCGCACCCCGCCCCGCCTCAGCCCGATTCCGGAGGCCAACTCCTCCGCTGTGGTGTCGAGTTCGTGGAGGTAGTTCTGCCGGCGGTAGAAGAACTCGCGGACCTGCTCGTGCGGGGTGAGCGCGTCGGCCGCCGGTCCGCGGTCACCGGCCAGTACGGCGAGCTGCTCGGCGGCGGCCCGGCGGCTGCGGCCAAGGTCCGTCAACAGCCTTGCCACGGCAGGAAGTCGGGTGGCGACCTCGGCGAGGTCTCCCGGGGTGACGCGGCCGGCCGCGATCTCCTCGCCGAGTGCGTCGCGCAGTTCGGCGGTGAGCCGGGCGGTGTCCGGCGGGGCGAAGTAGCCCGCGTCGACGCCGAAGGCCTCGGTGAGGCGCAGCAGGACGGGGACGGTGAGCGGGCGGGCGTCGTGCTCCAGCTGGTTGAGGTAGCTGGGCGAGAGGTCGACCAGGCGGGCCGTGGCGGCCTGGCTGAGTCCGCGTTCCTCCCTCAGGCGGCGCAGCCGTGCTCCGGCGAAGGCCTTCCCCATGCTGTCGTGCTCCCCTCCCCCAGGACGCGGCCGGGCCTCCCGGCCCGGCGGGGGCAGCCTAGCCCGGGAGCCGCGGGCGGGGTGTTCGCAACCTTCGCAGATGCACCGGCGGGGCTTCGCAGAAGTTGGCACAGGTCCACCGGTGACGGCCGCGGCCCGGGGCTGCCAGAGTCGGTGGTGCGGCCGGTAGGCGCACAGGACAGCGGGAGAAGTCCAGGTCGGTCACCCCTGGACCGGCTGTCCGGGCGACCACCGTCTTGCGGTCCCGCACCGCCGCCGGCGCCGCCCGGCCGCCCGCCCACCCCTGCGGTGAGGTGCAACACATCCTTCGCAACAGGCAACGAGCATCCTCGGGAGCAGAGCATGACGACGTCGGTTCGGCAGCAGCAGGAGCAGCAGGCGGCGGCGCTGGCCGCCCGGTGGGCGGGCGACCCCCGCTGGGCCGGCGTCGAACGCAGCTACTCCGCAGCTGACGTGGTGCGGCTGTCCGGCACGGTGCGCGAGGAGCACACGCTGGCCCGCCGGGGTGCCGAGCGGCTGTGGCGGCAGCTGCACGAGCGGGACTACATCCACGCCCTGGGCGCGCTGACGGGCGGTCAGGCCGTGCAGATGGTGAAGGCCGGTCTGCAGGCGATCTACCTGTCGGGCTGGCAGGTCGCGGCGGACGCCAACCAGGCCGGGCAGACGTACCCGGACCAGAGCCTGTACCCGGCCGACTCCGTTCCCCAGGTGGTGCGCAGGATCAACAACGCGCTGCTGCGGGCGGACGGGATCGATGCGGCCGAGGGCAACGACGGCCCCGACTGGCTGGTGCCGATCGTGGCCGATGCGGAGGCCGGCTTCGGCGGCCCGCTGAACGCCTTCGAGCTCACCAAGGGCATGATCGCGGCCGGCGCGGCGGGCATCCACTACGAGGACCAGCTCGCCTCGGAGAAGAAGTGCGGCCACCTCGGCGGCAAGGTCCTGGTGCCCACCGCCCAGCACATCCGCACCCTCAACGCGGCGCGCCTGGCCGCCGACATCGCCGATGTGCCGACGGTGATCGTGGCCCGCACCGATGCGCTGGCCGCCAACCTGCTCACCACCGACGTGGACGAGCGCGACGCCCGGTTCTGCACCGGCGAGCGCACCGCCGAGGGCTTCTTCCGGGTCGAACCGGGCATGGCGCCGGTGATCTCCCGCGGCCTGGCCTTCGCCCCGTACGCGGACCTGCTGTGGGTGGAGACCGGCACCCCGGACCTCGCGCAGGCCCGGGAGTTCGCCGAGGCGGTCAAGGCCGAGTACCCGGACAAGATGCTCGCCTACAACTGCTCGCCGTCCTTCAACTGGAAGGCGGCCCTGGACGACGACGAGATCGCCAAGTTCCAGCGGGAGCTGGGCGCGATGGGCTACCGCTTCCAGTTCATCACCCTGGCCGGCTTCCATGCGCTGAACCACTCGATGTTCCAGCTGGCCCGCGGCTACGCCGAGCACGGCATGACCGCCTATGTCGACCTGCAGGAGGCCGAGTTCGCGGCCGTGCCGGACGGCTACACGGCCGTGAAGCACCAGCGCGAGGTCGGCACCGGCTGGTTCGACCAGGTCTCCACCGCGCTCAACCCGAACGCCGAGACGCTCGCCCTGACCGGCTCCACCGAGGCCGAGCAGTTCCACTGACCGAACCCGGCGGCCGCCCTGCCGGGACGCTCCACGGCCGCCGCCCCCGCCCGGGGCCTCGTTGAGGGACGAAGCCCCGGGCCCACCTTCCTGGAGAGCCGCATGAGTCAGAGCCGCATCGAGGTCCTCGGCGGGCACGAGGACCGCTTCGAGGAGATCCTCACCCCCGACGCCCTGGGATTCCTCGCCCGCCTGCACGAGGCCTTCGCCGACCGCCGCACCGCACTGCTCGCCGAACGCGCCCGCCGCGCCGCCGACCTGGCCGACGGCGGTACCCTGGACTTCCGTCCGGAGACCCGCGCCGTCCGCGAGGACCCCGGCTGGCGGGTGGCCGGCGCCGGACCGGGCCTGCACGACCGCCGGGTCGAGATCACCGGCCCGCCCGAGCGCCGGATGACCGTCAACGCGCTCAACTCCGGTGCCGGGGTGTGGCTCGCGGACTTCGAGGACGCCACCGCCCCCACCTGGCACAACATCGTCTCCGGCCAGCTCAACCTGCTGGACGCGATCGAGCGCCGGATCGACGACACCACCACGGAGGGCAGGTGGTACCGGATCGGTGACGACCCCGCCACCGTCGTCGTCCGCCCCCGCGGCTGGCACCTGGACGAGGCGCACCTGCTGTTCGACGGCCGCCCTGCCGTCGGCGCGCTGGTGGACTTCGGCCTCTACCTGTACCACTGCGGCCGGCGGCAGATCGAGCGCGGCAGCGGCCCGTACTTCTACCTCCCCAAGCTGGAGAACCACCTCGAGGCCCGCCTGTGGAACGACGTCTTCACCTTCGCCCAGGCCGAGTTGGGCATCCCGTACGGCACCGTCCGGGCCACCGTGCTGATCGAGACCATCACCGCGGCCTTCGAGATGGACGAGATCCTCTACGAACTGCGCGACCACGCCGCCGGGTTGAACGCGGGCCGGTGGGACTACCTGTTCAGCCTGATCAAGAACTTCGCCCACCACGGCCCCCGGTTCGTGCTGCCCGACCGGGCCTTCCTCACCATGACGCAGCCGTTCATGCGCGCCTACACCGATCTGCTGGTGCGCACCTGCCACCGGCGCGGCGCGCACGCCATCGGCGGCATGGCCGCCGCGATCCCGCAGCGCGACCCCGAGGCCGACGAGGTGGCGCTCACCAAAGTCCGGCTGGACAAGGAACGGGAGGCCGGCGACGGCTTCGACGGCTCGTGGGTCGCCCACCCGGGCCTGGTCGCCACCTGCCGCACCGCCTTCGACGCCGTCCTCGGCGACCGCCCGAACCAGCTCGACCGCAGCCGCGAGGACGTCGAGGTCACCGCAGCCGACCTGCTCGCCGTCCACCGGCTGAGCGTCGGCCTGCCGACCGACCAGGGCCTGCGCTCCAACGTCGCCGTCGCGCTGCGCTACCTCACGGCCTGGCTGGGCGGCACCGGCGCGGTCGCCGTGTTCGGGCTGATGGAGGACGTCGCCACCGCCGAGATCGCCCGCTGCCAGCTCTGGCAGTGGCAGTACCACTGCTCCCGGCTCACCGGCGGCTCGCTCGTCACCCCCGGCGCGGTGCGGCGGCTGATCGACCGGGAGCGGGCCGCGCTGCTCGCCGAGGGCGCCGACCCGGCGCTGGTGGACGACGCGGTGCGGGTCCTGGAGGAGACCGCGCTGGGCGCCGAACTGCCCGCCTTCCTCACCACCGAGGCCTACGCCCGCCACCTCGTCCGAGTCCGCACCGCGGCGTGAGCCGCCCCACCACGGAGGCAGTGCCATGAACGAGATCCGACGGGTCGCCGTGGTCGGCGCCGGGCAGATGGGCTCCGGCATCGCCGAGGTGTTCGCCCGCGCCGGCCTGGACACCGTGGTCTGCGAACGCGGCCCGGACGCCCTGCGCGCCGCCCGCGCCCGCATCGACCGGTCCCTGCACCGCGCGGTCGACCGCGGCCGCCTCGACCCCGCCGACCGCGACGACGCCTGGGCACACCTGTTGTTCGCCGACGACCTCGAGGCACTGGCCGACCGCCAGCTCGTGGTCGAGGCCGTCGTCGAGGAGGAGAGCGTCAAGACCGACGTGCTCGCCACCCTGGACAAGGTGCTCGCCGACGAGCACGCCGTGCTGGCCACCAACACCTCCGCCATCCCGGTCACCCGGCTCGGCATCGCCACCGGCCGCGCCTCCCACGTGCTCGGCCTGCACTTCTTCAACCCCGCACCGGTCATGCCACTGGTGGAACTGGTCTCCTCGCTGCACACCGACCCGCACGTGCTCGACCGGGTGGAGCGCTTCGCCTCCGGCACCCTCGGCAAGCGCGTCGTCCGCTCCCGCGACCGGGCCGGCTTCGTCGTCAACGCCCTGCTGGTGCCCTACCTGCTGTCCGCGATCCGGATGGCCGAGGCCGGCCACGCCGCCCCCGAGGACATCGACGCCGGCATGGTCCACGGCTGCGCCCACCCCATGGGCCCGCTCCGACTGGCCGACCTGATCGGCCTGGACACCGTCGAGGCCATCGCCCGCTCGCTCTACGAGGAGTACAAGGAGCCGCTGTACGCACCCCCGCCGCTGCTCTCCCGGATGGTCGAGGCCGGCCTCCTCGGCCGCAAGACCGGCCGCGGCTTCCATCCCTATCCGGGGGCGTGAACGGAGCCGCGGCGGCCGCGCCCGGTCGGGGGCGGGCCGCCGCGGCTCTGCTGCGGCAGCACTGCTCGACTGCCGCAGGCGCGGATCAGCCCCGGGTGGCGGCGGTGAAGCGTTCGGTGACGTCCTGCCAGTTGACGACGTCCCACAGGCGCTCGACGTAGTCGGGGCGCACGTTGCGGTACTGGAGGTAGTACGCGTGCTCCCAGGCGTCGAAGGCGAGCAGCGGGGTGGTGCCCTGACCGACGTTGCCGTGGTGGTCGTAGACCTGCTCGACGATCAGGCGCCTGCCGAGGGGTTCCCAGGAGAGGATGCCCCAGCCGCTGCCCTGGACGCCGACGGTGGCGGTGGTCAGCTGCTTCTTGAAGGCCTCGAAGGAGCCGAAGTGCTCGGTGACGGCGTCGCCGAGGGCGCCGTCCGGGCGGTCGCCGCCCTCCGGGGAGAGGTTCTGCCAGAACAGCGAGTGCAGCACGTGGCCCGACAGGTGGAAGGCCAGCGTCTTCTGCAGGCCGACCAGGCCGCCGAACTGCTCCTTGTCACGTGCCTCGGCGAGCTGGTCGATCGTGTCGTTGGCGCCCTTGACGTAGGCGGCGTGGTGCTTGGAGTGGTGCAGCTCCAGGATCTCCGCGGACATGGCGCGCTCGAGCGCGGAGTAGTCGTACGGGAGGTCGGGAAGCGAGTAGGTGCCCATGGCGGGACACGGCCCCTTTCGACGAGCGGTGTTGATCGTGCCGAGGCAGCACTATTGCACATTGCTTGCAAGAGAGAAGCATATGCGTCAGCAGGCTGCATGCAAGGACGGATCGGCGGGATGCCCTCACCGCGAAAGGACCTGACGGTCCGGCGGCCGCTATCCTCGCGGGCGTGAGCCACGAGGAATCGGCGGGAACGGCCGGGGAGCCGCCGGCGACAGCACGGTTGCACGAGGCGCCGGACCACCACGGCAGCGCATGACCGGCCCGCTCGCCGTTCTGGTCAACGGGCTGCCCGGCGCCGGGAAGACGACCGTCGCACGCGCCCTTTCGCGCGGGCTGGGGCTGCCGCTGTTCAGTAAGGACGCGGTCAAGGAGGCCCATGCCGATGCGCTGGGCACCGAGCGGGCCGACCTGCCGTTGCGGCGGTGGAGCACTGCGCTGGGCGCTGCGGCCGGCGAGACGATGTGGGCGCTGCTGGCGGACGCACCCGCCGGTGCCGTCCTGGAGTCCTGCTGGCCTGCCGACGCGCGGGACTTCGTCCTGCGGGGCCTGGACCGCGCCGGCAACCCCGCTGCGGTGGAGATCCGGTGCGACGTTCCGCCGGAGACCGCCCGGCGCCGCTTCGAGGCCCGCCATCCACGCCACCCGATCCACGGCGGCCTGCCGACGGACGGCGAGTGGGAGTACTGGCGCCGCACCGCCGGCCCGCTCCGGATCGGCCCGACCCTGCACCTCGACACGACCCGCCCGGTCGACGTCCCGGCCGTCGTCGCCTGGATCCGGAAGCCCGAGCACCGCAGCTCCGCACAACGGGGCTGAGGTACGCACATGTGCGCACATGCGCAACCGCGGCCGCGGCCGCGGCTACGATGGCCGGATGGACACGCGCACTCCGGTCGCACATGCACACCCGTCGCAGGAGCGCTCCAGCAGTGAGCGCCTCGACGTCGCGGCCGCCGTTCTCGTCCTGCTCGCCGACCGCACCCGCCTCGCCCTGCTGGAGCGACTGGGCCGCGGGGAGGCGGACGTGACCACCCTGGTCGAGGCGACCGGTGCCGCCCGGCCGTCCGTCAGCCAGCACTTGGCCAAGCTCCGCCTGGCCGGCCTGGTCAGCACCCGCAAGGACGGCCGCCGCGTCGTCTACTCCCTGCGCCACGGCCACCTGCGCCGCCTGGTCGACGAGGCCCTGAACGTCGCCGACCATCAGATCGGCTCACTGCCGCCCCACGACTGACCCTGCTCCGCACCCCGCCCTGCGCCCGCCGTTCCAACATGTGCGTAAGTACGCACATGTTGATTACGATGGGACGGCCGGACTACCGACGCACCGGGGACGGGCCATGCTTGCCGTGCTGCGCAACCGCACCTACCGCCATCTGTTCACGGCGCAGGTCGTCGCCCTGGTCGGCACCGGACTGGCGACGGTGGCGCTCGCCCTGCTGGCGTACGACCTCGCCGGGACCGATGCGGGCGCAGTGCTGGGCACCGCCCTGGCGATCAAGATGGTGGCGTACGTGGGCATCGCACCGCTCGCGGGTGCCTTCGCCGGCCGCATCCCGCGCCGGGCGCTGATGGTCGCGACGGACCTCACCCGGGCCGGCACGGCCCTGGCCCTGCCGTTCGTCGACCGGGTGTGGCAGATCTACCTGATGGTGTTCCTGCTGCAGGCGGCCTCGGCCGCGTTCACCCCGACCTTCCAGGCGACCGTCCCCCAGGTGCTGCCCGCCGAACGGGACTACACCGACGCCCTGTCGCTCTCCCGACTCGCCTACGACCTGGAGTCGCTGTTCAGCCCGGCACTGGCCGCGCTGCTGCTGACCGCGGTCTCCTACGACTGGCTGTTCACCGGGACGGCGCTCGGCTTCGCCGCCTCGGCCGCCCTGATCGTCTCCGCCGCCCTGCCGAAGGCTCCCGCGGCCGAACGCACCGGTGGTGTCCGCACCCGGGCGGCGTTCGGCTCCCGGCTGTTCCGGGCCACGCCCAGGCTGCGGGCCCTGCTCGCGCTCGACCTCGCGGTCGCCGCCGCCGGGGCGATCGTGTTCGTGAACACGGTCGTGGTGGTGCGCGGGCACTTCCACCGGGCTGCCGGGGACGTCTCGCTCGCACTCGGCGCCTACGGCGCAGGATCGATGCTCGCCGCACTGGCGCTGCCGCGCCTTCTGTCGCGGGTGGGCGACCGGGCGGTGATGCTGCCCGCGGCCCTGGCACTGCCCGCCGTGCTCGCCGTCGTCGCCGCGGTCACCGCCGCCGCCCCGGACGGGTGGGCGTGGGCCGCACTGCTGGCAGCATGGGCGCTGATCGGTGCCGCCGGTTCGGCGGTGCTCACCCCCGGTGGGCGGGTGATCCGCCGCTCGGCCGCCGACGAGGACCTGCCGGCCGCGTTCGCCGCCCAGTTCTCGCTCTCGCACTCCTGCTGGCTGCTGACCTACCCGCTCGCCGGCTGGCTCGCCGCCGGTGCCGGACTGCCCGCCACCGCCCTCGTCCTGGGCGGCATCGCGCTCGCCGCCGCCCTGGGCGCCGTCGCGCTGTGGCCCCGCCGCGACCCCGACGCGCTCCAGCACGAGCACACCGACCTGCCGCCCGGGCACCCCCACCTCGCCGGCGCCCACCTGTCCCGGGCCGGCGGCTGGAGCCACGGCCACCACTACGTCATCGACCGGCACCACCACGCCTGGCCGCACACCACCCGCGACCGGGCCGCCGCCGGCTGACCGCGGCTCGTCCGGCGCTATCCGAAAAGAGCCCGCTGCTCCGCCCGGGGGGGTTCCGGGCGGAG
The DNA here is from genome assembly GCF_050749075.1 of Kitasatospora dryopteridis. Lineage (NCBI taxonomy): Bacteria > Bacillati > Actinomycetota > Actinomycetes > Kitasatosporales > Streptomycetaceae > Kitasatospora > Kitasatospora dryopteridis. The sequence goes on along the minus strand of NZ_CP192749.1, from coordinate 7,620,849 downwards.
CAGGGCCGTGCCGTTCTGCGGTGGGCCGGAGGGCCTCGGGCCGGGTCGGCCCATGGTGCGCCGCATCCCTTCCCGCGAGGCCCGGTCCCCACCGGGCGAGCGGCGGGAGGGGGCGGGCGCGGCCGCCGTCCGGCTGCGGGTTGCCTCCCCGGAACGGCTCCGGGCTTCGCCGGATGTGCTGCCGCCCGGGGGCGTCCGTGACGGACCGGACGCTCGGGCCGCCGGCCGGGATCAGCACGGCCGCACCGCCGCGGGGCGGGTGGGCACCAGGGACGTGGTGACGATGCGGCGGTTGGCCCGGCGGAACTCCTCGGCCACCCGGCCGCAGCCGAGGCACTCCTCCAGGTGCCGGGCGAGCTCCCGTCCGCGGCGCCGGCCGGGGCGGCGGACGGCGCCGGTCAGCAGCGAGGTGAAGTAGCCGCACTCCAGGCCGGTGCCCTCGTCCACGTGCGCGCGCAGGTACGCCTCGCGCAGCCCGGCGCGGGCGCGGGCGGCGAGGGAGCGCACCCCGCTGGGCGTCATGCTCATCCGCTGGGCGACGGTGGCGGCGGACTCGCCCTCCACCACGAAGAACCACAGCAGCACCTGCCACCGCTCGGGGAGGGAGCGGTAGGCCTTGGCGACCAGTGCCGTCTCCTCTGCCGCGAGCAGGGCGCCCTCGGTCTCCGCCTCGTCGGCCAGGAGCTCGGCCCAGGTGTGGAAGTCCTCCGGCAGCACGACCCGGTCGGTGGTCTGGGCGCTCCACTCCATGGCCGTCCGGCGGACGCAGGCCTGCAGGTACGGGCGCCAGGCGTACCGCGGGCCGCGGCCGCGGGCGACGGACGTGTAGGTGCTGACGTAGGCCTCGGCGGCGAGGTCCTGGGCGGTCTGCAGGTCGCGGCAGTAGCGGCGGGCGTAGGCGAGCACGGCACCGTGGTGGCGGGTGAACACCTCGGCCATCACCTCCCGGATGCGGGAGGTGCCGGTCGGGGTCGAAGCAGCGAGCGCCTCCGCGAGTTCGGCGTCGCTCAGCGCGCTCAAACCCGATTCGCGGGTGCTGGTACGAAGGGTCATGTGTTCCTCCTCAGCTCTGGCCTTCTCACGGCGGGGAGTTCGCGGCCTGGCCGGCATGTCGGCCGACCGGGCCGGGACGGGGAACTGCCTGGAAAAGGGCATCGACGGCGGTCTGCTGCTGGGCCGTCGGGACGGTGTGGCAGGAAGGGCCACAGCACACCAGTCCCATGGGTTTCAGGGCAACCGTCTCCGGAGGGGCCGGGCGCCCGGCGATTCCGGAACCGAATGTGTTGAAACCGCGTGCATTGCGGCGAAGCGGCGCGCAGGCCGTGCCGCAGCCGCCCTGGCGGCCGGCTGCGGCGCCCGTCAACACCCTGGCAAGGCCACGTCAAGTACGAAGGCCCATCAATTTCAAAACAGTTGATACAGCATTGGCATGGTTGCGCGTCCCGCCCGACGCGGTTTCATGAAAAACTGACGGTCCGTCATATGCCCTTTCGCCACGGTCAGGCACCGTACGACGGCGGAGAGCAGCAACGGGCGAGGGTCCCCGCCGGCCGGTGCCGGCGGGGACCCTCGCCCTGTTGTTCGTTGTTGGGACTGTTCACCCGCTGCCGGGTTGCATGTGCGCGCCGGCGTGGTCGACCCCGCCGACGATCTGTCCGCCGAGCAGCCCGTGCATGGTGTCCGCCGTGGTGTCGGACAGCACGACCACCCACCTGTCGCCCACCAGGTACGACCCGCCGTAGGCCTTGGCCTCCGTGGTCCAGGCGTCCTGGGCGCGTGCGGTCGGGAAGGTGGCGATCCACACCTCTTCCCCACCGGAGGTGCACAGGCCCTGCCGGAGGTCGGCCGCGTCGGTGGTGATCTCGGCCGTGCAGCCGATCCGGCGGGCCAGGTCCTCCACCGAGCGGTGGCTGTCCGGGCGCTCCGCCGCCTGCGACGGGCCGGCCATCCCGCCTGCCCCCCAGAGGAGTTCGGCGACCCCCAGGAGGAGCAGGACGAGCAGCGCGGACCACTTGAGCGCGGTGCGGACGGTACGGTCGCTCCCCGGCGGTGCGAGGGAGGCGCTCAGCGCCCTCACTTGCCGGTCGCCGCCTTGCCCTGCGGGTTGATGGCCGTCCACATCCCGTTGCCCATGCCGTTGCCGAGGGCGTCACCGTAGCCCTGGTCGCCCGTGTAGAGGTACGCGGGCGTGCAGTTGATGCTCAGCTGCCAGCTGCCGTCCGGCCGCTGCATCTTGCCGACCAGCTTCGGGTCCACGCCCTTGATCTTCTTGGGGTCCACCGGGGGCGCGGGCGTCCAGGTCTTGAGGCACTCCCCCACGCAGTTGGACTTCATCGGCCAGGCGGTGTCCTTGCCGAAGTGGTAGAGGGTCCGGCCGTTGGCGTCCACCATGATCGGGCCGAGCTGCGGGTGGACGAAGACGGAGATCTGCAGGCCCGCCGGGGGCTGCTGCTGGGTCTGCTCCTGCTGCTCGGTGGGCTGCGCCGTCGGCGCGGCGGTCGCCGTGGCACCGGAGCCGCCGGCCTTGGCCTTCGACCCGTCCGGCGCCAGGGCGTGCCACGTGCCGCCCACGCCCTCGCCCTTGGTGTCGCCGGGCGCCTTGTCCTGCGCGTAGCGGTAGGCGGGCCAGCCGCCCACCGTCAGCTGGCGCATGCCGTCGGCGCGGGTGAGCACTCCGAGCTTCTCCGAGTCGATCCCGTTGCCGGCCGTGGTGTTGCCGTCGTTGACGACCGGCGGCCAGGTCGTGGCACAGGTGCCGGAGCAGTTGGACGCCGGCGGCTTGGCGGTGTCCTTGTCGAACCGGTAGAGGGTGAAGCCCTCGCTGTCCGTCAGGACGGGGCCGAGCTTCTCGTCCACCCGGACGGCCAGCTGACCGGCGGCCTTGCCGCTGCCGGCGCCCGCGGAGGGCGCGGCGTCGCCGTAGACGCCGTACCCGCCGGCCGGGGCCGGCGTCGCACCGGCCACCTGCCCGGAGTCGGCCTTCGCGTTGGACGGACTGGCACTGCTGTTGGCGCTCCCGAAGGCCGCCATGAGGACGAGGCCGGCCAGCAGGAGGCAGACCGCTACGAGTCCGTATCGTTTCGTCGTCAAGATCGTCCTTGCCTTTCCATCGGTGGTGCCTGGTCTTTCGGGGAATTGCGGGGACAGGTCGGACGGCCCGCCGGGCGCAGGGCACGGCTGTCGGCCGAGTGGTCGGTCGGGTGGTCGGTGGAGCGGCCGGCCGGGGGCCGGGCGGCGCTCACTGGATGCGCAGCGCCAGTGCGGGGCACCGGTCGACCGCGCGGGCGGCCTGCTGGAGCAGCTGCGGCGGGACGGGCATGACGCCGGCGGCGGGGAAGCCGTCCGCCTCCAGGCTGATGACCTCGGGGAGGACGCTGGTGCACAGCCCGTGGGCCTCGCAGAGCGTCCAGTCCACGACGATGCTTCCGGCGCTCTCCACGACCGGCATCGGGAGCACGTCCTGGACGGTCCGGCCGCAGCCGTACTGGTACGAGTGCATCTGCAGGTCCTCGTCGAAGACCTCCAGGGCCGAGATCACGAACCGGGCGGCGGCGTCGGGGTGGCTGCACGCGCCCCGTCCCTTGACCGCCCGCATCCGGGTCTCGAGCACGTCCAGGGCGGCCCGGCCGCCGCCCCGGACCACTGCCTCCAGGGCCTTGACCACGGCGGGGAGGCCGAGGTAGCAGGGGCCGCACTGGCCGGCCGTTTCGTCGGCCATCCAGCGGGCGACGCGGAGCGCCTCGCCCAGCGGGCAGGTGGTGTGCGGCAGGGGGAGGATCGCGCCGGCGCCCAGCGCCCCGCCGAGGGCCTGCATGGACTGGCGCGACACCAGGGCCTTGCCGGCGGCCTCGGGGGTCAGCCAGGTGCCGTGGTAACCGCCGGTCAGGACGCCCTGCCCGATGTCCATGCCGAACATTCCGAGCAGTTCGGCGAGCGGAACACCGGTGGGTGTCTCCACGACCTGGGAGCCGGCCAGGGTCAGCAGGACCGTCCCCGGCTCCGTCGGGATGCCGACCTCTCGGTACGGCAGTGCCCCCAGCCGGGCCGCGACCGCGAGCTGCGCGTACGTCTCGGCGTTGGACAGCAGGGTCGGCAGGCCCCCGACACCGCTGTCGCTGGTCCGCACACCGCCGCCGCGCGGGAGGGCGATCCCGCTGGTGATGCCGCGGGCCAGTGAGCTCCCCTCCCCCGAGACGAACCGCTCGGGCAGTCGGGCGACGGAGACCGGCACCCGCGTCCCGCGCCGCTCGGCCAGTGCCTGGCGCAGCGACTGCTCGGTGTCGGCGCGGGTGACTCCGAGCACCACCTGTTCGGCGTCCAGTGCCTCGGCCGCCAGCAGGGCACCGTCCATGACGAGGTGGGGGGTCCGCAGCAGGAGTGCGGCGTCTTTCAGGCAACTCGGTTCTCCTTCCGTTCCGTTGACCACCACCACCGGGCGGGTGCGGCGGCGGGCGGCCGACTTGACGACGGCCCGGACCTTCCTCGCGAACGGGAAGCCGGCTCCGCCCCGGCCCCGCAGGTTGACGTTCTCGGCCAGGTCGGCCAGTTCGTCGGCCGCCATCCCGGCCTGCCGCCGTGGACGAGCAGGTGCTCGCGGTAGTCCAGCCGCTCGGTCTGTTCCAGGCCCGCGAACAGGACCGGCCGGCCGAGCCAGGCGATCGGTGCGCCGCTCATCCGTCCTGCCGCCGCCGTCCGGTGCCCGCGCCGACCGTCGGCCGACCGGGCGCCTCGGGCCGGACGGGGGCGGCGGGCCGGCGGGCCGGGCCGCGGTCCTGGAAGGCCATCCGCAGCCCGAGCACGACGACCACGCCCACCACGGCGGCGCTGTAGAGGACGGTCACCCAGGGGGCGGGCACCCGGCTCGCGTTCAGCCCGTGGACGAGTGCGGCGCCCCAGGCCGGATAGGCGAGGATGTGGACGATCCGCCACCGGCGGGCCTCGCCGGTGCGGGCGAGCAGCCCGCGGGCCGCTCCGGCGAGGGCCACCGCCAGGAGCAGGTATCCGGCGACCACGCCGAGGCCGAGGAGCACCGGCCGATCGGGGTCGGTGAACGGCACGAAGGCCGCCAGCGCGCCGATGTGGTCCTGGATCAGGTTCATCCACACGTGCAGGACGAGGAAGACCACGCCGCTGATGCCCATCGCCCGGTGGATCGCCTGGGCGGCCAGGCGGTGGACGGGGTACAGCAGCAGCCGGTCGGTCGCCGTGAGCCCCCACAGGACGGCGGAGGAGAAGGACACCAGGGCGAGGACCCCGGCGGCCACCCCGAGGAACGCCTGCAGTGCACCGTTGAGGACCACGGCCGCCAGGCCCAGGCCCATCGCCAGCCACGGCAGGAGCGACCACGGCGAGCGCGGAGTCCGGCCCGCCTCCTCGGGCCGGCCCACGACGGTCACCTCGGGCGCCGGTGCGGCGGGGCCGGTCCGGCCGATCCGCTCCATCTCGACGGTGCGGTCCATGCGGTCCGTCCGGCGTGCTCCGGCCGCCCGGTGTGCCCGGCCCGCCCGTGCCGGCCCCGCGGCCGAATGCCAGGATCGGCGTCCTTGCCCTGTCAACATGCCTGAGCCCTCCGGCCTCGTCCTTGCTCCGCTCGAATGGGGCGCCCGGCGTTCCCGGGCGGGCCGCGCGGGTACCGGCGGCCCGGGCCGCCCGGGTGCGTCCCGGCCGCGGCCCTGCGGGTCATCCGCAGCGACGACCCTCGTTGATGCAGCTGACCATCTGGTCCAGCAGGTTGCGGTTCATCACGTTGATGAAGTCACCGTGGTCGGTGATCGGGTTGTGGAGCTGCTCGGGGAAGCTGTCGACGGCGAACTTCACCCCGGACGGCACGTCGTAGGTGACGCGCTGCACCAGCTGGGGGATCACCCGGAAGTTCCTCGGGCAGCTGCCGTTCTTGGAGAAGGCGGTGTGGGTGCGGTGGTTGGCGCTGTCGATGTTCTTGCCGTCCCAGCAGTCGGGGAACTTCAGCGTCCGCACGACCCGGCTGCCGTTCGGGCAGATCGGGTACTTGTCGGCGAGCTGCCGGTCCTCGAACCCGGTGCAGCTCCACGAGGCGTGGGCGTTGTCGGGCCCGTTGGTGAGGGCCTTGGCGTCGCCGGTGATGATCCGCAGGAAACGGGTCATCGGCTGGACCTTGGCCCCGTTGGGCGAGTTGTAGGTGATGCCGGCCTCGGCCGGCTGCAGGATGCGCCCCACGTTGCGGTCCTTTCCGCCGCCCGGGGCCTTGAGGTCCTTGTCGTTGCTGCCGTCGAGGAGCCGCAGCACCGGCCAGTAGTAGGCCGACTGGTCCCCGTTGGAGCAGGTGGTGCCGGCGCCGGCGAGCTTGCCGTTGGAGGAGAAGCCGTCGGTGATGCGGTTCCCGACGTAGTCGTGCATGTGGTGGGCGCCGTTGCTGACGCCGGGGGCCACAATCACGTTGTCGGGGTTGAGGTGGCGGTTCTCGTTGCGGCCGCACCGGGAGGTGAAGCTGCCGGTGGCGGGGCCCGTCCGGGCGGGCTTGGCGTTGTTCGGGGCCACCGACCTGATGTCGACGAATCCGCGTCCCAGGCCGGACTTCTGCGACTTCTGCGCGGTCGGGGCCTTGCTGCGCTCGGCCGCGTTCACGGCCTCGGGGGTGTAGTCCCGGGCGGACGCGTCGACCACCAGGTCGCGCCGGATCGAGCAGTTCGCCAGTCCGGCGACGTCCTTGGGCAGGCCGGAGTCCGGTCCGGCGCTCGCCGCGAGCTTCTGCAGGGTCTCGGAGCGCTTGGCCGCCAGGTCGCCCATGACGCGCTTCTCGCCGCCGCCGGCGCCGGGCTCCGCGAGGCTCTGGTACGCGTCCGCCACCTGCACGTCGAGCTCGGCGAGGCCGCGGTCGACGTCCGCCTTGGCCTCGTCCGGGACGGAGGCCAGGCTCGCACCGACGTCCGCGCAGGCGACGGTGCCCATCTGGGCGGCGGCCGGCTGCGAGCGCCACGGGCGCTGCCCGGCGAACGCCGCCGCGGCGAGCACCGACGCGCCGCCGACGGCCAGCACCCCGGCCAGCAGCAGGGCGAGCATTCTCCGCCCCGCCGCATCACGTTTGTGAATCCTCATGTTCGTACCCTCGAAACGGGATCGGGCCTGTCGGACAGGCGTGGACAGCCTTGTTGCTGCATGTGTCTAGCGCTGCGTCCCCCCGGGTGCCGGGACCGGCTTCGCGGACGGCGAGGACGAGCCTCCCGGCGGCCCGGAAAGGGCGCCGTAATTCACCAGCCCGGTGTTCTCGAGGACCGTGATGTGGTCCAGCACCGTGGAATTCGTCACGGTCGCGAGATCCCGGACGGTGGAATTCTGGGTGCCGGCGCGCACCTGGGCGACAACGGCGAACACCTGGCCGTGGGCATTGCGCAGAATATTGGCGAAAAGCCGGTCGAACTCCTCCCCCTGGGCGGCGTCCAGCTGTTTCAGCCAGGCCTTCTGCTGGTCGGAGGGCTCCTCGGGGACGCCCAGGTTCAGGGTCGCGGCCGCCTCCAGCACGGCCCGGTCGAGATCGGTGTGCCCGGCGATCAGGTGCTCGCCGGCGGTCTTGACCTCGGGGGTGCCGCCCTTGTCGAGGGCCATCCGGCCTGCCGGGAGCTCCCACAGTCCCGCCAGCCGGACCCGTTTGACGAAGTCCCGGTCGAGCGGGGTCAGCGGCCCGGTCGGCGTCTGCACCGTCCCCGGCGACGCCTCCCCCGCCTGCGGGCTGCGGTACGAGCCCGCGGACCGCACGACGGGGACCAGCAGCGCCGCCGCCGTCGACATCATGGCAAGGATCACGAGAAGAGTGGCGAAGGACCGCGGAAATCGGCTCACCTTGGGAATGCCGTAGGGGAATGTTCCACGTCCGCGCTTCTTCCTCGAAGATGACATCGGCTTCCTCATCACGCCGGGGGCGAAACGAGCGCACCGACCCGCCGGCGGAAATCGTCCGAACGAATTCCCGGCGGCTGCACCGACACACTACGGGCCGCTGGGTATTTCGTCGGAGAATTCGTCGGAAATGGACAGACTCGGTGGTCGCACGTCCCGGTCGAAGGTCACGGGAATCGGGGGACGGTCAGGACGGGGTACGGCTCACGCGCCGCTGCGCCGGACGTCCTGCCGGGGCTCGGGCGCCGGGGGCAGTTCCTCCGCCCGGCGGCGCAGCCGGGCGCACTCGGCCGCCATGCCGTGGATCTTCAGTGCCAGCAGGATCTCGAACCGGGCCTGCGCGGTGCGCAGGCTGCTGCCGAAGATCCGCTCCAGCTTGCGGAGCCGGTACCGGACGGTGTTGGGGTGGATGCGCAGCAGCACGGCCGCCTCCGCCGCGCCTCCGCCCTCCAGCCAGGCGAGCAGGGTCTGCTCCATCCGGTCGCGCTGGCGCGGCGTCATGTCTCTCAGCCTGCCGAGCCACTTGGCCGACAGGCGGCCGGCCAGCAGCGGGTCCTGGAAGAGCATCACCTTCGCCAGGTGGTCCTCGACGAAGAGGAGTTCCCCGGTGGTGCCCGGCCACTGGGGTGTCACCGCCAGCAGGGTGCGGGCCCAGCGCAGCGAGGCGCCGGCGTCGGCCCGCGACACCACCGGGCCCACCACCGCCGACCTGCCGCGGAGCCAGCGGGCGAGCGTGTGCTGCATCCCGGGGGCGGGGTCGGGGATCAGTAGATACGGTTCCGGCCCGTGGAGGTAGGCGACCACCTTCACGGCGGACAGCCCGGGCGGGGGCGGCCCCGGCACCGTGGAGAGCGCCACCGCCTGGACCGTTCCCTGGCCGGCCCGCAGTGCCGCCAGGTCGGCGGGCTCGGCCGGCCGGCGCCGCACCGGTTCGCGGCGGCCTCCGCGGGCGCCGCGCCCGCCGGGTCCGCCGGGTCCACTGCGACCACTGGGTCCGCTGCGGCCCCCGCCGGGCAGGGTCAGCGCATCCACAGCGGCTCCCTCCGCTGCGCACCGGGACAGCACCGCCGGGGAGGGGCACCGGACTTGGCGGCTCGGGCGGCGCCGCGGCCCGCCGGGGACGTCCGCTCGGAAAGGGCGGACGGCGACTGCAATGCCGGGCGGCCACTGGGACAAGGACGCACGGAACACCTCCCGGGAACTGCCGGCCACGGGCGGGCCGGTCACCGGGAAAAGAGGCCGGAACCGAGGTTTCGTCCCGCTGCTTTGCCAATCCTTTACCATTCGCCGGGGGGCTGATTGCCGCCCGCTCGCCTCCGGACCCTCCCGACCCGGCGCCGACGGTCTCCCCCAGCCTGACGGCCGGGAGGTGCCCCCATGCTCCGTCGCTGCGCTCCCTCACTTCTCCCTTTCGGCACCGGCGGGCCCTTCGACTCGGGGCGGAGGCCCGCCGCAGCCACCGCCGGACGGCCGCCCGATGGGCCGTCAACACGTGTGCGGGACAGGGCGGACGGGCGCGCACCCGTGCCCGCTTCCAGCAAATCCCCAGGTGGACCGACGCTGTGGCGCGGGCCCGGTGCACGGTACATTGCCCTACCGGCCGCGCCGCGGGGCGCCGCGCCGACCCCTGTGTCCCACACCCTCCGGACGCGAGCGAGGCCACGATGCGACTGAATCTCAATCAACTGGCGATTTTCGCAAAGGTCATCGAATGCGGAGGATTCTCGGCAGCGAGCCAGGTGCTGTTCCTCAGCCAGTCGTCCGTCTCGAAGCAGGTGCAGAGCCTGGAGATAGCCCTGCGGACCCAACTGGTCGACCGGTCCGGCCCGAAGATACGCCCGACCCTGGCCGGCGAGGTCCTGCTCGCGCAGACCAAGGAGGTGCTCGCCCTGGCCGACCGGGCCGTCAAGGCCGTCCATGCCGCGGCCCTGCTGCGCACCGAACCGCTGGTCATCGGCAGCACCGGCACCATCGGCGGGCACTTTCTGCCGGCCGTCCTGCAGGAGCTGCGGCGCCGGGAGCCCTCCGCCCAGTTCAGCCTCGCCGTCACCTCCGCCGACCGGCTCGCCGAGGCGCTGGAGGAGGGCCGGACGGGCATCGGGCTGAGCGGCGGCCCGCTGCCGCCCGGCCGGTACCGCTCGGAACGGCTGGCCGGCGAGGACATGCTGCTGATCTGCCCGCCCGACCACCCACTGGCGGGCCGCAAGGTCGCCCCCGCCGACCTCGCGGGCGAGACCTTCCTGCTGCGCGAGGACGGCTCGCAGACCCGCCGCCAGCTCACCGACCTCCTGCACGGCTGGGAGCTGGCCGGCGCCGAGACCCTCGACCTGTGGGGCACCGAGGGCATCAAGGAGGCGGTGCGGATCGGCCTGGGCGTGGGGCTGGTGGCGCGCCGGTGCGTCCGGCTCGAACTCCGCCACGGCGTGCTGGCCGAACTCGAGGTCCACCCGGCGCCCGAGCGCCGCACCGTGATGGCCAACTGGACCCTGGCCCGCCCGCTGACGGCGTACGAGCAGCTGCTCCTCCCCCTGCTGCGGGAGGTCGCCCGGGTGGGCGCAGCGGCGTGACGGCCGGGGCCGGCGACGGTCGGGCCACCGCCGGAGGACGGTGCCAGGATGGAACTGCAGCAGGCGGCGGGCTGCGGGCCGCAGGGCTGCGCTAGGACGGTCCTCCCGGGTGCACCGGAAGCGAGGTCGGACGGTGGACGTGCGCATCTGGTTCAACAGGATCTGGCCCGCGCGGGTGCACCTGATCCCGATGTTGCGGGACAACCCGGACCACGCCCGCGTCCGCGTCTACGGAACCCATCCGGACCGGGAGGCGGTGGCGTTCACGGCCTGCGACACGGCGGGTCCCGAGCCGGTCGAGGACGAGGCCTTCTTCGGCTTCGCCATCGACTTCTGCCGGCGGCACCGGATCGACGTCCTGATGCCGTCCTCGCGGCTGGTGGCGCTCGCCGACCGGGCGGAGGCGTTCGCGGCGGTCGGCACGGCGGTCATGTGCGCACCCGCCGAGACCCTCCGCACGGTGACCGACAAGAGCCGGACGTACGCGGCGGCCGAGCAGTCCGGGGTGCCGATCGCCCCGTGGCGGGTGGTGTCCGACGCCGACGGACTGCGGAAGGCCGTCGGGGAGTTCGCCGCAACGGGCAGCGCCCTGTGCGTCAAACCGTCGGGCGAGTACTCCGCCTACGGCTTCCGGATCCTGGACGACTCCCCGCTGGAGGTCTCGGACTTCGACCGCCTGCCGCGGCCCACGGCATCCGTCGCCGCAGTCGCGGGGGCACTGCAGCGCGCCCGGGACAGGGGCGATCCCGTTCCCGAGCTGATCGTGATGCCGTACCTGGACCCGCCGGAGATCAGCGTCGACTGCCTGTCCGACGCGGCGGGCACCCTGGTGAGCGCGATCGCCAGGGCCAAGTCGGGGAGGATCCGGACGCTGGTGGACGACCCCGAGGTGGCCGAGCTCGCCCGGCAGATCGTCGGACACTTCCGCCTGTCGTACCTGTCCAACGTCCAATTCCGCTACTGGCAGGGGCAGCCGGTGCTGCTGGAGGTCAACGCCAGGGCAGCGGCAGGCATCCACCAGACCCGCATGACCGGGGTGAACCTGCCGTGGGCAGCCGTACGGATGCTGCTGCACGGGGACCCGGGCCCGCTGCCGGAGCCGAGGCTCGGGGGCCGGCTCGCGGTGGTCGAGCAGGCCGTCGCCGTCTCCGGGCCCGGGCTCCCGCCCGGGTGGACTGCGGTGGGCCCGGGTTGACCGTACCGGGGTACCGGTACTTCTCGGAGATGAGTCGTCGTACTCATGTACGCGGGCGGGCCGACCCTGCACACTCTGCGCATGACGAGCCCCCACACCGCTCCCTGCCCCGACTGCGGCGCCGACCTCGGCCCCGGCCCGCACGCGCGGTGCCCGCACTGCCGGCTGCCGCTCACCGGCGCCGACGCCGCCGCGCTCTGGCAGGTCGTCATGGCGCTGCGCGGGCTGGACGAGCAGCGCACGGCGATGGTGCGGCACCGGGACCACCTGCTCGCCGGGCTGCGCGCCCGCCGGGACGCCCCCGACACCGCCCCGGTGTGGGGAGCACCGCCTCCCGCAGGGCCTCCGGCGGGCGGCGCCGGCGGGCCGGCCGAGGTTTCCGGCCGGTCGGCGCAGACCGTCCTGCTGGTGCTCGGCGGACTTCTGGTGAGCGTCGCCGCTCTGGTGTTCACCGTGGTCAGCTGGGGCCGGCTGGGCATCGGCGGCCGCAGCGCCGTCCTGTTCGCCCTCACGGCCGTCGCCCTGTTCCTTCCGTCCCCGCTGCGCAGCCGTCGGCTCACCGCGACCGCGGAGGCGGCGGCCGCCGTCGGAATCGGCTTCCTGGTGCTGGACTGCTACGCGGCCAGGGCCGCCGGTCTCGCCGGGCTCGACGGCATCGGCGGATTCGCCTACTGGGCCGGTGCCACCGCCCTGCTCGCCGCCGGGTCCCTGGCCTACGGCCGGGCGCAGCAGCTGCGGTTCCCGCTCGCGGCGGGCTTCCTGCTGACGCGGGTGCCCGTGCTGCTGGCCCTGGCCGCGGCCGAGGTGGAGCAGGTCGAGGCGTACGCGGCGGCGATGGTCGGGGCGACGGTCCTGGACGTGGTGCTGCTGGTGCGTGCCGAGCGGCGTGCGGCGGGGCGGCCCGTCGGCGGGGTGAGGTTCCGGCAGGCCGGGGCGGGCTACGCGGCGGTGTGGGCACTGCTCGGCGGGGCCGTCGCGGTGCTCGGGTCGGCGACGTCCCACGGACCGGTGGAGGCCGTTGCGGCCTGGGTGCCGCTCGGTGTGCTGGCGGCCCTCGGGACGGGGTCGGCGCTCCGGTTGCCCGGCCTGCCGCGCGGGGCGCGGCGGCTGCTGGCGGCCGGCGCGGCCGTGGCGGTGCTCGCCGCGGCCGGCGGGACGCTGCGCCCGCTGCTGCCGTGGGACTGGGCGGCGGTGGCGTACGGCCTGCCGGCGATGCTGCTGGTGGTCGGCGTGGGCGTACTGCTGCGGCACCGGGCGGATGCCGGGCAGATGGCCGAGGCCGAGGCCGGCACGGGTGCGGCGCCGGAGGCGACTTCGGAGTCGGTCGTGCGGACGGCCCGGACGGGTGTCCTGTGCGCGGCGGCCGCGGTGCTCGGGGCGGCCTCGCTGGGAGCGGTGCCGCAGGTGCTGACCGCCGCGCTGGTGCCGCTGGGTCACGCCGCCACCGTCTGGGGGCAGGGCGACGGATCCGGCCGGGGCCCGCAGGCGCAGTGGCAGGTGCCGGGATCGGCGCTGGTCGGGCTGGCCCTGGTCGCCGTGGCGCTGGGTGCGGTGGCCGCGCTGAAGGCCGTCCGGCTGCCGGCCGAGGTCCCGGCGACCGGCGCCGTGGTGACGGGTCTCCCGGTGGTGGCCCTGGCGGCACCGGCCGTCGGGCTGCCGTACGGGGCCTCGGTGGGCTGGGCGCTGCTGCTTGCCGCGGCGGCTGCCGCAGTGGTCTGGGTGCGGCCGCGGCGGACGGCTGCGTGGGCCGGCCTGGCCGTCGCGGGCGGGCTGGCGCTGGTCTGGGCGTCGGCGGACCGGGCGGCCACGATCACCGCTCTCGGTGTCTGCGCGGCGCTCGCGGCAGTGGCCGCCCGGCGGGCCGTCACCCGTGGCGGCCCCACCGGGCAGACGGCTGCCGTGGCGGCGGCCGGCGCCGTGCTCGCCCTCGGCGTCGAGGCCGCGGCGATCGGCGACACGGCCGGTCTGACGCAGCCGTCCGTCGCGCTCGCGATCCTGGGCGTCGCAGCGGCCACCGCGCCGGTGGCCGCGCTGCTCGCCCGTCGGGCGGGTGCGGTCGAGGCCGTCCCCGGTGCGGCAGCCGCCGGTGCTGGGACGGGCCTCCCGGCGGGGCTCCGGCAGGTGGCCCGGACGGTGGAGGGCACCGGGTACGCGCTGGCCGCGGTGGCGCTCGGGCTGATGGCCGCGTACCCGGGGGTGCTGGCGTTCGGACTGGCGGCGGCCGGCGTGGGGGCCGCGGCGGTCGCGCTGCGCCCCGACCGGCGGGTGCCGGCCGGGATCGCGGCGACCCTCCTGCTGCTGGCCTCGTCCTGGGTGTGGCTGGCGCTCTGGGAGGTGGTCACGCCCGAGGCGTACACCCTGGGCGCGGCCGCTGCGGCGCTGGCGGTCGGGCACCTGCGGTACCGCCGTGACGCGGCGCTGTCCTCCTGGTCGGCGTACGGCCCCGGCCTGGGTCTCGGCCTCACGCCGAGCGTCCTGGCACTGGGGTCGGACGGGCACTGGCTCCGTCCGCTGCTGCTGGGCGCCGCCGCGCTCGGGGTGACCGTGCTCGGCGTGCGGTTCCGGCTGCAGGCGCCGCTCGTCCTGGGCGGCGGCGCACTGCTGGTGACGGCGGGACACGAGCTGGCGCCCACGGTGGTCCAGGTGCTCGGGCTGCTGCCGCGCTGGGTCCCGCTGGCCGTGGCCGGCCTGCTCCTGCTGACCCTCGGCGCGGGCTACGAGCAGCGCCTGCGCGACGCACGCCGCCTCCGCAACGGCCTCCGGCGCCTGCGGTGAAGGGCTGCTCCACGCGGCGGAGGAAATATCCCCTGGTCACGCGGGGTGTCGGGGTGGTCTGATGTCCTCCGTGGCGGGAATGAGCATCACGGTCTGTCTGCCGGCGCGGGAGGCCGGACGGGTGGAGGCAGCGGTCGAGGAGGCGATGGCGCCCTTCGAGATCGACTACACCCGCGGTGAGGACCTGGACATCTGGGACTTCTGGGTGATCACCGGCGGGTCCGCCCGTGGCGGTGGTTTCCACGTTCTCCCCGGCCACGAGCGGGATCCCCGGCTGGTCCGGCAGTTCTCCCCCATGTGGCCGGCGGGGCACGAGGCGGTTCCCAACGAGTTCGGCTGGTGCGCGGGCGGCCCGCGCGAGATCCTCGACTTCTCCGGGACGTACGAGGGAGCCCGGGCACTGGCCGACTCGGCGTGGCTGCGGTGGCAGGAACTGGCCGCGGAGCTGCCGCCGGCCCAACCCTGGGCGGTCTACCACGACCGCAGCGTGGCCGAGTTCCGGACCTACTCCAACGCCCGGGCCGGTGCCGACCATCGTGGGCAACCGCTCGTGCGGGCTTTCGAGGACTACCTGCGGACGGTGGCCGCCGAGAGCTACAGCCCCGGCTTCCTGAGCTTCAGCGACCCGGTCGCGCAGGTCGGGTGCACCCCGCGGGAGGACTTCGTCGCGCGGGAGGCGGGCAGGGCCCTGCCCAGGCGCAACGTCCTCACCCTGCAGGGCTGGTGGTACGACGACGGCTACCCGGACGGCCACGGCGCCTGCCACGGCCCCGACGTCTGCCCGCACGAACCGGAACTGCCGCGCGGCCAGCAGTACGTCGACGGCTACCTGGCAGGACTGCCCGGCGACACCCTCCTGGTCAACGTCTGGTGTCACGTCTGAGCCCTGCGTCCCCGGGCGCCGGCGGGGCCGCCCGGCACGGCCCGGCGGTCGCGTCCAGCAGCCGCACGGTGCCGTCGCCGTGGCCGACGGCCGGCCGCGGCAGGCCGTCCGGTTCGAGGGCGGTCAGCGCGTTGACCGGGTGGCCGCCGGTCGCCGCCGCGAACTCGGCGACCCGGGTGAGGCCGGCCGGGTCCCACAGCACCACGGCGCCGTGCTCGTCGCCGGCCGCGAGCAGTTGGCGGCCGTCGAGGCGCACGGCCGCGAGTGCGGTGAGCCAGCCCTGCCGGGAGGGACGGCCGCCGGCGGCCGTCCCGGTGTAGACGTCCCACAGGCGGAGGGTGCCGTCGAGTGCGCAGGTGGCGAGCAGCGGGTCGCCGTCCGGCTGCAGGAAGGCCAGACCGGTGACCGTGGCGGAGTGGCCGGTGAGGACGGCGACGGGCTGTCCGGTGGCGACGTCCAGAGGCGGACGGTCGCGTCGGCGCCGGCCGGGGCCAGTACCGCCTGGTTGCCGAGGGTGAGGACGGCGAGCGCGGTGATCCGGTCGGTGTGGCCGACCAGCAGGTGGAGCTGTTCGCCGGTGGCGGCGTCCCAGACCCGGACGGCGCCGTCCTCTCCGCCGACCGCGAACAACTCCCGGCCCTGCGCCGAGCCGAGGGCCACCGCCGTGGGCAGCACGCCGGCGTCGGTGCCGGATCCGCCGAGCGCGGCGGCGTCCTCGAGTGCGGTCAGGCCGAAGCCCTCGCCGGGCCTGGCGAGCGCGTAGGCCGGGCGGCCGCCGACGGATCCGACGGCGGCGGCCGGGCGGCCCGCGGCCTCCCCGGCGGGGGCTCCGGCTGGTCGAGGTGGACGAGCGCGGCGGGCAGCAGTCCCGCGGCGGCGGGGTCCAGGGCCTGGGTCGCCAGGCCTTCCAGGGCCCGGGCGATGCCGGGGACGGGGACACCCGCGGCGTCATCCCAGACGGCATCGCCGCCGGACGGCATTCCGGTGGCGAACATGCGACGCGCGGGTGTCGAGCCGGGCGTCAGCACCGGCTGCGACCTGCGCGTTTCCGGGCGCCGAGGATGAGAGCGCTTTCAAGACCCGAGTCAGAAAGATCCGGTCGACGCGACCGCTTCTGAACGCGTGGCCGCCGGCCGAGGCCCGCTCGACCCGGAACTCACCGGTCGCCTCGACCGCGAGGCCGATCCGCCCCCCGGGCCCTCGGCGGGCGCGGTGAACCGCAGCACTTCCGAACCGCCCCCGGGCACCGCCTCCGTGGGCGGCGAAACAGCTTCCCACGACATCAGGGTCCCTCCCTCTCGACGGGCCACCCCGTCGTCGTGCGTGCCGTGCCGAACTCTCCCGCATGTCTGACGGTACGTCAGCACAGGTCCTCGGGTACCAGCGTCGCGTGTACGGCATCGTGCAGCGCCTGCGTCCGCGAGCTGCGGAACAGCCCGGGCCGGAATCCGGCGCGGGGAATCCGATGCAGGCGCCCACTATCTGAACAGGCATGTTGTCTGCAGCCGCGTACGCGTCAGTCCGGCCCAGTTCGAGCTGATCGAAGCCGAAACGGCAGAGCAGGCGCAGTGCGGACGCGGCCGTCCTGAGGCTGCGCGCCGCAGGCAGCAGCCATACGGCCGCCTCCGCGGCACCCTCCTCGGGGCGCAGGTCGACGAGTTCGGCCCAGCCCACGGCGCGGCCGTCCGTGACCGAAACCACAGTGGAGTACGCCGCCCGGTCCATGGCCCACAGGCGCGCCGGGATGTCGGCGAGCCGGCGCCCGGCCGCGTCGAGGTCCTGATGGGGGATCACCCCTTGCATGAACTCGCGGACCAGCGGGTCGCGGGTGCCGGCGAGAACGGTCGCGGCGTCCGCGACCTCGGGCCGGCGGAGCACCACCGCGCCGTCGGCCAGTTCGGGTACGGTCAGGGAGCTCAGACGACGCACCGTCAGACCTCCTTGCCGCCCTGCCCGATCATAGGATCATTCCGGCGGGACCTCGGGCATCCACCGACCGGCCGAAACGCCACCCGCCGACCGGCGGGCCGGTCCCCCCGCGCTCCCGGTCAACCCGATATTGCGGGGCGGTCGCCTGCCCGCCTGGCGCAGACTGGGCCCGAAGCACATGCGAGACCGGAGGATGATCATGATTGAGCGGCCCTTGACGCTGATGGCGGTGCACGCCCACCCCGACGACGAGGCCACCGGGACGGGGGGTGTCCTCGCCCGGTACGCGGCGGAGGGCATCCGCACGGTCCTCGTCACGTGTACCGACGGCGGTTGCGGTGACGGACCGGGGGGTGCCAAGCCGGGCGATCCCGGGCACGATCCGGCGGCCGTGGCCGCGATGCGCCGTCGGGAACTCGAGGCCAGCTGCGACGTCCTGGGAATCGACCACCTGGAGCTCCTGGAGTACGCCGACTCCGGGATGATGGGCTGGCCGGCCAACGAGGCACCCGGTTCGTTCTGGCAGACACCCGTGGAGGAGGGCGCCGCCCGCCTCGCCGAACTGCTGCAGCGCTACCGGCCCGACGTGGTCGTGACCTACGACGAGAACGGGTTCTACGGCCACCCCGACCACATCCAGGCGAACCGCATCACGATGGCGGCGCTGGCGATGACCGGGATGGCACCGAAGGTGTACTGGACGACGGCGCCGCACTCGCAGATGAAGCGGTTCGGGGAGGTCATGCGCGAGTTCGGCGCGGACTGGGAGGAGCCGGATCCGGCGGAGGCCGCCGCACTGGCCGAGATCGGCCTGCCCGACGAGGAGATCACCACCTGGGTGGACACCACCGAGTTCGGCGGCCAGAAGTTCGACGCGCTGGCCGCGCACGCCAGTCAGGGCGAGAACATCTTCTTCCTGAAGATGGGCAAGGAGCGGTTCACCGAACTGATGGGCGTGGAGACCTTCGTACGGGTCCAGGACACCACCGGCGCGGCCGTGCCCGAGAACGACCTCTTCGCCGGGCTGCGCTGATCCCCGGCGCGCCGCGGACGTTGCCGTGACCGGACCCAAAGGAGCGGTCCGGTCACGGCCGGGCCGTCGGCCCCGGGCCCGCCGCGTGTCTTACCGAAGCGTGACGCGCCGCCCGGTACCGGCCCGGGGCCCGGTCCGGCGGGTAGCGTCGCCGGGCATGAGGATTCTGGTCACCGGCGGTGCCGGGTTCATCGGTTCGGCAGTCGTGCGTTCGGCCGCGGCGGCGGGCCACGAGGTCCGGGTGCTGGACGCCCTGCTGGAGGCGGTCCACCCTCCGGGTACTGTGCCCGACCTGCCGGCCGGCGTGGAATTCCGGCAGGGGGACGTGCGCGACGCGCACACGGTGGAGCAGGCCCTGGCGGGGGTGGACGCGGTCTGCCACCAGGCGGCGATGGTGGGTCTCGGGCTCGACCTCCGCGACGCACCGGACTACGTGGGCTGCAACGACCTCGGCACAGCGGTCCTGCTGTCGGCCATGGCCGGCGCGGGTGTGCGGGACCTGGTGCTGGCCGGCTCCATGGTGGTGTACGGCGAGGGCCGTTACGCATGCCCGGCGCACGGGGACGTCGCACCCGGTCCACGGCGTCCGGAGGACCTGGCCGCCGGGCGTTTCGAGCCGCCGTGTCCGGTGTGCGGCGAGGCCCTGCGGCCCGGTTCGGTGGCGGAGGACGCCCCGGCGGATCCCCGCAACGTGTACGCCGCCACCAAGCTCGCCC
This sequence comes from Kitasatospora dryopteridis, assembly GCF_050749075.1. Taxonomy (NCBI): domain Bacteria; kingdom Bacillati; phylum Actinomycetota; class Actinomycetes; order Kitasatosporales; family Streptomycetaceae; genus Kitasatospora; species Kitasatospora dryopteridis. Next base: position 7,601,879 of record NZ_CP192749.1, on the reverse strand, counting down.
AGGAGCACCTCGCCTCGGCGTGGTCCCGCGCCTGCGGCGGGCGGGTCATGACCCTCCGTTACCACAACGTCTACGGCCCGGGGATGCCGCGCGACACGCCCTATTCCGGGGTGGCCTCGCTGTTCCGCTCGGCGCTGGCCCGGGGCGAGGCACCGCGGGTGTTCGAGGACGGGGGCCAGCGCCGCGACTTCGTCCACGTCGGGGACGTGGCGGCCGCCAACCTCGCCGCCCTGGCAGGCATCGGCGTCTGCCCGGACGGCGCCTCCCGGGCGTACAACGTGGGCAGCGGCGAGGTGCGTACGGTCGGCGGGATGGCCGAGGCGCTGTCGGCCGCCTGCGGCGGCCCCGCCCCGGTGGTGACGGGCCAGTACCGCCTCGGCGACGTCCGGCACATCACCGCGGACTCGTCCCGGATCCGCAGCGAGCTCGGCTGGCGACCCGAGGTGCCCTTCGACGAGGGCATGGTGGAGTTCGCGGCGGCGCCGCAACGGGCGTGAGCACCGGGTGGGGCGCAACGCCGCACCCGCCTTGCGACGTTGGACTTCCGTAAGGCGTGGAGTGCGCCGCCGGGCCGCCCGGCACGGTTAGCGTGGCCCGTGTGACCCCTCCACCCCCGTTCCCGACGGACGTCGACGTCGTCCTCCCCTGCCTCGACGAGGCGGCCGCCCTGCCGTGGGTGCTCGGCCGTGTCCCGGCCGGCTGGCGGGCGATCGTCGTCGACAACGGCTCCCGCGACGGCTCCGCCGAACTGGCCCGTTCGCTCGGCGCGACGGTCGTCACCGAGCCCCGGCGCGGCTTCGGCGCCGCCTGCCACACCGGGCTGCTGAGCGCCACCGCCGACGTGGTCTGCTTCATGGACTGCGACGGCTCCCTGGACCCCGCCCAACTCCCCCGGGTCGTCGGCCCGGTGCTCCTCGACGCGGCGGATCTGGTCCTGGGCCGCCGCCGCCCGTCCTCGCCACGGGCGTGGCCGGTGCACGCCCGCCTGGCCAACGCCGTCCTGGCCGGCCGTCTGAGGGCCCGCACCGGCGCCCGGCTGAACGACCTCGGCCCCATGCGTGCCGCCCGCCGGGAGCGGCTGCTCGCCCTGGGGCTCGGTGACCGGCGCTCGGGCTACCCGCTGGAGATGGTGCTCACCGCCGCGGCGGCCGGCATGCGGATCGCCGAGACGCCGGTGGACTACCTGCCCCGCGCGGGCCGTTCCAAGGTCACCGGCACGGTGCGGGGCACCGTGCGGGCCGTCCAGGACATGCGGGCGGTCCTGGCGGCTCCCCCTCCCATCCTGCTGGTGATCGCCAAGGCGCCGGTCCCGGGCCGGGTGAAGACCCGGCTCACACCGCCCTGGACGCCCGAGCAGGCCGCCGCACTGGCCGAGGCCGCCCTCACCGACACGCTGTGCACCCTTTCCACCGTCCCCGCGGGCCGCCGCGTGGTGGTGCTCGACGGCCCGCCGGGTGACTGGCTGCCGCCGGGCTGGCAGGTGGTTCCGCAGTGCGGCGGAGGCCTGGACGAGCGCCTGGCGGACGCCTTCGCGCACGCCGAACGGCTGGCGCCCGGTGCGCCGGCACTGCTGGTCGGCATGGACACCCCGCACCTGCGGGCCGACACGCTGTCCGCACCCCTGTCCGCCGTCGGACGCTCCGGTGTCGACGCCTGGTACGGGCCGGCCACCGACGGCGGTTTCTGGGCGCTCGGACTGGCCCGCCCCACCGCAGGGCTGGCCCGGCGGCTGCTGCTCGGCGTACCGATGTCGACCGCCGGAACGGGCGGCGCGCTGCTCGAACGGCTGACCGCCGCCGGTCTGACGGTCCGGCACCTGCCGCCGATGACCGATGTGGACACCCACCGGGACGTCCGCCTGGCCGCCGCCGAGGCACCGGCCGGCCGGTTCGCCGCATGCCTGCGCTCGTTCACCGCGGCCCCGGAGGCGACCGGGTGACCTCCCCTGCCGTCCCGTGGGTGGACGACCCGTTCAGCAGCGCCGTGCACACCGGACGCGGCCCGCTGTGGCTGCGCCGACCGGAGGGCAGCCGCATCGTGCTGGACATCGAGCGCTGGTGCGCGCCCGCCGCCGGGGCCGACCACGACCTGCTGTTCCGATGCACCCGGCTGTCCGCACCGGTCCTGGACGTCGGCTGCGGGCCGGGCCGGCTCGTGGTGGCCCTCCTGGCTCTCGGGGTGCCAGCCCTCGGGGTCGACATCACCGCCGCGGCCGTGGCCCGGACCCGGCGCATCGGGGGCCTCGCCCTGCGCCGCTCGCTCTTCGACCGGCTGCCCGGCGAGGGCCGTTGGGGCGGTGTGCTGCTCGCCGACGGCAACCTGGGCATCGGCGGCGATCCCGATGCCGTCCTCCGCCGCAGCGCCGAACTCCTCGCCCCCGGCGGCACCCTGCTGGTCGAGGTCGAACCCGACGAGGTCGACGAGCGGACGACCGTCCGGGTCGAAGGAGCGGACGGCCGGCTGGGCCCGCCGTTCACCTGGGCCCGCCTCGGCGCAACGGCGGCCGTCCACCGGGCCCGCAGGGTCGGCCTGGCGGAGGCGGAGCGCTGGACCTCGCACGGCCGCCGCTTCCTCGCGCTCCGCTCGCAGCCGGGCACCGGCCGGCAGGTGGCCCGTACGACGGCCGGGGGCCCCGCAGGCGGCTGATCCGACAGGCCGTCGGACATGCGTCAACGGCGTTCCGGCGCCGCACGGGACCGGCCGGCGGGGCCGTCACCCTCGCTCCGCGGCACCGCCGGGTCCGGCGGCCGCCGGAGGAGTTGACGCCGCAGCGGCACCACGAGCACGCACACCAGCGCCGCCCCGTAGGCGACCTGCTGGACCGTCTCACCGCCGGCCAGGTAGAGCACCTGGCCGGCTGCCGGGACCGCGAGCCATTCCCGGCGGCCGTCGAGCGCCACCAGCGCGACCACGAGCAGCCCGTACCAGGGGTAGGCCGGCGCCACGAGCAGCAGGGCCGTCCCGGTCACCAGCAGCGCACCGCGCCACGGGCGCCGGGGGTCACCCCGCCGCAGTACCCACAGCACGACCGCCGCCAGGAACAGCCCCGCCGCCCACGGCGCCCAGCCGTCCGGCAGGACCAGGCGCACGAGCCCGAACCGGCCGAGCCGTTCCTGTCCGTACCCCTCCTCCTGCAGGTACCCGGGCAGGTATCCCAGGACCGCCGCGCCCGAGACGGCCGCGTACGGCAGGTACGCCAGCGCGAACGCCCCGGCGGCCGCGCCCGCAAGGACGAGGTCCCTCCTGGCCGGACGCCCGGACAGCAGCCCGGACAGGGCGCCCGGCAGGGCGAGCGACGGCAGCAGCTTGGCGGCGACGGCGGCGCCGCTCAGCACTCCGCCGCTCACCGGGCGCCCGCACGCGGCACGGCCCAGGCCCGCGACCACCAGCAGGGCCCCGAGCGTGTCGACGTGCGCATCGTTGACCGCCCACACCGTGACGCCGGGGCACCACCCCCACAGCGCCGCCCGGCGGCTCCCCCGACCGGTCGTCAGCAGCACACCGGTGGTGGCGACCGCCAGCAGCGCACCCGCCGCCTGCACCCCGCGCACCCCGCCCCCGAACGGGTGCACTGCGAGGAACCACGCCTCGGCGACGGGCGGGTAGACGGTGTGCACGGCGGGCCGGTTGATCCGGGTGCAGTCCCCGGCCGCCGTCCGCCGTTCGTCCCAGCCCCTGCAGCCGTCCTCCGCGGGGAAGAGGCCTTCGTCGCGCAGCCGGACGAGTGCCGGATCGTCCGGCGCGTGCGCATAGGGCGAGATCCCCGCCGCCTGGACCCGCCCGTCCCACACGTACCGGTAGGCGTCGTCGCTGGTGCGCGGTGGTGCCAGCAGCCCCGTCGCGGCGACGAGGATGCTCCCCGCCAGGACCAGCGGCGCCGCCCGACGGTCCGGCACCCGCCGCAGCAGCACCAGGGCGAGCGTGAACAGCGCGGCATCGAGCGCGTACCAGCCGTACAGTGCAGCGCGGTCGCCGAGCGTTCCGCCGACGGTCACGGTCAGGGCCAGGGCCGCCACCAGGGCGGCGACGGCGAGCGCGCAGGGCAGGCGGGTCCGGGTCGTCACGGGCCCACCCTGCCAGCCGGCGGCCCGCGCGCCGTGGCACCGTGGCACCGCCGCCGTTCGGATTCCGTAAGCACGTCGTACCTCCTCCCGGGCGACTCGGAGCGCTTCGATGGACGTGTGGAATCCAAGGCTTCCGGCGTCCGCCGCCGTTTCGATCACGCCCTGCCGCCGCCTCCGGCGTTCCTGCGCCGCGGCCCCTTCCGGCCCGACGTGTTCCCGTCGCCGCTGCACGAGCCGCGCACCACCGTCGTCCTCGGCCGCTGGCTGGGCGCGGCGCTGCTGGTCTGCTTCCTGACCGGGCTCCTCAGCCATCTGCTCCAGGAGCCGCCGGCCTGGCTGTCCGGCCTGCTGCCGGCACGTCCGGTGAACGGCTACCGCGTCACCCAGGGCCTGCACGTGATCAGCGGCATCGCCGCGATCCCCCTCGTCGGGGCCAAGCTCTGGACGGTCTACCCACGGCTGTTCGAGTGGCCGCCGGCCCGCAGCGTGCTCCACGCACTGGAGCGGCTCGGCATCGCCGTGCTGGTCGCCGCGGTGCTGCTGGAGTTGTTCACCGGCCTGCTGAACACCCTCCAGTGGTACCCGTGGCCGTTCCCGTTCCGCCAGACGCACTTCTGGCTGGGCTGGCTGGCGACCGGAGGGCTGCTCGTCCACATCGCCGCCAAGGCTCCGCTGATCGCCCGGAACTGGCGCAGGCCCCGGGTGCCGCTGCCCGGCCGCCGCGCCTTCCTGGTCTCGGTGACCGCGGCCACGGGAGCGGTCACCCTGACCACCGCCGGGCAGACCGTGCCCTGGCTGCAACGGCTCGACCTGCTGGCACCGCGCCGTCCGGACACCGGCAGCCAGGGTCTGCCGGTCAACCGCACCGCGGCACAGGCCGGCACCGTGAGCGTCCCCGCCGACTGGCAGCTGGAGGTCGTCGGCCCGCGGCCCTACCGGTACACCCTCGACGATCTGCGCGGGCTCCCCCAGCACGAGGCCGTCCTGCCCATCTCCTGTGTGGAGGGCTGGAGTGCGAGCGCCCGCTGGGGCGGGGTGCGGATCGCCGACCTGATCGCCCGGGCCGGCGCGCCCGCCGACTCCGCCGTCCGCGTCACCTCGCTGGAGGCCGACGGCCCGTACCGGGTCATGGAGATGCCCGCGCAGTACGCCCGCGACCCGCTCACGCTGCTGGCACTGCGGGTCAACGGCCTGACCCTGAACCCGGACCACGGCTTCCCGGCACGGATCGTCGCACCGAACCGGCCGGGTGTGCTGCAGACGAAGTGGGTCGCCCGGATCGAGGTGCTCTGATGGCTGCCTGGCTCCGGGGCACCGTCCTCGCCGCCGGTCTGGCAATGATCGGCTACGGCGTGTACGGGCTGCTGAACGACCCTTACGTCACGGCGCCGGTGGACGTCCTGGTGTGGGCGGTCGGCGGTCTCCTGCTGCACGACGGCCTGTGGGTGCCGCTGCTCTGCCTCGTCGGCGCGTACGCGGCCCGCGGTCCCGTGTTGCGCGGCTGGCTGGTCGTGGCGGCGGCGATCACGGCCGTGGGCCTGCCGGCCGTGCTGCGCGCCGCCGACGACGACCACGGCAATCCGTCACTGCTGCCGCTGCCCTACCTGCGCAACTGGCTGCTGGTGCTGGCCGCCACCGCGGTGCTCGCCCTGGCCGTCGGGCTGGTGCGGCGGTGGCGGCGCAGGACCCGCCCGGTCAGGCGCCCGGCACGCCGGGAAGACCGGTCGTGAGGCCGTCGAGCGCGTGGGCGCACGGGCACGCGCGCTCGACCGGCAGCAGCTCGACCGCCTTGAAGAGCACCGCCCGCAGCCGCTCCACGTTCCGTGCGAACTCCGCGAGCACCTCGGCGTGGGTGACGCCCTCACCGCTCTCCACACCCGCGTCGAGGTCGGTGACCAGGGCGATCGAGGTGTAACACAGGCCGAGTTCGCGGGCGAGGACCGCCTCGGGGTGGCCGGTCATGCCGACCACCGACCAGCCGTTGGCGGAGTACCAGCGCGACTCGGCCCGGGTGGAGAAGCGCGGGCCCTCGATCACCACCGTCGTTCCGCCGTCCACCGCGTCCCAGGCCGCACCGGCCGCGGCCGTCAGGGCCGAACGGCGCCCGTGCGGGCAGTACGGGTCCGCCGGGGACACGTGCACCACGTGCGGCACCGAACCGTCCGGCAGCGGCTGCCCGTCGTAGTAGGTCTGCACCCGGCCGGAGGTCCGGTCCACGAACTGGTCCGGCACCAGCAGCGTCCCGGGGCCGAGCTCGGGCCGCAGCCCGCCCACCGCGCACGGCCCCAGCACCTGCCGCACTCCCAGCGAGTGCAGCGCCCACATGTTCGCCCGGTAGTTGATCCGGTGCGGCGGCACCCGGTGGCCGCGCCCGTGCCGCGGCAGGAAGGCGACCCGCCGGCCCGCCACCTCGCCCACCGACAACACGTCGCTCGGCTCTCCGTAGGGTGTGGCAACGCGCACCTCGGTCACGTCCGCCAGCAGTTCGTAGAGTCCGGAGCCGCCGATCACACCGATCTCGGCCGTGAGCCGTTCCTGAATGTCCGTCACGCGATTCGTCCTTCCCGGTCGCCGTGCCGCCACTGTAGGAGCGGAAGCCGGACCGGGCGGCGATGCGCGACCTTACGGTTCACGAACGCCGGCCCGGCCGGGGCCGCTCCGGGACACGTCCCCGGGATCGCTGCCCGGGCGGCCCCGTTCGGCCGTCCCGGCGACACTCGGGCCGAACTCCGTGGCGATCGCCGGTCATTCGCGACGGTGTCAGTACGGTGACCGGATGAACCCGCCGATCATCGACTCGAAGCCGGTTCTCCGGCAGGCCGATCTGCTCGCGGCCGGCCTCCGGGCCGCGGCGGCCGCCCGTATCGCCGAACTCCGCCGGTCTCTCGGCCCGGTGGCCGCCGGCGAGGCCGACCGGCACCGGTGGCAGCTGCTCCTCGACGACGATCGCCGGCGCGCCCTTGCCGAGCACGACGACCTCGTGCAGCTCCGGAAGGCTGCCGGGCACGCCTGGTCCGAGGACCGGTTGGGCGACCTGGTCCGGCTCGCCGTCCGGTACCGCGAGCACCTGCGGCTCGGCGACGACCTCGTCGGCGCGATCCGGCAGATCGACGCCTTCGCGGACGCCCACCCCGGGTGGAGCACCGGCCACGTGCCACCCACCCGCAGCGGCCACCGGGTGCCGTGAGGAATCCAGGGCCAGGAGCGGTGCAGCCGGAGCGGAGTGGGGATCAGCCCTCCGGCGCCGGGGGGTCGGGCCGGGCCACGCCGAGCAGGGCGAGGCAGATGTGGAGCACCGCGTCCTCCAGGGCGGGGACTTCGCCGATGCGTCCCTGGCGCAGGCGGCGGCAGACGGCTTCGTGGGTGGCGTCCGCCGCGGCCATGTAGGCCTCCTCGGGGATGCGGTCGTGGCCGGGGATCCTTGCGCGCCAGGCGCGCATGGACTGGGCGAACCAGGAGCGGCAGGCTTCCTGGTGCTCGCGGGCCCGGCCGCCGGCCGCGGCGGTCTCCAGGAAGAACGCCGTGGCGAATTCGGGCTCCTCGGCGATGAACCCGAGGTAGGCGCGGATCGAGGCGCGCAGGGTCGCCACCCGGGACAGCGATTGGGCCGACGAACGCACGAAGGACGCCTCGAGCCGCTTGACCATCAGCTCGCGGCCGGTGTCCGCGGCGGCGATGAAGCACTCCTCCTTGTCGGCGAACATCTCGTAGAACGTCTTGCGGGAGACGCCCGCCCGGGCGGTGACGTGGGCCACGGTCGTGGCGATGTAGCCCTTTTCGGCCACCACGACCGTCATCGCGTAGAGCAGGCGCTGACGCTGCGACCCCGTCACGAGCTCCCGCGCGAGCCCGTGCGGGCCGCGGGGAAGCCCGCTCAGGCTGGGCTGCATCAGCGGCCGGATCGAGTCCTTCATAAGTGACCACCAGTCTGATACATGTTGTAGACGCAAGCGTTTCTGACTTGCCGTCAAGTTACGAGTCAGTAAGGAGCGTAAATGCCAAGGACGACTGCCCTTCCGGCCCTGGTCGCATTACTGGCGGCCCTCTCGGGGACCGTGGCCGCCGCCCCGGCCCCCGCCCGGGCCGCCACCGAGCCCGTCACCTTCCGGGTCGACTCCACCGAGGACGCCGTGGACGCGAACACCTCCGACGGCGCCTGCCGCACCACCACCGGCACCTGCACCCTGCGAGCAGCGGTCATGGCCGCGAACGCCCGGCCCGGCAGCACCATCGAGCTGCCGGCCGGCCACTACCGGCTCACCATCCCTCCCAACCCCGACCTGCTCAACGGACGCACCGCCGACCCGACCACGGGCGATCTGAACCTCACCGCGCCGACCACCGTCCGCGGAGCCGGAGCGCGCCTGACCGTCGTCGACGCCGACCACGTCGACCGGGTCTTCCGCATGGGTGCCGACACCCAGCTGTCCGACCTCACCGTCACCGGAGGAGTCGCCAAGCAACGGGAGGTACCCGTCACCGACCCCGGCGGAGGCGGCATCGCCAACGGCGGGCACATGACGCTGAACCGCGTGACGGTCACGGGCAACTCGGCCGGCTACGGCGGGGGCATCTTCAACATCCCCGGCTCCCACCTGACGCTGATCGACAGCACCGTCAGCCGCAACACGGCCGGCGAAGCGGGAGGCATCCGCTTCGACGACACCGGCACCGTGGTCAACTCGACGATCGCGGACAACCGCGTCACCGACGACTGGGACCGGCCGGGCAGCCTGTCCGGATACGGCGGCGGCATCGACATCCGCGGCCGCGGCCTGGTGGAGATCCGCAACTCCACCATCACCGGCAACAGTGCCACCGACGGCGGAGGCGGGATCAACATCGCCCCCGCCTACCTCGACAGCCTGCCCTCGCCGATCACCGACGTCGTCAACCTGCCGCTGGGCCACCTCGCCCTGCACAACACCGTCGTCGCCCGGAACACCGTCGGCCAGGCGCCCGCCGACTGCAAGATCGTCTTCGCCGGGGTCGAGTCACGGGGCAACAACCTCGACAGCTCCAACAGCTGCCGCCTGACGGCCCCGGGCGACCTGCCCGGCCGTGACCCCCTCCTCGCGCCCCTCGGCGACAACGGCGGGCCCACCGACACCGTGGCGCTGCTGCCCGGCAGCCCCGCCGCCGACGCCGCCGCCGGCTGCCCCGCCGCCGACCAGCGCGGTGTCCCCCGCCCCCAGGGCCCGGCATGCGACATCGGAGCCTACGAACACCGGCAGTGACCTCCCTCCCACGGCCTCAAGGACCCTGCGAACACGCAGGGTCCTTGAGGCTCGCCCGCGAGGTCCGGGCCGGGCGGTGGCGGTCAGCCGATGGCGGCCCCCCGCACGAAGCCGGCGAAGCGGTCGGCGAACTCGGCACTGACGTAGAGCCTGTCGTCGTTCTGGACGAACAGGTCGAGGTGCTTCTCCAGCCAGTCGGTGAAGATCTTGCCCTTCCGGTGGTCGTCGAAGGCCTGACGGCTCGTCCACGCGCCCATGAAGATCACCTCGTTCGGGGTGGGCGGCGGCAGGGAGCCCGCCACGTCGGCGGTGTGCAGGCAGTACATGAGGGTGTCGGGCTCGCCGTCCTTCACCTGCTGCACCAGGTCCTTCAGGGCGGCCACCGCCTCCTGCTCACGGCCGGGCAGGCACCACCACTTCGTGACGATGGAGATCACCGGTCCTGTCCTCCTCGGTTCTCGAGCCGCTGGACGAGCTTGTCCCGGTCTCCGCCCGGCGGTACGTAGGAGAAGCGGGGGCAGAGCGTGTGCCCGGGCTTGGCCGGGTTCGGGGTGCGCATCAGGGCGACGGCCGTGTTCTTCAGCGCGTACATGGTGTGGACGGCCTGCTGCAGCGCCGGCCGTTCCCGGTCGGCGTGCCGGTCGAGCGGGTCGACGACCTCCTTCGGCTCACCCGCGAAAGCGCGGTAGATGTCGTCGACGAGATGCGAGTACGCCAGGTCGAAGGCGTCCAGGGCGGAGCCTTCGGGACTGTCGGAGCCGCCGTTGTGCGGGGTGTACAGCGCCGGCTGGACGGCGGTGTAGTCGACCAGCAGCATGGCCCCCTCGGGGTTCTGGTCGGCCCGCTGGTCGGGGCGGAACCGGCGCCCGGTCTGGAGCTCGCGGAAGCGGGCGTAGTGGGAGTACATCTGCCAGCCGGAGCCGAGCCGGTCCGCGTCGGTGACCGTCTTCGCGGGCCGGTGCAGGTACTCCTCGGGCAGGCCCTCGCCCTGGTCGACGATCTTCAGGACGGCCTCGCGCGCGGTGGCGCGGTCCTTCACCTCGACGACGTGGCCAGCGCCGCCGTAGTAGTCGCTGTCCGGGATCTGGCGGACGGGCCGGAAGGCGCCGTCCGGGCAGATCACCGGGTCGTTCAGGGCCGCGTCGACCGCGTCGTAGAACTCGCCGATGGTGCGGAATCCGCCCGACTGCACGGGAATGGCGTCGAGGGTGGCGGCGCCGTGCAGGGGGTGCTCGATCCGGACGAAGCCGTCCACGGCGCGGGGCGTGAGCGGGAGCAGCTCGAGCGTGCCGATGCCGGAGACCAGCGGACTGTCCAGCGGGTAGGCGGGGATCGGGCTGAGGTTCCTGCGGCCCTGGAAGTCGACCGGCCCGGGGCTGGGGACCTCCCCGAGGGCGTTGAGGACGTTTGCGGCGAGCGTCATGTGGAGCATCTCCTCCATGACCACGCTGCGGATCGTCTGCGCCGCGTCGGTGTTGCGGCCCGCCTCGATGGAGTACAGCGCGGTGAGGTAGACCGGGACGGTGCTGAGCTCCAGTCCGACGGCCAGCTGCAGAGCGGCCTTGAGGTCCTTGAGGCTGGTGATCCTGGTGGACTCGGTCATGCGTCCTTCCCCTTCAGCTGCTCGGCGATCCGGTCGCCGGTTCGGAGGGCCAGCGCGGTCATGGTGAGCGTGGGGTTGGAGGTGCCCAGGGTCGGCATGCTGCCGCAGCCGACGATGTAGAGGTTGGGCAGGTCGTGGCTGCGCTGGTGGCTGTCGACCACGGAGGTGGTCGGGTCGGTGCCCATCCGGTGGGTGCCGACGACGTGCCCCGCACCGCGCACCCAGTAGGTCACGCCGTCGTGGGTGACGGCCGACGGGTCGTTCGGGTCGTAGTGGGTGTAGTCGCCGGGCCGGTACTCGGGGCGCCGGACCTTGTCGCCGATGCCGAGCTGGGTGAACAGCTGCCGGCTCGCCTCCGAGGCCCAGGGCAGCGAGGCCCGCACGTACGGCGAGAGGTCGTAGTGGATGACGGGCCGGTGGTTGCCGAGCGCGTCCTTGTAGCGGTCGTCGATGGTGACCCGGTTGGTGGGTTCCGGGTCCTGCTCCAGCTCCCAGGCGATCCGGAACTGGCGCGGCAGGATCTCCCCGAGCCGCGCGCGCAGCTCCTTGCCGTAGAGCCCCACCTGCCCGCTCTCGCCGCCGCCGACCAGGTCGTGGACGGTGTCGTAGGGGGCGTTCTCCGGGAAGTTCCAGCCCCAGTTACCGATCTCGACGCGGAAGGCGGTGCGCTCCGAGCGGAAGGTGCCGTCCCGGAAGGCGGGGATGCCGGAGGTCGAGCCGGGGCCGCGGAAGGCGCCGACGCCGTCCTCCAGCAGGCCCCAGGTGATCAGCAGCGGATGGTCCATCAGGTTGCGGCCGACCTGGTCGCTGTTGTTGGCGGCGCCGGAGGCGAGCAGCAGGGTGGCGTTCTCGACGGCGTTGGCGGCCAGCACGTAGGTGTCGGCGGTGACGGTGTGCTCCACCGGCGCGCTGCCGTCGTCGAAGTACGTCCAATAGGTGAGCCCGGTGACCGTCCCGGTCCCGCCCGTCCGCTGGGTGTGAAGGACGCGGGAGACCACGCACTGGCTGCGGATCGCCACCCTGGCCCTGCGGGCGCCGCCGTCCGCCGGGTCCCGGTCCGGGTACTTGACGATCAGTTCGTAGAGCGTCTTGAGGGCGTTGTACTTGGCCTGCGCGGGGCAGATCGGGATGCAGCTGGAGTTGCCCTCGCAGCGCTGGCCCTGGTCGAAGTTCCCGACCGCACCGATCACCTGGTAGCCCTCGGCGGGCCGGGAGTTGCGGCCGACCGGGGTGTTGCTGACCTCGACGGGGAACGTGTGCGGCCTGCCGTGGTCGTCGGTCAGCTCGACCACCAGGCCGGCGGACTTCTTGGCGAGGTACTGGTCGAGGTAGCTGCTGGGGATCCGCTCCATCGGGAAGTGGTAGACCCCGCCGGGGAACTTCCCGGTGTCGGCGCTCTTGAAGTACTTCGCCGGGTCGCCGCCGATGCCGGGGTAGACCTGGTCCTCGACATTGGCCGAGACGCCGATGATGTCCCACTCGGCCCGCTCGTAGTAGGGCTTCAGATCCTCGTAGCCCAGCGGCCAGTTGACGCTGTGCCCGTACGCGTCCTGCATCCTGAAGTCGTTGGGGAGCATCCGCAGGCAGGTGCCGAGCCAGTGCAGCGTGGTGCCGCCGAGGGACCGGGCGTAGTCGCTGCCGAAGGGCAGCGGGCCCATCTGGACGAAGTACCCGTTGTCGCTGGGCACCCTGGTCGTGCCGTCCGGGCCCATGATCGGCCGGCCGATGTCGAGGACGTCCGGTTGCGGTGCGGAACTGCTGGCAGGGTAGGGCGAGTTCGGGACCTTGGCGAGCGCCTCCTGGTACGCGTCCACATAGGTGTCGTACTTGTCGGCGCTCATCGCCGTGGCCCGGCCGGCCTCCAGGACGAGGATGCGGGGGTGTCGGGGCGGGGTCTGGGCGGCGGCCTTCTCGATGACCGTCTTGGCGATCGTCGCCGCGGAGATGCCGCCGCCGACGATGACGATGTCGTAGTCGTTGGTACTCATGGCACTTCCTCGGCTCAGAAGACGGGCAGGGACGGCGGTTCCGCCCAGGAGCCGAAGCCGGGCGGCTTGGCGCCCATGGGGTGGGCTCCGGCGGCGACCCAGACCAGGCCCTCGCGGTAGGCCTGCGGGGAGACGACGTGCTCGACGTCCTCGGCGGTCGATCCGTGGATGTCGCGGTAGCCGCCGGAGAGCGGGTACCAGCTGCCGAGGTACCAGAGCTTGATCAGGCTGACGACGACCGGCGAGTAGCGCGGGTTCTCGACGACCTGCCTCCGCAGGGCCTCGCCGTCGTGGTTCTTCCGGTCGGCGGCGAGGGCCTCGGCGGCGGCGGCGAACAGGTGCCCGGCCTCGCGTTCGCCGATGATCCGCAGCAGGGTGGTGTAGTAGGTCTCGATCAGGCCGGTGCCGGCCAGCTCCGCCCTGTTGAAGCCGGTCAGGGCGACGGAGAGCTCGGTGAAGATCTGTTGGGGACTGGGGGTCGGTGTGCCGTTGTCGGCCATGGGTTGCTCCCGGGGATGGCGGGTCAGCAGATGGTGCGGTTGATCGGGCTCAGGTCGAGCGGGCGGCTGAGGTCCGGCTCGAAGGTCGAGTCGACCGACTGCTGGAAGCGGAAGAAGCCGGTGGGGTCGGCGGCCGCCTTGACGGCCCTCAGCCGGGCCAGGTTGTCGCCGTAGTAGGCCCGGGCCCAGTCCTTCTGCAGCGGGTCGATGTAGTTGACGTAGGCGCCGTGGAAGTCGGCGCTGAGCGCCTCGCCGAAGTCGAAGGCCCACTCCACGTTGGTGCGGGTGTCGGCCGGGTCGTTCCAGATCGCCTTGAGTTCGAAGACGTAGCGCTTGTCGCGGTGCGGGTAGGGCCCGTGGTTGTCGCCGTCCGGGTGGAGGACCTTGCCCCGGCCGTGCGTCCACACCACGAAGCTGTCCGGCGAGGGGGCGTTCTCCATCGCGTCCTTGACGGCCTCGATCATGTCGCTGCGCCAGCCGTCCTCGCCGATCACCCCGGAGCGGATGTAGGCCTGGCGGTCGCCGACCAGGGTGGAGCGGCCGATGGTGGCCTCCCAGGTGGGCAGCGGCATCGAGTAGATGCTCGCGTTGAAGGGCTCCAGCCGCAGCATCGGCTGGAGCAGGTCGACGCCGTCGGCGTACTCCCCGTTGAAGACCGGGGTGATCCGGAAGGTGGGGATCCTCCGGGTCGGCTCGGCCGGGTCGGGGTCGCGGCCGACGTAGCCGTACGCGGCCATCGCCCGGGGGACGTCCTTTGCCCACGCGTCGTAGGCGGCGATCACCTCCTGGGCGCGCTCCAGCGGGTAGGACAGCTCGCCGCCCATCACGGTCGCGGCCGCGGGCGTGTGCAGTCGGAGGGTCATCTCGACGGCGACGCCGAAGTTGCCGCCGCCTCCGCCGCGGCAGGCCCAGAACAGGTCCCGGTCGGCCTCGTCGGGGGCGTCCGCGGTCAGGGTGCGCAGCCGGCCCTCGGCGTCGACCAGCTTGATCTCGGTGACGTTGTCGCTGCCCAGTCCGTAGGAGCGGGACACGAAGCTGTAGCCGCCGCCCTGCAGGAAGCCGGGCAGGCCGACGGTCAGGCAGCCGCCGCCGATCGGGATCAGCGGGGCGGCGTTGCGGGCGACGTACCCGTACACGTCGCTCCAGACGGCGCCCATCTGGACCCGCAGCCGCTTGCTGTCCCGGTCCAGCGCGATGCCCTTCATCAGCCCGAGGTCCAGCACGACGCCGCCCCGGTTGAGGCAGTACCCGGCGGCGCTGTGCCCGCCGCCGCGTACGGTCATCGGCAGTTCGAGCTCCCGGGCGAACGCGATGGCCCGGGTGACGTCGGCGACCGAGTTGGCGCGCACCACGTAGGCCGGGGGTGTCCGGGTGCGGCCGTTGTCGATCTCCATCGCCCTGGCGTAGTCGGGGCTGCCCGGCTCGCAGACGTACCCGCTGAGGTGCCGGGCGAGCTCGTCGACGGCCCGCTGGTGGCCGCTCACGATCGGGTTCCGTTCCCGGCCGGCTCCACCACGGTGCCGAACCTCGTCAGGGCGCTCAGGCTCGGCACGAAGAAGTACTCGCCGCCGCGCATGGTCACCCACTGGCCGACCCGCTTCGGGAAGAAGCAGTCCGTGGACGCCGGCGGCACCTTGGAGAAGTCCAGCTGGTTGTGCGAGCCGTACGCCTTGGGCCAGGGCTGCTCGACCGCCTCGTCACGGGAGTCCGCGGAGGGCAGCCGGCCGATCACCGCGTCCAGGCCGGTGGCGGGGCGCAGGAAGTCCTCGTAGTTCGCCCAGAGCGCCTGGATGAACTCGAACTGGTCCGGGATGCTGCTCTGCGCGCACAGGAACAGCAGCCCGACGGTGTCGTTGGGCGCCGGGTCCAGCGTCGCGGGGCCGAAGCTGATGCCCCGCCTGGCGATGCGCTGGGCCCGCTCCTGGGTGAGCGGCACCCCGAACTGGCGCTGCTTGTCGCCGCGCGGGTTGGCCTTGCGGGTGTGGGCCGCGAGGGGACAGCGCACCCCGTCGACGTCGCCGTCGTAGGTGAAGTTGTTCGGCAGCGAGGCCAGCCCCGGCACCTGCTGCTCCACCACCGGGGTGCCGTCCTTGAACCGGCCGACCATGTAGGCGCCGGCCAGGGCGATGTCCGCGTCCGTGGGGTCCTGTGCCTTGGGGTCGGCCTGCTTGGCGATCTCCAGCCCCAGGGCCGTCTCGTCGCCGCGGAAGCCGGGCACGTCCTGCTCCAGCTTGCGGTACACGAAGTAGGAGCCGTAGCCGTCGCTCCCGCCCGCCGGGTCCTTGACCAGCACCTGGTCCAGCGGCGCGCTCGGGTCGTACCTGTCGATGCCGCCGCCCAGCGTCCTGGCCCGCTCGATGTCCCGGGCGAAGAAGAGCGGCTGGCTCACCCCGTCCGCGAAGCCGAAGTGCTCGCGGACCGTCCCGGTGGGGCTCGGGTTGCCCTGCGCGTCGAACCGCATGGCGGTGCCGGTCTCCTCGGCGACCGTGGCGCCGATCGCCGCGAGCTGCTGCTTCAGCTCCGCCACCAGCGGGTCGATGCGCTTCACCGGGTCGTCGTCGGCGACGATGACGAGGGCGTGCAGGGTGGCCTGGAAGGCGGGCTCCCATGCGGTCACCGGCGGGTCGTTGAGGACCGTCACCCGGCTCTTGGCGCCGGCGGCGAAGGACGGGTCGTCCGGCGTGATGTCCGCGCCGAGCCGGAGGTCCCGGTACCCGGCGGCCGAGACCATCGCGCCGACGAAGACGGAGCTGGCGGAGAGGATCATCGCCCTCCGGTCGGCGGGGGTGATCGCGCCGTTCCCGGCGATCGTCCTCAACGTGTCCCGGTAGCTGCTCGCCTCCTCGTACTGGGTCAGGGCCGAGGTGATGTACTGGGGCCGGGCAAGCGAGGCCAGCCACTGCCGCGCCTTCTGCCGGTCGTCGGCGCTGCCGGTGGCGAAGGTGATGAACAGGTGGCGGCTGTGGTCACGGCCGTGGCTGCGGAGGATGTTGCCCTGCATGTCGCCCAGGGCGGCCCGGACGGCTTCCTGGGTGTTGCGGGTCGGAGGGACGGTCGGCAGGTCCGGATCGATCGCGGTCTGCTTCAGGTCGATAGCCATGCGGTCCACCATGGGGCGGAGCGCGGCCGACCGGAGCACGGCGACACGCCTCCCGACCGCACGGGGAAGCGACAGCAGAATGGTTTCGACGTGCAGCTTTGTTTGAATACGGACTTGCCGAAAATCTGACGCAACATCACTCGCGCGGAGCAGCGCACGGGGCGTGCGGCCCGCGACCTGCTGCGCTACGGCCCGCCCCACCGGCGAGTTGGTGCGCCTCCGCCCGGAAGCGCCTCGCCGGTGAGCCGGGCCGGGTCGTCACAGCCTCTCGGGGACGGGGTTGCCGACCGCCTCGACGGCCCGGCGGAGGGGGACCTTCAGCAGCACGGCGAAGCCGATCACGAAGAACACCAGCAGGGAGATGATCGCCGAGCGGTAGCTGCCGGTGATCTGGTACGCGAGGCCGAAGACCAGCGGGCCCATCCAACTGGTGCCGCGGTCGCTGACCTTGTAGAAG
The DNA here is from genome assembly GCF_050749075.1 of Kitasatospora dryopteridis. Lineage (NCBI taxonomy): Bacteria > Bacillati > Actinomycetota > Actinomycetes > Kitasatosporales > Streptomycetaceae > Kitasatospora > Kitasatospora dryopteridis. Next base: position 7,584,930 of record NZ_CP192749.1, on the reverse strand, counting down.
CTGAAGTACTCGGCCTCCTTGCCGGCCGGGACGAGGTGGGAGAACAGCGAGCGGGAGAGCGCCTGGCTGCCGCCCAGCACCAGACCGATCATGCAGGCCAGGGCGAAGAACCAGATCGGACGGTGGGCGGGCATGAAGTACCCGAGGGCGAGGGTGAACACCCAGGCGACCAGCGAGCCGAGGATGGTCCGCTTGGCGCCGTACCGGCCTGCGATCCGGCCGAGCAGCAGTGCGCCGCCGATCGCCACGATCTGGACCAGCAGCACGGCGGCGACCAGCGAGGTCTGGTCCATGCCGAGCTCCTCGCTGCCGTAGAGCGAGGCCTGGGAGACGACGGTCTGGATGCCGTCGTTGTAACAGAGGAAGGCGGCCAGGTAGAGCAGCGTGAGCGGGTACTTGCGCATGCCGCGCAGGGTGCGGGCGAGTTCGCGCAGGCTGCCGGCGGCGGGCCGGTCGGGCACGGCCGCGGCACGGCCCGGGGCCGCGCCGGCCCGGGAGGGCAGCCGCAGCATCGGGACGATCGTGAACAGTGCCCACCACAGGCCGGCCGAGGCCAGGCAGATCCGCACGGCGGTGCCGGACGACAGGCCGAGCGCGTCGTGCCCCTCGAACAGCGCCAGGTTGGCGATCAGCAGCAGTCCGCCGCCCGCGTAGCCGTAGGCCCAGCCCTTGGAGGAGACCGCGTCGCGCTCGTCGGGGGAGGCCAGGCCGGGGAGGTAGGCGTAGGAGAGCGCGACCGACACCGCGTACGCGATGTTGGCGACCACCAGCAGCGCGCCGCCGAGCAGGTAGCGGTCGCCGTCGAGGAAGAACATGCCCATCGTGGCGATCGCGCCGACGTAGGCGAAGCCACACATCAGCTCCTTGTGCCGCCCGGTGCGGTCCGCGACCGTGCCGGTCAGCAGCATCACCGCGACCGACAGCAGCACGGAGAAGGAGACCGTGTACGGGAAGAACGACCCCGCGCGGATCGAGAGGCCGAGCGGGTGCACGTCGCCGGCCGCGTCGGCGGCGTTCTTGGCGACGGAGGTCAGGTACGGCCCGAGGAACACCGTCAGGACGGTGGCCGAGAACGCGGCGTTGGCCCAGTCGTTGATGTACCAGCCGAACTGCATCCGGCGCAGGGTGCGGCTGTCGGTGGAAGTCTCGAGGTGGTCGGGCAGTTGGGCCGCAGTGCTCATGGGGCTCCTGTCTCCGTGCTGGAGCCGGTGCTGCCGTCGAACCAGCAGCCGCGCTCACCGAGGACGTCCCGCAGGACGTCGATGCGATCGGCCATGATGCCATCCGCACCCAGGTCGAGGAGAGCCCTGATCCGCACGGGATCGTCCACCGTCCAGACGTGCACCTGCAGGCCGAGGCGATGGGCGGCGCGGACGAAGGCCCGGTCGACGACCGGCACGCCCAGGTGCCGCTCCGGCACCTGCGCGCACACCCCGGCGAACGGCGCCCCGCTCCCCCGCAGCAGCGGCCCGGCCAGCGAGAGCAGCCGCAGCCGGGCCACCTCGCGTGGGCCGAGCGAGGTGGCCAGCCGGGGGCCGGCGGCGGCGCGGACGGCGGCGAGGCGGCGGTCGGAGAAGCCGCCGACGCAGACCCGGTCCCAGGCGTCGGTCCTGCGGATCGCCTCGACCAGCGGCCCGACGGCCTGCGGCGCCTTGACGTCGACGTTGAAGCGGGCACCGGGGAACGCGTCGAGCAGGTCCTCCAGCAGCGGCACGGGCTCGGCGCCACCGATCCGGGCCCGCCTGACGGTGTCCCAGGGCAGTCCGGCCACCGCCCCGGTGCAGTCGGTGACCCGGTCGAGGCGGGAGTCGTGGAAGGCCACCAGCACACCGTCGCGGGTGGCGTGGACGTCCGTCTCGAGGTAGCGGTACCCGAGGGCGACGGCGGCCTCGAAGGCGGCGAACGAGTTCTCCGGATGCCCGAGGTCGCCGCCGCGGTGCGCGAAGGCGAGCGGCCCCGGCTGGTCGAGGAAGGGGTGCATGTCGTGCTCCGAGGTGCGGGTGGAGGGCCCACGCGAGGCCGGGCGGTGCTGCCCGCTCCGACGGCATCTCGGATCGCGCGCGTTACAGTATGACGCAACCTGTCAAGCAGTAACGCGCGTGGTGTGCGGGCTCAGCCCCGGGCGACCGCCTGACGGGTGCGCCGGGCCAGGCGGTGCAGACGCTGGACGGCCACGAAGCGGTGCATCCGGTCGGCCAGCGTCAGGCGGTACTTGAGCCACAGCTGGGTGCTCAGCCCGGCCGGCCGCTCGGGGCCGATCGCTCGGACCAGCCGGCTGACGTGCCGCTGGTAGGCCTCGCGGTAGGCGCGGTCGCCGTCCGGGACGGACCAGAAGAACATCGGGATCTCCTCGACCAGGCAGTTCCGGTCGTAGGCGCGCAGGTGCTCGGCGAACACGGGCTCGGGGCGGCCGAGCAGCCACTCCCGGACGAGTTCCATCGAGCGGACCCGGTCGACCAGGCCGCGCGGGTCGGTCCTCTTCTGGGTGATGGACAGCTCGCCGTCCTCGCGGACCCGCCAGTGGTAGACCGGGTCGGCGAGCACGTCGACCCGCTCGGCGAGGAAGTGGTGCGGCACGCTGACCGGGGCGTCCTCGTACAGGATGCCCTCGGGGAGAGGATGCCCGCCACGTCGAAGAACGAGCGCCGGTAGACCTTGTTCCAGGCGGTCCGGTCGGTGACCAGGGCGGGCAGTTCGCTGACGTGGGTGCGCAGCCGGGTCTCCCGGAACGGGCGGCGGTGGGCGTGCGAGGGGGTGAGGCCGTCGCTCCGCAGGCGCATCGCGTTGCCGGCGGCGAAGTCGGATCCGGTCTCGTCCAGCGTGCGGATCATCAGCTCGTACGCGTGCGGCGGCAGGGTGTCGTCGCTGTCGACGAAGGCCAGGTACTCGGTTCCCGGGGTGAGGTGGCGCCAGCCGGTGTTGCGGGCGGCGCCGAGGCCCCTGTTCTCCTGCCGGACCAGCCGGAAGCGGGGATCCTCGGCGGCGTACGCCTTGGCGATGACGGGGCAGCCGTCGGTCGAGCCGTCGTCGACCATGACGCATTCGAAGTCCTCGAAGGTCTGGGCCGCGATCGAGTCCAGGCACTCCTCGAGGTAGCGCTCGACGTTGTAGATCGGAACGACGACGGAGAGTCGCGGGGCCATCCAACGGCCTTTCGCTCAGGGGTGGACGCGCCACGCGGGCGCCGACCACCGATCACCGGAAGTGACTGATCGCCACCGGTAGCGGCCCGAGCGTAGGGAATGCACGCGACGGCCGGATGAACAGGGGTTGGCGTCCGGCCTGCGGCTCGGTGCGGCGGCCTTTGGCGTACCCCTGTCAGGAATCGCCGGGCCGGGTTAGCCTGCTCCGCATGGCACCACGGCCCCTCGCGCCCGTCGTCCTGCACGGCCGGTACGTCCGGCTGGAGCCGCTGACCACGGCGCACGTACCCGACCTGCACCTCGCGGGCAGCCGCGACGACGGCCTGTGGCAGTGGCTCCCGGTGGTCACTCCCTACACCCTCGGCGAGATGCACATGCTGGTCGAACAGCGGCTCGCCCAGCAGTCGGCCGGCAACGCGGTGATGTTCGCGATCGTCCCGGCCGGCACCACCCGGGCCGCCGGGTGGATCGCGTACACCGACATCGCGGTCGTCGACGAGCGCCTGGACATCGGCTGGCACTGGGCCGCCCGCAACACCTGGGAGACCCCGCTGACCGCGGAGGCCCACTTCCTCCTGCTCCGCCACGCCTTCGACGACCTGGGTTTCGGCCGCGTCCAGTGGCAGGTCGACCACCTCGACGTCCGCACGCAGCTCACGCTGTCCGGCCTCGGCGCCGTCCGCGAGGGCCCGCTGCGCCGCCACGCCCGGCGCTCGGACGGCACCTGGCGCGACACCCTCGTCTACGCCGTGCTCGCCACGGAGTGGCGGGACGGCCTCCGGGCCGGCATCCCCTGACGCGGCCCCGCGTCCCCGGGAACGGATCCCGGGGACGCGGGGCGACGGGAGGTGCGGTCCGCACCCGAGAGCGTCCGGATCAGGCCGGGGCCGCCCCGGGCCCGGGCGAGGCCGTGGATGCGACCGCGCCGATCGCCGCGCTCTTGACGAGCCACGCGACACCGAACGCGAACACCGACACCGCCTCGCCGACGTACGTCAGGGTCAGCGGGAGGTCCCACGCGAAGTGCAGCACACCGGCTGCGGCGATCATCACGGTGCAGCCGACGACGACCCACCCGCACACCAGGTAGACCCCGTTCCGGATCCGGTGTCCGGTCCGGCCCCGGCTGTTGCCGAACAGCCGGAGGCAGAAGAACGCGAGCACGCCGAACAGCCCGGCGGCGAAACAGAGGTGGAGGATGCCGACCGTCGTCTGCACCTGGGTCGGGTGCGGCGTGACGGACGACGGCGGCAGGGTCGGGAACAGGGCCACCAGGATCGCGAACACCCCGGCCAGTGAGCTCAGCCGGTCCTCGCGTCGGTCGTGGCGGTAGCAGATCAGGAAGACGCCGATGGCGCACAGACTGCCGACGAAGACGTTGCGCATGTGCGTGTAGTACGACGCGCTCATGGAGGCGAGCAGCGTGAGTCGCGCCGACGTGACGATGTTTCCGATCGGGAGGACGATCGGCAGGAGGAACCCGATGATGCCGACGCCGAAGCGAAGGCGCTGCACGGTCTGCGGGTCCTGATCCTGCGGGTCGAGTCCGGAGTTACGGCGGGTCATGAGACGCCCCCTCAGCCACCCGAAATGCTCAGTACCTCCCGATTTTCCCGCGCCCGCCTACCTCGAAACCGCGCCACGCGCACGTCGAATTCCCGCCATCCGCACGGCCGCCGTTCGGCCGCCCCGCTCGGGTTGTCGGGCCCTGCTTCTGCCGGCCGGTGGGCGTTGTGCCACCCTGTCCCCCCGGACGTACCCGTTCCTCGGCGCACACGGCCCGCCGACCGCAGGCCTGATGCGGCGTCACGATCGAAAGGGCGAGACCCCCATGGCGAGTTCCGACACTCCCCCGCCTCGTCCTGCCGAGCGTCATCGGCGATCGCGTCCGGTGCTGCGCAGGCCGGTCGTCGTAACCCTGGCAACCGCCCTGGTCGCAGTCGGCGGGATTGCGGTGGCCGTGTGGGCCCGGCCCGGCGGCGGGGAGGGATCGGCGGCCGGGCCGGCTGCCATGGCCGGCACGAGCCGGTCGACCGTCCCGTCGTCGACTCCGACGGAGTCCTCCCCGGCCTCCCCGACTCCGGCATCGGCGACGGCGGCGGTGCCGTCCGCGACCGCGAGCACACCGCCCCCTGTCTCGGCCGGCGCCAAGGACCTCGGCGGGTGCCCGGTGGCCCCTGCCGACAGCATCTGGCGCACCCGGATCGACCGGCTGCCCGCTTCGCCGCGTTCTGCGGCCTACGTTGCCGCGATAGGCGCGGGCAAGCAGCTGAAGGCGGACTTCGGTTCCGGCACCTGGGAGGGTGCGCCGTTCGGCATCCCGATCACCTCGGTACCGGCCGGCACCCCGGGCACCAGGGTGTCCTTCGACTATGCGGAAGACAGCGACAGGGGCCCGTACCCGATCCCGGCCGGCGCCCTGATCGAGGGCGGCCCGCAGGCGAGCGGCGACCGCCACGTGATCGCCCTCGACAAGTCCGCCTGCAAGGTCTACGAACTCTACGACGCCCACCCGCAGGGCGGCGGATGGCACGCCGGCTCCGGAGCGGTGTTCGACCTCCGGTCCAACGCCCTGCGGCCGGCCGGCCGGACATCCGCCGACGCCGCGGGTCTGCCGATCCTCCCGGGCCTGGCCCGCTACGACGAAGCCGCCTCCGGCACGATCGACCACGCACTGCGCATCACCGTCCCGCGCAGCCGGCACGCCTACCTCTGGCCGGCCCGCCACCAGGCCTCCGGCGCCACCGACCAGGACCTGCCCCCGATGGGCCTGCGGCTGCGGCTCAAGGCGGACGTGGACATCTCCCGGCTCCCCGCACAGGCCAAGGCGATCGCACAGGCCCTGAAGACCTACGGTGCCGTCGTCGCCGACAACGGCTCCGCCTGGTACGTCAGCGGTACCCAGGACGACCGGTGGAACAACACCGCACTCCGGCAACTCGGCACCTACACGGGCAGCGACTTCGAGGCGGTGGACGTCTCCGGCCTGCAGATCTCCGCCGACTCCGGTGCTGCTCGCCGGCCCTGACCGCAAAGCCGAGGATGCTCCTCCGGTACGCAGGCAACACCTTCCGATCGCAGTGGTCCTGTGCAACAGACATGATCATTGGGCAACGTCCTTGCAGCGGCCGGACCTTCCCCGGCCGCCACCGCGCAGGCCTCGACAACGCCCTCGGCCGGGCGTAGATCGGGAAGCATGAGTCGGCACGACCCGGCGGAGTCAGCGAGACCTCCCGTCGAGAGCAACACGGCCACCCACCCGGACACGGGCGCCACGACAGCTGCCGGCCGTCCCGGCCGGGCGGCCGGAGCCGGGGAGACCGACAGTGTGACGGCGGAGCGCGAGGACGCCCTGGTGGCGGCCGTGGTCAGGGCCGTCAAGGCGGCCTCGTCGAGAAACGCGGCAGCGACATCGATCTGGGCATCGACGACCTGCGGGCCTCGCCGGCCCACGCCCGCACCGGAAGCCTCGAGGAACTCGCCGACCAACTCCTGCGGAAGGCCCGGCGCTCCCCGCACCGTTCGGACGACATCGCCCTGCTGCTCACCGACTACCATCCGGAACAGGCCCCCCAGGTCGACTGACGGCTGCGGGACGGGCCCCGCCCGGCCCCGTCACCGCTGCCGGTCACTCGCTTCGGCGAGCGCCGCGCCGCCGGAGTCGGGGAACCCCCGGCGCTACTCCGGGTGGGCGCCGAGCATGCGGAGGACGAGGTCGGCGTACTGCCGTCCGAGTTCCTCGGGCGAGGTGCGCATGCGGTCCTCGTACCAGCGCGCGACGTCTATGCCGAGCGAGAGCACGGCACGGCCGGCGGCTCGCACGTCCCGGACCTCGAACACACCGGCCTCGGCACCCTCGCGGACGAGTCCCTGGGTGAGTTGCTCGATCCTGCGCCGGAGGTCCACCACGGTTCGGTAGTCCTCCTCGGGCAGTGATGGCAGCTCGTACGCCACGACCCGTGCCACGGCGTGGCGGCGGGCGTGCCATTCGGTGAACTCCTCGGCCAGGCGGCGCATTCTCGTCACCGGGTCACCGGCCCCGGTGACGGCTTGGTCGACCACGGCGAGGATCTGCTCGTGCCCGCTCCGTACGATCTCGAAGAGCAGGGCGGCCTTGGACGGGAAATGGACGTAGAGCGCCGCCGAGCTCATCCCCGCGGCTGCGGAGATGTCACGCGTGGTGGTGGCGTGGTAGCCCTGCCGGGCGAAGCACTCCAGACCGGCCGCCATCAGACGGCGGGCGGTCCCCGGTTGAACGTCCGGCCACAGGTCGTCCGCGAGGGCGGTGGGGGCGGGCACTGATCTTCCCTCGCTCCGACGCATGGGCCGACCCTATCAACCGGCCGGCTGCGGGAGACGGGGCGAGGGTGAGGGCGACACGGGCTCCGGCTCCCGCCCATAAATTACCGCTTAGTAACACTGACTGAGCGCTTGCTTAGCGGATACGGGGGTCGTAGCCTCCGTCACACCGGTCGGCCGAGGCGGCCCCTCGCCCGGCCGCGCCACCACCCTCCATCCGCGTCCACCCGCGCCGGAGAAGGGGTCACGGCCCGACCTCCCCGTCCCGCCCGAGCCGCACCGCGCCCACCCGATCGGGAGTGCCTCATGAGCTTCAACCTCGCGACCATCCTGCGGGAGTCGCGCCACGCCCATCCGGACAAGCCGTTGTGCCACTTCGCGGACACGTCCTTCAGCTACGCACAGGTCGACGAGATCTCCGGCCGCGTCGCGAACAGCCTTCGCGCCCTCGGACTGCAGCGCGGCGACAAGGTCGCCGTCCAACTGCCCAACGTTCCGCAGTTCCTGTTCACCTACTTCGGGATCCTCAAGGCCGGGCTGACGATGGTCCCGCTCAATCCGCTGCTCCGCGCCGCGGAGATCGCCTACCACCTCGAGGACTCCGACGCGAAGCTGCTCGTGACGTTCGAGTCCTTCGCCGACGAGGCGCTCAAGGGCGCACAGCAGGTGGAGGACGTGACGACGTACATCGTCACAACACCGACCGGCCACGGCCTGCCGGAGGGGACCGTCCACTACGACGAGCTCTACTCCGCGGAGGACACCGGCGACATCGAGCCGACCGATGCGGACGACACTGCGGCGCTGCTCTACACCTCGGGCACGACCGGTCAGCCGAAGGGCGCCGAACTCACCCACTTCCAGCTCTACATGAACTGCACCGTCGCGGGGGAACTGTTCGGCTTCCGCGACGACGACATCGCCGTGGCGGTGCTGCCGCTGTTCCATGTCTTCGGACTGTCGAGTGTCCTCAACACCTGCGTGCGCTACGGCGGCACGATGGTCCTCGCACCCCGGTTCGACCAGGAGTCGGTACTCGACATCATCGAGCGCCACCGCTGCACGGTGTTCTCCGGCGTTCCCACCATGTACTTCGCGCTGCTGTCGGCCGACACCGCCGGCCGGGACCTCGGCTCACTGCGGGTCGGCGTCTCCGGCGGGGCCGCGATCCCCGGCGAGGTGATCCGCGCCTTCGAGGAGAAGTTCCCGGGAGTCGTGATCCTGGAGGGCTACGGGCTGTCCGAGACCGCGAGCACCACCACCTTCAACATCAGTGCCGAGGCCCGGAAAGTGCTCTCGATCGGCAAACCCATCTGGGGCGTCCAGGTGCGCGTGGTCGACGAGAACGACGAACCGCTGCCACCGGGGCCCGACCGCATCGGCGAGATCGTCGTCCGCGGCCACAACATCATGAAGGGCTACTACAAGCGGCCCGAAGCCACCGCCGAGGCATTCAGGAACGGGTGGTTCCACACCGGTGATCTCGGCTACGCCGACGACGACGGCTACCTGTTCATCGTCGACCGCAAGAAGGACCTCATCATCCGCGGCGGTTACAACGTGTACCCGCGCGAGATCGAGGAGGTCCTCTTCACCCATCCGGCGGTGGCCGAGGCGGCAGTCGTCGGCAAGCCCGACCCAAGGCTCGGCGAGGAAGTCCTGGCCTACATCGCGCTGAAGCCGGGCGCGTCCGCCGCGCCGGAGGAGATCGCGGCCTACTGCAAGGACAGGGTCGCCGCGTACAAGTACCCGCGCGAGGTACGCCTCGTCGACGCGCTGCCCAAGGGGCCGACCGGGAAGATCCTCAAGAAGGCGCTCCGCGCCTGACCTCAACTGCACGACTCTCCGCCGCAGTCGAACCATACTGCGGCGGAGATTCTGCATGCCCGGAGGCCGCGAAAGGGCCTCTCGGCGAACGCCGGCACCGCCGCGTCGAGCGGGCGGGCGTGTGACGTGGTCCACACCGACCTGCCGGGTCGGACCCGTTGACGCTTCGTGCCGCACTGCTGCAGCCTGGCTGCTAAGCAAGCGCTTAGTCAGTTCCGGAGGGAAAGCCATGCCCGAAGCCGTCATCGTTGCCACTGCCCGTTCGCCGATCGGCCGGGCCTTCAAGGGATCGCTGAAGGACCTGCGCCCCGACGACCTCACCGTCCAGATGGTCCGGGCCGCCCTCGCCAAGGTGCCCCAGCTCGACCCGAGGACGATCGACGACCTGGTGCTCGGCTGCGGCCAGCCGGCCGGGGAGTCCGGCTTCAACATGGCCCGGGTCGTCGCCGTCCTCGCGGGGCTGGACGAGGTGCCCGGCACCACGGTGAACCGCTACTGCTCGTCCAGCCTGCAGAGCACCCGGATGGCGCTGCACGCGATCAAGGCGGGCGAGGGCGATGTGTTCATCTCCGCCGGTGTGGAGACCGTCAGCCGCTACACCCAGGGCAACGCGGACGGTCTGCCCGGCACCAAGAACCCGTTGTTCGCCGAGGCGGAGGCCCGCACCGAGCAGTTCGCCGCCGGCGGCCGGACGTGGGAGGACCCGCGCAGTCAAGGATGGCTGCCCGACGCGTACATCACGATGGGCCAGACGGCGGAGAACGTCGCCCAGCTCAAGGGCGTCAGCCGCGCGGACCAGGACGCCTTCGGCGTCCGCAGCCAGAACCTCGCCGAGAAGGCGATCATCGACGGCTTCTGGGAGCGCGACATCACCCCGGTGACCCTGCCCGACGGCAGCCGGGTGACCGAGGACGACGGTCCGCGTGCCGGAGTGACCCTTGAGGCGGTCTCCCAACTGCAGCCCGTGTTCCGGCCCGACGGCACCGTCACCGCCGGCAACTGCTGCCCCCTGAACGACGGCGCCGCCGCGCTCGTCGTCATGTCGGACACCAGGGCGGCGGAGCTCGGGATCACGCCGCTGGCCCGGATCGTCAGCACGGGCGTCTCGGGGCTGTCCCCGGAGATCATGGGCCTGGGGCCGGTCGAGGCCTCGAAGCGGGCACTGGCGCGTGCCGGCCTGACCATCGGCGACATCGACCTGGTCGAGATCAACGAAGCGTTCGCCGCCCAGGTCATCCCGTCGGCACGCGACCTCGGTGTGCCGGAGGAGAAGCTCAACGTCAACGGTGGCGCGATCGCCGTCGGCCACCCGTTCGGCATGACCGGTGCCCGGATCACCAGCACCCTCATCAACTCGCTGCAGTGGCACGACAAGCAGTTCGGCCTGGAGACCATGTGCGTCGGCGGCGGCCAGGGCATGGCGATGGTGCTGGAGCGGCTCTCGTGACCGCGGTGGAGGCGGTGGCCTTCGACTACGGCGGCGTGCTCACCGGCCCGGTCCGGGACTCGATCGCGGCGTGGCTCGAGGCCGACGGCATCGAGCCGGAGTCGTTCTCCCGGACGCTCAGGGCCTGGCTGTCCCGCGACGCCGAGGACGGTACTCCGATCCACCGGCTGGAGACCGGTGAGCTGACGATCGCGGAGTTCGACGCACTGCTCGCCGCCGAGCTGGTCACGGTCGACGGCGCGGCGGTCGACCCGGTCGGTGTCCTCGCGCGGCTGTTCGCCGGGATGCGGCCCGACCCGGCGATGTTCGAGCTGGCCGGCGAGCTGCGTGACCTCGGGATCCGGGTGGCCCTGCTGTCCAACAGCTGGGGCAACACCTACCCGCGCGAGCGGATCGACCCGCTCTTCGATCCCGTCGTGATCTCCGGCGAGGTCGGCCTGCGCAAGCCCCTGGCCCCGATCTACCGGCTCGCCTCGGACCTGCTCGGCGTGCCGTCCGACCGGGTGCTGTTCATCGACGACGCCGAGCCGAACGTGCTCGGGGCCCGGGCGGTCGGCATGCAGGCCCTGCTCCACGTCGACGCCGACACCACCCGGGCCGCACTCGCCGACCTGGTCCCCGGGCTGGCCCGGTCGCACTCGACCGCACCCCCGACCTGATGGTCGGTTGTTCCCGCGGCCGCCACCCGCACCGCCGTCGTCAGTCGAGGCAGAACTCGTTGCCCTCGACGTCCTGCATCACGATGCACGACTCGTTGTCGTCATCGGCGGGCAGCAGTCGCACGCGTACCGCGCCGAACGCGACCAGCCGTGCGCATTCGGCCTCGAGCGTGGCCAGTCGCTCTTCACCCACGAGCCCGGTACCGACCCGCACGTCGAGATGCAGCCGATTCTTGGCGACCTTCCCTTCGGGAACGCGCTGGAAGTACATTCGCGGGCCCACGCCCGAGGGATCAATGCACACGAACCACGATCCCCGGTCCTCGGGCGGCAGCGACCGATCGAAATCGCCCCAAGTGGCAAACCCCTCCGGCGGCGGCGGTACGACGTACCCCAACACCTCGCACCAGAAACGAGCGACGCGCTCGGGTTCTGCACAGTCGAAGGTGACCTGGAACTGCTTGACCGATGCCATCGGGCCACCATAGCAGGGGGCTCCGTTGCTCAATTCCGGGTGGGGATCCACATGTTGACGGGAGGATTGTCAGGCGTTCGTGCGTGACAGGTGGTCGGGGAGGTCGGTGAGCCGTTCGATGCGGAGCACCGTTTCGTCTGCCGTCGGCGACGGTCCACCGGTGACGAAGTCGATGCCGCGGTCCAGCCAGATGCCGGTGAGCCCGGCGAGGGCAGCTGCGTTCACATCGCTTTCCAGCATGTCGCCCACGTTGACCGCCTGCGCGGGGTCCGTCCGCATCCGTCGGCAGGCGGCGGCAGGAAGGAGCGGAGCCTGCGCCGGTGGTGCTCGGCGAAGGAGCACTGACCGGCCAGGTACTCCCGCATGTGGCGCGCCTCCAGCGTCCACCACAGCGTCACCGGCTCCTCCGGCGGAGCCGTCGCGTTCGGCGCGGCCCGGACGATCCGGCCGATCGTTTCCATGACCGCGCTTCGGTGATCGACCAGGGTGCCGTCCGGGTCGAAGAAAATCACATCCGCCACAGGATGATCGTCCCGTGGCGCCTGCCCTGACGCCAGAAGGCAAGTGTCGCGGTCCTCTCGCGACGGCCGAAGGTGCGGCGGCGTTCAGCGCGGCATCGCCCATCCCGGCACCCACGTCCCGGCGGTGTCGTGGCCGGCCGCCGTGGCGGCGAGGTGGGCGCGGAGGGTGGCCAGTGCCGGGTGGGGGTTGTCGCGGTGCCAGAGCAGCGAGTGCGGGTAGACGGGCGTCGGGTCGGTGACCGGGATGCGGCGCAGGCCGTGGCCGGCGGGCCAGACGAGGCGGGTGTGCTCGCCCATGAAGGTGGCCAGGGCCGGGGTGTCCGCGATGGTGTCGAGGAGCGCGTCGGAGCCGAAGTTGGGGCCGGTCGCCTCGATGGTGAGGCCGAATTCGGCAGCGAGGTCGTCGTAGTAGGCGGCCCACTCGGTGCCGGGGACGATGCCGGGCATCCAGATCCGGTGTCCGGCGAGCCGGGCCGGGGCCACCGACCGGGCGCCCGCCAGCGCGTGGGCAGGGCCGGTGAGGAGCTGGAGCGGCTCGTCGAGCACCCGGACGGACGCGATGTCCTCGGGGAGGGGCCGGCCGGGCATGGCGACGGCGCGGAAGGACGCGTCGATCGACCCGGACCGGATGGCGGCGACGGCCGTCTCGACGTCGAACAGCATCACCACGTCGAGGTCGATCTCGGGGTGCGCACGGTGGAATCCGCGCATCAGGCCCGACGCCGCGACGCGCGAGGCGATCACGTCGACGCGCAGCGGACGGCGGCCGGTGCGCACGGACGCGACCGCGCGCTCGGCGACGCGGAGCAGCTCGCGGGCGTGGGGCAGGAACGCCTGCCCGTCGATGGTGAGCCCGGCACCGCGCGGAGTGCGGGTGAACAGCCGCACGCCGAGGCTGCGCTCCAGCGCGGCGATGCGCTTGGAGACGGCCTGCTGGGTGACCGCCAGCTCGGCGGCGGCCTCCTGGAACTGCCCCGCGTCGGCTGCGGCGACGAAGGTCCGGACGGTGTCGAGGTCCATGCGACCGACCCTATCGACACAACCGTCGGTTGTGGCCGGCCCGCCCTGTGGTTGTTTGACCCCCGGATACGGCGCTCGCTTTGATGCTTCCGATCACGGATCGGTTGTGCAGGTGGGCGGCGAGAGGCAGGGGCATGGGGAGCGGGCGCCGGCTGGGACGGCGGTTCGGGTGGTTCTGGGGAGCGTACGGGACCAGTGCGCTCGGCACCTGGCTCGCCTTCGGCGCGTTCCCGCTGATCGCCGTCCGGGTGCTGCACGCCGGTCCGGCCGAGGTCGCCGCGCTCTCCTCCGCGGGGGCGGCGGTGGGCGCGGTGGTGGCGGTGCCGCTCGGCCCGTGGGTGGAGTTCCGCCGCAAGCGGCCGGTGCTGATCGCGATGGACCTGGTGCGGTTCGCGGCACTGCTGACGATCCCCGTCGCGTTCGCGCTCGGCCTGCTCACCTTCGTTCAGCTCCTGCTGGTCTCGGTCGTCGTCGCGGCGTCCGACATCACCTTCCGCGCCGCCTCCGGCGCGTACCTGAAGGCACTGCTGCCGGCCGAGGACCTGCTCTCCGCCAACGCCCGCCTCGAGTCCACGGCCTGGACGACCACGGTCGTCGGACCGCCGCTGGGCGGCGCGGCGATCGGGCTCCTCGGTCCGGTGGCGACGGTGGCGGCCGACGCGCTCAGCTACCTGCTCTCCGCCCTGGGCATCTGCGCGACGGGCCGGCACGAGCCGCGGCCCGAGCGGCGCGAGGTCGCGCGCATGCGGGCCGGGGACCTGCTCGACGGCTGGCGGTACATCCTCGCGGACGCAACGCTGCGTCCGCTGTTCTTCAACACCGCCCTGTTCAACGGCCTGGTGATGGCCGCCCAGCCGCTACTGGCCGTCCTGATGCTCGGCCGGCTCGGGTTCGCACCGTGGCAGTACGGCCTCGCCTTCGCCGCCCCGTCGACCGGCGGGCTGCTCGGTTCGCGGCTGGCCCGACCGCTCGCCGCCCGGTTCGGGCAGCACCGGGTCCTGGTCGCGGCCGGGGCGCTGCGCGCGCTGTGGCCCCTCGGCCTGGCCTTCCCGGGGCCGGGCGCCGGCGGGCTGCTGCTGGTGATGGGCGTCGAGCTCGGGCTCATCTTCTGCTGCGGGGTCTTCAACCCTCTCTGCGCCACCTACCGCTTGGAGCGCACCGCGACCGACCGGGTTGCCCGCACGCTGTCCGCCTGGGCGGTGACGACCAAGGCCTCGACCGCTCTCCTGACGGCCCTCTGGGGCGTGCTGGGCGGTCTGCTCGGCCCACGTGCGGCCATCGCCCTGGCCGGTGTGCTCCTGCTGGCGACCCCGCTGTTGCTCCCCCGCGGCGGCCGTGGGAGTGCCGGGCGGTGCGCGCCCGGCACAACCCGGACCGGGTTCGCACGGACCCGGGCCTGCCCCTGTCCGCCCCCGGCCCGCCCGGCGGCGGAACGGCGGCGGAACGGGGGCGGCCGGGGGCCCGCTACCGGTTCTCGTCGGTGATGCGTTCCTTGGTCTGCTCGGCCTGGGCCGCGATGCCCCGGACGACGGGCTCGCGCAGGCCCTTGGTGTCGCGGAAGAACGTGGCCATCCCGTCCAGGGAGCGGGTGGCCCGGCCGAGGTCGCCGGTCCTGGCCTCCATCCGGGCGCGGCGGCGCATCACCCAGTTGAGGGTGAGGTTGTCGACGCCGTCCTCGCCGGTCGAGGCCTCCACGACGGAGTCGAGGTGCTGGATGCTCTCCCGCGGGTCGGCCGGCACGGTGTACAGGTTGCGGTCGGCGGTGAGGTACTTGAAGTCCCGGGACGCGTTGACGCCCTTGACCAGGCGGGGGTAGACGGCGAGCGGGTGGTCCCCGTACTGCTCGATGACCTCCTGGAGTGCGTCGTTGCCGTCGGTGAGGCTCTCGGCGGAGGAGCCGAGCAGGTAGAAGAGGGTGCCCTGCTGGTCGCCCATCATCAGTTCGGCGACGTGCTCGTCGGCGTCGGTCCGCGGGGTGCGGACGGTCAGGTGCTGGACGTTGGAGAGCACGCGGGAGCCGTCGGAGGCGACGTACTGGGCGCGGAGCTGGTAGCGGCCGGGCTGTTCGAAGTAGAGGCCGTCGCGGCCGTAGCCGATGTAGGCACTCTTGTAGACGGCGTTCTCCTCGGTGACCACGCGGGTCTGCACGTTGTCCTCGAGGCAGCGGACGAGCGGCGGGCGGTACGTCCTGACCTGGCCGGACGGGGTGCGGACGGCAATGGTGACGAATCCGTCGGCGGGGCCGAGGCGATCGTGGGTGACGCGGCCGCGCCGGTCGGGCGAGGAGAGTTTGAGCTCGACGACGACCGGTTGGCCGTAGGCGAAGGCCCGGGCGGAGCGGAGTTCGAGGGTGAGGCCGCAGTGGTCGGTCACCGGGTCGCCGAACAGCTCGGGGTCGACCTCGGCCGCACCGACGCCGAACGGGTTGCCGCCCATGACGACGTCACGGAAGAAGCCGTGCCGCAGGTGGACCAGTTCGTTGTCGGTGAACTGGAACGGGAAGGCGGCCCAGTAGGCGGCCTCGCCGCCGGCGGCGGGCGGCGGGGGCTGGAACTTCCAGGTGTAGTTCATCCAGGACAGGTCGCCGAGGCCGCCGTTGGGCCCGAGCGGCTGGGGCGGCTCGGCGAAGTTCTTGTCCCAGGAGTGCAGCAGGTTGAAGGCGTGGCCGAGTTCGTGGACGTAGGTGCGCAGCTGGGCCCGCTGGCTGGCCGGGTCCTGGCCCTGGATCGCGTCGTGGAACACCGCGTACCCCTGCCGCTGGAAGGCGCCGTCGGCGTCGAACATGATGCCGCGCACCCCCTCCTGCACGAAGGAGGTGGCGACCAGCAGCCAGGCCTGCCAGAGCGGGGTGTCCCGCCACAGGCTGAAGTGGTTGACCATGGCGTTGTGCAGCTCGGCCTCGTCCCACTTGGCGTCGGTGCCGGCGCCGCCGACCGGGACGGTGTTCGAGGTGCCGGCGAGCTGCACCTCGATGCCGGCCTCCTCGAAGGCCTTCGACAGGGTGAGGGTGCGGGTCGGGCTGGACGGCGGCTGCGGCAGCGAGCCGGTGTTGTACTCGATGAACGGCACCGTGCCCGCGACCGAGTCCTGCTCCAGCTTGATGCTGCGGAAGTGCGGGGAGACGAAGCCGCAGAGGTAGGTCGCGGTGGCTGCGCCGCCGGCGGCGGAGAAGTGGACGGTGGCGGAGACCGGACCGTGGGACGGTCCGGACGCCCGCGGGATGACCACCCGGACGTGGCGGGCGGCCACCGGGAAGCCGAATTTGGCCGTGCCCTCGATCCTGACCACGCCGGGCGTGGAGGAGACGGTCGGGGCGTCGAGCACGAAGGAGCCGACGTAGCCGGTGGTGGTGCCGCTGGTCTGGAAGAAGTCGCCGCTGACCCGCATGGTCGGCCGGAAGCCGTCCACGTCGACCCTCAGCTCCAGCTGGCTCTCGCCGCCGACGCTGCGGTACCTGCCACGTACCAGGCGCCGCGTCTGCGGCCCGGCGGCCCGCAGGGCGGTCTGCGCTTCCAGCATCGCGACCTTGGCCTGGAGCTGGACCAGCTGGTCGGCGCCCTCCGGCTCCTCGACGGCGGCCTCGGCCAGGTCGTCGCGTTCGGCGAGTTCGAGCAGGTCCTCGATCTCGTACGTGCCGGGGGACCGGCTCTGGCCGTCGAGCACGGTGGGATCGGAGATGACTGACATGTCCTTGTGGGCTCCTTCGCTCAGGGTGGTGCGTCGGGTTCGGTCGAGTCCCCTCCCTGGCCACCATGGTGGGCCTCGCAATTCCGGACGTATAGGCCCATACAGGGTCTTTCTGACGGCCCATCACACCATGCCCGGCGCCGGGGTCGTGCACTTGTGCGCTTCATGCCGGCCCCGCCCGCCCAGGAGCCCGTCAGGCGGGCCCCTCGCCGAGCACCCGGCGGAGCAGGTCGAGCAGAACGGCGCGGTCGGCGGCCGGCAGGTCCGCGTAGCACTCGGCGAGCACCTCCTCCGCGACGGCGTGGCCGACCTCCAGCATCCGCTCGCCGGCGGGCGTCAGCCGGTGTTCGATGCGGCGGCCGTGTCCGGGGGTGCGCTCGATCAGGCCCTGGGCGACGAGGCGGCCGGCGAGGGTGCCGAAGGCCTGTTCGGTCTGGAAGGTCTCGGCGGCGAGGGTCCGCGCCGAGGCGCCGGGCAGCCGGCCGACGGCGCGCAGCGCGTCCCACTGGGCGAGGGTGGTGCCGACGGCGGCGAGCCCGGTCTCCAGCGCCCGGTGCTGACGGTACTGAACCTGTTTGACGGCCCTGCCGAGAACCTGCAGCTCACTGTGCATGCGCCGATTCTAGGCCACAACCAAGCTAGTTTATATAAATATCCTTAGTTATGCTCGCCCCATGACCACCGACCGCGCAGTCGCGCTCGACGACGACCTGGCCATCACCCTCTCCGAGAGCGGGACGGGCCGCCCCGCCCTGCTCCTCCACGGCGGCGGCGGGCCGGCCACCGTGACCGGCCTCTCGGCACACCTGGCCCGCACCATGCACACTCTCACCCCCGTTCACCCCGGCTGGGACGGCACCCACCGCCCCGGTTGGCTCACCGGTATCGACGACCTCGCCCTCGCCTACCTGCACCTGCTGCACGACCGCGGACTGAAGGACGTCCTGGTGGTCGGCTCCTCCCTCGGCGGCTGGATCGCCGCCGAGATGGCCGTCCGGGACACCGCCGGAATCATCGGCGACCTCGTCCTGGTCAACGCCGTCGGCGTGCACGTCGAGGGCGAACCGATCCGGGACGTCCTCGCCCTCGACGCCCGCGGCCTGGCCGAGTACGCCTGGCACGACGCCGAGCGGCACTACGTCGACCCGGCCGGGCTGCCCGCCGCCGAACTCGCCCGCCGCCAGGGCAACACGGCAACCATGCGCACCCTCGCCGGCGACCCGTACATGCACGACCCCAAGCTGCTCCGCCGCCTCGGCCGGGTCAGGACGCCGGCCCTCCTGCTCTGGGGCGGGAGCGACCGGATCGTCACCCCCGCGTACGGCGCCGCCTACGCCCGCGCCTTCGCCGACGGCCGCCTCGCCGTCGTCCCCGGCGCCGGCCACCTCCCGCACGTCGAACAGCCCGACGCCACCTTCGCCGCCCTCGACGCCCACCTCTCCTGACCGGCCCGCGCACCGCGACCAGGAGCAGCCGGGGGCGGCGAGTTCGGGGCCCGGTGCCCGACCGCCGCAGGGGGCGGAGAAGGGGTGGACCGCGGGCATGGGCGCTCCCGACGGGCTGCGCGGCTGCCGTTGGGCAGGCGGGAGACCTGAATGGCCCCTATGTTGAGGATGAAACAGGACAAAACCATCCCCGATGTTGTTGTGGAGACGTCGTCATGAACAAAGGACAACTCGTCGAGGCGGTCGCCGGGCAACTCGGCAGCCGCACCGCCGCCGAGGACGCCGTGGACGCGGTCCTCGACGCCATGGTCCGCGCCGTGGTGGCCGGGGAGCGGGTGCAGGTCACCGGCTTCGGCACCCTGGAGAAGGTCGAGCGCGCCGGCCGCTACGCCCGCAACCCCCAGACCGGCGAGCGCGTACGGGTCAAGAAGACCAACGTGCCCCGCTTCCGCCCCGGCCAGGGCTTCAAGGACCTGGTCTCCGGCGCGAAGAAGCTCCCGAAGTCCGGCCCGGCCACGGCCAAGGCCCCCAAGGGCTCGCTCACCGCGGGGAAGGGCGCAGCCGCTGCACCCGCCCGCAAGCGGGCGGCCGCTAAGCGCACCGCCGCCGCCGCGGCCACCACTGCGAAGAAGACCACCGCCAAGAAGGCCACCACCAAGAAGGCCACCGCCGTGGTCAAGAAGACCGCGCCGCCCGCCAAGAAGACCACCACGGCGCGGAAGGCAACCGCCGCGGCGAAGAAGTCGACGACGCCGGCGAAGAAGGCCGCCACCGCCAAGAAGGCCGCACCGGCCAAGCGGGCCACCCGCCGCACCACAGCGTGAACCCTCACAGGCCGGGCCCGGTTCTCGACACCGGGCCCGGCCCCTTCACGGCGTGGGAGGTCAGCCGGGAGTCAGCGGGAGATCAACGGTTCTGGAGGGACTTGACGTTGTCGCCGAAGGTCCATCCCTTTGAGCCGTCCCAGTTGATCGACCACGTCATGAGCCCCTTCAGCGAACCGCCGAAGGCGTTCCACGACTGGCTGACCAGGCTCGGCGCCATGTAGCCACCACCCGCGCCGGGCTGGGCGGGCAGGCCGGGCACCTGCTTGTCGTAGGGCACCTTGATGGTGGTGCCCTGGATGACCAGGCCGTTGTTCAGGCAGGTGGTCTGCGCGGTGAAGCCCTGGACGGTGCCGGCCTGGTAGGAGTCGCCGGAGCAGCCGTACATGCTGCCGTTGTAGTACTGCATGTTCAGCCACCACAGGCGGCCGTTGTCGGCGTACTTCTTGATGATCGGCAGGTAGGCGCCCCAGATCGATCCGTAGGTGACGCTTCCGCCGGTGACGTACGCGGTTTCGGGGGCCATGGTCAGGCCGAAGCCCGCGGGCATCTGGGCCAGCACGCCGTCGATGATGCGCACCAGGTTGGCCTGGGAGGCGGACAGCGTGTTGATGTTGCCGCTTCCGGAGAGGCCGGTCTCGATGTCGATGTCGATCCCGTCGAAGTTGTACTTCTTGAGGATCGGGACGACGGTCGCCACGAACCGGTCGGCGACCGTGCTGGAGCTCAGGTCGATACCTGCGGTGGCACCGCCGATCGACATCAGGATCGTCGCCCCGGCCGCCTTGGCCCGGCACATCTCGGCGGGGGTCGAGACCTTGACGCCGGCGTCCATGCCGTCCTGCCACAGGACGGTGCCGTCCGACAGGATCACCGGGAAGGCGGCGTTGATGACGTTGTAGCCGTGCGCGGCGATCCGGCTGTCCGTGATCGGGACCCAGCCCATGCCGGGGTGGACGCCGTTGGCGGCGCCGTCCCAGTTCTCCCAGTAGCCCTGCAGGACCTTGCCCGACGGCTTGGGTTTCGTGGGGCAGGTGTCGCCGCCCGTCGGGCTGGTGCTCGGCGAGGCGCTGGTCGACGGGCTGCTGCTCGGGGAGGTGCTGGTGCTCGGTGAAGCACTGGTCGACGCGCTGGTGCTCGGGGAGGCGCTGGTGCTCGGCGAGGGGCTGCTGCCGCCGGGGCCGGTGAGCGACACGTCGTCCGCGTAGTACGCGGGCTGCCCGTACCAGCCGTGCACGTAGACGGTCACCGAGGTGGTGTTCGCCCCGGTGGTGAAGCCGACGCTGAGCTGGCCGTACGACGAGTTGTTCGGCGTCCAGGTGGACGGGGCCGTGGTGAGGCCGGTGCCGGTGGCGCCCAGGTAGACGTAGCTGCCCTGGACATAGGCGCTCAGCGTGTACTGGGAGTTGGGCTGCACGCTGATGGTCTGCGTGCACTGCGCGTTGTCCTGGCCGGTCGGCGTGGCCTTGAGCGCGGAGGCGCCGGAGTGGACCGGACTGCTGACGGCCGCGCCGGAGCCGCCGGAGCAGGTCCAGCCGGAGAGCCCGTTCTCGAATCCGGAGTTGGCCACCAGGTTGGGGGTGGCGGCCCCGGCCGTGACGGAGCCGGCCACGGCGATGCCGGCACCGATGACGGCGGCGGCGCTCACCCCGGCGACGGCGCGCCTCAGGACGGTCGGTCCGTGCTCGGCGCGGCCGGTCCGGTTCACCTGCGATGCGCGTTCCACGGTCGCGCGCTGCGGGCGAGCAGCTCGGAGCGGCTCGTTCCCGGCCCGGTCGCCTTCGAGGCGGCCGGCATCCGGACAGGGGCGGAAGTCGCCCGACGGACGCGGAGTACGCGACCTTCGACGGAACATGCTGTGCTCCCTTCCCGCCGGGCGTCATGGGCATGACCAGCGCGTGGGGGCGCGACGTCCGGCTGCGGGTGAGGTGGGGACATGTGGGGCTGTGCCGGACCGGATCGTAGGAGGGGCGGCAAGGCTCGTCAATAGGTCTGGACCAATGGCAAGGGTGCGGCTCCGTCGAGCAGGGGTGATCCGCGGAAGTTCCGCGCACGGGAAGACCGGTGAGTGCCTTTTACGGCAGCCGGGGCCGGGCCGGCGCGGCAGCGATTTCGGCGGCGTCCGGCGTGGCGTCGGACACCGGGTTCCGTGCTGTCTGGGACGCTGGGCGGGTCGACCGGACGGGAAGAGAGCGAGACATGCCGTGGCGCAGCTGACCCTCACGACGTTCCTCACCCTCGACGGTGTCATGCAGGCCCCGGGCGGCCCGGGTGAGGACGACAGCGGCGGCTTCCAGTACGGCGGCTGGGTCGTGCCGTACTTCGACGACGACGCGGGGCGCTTCATGGCCGAGGTCTTCGAGCGTGCCGGCGCGTTCCTCCTCGGCCGCCGGACGTACGACCTCTTCGCCGGGTACTGGCCGAAGATGACGGACCCGGACGACCCGATCGCCTCCCGGCTCAACGCGCTGCCGAAGTACGTCGCGTCGACCACCCGCGACCGGGGTGACTGGCAGGGCACCACGTTCCTCGGCGGCGACGTGCCGGCCGAGGTCGCCCGACTGAAGGAGCGGCTGCCGGACGGTGAACTCCAGATCCACGGCAGCGGGGCGCTCGCCCGATCACTGATGGGCCGCGATCTGATCGACGAGTACCGCCTGCTCGTCTTCCCCGTCGTCCTCGGTACGGGCAAGCGGCTCCTCCCCGACGGCGGCCTGCCGACCGCCTTCCGGCTCACCGACACCCGCACCACCGGCTCCGGCGTCGCCGTCCACACCTACCGGCCGACCGGGCGGGCGACCTTCGGGAGCTTCCTGCCCGATGAGTGACTCCCGGCAGTGACCCCGGCACCCGGAAGCCCACACGGCGGACTGCTCGACCAGGCCGCCGCCCTCGCCGACGGCAGGGTCACCGCCCGCGAGCTGGTGCGCGACGTGCTGGCGCGGATCGAGGCGACCCGGATCGAGCTCAACTCGTTCCGCCTGGTGCGCGGCGCCGCTGCCCTCGCCGAGGCGGACGACGCCGACCGGCGACTGGCCGCCGGTGAACGGCTTCCCCTGCTCGGGGTGCCGATCGCCGTCAAGGACGACATGGACGTCGCGGGCGAGCCGACGGCGTTCGGCTGCGCCGGGGACTTCCCTCCGGCAGTGGCCGACAGCGAGTGCGTACGGCGGCTGCGGTCGGCGGGCGCGATCATCGTCGGCAAGACCAACACCCCCGAGTTCGGCCAGTGGCCGTTCACCGAGGGTGCCGCGTTCGGCAGCACCCGCAACCCGTGGAACACCGACCGCACCCCCGGCGGCTCCTCGGGCGGTTCCGCGGCCGCCGTCGCCGCCGGGCTGGTGCCCGCCGCCCTCGGCTCCGACGGCGCCGGCTCCGTCCGCGTGCCCGCCGCCTGGACCCACCTGGTCGGCATCAAACCCCAGCGCGGCCGGATCCCGGTCTCACCCGGCAGCGAGGATCTGCACGACCTCACCGTTCCCGGACCGCTCGCCCGCACGGTGGCCGACGCCGCCCTCCTCCTCGACGCCGCCGTCGGCCACCGGCCGCGCGGCACCCCACTGCAGTTCGCCACCCCGATGCTCGACGCCGCCCGCCGCGAGCCGGGCCGGCTGCGGATCGCCCTCTCCCTGCGCGGCCCCACCACCGGTGTCCGGGCGCCGCTGCACCCCGCGGCCCGCGCCGCCACCCTGCGGACGGCGGCCGCCATGGCGGACCTCGGCCACACCGTCCGGTCCGCCGACCCGCAGTACGGGCCGATCGGCCCCGCCCAAGTACCGCGCGCCGTCGCCGAACTCCACCACTGGGCGCGGCGCCTGCCCGGCGCCGGCCCCCTCGACTCCCGGACCCGCCGCAACATCGCACTCGGCCGGCTGCTCAGCGGTCGTGCGCTCACCCTCGCCCGCGCCGCCGAACGACCCCTGCGCCGACGCATCGGGGCGATCTTCGACTCGTTCGACATCGTCCTCACCCCCACCACCGCCACACCGCCGCCCCGCGTCGGCTACGCCGCCCACCTGACCAACCGCCGGACCGGCCTGGCCGCCATCGCCGCCTGCCCCTACACCTGGGCCTGGAACGTCCTCGGCTGGCCCGCCGTCAGCGTCCCCGCCGGCTTCACCGCCGCCGGTCTCCCCCTCGGCGCCCAACTCCTCGGCCCCGCCGACGGCGAACCCCTCCTCGTCTCCCTCGCCGCCCAGCTCGAACACCACCAGCGCTGGCCCTCCCACTGGCCGCGCCTGCCGTAGGCCCCGCAGCCCGGACGGCGCCTTCCCGGCTGGGCGTCCTCGAAGCCGGACGGTGTACGGCTCACGGGAGTTCGTCGGCGATGGCGTCGACGAAGACGGCGAGCTCGGCCTGTGCGACCGGGTCCGGCACCGCCTGCGGCAGGACGTCCTGGGCCAGCCGGATGTGTTCCCTGATCCGCTCCTCCAGCCAACTGCGGCCCTGGCACTCCTCGATGAGGTCCGCAACGTGCCGGAGCTGATCGAGGGTGGGTTCGGCCGTGTCGTCGTAGAAGGCGGCCAACTGGTCGCGGGCCGGTCCCCGGGACTGCAGGGCGATCGCGGCGAAGGCCCGCGACTTCCGGCGCCGCAGGTCCGCGAACCGGTCTTCCAGCGCGTCGCGCGAGGTGCCCCACACGCCCTCCCAGTCGTCGAAGAACGCCATGGCCATCCCGGCGTGGTAACCGAACCGCTCGGCGGCCGCCACCTCCTCCTCGCCGGCGCCGCGCACCAGCGCGCCCGCGACGCAGACGCCGGCCGTGGGAAGCGCGATGGTGCTTTCCAGCAGTTCGAGCGACAGCTCGAGGCTCATCCGGGAGGATCCTTCGGTCTCCAGGTCACGGACCTGCCCCGAGCAGCACTCCCGGATGGCGTACGCGGCCCGCCGGGCCAGAACGGCCGAGACCGGCCTGGGGTCCTGGGCCAGCAGCTCGAACGCCAGGCAGTGCAGGGCGACCCCGACCTGGATCGCGGCCGGCACGCCGAACACCGTCCACACGGTCGGCCGTCCCTTGCGGAGCATCTCGCAGTCGATGATGTCGTCGTGGACGGTTCCGGCCGCCGACATCAAGGTCCCCGCCACGGCGGCGGTCCGCACCGCGTCCCAGGCCTGCGCGCTGCTGCCCGCGCACAGCAGTGCGACCAGCGCGGGTCGCCGCCGGAAACCGACCGGTGTCGACGGGCGGCCCTCCGCGTCGATCCAGCCGAAGTGGTACTCCGCCATTCGCCGGACCGGCTGCCCCAGCAGGGCTGTGGCCTCACGCAGGGCGGGTTCCATGAAGGCGATGACGTCGCGGGTGATCTGCTGCGAAGTGCGCACGGTCTGCAAGGAGGTCTCCGACACTCTCGGGTGGCCACGGACGGGCACCGCACCGGCTCCCGGAGGAACGCACGCGCAGCCCTCCTGCCATGACGGCCCCTCCTCGCAGCGGGCGCAACCCGGCGAGGCCACGCGCGGGCGTGTCACCACACCCACCCCGGCGATCCGGCGTCCACTACCGGTGCCGGACCGCTTCTCCACTCAGCGGTGCTCGGTTCTCGAAGTCGAAGCGGCAGCCGGCGTCCCACTCGGAGCGCCGGTTGCCGTGGGCCGGCATGCCGCCGGCGTCCCTGAGCATCCGGGCCAGGTGCATCGCCCGCCGTCGGGTAACCCCTCCCAGCCATGAACGGCCCGGCGTCGGAGAGCTCTCCGGCGCCGGGCCGTCATCATGGCTTCATGCTGCGCCGGGACCGGCCCTGGTCGGCGATCAGGCGCAGGCGAGCTGCCAGGCGCCGTACGAGCCGGAGACGTAGCTGCCCTCGTCGACGTGGCCGACGCGGAAGTAGAAGCACGCGCCTTCGGCGAAGTCCTTGTAGAACACAGGCGCAACGTTGTAGTCGTACCCGGTGTATCCACCGGTGTAGTCCTTGGTGTACTTCGTGTGGCTGGTGCTGGCAGTTCCCAGGGTCGGGGACGTGTACTGCAGGCGCACGCCCTTGCCGTCCCGGCAAATGTCGAGGAAGCGGAAGTCGTCTCCGTCCTGGGAGAATCCCACGGCGCCGCAGGTGTTGCTCGAGGTGGCGTAGTCGCTGATGGAGTACGCGTAGGCCGTGTTCGACACGCCGAAAGTGATGGCCGCGGTGGCGGCCGCGGTCACCGTGAGCCGCTTGATGAGCTTTGACACGTCAGTCTCCTCATGAGTCCGGGGAGTGCCGTGACCACGACATGAAGGTCCCCCCGTGATCTTGGGGCAGGACTATGCCCGAAAAATGATCTTCAGGCAACTGGCTTCTCTGCTCATCGGCTCATGTGACTTGACGTCAAACCGACTAAGGAGTAGAGAGAGAGAGAGAGAGAGAGAGAGAGAGAGAGAGAGAGAGAGAGAGAGAGAGAGAGAGAGAGAGAGAGAGAGAGAGAGAGAGAGAGAGAGAGAGAGAGAGAGAGAGAGAGAGAGAGAGAGAGAGAGAGAGAGAGAGAGAGAGAGAGAGAGAGAGAGAGAGAGAGAGAGAGAGAGAGAGAGAGAGAGAGAGAGAGAGAGAGAGAGAGAGAGAGAGAGAGAGAGAGAGAGAGAGAGAGAGAGAGAGAGAGAGAGAGAGAGAGAGAGAGAGAGAGAGAGAGAGAGAGAGAGAGAGAGAGAGAGAGAGAGAGAGAGAGAGAGAGAGAGAGAGAGAGAGAGAGAGAGAGAGAGAGAGAGAGAGAGAGAGAGAGATGACGAATCCCCCACCCAGGTCGATATCGGCCCGCACCGCACGCCCGGCCACGCATCGGCACCTCGTCCATGCGCGCCGGCAGGGGAAATTGCACCGCCCGGGGGCATACGATCGCCCTCCCGTGCGATCACCACTCAGCTCGATTCCCCCCACACATCGGGCCTGCTGTGGGTGAGGTGCGCGAACACCACGACGTTTCCGGTGTAGTCGCCGTTCACGAATGCGCCACCGCAGGTGATCAGGCGCAGCTCGGGTGACGGTCGAGGCCCGTAGACCGCGTCGGCGGGAAAGCTGTTCTTGGGCACGACGGTGGCGGCGTCGACGGTGAACACGGCTACGGTGCCGTCCGCTCGCGTGATGTCCACTTCGTCGCCGGGCTTCGCCGCGCCCAAGGGGTAGAAGGCTGCTCTGCCGCGCGGGAGGTTCCGGGAGTCGACGTGCCCGAGGATGATCGAGGAGCCGATCGTTCCCGGAGTCGGGCTTCCGCTGTACCAGGAGGCACGGTCGGCCTGGTTCTCGGGGGGCACGGCCAGGGAGCCGTCGGCGTTGAGTCCGCCGGCCAGGATGTCCGCGTGGATGCCCAAACGCGGGACGTCGATGTGCACCGGGACGGACGGGTTCAGGGCTTCGATCTGCGGTGTACCGGCGGTGGACCGGTCGGTCGGCAGGGTGGGCACGCCGCTCTGGTCGGGCTGCGGAGGGGGTATGCGCTGGTACTCGGCGCTGGGGGCGAGGACGTACGCCCCGGCCCCGTAGCCGGCGCCGCCGAGGAGCAGGACGAGCGCCACCATCAGTGAGGGGCGGCCCAGCCCCCGGCGAAGGCCGCGATCATCGGTGCGCACCGGGTCGCCGACGTCGGACGTAGCGGACGACCAGTGCGGAGCCGATCGCCACCACGGCGAGCCCCAGTCCGACGGCCGTGGGGCCGGGTCCGGTCGATGCCTGGCTGCTGCCGTCCCCGGCGGCCACACCCCCCGTGGGGGAGAGCGTCAGGATCGGGTTCTCCGTGATGGTCTCGGTCGTGGTGGTGGTCGCCGTCACCGTCGTCGTCGGGTGGGGGCTCGACGGGCTCGCGCTCCCCGAGGGGCTTGCAGTCGGGCTGCCCGTGGTGGCCGTGACGGTGAACGTGGCCGTGGAAGCGCTGCCGTCGCACGTCACGGACACCGTGTACGGACCCGCGGTGGCCAAGGTGGCGATCAGTGCAGTCCCGGACAGGGTGCCCGCGCTGGAGGACGATTGGTTCAGGGTCACCGGCGCCGAGAAGGCGGTGGAGATGGCCTGGACGTTGCTGGTCGTGGTGCAGCCGGTGGCCGTGATCGACAGGGACTGTCCGGCGGCGATGCTGGTCGGGTTGACCGTGACGGAGGCAGCGATCGCAGGTGTCGCCGTCACCAGGCCGACAGCGGCCGCCAGTGCGGCTGTGCAGACGACTCGTGAGTTCATCGTGGATGGTTCCCATCGTCCGGTACGGTCCGGGCCACTGCATCGGTGCCGTGGCAGCCGCGTACGGGGCCGGGTCTGGATCGGACCGGCGCACAGGACCGTGCTTCTCCCATGGAAGGGGATGAAGCGTCGCGGTGCACCTCGGCCGGTCACCGCCCGTAAGGCGCAGGAGGAATCCTTGCGCCTGAGCGCGGAATTTTCCAGCTCGCCACTCGGCAGTAGCCGAATGGGGGAAGGCGATCGGAGCACACCCGGCGACAACCGCGGAGAATCCTTGACCTCCCCTGCCGCGGTTGCCATTATCCGTACGTCCGACGGTTGGGTGCAGCGGCGCCCGGCAGACGGTCGGACCGCTACCCGGCTTTATCTCCTGCACAGGTTCGAAGGAGATGTCACCCGCTTGAGTCTGCGCCGTGGTCGGGTTTCCGTGCGTCCGGCGTCCGCACCGGGCCGCCGGAGCCGGAAGTGGCGCTGGCTGGCGCTCCTTCTCGCCTCTGCAGCGGTGGGGGTCATCCTCGCAGTTCTGACGCAAAGCCCGGATCGGCATTTGGTGTTCACCGTCAAGCGGGACAACGTCCGACTTACCACCCGCACGGACGGAACGGTGACAAGAGCTGCGACGTACTGGCTCTCTTTCGGCTCGGTGGTGGCCTACACCGAAACGAAACCCGGTGAAACCGGCACGTGCGGTCGGATTGCCGTCGACAATCCCCCTGCCGTTCTCGGGAAAATCACGTCCCTCCCCGTCGCGGCCGGCACCCACGTCGTTGCGGGAACGGTCTTGGCAAAGGCCGACACCGCGCGCGCCCAGAGCGACCTCTCCGCGGCGGAGCAGGAGCTTTCCCAGGCGACCGCCGCCCTCAAAGCCCGTCAGGCCGCCGTGAGCCCGGCCGGCCCCGGCTCCGGCCGCCGGTACTTCCCGGTCCGCCTCGCCGGCCGCCTCGACACCGAACTCCCTCCTCGGCCTCCCCGAGGAACAGCTGGCCGCGGATCAGCAGCGGGTGGCCGAGGCCCAACGGCGCAAGGACCAGGCCCAGCGGGCAGTGGCCGCCAGCACGATCACCGCGCCGGCGGCCGGGTTCGTCGAGTCGGTGAACACGGCCGTCGGAGCCGACCCGTCCTGCGAGGAGCCCGTCGTGGTCCTGCGGGCGGACGAGTTGCAGGTCGAGTCGTCGATCGACGCCGCCACCTTGGCGAAGCTGCGCGTGGGACAACAGGCCCTGGTCACGGTCCCGGACGCCAGGGCCCGCGGGATGACGGCACTCGAGGGTCTTCCGACCTCGGCCGTGACACCGGGGAGCCGGGACCAGCCCGTCTCCGGGGAGGCCGGATCCGACGTCCTGGGCGCATACAGCCGGGAGGGAGAGGGGGACCGGACCGCGGGCCTCGGCGGGCAGGCGGCCCGATACCTCATGGAGCTGCGGCTACCGGTCCCCCCAGCGGGCGTACTGCCGGGAATACGAGCCGAAGTGACGCTGACCCTGGACTCCCGGGACCATGTGCTTGCGGTGCCCCCGTCGGCGATCCACCACGACAGGGAAGGGGACTACGTTCTGGTCCTGCAGTGCGACGACATCGAAGAGAGCGGGGAGTGCCGCAAGAGCGTTCCCGTTCGCACAACGGTACGACTCGGACTTGCCGGCGACCGGCTCACAGAAGTGATCTCCGGCCTCGCGGAGAACGATTCCGTCATCCTTCCGGCCCCAGAAAAATGAGGCGAACGGTGGCAGCCCCCGCACACAACGCCGCAGGGCCGCGAAGAGAACGGATCGTCTTCCGGTCAAGGAAGTCGCACCCGACGACAGGCGTGACCTTCTCATACTGTCCTCACCTGCACGGAAGCTGACGCACGGCGGCGTCTCCGCCCACCCGGCCGAGGTCTGCGAAGCGCACGTGCCCGGATCGGCGATCTCGACACCACGGGGATCGCGGACGGGGGCCGAATTGGCGGGCCTGCCCTTCGAACCGGGACGGACTGCGGGCGGGAGACGACCGCCTGCGCGGCTGCGTTCAATACGCGAAGTACCGGAACCCGGCATGGAAGTCCCCACCTTCACGGCCTCATGGTTGATCAGTTGCGTCTCGACAGCGCACATGATCACCGCGAGGCCGCTCCGCTGTCCTAGGAACGGCGAAACCCGTGGCCGGACAACGGTCCGACCACGGATGTGTTCCGAGAACGCCTCAGCGGCCCAGCGGCGGCCCGGAGATGCGCCCACTGCGATCCTGCGTCCCGGCGCGTCAGGAAGATTGACATGCCCGGCACGCCCTCCCATCATGGGAGCGCTCCCAAGCCTCACGCGTCGCACGCATCGTCGACGGTCGACGCGGCGCCGTACGCCGCACAGTTCCCCGTCCGTCGTCCGGCTCCGCGGCGTGGCCCCGGGCCGGCGTATCACCCGGGAGGAACACCCCCATGCTGTTCCGCAGGAGACCAGACGGGCTCCGTCGCCCCCTCGCCGTGACGGCCTCGGCCGCCCTGGCCGTGGTGGCCGCGGCTCTGCCGCTGTCCACCCCCGCCGTCGCGGCCGACCCGGCCGCCTCCGGCGACACCACGGTCACGGTCAACGCGAGCGCGGGCCTGGGCACCGTCGGTTCCACCGCGCTCGGCGCCAACACCGCCATCTGGGACTCGTACATGAACGACCCTCAGGTGGCCTCCCTGTACAAGGCCGCCGGGATCGGCGCGCTGCGCTACCCCGGCGGCTCCTACTCCGACATCTACCACTGGGTCGACAACACCGCACCCGGCGGTTACGTCGCCCCGGGCACCGACTTCGACGCCTTCATGGGAACCGTGAAGGCGTCCGGCGCCCAGCCGATCCTGATCGCCAACTACGGCTCCGGCACGGCCCAGGAGGCCGCGGACTGGGTTCGGTACGCCAACGTCACCAAGGGCTACGGGGCGAAGTACTGGGAGATCGGCAACGAGATCTACGGCAACGGCTGGGAGAACGACACCCACGCCGACAAGACGCCGGACCAGTACGCCAGGGAGGTCAAGGCGTACGCCGCGGCCATGAAGGCCGTCGACCCCACCGTCAAGATCGGTGCGGTGCTCACCATGCCCGGCAACTGGCCGGACGGACTGGTGGCCGCCGGCGACACGGGCGACTGGAACCACACCGTGCTCGCCGCCGTCGCCCACGACATCGACTTCGTCAGCGTCCACTGGTATCCCAACACCGGCAACGGCGACCAGTCGCTGGCCGCCGTGCAACAGCTGCCCGGTGAGCTCCGCGAGGTGCGCAGTCTGGTGGACCGGTACGCGGGTGCCGACTCCGCGCGCATCGGCATCGCGATGACCGAGGTGAACTCCAACTCCGGCAGCGGTGCCTTCACCAGCCGCCCCAACGGTCTGTTCGCCGCGGAGGCCATGATCACGGCGCTGGAGAACGGCGTCTTCAGCGTGGACTGGTGGGACACCCACAACGGCGCAGGCACCGTCACCACCGTGGGCGGTGAGACCGACTACGGCGACATGGGCATGCTGTCGAACGGCAGTTGCTCCGGCAGCGTCTGCGAGCCGGCGGTGAACACCCCGTTCGCGCCGTACTACGGCATCAAGGCACTGGGCGCCCTCAGCGACCCGGGCGACAGCATGGTGGCCTCCGGCACCTCCGGCTCCGAGGTCTCGTCGCACGCGGTGCTCCGGGCCAACGGTGACCTCGGCGTCCTGCTGCTGAACAAGAGCTCCTCCGCCGAGCACACCGTGGACCTGCGGTACCTGGGCTTCACCGCCGGCTCGCCGGCCCCCTCTGTCCAGCGGTGGGCGCCCGGTGACGACGGCCTGGTGGACGCCACCGGTACCGCCACCTCCTCCTCGGCGACCCTTGCCCCGTACTCCATCACCGTGCTGACCGTGCACCCGAAGAGCGGCACCGGCTCGTCCGCCGCCACCGTCGGCACCCCCGGTGCGCCGCAGACCACCTCGGTGGGCGCCAACACCGTCACCCTGGGCTGGCCGGCCGCCAGTGGTTCGGTGGACCGCTACGAGGTCTACGAGCAGCTCGGCACCACCATCCAGCTGCTCGGTTCGTCCACCGGCACCTCCGCCACGCTCTACAACCTGCCGCCGGGCTCCCGGCACACGGTCAACGTGCTGGCCCGGGACCAGGCGGGGCGCCTCTCCCGGCCCTCCGTCCCGCTGACCTTCACCACCGGCACGCCGGACGACAGCACCTGCACCGTCTCGTACCAGGTGACCACCGGCTGGGGCAACGGCTTCGTCGCCAACGTCGTGGTGAGCAACCTCGGCCCGGCGGACATCAACGGCTGGACGCTGGACTTCGACTGGCCGTCGACCGGGCAGTCCGCCGACTCGTGGTGGAACGCCGACATCGCCGGTGAGGGACAGCACGTCCGCGTGACCAACGGCGAATACAACGCGCGGCTCGTACCGAACGGCGGCAACTCCGTCAACTTCGGCTTCGTCGGCGGCAACAACGGCGCCAACCCGTCCCCCACGGTCTTCCGGCTGAACGGAACGGTCTGCCGGACCATCACCTGATCCACACCACCGTCCCGGGTGGGGGCGGCCCCGCCGCCCCCACCCGGTGCGTTTCTCAGGCCCGACGAGAAGGTGCCGTTCTCGTCCGGCCTGTCCTTGGTCGGATGGCGTGGTGACACCCGTACGCCTTCCGGACCTTTCGGCGGGCTGGGCGGGGGGCGGACCTGAGCCGCTGCTCTGCCCTTGCCCGGCCGAGCCCACGGGTCGGCTCGCAGGTGGCCCGGGGCGGCTTCCACCGGGGGTGGTGGGCCGGGCTCCGGGTCCTCGCTGGTCGCCGTGCGGTGCTCACCGCACACTTCGGCCACGGGTCCGAACCTGCCGACCCGGCACCGTCGGTCACCGCGTCCCGGCCCGGGGAGCGGCCCGCCGCTCAGCCCGACGGGGGGATGAACCACTGCTGCGACCGGTTGCCCGGCGTACAGGTCTGCATGGTGGCGGCGCTGCCCGCGCCGTTGTCGGTCAGGCAGGTCGAGCCGCTGTAGTCCTTGAGGTAGACGGCGCCCTGGGTGGGGGCACTGTTCACCGTCCAGCGATACGTGACGCTGAAGCCCGAGGAGAGTTCGACCTTGTCGCCGTTCTGGACGAGTCCCGGCTTGCTCATGTTGCAGGGGTAGAGGCTGTACCAGCCGCCGGGGTCGGGGGCCGAACGCATCCAGCCGTAGGACGTGTTGCGGCCCACCACCGCGCTGGTCCCGCCGGCCAGGCCCGAGGCGGCGAGGCCCAACCGCTGGCCGCTGCCGACCCCGGTGATGTAGCCCCAGCCGGTGCCGCCGCAGCCCTGGGGCGGCCCGGTCTGCGCCGGGGTGGTCGCGGGTGCCGTGGTGGCCGGGGTGTTGGCGGGCGGCCGGGCGGTTCCCCCGGTATTGGTGGCGCCTCCGCCCGTGCCGGTGCCCGCGGCACCACCACCGACGGCACCACCCGCTCCGACGCCGCCCTGGTCGGGCACCGGGTTGCCCGGCTGCTGCCCCGGCGCGGCCTGCGGGTTGGTGGCGCTGCCCGCCGGGGGCGATGCAGCAGCGGCGCCACCCGTGCCGCTCGCCCCGGCCGACGCGGCGCCCGGGCTGACCGACGCCGCTACCGAGGGCTGCGGCCCGGTGCCCTGCGCACGGGACTGCCACGGGGCCTGCTCGATCAGGACCACACTGCCGACCCCGGCCGAGATCACCACCGGGATGATGATCGGGACGATCAGTCGGCTGCGTCGCGGGCGTTCGGCGGGAGCGGTACGGGGAGTCTCGGCCGGCGGCGCCTCCCGCGGGACGGGCTCGGGCACGGTGGCGAACACGGTGGGTTCACGCACCGCCTGCCCGGCGCCCGGCCGGGCCGCTGCCGCCCGGGCGGCGGCCGCCATCGCGCCTGCATCCGGGAAGCGCTGTGCCGGGTCCTTGGCGAGGGCGGTGGCGACGAAGTCGCGGACGGCCCGCGGGAACTCGTCGGACAGCCGGGGCGGAGGCTGCTGGATGTGCTTGAGCACGATCTCCAGAACCGTCTCCCCGGTGAACGGCAGCCGACCGGTGAGCAGTTCGAAGCAGACCACTCCGATCGAGTACAGGTCGCAGAGCGGGGTGGTGGACTTGCCGTCGGCCTGCTCGGGTGCGATGTAGAGGGCGGTGCCGAGCACCGAGTTGGAGGTGGTGATCTTTGTCCCGGCCATGGCGTGGGCGATGCCGAAGTCGGTCACCGTCACACCGCCGTCGCTGCGCACCATCAGGTTGGACGGCTTCAGGTCGCGGTGCACGATGTCCTGCTGGTGCGCGGCATGCAGCGCGTCCAGCGCGTCGGCCAGGATGCCGAGCGCCCGCGCGGGCACCATGGGGCCCTCGGCCGCCAGGACGGAGTTCAGCGGCTTCCCGTCGATGAACTCCATGACGATGTAGGCGATCTGCTCGTCCGAATCGCCGGCCGGCTCGGCGTAGTCGTGCACGTGAACGATGCCCGGGTGCCGGAGGGCGGCGAGGATTCGCGCCTCGCGCCTGAACCGCTCCGTGAAACTGCGATCCGCCAGCAGCCCCGGCTGCATGACCTTGACGGCGACCTGCCGCTTCAGCACACCGTCGTCGGCGCGCCAGACCTCGCCCATACCGCCGACTCCGACCCGGTCGGTGAGCGCGTAGCGCCCACCGAGCACGGTCCCCCGACCCCACATGCCGGTCCCCTCGTCGTGACCTGTCGCCGACAGATCGTCAATTCGCGGCTCAGTTTGCCAGATGACGAACCATCGGATCCGATCTTGGGAGTACCGGCTGTGTCACAGCGCCCCGTCGACGGCCACGGCGGGGCGAGGCCCCGGTCGGCGGTGGGCGATGCGGCGGGCGGGCGACGCGATCCGGACCGGCGGATCCTCATGCCGAGTCCGGACCCGACGTCCCGTACCAGCGCACCCGGTCCGCAGCCGCTCCGGCTCCGGCTCCGGCTCCGAGACCCGCTCCCCGGGTGGCACCTTCAGCAGCTCGCGCATCGCCTGCCGCAGCTCGCCGGGCACCGTTTCGTCCAGCGTCCGGTACGGCTCGGAGCGCCGGTTGCCGTACGCCGCGATGTCCGCCCGGTGCCGGGTCCTGGAGCCGACCACCGCAGCAGGCGCCCCGCCACCACGGCGCCGGCCGTGCCGTCCGCGACCACCGCACCCGTCCCCCGGCCCCACCGGCACGGCCCCGGACGGCGACTGTGGGCCCGGCCCTTCAGGCAGTGCTCGGCACCGTCGCCGTGTCCGCTCTCGTGGCCGCCACCGGCTGGTGGCGGCGTCGCCTCGGCCGGTTCCGGGACCGACCGGGTCGGCCCCCGCGGCGAGGGCCCGGGTACGCCCGGGACGGCTGCGCCCCGGCACCGGGCCTCACGGCCCCGTCTCGCCGCCCTGCCGCACCCGGCCGTCCCAGCGCCACGCGCCCGCCGCGCGGCGCGGGCGGTCCGGCAGGGCGGTCCGGCCGGTGCACCAGAGCAGGGCGTCGCCCGCGGCGCGACCGTCCGGCGCGTCCGGGAAGAGGCGGGCCAGGGCCGGATGCGCGAGGTGGTCGGGCAGCTGTCGGTCCAGTCCCAGCGCGCCGGCCATGTCCCAGGTGTGGACGAGGAGTTCGACGATGCCCATGGCCGCGAAGCCGGGGCCGTCCGACGGCCCCCAGGGGTGCCAGGCACGGGCGTTCGCCGGGGTGTCCCGCACGGTGGTGGCGAGCAGGCCCGCAGCGATCCGCAGGCCTTCGAGACAGTGCGGGACGGGTGCGGCCGGGTCGAGCGAACCGAACAGGGTGATGTATCGGTCGGTGGGGCGGGCCGTGAGCAGGCCCGCGTAGCCGAGGAGGCCGAGGGCGAGGTGGTCGAGGGTGGCCCGGCAGGTCCACTCGCTGCCGACGGGTCGGCGGGTCCAGTCGGCGTCGGCGGCCTGTTCCAGGAGGCCGGTGGTGGTCGCGGCCGCCTCGCGGACGAGCGCGGGCCATTCGAGCCGGTCGACGGCGTCGCCGGGGACGGCAACCGCGCTGGGCGCTGCGATGGCGCTCACTTGGCGATCACCTCGATCAGACGGGTGTAGCCGTCGGCTCCGTGGCCGTCCGCGACGGCCTGCCGCACCTGGCGGGCGAACAGCTCGGGCAGGGCGGTGTCGACGCCGCGCGCGGTGCTGGCGTGCAACAGGTGCTCCATGGCTGCGAGGTGGACATCGAGGGTGGCGTCGTCGCCCGGATACCGGCGGGCGTCGGCCTGGGCCGCGTAGCGCGTGACGAAGCCGCTGACCGCGCCGGAGAGCCAACGGGTGGCGACCGGCGTGAAGTCGGCGGCCGGCACGCCGTCGGCACGGGCGAGGGCGACACCGTGCAGCCACCCGCCGAGTGCGGACCACATCAGGCCGAGCAGTGCGGTGTCGTACAGGCCGGCGAGTCCGGCGTCGGGCCCGAGGTCGACGGGCTCGCCGAGGACGGCGAGGGTGGCGCGGTGGCGGGCGAGTGCGCCGGGCGAGCCGCCGTAGAGCAGGACGGCGTCGGGTCCGCCGATGCCGGGCGGGGTGATCATGATTGCGCCGTCCAGGTAGTCGAAGCCGTGGCCGGCGGCCCACGCGGCGAACTCGCGGGCCTGCTCGGGCGAGCCGGAGGTGAGGTTGACCAGGGTCCGTCCGGCCAGGGCCTGCTCGTGGCCGGTCAGCACCGCGCGGAGCGCGTCGTAGTCGAGCACGCAGGCGACGGTCAGCTCGCCGACGGCGAGGGCGTCGGCGGGCGAGGAAGCGGGGACGGCGCCGCGGGCGGCGAGCGGTTCGGCCCTGGCCGGGGAGCGGTTCCAGACGGTGGTGGGGTGGCCGGCGGCGAGGAACGCGTCGGCGAGTGCGGTGCCCATTGCGCCGAGTCCGAGGACGGTGACCGGCTCGCGGGCTGGATCGTGCGGCATGCGGGTTCTCCTGACGTTTCGTCATGTCGGGGAGTGATTCGGTGGTCTTGATCGACGTCCACCACCCTCGCAGCGGGCCGCGGCGGGCCGACAGTGGCAGGATCGCCCTTTGTCGCACGGTTCCTGCCAGGTACGGTGGCGGGCGTGAAGACCTCGGCACCGACCTCCCCCCGCGGCCCCGGCACGGTGGCCGTCGCCGTGATCGACCACGCCGAGCTCCCGTTCTGGGACCTCTACGAACTCGGCATGGCCTGCGCGGTGTTCGGCATCCCGCAGCCCGACCTCGCCGAACGCTGGTACGAGTTGCGGCTCTGCGCCGAGACCCCGGACGAGGCGACGCCGCCGCGCGCGCCCGGCGGGTTCGGCTTCTCGCTGCGCGCCGAGTACGGCTGGGACGCGCTGGCCGGTGCCGACACGGTGATCGTGGCCTCCGTCCCGGACGCCTGCGTGACCGGCGAGCGCGAGGTGCCGGCGGCGCTGGTGGCGGAGCTCCGGCGGGCGGCCGAGGCGGGGGCGCGCATGGTGTCGCTGTGCACCGGAGCGTTCGCACTCGCGGCCGCCGGCCTGCTGGACGGGCGCCGGGCCACGGCGCACTGGTCGCACACCACCGACCTGGCCCGCCGCCATCCGGCCGTCACCGTGGACGACAGCGTGCTCTACGTGGACGACGGCGACGTGCTCACCAGCGCGGGCGTGGCCGCCGGCCTCGACCTGTGCCTGCACATCGTCCGCCGCGACCTCGGCGCGCACGTGGCCAACCGGCTGGCCCGCCGCCTGGTCGTCCCGGCCCACCGGCCGGGCGGACAGGCACAGTTCGTCGACCTGTCGGTGCCCGCCACGGACGACGACAGCCTCGCACCGGTACTGGCGTGGGCCACCGAGAACCTCGAACACCCAATCACCGTCGACGAGTTGGCGCGCCGCGCCCGGATGAGCCCGCGCACCTTCTTCCGCCGGCTGCAGGCCGCCACCGGCACCACACCCCTCCAGTGGCTGCTCAACCAGCGCCTCGCGCGCGCCCAGTCGTTGCTGGAGGCCACCGACCTGCCCGTGGAGCAGGTCGGCGAACGCAGCGGCCTCGGCAGCGCCACCAACCTCCGCCGCCACTTCACCGCCCGCGTCGGCGTGAGCCCCACCGACTACCGCCGCGCCTTCACCCGCCGCATCACAACGCCCACCCGGCCCTGACCGCTGCAGCACCGCACACGTCCTGCACCGGTCGAACGACGAGCACCGGGGCCGCCCGAAAGCTACTTCAGCGGTGCGGTGTTCAGCGACGACCGGGGCCCTGCCCGAGGAGGTCCTGTGCCGGGGCGTACGCAGCGATGCATCGGTGAACGGCCCAAGCCGGAACTGGGCACCTGCACGGGGGACGCCGGCCGGGCAGGCGGGTCATCCGGCCCGGGCACGCCTCGCAGCCGGACAGCCGCCCACCCGCCCGTAGTACGCGTACCGGCCATGGGAGTCGAGGATCGACGAGCAGGCGTACAACCGCTCGATCACCTTCTGTCCCTCACTTTCGTTCCGCGGACACAGGGAGCAGTCCCCCCGACGTTCCGCCGGGGCGGGCCGGAGATCCGGAAACTCGGCCGATCCGGGGAGGGCGGTTCGGCCGCCGACCGGCGCGATCCGGTCAACTCACCTTGCTCGGTCAACCAGTTCACCCGGTTCTCCGGCGACCGACCGGCGGCCGCTTCTACGACCACGGGCGCACCGTGGTCCAGGGCGGAGTCACCCTTCCTGAACGGGAGCCGACGAGTACCAGTGCCGCGCCACCACCGTGCCGCGATTTGCGGCATACGAGGATCCGCCGTGTTCGACCGCCCCACGAGCCACCGGACGTCAACTTGACCCTTGGCAGCATGAGGTGTCCATCGGCCCACGCCGGGTGCCGGGGCGGGCCGCCCGTCGGGCGGCCCGCCCCCACCTCAGCGCAGCGCGGTGAGCGGCGCGGCCCCCGAGCAGATCCGCTGCCCGGAGACCCGGTCGCCCTGCCGCACGTCCCACACCAGGTAGGCCCCGCCCGCCAGCAGCGCCGCCCCCGCCACCATCGCCACCACGGCGAGCAGGTCGAGCCGCACCCGCCCGGCGAACCGCAGCAACAGCGGCACCACCAGGGCCAGCAGGCCGCAGCAGAGCACGGCCCAGGAGCCCAGCCTCATCCCGGTGTTGGCCGGCAGGTCGATGCAGGACACGAGCACCGCGCGGTGCCGCTCGTCGTACGCCGCGGAGAACCACCAGACGGCGAGCCCGCCGAGGACTGCGGCCGTCGCACCGAGCAGACCGCCCGCCCCGGGCATGAGTCGGCGCTCCATCTCAGTACCAGTTCGGGGAGACGCGGACGATGCGCACGCGCTGCTCGCCCTCGGCCTTCTCGGTGGCCGGGAGCCGGCCGTCCAGGCTCACGTTCTGCCGCGACGTGGTGTGCTGGGTGTACTTGATGTCGCCGTCCGGGGTGACCGCGGTGACCACCGCGGCGTGGTGGGTGTTGCCCTTCTCGATGTGCTCGTTCTCCCCGGCCTGCTCGTAGAAGACCAGGTCGCCCGGGCGGGCCTCGGACGCCGGCACCTCGTACCCTCCGTTCTCCAGCATGAAGTTCTGCAGGTTCTCGGCGGCGCCCCAGCTCTTGGAGTAGTCCGTCCGCTCGTCCAGCCAGCCCGAGTCCGCGTCGTCGTCGCGGCCCCAGCTGTCGTCCGACCAGCCCAAACCCCAACCGCTGTCGGGCTTCTCCTTCACCCCGCCCTGGCGCAGCGACTCGGAGGCGAAGTTGGTGCAGTTGTTGTCGAGCTTGTCGATCGAGGTGTCGTTCCAGTGCTCCAGCGCCCACTGGACCTGCTTGACCCGGTCGTACTTGCCGTCGCGGCCGTGCAGGTCCTGCTTGACGTCCTCCGGGATGCCGTCCAGGTTGGCGATCTTCACCGGCTCGGCCAGCATCAGCTGGCGCTGCTCCTCGGCGGTCAGCCCGGCCCACCAGTCCCGGACCACCTGCGGGTCGTCGCCCTTGGGGATGCCCGCGGCGAGGATGTTCATCTGGGTGTGCGAGGCGGAGGTCTGCGCCTCGTCCAGCGCCTTCGCCGGGTCGGCCTCGCAGGTCCCGCTCATCAGCCTGTTCAGCTCGGGCAGGGCGAGGGCGTCGGCCTCCCGCGCCTGGCGCAGTGCCTCCTTGATGAGGTCGGAGACGTCGGTCATGTGGGTGAGCTTCTCCGAGGTCACCTCGCCCCGGGTCGAGACGCTGCCGTCGGCGTCCACGTCGAGCTCGTACGCCTCGGCCAGATCCAGCGCGTGGAGCAGGGTGCGCTGGGCGTACTCCATCGCGGAGGCCAGCCCGTCGACCACCATGGTGACGCCGCGCATGATGTCGGCGCCTGCCTCGAACCGGTCGGCGAGATACCGGAGTTCGTCGGCCGCCTGCTGGCCGACCGCGTCCGTCCAGTTGTCCTCCAGCGGGCGGCTGCCCTGGTCGCGGATCTCCTGCGCCGCCTCCAGGGCGTGCTTGGACAGCGACAGCCAGTCCTCGGCCGCCGCCTGCCAGGAGGACGGGTGGGCGTTCTTCAGTGCGGCGAAGTCGACCATGCCGCTCACGCCCTTCCCAGCTCGTTCATGGCCGCCCGCATCCGGGCCTCCGCCTCCGCGTCGGCCGCGTCGTAGCCGTCCGCCGAACTGTGCAACTGGTCCGAGAGCTGCTGCATGCGGTCCGCGAGCGACACCATGTGCCGCTCCCACTCCGCCGCGCAGGCGCCCAGCGCCGCGGCCGACGACCAGCCGCCGTCCGTACCGCGGACGGCCTCGCTGGAGTCCAGGGCCGCGGAGAGCCGACCCTTCGTCTGGGCGCTCAGCTCGGCCATGGACTGGCCGGCCCGGCGCAGCCCGTGGGTGGCGATATCCACCTCAGGCATTCGATTCCCCCGTATGTCGTCGATTGCCGATCTGCGGAGATGCTAGCGAACACCACCAGGTGCGCCGGACGGCATGACTTCGGGTCAGGGGGAGTTGTCACCGAGCCAGATCGGCGGAACACTCTGGCACCCCTACCTGACCTGTAGACGAGTCGAAGAGGGGCGGCTCGCAACGGATGGCGCCACGTGCGTCCAGGGACTTCGCCCGGTCGCCCGACAGCGCGGTGGCCTCCGGCTCCCGCCAGCACGCTCCCCGCCACGGGCCTGAAGCCCAGAGGATTCGCCACCCCGCCGTCAAAGCTCCTGCCCTTCTGTCGAACTCGGCCCCGGACGTGACCATCGTCACCGACCGCAAGTCCTCCACAAGTCCCGACCGGAATCCTCGCATCAGCCGCTGAGGGCACCGCGTCCCGCGGCCCCGCCCTACGCCGGAGCAGCCCCGGCCGATTCGTATGCTAGCGAACTGTCAGCACGCTTCCGCAGGCCGCCGAACAGGCGGGGGGTTGTGACTACTGGCCGGTAGGGCCGAATCCAGCCGGGTTGATTGACAGGCTTCAAGATGCTTCTATACGGCCCATGGGGAGGAATCGGGGCGCCACCTGCTCGCTGAGCTTAGTGGAAGCGCTCTCAGTCATGCGCGACGGCCAGGTGCTGGTCCGCAGGCCGCAGGAGCGTGACGCCGACACACTGCGGGTGGGGTCCCGCGATCCCCTGGTGCGCGAGTTCATGCAGGGCGTCCTGAGCCACCCCGACCGGGAGTCCGCCGCCCGCTGGATCACCGAGGTCGCCCCCAGACTCTGGGACGCCGACAAGGCCGCGTACTTCGCCGTGGCTCTGGCGGCCGAGGGCTCCGAGGGCGAGGGCCCGGGCGACGAGGGCGGGCCCGCGATCGGGCTGGCCGAGCTGGTGGACCTGAGACCGGAGGAGGGCGCGGCCGAGATCTCGATCTGGCTGCTGCCCGAGCACCGGCGCTTGCGCACCGCGGCCTCCGCGATGCGACTGGTCTGCCGGTTCGGTTTCGAGGAGTTGGGTCTGCGGCGGATCGACGCGTACGCCGCGGCCGAGAACATGGGGGTGCAGGTGGTCGGGGCCTCCATCGGTTTCCGCCGGGCCGGGTACCGGCCCGCACTGTTCCGCAGCTCCCGGACTCAGAAACTGCATGACGCCGTCTACGCGACCCTGGCACCCGAGGACCTCTGTTGAACCGCGGGCGCCACCGGGCGCTTCACACATACTGATCCACACTGATCCACGTTCACATTTGATCTACGCGCATAGCGCGGCTGGTTTGTCCATGTACCAGGGCTGGGGGTTCGGAAGATGTCGGGACTGCTGGAGTTCTCGGTCGGCGGGGAGCAACTGCCGGGAGGCAGGCTCGAACTGACCCTCGACCAGACCGGGGCGCTGCGGGTGCGCCACCACAGCGGCGGCACCAAGGTGGTACGCACCGCGACGGTGGACCCGGCGGTGCCCGCCCGAGTGCTCAACGCCCTGCGCAATGCCGCTCCCGGGCTCGGTGGCGGGGCCGCCGAGGCACGGCGGCTGGTGGCCGGCGAGCTGACCTGGGCGGACGGCACCGACACCCCGGTGCCCGGCATCGCCCGGATGCTGGAGGCGCTCGCCGGTCAGCTGATCCAGCCCGCCGAACCGGCTCAACTCCCCGGAAATCTGGTCCAGTTGGCCGCAGCTGATCCGGCCGAAGCGGCCCCGACGGCCGCCATCGGCACCGTCTCCGGCCGTCCGGCCTTCGCCCTCGCGGTGGCCGGCCGGGGCTTCGGCCTGGCCGAACTTGCCGACCGCGGCGCCTCGCTGGGCGACTCGGACGAGGAGGCCGGACTGCTGCCCACCGCCGTGGCCCTGGGCCGGGTCGGCGAGCGGGACCTGTTCACGGTCGGCGCGCAGGACGGCGCCGTCCAGGTCTGGGACGCCGCCACCGGTACGCTGCTGCACGGGACTTCGGGTGGCGAGGGCGCTCAGGTGGTGGCCGCCGCAGTGGTCGAGGGCGTGCCGCTGGCCTTCTCCGGCGGCCGGGACGGCGAGGTGCGGGCCTGGCGGGCCGAGGACGGCAAGGGCTTGGGGCTGCTCGCGGTGAACGGCCGGGGCGCCTCCGCCCTGGTGCACGCTCGCTGCGCCGGGCTCGACCTGGTCGCCGCCGCCGGCGGGGACGGCACCGTCCGGGTCTGGGACGCGGCGGCCGGGGCCCGGCTGCACCTGCTGGTCGGCCACAGCGAGCGGGTCACCTCCCTGGCGGTGCTCTCGCTGGGTGACCAGGCGGTGCTGGCCTCGGCCGGCGTGGACCGCGAGATCCGGCTCTGGGACCTGGCCACCGGCGAGCCGCTGGCCGTGCTGATCGGCCACTCGGCCACCGTCACCGGACTGGCCTTCACCGAGCTGGCCGGCGAACCGGTGCTCGCCTCCTGCGCCTTGGACGGCACGGTGCGCACCTGGGACGTCTACCGGGGCACCGGGCTGAACGGCTGGGCCGTCCGCGGCGTCTGGCTGACGGCGCTGGCGGTCGTCCGGCACGGCGATGCCGCGGCGCTGGCGGTGGGTGACGAGCGCGGCCGGCTCAGGCTCTTCGACCCGGCCGACGGCACGGCGCTGGCGACCTGGGAGCCGGCCGGGCCGGCCACCGCCCCGCGCCCGGTGAACGCGCTGGCGGCCGCGACCACCGCGGACGGCGCCCAGGTGCTGGCCGCCGGGTACGGCGACGGCACCGTGCGGCTCTGGGAGAGCGGCGTCGAGCGTCTCCAACTCGCCAACGACGGCGGGTCGGTGAGCTCCGTCGCGGTGACCGAGGGCCTGCTGGTCTGCGGTACCGTGACCGGCGCGGTGCGCTGCCACCGGCTGGCCGATGGCACCCCGCTCTCCGTCCCCACTCCGCACACCGGCCCGGTGACCTGTCTGGCGCTCGGAGCCACCACCCTGGTCTCCGGCGGCGCGGACGGCGTGGTGCGGGTGCGCGGCGCGCTCGACGGCGCCCCGCTGCTCCGACTGGCGGGCCACCAGCAGGGCGTCACCGCGCTGGCGATCGGCCCGCAGCTGCCGCGTCCGCTGATCGCCACCGCGGGTGGCGACGGCACCCTGCGCGTCTGGGACGCCGTCACCGGCGCACCGGGCCCGGTGGTGAGCGGGCTGGCCGCCCCGGTCGCGGCGCTGGCCTTCGCCACCCACGCCGGGCGGCCGGTGGTGCTGGCGGGCACGGCCGACGGCGCCGTCCGGGCCTTCGACGCGGAGGACGGCCGGGCGGTCACCGAACTGGCCGGGGGCGCGGCGCGGGTCCGCACGCTGGTCTGCCAGGAGATGGACGGCGAGGCTCTGGTCGCGGCCGGGGACGAGCAGAACACCGTGCGGCTCTGGCACCTGGGTAGCGGCA
Source organism: Kitasatospora dryopteridis (assembly GCF_050749075.1). Classification (NCBI taxonomy): domain Bacteria; kingdom Bacillati; phylum Actinomycetota; class Actinomycetes; order Kitasatosporales; family Streptomycetaceae; genus Kitasatospora; species Kitasatospora dryopteridis. The sequence continues at coordinate 7,541,301 of NZ_CP192749.1, read as the reverse complement.
CGCTGCTGAACGAGGCGCCGCTGGACCGTGCGCCGCTGGCCATCTCCTTCACCGAGACGGGTCTGTACGTGGTCGGCCCGGACGGGGCCGTCACTCTCTGACGTCACGCCAGTGGTCGTTGAGGCAAGAGCGAGTTCACCGCCGGTGGCCTTTGGGGCGTCGGCCATCGATGCGCAGAAGCAAGGGGTGGGAATGGCGGAGGGGAAGTTCCGGATCGACCTCGAACAGGTCGAAGCGGCGGCGAAGATGATCCAGACCATGCTGGACGACCTGGAACGGCCCACCGCCGAGCTGAAGGCGGCGGTCCAACAGATCAAGCCGACGGTCTACGGCACAGATCGGCTCGCCAAGTCGCTGACCGGATCCACCGGGTCGGTCGGCGGCCTGGCGGACCACCAGGAGCAGGTGCTGGAGGGCATCCAGAAGTTCCTCGCGAACAGCGCCCAGGTCGCGGCGAACCTGCGCTTGATGGTCGCCAACTACACCGCCGCGGACGAGTCCAATGCGATGTCGCTGCGGGCCATCGAGGGTGCGGACGCGCCGGTCGCGCAGGTCCCTCCGACCACCCGGGACAAGCCCGTCACCGTGGTCGTCGCGGGCGAGACCGGTGGCCCGGTCACGGCACAGTCCGGCTTCACCTCGGCCGACGCCCCGACGCTCGACTACAACGCCTGGGAAGACCCCGAGCCCCCGCCGTCGCACTCCGGCGGCGGCAGCGGCCCGAAGCTCGCCTGACCCTGCCCGAGTCGACCCTCGCAGAAGGACGGACACCGTGATCCACCTGCCCCCCGACCTGGCAGAAGTGCTCAAGGTCATCCAGAGCAACGAAAACGGGAAGGGCATCACCTTCCCCGACAGCAACGAGGACCTGCTCGGCGACCTGGCCTTCGCCTGGGAGAAGTGGAACACCTTCGCCGAGACCCGGATCGGCGCCATCGTGGCCAATGCCAAGCTGGCCATGGAGGCGATGGAGGGCGAGGCCGCCGAGAGCTTCGCGGCCTACCTCCACAAGTTCAGCGGAGGGGACAGTTCGCACGTCTCCAGCACGGTCTCGGCCGCGAGCGCCGTCGCGCAGTCGCTGCGCGGCGCGGTCGAGGCGGTCGTCCAGACCAAGAACGAGATGATCCGCGAACTCCAGTACACGAAGGAGTACATCGAGGACAACCCGGCCGGCAAGAACGACGACATCGCCAAGTCCGAGGGCATCAAGGAGGCCGTGGCCACGTACAACACCTACGTGGACCAGGTCGGCTACAACGTCGACACGATGCTCCGTCAGGGCTCCGGCCACGTACAGCAAATGACGGCGGCCGCCGAGGTCGCCGCGTTGACCGGTGGCAGTGGTGGCAGCGGTGGCGGCGGAGACACGGGTGCACCGCCGCGCACCAGTCTGGACAGCGTCTCCGGTGTCACTGCGCCCAACACCATGCAGACAGGCATCAACTCCTACCCCGGTGCGGGTGTCCCCGCCCCAGTGGGCATCCAGGGCTTCCAGCCCGGCGGTGCCGTGCCCGGGAGCCTGCCCGGCGGCGGAGTCCCCGGGATGCCGGGTGGTCTGCTGAGCGGACCGGGCGGCGGGGCAGGCGGCGGTGCGCCCACGCTGCAGCCGTTCAAGATGCCGACCTCGCAGGCGCCGACGCCGTTCGGTGGCGGAGGCGGCGGGCTCGGCAGCGGTGGCGGGTTCGGTGGCGGCGGATTCGGTGGCGGCGGGTCCTCGCTCGGCCCGGACGGCAAGCCCGCGTTCAAGCTTCCGTCGGTCGGCAGCCCCAGCGGCCTCACGTTGGCGGGGCATCAGCCCCCGGGCACCGACGGCCAGCTCGCCGCCCCGGTCCGGTCGACCATGCCGCTCCGTCCGTTCACCCCCGGCGGGGCCGACCCGGGCGGCGTCGGGGGACTTGGCGGCCTCCCACTCGGCGGCCTCCCGCTCGGCGGCCGTGGCGGCACCGCGGGCACCCCCGGCAGCCTGATCGGCCGCCCGGGCGGCCTGCCCGGCGGCACCCTGCCCGGCCGTGGCACCACCGCGCCCTTCACCCCCGGCGGCCGCGTTCCCGGCGCGATCGCCGGCGCGGGCTCCGGCCTGGGCGGTGGCGCCCGGGTCGGCGGGAGCGGTGGCGCCCGGGTCGGCGGGAGCGGTGGTGGCGGTCTCGGCGGCAGCGCGTCCGCGGCCGGTGGCGTCGGTGCCGGTGGCGGGCGCGGTGCGGGCGGCGGCGCCGGTGCCTCCGGCTCGGCCGCGGCCTCCGCCCGTGGCATGGCCGGTGGCGGCATGCCCGGGATGCCCGGGATGGGCGGTGGCGCGGCGGCCGGTGCGGCCAAGTCCGGCTCGCGCTTCGTCCGGCCCACCCGCTTCGGTGTGGAGGAGGACGACGAGGAGACGGTGGCGCTGCGCGACTCCGGAATCCTCGGCCAGGCCGTCCACCACGACCCGCACGACCGGCACTGGGTGCGGATGCGGCAACGCTGGGTCGGGGAGTCGGGGATGGCCCCGGCCCCGGAGCCCGTGCACACGGCGGTGGCCACCGCCGGGCAGGAGGCCCCGGCCGCGGGCGGCGGCGACTTCATGAGCCAGCTGGCCACGGCCGTGCTCGGACCGGAGGGTGCAACTTCACTCGACACGTCGGAGTCCGGTGGTTCGGGCTCCGAGGGCAACACCACGGCTACCGCCGCATCCACCGCTTCGGGCTCGGGTTCGGGCTCGCCCGAGGAGGCGTATCTGGAGCGGGCCCGTTCGGTGGCCGAGCGGCGTGGCCGTCCGGACGAGGAGCCGGCCCCCAGCGAGACCGCTTCGGCGACGGCTGACGGTCCGCCACCGCTCCGTGAGGAGGGTGGTTTCCAGGTGCCGACGCCGTTCATGCGGGCAGCGCTGGCGCGGCTGGCCAGTTCGGGGGGATTCCCCGAGGGCAGCGGTGAGGCACCCGCCGGGGCAGCCGGCGGCGGTGCGACGGGTGGCGGCGCGGCGGGTGCGGCAGCCGGTCAGGGACGCTGAGGAGCGAGATGGAAGAGCAGCAACTGAGGCGTACCGAGGCGGTGGCGGCCACCGAACACGTGGCCGCCAGGGTCTCGACCGACGCAGTCCAGGCGGCCGAACCCGAACACACCACCGCCCGACTCCAGCCCCTGCAGATGGCCGAACCCGAACACACCACCGCCCGACTCCAGCCCCTGCAGATGGCCGAACCCGAACACACCACCGCCCGACTCCAGCCCCTGCAGGCGGCCGAACCCGAACACACCACCGCCCGACTCCAGCCCCTGCAGGCGGCCGAACCCGAACACACCACCGCCCGACTCCAGCCCCTGCAGGCGGCCGAACCCGAACACACCACCGCCCGACTCCAGCCCCTGCAGGCGGCCGAACCCGAACACACCACCGCCCGACTCCAGCCCCTGCAGGCGGCCGAACCCGAACACACCACCGCCCGACTCCAGCCCCTGCAGGCGGCCGAACCCGAACACACCACCGCCCGGGTCGCTGCCCGACCGACCGAGAGCACCGAGCGGTTGGCGCGGACCTCCGCACCGTCCGGCGGCGCCGGCCGCGCGCCGGCGCCGGGCAGGGCTTCAACGTCGACCCGGAGCAGTACCGGGCGGCGGTCGGGCCCGTGCTCGGCGCGTCGGACCAACTGGCCGATCTGAGCCGGGGGTTGAGCGCCTACCTGTCCGGGATGAACGCTCGCGTCCCGTGGGGCAACGACGAATCCGGTGAGAAGTTCGCCAACGGCGAGAAGGGCTATCTCACGTACAGCGGCAAGGTGCTGGAGGGCATCGGCAACCTGCCCGCCGCGCTCAAGTACATCGCGGACGGCCTCAAGGTGATGGCCGAGAGCTACGACACCACCGAGGAGGGCCTCTCCACCGGCCTCACCTCGATGGAGGCCGAGCTGCCCGAGACCGCGCTGTTCCACCCCGACCTCGCCCTGCGGGACATCGCCAAGGGGCGCCCGCACCAGACCGGAAGGCCCTGATCAACCATGGCGGTCGAGCTCCCCGAACCCCTGCAGTGGGTCCTGCTCCTGCTGGCCGGCACCCGCTGGCCGGAGGGTGAGGAGGACGTGATGCGCGAGATGGCCGACCGTTGGCGCGCCGCCGGGGAGACCCTGGCGGACGTCGGCAGGTCGGTCGACTCCACCGTCCAGCGGGCGCTCGACGGCCAACAGGGCAAGGCTGCCGAGGGCTTGGCCACGCACTGGGCCAAGTTCTCGGTGGGCAAGGGCACCGCGGAGGACCCCGGCTTCTTCCCCAGCATGGTCAAGTCCTGCGAGGGCATGGCCGAGATGCTGGACAACATGGCCAACTCGACCGAGACCGCGAAGATCCAGATCGTGGCCCAGCTCGGCATCCTGGCCTTCGAGATCGCCACGGCCGAGGCCTCCGCACCGGTCACCGCCGGTGCCTCGCTGGCCGCCATCCCGGCGGCGGTCGCGGTCGCCCGTACCGCCGTCCAGCAGATCCTGAAGAAACTGCTCAAGGAGACGCTGGAGTTCGCGGCCAAGGAGGCCGCCCAGGAAGTCGCGATCAACATGCTCGCGCAGACCATCCAGGTCGCCGAGGGGAACCGCTCCGGCTTCGACACCAAGGAGTTGGGCCAGAGCGCGCTCGGCGGCGCGGTCGGCGGGGCCTCGGGCCACCTGATCGGCAAGGGCCTGGGCTCGGCGGCCGGCAAGGCCGGGCTCGGCAACGCGATGGAGACCGTCGGTGGCAAGATGGTGCACGGCGCGGCCGTCGGCGTCGGCGCGGACGTCTCCACCCAGCTCATCACCACCGGCACGGTCGACGGCGGCAGCCTGCTCGGATCCGGCCTGAGCGGCGGCTCCAACGTCGGCCTACAGCACGGTGCTTCGGCCCTCAAGGGCAAGTTCGGCGGTGGCGACATCCCGACCGTCCCGACGGGCGGCACCCTGCCCGGCGCCGACGCCCCGCCGACCTTCGGCGGGCGTCCGGGCGGCAGCTCCTCCTCCGGCTCCCCCGACAGCGCGGGCGGCGGGGATCTCGGCGCCCAGGCGTACCAGGGCCCCGGCGGCGGTTCCCGCTCCACCGACGGCGGCTCCGACGGCGGCAGCACCACGAGCCCGTCCACGGCCGGCGGCGGCCGTACCCTGTCCCCGTTCGGCTCGGACCGGGGCGGCTCCGGCAGCCACGACACCAACACCCCGACCACCAGCGGAGGTTCCGGCCTCGGCAGCTCCCACTCCGGTGGTTCGAGCTCCGGCTCGCGCGGTGGTGAGAGCACGCCGTCCGGCGGTACGCCCTCCACCACGGCGAATCACACCCCTGCCCCCGACACCGGCGGCACCTCGCGCCCGGAGGCCACCGCAACCACCGAGGCCCCGGCGCCGACCCCGAACCGGGCGGACACTCCCCCGGCCACCGTGCAGCCGGACTCCACCCCGCGGCAGGCCGAACCCACGCAGCACACCCCCGCCCCCGCTCCTGACCGCGGGCCGCAGGCCGACACCTCGCCCGCCCCGCGCCAGACCGACACGCCCGCGTCGCAGGTCCGTACGGAGTCCGAGGCCACCGCCCTCCGTCCGGAGCCGACCGTCCGCCCGCAGGCCGACAACCTGCCCGTTACCGAGGCGGTCCGGCCCCAGCAGGACACCCCGGTGGCCCGTCCGGAGTCCAACGTCCCGCACCAGCAGCCCGGTTCGCACGAGACACCGACCGTCGACCGTACCCAGGACACCCCGGTCGCCCAGGCCCGGCCGAACGAGACCCCGGTCACCGCCCGCCCCGAACCGACCGTCCCGCACCAGCAGGCCGACCCGACCGACCCGGTCCGCCAGCAGCCCACCGAGCACGAGGCCCCAGCCGTCCGCCCCGAGGCCGAGCCCCAGCCCACCCCCGCGCGGGCCGACACACAGCCGAACACCGAGCCGCAGCCGCGCCCGGACTCCGATCCGACGCCGCGTCAGCCTCAGCCCGACCCCCAGCCCCAGCACTCCCCGCAGCCCCAGCCGCAGGCCGAGCACTCCCCGCAGCCCCAGCCGCAGGCCGAGCAGGCCCCGCCCCGGCAGCAGCAGGACCCCCAGCCCCGCCCGGAGGCCCAGCCCCACCAGGAGCCGACCCCGGTGCCCGTCGGCCGGGTCTCCCCCGAGCCCGCCCCCGTCCGAACGGAGCCCACCGGCGACCGCACGGACCCGCACACCCCCCCACCCGAGGGCACCCGGATCGCGGGCGGACCGATCACCGTCCCGCGGCCGTCGGCGACGCCCACCGCCGACCGTTCGGACACCTTCCTGCCGCCCCCGCCCGACCCGGCCCCCAACCAGCAGCCGCCCACGCAGGTCCCCCCGGCCGCCCACGTCTCCCCGCCGCCACCGGCCGCCACCACACCGACGCCGACGCCCGACCGGAGCGGCCCCGGCCCGGTCCGCCGACCCGCCGATCCGGTTCAGGGCACCCCGTCCCGCAACGACCGGCCCCGGACCCAGCAGCCCGCACAGCCCACCGAGGGGCCCCGGTTCACGCCCCGCCCCACCACCGAGACCGGCCCGGCCCCCGAACCGCGCGGCACCAAGCGCGGCCGCGAGGACGACACCGCCCCCCAGGGACGGCCCGAGGGCCCGAAGCGGCAGCGCACCCCCGCGTACGAGAACACCGCCGGCCCGCTGCGCGACCGTGGCTACGAGCCCGCCACGCCGGAGCAGCACCAGGCGCTGACGGACCACCTGAACCAGCACGGCAGCACCCCGCACCCGGAGTTGACGCCCGAACTGCTGGAGCACGTCAACCCGCACACCGCGGCCATGGACCACGGCGACCTCTACAGCTGCCTGGAGGCGGTCGAGGCGCTGCGCGACACCCACTACGGCAACCCGCGCCCCTCCGGGCTGCCGCACTCCTCCGTCCCGGAGTCCAACTCCGCCTGGACACTGACCAAGCGTCACGGCACCCCCGTGCCGCTCGGCACCGGACAGCACGGCGTGGACTCGGTGATGGACCAGGTCCGCGACGCCGGTCCCGGCAGCTTCTCCACCGTCCTGTTCTCCGACGGTCCCGGCACCCAGGGCCATGTGGTGGCACTGGTGCACGGCCAGGACGGCGTGCTGCGCTGGGCCGACCCGAGCACGGGCGATGTCCGCGAGGCCCGGCCGGACACCCTGCCCGGCGACTGGGCCGGCGACAAGCACGTCTGGGCCGCCACCTCCGACTCGAACGGGGACTCGGTCAACCCCCGCACGGACCTCTCGGTCTTCGACGGCGACGCGCCGACCTTCGGCGTGCTCTCCGTGGTCGCCGACGGCAGCAGGCTCGACCCGGCCGACCGCGACGTGGTGCGCCGGCTCGCCCAGGACATCGACGCCCAGGTCGAGAAGGCCGCCGCGCTGGCGCTGGCCAACCCGGACTCGGTGCCCGACCTCGACGGCTACACCAGGCTCTGGACCAAGAGCTACAACGAGTGGTCGGACCCGAGGACCACGCCCGAGCGCCGCGCCGAGATCCAGAAGTGGCTGCCCAGCCAATTCGGTTACGTGGTCGAGTCGATGACCACTCAAATGATCAAGGACAACGTCACCCTCCCGCCGGGCTACACCATCGACACCCAGGTGACGCACGGCTCGACCCGCCCCGACCTGGTGATCAGCAAGGCCGACGGCGCGGGCGGCAAGCAGGAACTCGGCTGGCTGGACATCACCGCCGATAAGTCCGAGGGCCACATCGATGACAAGCAGAGCTCCCTCTGGTCCTCCCGCCCGTACGTCGCCGAGACGCTCTACCCCTCGCTGGACACCGGCAAACTCGGCAGCGGCGGCACACCCGAGCAGCAGGCCTTCGTCCAGGCGCTGATCCAGGGCCAGCAGGCCGAGGCACAGCGCTTCCAGCAGAACATGGACGACTTCAAGGACAAGGTCCCCGCCCCTGTCGAGGGCTCCAAGGAGAAGAAGCGCGCCGACATCGAGAAGCGCCTCGGCGAGGCGCTCGGCCGCGACAAGAAACTGACCCCGACCGAGGCCCGGAACGTGCTCAAGGGCCTGGCCGAGAAGTACGGCTCGTCCTACAACCCGACCCAGTACGGCTACAGGAGCACCGAGTCCTCCTCCTACGTGGAGGGCCAGCGCATCCTCCGGGACCACTTCGGCCCGGCCCCCGCCGCTCCCTCCACCTCCGCCACGGCGGGCCCGTCCAACCCGCCGACCACCGACCGGGCTACGCAGGACTCCGAGGACCGGATGCGGACCACGCCGTCCCCGGAGCCGGAGGCCCGGCCGAGCGCCACCCAGCGGTCCGACGACAGCATGCGGGACGCCTACTCGCCCCCGCCCGCCGCCACCGACCGCCCGGCGGGCACCCGGGACGGCGCGGACCACCAGCGCTCCGCGCCGCCGCAGGACGCCTACGCCGTCACCAGGCCCGCCGACATCGCCGACCTCACCCGCGACCTTCCCCAACTCCCGCCGCACCAGCGGGAGGCGGCCATCGCCTCGCTCTCCGCCTCGGACCGGCGCGGCCTCGCCCGGGACCCCGCCTTCGTGGCGGCGCTGCGTGGCAAGCTGCTGCCCGGCGAGTTCGCGAAGACCGCCGCCCAGCTGATGGTGGACGTCGACCGGGCCACCGACCGCCCGGCCTCGGCCCGCGCCGAGGCGACCGCGCAGCTGACCCGGATGCTCCAGGACCCGGACACCGCCGCCCGCCTGCTCACCAAGGGCAGCCGGCTGGTCGTGGTCCCGAAGGACGTGCCGATGACCGACCTCGCCCCGTTCGCGCACCTCGGCGGCCGCACCGCCGACAGCGAGGCCGGTGGCGGACGCGGCTGGGACGACGTCCGCGGCGCCGGCGGCAAGTGGGCCGCGGTGACCGAGGAGAACCTGCTCGGCGAGCGCACCACCGTCGGCCCGGACCAGCACTACGCCGACGGCTACTCCACCACCACTCACGAACTCGCCCACACCATCCACAAGATCGGCCTCAACGATGACGACCTCCAACTGATCGTCGACACCTACCGGGCCAAGCTGGACGACGAGTCGCTGCCCCGCCTGTTCGGTGAGGACGGCCCCTCCGAGTGGTCCGACGGCCCGCGTCGCCGACCGGACGGCAGCGAGGCCGAGAACTACGCGGCCCGGGACGAGTACGAGTACTTCGCCCAGGTCAGCAACGCCTACCTCGGCACCAACCACGGCACCGACCCCGACACCGGGCAGCCCCGCAACAACGGCGCGGCCTGGGTCCGGGCCAACGAGCCCGAACTCGTGCCGCTGCTGGAGCGGTTGTACGGTGTCGACCCGACGGCGGTGCACAAGGAGCCCGCCAACCCGGTGCACGCCACCGACGCCGAGAACGACATGTACCAGGGCCTGCGGGACTTCACCGCGCAGGTCGAGGACGGCCGACTGCCGTCCGACTCGCGGCCGGACCACACCGCCCCCGCCGAGGGCCGTGTCAAGGACACCGACGGCGGTGTCGTGCACGACGGTGACGTGACGCACAACGGCGACGTCCCGCCGCAGCAGCCCCCGGGGGCCTCCGACCGGTCGGAGCCGGTCGACCGCGGTGTGCCCACGGAGCCGGACGGCGACCTCCCGGCACCGCCGCCGCGGGCCGCCCCGGGCCGTACCGACTCCGACGCCCCGCAGCACACCTGGCCCGCCACCGGCCGGGTGCTGCCCGATCCGGCGGACCGCGCGGCCGGGTTGGCCTCGCGCTACGGAATCGCCGACACCGACGCGCTCACCCAGCAGGTACGGGACGTCCGCAAGGGTGACCTCGACGCCGTCCGCGACCTGCTCGACGGCGAACACGGCCTGGAGCTGCTCAAGGACCTCGGCCGCGAGGTGCCCGAGCACACCCTCTGGCGGCTTGGCGGTGAACAGCCGGACCGTACTGGGGAGTTGATGGATGTCATCACCCACCGGCGCGGCGGCGTGCCGCCCACCGACCTGGAGGTCGAGGCCCGGCAGGAGGTCGCGAGGAAGCTGGCCGACCAGCCCTCCGTCACCGTGGTGGTCGCCTCCGGCCCCGGCTCGGGCCACCAGGCCGCGGCGGTGAACATGATCCGCTCGCTGCGCGAACTCGGCTACGACGGCCAGGTGAACCTGGTCGCACCGACCAACGTGCGTGCCCGGCTGGACCGCATGCTCGACACCGACCTGCTCGGCGGCGGCCAGCTGCACTACGCCCCCGACGAGTTCGACCCGCACGGGGAGAACACACCCGCCCCCGTCGCGCAGGGCGGGCTGACCCTGGTCGCGGCCAGCGACGAGATCGAGGCCGACGGCGACAACTCCAAGGCCCTGCTCTCCTACACCGGCGCCGACAAGGCCGTGGTGCTGGCGCCGTACGCCTGGGGCATGTCCACCCGCGCGGTCTTCTCCCGCACCGAGGACGGCTTCGGCGTGCTGCCGCTGGACGGGACGGTGGACAAGAAGAACGCGCTCTTCCAGCAGCACGTCCCGGCCCCCGACCCGCACGCCTTCCCGAACCACCAGAACCTCCAGGCGATGGCCGACCGGGTGACCTCCGGCGATGTCGACCTGATGCCGCTCTACGGCCTGGCCCGGCTCACTCCGGACCGCCAGGCGGGCGCCCCCGACTACCTGGCGGCGGGCATCCACCAAGCCGGCCTCGGCAAGCCGGCCGTGCTGCTCCAGGTGGGCAACCACGACATCCCGTACGCCCCGCCGTACGAGCAGCCGTGGCTCAAGCGGGCCGACCTCTCCACCCTCGACGCCGACGGGGTGAACCGGCTCCTCGACTCGCTCGGCCCGGACGACGTGCTGGTGCTGCGCTCCGGCCCGCTCGACCAGGACGCCTTCGAGAAGGTCTTCCAGCTCGGCAGCCTGCCCGCCGTCCAGGAGGGCGCCAACACCACCGGCACCAGCCAACTCACCGGCCGCCCGTACTTCTCCCCGGTCACCGGCACCACCCCCTACCCGGAGGCGGTCTCCTCGACCGCCGCCTCGGACCTCTCCTCCCGGGCCGGCGACCACCTGTCGGCCGATGCCAAGACGCGACTGGAGGAGTCCTGGGAGAGCGCGCTGAAGCCCGAGGCCACCAAGGCCGAGGTCGATACCGCCGTGCGCGAACTCCGGGCTGCCGCCGATGTGTTGGCGGACGAGGCGGACGGTCTGACCGACCCGGCCGAGCAGCGTGCCCTGCGCGAGCTCGCCGAGAGCGGCGCCAAGAGCGCCGACGCGCTGGAGCGTTCGCACGAGGCGGTCGCCGTCCGGGACGAGCTCCAGAAGGTCACCGACGCCCTTGCCTCCGGCAACGACTGGACCACGGCGGTCGCGGACGCCCCGGCGTACGACAACCTGCGCAAGGCCGTCTACAACCGTGAGATCGCCGACGGCTGGTTGAACACCCTGCCCACCGACGACACCTCGGGCCGGCCGTTCGAGCTCAAGAGCGACCAACTGACCGCCTTCGCCGAGGGACTGGGCGACGACTACGACCAACTCGGTGAGCTGCTCGGCGCCGGCATGACCCCGGAGCAGCGGGCGGTGCTCGACCACGCCCTCTCCCCTGAGGGCCGCGCGGCCGAGGAGCGCCGCATGATGAGGACCGGGGAGCTCTCCCAGATCCCCCTCGGCACCATCCCGGAGGCCCGGCAGCGGCTGGCGGAGGTCTCCGCGGCGATCCGCGAGCGGGAGAACGGCTTCATCGAGGAGCTCCGGAACTCCGCGGAGCTGCAGGCGGAGTCCACCGCCCCGCGCCCCGAGCAGGTCCAGGTCATCGCGGACGTGCTCAACGGCTATGCCCAGCCCGACTCCCCGTACCAGCAGTACACCTCCGAGCTCACCGGCCGGGCCAACGACTGGCAGCAGAACCAGCTCCTGATGGCCCTGCTCCACCTGGACGACCAGCCCAGCGATGTGCTCCGCACCTCCCCGCCCCCGTCCGCCGAGCCCGAGGACGCCCCCGGGCACAGCCCGATCCCGACGCCGCGCGAAGAGTCCGTCCCGCTCCCGGAGCCGACGCCGGAGGTGCAGCAACCGTCGCCCGAGCCGGCGCCCACGGCTCCGCAGCCGCCGAGCCCCCAGTCGCCCTTCCGGTACCAGTCCTCCGACAACGGGCCCAGCCTGTTCGACGACGACTTCACCATGAACGACGACAGCGAGAGCGAGACCGAGACCACACCCGGCGCCGAAACCGGCCCCAGCATCTTCGACGACGACTTCACCCTCAACGACGACAGCGAGGACGAGACCGAGACCACACCCGGCGCCGAAACCGGCCCCAGCATCTTCGACGACGACTTCACCCTCAACGACGACAGCGAGGACGAGACCGAGACCACACCCGGCGCCGAAACCGGCCCCAGCATCTTCGACGACGACTTCACCCTCAACGACGACAGCGAGGACGAGACCGAGACCACACCCGGCGCCGAAACCGGCCCCAGCATCTTCGACGACGACTTCACCCTCAACGACGACAGCGACTCGGACTCGGAGACCGACTCGGTCGTGACCGCGCCCCAGTCGGCCGCCCACGACAGCGACTCGGACTCCGACACTCGCTCGATGGTGACTGCGCCGGAGTCGCCCCGGAGCGACAGCCCGCAGCACGGCCCGGTCACCACCACCGACCAAGGCCCGAGCATCTTCGACGACGACTTCACCCTCAACGACGACAGCGAGAGCGACGGCGAGCGCGGCACCGTCCCCTCGCCCCCGCCGCCCGCCACCGCACCTTTCCGGCTCGGCCCGGTCAGCTCCTCCTCGTTCTCCTCTTCCGACGGCACCGGCCCGTCCGGCTTCGGTTCGACCAACCGTCAGCCGGCGCCCGGTCACGCCTCGCCCCCGCCGCCCGCCACCGTGCCGTTCCAGCTCGGCCCGGTCCGTTCCTCCTCCAGCGCCACCGACCGTTCCGTGCCCACCACCGACCGGGGTGAGCCCCCGGCCAAGCGGCGCCGGACGCCCGCGTACGAGAACACGGACGCCGTCCTGCACGACCGTGGCTACCGTCCGGCCGACACCGACCAGCACGCGGCGCTGCGCGACTTCACCGAGGGCCACCGTTTCCCGGAGCCGACACCCGAGCTGCTCAGCCTGATCACCCCGCACCAGCAGCCGGTCTCCCCTGGTCCCGACTTCCGCCTGGGCGACGACCTGCAGAGCTGCCTGGAGGCCGTCGAGGCCTACCGCGACACCCACTACGGCCGCCCGCGCCCCTCCGGCCAGAGCCTCACCGGCTCGGTGGAGCAGCACGCCGCCCAGGTGCTCAACCGCCGCCACGACCTGCCGCACCTGTTCGGCGAGGGCCGGCCCGCCGTGGACTCGCTCCTCGACCACGTCCGGCGCGGCGGCCCGGGCTCCTTCGCCACCGTGCTGGTCGGCCGGGAGGGCGAGGTCGGCCACACCGTCGCACTCGTCAACGGGACTGACGGACAGCTTCGTTGGGTCGATCCGAGCACCCACCGGTCCTGGGACGCGGCCCCCGGCTCACTGCCGGACCCGCGCACCACCGGCTGGAAGGTCTGGGCCTCGGCGGCCGGACCGGACGAGTCCACGCTGCCCGGCCTCACCCCGGACCGGGGTTTCCAGGCCGACTTCGGCGCCCCGTTCCTGAGCTCCCTGTTCGGCAACACCCCGGCGGACACGACCGCCCAGACCGCCCCGCCGGTCACCGCCCCGCAGCCGCTCAACCTCCCCGACCCGGTGGAGGCGAACGACCGACTGACCAACAACCCGGCCGAGTTCCTCCGGGACAACATCCTGTCCTACGACGGTGCGCTCGGCATGGAGCTCCGCACGCCGGGCCTCAGCCGCCAGGAGGCCCGCCAGTTCATGGCCTGGGCCAACACCCAGCCCCGGAACTGGTTCACCCTGGTCCCGGACCCGCGCCGCAACAACGCCCTGATCCTCACCCCGGCCGTCGAGAAGTACGTCGAAGCCCACCCGGACCACGAGTTCGTCTCCCGCTTCGCCGACCGCTTCGCCAACCCCCCGGCAGACCAGCAGTACCTGGCCTCCTCCTACATCCCCTACCTGGCCGGTGCTCCCGGCGGACAGCTCGACACCGTCGGCTCGACTCCCGTGCCGCTCGACCCCGATGCCACCGTCCCCGGCTCGGAGTTCGTCTTCACTGCCGTGATGAACGGCTGCGCCCTGGCCGTCACCCCGGGGGCCACCCCGGACGTCTTCACGGCCTGGCACTACCAGTCCTGCACCACCAACAACTCCAGCGCCCTGGACTTCCGCCGCACCCAGCAGCCCACCGACTGGTTCGGTCCGGAGGAGTACGAGAGCGGCACCCAGGCCGCTTTCTACGAGGTCACCAACTTCCTCTGGAAGAGCCCGACCGACGGCTGGCAGATCGTCAGCCAGGAGACCAGCGTGGACCCGACCAATGAAGCCGGCTCCACCGTCACCGCCGTCCGCCAACGCCCCCTGGAGCTCAACCCGCCCACCCCCAACCAGGAGGCCGTCCACCTGGCCCGCATCTACACGGGCATGGCCGAGGCCGAACTCAAGCGCTTCGACACCGAGGCCGAGGGCATCCTCAAGCAGGACTGGGGCAGCAGGCGCGCCAGGGCCGAGGTCGAGCAGGAGCTCCAACGCCTGCGCAGCACCCTCCTGGTGGACCTCATCAACCTCCGCGAGCAGGGCCACCTCGACCCCCGCGTCCCCTTCTCCGGCACCAACCCGGCCGCCGTCCCGCTCACCACTCCCGCCCCCGACACCCTCTCCTTCTCCACCCTGGCCGACGTGGCCCAGGCCATCCGGTCCAACCGCCTCGCCGGCGGCACCACGGCCCAGGAGCGCCTCACCGCCCTCAACGACCAGGCCCCCGCCAAGGACCGCGACTGGCGCCAGGGCAAACTCGACCAACTCCTCACCACCTTCCTCCCCACCGATCACACCCCCACCCCCTGGCACCAGCACCTCACCACCGAGACCACCGACCACCCGCACGCTTAGCGGTACTTCGTCAACCGACAGGCCGGCCGAGGCTCGACATCGGGTCTTGGCCGGCCGAAACGGACGGACATCGCTGCTTCCTGACAGCGAGAACGCGGCCGTTGAGCCGGCCCGAGTCACTGGTGGACACCGCTCCACCTGGCCGGTATCCACGGCGTCGAGGTCAGCGCGGATCTGATCGGCAAGGTCACCGACGCCGAGGAGCTGACCGTCTGGCAGGACCCGCCCCCGGATCCGGTCCGACCTGTCACAGCAGCGGGCCTGGCCCGAGTCCACGCCCTATGTGGCGGTCCCGCCGACGACAAGGACCGTCGTCCACTCGACGAACGTGATCGAGTCGATCAACTCCCGGCTACGGAAGGCCACCCGCAACCACGGCCACTTCCCGACGTGCCGGTCCTCTGTAAGTGGACCGGTCGTTCAGCGGTGCTCGGGGTTCTCGAAGTCGAAGCGGCAGCCGGCGTCCCACTCGGAGCGCTGGTTGCCGTGGGCGGGCATGCCGCCGGCGTCCTTGAGCATCCGGGCGAGGTGCATCAGGTTCCAGGTCATGAAGGTGGTGTTGCGGTTGGTGAAGTCGTTCTCCGGACCGCCGGAGCCCTCGTCCAGGTAGGACGGGCCGGGGCCGGCCGGGCCGACCCAGCCCGCATCGGCCTGCGGCGGGATGACGTAGCCGAGGTGCTGCAGGCTGTAGATCACGTTCATCGCACAGTGCTTGGCACCGTCCTCGTTGCCGGTGACCAGACAGCCGCCGACCCGCCCGTAGTAGGCGTACTGGCCCTGGGAGTTGAGGATCGACGAGCAGGCGTACAGCCGCTCGATCACCTTCTTCGTCACCGAGGAGTTGTCTCCGAGCCAGACCGGCCCGCACAGGACGAGGATGTCGGCGGACATCACCTGGGAGTAGAGGACCGGCCACTGGTCGGTCTCCCAGCCGTGCTCGGTCATGTCCGGCCAGACGCCGGTGGCGATGTCGTGGTCGACGGCGCGGATCTGCTCGACCGCGACACCCTGCCGCGCCATGATCCCGGCGCTGATGTCGATCAGGCCCTGGGTGTGGCTGCGCTCGGGGGAACGCTTGAGAGTGCAGTTCACGAAGAGGGCGCGGAGGTCCTCGTAGTGCGCGACGCCGTCGGGGTTGCTCATGGCGGCCAGCAGAACACACGCACGGTGCTCCGGCGAGCACCCTCCGCCGTCCGGGTGGCGGTGCGCGTCGTGACTCGCCCGCCGTAGCGCGCAGCTCGGGGCCGGGGGCGGGAACAGATCGGCGGCGCGCGTGGTTGTGCGCTCCGGCGCACCAGGTGCGCCGTATGACCGACGCCCCGAAGGGACCCTCCGTTGAGCCTGTACGACATCCCCCTGCACACCCTCGCCGGCGAGCCCGCCTCGCTCGCCGACCACAAGGGCAAGGCCCTGCTGCTGGTCAACGTGGCCTCGAAGTGCGGCCTGACCCCGCAGTACGCCGGCCTGGAGCGGCTGCAGCAGCGCTACGCCGACCGCGGCTTCACGGTGCTCGGCTTCCCCTGCAACCAGTTCCTCGGGCAGGAGCCGGGTTCGGCCGAGGAGATCCAGACCTTCTGCTCCACCACCTACGGCGTGTCCTTCCCGCTGTTCGAGAAGGTGGAGGTGAACGGCGAGGACCGTCACCCGCTGTTCGCGCGGCTGACCGAGACGCCGGACGCCGAGGGCGCGGCGGGCGACGTCCAGTGGAACTTCGAGAAGTTCCTGCTGTCCCCGGACGGCACGGTGGTCGGCCGGTTCCGCCCGCGCACCGAGCCGGAGGCGGACGAGATCATCGCCGCGATCGAGGCGCAGCTCCCTGCCTGAGCACTCCCGCGGGCCGGACGCCCGGCCGCTCCCACCCCCGAGGGGAGCGGCCGGGCGTCCGTCGCACCCGGGCTCAGCAGCCGTTGAGCACCGAGGTGAGCGCGGACTTCTCGGCGCTGTCGACGGACAGCCCGTAGTAGTACTTCACCTGCACCCAGGCCCGCACGTAGACGCAGCGGTACGAGGCCTGCGGCAGCCAGGTCGACGGGTCCTGGTCGCCCTTGGAGCGGTTGGAGCTCGCCGAGACCGCGATGAGCTGCGGGCGGGTGAGGTCGTTGGCGAGGTTCTGGCGCTGGGCGGTGCTCCAGGCCCAGGCGCCGGAG
The DNA here is from genome assembly GCF_050749075.1 of Kitasatospora dryopteridis. NCBI lineage: Bacteria > Bacillati > Actinomycetota > Actinomycetes > Kitasatosporales > Streptomycetaceae > Kitasatospora > Kitasatospora dryopteridis. The sequence goes on along the minus strand of NZ_CP192749.1, from coordinate 7,524,293 downwards.
CGCCACGCCTCGGCGAGCGGGATCAGGTGGTCGATGTCGAAGCTCGAGGCGTTGGTGGTGACCGCGTTGTCGTACGCGGAGGTCCAGGTGCCGCCGGTGGCGGCGCAGGCGGAGTCGGTGGTGACGCCGACCCCGTCCCTCTTCAGCACCGTCTCGCGGGTGTTGCAGGTGCCGGAGATGGTGATCCAGTGCGGGAAGAGGTTCCGGTCGTAGGTGGACTCGTGGGACTCGGCGGCGACCGTCAGGCTCGCCAGGTAGGTCTTCGCGGTGCTGGTGGAGACCGGGGTGGGCAGTGCGGCCTCGGCCGTGCCGGCACCGGTCAGCAGGGCGGTGGCGGCGAGGGCGGCGGCGCCGAGCGCGGCGGCGGTGCGGCGCAGCGGACGTATCCAGGTCATGCGTGACTCCAGAGGGCGGGAAGCGCGAAGAGCACCCGGACGGACAGGTTCCGGGCGCTCAACAAGCTTGCTGCTCCCAGGGTTTACGCGAGTAGACCTCGGAGGTTAATTTTTCGGGGTCGCCGCGCACACCTTCGGCGCACCAGGCCCCCGCATTCGGCCCCGAGGGGGCGCCGCACAAGCCATGGCTCGGCCCATTGCCACTACGACGCCCGCCCCCGGATTGCGCGGTTCTCCCCCAGCCTTCGGCCCGGGAGGTACCCCCACGCGCCCCGGTGGGAGACCCGCCCGAGTCGGGGCAACCGTCAGGGGCGCCCAACTGCCTTCGGGCGACAGGCTTCAGTCCGCCAGCAGCTTCTTCAGGGCGTCGGCGCCGCGGTAGCCCTCCCCCACGCCCTCGACGATGACGGCGTCGGCGGTGGAGTGGCGGGTCCGCAGGCCGAGGATGTCCCGGTAGGCGGGCGAGTCGTACCAGGCGCGGGCCTGTGCCCGGTCGGGGAAGGCGATGACGATCGTGTCGCCCGTCCACTCGCCCTCCAGGACCTCGAACTCGCCGCCGTGGACGACGAACCGGCCGCCGAAGCCGTCGAGCGTGGCGTCGATCCGCCGGAGGTACTCGACGATGTCGGGGCCGAAGTCGATGTCGCGGAGCCGGGCGATGGCGTAGGCGGTCATGGTGGTCCCCTCCCGATCGGGTGCAGCTGCCGGGCAATCCCGGCGGTCTCCATGGTGCGTCCGGGACCGGGCCGGCCGCATCGGTCGGCCATCGGTAGCCGACGACGGTCCTGAGGGCGTCCCGATCCGGTGACGAGGGTGCAACTACCCGCATCTCGGGCCGGTCACCGAGGCGGATCGGCTGCACACTGTCAGTGGGGGCGGGCAGGCTCAAGGCGGTACCGCCGACGAGGGAGGGGTTGAACCATGCAGGGGGAGGCGCAGACCGTCCACGGCCTGTTCGAGGAACAGGCGCTGCGCGCACCGGACGCACCGGCCGTGGTCTGCGGCGAGGTCCGGCTCACGTACGGGGAGTTGAACGCGCGGGCGGACCGGCTGGCCCGGCACCTGACGGGCCTCGGGCTCGGCCCGGGCCGCTGTGCCGCGGTCGCGCTCGGCCGCGGCACGGAGCTGATCACCGCGCTGCTCGCAGTGCTCAAGACCGGTGCGGCCTATGTGCCGCTGGAGCCGACCGGCCCGGACCGGACGATCCGGCACGTGCTGGCCGACGCCGCACCGGCGGTGGTGGTGACCGAGGAGGTGCACCGCGTCCGCCTGGCCGACTCCGGCGATGCCGCGGTGCTCTGTCCGGACACCGCCGCGGAGGAGATCGCCGCACACCGGGACGGGCCGCTCGGGGTCGGCCCCACCACCGACGACCCGGCGTGCATCTTCTACACCTCGGGCTCCACCGGCCTGCCCAAGGGCGCCCTGGTCGAGCACCGCAATCTGCTGCACTCCCACCGGGGTTGGCGCGAGGTGTACGGGCTGACCGCGGCCGACCGGTTCCTGCAGACGGCGACCCTGGAGTTCGACGTCTTCACCGCGGACTGGGTCCGGGCGCTGTGCACCGGCGGCTGCCTGGTGATGGCCCGGCGGAACTTCACCCTCGACCGGACGGCCGAACTGTCCGAGCTGCACCGGCTGGTGATCGACGAGCGGATCACCGTGATGGAGACCAACGTCCACACCGCGCGCCGCCTGCTCGACCACCTGCTGCCGCGCGGCCTGGAGCTCGGCGAGCTGCGGCTGCTCACCGTCGGCGCGGAGAAGTGGTACCTGGACGAGCAGTTGAGGCTGCAGCGCTACCTCGGCCCGGGCGTCCGGGTGATCAATGTGTACGGCGTGGCCGAAGCGGCCGTGGACAGCACCTACTTCGACCCGGCCGACCTCGCCGGGGACGTGGAGCACCCCGAGCAGGTGTCGCTGATCGGGCGGCCCTTCCCCGGCAACGGCATCCACCTGATCGGCAAGGACGACCGGCCCGTCCCGGACGGCGCGATCGGCGAGATCTGCGTCACCGGCCGGGGTGTCGGCCGCGGCTACCCCCGGCTGCCCGATCTGACGAAGTCCCGCTTCGCCTTCCTGCCCGGAATCGACGACCGCGCCTACCGCACCGGCGATCTCGCCCGGCGGCGGCCGGACGGGCTGCTGGAGTACATCGGCCGGGACACCGGTTCCGGCACCGCGGACGCCGCCCGGGCGGAGGCCGTCCTGCGCGGCCACCCCGAGGTCCGGGAGTGCGCGGTGACCGTGCTCGGCCCCGAACGGGCTGCTGCGAATGGGCCGTTGGTGGCCTACGTGGTCGCCGCCGAGGGCACGGGGCCGGAGGCCGCGGCAGTCCGGGAGTACCTGGCCGACCGGCTGCCCAAGCAGCTGGTCCCGGAGGCGGTCGTCCCCGTCCCGGCACTGCCGCGCACCCGTGCCGGCAAGCTGGACCGCGCGGCCCTGCCGCTGCCCGCGCCGCGCGGCCACGGGGGCGGCCCGGGCAAGACCTCCGCCAAGGGCGGCGGAGGCCGGGGCGACGTCCGCGACTTCGACCGCGTGCTCCTTTCGCTGCTCGTCTTCGGCCTCTCCTTCCTCGCCGGCCTGATCCTCACCCCTGCGCTCTGGCCCGGCTCGACCGACCTCTCGGGCGTGCCGACGGCGTACCACTGGCCGTTCGGGCTCCTCTACCTGACCGAGTGGCTGGGCTTCGCCCTCGGCATGGTGTTCCTGTTCTTCGGTCACCCCTCGGTGACCAGGCTCGGCCGGGGGCCGGGGCTCACCAGGCTCACCCACCTCTCGGTGAGCTGGCTGCTCGCCTCCTGGTGGCCGCAGGACAACATGTACCGGCTGACCAAGCCGACCGACTGGATGCGGGAGGTCATGATGGTCTTCGTGTTCAACATGTCGCTGATCGCGTCCGCGGCCGTGGTGATGGTCTTCCTGCTGGCGCGGCCGGACGTGGCACCGCCGGCCACCACGGGCCGCGGCTCGGCGAAGGGCTGAGGCGTGATGCCCGGGGACGTCTCCCGGCCGAGAACGCGAGCAGTGCGGTTGCGGCTCTACGAAGGACGGGCGCCGTCGGGCCCCACCGCGTCGAAGGGGTCGGCGAGTGCCTCGCCGGCCGCGCGGACGACCGCCTCAGCCGCGTCCAGGGCGTCCAGGGCGGCCTGTGGTTCCGGGGTGCGGGCGGCGAGGGCGACACCGACGGTCGGCAGCAGCTCGTCCCAGCTCGCGGTGGGGATGGTCGGCAGCAGCCGCACCCCGAAGCGGGCGCAGCGTTCGGCCAGGCCGGCCAGGTGGGCGAGCAGGGCCTGCTGTGGGAGGCGGGCGCCGAGCGGCAGCCGGTCCAGGGTGCGCACCCGGTGGCCGGGGCCGTGCACGGCGTCGAGTCGGGCCCTGAGCACGAAGGCGACGGCGGGGCCGGTGAGCCGCAGGTTGGCCTCGGTCGGGGCGAGCCGCCCGGCCGGGTCGGTGACGAAGTCGATGTCGTACCAGCCGCGGTGGCCGGCCCGGACGAGTTCGGCACCGACCGCGAGGCCGAACGCCCGGGCGGTGGCGGCCGCGCGCGGCGGCACCGCGCCCGGGCCGGTGGTGGCGCCCTGGTAGCTGGTGCCGTCGAGGTGCATGACGGCGGTGCCGACCGGGTGCACGCTGCCGTCGTCGGCGATCACCGCGTCGAAGGTGAGGTTCCGCAGCCGGCCGCGCCCCGGTACGTACTCCTCGACCAGCAGCCCGCCCGGCGGCAGCACCCGTGTCGCCGCGAGTTCGCGGAGCAGCGCCCTGGCCCCGCCGGCCGCGGTGACGTCCTGCGGGGTGAGTACGGCCGTACCGTAGCCGCCCACGCCGTGGTGGGCCTTGAGGACGGCGGTCTCGCCGCGCCGGGCGCGGGCGGCGAGCAGTCGGGCGGCGTGCCGCGGGGAGGCCGCGGGCTGCTGACGGGGCACCAGGATGCCGGGGTGGCCGGCGGCTGCCGTCCTGGCGAAGAGTTCGTGCGAGGCGGCCTTGGACTCGAAGCGGTGCACGGCCTCCAGCCCGGGGCCTTCGGTGCGGCCCCAGGTCCTTACGGGCAGGCCGAGTCGGTCGACGCGGTTTTGGAGTGCCGGGCGGGCGGCGAGGGCGCCGCGCACGGTGGTGTGCTCGTCGGCCAGGCCGGTGTGCAGTTCCACCGGATCCCACGCCAACTCCCGTGCGAGCCAGGCGGTCCACTCGGCTTCCGGCTCGCCGGGGAGCAGCAGGGCGGCGGGGTGCGGGGTGTAGAACGCGGCGAGGCAGGAGTAGTGGTGGGCCCGGCGCCGGGCGGCCGGGGTCTGTGGGATGAACTGCGCGTTGAAGTCGGCGACGTCGCCGATGTGGACGGCGCGCCGTCCGCCGTCCGTCCAGGCTTCTTCCCACTCTGCTGCGGTCACCCGGCGAGCCTACGGGGCGCGGCGGACGGTCGGGCCGCTTCGCAAGATCCCTCCGGTCGGCCCGCCGGGGCACGCGAAGTCCGGCGGGCGGAAGGGCTGTTCACGTCTGCGGGTCCGGCAGCACGCCGGCGATCACCGCGGCCACCGTACGGCGGACGGCTGCGGGCTGCGGCGGGGTGCCGTTCCGGTCGGCGAACAGCAGGTGGGCGGCGCCGATCAGGGTGGGTGCGAGGGTGTCGATGTCGGCGTCGGCGGTGATCCGGCCGAGGTCGCGTTCGGCGGCCAGGTAGCCGGCGATCACGGTGGTGGCCTCGGTCAGCAGCGGGACGCCGCTCGGCCTGCCGTCGCGCAGCCGGGCGCGCAGCGCGTCGCGGGAGGTGGTGAGGGCGATGATCGCCACCGCGACGGACTCGAACAGGCCGGTCAGTGCACCGGCGAGGTTGTCGGCGACCGCACCGGTGCCGGCGGTGCCGCGCAGTCCCTCGCCCCGGGCTTCGAGCCGGGCGGTGCGGTCGAGCACGAGTTCGGCGAGGAAGGCGTCGAAGTCGGCGAAGTGCCGGTGCAGGACGCCCTTGGCGCAGCCGGCCTCGGTGGTGACGGCCCTGCTGGTGAGTGCGCTCGGCCCGTCCCTGAGCAGGATGCGCTCGGCGGCGTCGAACAGCTGCTCCCGCGCGTCGCGGAGGGCCACTCCTGTGGGCATTCCCGGGTCTCCCTTCACGGCCGAACGCCGGGGTACCGGCCGGGCCCCGTTGACGAGTGGGCGAGCGCCCACTCATAGTGGGCGCATGCCCACTCTACCGCCCGGGGTGCCTCCTCCCCCGCCTCAAGGGCCCCGCCAAGTCCGGAACCTCGCCGAGTCGTTCGGCACCGACCCGGCGCGTTACGACCGGGCCCGCCCGCGCTACCCCGACGCCATGGTGGCGGCGGTCGCCGCCCGCATCCCCGGGCCCGAGGTCGTCGACGTCGGCATCGGGACCGGCATCGCGGCCCGGCAGTTCCGGGCAGCCGGCTGCACGGTGCTGGGCGTCGAGGCCGATCCGCGGATGGCCGAGTGGACCCGCCACCGCGGCATCGATGTCGAGGTCGCGGCCTTCGAGGCCTGGGACCCGGCCGGCCGCACCTTCGACGCCGTCGTCTCCGGCCAGACCTGGCACTGGGTGGACCCGGTCGCCGGAGCGGCGAAAGCCGCCGAGGCGCTGAGGCCCGGCGGACGGCTGGCGGTGTTCTGGAACGCCGACCGGCCGCCGCAGGACGTGGCCCGCGCCTTCGCCGAGGTCTACGGCCGGCTGCTGCCCGGCTCCCCGGCGCACCGCCGCTGGGCCTCGGCCGGCACCGTCGACGGGTACGCGATGCTGTGCGCGAAGGCCGCCGGCGGCATTCGGTCGACGGGCGCGTACGGCGACCCGGAGCAGTGGAGCTTCTCCTGGGAGCGGACGTACGGCCGCGAGGAGTGGCTCGACCAACTCCCCACCACCGGCGGCCACTCCGGCCTGCCGTCGGCCGACCTGGCGAAGCTGCTGGACGGCATCGGCGAGGTCGTCGACGCGGCCGGCGGGAGCTTCACCATGCCCTACGACACGCTGGTGGTCACCGCGGCCACCCTCCCCGGGAGTCCCTGAGAGACGCAGGGGCACGGGGCGGTCCGCCCCGTGCCCCCTGCGGTTCCGTACCGTCAGCCGGCGGTCTTGGTAAGGCGGACGGCCGTGGTCTGGCCGGCCGTCGCGGTGGTGCCGTAGTCGGAGTCGACGGCGGAGGCCTGGGCGGCCACCTCGGCGTCGCCCTTCTGGAAGGGCGTGGTGCCCGTCGGCTCGGCCTTCGCCTGCCACGCCACCGGGGCGCCCGGCACGCAGGGCACCGTGGTGGTGTACGACCCGCGGATCAGCACGCGGTGGCTGACCTGCGACACCTGCCCGGAGACGGTCACCGCGGCCGGCTTGTTGCAGGTGACGGTGCCGTGCACGGTGGCCTTGCCGTTCAGGGTGCTCGCGGTGCCGTCCACCGCCACTCCGAGGCCGAGGTCCAGTTCGGCCGGCGGGGCCGGGTTGTGGATGTGCACCTCGCCGCGGGCGGCAGCGGTCCAGCCCTCGCAGTGCTGCTCGAAGGTGGCGTCCAGGGTCTGCACGTAGCCGTTGGGGCCGAAGGCCACGTTGCTGATGGTGAAGGAGCCGGTCAGCGTGTTGCAGCCGCGGCCGTCACCGGACAGGTCCAGGCCGGGCTCGGCCGGGCCGGAGAACGGGGCCCGGGTCGCCCCCGTGTACTCGCCGACGGCGAGCTGCTTGCCCTCCGGGGCCTTCAGGTCGAGGCTCCACCAGCCACCGTGGGCGCCGTTGAGCGAAAGGCTGATGACCCGGTGGTCGGTGCTCGCGTAGACGTCGAACTTGTCCTGCGCGTCCGTCGCGTAGCTGTAGGACTGACCGCCCGTGATCCAGTCGCCCTGGTCGCCGCTGAAGCTCAGCGAACCGGAGGTGACGGCCTGCGCGTGCGCGGCGCCGCCGGTCAGAACGGTGGTGCCGGCCACGGCGAGGGCCGTGGCGACACCGGCGGCCGCCCGGCCGAGAGAGCGGGCAGGCAGGGTGAACTTCAATGCATCCCCCAGGAGTTGAAAGACAGTGCGGCACCCGGGCGCTACTCGCTCGGGGCCGAACGGATTCTGACAGTAGGGGCACGCACCGACAACGGAGTTTTGATCGCCGGAAGAGGGCATCGCCCTGCCGCACGGCCCCGACCGACGAGCGCCACTACCGCACTGCGGCGGGCCGGGTCCCGACTGCCGGCTCGGCCTCGTCCCGCAGGCCGAGGCGCAGGTGCTCGACGTGGAACAGCGCCTGGTCGAGGAGTTCGGCGACATGGTGGTCGTACAGCGAGTAGACGATCGAGCGGCCGCGCCGCTCGGTCGCGACCAGGCCCAGGTTGCGCAGCAGCCGCAGCTGGTGCGAGCAGGCGGAGGCCTCCATCCCGACGGCCTCGGCGAGGTCGCCGACCGCGCAGGGCCCCTCGTTCAGCCGGGCGAGGATCCGCAGGCGCGAGGGGGTGGCGAGGGCCTGGAGGGTGGCGGCGACGTCGGTCGCCCCCACGGCGTCGAGCCGCTCGCGGGTGCTGGCTGCGTTCCTGGCGTCGACTCCGTGGCCCATATGCCAATCCTATCGACTACATGTGAATACCTGTTCAGGTGTTCCTGTACGGTGGGAGCGTCGCTGTCCGGTCGCCCCCGAACGGTCCTTCCGCCATGCCCTCTGCCGTCCTGGACCTGCCCCCGCGCACCACCGGGGCACGCCCCGCCCCCGTACCCCCGCGCCGCCGCACCCGGGCCTTCGCCCTGCCCGAGGTCCGCTGGGCCGCCGCCGCGACGGGGCTGTTCCTCCTCGCCCTGCCGCTGCACCTGGCCGGCGCACCCGCCTGGGCCTGGGGCCCGCTGTACGCGCTCGCCTGCCTCGCCGGCGGCTGGGAGCCGGCCGCGGCCGGCCTGCAGGCGCTGCGGGAGAAGACGCTCGACGTGGACCTGCTGATGGTCGTGGCCGCACTGGGCGCCGCCGCGGTCGGGCAGGTGATGGACGGCGCCCTGCTGGTCGTCATCTTCGCCGCCTCCGGCGCACTGGAGGCCCTGGCCACCGCCCGCACCGCGGACTCCGTGCGCGGCCTGCTCGACCTCGCCCCGCCGACCGCGACCAGGCTGCTGGACGACGGCACCGAGGAGACCGTCCCCACCCGTGACCTGGCGGTCGGCGACACCGTCATCGTCCGGCCCGGCGAGCGGATCGGCGCCGACGGCCGCGTCCTGGACGGTACCGGCGACGTCGACCAGGCCACCATCACAGGCGAGCCGCTGCCGGCCGCCAAGCGCAGCGGGGACGAGGTCTTCGCCGGCACCCTCAACGGCACCGGCGCGCTGCGGATCAAGGTCGAACGGGACGCCTCCGACTCGGTGATCGCCCGGATCGTGGCCATGGTCGGGGAGGCCTCCGAGACCAAGGCCCCCACCCAGCTGTTCATCGAGAAGATCGAGCAGCGGTACTCGATCGGCATGGTGATCGCCACCCTCGCCGTCCTCGGCGTCCCGCTCGCCGCCGGCGCGGCCTTCACCGACTCGCTGCTGCGCGCCATGACCTTCATGATCGTCGCCTCGCCCTGCGCGGTGGTGCTGGCCACCATGCCGCCGCTGCTGTCGGCGATCGCCAACGCCGGCCGCCACGGTGTGCTGGTGAAGTCCGCCGTGGCCATGGAACGGATCGGCCGGACGGACACCGTCGCCCTGGACAAGACCGGCACCCTCACCGAGGGCGCACCCCGGGTCACCGCCGTCCGCCCGCTGCCGGGCTCCGGGCTGACCGAGGACCGGCTGCTCGCCCTCGCGGCAGCCGCCGAGCACCCCAGCGAACACCCGCTGGCCCGCGCGGCCGTCGGGGCCGCCCGCGCCCGAGGTCTCGCCCTCACCCCCGCCGCGGACTTCGCCGCCACCCCCGGCAGCGGCGTCACCGCCACCGTCGGCGGCCGCAGGGTCGGCGTCGGCTCCCCCGCCCGCCTCCTGGACTCCGCCGACCCGGCCGCGAGGCGGGCCGCGGCCGTCGCCGCCGAACTGGAGGAGGCCGGCCACACCGCCGTCGCCGTGGAGATCGACGGCCGGCCGGCGGGCGTCCTCGGCATCGCCGACCGGGTACGACCGGACGCCGCCGCCACCGTCGCCGCCCTCACCCGGCTCACCGGCAGAACGCCGGTGCTGCTGACCGGCGACAACCCCCGCGCAGCGGCCCGCCTGGCCGCCGACGCCGGCATCACCGAGGTGCGCGCCGGGCTGCTGCCCCAGGACAAGGCCGCCGCCGTCCAGGAGCAGGAACGGGCCGGCCGCGCCGTCCTGATGGTCGGCGACGGCGTCAACGACGCCCCCGCCCTGGCCGCCGCCCATGCCGGCATCGCCATGGGCCGGGCCGGCTCCGACCTCGCGCTGGAGACCGCCGACGCCGTGGTCGTCCGCGACGAACTCACCGCCGTCCCCGCCGTGGTCGCCCTCTCCCGGCGCGCCCGCCGCCTGGTCGTGCAGAACCTCGTCCTCGCCGCGGTGTTCATCTCGGCCCTGGTCGTCTCGGACCTGGTCACCACCCTGCCGCTGCCGCTCGGCGTCCTCGGCCACGAGGGTTCCACCGTCCTCGTCGGCCTCAACGGCCTGCGTCTGCTCCGCGAATCGGCCTGGACGCGGGCCTGCGCCTGAGGAGTTGTCCTCAACGGCCCTCGGGCGCCCCTTGTGGCGCAGCCATGACCTTCAAGGACGCGTCCTGGGCGTCCGAGGCTGGGCCGCTGCACCCGCCGCGCGGCCCGCGGGCCCGTCAGTCCGCGCGGACCAGACGCCGCACGGCGGGCCACAGCCCGTCGAGCCCCGCCGGGTCGTCCGCCAGTTTCGCCAGCAGCACCGCACCCTCCAGGTGCGCCACCAGCGCCCGGGCGGTCTCCGCATCGGCGGCGACCGCCTCCGTGGCGGCCGCCTCGGCCAGCACCCCCAGCACCAGCGCCGCCTGCTCGTCGAAGATCGCCGCGAGTCGCGCCTGGATCTCCCGCTCCTGGCCGCTCAGCTCCAGCGCCAGATTGCCCAGCAGGCACCCGCGGACGCTGCCGCCCGCCGCCTTGTCCGCCCGCTGCGCCGCCGCCTGCGCCTCCAGCAGCTGCCGCAACCGCTCCAGCGGCGGCTCCAGCGGCGGCTCCCCCGCATCCCCGAGCACCGACCGCCAAACCTTCTGCTGCACCGCCCAGTGCGCGTCGACCGCGGCCAGCGTCAGCGCCTGCTTGGAGGCGAAGAAGTGGTAGAAACTGCCCTTCCGCACATCCGCCCGCGCACAGATCTCCGCCACCCCGACCGCCGAGTACCCGCGGTCGTGCAGCAGCTCGCACGCGGCGTCCAACAGCCGCTCGTGTGCCGTGCTGGTGCGTCCCATGCCGCGAGTATACGGTCGGTCAACTAATGCCCGGGGGACCGTCCGCGCCCGCACCCGGGCGCGGACCGGCGCCTCGATCGGGTCAGCCCGCCGGGGCCGCCTGGTGGATGGCGGGGAGGGCCGCGCGGGCGACGGAGGCCAGGCGGTCGAAGAGGTCGGCGGTGGACGCGGCGTCCCAGGGGCGGCCCCGGTCGGCGAGGACGCGGACGCTGATCCGCAGGTTGTCGTGCCGGACGGTGACCGCGAGGATGTCCTGCTTCTCGTTGCTCATGTTGTCGACGATCCGGTAGCCCTCGCTGCCGATGCCGGTCTGCGGCTCGTACCGGTTGTCCTTCGCGACGTCCTTGACGTCCTCGCCCCGGCCCGCCTCGAACTGCCGCTTCGCCGTGGCGCTGTCGGGCCAGACGGTGATGTACGTGCGGACGGCACCGCCGGCGCCCGCGTCGCCCTCGATCCGGAGCTTCTGCGCGCAGGAGGCCGTCCGGCCCGAGGACGGCTCGGGGCTCTTCTCCTCGGACTGCGGGGCTCCGGCGGCCTTGCCGATCACCGGCGCGAGGGGTGCGTAGTCGAGCAGCCTGCAGAGGCCGGCCATGTCGACCGGGGTGCCGTAGGTGGTCGGCCCGGCCGGGGCATCGGCCGCGCCGCCGGGCGTGCCGGCCCCGGAGGGTGCCGCGGCGGTCTGCTGCGGCGGCCGGGACTGTGCCTCCGAGGAGGCGCCGGCACAGGCCCCGGCCGTGCCGGCGAGTAAGAGCAGGAGCGCCGCGGGGGCGTGTCGTCGAATCCGCATGGTCCGGAGCCTAGCCACGGGGTCCGACAGCGGAGGCCGAAATCCCGCCCTCCGCCGCGCTGCTGACGGTGTGTCCGGTCACATCCCGAGGGCCGCCGGATCGGGTCAGTGGAAGACCACGGCCCGCCCGGTGGCGAGGCTGGACCGGCAGGCCTCGTGGAACTGGTACCAGGCGAACTTCTCGGCCTCGAACGGGTCGTCGGGCGCCACGGTGGCGGCGTCGGCGTCCGGGTCGATGCCGATCACCGGTGCGATCTTCCGGAGTTCGGCGAGCAGCCCGGCGGTGGAGCCGACGATGCCGCCTCCGGCGACCCCCGACTCCTGCGGCAGGAACAGCGGGTCGGCGAAGTCCACGGGCACGTAGAAGCCGTCGCAGTCGGAGTGGCAGAGCAGGTGCGAGGAGAACATCAGGGTCTCCTCCCCCACCTCCTCCTGGTCGCGCTCGTACTGCTCCCGGTCGGTGGTCGCCGCCGGGGTGACCTCGGCGCCCTGCCGCTGCAGGACGTACACGCGGCGCAGGTGGTGCAGGTAGCCGTACGGGAAGCCTGCCGAGAACTCGGCGCGCCCGGTGTCGTCGGCGGCCGGCTCGCGCCAGGTGATGCCCTTGTCGTTCAGGGCCCCGGAGAGGAGGTCCAGCGCGCCGGCGTGGCGCTCGGCACCCTCGGGCTCGTGGCGGGTGAGGTCGTTGATCAGTCCGACGGATATCGAAAGTCCCATGCGCCGTACGGTACGGCCCGCCGCCGACACCGGGGCATCCCCTGACGCCGCGGCACCTCCCGACACGCGGCCCGAACCCGCCCCCTCGCCAATAGTTGACCGGTCGTCTAGCATTGTGGCAGTCGAGAGCGAGGGAGCGCATCGTCATGACGTCACGGGCCGTGAACCGGTTCTGCGAGCTGTTGGGGCTGGAGCATCCGGTGGTCCAGGGGCCGTTCGGCGGCGGGATGTCGTCGGTGGCGCTGGCCTCCGCCGTGTCCGACGCCGGCGGACTCGGGTCCTTCGGCGCCCACCACCTGCAGCCGGACGCGGTCGCCGGGGTGGTGAAGGAGCTCCGGGCCGCGACCGACCGGCCCTTCGCGGTCAACCTCTGGGTGCCCCAGGAGGGCGAGCGCGAGGTCCGCGCCACGGCCGCGGACGTCGAACGGCTCCGCCCCTACTACGAGGAGTTCGGGCTGCCCGTGCCGTCCACCGAGCGGCGGCCGCAGCCGGACTTCGACGACCAGGTCGACGCGCTGCTGGCCGCCGGGCCGCCGGCGATCAGCCTGGTCATGGGCCTGCCGCCGGAGCGGCTGGTGGCCGAGGCGCGGCGGCGCGGCATCGTCCTGATCGGCACGGCCACCACGGTCGCCGAGGCCGAGGCGCTGGAGCGGGCGGGCGCGGACGTCGTGGTGGCCTCCGGCAGCGACGCGGGCGGGCACCGCGGGGCGTTCCTGGCGCCCGTCCGGGAGTCGCTGGTCGGCACCTTCGCACTGGTGCCGCAGGTGGCGGACGCCGTCCGGGTGCCGGTGGTGGCCGCGGGCGGGATCACCGACGGGCGCGGCATGGCCGCGGCCCTGGTGCTGGGAGCGGACGCGGTGCAAATCGGCACCGGCTTCCTGGCCTGCGCGGAGTCCGGGGCGAGCGAGGTGCACCGCCGGGCGCTGCTCTCCCCCGAGGCGCGGACGACCGTGCTCACCCGGCTGTTCTCCGGCCGTACGGCCCGCGGCGTCGCCAACCGCTTCGTACGGGAGATGGCGGCGCACGAGGAGGACGTGCCCGCGTACCCCGCGCAGAACGCCCTGATGCTGCCGCTGCGCGCCGAGGCGGCCGCCCGGGGCAGGTCCGACCTGGTCAACCTGTGGTCCGGGCAGGCCGCCGGGCTCGCGGTGGGCGGCCCGGCCGCCGACTACCTGTCGTCGCTGCTGGCCGACGCCGGCCTGCTGCTCGGCCGGCGGCTCTGACGGCCGGGCATCGGAAGACCTGCGTGGGGCGGGAGGTGCGGCGCCGCACCTCCCGCCCCACGCAGGTCCCCGTGCCGACCCGACGGCTCGGGGCCGGTCAGGCTTCGCCGGGGTGCCAGGCGGGCCACTCCCAGGGGCGGTCGGCCCACTGGACGAGGACGGGGTCGTGCGGGTCGAGGTCGGGGAAGGCGTGCTTGACCTCCGGCTCGAACTCCTCCGGGGCCAGCGGCTTCCAGCCGGCGCCCTTGAAGTGCACCAGCCGGTAGCGGCTGTCGGTGCGGAACTCGGCGACCTCGACCAGGGGTTCGGTGGTGCTGTTGCTGTTCATGTGCCCAAGCATCGTCCGGGCCCCCGGGGCGCGCACCCCCACCGCACCACGGTGTGCGCCGCCCGGTGCCGTTCCGCGCCGGTGCCCCGGCTCGTTGGGCAGGCCGGCCCCGCCGCGACCGCGGCCCGGGGCCCGCCGGAGGCACGGGAGGCCGGGCATGGAGGAGCAGTGGAAGGCGCCGTGGACGTACGGATGGGAGACGGCCGATCCCGCGCCGCCACCACCCCCTCCCCCGCCCGCGGGGCGCGGCCACCGGACGGTCGGCACGGCCGTCGCCGTCCTCGGCGGTGCGGCACTGCTCGGCGGGCTGCTGGCGACCTGCGGACCGTCCCGGTCGGGTGAGATGACCGGGGTCCTGGCCACCGCACCCGGGGCCTCCCCCGCGACCGGCGGCCCCGGCGCCCTGCCGGCGCCGCCCTGGCTGTCCGCCCCCGGCACGTCCTCCGGCGGTGCCACCGCCGACACCTCCGCGGCCTCGCCGACGGACTCCGCGAGCCCCGGCGGCAGCGGGGAGGAGGCGGAATCGGGCGGCACCCCGAGCCGCTCCGCGCACCCGGCGCCCGCCCGCACCCCGCGCAGACCCCGCCCCGCCGACCGGCCGAGGACGACCCCCGCCGCGCCGGCGCCTCCCGCGATCAAGGTCTGTGCGGAGGCGGAGCGCCAGGGCCAGTGGCAGCCCGGCTCGGAACAGGCACGGATCTGCCGCAACCTCTACGGCGGCTGAACCGGGGCCGGGAGCCCGGCGGCGGCAAGGTTGTGGGCCGTCGGCCTCTACGGAAGAGGGGGTGCCGTCCCGTACCGTGGAGCGGCGGGCGCAGCGGGCGTCCCACCGGGCAGCGAGGAGGACGCCGTGGCCAAGCCCGGCCCGAAGCGGATGCGTGGGCTCGACCGGGCCGCGGTCACGCGGTCGGCCTGGAGCCTGTACCGGGAGACCCAGCGGCCGGGGGCGCCGGGGCTCGGTGCCCGGGTGCTGGCGACGCCGCGGCTGCTGCGGGACGCCCTCGGCGGGCGCTACCCGGGGGTGGGGCCGGGCAAGCTGGCCGCCCTCGCGGTGCTGTCGGCGGTGTACCTGCTGAGCCCGGTGGACGTGCTGCCGGACTTCATCCCGTTCGTCGGCTGGACGGACGACACGGCCGTGCTGGTGTGGTTCCTGGCCGGCCTGACCCGCGAGTCCGGCCGGTACCTGGAGTGGGCGCAGGGGCGGACGGAGTCCGACTGAGCCGTCCGGGACCGGCTACAGCACCTTCACCAGGCGCTCGAAGCGGAGGTCGGGGCGGAGCGGGATGCCGAAGCGCTCGTCGCCGTACGGGAAGGGCTGGTACTCGCCGCTGCGCCGGTAGCCGCGGCGCTCGTACCAGGCGATCAGGTCGGCGCGCTGCTCGATGACGGTCATCTCCATGCGGTCGATGCCCCACTGTTCGCGGGCGTGCCGCTCGGCGTGCTCGAGGACGGTGCGGCCGAGGCCGGCGCCCTGCAGGGAGGGCCGGACGGAGAACATGCCGAAGTAGGCGGCTTCGGGGCGGCGCTCGAGGTGGCAGCAGGCGAGCAGGTCGCCGCCGGACTCGGCGAGCAGCACCACGGAGTCGGGGCGGGAGATCACCTCGGCGACGCCGGCCTCGTCGGTGCGCTGCCCGTCGAGCAGGTCGGCCTCGGTGGTCCAGCCGGCCCGGCTGGCCTCGCCGCGGTAGGCGGACTCGATCAGGGCGACGACGGCGGACACGTCGGCCGGTCCGGCGGCGCGGAAGGCGGGTTCGGGCTGCACGGGCGGCTCCGGGGTGAGGGCGGCGGCTGGTCCTGCCATCGTGCCACGGCCGGATGCGGCCGCGGGAGGGCCGTCCGGCACGCGGGGTGGCGCAGGTCACATCCGTTCGTGTCACAGGGGACCGGGCTGTCCCGTCCCAGGGTGTGCAAGCACGGACCACCACGGAGGAGCACACCATGAACGCACGACTGGACTTCCTCGCCGTCCCGACCGCCGGCAAGGCCGTCAAGCACATCATGGCGGCGGGCCGGACGGTGAAGGAGTCGGCCCTGCCGGCCGCGACGCAGGAGCTGGTGGCGCTGCGGGTGAGCCAGATCAACGGCTGCGCCGTCTGCATCGACATGCACACCAAGGAGGCCGTCGCGGCAGGCGAGGATGCGGTGCGGCTGAACCTGGTGGCCGCATGGCGCGAGGCCACCGTGTACACCGAGGCCGAGCGCGCCGCGCTGGAGTTCGCGGAGCAGGGGACCAGGATCGCGGACGGGGCCGGCGGGGTCGGCGACGAGGTGTGGGAGGCTGCCGCCAAGCACTACGACGAGGAGCAGTTGGCCGCCCTGACCCTCCTGGTCTCCTTCATGAACCTGGCCAACCGGCTGAACGCCATCACCAGGCAGCCGGCCGGCAACTACGTGGCCGGGCAGTTCCACTGACGGACCGGCAGGGCTGGGCACCGCACACGGGGAAGGGGAGTCGGCGTGGGCAAGGTCGAGGAGTTCCAGGAGCTGCGGCCGCTGCTGTTCTCGATCGCGTACCGGATCCTGGGCAGCGTGGGCGAGGCCGAGGACGCGGTGCAGGAGACGTGGCTGCGCTACGACGCCTCGGCGACCCTGCCCGCGTCGACCAAGGCGTATCTGTCGGCCGCGGTGACCCGGATCTCGATCGACGTGCTGCGTTCCGCGCGGGTGCGGCGGGAGGCGTACGTCGGGCCGTGGTTCCCCGAGCCGCTGCTGGACGACCCCTACCAGGATCCGGCGCGGTCGGTGGAGCTGGCCGACTCCGTGTCGATGGCGGCGCTGCTCCTGCTGGAGCGGCTGAGCCCGCTGGAGCGGGCGGTGTTCGTGCTGCGTGAGGTGTTCGCCTTCGGGTTCGACGAGGTCGCCGCGGCGGTGGGGCGTTCGGAGGCGGCGTGCCGGCAGCTGCTGGTGCGGGCGCGGCGCCACATGCGGGACGGGCGTCCGCGGTTCGCCGCGGACCGCCGGGAGCGGCAGGAGCTCGCGACGCGGTTCTTCGACGCACTGGCCAACGGCGACGTCGGCGGACTGCAGCACCTGCTGGCCGCCGACGCCCAGCTGGTCTCCGACGGCGGCGGGAACGCCCCGCAGCTGGCCAGGACCGTCATGGGCGCGGAGAACGTGGCCCGGGTCCTGGGCGCGGCCTTCCCCCGGATGCTCCGGATCGGCGTGATCTTCGAACCGCACGAGGTCAACGGCCAGCCCGGCGCGGTCTTCCGCGACCGGGACGGCCGCGTCCTGAACGTCCTCGCCCTCGATGTGATCGACGGCCGGATCCGGACCGTGCGCGGCATGATCAACCCTGACAAGCTCCGCCACCTCGGCCCGGTCGCTGACGCCTGGGCCGTCGACCGCGAGGTGAAACGGGCCCGCCGGCGGGACACCTGACCCGCAGCAGTGTCGCGCTGCTGCGGGCCGGTCGGACCGTCCTCGTACTGCCGGTCGGTGCCGGTGATCATGCCCCCGGAACGGGCACCGGGTCGGCTGCGGCGGGGAGCCGGACCGTGCCGCCGTCGGCCAGGGACCGTTCGGCGGCGGCGAGGATCTCGACCACGCGCAGGCCGAAGGCGGCGTCGCACGGGTGCGGGGTGCCGCTGTCGGCGGCGGCGAGCAGGGCGTCGACGGCCTTGCCGAAGGCGTCCACGGGCGGGACGCCCTGCTCGGGGAGCCGGTGCACACCGGCCTCGCCGCGCAGCTCCAGGACGACGCCGGCGGCCTCCGGCGGTGCGGTCAGGCTGACCGAGACGGTGCTGGAGGCGCCGCCGGTGTGGCCGATCAGCAGGTGGGCGGTGTCGGCGGGCCCGGGGGCCGCGGTGACGGTGGCGGCGTCGCCGAGCACCGGCAGCAGCAGGGAGAGCGCGTGCGGGCCGATGTCCCACAGGGCGCCCTTCTCGCGCCGCCAGGGCGAGGCGGCGTACGGGCTGTCGGTGGTGAAGACGGCCCCGAGCCAGTCGCAGCGGGCGGTGAACCAGCCGCCCCGGCCGGCCTGCTCGGCGAGCCAGCCGACCCGCTCGCCGCCGAAGCGGAGGGTGAAGAAGACCACCGAGGCGAGCCGGTTGGCGGCGACCGCGTCGGCGATCCGGCGGGCCTCCGGCACGGTGAGCGCCACCGGCTTGTCGAGCAGCAGGTGCCGGCCGGCCTCGGCTGCTCGCAGGGCGACCTCGGCCTGGGCCTGCGGGGCGAGGGCGACGGCCACCGCGTCGACGTCCGCGATCAGCTTGTCGGCGTCCTCGTAGGCGGGGACGCCGTGCTCCGCGGCGATCGCCGCCGCGGCCTCGGGGCGGCGGCCCCAGACCCCGGCGAACTCCACGCCGGGGTGGCCCGCCAGGGCGGGCGCGTGGACACCACGGGCCCAGGGGCCGGTGCCGAGCAGTCCTATCCTCATGCCGCCCCCGTTCAGGCCTGGACGCGGATCATGGTGAAGCCGTCGTAGCCCTTGGCGCCGACGGTCTGGATCGAGGTCGCGGAGACCCGCGGCTCGGCGGCGATCGCGTCGTGCAGGCGGCGGGTGCCGACGATGGCCGGGTCGGTGGAGTCGGCCTCGGCGACCTTGCCGCCGCGGACGGTGTTGTCGACGATGATCAGCGAGCCGGGCCGGGTGAGCCGCAGCGCCCAGGCGAAGTACACCGGGTTGCTCGGCTTGTCGGCGTCGATGAAGACCAGGTCGAACGGGGCTGCGCCTTCGTCGGCGAGCTGCTGGAGGCTCTCGGCGGCGGGGCCGACCCGGACCTCGGCGATCTCGGCGAATCCGGCGTGCTTGAGGTTGCCGCGGGCGACCTCGGCGTGCACCGGGTCGATCTCCAGGGTGACCAGGCGGCCGTCGGCGGGCAGTGCGCGGGCCATCCAGATCGCGCTGTACCCGCCGAGCGTGCCGACCTCCAGGACGCGCTTGGCGCCGAGCGTCTGGGCGAGCAGCTGGAGCTGCTTGCCCTGCGGCGCGGAGACGGCGATCCGGGGCAGCCCGGCCGCGTCGGCGGCCTGCTGGGCTGCCGCCAGCACCGGGTCGTCCCCGATCAGGGTCTCGGTGAAGTAGTCGTCGACCGCCGTCCACACCTGCTGGCTCAAGCCCGCCTCCCAGTCCGTAGTTCGCGCACCGAAGTTCGCGCACCGAGCCTATGGCATCGGACTGCCTCCGGGGTGGCGGCTCGTGGCCGATCGGGCACGTGAAAATCGGGACACGAAGAAGGGCGCGGGGCGCTGCGCGTGGCGGAAGGTGCGGTTTCGTGCCTTCTGCCTCGTGCAGTGCCCCGCGCCCCGGTGCCGGGTGCGGCGGCGGCGGCCGGTCAGTCGGCCACGGACTCCGCCGTTTCCAGCGGCTTGGCGGCGGCGTCCGGCCCCTTGCCGCCGGACTGCTCGGGGTGCTCGGCGCGGGACTTGGCGGCGCGGCGCTTCAGCAGCCAGGCCGAGCCTGCGCCGGCGAGCGCGGCCACGACGAGGCCGGCCCAGGAGAAGCCCTTCAGCCACTGCTCGGCGACCTTGCCGACCTGGTAGATCAGCAGCGTGGTGCCGCCGGCCCAGACGATGCCGCCGAGCACGTTGGCGATCAGGAACTTCCAGTACGGCATGCGCAGGGCGCCGGCGAGCGGGCCGGCGAAGATCCGCAGCAGGGCGATGAACCGGCCGAAGAAGACCGCCCACATGCCCCACTTCTGGAAGGACCGTTCGGCGCTCGCCAGGTGGTCGGGCCCGAAGTGCTTGGGGAAGCGCCGGCCGAGCTTCTCGAAGAGCGGTTTGCCGCCGCGGCGACCGATGGAGTACCCGATCGAGTCGCCGATGACGGCGCCGGCGATCGCGACGGCCGCCACCCACCAGGGGCTGACCACGCCGCGCGCGGAGAGCAGCGAGGCGGACACCAGGGCGATCTCGCCGGGCAGCGGGATACCGAGGCTCTCCAGGCCGATGATCAGGCCGACGAGGGCGTACACCGAGGTCGGTGGGACGCTCTCGATCCACTGGTCGATGTGCAAGGCCGGTTACCTCCGTGGCGGGACGAGACCGCGTCTCGGCTTCGATTGCTGGGCCGCGGGCACGCCCTGGCGCCCACAGGGCAGGGTAACGGGTTGACCCGCCCTTTACCTCATACGCCGACCGGGCGACGGCGGTTCCCCCGGCCGTCGGTCGGCGCCGGGCGCCCGCGCCCCGCCGGTGCGGCTCAGCCGGTGGCGCGCCCCTCGCGGGCGGAGAAGCGCAGGGCGCACACGGACGGCCGGAGCGCCCCGAGCAGCGGGAGGCGGGCGACGACGGGCAGCAGGGCACCGACCGCGCCGCGGCCGGCGGCCGGCAGCACGTCGCGGATCTCGGCGACGGCGGGGTGGGCGGTGGCGAGCTTGCCCTGCTCGTCGGCGTCCATGCCCCAGGGCATCGGCGGGGCGGTGTAGCCGTGGGCGTGCAGCTTGCCCCGGACGGCTAGGCGGCTGAACCAGCGCGGCACGGCGTCGAAGACGAAGGTGCCGTCGGGGAAGTGCTCGGCGCAGCGGGCGATCAGGTCGCGGACCTCGGTCGGCCGCAGGTACATCAGCAGGCCCTGGGCGGTGATCAGGACGCCGTGCGAGGGGTCGACCTCGTCCATCCAGGCCGGGTCGGTGGCGGAGCAGGCGATCAGGCGCTGGCGGGAGTCGGCGGGCAGCAGCTGTTCGCGCAAGGCGACGGCCTCGGGCAGGTCGACGGAGAGCCACTGGGCGCGGCCGTTGTCGACCCGCCAGTACTGGGTCTCCAGGCCTTCGCCGAGGCAGACCACGGTGCCGCGCGGGCAGCGGACGAGGAAGTCGGAGACCTCCCGGTCGAAGCAGCGGACCCGCAGGGCCTGGATCTGGCCGACGATCCCGCCGTCGGGGCCGAACCGCTCGGCGAACGGGTAGTCGATCCGCTCGACGAGCTCCACGGCCTTGGGGTCGGGCAGCACGGTGTCCCACCGGCGGGCCTCGACGGCCCGGTGGTAGAGCGTCCACAGGGCGGTCTCGGGCACGTCGCCGAGGTCGGCGCCGATCTTCTGCGGCTGCTGGGCGGTCATCGCCGTGCTCCCTCCGGTGGCCCGGCGGCCGTCGCCGGGTCCGGCTTGGCATTCTGCCCCGGCGGGGCGCTCAGCCGACGCTGAACGCGCCGTCCGGTGGCGGCGGGGAGTCGACGGCCTCGGTGTCGTGGACGGGCGCCGTGCCGCCGATCAGGTCGTCGAGCGCGGCGCCGTCGGTGAGCCGGGCGGGGAAGGGGTCGCCGGCCAGCCGCCGGGCGAGTTCGTCGGCGGGCAGCGGGGCGTGCGAGCCGATCAGCAGGATGTTGCCGTAGCGGCGGCCGCGGAGCACGGCGGGTTCGGCGGCCAGGCAGGTGTACGGGAAGACCGCGCGGACGGTGGCGGCCTGGGCGGCGGCGAAGGCGAGCGGCGGGCCGTCGGCGAGGTTGGCGGCGTAGCAGCCGCCGGGGCGCAGCGCGGCGGCGGCGAGGGCGACGAACTCGACGGAGGTGAGGTGGGCGGGGGTGCGGGAGCCGTGGAAGACGTCGGCGACGACGAGATCGACACCGCCGGGCGGGGCGGCGGCCAGGGCGGTGCGGGCGTCGCCGACGGTCACCTCGATGCCGTCGGGCCAGGGCAGGACGTCGGCGACGAAGTCGACCAGCGGGCCGTCGGCCTCGACGACGTGCTGCCGGGAGCCGGGCCGGGTGGCCGCCAGGTAGCGGGGCAGGGTGAGGGCGCCGCCGCCGAGGTGCAGGGCGTCCAGTGGCTGCCCGGCGGGGGCGAGCGCGTCGATGAGGTGGCCGAACCGCCGGGTGTACTCGAACTCGAGGTGGGTGGGGTCGGCCAGGTCGACGTACGACTGCGGGGTGCCGTCGAGGGTGAGCAGCCAGGCCTTCGGCCGGTCGAGGTCGGGCAGGAGTTTGGCGGTGCCGAGGGAGACCGTCCGCTGCACGGGGAGCGGCTCGTCGGCCGGGGCCCCGCCGGCGGGGGTGCCGCCGGCGGGACGGTCGGGCGGGGTGCTGCCGGTCATGCGGAGCCGACCGGCACGCCGGGCAGGTAGGCGGCGAGCCAGCGGTCGAGCTCGGCGAAGACCTGGCCGCGGGCCTGATCGCCGGAGAGCACCAGGTCGTGCACACCGCCCTCGATGCGGACGACGGTGACGTGCCCGCCGAGGCGCGGGCCGAGGGCGGCGATGTCGTCGGCCCGCAGCACGGCGTCGGTGCGGTGCAGGGCGTCGTCCCAGCGGCTGGTCACGGTGGAGGCGGTGGAGGCCATCAACAGGACGGGGCAGTCGATCGCCAGGCCGCGGCGGACGGCGCGGTGGCCGCGCTGGATGGCTGCGAGCCAGCCGGCGTACAGCGGGAAGCCCTCGGCGGGCTTGAGCGAGAGGTCGAACTCCCAGCTGCCCTTGTGGTCGCGGTGCAGGCTGTGCACGTAGTGCGGGTTGAGCGGGGCGGGCAGCTTGCGCAGCGCGGCGACCCGGCCGAGGGCCTCGAGGGCGGGGGCGCCGAGGGTGCGGACGGCGGCCGCGGCGGGCATGGAGAGGAACGGGCTGTTGAGGAACAGGCCGTCGACCAGCCCGCGGCCGGCCCGCCGGTCCGCCCAGAGGGCGGTGACCAGGCCGCCGGTGGAGTGCCCGTTGACGAGCAGCTCGGTGTGCCCGTCGACCTCGCGGACGATCCGCACGGCCTCGTCGAGCTCCTCGTCGTAGGCGGAGAGGTCGCGGACGAAGTTCGGCGACTGGTGGGGGCGCAGCGAGCGCCCGTACTTGCGCAGGTCGAGTGCGTAGAAGGACCAGCCGGCCGCGGTGTAGTGATCGGCGAGGTGGGTCTGGAAGAAGTAGTCGACGTAGCCGTGCACGTAGAGCACCGCGCGCTGCGAGCCGGGCACCAGCCGGCGGACGAGGGTGGCGCTGACGGCGCCCTCCTCGTCGGCGGCGAGCGGCAGCTCGACGGCCTCGTAGGGCTCGCCCAGGATGTCTGTCCGGAAGTCCATGCCGCTGTCCCTGTCCCCTCGTTGTCCGTCTCCCGGCCCGACCATACCGCCCGGTAGCCCCGGCCGGGCGGGAGGGCCGCCCCAAGGGTGTCCGGACGTGCCCTGATCAGGGTGTACACCGAGCAGCCGGATGCCGCACGGAGGGCCCACGAGGGGGTTGTGCGGGCTTTGGTGCGGGCGGCGCCGGTTCGCTAGCCTCCCTGGGCATGCCGATCTTTGGACGACGCCGAAGTACCGCACCGCGCCTGGCTCCTGAGCTCGACGACGCCGACCTCGGGCGGGTCCGGCGGCAGCTCGCCGGGCCGCAGCTGGGCGGCCAGCTGGACCTGTCGGCCGGCCTGGTGGAGCAGGTGCTGCGGGACGCCGGGACGGACTGGGACCGGCGCACCCACCGGCTGGGGGTGCTCGCCCAGGTGGCCACCCCGGCGCTGGCCAGGGTGTGGCGGCGGCAGCGGCCCCAGGAGCCGGATGCCCTGGTGCTGCACGCCTGGGTGGACGTGGCGCAGGCCCGCCTCGCGGGCGCGCTGGAGGACCCGCAGGGCACGGTGGACCGCTGCCGGCGGGCGGCCGAACTGCGGCCGGAGGACCCGACACCGTGGGTGGCGCTGCTGGCGGTGCACCGGATGCTGCGCCGCCCGGAGCAGGAGATGTACCCGCTGTGCCGGGAGATCGGCGCCCGGGACGCCTGGAACCGCACCGCGCACCTGGAGATGCTGCGCTACCTGTCGCCGGAGGAGTGCGGTTCGCACGGGCAGGTGCTGGACTTCGTGGCGGCCGTCCGGGACGCGGCGCCGCCGGGCTCCCCGGTGGCGGGCCTGGAACTGGCGATGCTGACGGACCGCTACCGCTCGGCGCTGGCCGCGGGCGGAGTGACGGCGCTGGGCGCCCGCCGGCGGTGGAGCCTGCCGGACGCGGAGGCGGCGCTGGCGCGGGCACTGGCCGACTGGCCGGTGCCCGGCTTCCTGCGGCACGCAGCGGCACTCGCGGACCTGAACGTCCTGGCGTACTCGCTGGGGCAGGCCGGCCGGGTGGGCGAGGCGGCGGGGGTGTTCCGGGCGCTGGACGGGGTGGTGACCATCTGGCCGTGGGGGCTGGACGGCGACGCGGTGCAGCAGTTCGCGTTCTGGCAGGACCAGGCGCTGGTGGACTGAGCCCGGGCGGGCCTCGGGTCAGGGCTGCGCGTCCTGCTCCGGCCCTCCCTGCTCCGGACCTTCGCCCCGGGCGGCTCCGGCGGACGCCCGCAGTACGGAGACCACGCCGAGCCCGGCCGCGCAGAGCGGCACGGCCAGCAGGGCGCCCATGATCCCGGCGACGCCGGCCCCGGCCACCACCGCGATCATGATGGTGGCCGGGTGCAGCTCTACGGTGCGGCTCTGGATGAACGGCTGCAGCACGTTGCCCTCGATCGCCTGGACGGCGAGCACCACGCCGAGCACCCACAGCGCCTTGGACAGACCTCCGTCGGCGAGCGCCACCAGGACGGCCACCGTCCCGGAGAGGAAGGCGCCGATGAAGGGGATGTAGGCGCCCATGAAGACCAGGGCGCCCAGCCCGGCGGCCCCGGGGATACCGAGGATCACCAGGCCGACGGTGATGAACACCGCGTCGATCAGGGCGATCAGGGTGGTGCCGCGCATGAAGCCGGCCATCGCCGCGAAGGCCTGCCGGCCGCAGGCGATCACGGTCTCGGCGGTGCGCGGCGGCAGCCAGGACCGGACGGCGCCGGGAGTGCGGTGCCCGTCCCGCAGGAAGAAGAAGACCAGCGCGAGGGTCAGCACGGCGCCGGTGAGCAGCTGGGTGGCCAGTCCGAGGCCGGAGAGCACGCCGTTGGCCAGCGAGTTGACCAGGGAGCTGCCGGAGCCGGAGCTCTGCTCGAGGGCGTACTGGATCTTGGTGCCGATCGGGCCGAGCCAGTCGGCGATCCGGTGGCCGGCCTCGGTGAGGGCGGCGGCGATGTCGGGTGCGCTGTGCACCAGGGAGTTGACCAGCAGGGAGAGGACCCCGCAGACGGCGAGCACCAGGACGGTGCAGGTGAGGCCGGCGGCGGCCCCGCGGCCCATCCCCCGGCGGACCAGCCAGGGCATGACGGGTTCGAGCAGGGAGGTGCCGAGCAGGGCGACGACCACCGGGATGGTGGCCGTCTTCAGGGCGACGGCGGCCCACACCAGCAGGGCGGCCACGGCGACGACCAGGAGGACCGCGGCGGACCAGGCCGCAGCGAGCCGCACCACGGGCGGCAGGGCGGGCGCGGGCCGGTCGTCCTCCTGGGGCTCGGCAGGCATCGCACCTCCGGGTCGACGGTCCATCCGGTCCGTCCATATCAGCACACATGGACCCGCTGAAGGGCGCGGGGAACTGCGCGATTCGGAGGCGGGTCCTCGTACAGATCAGGGCTCGGCCGGTTCCCCAGTGATGCCCGCACCCGAATTGCGCAGTGCCCCGCGCCCCTGGGTGGCTACCCTTCGGTCGACAGTACGACGCGGCCGGTGTCGTGGCCGGCGAAGGCCAGCACGCGGGCGCCCTCGGCCTCGGCGCCCTGGCGTGCGGCGCGGGGCAGCGGCGCGAACGGACGGACCGTCAGCACACCCTCCTCCGCCTTCCAGCTGCCCGCCACCAGGCCGTCCACCAGGACGGTGCCGAGCACGATCCCGTTGACCGTCATCACCCGGCTGCGGTACTCCTCCGGCAGCACCCGGGTGCGGTCGGCGTGCGAGAGCAGCAGGTTGTCGAACGGGGCGAGCAGCCGTACCGGCGCGGGCACCGACTCCTCGGGGCGCGGCGCGTCCGGCAGGTCGTACAGGGTGCGGCCGTGCTCGTCGCGGAGCTTGACCAGGCGGTCGCCGAGCCGGGTCAGCACGGGGCCGAGCCGGGTGAGGCCGGACCACTTCTGCACGTCCGCCGCGGTCGCCGGGCCGAACGCGGCGAGGTAGCGCAGCACCAGGCCGTCCAGGTCGGGTGCCGCCTCCAGCGGACGGCCCAGCCAGTGCTCGGCGGTGGTGTGCGCGGCCGGCCCGCCGCGGCCCCACAGACCGCGCGGCGGCACCTGGACGAGCGGCAGTGCGCAGCGGGCGGCCTGGGCGAGTGCGGCGGGCTCGCTGGCCGGGTAGGCCGGGGCGAGCAGCGGGCCGAGCTGCTGGAAGGTGCGCGGTTCGGCCTCGACCAGTGCCCTGGCCCGGTCGCCCAGCGCGGCGAGGTCGCCGGCCGGGTCGGTGAGGTCGAGGTCGGGCAGCCGGGCCGCGTAGGTGGTGCGCAGCTGGCGGTCGAGGAGGGGCTGGAGCAGCGGACGGAGCGTCAGGCAGTCCTCGGCGGTGACCAGGTGGATGGTGCCGCGCTGCAGCGCGATCCGGACGGCCTCGCGGCGTTCCAGCAGGCCGGTGAGCTGCTCGGGGCGGAAGTCCTCGATCCGGCCGAGCAGCCCGAGGTAGGGGGGTTCGGGGGCGGCCTGGGCCTGCAGGCCGACCAGGTGGCGGACCATGGCGGCGGCGTCGAGGGTGCTGCGCTCCAGCAGGTGCTGACGGGCCAGCAGGGCGCGGCCGAGGGCCCGGGCGGTCAGCGGGGCGGTCATGTGTCGAGCACCCGGCGCAGCAGGTCGATGCGGTTGCTGGTGAGGGAGTCGACGCCGGCCTCCAGCATCCGGCGCATGGTGCGGCGGAGGTCGACCGTCCAGGTGGAGACCAGGAGTCCGGCGTCGTGGGCGGCGCCGACGAGGCGGGGCTCGACCATGCCGAACGGCGGGTTGAACCAGTGCGGCCGCAGGTCGTCGAGGAGCGGCCGGCCGGGCAGCCTCGGCTGGCGCCAGGTCAGGGCGAGTTCGGCGTCCGGGTCGAGGGCTCGGACGGCGAGCATGGCGGAGGCGGGCCCGCACCAGGCGACGCGGTGTTCGGCGCCGAGGTCGGCGACGGCGCGGTGGGCGGCGGCGGCCGGGCCGGGCTCGTCCAGGTCGATCATCAGCCGGGTGTGCGGCGATTCGGCGACGGCCTTGAGCGCTTCGGTGAGGGTGGGCACGCGCGGGCCGCCGGGCTCGCCGACCTCGGCGAGGTCGTCGAGGGTGAGCCGGTTCAGCGGACGGGGGTCGCCCCAGAGCCGTTCCAGGGTCGGGTCGTGCAGCAGGACGGGCACGCCGTCGCGGGTCAGCCGCACGTCCACCTCGACGGCGTCGGCGCCGGCTGCGACGGCGGACTCGACGGAGCGCAGCGTGTTCTCGCGGTGGCGGTAGGGGTCGCCGCGGTGGGCGACGGCGAGCACGGGCGGGCGGCTCATGGGGGCGGGGCGTCCTTCCTCGACTTCCTCGGGCGTGGGCGGGTCGGCTCGGCGGGCCTCTGCGGGCGGGTGCCGGGTCAGCGGCGTTCGACGACCACGTTGGTGGACTTGATGACGGCCGTGGCGGGCGCGCCGGGCACCAGGGCGAGTTCCTCGGCGGACTCCCGGCTGATCAGCGAGACCACCCGGAACGGGCCGGCCTGGATCTCCACCTGGGCGGCGACGTCGCCGAGCACCACGTCGGTGACGATGCCGGGGAAGCGGTTGCGGGCGGAGGAGGGGCGCCCCTCGGCCTCGGCGTTCTCGGGCTTGGCGAGTTCGCGGGCGAAGGCGGCGAGCCGGTCGCCGGGGATGATCCGGTGGCCGTGGTCGTCCCTGGTGGCGGCGAGCCGGCCGGCGTCGACCCAGCGCCGCATGGTGTCGGCGCTGACGCCGAGCATCGCCGCGGCCTCGCCGATGCGGTACGGGTGGACCGGCCGGTCGGGCTGGGCCATGGGGCTCTCCTGGCGTGTGGTTCGGGCGGGGCGCCGGCGCGGGTGCGGGGTGTGCGTGCGGGTGCACCGGAGTGTCCGCGGCCATCCTGCCCTACCCGCTGTGCGGCGGGCCAAGCGGAGGCGCACGTCCGGATGTCAGCCGCCGCCGAAGAGGTCGCGCCGCGCGGCGTCGCCCGCGGTGAGCACGGCCCCGGCGAGGACGGCGCCGCCGCCCGCGGTGCCGGCCCGGACCTCGGTCTGCAGCGGCACCAGCCTCGCGATCTCCCGCTCGACCCGGCTCGCCAGCCGCGGCCCGCCGGCCCGGCCGATCTCGCCGCCGAGCACCACGCAGCCGGGGTCGATCACCGCGCAGACGGAGGCGGCGCCGAGCGCGATCCGCCGGGCGTACTCGTCGAGGAAGGCGTCGGCGGCCGGCCCCTCGGCGGCGGCGGCCGCCGCGCGGAGCACCTCGGCGCCGGGCGGGACGCTCGCCGGGACGGCGGACGCCTGCGGGACGGGCAGGCCGTGCGCGGCGGCGAGCTCGCAGACGGCCTCGGAGGAGACCAGGGTGTGGAAGCCGCCGGAGCCGCAGCCCCCGCTGCCGTCCGGGAGGCCGGAGCCGTGCACGGGCAGGTAGCCGATCTCGCCGGTGCCGCCGGTGGCGCCGCGGCGCAGCCGTCCGTCGAGG
The DNA here is from genome assembly GCF_050749075.1 of Kitasatospora dryopteridis. NCBI lineage: Bacteria > Bacillati > Actinomycetota > Actinomycetes > Kitasatosporales > Streptomycetaceae > Kitasatospora > Kitasatospora dryopteridis. The sequence goes on along the minus strand of NZ_CP192749.1, from coordinate 7,496,175 downwards.
ACGACGGAGGCGCCGACGCCGTGGCTGAGCCAGATCAGCACGAAGGTGTCGCGGTCGCGGGCGGCGCCGATGCGGTGTTCGGCGATCCCGGCGAGGTTGACCTCGTTGTCGATGAGGACGTCGGTGTGCGGGTCCTCGCGCAGCGCGGTGATGAGGTCGGTGTGCATGCGGGAGAGCGCGCCGGAGTTGCGGTGCTCGCCGGTGGCGGGGTCGAACAGGCCGGGGGCGCCGATGGCGACGGTGTGCAGGCGCTCGGCGCCGGCCTCGCGGACGGCCCCTTCCAGGGCCAGGACCGTCCGGTCGGCGAGGCTGCCGGGGCCCTCGTTGGGGACCTGGGCGGTGGAGCGGGTGCGGCCGGTGAGGTCGGCCACCACCAGGTCGACGCCGGTGGTGCGGACGTCGACGCCGGCCAGGAAGGCGCGGTCGGCGACCAGGGCGTAGAGGCGGGCGTTCGGCCCGCGGCGCTGCTCGCCGCTCTCGCCGACGACGGCGACCAGGCCGGCGCGCTGCAGGCGTTCGAGCAGGTCGGCGACGGTCGGGCGGGACAGTCCGGTGAGGCCGCGCAGCTCGGTGGCGGTCAGCGGGCCGCCCTCCAGGAGGAGGTCAAGCGCCAGCCGGTCGTTGATGGCCCGGGCGGTGCTGGGCGTCGCCGTGCGCGCGGTGGTCATGGAAGCGCATCCTTCCAGAGGTTTTTATCAGGTTCCCTTCCTGATAGTTTATCGAGCGCATGCTGGACTGAACCGGGAAGGGACGATCGCATGGGAACGGATGAGCACGGCGTACGGCGCGCCAGGGTGGGCATCGCCCTGGTCTTCGCCGTGCACGGGGCGGTGACCGGCACCTTCGCCACCCGCATCCCCTGGCTCCAGGACCACCTCCACCTCGGCCCCGGCGAACTCGGCCTCGCCCTGATCGCCCCCGCCGTCGGCTCCTTCCTCGCCATGCCGCTCGCCGGACGGATCGTGCACCGCTACGGCGAGCGCGCCGCCGTCCGCGGCCTGCTGATGGCCTGGACGCTCGCCCTCGCGCTGCCCGCCCTCGCCCCCAACCTCGCCGTCCTGTGGCTCGCCCTGTTCGTGTACGGCGCCAGCGCCGGCATGTCCGACGTGGCGATGAACGCCCAGGGCGTCGCCGTCGAGGAGCGTCTCGGCCGCTCGGTGATGTCCGGCCTGCACGGCATGTGGTGCGTCGGCGGCCTGGTCGCCTCCGGCTTCGGCGTGCTCGCCGCCCACCGGGGCGTCGACGCCCGCGTGCAGTTCGCCGTCGCCGCCGCCGTCCTCACCACCCTCGCGGTGTTCGTCTGCCGGCCGCTGCTGGACGTCCGACCCGAGCCGGAGCAGGAGGCGCCGCCGCGGTTCGCGCTGCCGCCGCGCTCGGCCCTGGTGATCGGCCTGGTCGGCTTCTGCGCGGTCTTCGCCGAGGGCGCCAGCATGGACTGGGGCGGCGTCTACCTGCGGGACGTCACCGGCGCCTCGGCGGGCACCGCGGCCGCCTGCTACTCCGCCTTCGCCGCCACCATGGCCGCCGCCCGGCTGGCCGGCGACACCGTGGTGGAGCGGCTCGGGCCGGTCCGCACCGTCCGGATCGGCGGCGCCGTCGCCACCCTCGGCGGCCTGCTCGTGGTGTTCGGCGGCACCGCCTGGCTCGCCATCCCCGGCTTCGCCCTGATCGGCATCGGCATCGCCGTCGTCGTCCCGCTCGCCTTCGCCGCGGCCGGCAAGTCCGGCGGCAACGCCAGCCAGGCCATCGCCGGCGTCGCCACCGTCACCTACACCTCCGGCCTGGTCGCCCCGGCGATCGTCGGCGGCATCGCCCAGGCCACCTCGCTCACCGTCTCCTTCGGCGTGGTCACCCTGCTGGCCGCAGCCCTGATCCCCAGCGCCGGCGCCCTGCGCCGCAGGACCACCGCGGACCGCACCCCGCAGCCCGTCCCCGCCCGCATCGACTGACCGGCCGGGACGAACGGGAGGGCGGTGGCGACCCCGGCACGCCACCGCCCTCCCGCACGTACGGCTACGCTGCGGCCGAGGAGGCAGCCATGGGCATCGAACTCGAACTGCACACCGCCCGACCCCCGCGTGCCGGGCGGGACAAGGACCGCAGCACCCTCCTGCAGGGCTCCTACCGGCACGGCGGGGCACTGGCCTCGGCCCTGGCCCGCCTCGACCCGGACAGGTCCGGCCCGCTGGGTCGGGTGGACCCGTACAACGACACCCTCGTCGACGAGCAGCAGGCGCAGGCCGCGCTGCGCGACATCGACGGTCTCCTGGAGCAGTGCAGCGGCGAGGCCGAGCGGGCCGCGGTGCACGACCTGGCCGCCCTGCTGCGGGCCTGCGCCGCCACCCCCGGCAGCCACCTGCTGTTCATCGGCGACTGACGCACGCGGCCGGCTCCTCGGCCCGATCCTCCGTCAGGACGGTGCCGCACCGGCGAATTGGCATGCACGTGGAGAATCCGGCGTGCCATGCTGCCGGGCATGCCGATCCGATACCCCAAGCCCCTGCTCCCCGGCGACCGCGTCGCCGTGACCTCCCCCTCCAGCGGCGTCGACAAGGACCTGCGGGCCCGACTGGACGTGGCCGTCGAGACCGTCGAGGCGCGCGGCTACGAGGTCGTCGTCGGCCGCTGCATGGACGGCTCCGGGCACGTCAGCGCCCCGGCCGCGGAGCGGGCCGCCGAGCTGACGGAGCTGCTGACCGACCCGGCCGTCAGGGCCGTGGTGCCGCCGTGGGGCGGCGAGACCGCCGTCGACCTGCTGCCGCTGCTCGACTGGGACCGCATCCGCGCGGCCGAGCCGACCTGGCTGGTCGGCTTCTCCGACATGTCGACGATCCTCACCCCGCTGACCCTGCTGACCGGCGTCGCCACCCTGCACGGCAACAACCTGATGGACACGCCCTACCTGGTCCCCGACGGCCTCCACTCCTGGCTGGACCTGGTCGCGATGCCCGAGGGAAGCCGCTTCGCCCAGACCCCGCCCGGCCGGTACCGGGCCGACGGCTGGGTCGACTACCGCACCCACCCGGACGTCCGCGAGCTCGTCCTGGACGCCGCCGGCAGCTGGACCAGACTGGACGGCGAGGGCGACGTGGACGTCAGCGGCCGGCTGATCGGCGGCTGCATCGAGACCCTGTGCAACGTGACCGGCACGCCCTACGCCGACGTCCCGGCGTTCGCCCGCGCCCACGCCCCCGAGGGCCTGCTCGTGTACGTGGAGGCCTCCGGCGACGACGCCTACACGATCTGCCGCAACCTGCACGGCATGCGGCTGGCCGGCTTCTTCGACTCCGCCAACGCCGTCCTCGTCGGCCGCACCTCGGCACCCGACAGCCGCACCCTGACCCAGCACGAGGCCGTCCTGGACGCCCTCGGCCCCCTCGGCATCCCCATCGTCGCCGACGTCGAATGCGGCCACGTCCCGCCCTACCTGCCCCTGGTCAACGGAGCCCTCGCCCGGCTCGTCCACACCCCGACCCACCACGAGCTGGTACAGACCCTGGCCTGACCGGCCGCCGCCGCGGCCCTCACACCGTCACGGGCAGGGCGGCCAGGCTGCGGCTGCGCAGCGAACGCCGCCGCACCAGGGTGCCGGGGGCCGCGGCCAGGGCCAGCCGGGGGAACCGCCTCAGCAGTGTGCCGACCGCGATCTCGTTCTCCGTCCGCGCCAGGGCCGCCCCGGGGCAGAAGTGCGGGCCGCGGCCGAAGGCCAGGTGGGGGCTGCCGCGGCGGGCGGGGTCGAAGGTGTCGGGATCGGGGAAGGCCGCGGGGTCGCGGTGGGCGGCGGCCCAGGACAGCCAGATCCGGTCGCCCGCGGGTATCCGGGTGCCGGCGACGGTGACGTCCTCGGTGGGGAAGCGGCGTACGGCGAGCATGGAGGACGAACTCCTCGCAGCCGTCGCAGGTCATCTGCCGGACGACCCGCGGCTCGCGGCGACGCCGCAGCTCTTGCTCGGTCACACCGGTGAGGCGGCTCTCCCAGAGACGCACGGCCTCGTCGGCGCAGAAGAACCCGTCGGAGACCGCCGGTTCGCCGCAGCGTCCGGGGCCCTCGGTGTGGAAGCCGGCAGCCATCGCAGCATGATCGCAGGGTCGGCGCTCACTCCGTCTCCACCTGCCGTGCTGCTGCGTGCGTGCGGAGGGCGGCGGCGAGGGCGGGGACCGTCAGGTGGGGCAGGTGGGGGCGGGCGGCGGCGAGCAGGTCGCGGGCGGTGCGGGTGGGGGGTGGCGTCGGTGAGGAGGGCGAGGCACTCGCGGACGGTGCGGTCCGCGGAGGCGGGGTGGTCGAGGTCCGCGCACAGCAGGGCGGTCTGCAGGGTGTCCAGGGTGCCGCGTGCGCGGGCCTCGTCCAGCAGCCACAGGTAGGCGTCGGCCAGGGCGCCGGCGTTCTGGGGCCGGTCATGGCGCCGCATGCGGAGGGCGGCGAGCATCCGGCGCCACCAGAGTTCGTCGGCGGGCAGTTCGGGCGGCCGGTTCGCCAGCCACCGTTCGCGTCCGGCGGGCGGGGCGGCGGCGAGGTGGTCGGCGGTCTGCTTGAAGGCCCTCACCCGCTCGTGGGCGCAGCGCCAGAGCAGGTGTTCCGGGGTGACGGGCCCGCCGATCCGGTGCACGGTGCCGATCTCCTCGGGCTCCACACCGTAGCCGCCCTCGATGACCAGGACGGACACGCTCGTGCTCGGCTGCCAGTACTCGCGGCAGCCGGGCGAGGCCGCGGGCAGCTCCACCAGCGGCAGGTCGCGGTGCCCGGCCTCGGCCGCCAGGTCGTCGAACGGCAGCAGCCCGGTGAGCGGCCCGTACCGCTCGACCAGGGCCGGCTCGGCCATCGCCCACACCGTGTTCGCCCGGTGCAGTTGCAGGCCGTACGACCAGCCGAGCCACGGCCCGTCCGACCGAGCGGGCGACACCCGCCCCGAGCCGAAGGGCCCGCCGGTGCCGAAAGTGAGGAGCGAGGGAGCGCAGCGACGGAGCGACGACCGTCGGCACCGGGTCAGGAGGGCCCGGAGGCGAGCGGGCGACAATCCGTTCCGGTTGCCAGGACGTCCGCGGCCAGCTCCAGCAGACCCATCACCTTCTCCTCCCCGTGTGACCACCGGCGGCGATTCCAGCGGAGGAGGGCCCGGTTCGGCCACCCGATTTCCGCCTGCGGCACCGCATCGGGCATGCTCGCCGCCATGGACCTCCCCGCGGCCGTGCCCGCGCAGCGCAACCCGGTCGGCGCCCATGTGCCCGTCGCGGGCCGCGGGCTGGCCGGGACCGGGCTCGCCTATGCGGCCGGGGTCGGCGCCGAGGCCGTCCAGGTGTTCGTCGCCAACCCGCGCGGCTGGGCGACCCCGCCCGGCAATCCGCAGCAGGACGAGGTCTTCCGTACGGCCTGCGCGGAGGCCGGCATCCCGGCGTACGTGCACGCCCCCTATCTGATCAACTTCGGTTCGGAGTCGGCCGCCACCCGGGAGCGCTCGGCCGCCTCGCTGCGGCACTCGCTGCACCGGGCGCGGGCGATCGGCGCGCTGGGTGTGGTGGTGCACACCGGCTCGGCGCTCTGCGGGACGCGGGCGCAGGCGCTGGCGCACGTCCGGGCGGGCGTCATGCCGCTGCTCGACGAGCTGGACGCGATGGGCCACCACGCGCCGTGGCTGCTGCTGGAGCCGACCGCCGGCCAGGGCAGCTCGCTGTGCGGGCGGATGGGTGATCTCGCCGACTACGCCGACGTGCTCGACCGCCACCCGCTGCTCGGCGTCTGCCTGGACACCTGCCACGCCTTCGCCGCCGGGCACGACCTCGCCGCCCCCGGCGGCACCGCCGCCATGATGGCGGAGCTCACCGCGGCGGTCGGCCCCGGCCGGCTGCGGCTCATCCATGCCAACGACTCCGAGGACGTGGTCGGCGCCCGCAAGGACCGGCATGCCAACATCGGCGCCGGCCACATCGGCGCAGCGGCTTTCGCGGAACTCCTCGCCCACCCGGACACCGCCGACGTACCGCTGATCATCGAGACGCCCGACGGCCGGCACGACCCGGACCGCGTCGAGGGCGCCCGGCACGCCCGGGACATCGCCCTGCTCAAGGAGCTGCGCGTGCCGGTCGGAGTCCCGGCGTGAGCGCCGCCGGCTCCGCCCGCCTGCGGCTCGTGCTGCTGGTGGTCCTGCTCGCCGCGGCCGCGGGCTCGCTGCTGCTGTGGAGCCCGGCCGCCGCGCTCGGCGGGGGCAGCGGGCCGTGGCGGCTGCCGGTCGCCCTCGCGGTGTACGCGCTGGGCACGCTCGCCTTCGTGCCCAAGCCCGCCCTCAATGCCGCGGCCGGCCTGCTGCTCGGTGTGGCGCAGGGGCTGCCGCTGGCGGTCGCCGGGACGACGCTGGGCGCCGCCGGGGCGTTCCTGCTCGGCCGCACCCTCGCCCGCGACGCGCTGCGCCCGCTGGTGAAGGGGCGGGCCGCCACCGCGCTGGACCGCCGCCTCACCGAGCAGGGCTTCCGCAGCGTGCTGCTGCTGCGGCTGATCCCGGGGGTGCCGTTCCAGGCCGCCAACTACGCCTGTGCGCTGTCCGGCGTGCGGGCCGTCCCGTTCCTCGCCGCCACCGCGATCGGCGTGCTGCCGGGGACGGCCGCGTACGTGGTCGCCGGGGCCAGCGCAGGCTCGCCCACCTCGCCGGCCTTCCTGCTGTCGACCGGCGTGATCGTGCTGCTGACCGCCGGCAGTCTGCTCTCGCTGCGGCGCACCCGCAGGGCCGCCGCCGCGGCCTGACCGGAGGCCCGTCGGGCGACCACCCCTGGGTGTGAACACGCCCGATAATCGGTGGCGGGCGTTCCCGACGCTGCATCAGGATGTGCGGCATGACGACGACCGAACGCATCGATCCGCCCCTCGCCGCCGACGAGACCGCCATGCTCCACGCCTGGCTGGACTTCCACCGCGCCACGCTGCTGCTCAAGACCGAGGGCCTGAGCCACGAGCAACTGCGGGAGCGGTCGGTGCCGCCGTCCTCGCTCAGCCTGCTCGGCCTGGTGCGGCACATGGCCGAGGTGGAGCGGCACTGGTTCCTCGCCATCCTGCAGGGCCAGGAGTTCGAGGAGGGCATCTACTGGTCGAAGGAGGACGAGGACGGCGACTTCAACCAGGTCGACACCGCGGACGTGGAGGCCGACTTCGCCACCTTCCGCACCCAGGTCGAGCTGGCCCGCGCGGCGGCCGCCGGCCTGCCGCCGGAGACGGTGGGCAAGCGCCTGCGCCGCGGCGAGGAGGTCACGCTGCGCTGGATCCTCGTCCACATGATCGAGGAGTACGCGCGGCACAACGGACACGCCGATCTGATCCGGGAGCGGATCGACGGCGCCACGGGGGACTGACGTCGTTACGGCATCGTTGACGGATCGTCAACTTGCCGACGCACCTCCCCCGTATGGTCTACGCGCGGAACCGTCCGACCGCCTGGGGCGTCGCACCGAATGTCGGGATCACCCGACCAGAGGGCGCGCCACGACCCGGACGGCGGTCACGTGCGGGCACCGAACCGGTGATCAGTGCGATACTCGGACAGTTCCAACAAGTGGATGACGTGTCAAAAAGACACGCCCACCCGGGGGACGCGTTCGGGACGGGAGAGGGAGGCGCGGCAATGGGAGCACTTCGCGACGAGCACCACAACGGGTGGCTGATGCCCTCCGGCAGCTACCCCGCTGCGGTCTACGACGACGGATGGGACACCGAGGACACCCTGCCCTCCGTGCCGGCGCCCGCGGCGAAGATCGTCTCGCTGAAGCCGACCGGCTTCGAGGCGGCCCGCACCGTCGGCGAGCACCTGCGCACCGGCACGCCCGTCGTCATGGACCTCAGCGAGATGGACGACCCCGAGGCCAAGCGCATGGTCGACTTCGCCTCCGGCCTGGTCTTCGGCACCCGCGGCGGCATCGAGCGGATCGCCCGCCGGGTCTTCCTGCTCACCCCGGCCGACGTCGAGGTGACGGTGATCGACCGCCCGCTCGACGACAGCGGCTTCTACAACCAGAGCTGACCCACCCCTTCCCCGACCGGGGGCGGCCCCGCCGTCCCCGGTTCTGTGCTGCCCGGAACCGGCCCTTCGCCCTCCGCACCGCGCCTCATTCAAGATGCCCAGCATTCTTTTGAGACACCAATGTCTCAGATGGTCTACACTCGGCTCATGGCTACCGACCGCGACTCCGTCCTCGAGGCAGCCGTCGGCGTGCTCTCGCGCCGCCCCACGGCCCACCTCGACGAGATCGCCCGCGCCGCCGGGATCAGCCGCGCCACGCTGCACCGGATCTTCCCGGGCCGCGAGGCGCTGATCCGCGAGGTCGGCATGCTGAGCCTGCGCAAGTTCGCCGAGGCCTGCGACACCGCACGGATCGAGGAGGGCCCGGCCGACACCGCGCTGCGCCGCCTGGTCGACGCGGTCGTCCCGGACGCCGCCCTGTGCGCCTTCCTCGCCGGCGAGAACCAGCTCTACGACGACCCCGAGATCAACGACCTCTGGGAGACCCACGACGCCCGCGTCCGCGCGCTCTTCCTCCGCGGCCAGCAGCAGGGCGTCTTCCGGATCGAACTCTCGGCCGGCTGGCTCAGCGAAGCCTTCTTCGACCTCGTCGCCGGCGTCGGCTGGGCCGTCCAGGACGGACGACTCGCCCCCCGCGACGGCGCGTACTCGCTCACCGAACTCTTCCTCGGCGGAGCCCTCAGGAGATCGGAACCCTCATGACCGGCACCCACGTCCAGGCCCGCGCACAGCACCGCTGGGCCGGCCTGGGCGTACTCGTCCTCGCCGTCACCCTGGTCGCCCTCGACGCGACCGTGCTCTCCCTCGCCATCCCGTCGATCAGCGAGACGCTCCGCCCGAGCGGCACCCAGCTGCTGTGGATCGGCGACACCTACTCCTTCGTGCTCGCCGGGCTGCTGGTCAGCATGGGCGCGCTCAGCGACCGGATCGGCCGCAAGCGCCTGCTGCTGCTCGGCTCCACCGCCTTCGGCGCCGCCTCCGTGCTCGCCGCCTACGCCCCGAGCCCGGGCTGGCTGATCCTCGCCCGCGCCCTGCTCGGCGTCGCCGGCGCCACCATCATGCCCTCCACCCTGTCCCTGATCCGCGCGCTCTTCCCGGACGCCCGGGAGCGGGCCACCGCCATCGGTATCTGGGGCGCGGGCGCCACCGCCGGCGCCGCCCTCGGCCCGCTGGTCGGCGGCGTGCTGCTGGAGCACTTCTGGTGGGGCTCGGTCTTCCTGCTCAACCTGCCGGTGCTGGCGCTGCTGCTCGCCCTCGGCGCATGGCTGCTGCCGGAGTCCCGCGACCCGCGGCCCGGCCGCTGGGACGTGGCGAGCGTCGCGCTCTCCATGGCCGGTGTGATCGGCGTCGTCTACGCCGTCAAGGAGGCCGCCGCGCACGGCCCGTTCACGCACTGGACCATCCCCGTGTCCTTCGCGGTCGGCGCCGCCGCACTCGTCCTCTTCGTCCGCCGCCAGCTGCGGCTGGACACCCCGCTGCTGGACGTCCGGCTCTTCGCCGACCGGCGGTTCACCGCGGCCGTGGTGGCCACCCTGACCTCGCTGATCGGCCTCTCCGGCGTGATCTTCTTCATGTCGCAGTACCTGCAGCTGGTCCGCGGCATGTCGCCGCTGGCCGCCGGCATCGCCGAACTCCCCGCCTTCGCCGGCGCCGTGGCCGGCGGCCTGCTGACCGCCCGGGCCGCCCGCCGGTTCGGCGCCCGGGCCACCCTCACGGCCGGCCTGCTCGCCATGGGCGCGGGCATCGCCGTCCTCGGCCTGCTGCACCGGGACAGCACCTACCTGCTGCTGGGCACCTCGTTCCTGGCCGCCGGCACCGCCGAGGGCGTCGTCTACACGCTCGCCTCCGACCTCGTCCTCGGCTCGGCACCCGCCGAGAAGTCCGGCGCTGCCTCGGCCGTGTCCGAGACCGCCTACGAACTCGGCACCGCCCTCGGCATCGCACTGGTCGGCTCGGCCGTCACCGCCATCTACGCGGGCGCCCTGACCGTCCCCGAAGGGGTGTCCGCCGAGGGCGCCGCCCAGGCCCGGGAGTCGATCGGCGGCGCCGTCGACGCCGCAGCCGCCCTGCCCGGCCCGCTCGGCACCCGGCTCCTGGACGGCGCCGAGCTCGCCTTCGTCCACGGTGTCAACACCGCCGCCTGGCTGGCCGCCGCCCTGCTCCTGACCGCCGCCGCCACCTCCTGGCTCCTGCTCCGCACCCGCAGGCCGGCCCGCCGGGAGGAAGGCCGCCCGGCCCCGGCCGAAGCCCGGCCGGCGCCCCGCACGCACGAGCCGGTGCACTGAAAGGCTGCGGGCAAGACCCTGGGGGCGCCGGGGGCCCTCCCGGCCGAAGGCCGGGGACGGAACTGCACGAAACGGAAGGGACGGCACCGCGCCTTCCGTTTCGTGCAGTTCCCCGCGCCCCTGGGTGGCCCGAGGCCGGGGCCCGAGACGCCCCGGCCCGACTGCGTACAGCCCCGGCGTCAGCCGAACTTCGAGCTGCCCACCGGGCCCGCCGAGCGGATGCGGTCCCGGGCCCCGCTCAGCCAGCTGCCGCGGACCTTGACGGTGAAGGCCGCGAGCAGTTCGTCCGGGTCGGCCGGGGTCTCGCCGTCGCCCTCGTCCGGCTCCGGATCGGCCGCGCAGATCTCCTCGGCCAGTTCCTCGGCCGAACGCTCGTCGGCCGGGGTCCGCTCGGGAGTGCCGTCGTCACCGATCCGCAGGGACGGCTCCCAGGGCGCGACCACGTGCTGCACCAGCAGCGTCGACACGTCGGCGGAGACCGCCGGGGTGTCCGTCCAGCAGGTGGCGTGCTCGAACAGCACCTCGCCCGGGGCGCGTTCGCGCAGCCCGCGGACGAGGTCCTGGTCGCACTCGTTGAGGTCGTACGCCACCACCAGGGCATCCGGCGTGCCGGGCCGGTAGGGCTCGGCGGGCAGGCCGAGCAGCCGGGCGGCGGCGAGGCCGAGCGCGTGGCTGCCGCGGTCGGGCAGCAGGGCGACGCTGCTCGGGCGGTGCCCGGCCGCCGCCAGGATCACGCCCAGCCGGTCCAGCCCGCGGCGGCAGGCGTCGAAACTGTCCCCGTAGTACGCCCACCGGCCGGTCATGCCGGCCTCGAAGCCGTACGGCGAGAGGGTGGCCAGCACTCCCCCGGTCAGCGTGTAGTGCCAGCCGCGGAGGTCGCGGCGGTCGGCCGGGGCGGCGTCCCGGGCACGGTCGAGGGTCCGGCGGACCCGGTCCGCGGCGGGGCGCCAGGTGTCCGAGGGCTCGCCGAGCGCCGCGAACACCCGTGCGGCGGCATCCGTCCGGCCGTCCATGAGCGCGTTGTGCACCAGCAGGTAGCGGCCCGGCCAGTCGGTCAGCAGGCCGTCGTGCTCGGCCAGCAGCTCCACCGCGGTGGCGTGCCGCTGCTCGTCCTCCAGCGCGACGGCCAGCTCCAGCAGGATCTGCTGCGGTTCGATGCCGCGGCGGGCCGCCCGGCCGAACAGTCCGCTGCGGCGCGGCACCAGGGCCAGCCGCAGGGCCTCGCGCAGGGCGGAGACGGCGAGGGCCGACACACCGCGTTCGATGCAGGCGTAGCCGAAGGCGTAGAGCGCCTCGGGCCGGTCGGGCGAGGCCGTCACGCCGGCCGCCGCCTCGGCGAGGTCGTCGAAGCCGGTCGCCTCGGCGAGCCGGCCGGTCAGCGGTGCGTACTCGGCGGGTGCGAGCGAGTCGGCGGCACGGCGGAGCGTACGGATCGCGCCGGGCACATCGCCGGACTCGAACAGCTCCCGGGCCTCGGACAGTTCCTTGTTCATGCTGCTCCTCGGGGTCGACGGGCGGGCACGCCTCGTCCCGCCGGGGTGGGCCTTGCGGCGGGAACGGGGACACGACGGCACGCCGACGGCAGATCCGGCGGCGGGTCGCACGCGGTGCCGGCCACCCTCCGGGGCAGCGGCACGGCGGCGGTCATCGGTGGGGGCGGCAGCCGCCCTTCCGGTCGTGGTCGCACATGCGGACGATCATCCCGGCCCGGCTCCCCGCCCGGCAATCGGTTATTCCACCGGTCTGCCCGGCCCCTCCGGAGTACTGGATGACGACCGGGTGAAACTCCGTCCGGAACTCCTGCCACCACCCGTCCCGGCCGAGCGCCTGCGCGAGCTCTCGGCCGCGATCGAGCGGATCGGCGACCTGGTGCTCGGCGGCCGTCGGACGGAGGCCGCGGCGGCGATCGCCGCCTTCAACGAGCGGACGGGACACACCTACCGGGCCGCCGACTTCGCCGAGTACGAGGGGTGGCGGAGCCTGGAGGAGTTCGCGCGGGAGGCCGCCCGGCCGGCCTGGCCCCGGGTGCCGGACCTCACCCGGGACGAGGCGGTGGAGCTCGTCCGGCGTGTTCAGGCAGGCGGGCCGGATGCCGAGTACTGCCTCCGACTGCTGTCCGCGAGCCTGCCGCATCCGGGCATCGGCGACCTGGTGTTCCATCCGTCCGCCGGGGTCGGCGATTCGGCGGAGGCCGTCGTGGACGCGGCACTGGCGTACCGTCCGATCGCCCTGTGAGCCGCCGCCCGGGCCTGCATCATCCGGCTTCCACCGTGGCGGCCGGGGCGATGCCCGTCCGGGCCACGGCCGGGCGGGTGGTGACGGTGAGGAGGACGGAGACCGCGGCGAGGCCGGCCATCGCGGCGCCGGGGGTCACGTACTGCGCGAGTGCGCCGGCGAGTGCGGCACCGATGCCCTGCCAGGCCAGGCGGCCCGCGGACTCGACGCCCTGGACCTGGCCCCGGACCTGAGCAGGGGTCAGGGCGAGCAGTCGCTCCTGCAGCGGCAGGGTCGCCGCGAAGCCGGAACCGGCGACGAAGACCGCGGCGGCCGCCACGGGCACCGGCGGCTCGGCCGCGAAGAGCAGGAACGGGACGGCGAGCAGCAGCCGCAGGGCGAAGGCGTGGCGGCGTCGCTGTCCGGCGGTGAGCAGCCGGCCGACTACGAGGTCGCCGAGGAGCATGCCGGCCGATCCGGCGGCGAGCAGGGTGCCGGCGTGGTCCGGGGTCCAGGTGATGAACAGGGCCTCGCAGCCGACGACCAGGCCGTTGGGGATCCACAGGTTGACCAGCAGTACCCGCCGCGCGGGGTCGGCGAGGAGTGCGGTGTTGGTGGTCCACGTCGTGCGGAGTCCGGGGCGGCGGGCCGGACGGATCGGGCGCTCGCGGACGGTCGCCGCCGTGACCACTGCCCCGAGCCCGGTGAGGGCGGCGGCGAGGAGGAAGAGGCCCTGCGGCTCCAGGGACTGCACCAGCAGGGCGCCGGCGGCGAAGCCGAGGATCGCCGTGACGCCCGAGGTGATGTTCATCAGCGACCGCGCGGGCGCGTACGCGGAGTCCGGCACGGTGTCGGCGAGCAGTCCCATCCGGGTGCCCGTGCCGAGGGACTGGAGGAGTCCCAGCACCAGGAGCAGGCCGAACCTGGCCGCCAGCGGCAGTCCGGGGGCCGCCTGGAGTGCCGCGCCCGCCGCCGCTGCGCACTGGAGGGCGACCATGGTGCGGCGGGGCCGGGCGCCGTCCGCGAGCGACATCAGGGTGAGTGCGCCGAGCACCGTGGCGAAGGTGGCGCCGTACATGCTCAGGGCGGTCAGGAACGGGGAGCCGGTGCGGTGTTGGACGAGCGTGCCGAGTGCGAGGCCCGACAGGGTGCTTGCGGCGACGGTGAGGGTGAAGCCGGTGCAGATCCCGGCGAATTCACGGTTGCGGAGCAGGGCACGGTAGCCGGGGGTGGTGGGCGGGAGGGTTGCAGGGGTGTTCGTAGGCATGAAAAAAGCCTCCGAACGCATCCACTGGGGGCGCCGAAGGCAACGGGGACATTCTAGCAGGCGGCACCCGAACGCCGGGGCGGCCCTGCCGCGATCGGCCCTCCCGCCTGACCGGTCGTCGGCCATTCAGGTCGGTTCGCCCACCAAGGACGAGCTTCACCCGAACAACATACGCGCCGTACGGCGGAAACCGGCCGGAACAGATTAGAACCTTATTGTCACTCAGCTTCCCGACGCACCCGCCGGTCGGGCACACCAAGGCTGGGGCACCTTCCAGGAAAGGACACCCATCAATGGGATACGGGCACTCTCTCCCCAAGACCGGTTTCAGTGGGCTCGCCTACGTCGGTGTGGCGCTCATTCTCGGCGCGTCCGGCTTCGTCATGAAGTATCTCGGCCGCCGGTCGGCCGCCCACTGACCGAGAACGAAGCAGCCGAGGTGCCCGCGCACGCTCCCCCGGGAGCGGTGCCGGGCACCTCGCTCGTTTCCGCGCCGTTCTGCGGAGCTCCGCCGGGCACGAAGAAAGCCGGCCCCGGCAGAATGCCGGGACCGGCCGACCCACCTCGCACGGGCACCCGTCAGGGGGCGATCGCCGTGGCCGTCCCGCCGGCCTCGACCTCGGCCGGCACCTGCGGCGCGGGGATCGCGGCGGGCGTGTCCGCCCGGCCCTTCTCGTACTGGTGGACGCCCTTGGAGAGCCGCAGCGGTACGAGGACCAGTTCGACGACCATGGCCTTCCACTGGTAGCAGAAGTCGACCAGCTTGGTCAGGAAGACGTAGGGCAGATTGCGCAGCACGCGGCGCAGCGGGATGTTCCGTTTCTTCGCCGCGTACACCAGCGGCAGGCCGATCATCAGGGTGCTGGTCGACAGCCACCACAGGAACCACCAGACGAAGGCGTCGCCGACCGAGAATCCGGCGTTCGGGACGACCATCGGCAGGAGCAGCCAGAGCGGGACGGCAATCGTCTCCCACAGTTTGAGGGCGACCCAGAAGGCGAGCATCGGCTTCTTGACGATCATCCGCGGCAGGTGGATGCGGACGTTCTGGAAGTAGCCGGCGGCCCACCGCCAGGTCTGCTTGCGGAGGTAGGTGAGGTCCTCCGGGTCGGCGGCCCAGGCCACGGCGGAGCTGACGTAGACGGCCTTCTTGCCGGCCATCTGGATGGACCAGGTGTAGTCCATGTCCTCGACGATGGTCCGCTCGGGGAAGCCGCCGAAGTCCACCAGCGGCTGGCGCCGGAAGACCGAGCAGCAGCCCGAGCAGACGACCGGGGAGTTGGCCATGTTCTCGATCGGGCGGTTCCAGTGGAAGCCGTACAGGTACTCCACGGACCGGCCGCGCTCGGCCCAGGTGCGCTCGAAGCGGCTCTGGACGCAGCCGGAGGCGATCAGGACCTCCTCGTCGTCGAAGGCGGGCTTGATGTTCTCGATGTAGTCGTCGGCGAGGACGGTGTCGGCGTCGACGGCGAGGACGAGGTCGGTGCTGCAGAACGGCAGGGCGTAGTTCTGTGCCTTGGCCTTGCTGCCGAGGTTCTGCGGCGGCCGGAGGACAGTGACGCCGAACTCGCGGGCGACCTCGCCGGTTCGGTCGGTGGAGCCGTCGTCGATGACGACGATCTCCTCGGCCGGGACGGTCTGGCGCAGCAGCGCCTCGAGGGTCGCCGGGAGTCCCTGCTCCTCGTTGTGGGCGGGAACGATGACCGTGAGCGTCAGCGGCCGGGCGGCAGGACTCATGGCAAGTGACCTCGCGTGGGGAGTCGGCGGTGGAGGTGGAGGGGCGGCCGGTCGGGCCGTACGACAAGACGGTTGTAATCGCTGGGGGCGCCGTGCCCGGTGGAAGGCGCGCATGCCGTTCGAGTGAAGAGCACTCCTGCCGTGATGGGGCGTCAGGCGCGCGGCCCGGTACCACCTGAATGCCGCACATCCACTCGCCGCCCTTGGGTCCGATCCATGACAAGGTGGTGCAGAACGGGCAATCGGCGGTCCCGGCCGCGCGCCTGACGGGGTCTCGTCCGGCGCGTGTCGCGTCCCGGCCGGACCCGTGGAGGAGGACCGATGGACCAGACACCGGCAGACACCCAGCCGCGGCGGACGCGCGGCCGCAGACGGACGAACGCCGCCGGCAACGTGATGCTGGCCGTCGCGCTCGCGGCCGCACTGTTCGCGGCGTACTCGCTGTGGGGCACCGATTTCCTGGCCAACCGGCATGCCGAACGGGCCGGCGACCGGCTGCGGCAGGCCTGGGCGTCGCCGGGCTCCGGCGGCGACTCGGCGCCGGCCCGCACCGGGCAGGAGGTCGGCTTCCTGCACGTCCCGGCGATGCGGCCGGACCCGGTGATGATCAAGGTGGGCACCGAACCCGAGGTCCTGGACCAGGGCGTCGCCGGCGTCTACCAGCAGCCGCGTGCGGCCATGCCCTGGGACAAGGCCGGCAACTTCGCGCTCGCCGCGCACCGCGACGGGCACGGCGCGAAGTTCCACGACCTCGATGCGGTCGGCGTGGGCGCCCCGATCGTGGTGGAGACCCGGGACCACTGGTACGTCTACCGGGTGGACGGCGTCCTGCCGGAGACCTCGCCCGACAACGTGGGCATCGCCGCGCCGGTGCCCGACGGGTCCCCGTACCGGGAGGCCGGGCGGTACATCACGCTGATCACCTGCACCCCGGCCTACACCTCGCTGTACCGGATGGCCGTCTGGGGCAGTCTGCTGCGGGTCGACCCGGTGGACGGCGACCGCACCCCGCCGGCCGAACTGCAGCAGGCGCCGCCGCCCCGGCCGTCCGGCCCGGACTCCCCACCCGATGCGACACCTGCTGCCACGGACGCCGCATCGAATCCTGCATCAAGTGCTGCATCGCCCGCTGCGACGGCGGCCGCGGCCGCGGCGTTCGGACGTCCGGGGCCCGGGCGGCAGGAAGCGGGTCCGCCGACGTCCTGACGACCGGTCAGCCCTCTTCTTCGCCGGCCTCCCAGAGGCCGGCGAAGAGCTGGTCGAGCCGGTCGTCGCCGATCGGGGGCTCGGGGAGCGGGTGGGCGGCGGGGGTACGGAAGCCGTCCAGCAGCAGGGCGAGGTAGCGCCGCCACAGGCCCGGACGGAGGTCCGAGGCGGCGGGCACGGCGCGGCAGAGCGGGCCGAGCAGGAAGAGCAGGTCCATCGGGACGACGTCGCGTCGCATGGCGCCCTGTTCCTGGGCCCGGGCGACCAGGGTGCCGACGGTCTCCGCATTGCGGCGGCTCATCTCGGCGAGCACCGGGACGCTCGGGATGGCCATCGTGACCAGGTCGTTGAAGCCGGGATTGGCGTCGACGAGGTCGAAGATCCGGGTGAAGTAGCCCTCGATCGCCGTCCAGGCGTCCTCGACCGCCAGGGCCTCGTCGCCCGCCTCCACGAGGACGGCGGCCGCCGACCGGAAGACCTCGCCGAGCAGGTCCTCGCGGGTCGGGAAGTGCCGGTAGAGCGTGGCGTTGCCGACGCCGGCGCGGCGGGCGATGACGTCGAGCGGGGCGTCGAGGCCGAGTTCGGCGAAGACCTCGGCGGCGGCCGCGACCAGCGCCTCGCGATTGCGCCGCGCGTCCCTCCGCTGCGGCGCCGGCCGCCCTGCGTCTGCCATGCGCACCACCCTAACAAGCAGAAACGGGGAGCACTCCCCGCTACTGCTATGGTGTGACCGCCAAACGGGGAACACTCCCCGTTTCAGTGCCGGACCACGCCCGCTCGCCCACGGGGAGACGCCATGACCCACCCTCAGACCACCGACCGGCGCGGCGCCCCCGGGGCATCCGGCCGGGCGCAGCGCGCCGCGGACTGGGCGGACGGCCGCCTCGGGCTCTACGCCCTCGCCCGGTCGAACATCCGCAAGGTGTTCCCGGACCACTGGTCGTTCATGCTCGGCGAGATATGCCTCTACAGCTTCGTCGTCATCCTCCTGACGGGGGTGTACCTGACGCTGTTCTTCGAGCCGAGCATGGCCGAGACGGTCTACCGGGGCCCGTACGCGCCGCTGCAGGGCATCCGGATGTCGGAGGCGTACGCGTCCGCCCTGGACATCAGCTTCGAGGTGCGCGGCGGCCTGCTGATCCGCCAGATCCACCACTGGGCGGCGCTGGTGTTCGTCGCCGCGATGTTCGTCCACATGATGCGGGTGTTCTTCACCGGCGCCTTCCGCAAGCCGCGCGAGATCAACTGGCTGTTCGGCTTCCTGCTGCTGGCCCTCGGCATGTTCGACGGCTTCTTCGGCTACTCGCTGCCGGACGACCTGCTGTCCGGCACCGGCGTCCGCTTCATGGAGGGCGCGATCCTCGCCGTCCCGCTGGCCGGCACGTACCTGCAGATGTTCCTGTTCGGCGGGGAGTTCCCGGGGACGGACATCGTGCCGCGGTTCTTCACCCTCCACGTGCTGCTGATCCCCGGCATCATGCTGGCGCTGCTGGTGGCACACCTGATCCTGGTCTTCCACCACAAGCACACCCAGTGGGCCGGGCCCGGCCGCACCGAGCGGAACGTCGTCGGCATGCCGCTGATGCCGGTCTACCTGGCCAAGGCCGGCGGGTTCTTCTTCCTGGTGTTCGGCGTCATCGCCGCCGTCTCCGCGATCGCCACCGTCAACCCGATCTGGGCGTACGGCCCGTACCGCCCCGACCAGGTGTCCACCGACGCCCAGCCCGACTGGTACATGGGCTTCGCCGAGGGCCTGATCCGCATCATGCCCGGCTGGGAGATCGGCCTGTGGGGGCACACGCTCAACCTGGGCGTCCTCGTCCCGCTGCTGGGCCTGCCCGTGGTGCTCGGCACGATCGCCGCGTACCCGTTCCTCGAGGGCTGGATCACCCGCGACCGGCGCGAGCGCCACCTGCTGGACCGGCCGCGCAACGCCCCGGTCCGCACCGCCCTCGGCGCCGCCTGGATCAGCCTCTACCTGGTGCTGCTGGCCGGCGGCGGCAACGACCTCATCGCCACCCACCTCCACCTGTCGCTCAACACCATCACCTACGCGGTGCGGGTCGGCGTCCTCGTGGTCCCGGTCGCGGTCTTCGCCGTCACCCGCCGCTGGTGCCTCGGGCTGCAGCGCCGCGACCGGGACAAGGTGCTGCACGGCCGGGAGAGCGGCATCGTCGTACGGCTGCCGCACGGCGAGTACACCGAGTCGCACACCCCGCTGACGCCCGCCGAACGCCACCGGCTCACCGCCCACCGCCAGCACCGGCCGGCCGAACTCCCGCCCCGCACCGACGCCGGCGGCCTCCCCCGCCGAGCCGGTGCACCCGCCCGGCTCCGAACCGCCCTCTCCCGCAGCTGGTACGGGCCCGGCGGCCAGATCACCAAGCCCACCGCCGAGGAGTACCGCGAGATCGCCGAGCACTGAGCTCGCCACACGCAGCGACGAAGGGGGAACGATGAGCCACCCGCCCGACCGCCTCGCCGACGCCAGGCGCCTCCTGCTCACCACCTTCGGCCCGGACGGCACCACCGCCACCGCCGCCACCTGGGTCGTCCCGGACGGCCCCGCCCTCGGCATCTGGGCACCCGCCGACTCCGACGCCGTCCGCCAGGTCCGCCGCAGGTCCCACGTGCTGGTCGCCGCCTGCGACCCGTACGGCCGCCCGGCCGGCCTGCGGCTGCCCGCCCGCGCAGTGCTCTGCGACCCCGACCGCACCGCCCGCTACCGCAGCTCCCTGATCGACAAGTACGGCCTCACCGCCGTGCTCGCCCTCACCCGCAGCCGCCTCCGGGTCGGCCTCGCCGGCACCGTCGGCATCCGCGTCACCCTCGCCGACCCCGCCCCACTCCTCCACAGCCGCCCCTGGCTGCCGCAGACGTGGTACAGCCTCAACTAATGTTCCGAACAGAAGGGTTCGCCGCAGTGCTCACTGCCCCCGGCACCTGGTGAAGCCTGCGGTCATCGGTGGATCAGGAGTCGTGGCCGGCTCGGGCGGCCGGCCGGTCCGACCAGCCCCGCGACAGGGTGAGGCGGCCGGATCGGAGCGCATCGCGCTGTTCGGTCACCCATTGTTCGACCTGGTCCACGGATTCCGCGACGGACCGGTCCGTGGTGTCGAGCAGGTGGGTGCACCATCGCCGATCCCCGGCGGTCCACCCGGTCCAGCGGTGCCAGGCCATACGGGGCCAGCTGTCGTCGGTGATGACGTCGGGCCGGTGTCGGGGATCCTCGGCGTGTTCGCGGTGCCAGGCGGCCCAGCCGAGGAAGGCGTCGACCGCCGGAGCGTCTCACCGGCCCGGGTCGCGCACGGCGAGCCTGCCGCGCCGGAGCTCGTCGGACACGTCAACCAGACACACCGCGATTCCGTCCAGCGACGGGGCCGAGGGACTGGCCAGGACCTCCCCCAGCGGGGACTGCCCGGTCAGCAGGAGGTCGACTCCCCGGTCCTGGTACTCCAGCGCACGACGCACCCACATCTCGGTCATGCGGTTGCGCCAGCGGCGATCGGCGCCATCCGGTACGCCGAGCTCGTCGAAGTCGTGCACGGCGAGCCGCCCCAGCCGCTCGCCGGCGGATTGGGCGAGCGTGGTCTTGCCCGAACAGCTGGAGCCGGTGAGCTTGAGCAGCATCTCACCAGGGTGGCAGGTCAGGGGTGGTGCCCTCAAAGGGTTTCCCCGGGACCTCCGGATCGCCTCGTACCGGAGCTCTCAGGGGAGCAGACCGTTGCGCGGGTGGCGGCTCGTGTCAGTTCCGGACGGCTGAGGACGTCGGTGCTGTCGACGAACTGGTCGACGGTGCCGATCGTGGGCAGGGAGCTGATGTCCGGATCGGTGATGCGGGTGGTCAGCGCCGTGCTGAAGCGTTCGGCGTGGAGGACCTGAAACGGCCTGGCGTGGTAGGGCCGCGTGGTGGGGTCGACAGGGTCGGTGAGGCCGAGCTGGTTGTGCGCGGTCGCGACGGCCGTCCAGGCGCGGGCCAAGTGGTGCTCACGGGTGCGCCAGTCGGTGGCGGCGAGGGCCGCGGTGAGGACCGGGGTGAGCGCGGGTGCCCGGGACGTAGAAGCGAAGGCGCTGCCGAGCCATTTGCTGTAGGGCGGATAGCGGCGCTCCATGAGCAGGCAGAGCCGCATCAGATCCCGCACCAGGCGGGAGGCGACGACAGCGGAACCGAGTTCGTCGCCCACCTCGCCGCAGCGGCCGACGAAGGCTTCCTCCTGGGAGATGCGCTGCCACTGGCAGGCGAGTAGGTAGAGCCAGAGGTCGTGGGGGTACCAGTCGAGATTGGCGCGGGCCCGGGCGAGCTGGTCGAGGCCGTCATGGAAGACGGCGCCGGCGGTGACCTCGGCGAGGCGCTGAGTGGGGGTGGCCAGCCAGTCCGCCAGGGTGATGTCCTTGCGCGCGTCGAAGCCCAGATGCGCGGTGAACCAGGCACCAGGGTCTGTGACTTCAACTCGGTGGTGGACCGGTCCGTCCGTTGCCTGCATGACCCCGATGCCCGCCTCGCCGGTGGGCGCGAAGTGCGTCGGGTAGCCGCAGAAGGTCTTCGGCAGTCGTTCGGTGAGCAGGGCAGTGATTCTCGCACCGTGGCGCGCGGCGTCGCGCGGGCTCAGGAAGATCTGCAGACGGGGTCCCCACTCGTGGTCGGCGGAGCGGGCGGTGTCGAATCCGAGGACTTCCGAGCCGTTGCCGAGGCGGGCGGCGGAGTGTGTAACCCCGGGGGCCGCCTCGTCCAGCAAAGGCCGTACGGCTTCGAGGTAGAAGCGCCGGGAGAGTTCCAGTCCAGGGATGAAGGACGGCGTGGTCATGCCGGGGATGGTGCCGGATCGGCGCTCGGTCGGGCGAGGGCTTTTCCATGCGGCAGGTTGCGGTTGACCGGGCGTACTGCCGGTCCGATCCGCCGAGGGACTTGCAAGCAGTGCCCGAACCGGTGCTACAGGAGCACGGCGCAGCCGCGGCTGCGGAGGGCCGGGAGCCAGTCGGGGAGGGTTTCGAGCTTCGTCCAGCGGAGGTCGAGCTTGTCGAGGGCGGGGAGGCCGGCGAGGGACTCGGGGAGTTCGGTGAGGCGGGTGGCGCGGAGGTCGAGGTGCCGCAGGCGGGTGAGTCCGCCGATGCTGTCGGGGAGGCGGGTCAGCGGGTTGTTGCGCAGGTCGAGTGTGCGGAGCTCCCCCAGGTCGCCCACCTCCTGCGGGAGTTCGGTGACCCGGTTGTCGGCGAGGTGCAGTTCGTGGAGGGCGCCGAGGCGGCCGACGGCGGTCGGGAGTGCGGTCAACCGGTTGCGGTAGAGGCGGAGTTCACGGAGGGAGGCGAGTCCGCCGATGGTGTCGGGGAGCGTGGTGAGCCGGTTGTCGGTGAGGTTGAGGTAGCCGAGGCGTTGCAGGCGGCCGAGGTTGGCGGGAACGGCGGTGAAGCCGTTGTCGCTGAGGTAGAGGTAGTCGGTGAGTGCGGGCAGGTCGCCGATGCCCGCCGGGATGTGGTCGATGCGGTTGTGCCCGAGGTCGAGCATCCGCAGTTCGGTGAGGCCGCCGATGCTGTCGGGGACGCCGGTGAGGCGGTTCTCCGCCAGGTTCAGGGAGTGCAGACCGGTGAGACGCCACAGGGCGTCCGGGACGTCCTCGAGTCCGTTGCCGCCGAGGGCGAGGTGGCGGAGGGCCGCGGCGTCGCCGATCTCGGGCGGGACGGCGGCGATCCGGTTGCCGTACAGCAGCAGGGTGTGCAGCGCGGGGAGGCCGGCAACGGCGGCGGGCAACTCCGTGAGGGCGTTGCCGTCCAGGTCGACGAGGCGCAGCCCGCGCATGGCCGCCAGGCCGTCGGGCCACTTGGTGAGGCCGCGGTGCGGTGCGCGCAGCGCGACCGGGGTCCCGTCCGCGTCGAGGCGGAGGGTGTCCTGGGGGATGCTCATGGGGCGGCCGTTCCGGTGCAGTTGGAGGAGCGGGTGGCACCGGCGGAGAGACGGCGGCCGGCGCCCCCAGCGTATGCCGAGCCGCCGGTGCAGCCGATGCACGAACAACCACCGCGCGGACTGAACGCAGAGTCGCCTCCGGCCGCTTCGGGAGGGTTGGATGTCCGGGTGATCGACTGGGCGCAGATGCACGACTGGGAGCTCGAGGTCCATCGTGTTCCGCAGCTCCTCGAGCGGGTGCAGTGGCACGAAGACGCAGACGTGTGGAAGGAACTGGCCCGGCGGCTCGTTCTCGAGCACGACCTGGTGTCCCCGGCCGGTTTCGCCGCCCTGCCGCACCTGGTGCGCCTCGCGCCGCGCAGTGCGGAGGCGCGCGGCCTGGCCGGGAAGATCCTGGAGCGCGCGGCCGGACGGCACGACTGCGACGATCTGCCGGCCAACTGCACCGAGGCCATCGAGGAGTTCGGTGCGGTGCTGGACCGGCACCTGCGGTCACGCCCCGCCGACTATCTCGTGTCCTTCCGTGCTCTGCTCGCGGTCCGAGAGGAGTACCACTGGGCGAACGCCCTGGATGGCTTCACGGACGACATCAATCGCGGGGACTGTCCCCGCCGACGGCATCGCCCACCTGTTCGGTGAAGCCGAATGCCCGGGCTGTGCAGCCGTCTTCAACGTCGCGGCCGAGTGCACGTCCGCCGACCGTCCGGTCATGCGGTGAGCCGCAGATCCCGCAGCGACCTGGCGCCCCCACTTCGGGGCAGAACCGGACGGGCGGACGATGCGCGGGTCCTCCTCCGGTCGTGCCGCGGTCGTGCCGCTCGGCCCGAGGGAGGAGAACGGTCTGCCTCGGCGGAGGACGCGGGTGCCCGGTGCGCAGGGCCAGCATGTTCGCCATGACGACTCCTGTTGCCGCCCTCCCCGCCCCTGCGCCCGTCTGGGCCCGCCGAGCCGCCCACGCCGTCGCCCTGTGTGTGCTTCCCTCCGGCCTGTGGCGCATCGCCATGGCGTCCGGGATCTACGTCGGTTACAGCGATCAGGTGTTACGCGAGGTCTTCGACATCCCCGGCTGGGGCATCGCCTACGTCGTCGGGCTGTCCGTACTGGCCGAGCTGGCCGCCCTGTTCCCGCTGCTGCTCGTCAGCGACCGGTGGCGTCCGCTTCGGCCGCGGACGCTCGGTGCGCTGGCCCGGACCGCCTCGGGTGTCCTGGTGCTGGTCGCGCTGTGGCAGATCGTGGTCGCCTTCACGGTCGACAGCCGGACGTACATGGCGAGCGACACGGCCGTGGCCGTGTGGACCTGTGCCTTCGCGCCGCTGTTCGCCGTTCCGGTGCTGATGGCGATGGTGACCTGGTCATACACGAAGCGGCACCGCGCGCAGGGCTCGTAGCCCACGGTACGGGCGCGTGGGCCCCGTCGTGCGGTGGCCGGTGCACGCGCCCCGGCCACCGCACCCGGGCGCCCGCTACTCGGCGCCGCTGACGCCCGGGGCGACGAACCGCCGGTGGAGCGGGGCGAAGGAGGTCTCGGGGGCGCCGGTGATCCCGGCCTTCTCGACCGCGGGTGCGAGGCGTTCGGCCATGAACGCCTCGAAGGCCTGCTGGGACTCCCAGACGTCCGTCACGTGGAGGCCCTGCCCGTCGAACCAGGCCACGTGGACGTGGCCGCCGGCCGCCGGCCGCCGGGACATGCTCCCAGTCGACCGCGTCCCGCACCACGTTGTACTGCTCCGGCGTGACCCCGGCCCAGCGCATCGACATCACCACTGCCATGTTCGTCCCCTTGCTCGGTAGTGCCCTGTCGGACCGCACCAGCCAACCTCCCCCGGCGCCGCGCACACGTTCGCGACGACCGTTGGTGTCCCCCTGCCGGAACGGCCCGCCCATCCTCCCGCCCGCAGTCCCTCGCCGAGCAGAGCGTGCGAGAGCGCGCCGGGGCCGGTGAGCACCCCGAACGCCCGGTACACCATCCGATCCCGGCCCGCGGCAGCGGCAGCGGCAGCGGCAGCGGCAGCGGCAGCGGCAGCGGCAGCGGCAGCGGCCGGACGAGTCAGGTGCGGTTGAGGGAGCGGGTGACGCCGGCGAGGGTCGCGGTGGTGAGCAGCCAGCCGGCCGCGATCAGCGTGTAGCCGAGCCATTGGTGCAGGTCGGTCCAGTACCAGGCGGTGCGCTGGCCGAAGCCGCCGATGGGTATCAGCAGGTCGATGGTGTAGATCAACGGGTTGAACGGGGCGCCCTGGCCCGGCTGGGCCGCGGTGGGCGTGCCGTGGCTGAAGGCGGCGGTGCCGCCCGCGATCAGAGCGAGCAGCCACAGGGCCGCCTGCCAGGGGCGGTAGCCGTAGCCGACGGTGACGTCGAGGAGGCGGCCCCAGGCCCGGCCGAGCGGGCCGAGGGTGCGTCGGCGGCGGCGCTGCTTGGCGAGCAGGACCCGGCGGGCGTCGTCGTCGTGGCCGATCCTCCGGTACCAGGCGGCGAGTTGCTCGTACGGCTGCGGGGTGTAGCCGGGGCCCCGCTCCAGCCAGGCGAGGCGGTCGGCGAGGCCGGTGGCGCCCTGCAGGGAGGTGTAGGAGAGGCCGTCGAGGCGGGTGTCGGCGCTGCGCGAAAGGTCGTTGTCGTGCAGGACGGCGACCTGGGCCGCGCCCAGGTCGAGGGTGCCTTCGGGGGTGGCGGCCGGGGTGAGGTGGAGGTCCCCGGCGGTGAGGCGGGTCGCGTCGAGGGCGGTGGTGCCGTCGCCGTGCAGCTTCGCGCCGTCCAGCGAGAGGCGGCTGCGGACGGTGGCGCCGGGCAGCCGGATCGTCCCCCGGGCGGTGAACCCCTCGGTGAGGATCATGGTGGAGGCGGTGAGGTCGTCGCCGCTGATCGCCTCCCCGCGCGGATTGTCCAGCTGCGCGCGCTCCATGAAGAGCCCGCCGCCGAAGTTCGCACCGACCAGCCGCAGGCCGCCGCGGCTGCGGAACCCCTTGCGGGCGAAGCAGCCGCCCTCCATCACCAGCCCGCCGGCCCACAGCGCCCAGGCCGGTTCGGTGCCGGGCTGGGCGCCGAGCAGCTCGGTTGCGGTCAACCGGGCACCGCTGAAGCGGAGTTCGCCGGTGATGTGGGCGCGGGTGAGGGTGACCCGGCCGTCGATCACGGAGTCCTCGAAGAACAGGTTGCCGTCCACGCGCAGCAGCCAGCCGTCCACTCCGGCCATCCGGCAGCCGAGGAAGGAGGTGGACCGCATGGTCGCCCCGCGCAGCAGCACCCGCTCCTCGAAGGTGCAGTCCCGCAGCTGGACGGGCAGTTCGACGGTCGCGCCGGTGAGGTCCAGCTGCCCGGTGACGACCGCCCCGGTGAGCCGCAGCCCGCCGACCCTGCCACGCGCGGCGCCCGGCCCGCCGCCCAACAACAGCTCCGCCACCACCCCGGCCCGGACGGTGCGGTCGGCGGCCCCGCTCAGGTCGAGCTCCTCACCCCGCGGGAACGCCTCGCACAACCGCCGCTCCGCCTCACCGAGTTCCTCGTACGCCGGCACCGCCACTCCCCCACCCGATTGACACCGGGTCAGGAGCGTAGTGGACGGCGGAGGGACGACCGCCCGCGGGACAGCCGGGGCTATCCTCCGAGCAGCCGTTCACGAAGGGCCTCTGCCTTGCGGAGACCTCGTTCGACGGGCCAGGGGACGTCCTGGTCCAGCTCGCAAAGCAGCGCGACCGCCTCGTCGAGAGCAGTCAGGGCACCGACCGACTCCACTCCCGTCCCAGCCAGCACACGGGCCGCAGCGAAGCAGTACAGGACATCGATGAGTTCCAGCGCGTGGGCCCTCGTGTCGAGCGCGACGAGTTCTCGGGCGATCGGCACCGCCTCGGCAGTCAGTCGGAGACCTTCCTCGAACCGGCCGGCCTCCGCGAGCCGCAGGCCCTGCTGGGCTGTCGCGAGGCCCAGACCGCTGCTCACCGCCTCGGGGTCGAGTTCGGCGAGCCTGCGGTTGATGGCGAGGGCCTCGGTGGCGGCCTCGAGTGCCCGATCGGGCTCGGCGGGTTCCATTGCCAGACAGACGCCCAGCGTCGCCAGGCAGGTGGCGAGCAGGGTGTCGAACCCCGCCTCCCCGGCCTCCACGCGGGAGCGGCACAGGGCCACCGCGCGATCGAGGTGGGGCAAAGCCTCTTCACGGCGTTCCAGGTCGGTCAGTACCGATCCGGCCGCGAGCCGGGCCAGGACGATTCCGAACGTCCGGGTCGGAACGTTCTCGGCAACACGCTCGGCCTTGAGCACCGATTCCGCGGCGACCGCAACCGCCTCGTCCTCTCGGCCCAGCATCAGCAGGAGATATCCGCGGTTCCGCTGCGCCAGCTCGACGGCCGGGCCGTGGGTCACGAGGTCGTCGGCGGTCAGCTGGACCTGATGGCCGAGCGCCCGGTCGATGGCGGCCAGCGCCTCGGCGGCATGCAGACGCATCATCAGGAGGTCGGCGAGACCGGCCGACTCCGCGATGACGTCGACCCGTTCCGGTGCCCCACCGCGTTCGGCGATCCTGAGCCGGGTGTCGACGGCCTCGCGGGCCGCGAGCTCGGCCTCGTCGTACCGGGCCAGCCTGGGCAGGAGGTTCCTCAACTGGCCCAGCGCGGTGGCCAGCTCGGGCTCGTACCGTTCGGGCTCGGCCGGCACCAGGTCCCGGAGGAGCACTGCGGCTTCCGTCATGGCCTCGGCCGCCTCGGCGCGCCTGCCGTTGAGAAATGCGAAGGCGCTGAGCAGGCGCAGCCGGTCGAGCAGCTCGGAGGGCCACTGGGACGACCGTGCCCCGGTGTGCCTCCGCGCCAGCCGCACGACCTTCCGCACCGGTTTCAGGGCTTCGTCGACCCGCTCGAGCGACCGCAGACACATGGCGCGGCCGGTCAGCAGCTCCGCATTCACCGGGTAGAGGGTGTCGTCGGCCCCGGCATAGCAGGCGAGGGCCGTGTCGATGAGCTCCAGCGCTTCGACCGTCCGGTCCGCTGCTACGAGGTAGAGCCGGAGGTTGCGCAGCGCGCGGGCGAAGTCCGCGGCGACCGGACGCGGCTCCGTCCCGGTGAGGCTGTGGTAGAGGGCCACGGCCTGGAAGGACCGCTCGATGGCCGCCTCCAACTGTCCGTCGGCGCTCAGGCACCCCGCCACGGTGGCGAGGCTCATCGCCCGGTCCGCCGTGAACACACCGGGGGATGCCAGATCGAGGTCCGTGTAGATCTTGGTTGCCTCCTGCGCTGCTTCCACCGCCCCGCGGTTGTCCCCGGCATCCCATCGCTGATTGGCCAGGGTGTTGAGGGACATGGCCAGCTCGTGCCGGTATCCGTCCTGCCGCTCGCACACGACCTCGTAGAGGGCGACCGAACGCTCTGCGGTCTCCAGGGCCTCCTCCACGAGGCCCGCATCGCCGAGGCCGATGGACAGCGAGTTGAGCGCCAGGGCGAGCGAAGGCCCGTACGCCTCGGGACGTTCCCGGTGCAACCGTTCGCGGATGTCGACGGACCGCCGCATCAGTTGCAACCCCTTGGCACGGCTCCCCACATCGCCGTAGCAGCTGGACAACGTGTTCAGGACCATGGCCAGGTCGGCACGGTGGGCATCGGGGTGCTGATCGGCAAGCGGCTCGCACACGGCCACCGCCTCGGCGGCCGCCACGAGGGCGTCCTGGTAGTGCCCCACAGCGGTACAGCGGATGGAGAGGTTGTTGAGCCACGGCACGAGATCACCCGCCGCACCGGGTGCGCCGTCCTGGACGAGCACACGCTGGAACGCCACCGACTCCGCCATGGTCTCCAGGGCCTCGGTGTTCTGCCCGAGCTGGCTCTGTGCCAATGAGAGGCTGCTCAGTGCGGTGACCAGATGGCGGAGGGCGTCGTCGGGGACGGGCTCGGTGGAAACCACGGTGCGGTAGTGGGCGACCGCTTGTCGGGCCGGCTCGAGAGCCTCACGGCGCTTGCCGAGCAGACTCAGGCACACCGCCCGGTTGTTCAGAGCGGCTGCCAGGTGGAACCGCACGGCCTCGGGACGGGTCTGCAGGAGCGGTTCGAGGAGTTCGACGGCCCGCTCTGCGGCGGTCAGGGCTTCCGCGGACCGGCCCATGTCGGTGAACTTGCCCGCAAGACGCCGGTACTCGACGCCCAACGCAACCGTGTCCTCGATGCTGCCGGTTCCGGTGGCCTTGCGGAGTTCGATCATCTTTTCCGTCAGACGGAGCGCCCAGGGCGCCAGCGCGTGCGAGCTGCGGGGCAGGTGAGCCGTCAGGATCTCGAGGGCCGCCAACGGAGTCTCCGGAGAATCGACACGCTTCCACAGGGCGTCGATCAGCGGCTGCGGCCGCTCCACCTGTGTGGCGACCTCCATGGTGACCTGCCCCAGCCTGGCGGCGTGGCGGGTGCACACCTCGGTGATGAGGCCGTCCAGTCGGCCGAGCAGCGGCAGGTGGGCGGCGGCACGGGCCAGCAGGGTGAGCACCCGGGCGCACTGGGCATCGGTAACGTCCCCTGCGGCACCTTTCGGCGAGAGCAGCTTGTGCAGCAGTCTGCGGTTGGTCAGGACGTGAGTCCCGACGAAGCGCTCCGCCAACCGGTCGGGTTGCAGGATCTCCCAGGGCCGTTCGGTCGGTGACGGATAGACGGACTCGATCCACGCCCGCACGACGGCCGCCTCGTAGTCCTCCAGGCCGGCGAGCATCGGTGCCCGGCGCAGGAGGTCCTCCCGCTCCTCCTCGTCCAACGCGGTTCCGCCCAGCAGCACAACCGTTGCCAGGGCTTCGCCCAGAACGGGGGGACGTCCGATTCCCTGGGCCAGCGGGAAGCGCTCGGCGACCTGCGTCCAGTACATCTGCTCGTGTTCCAGGATGCGGGCCTCGGCGTCCTTGTCGTCCGCGGCCGGACCGTCCGCGGGACGGCACGACCCGCCGAGGCCGGCGTCGAGAAGGTCGGCGAGGGCGGTCATGTGCAGGGTCAGGACGTTGCCCGACGCCAGGGTCCTGGGCGGCGGCTCGGGCAGGCTCGCCGCGCAGGCGCGCCAAGTCGCCTGCGCCGAGGTGTCGCCGGGATCTGCCAGCCTCTCGGCGAACGCGCTCGCCGCCTGGTGGTAGACCGAGGCACGCGATTCCTCGTCCGGGGCGAGTTCGGGCAGTCCGTCCACCGGCGCCCGGCGCAGTGCTGCGCCGGACCGCGCGCCCTTGGCGATGTCCCACCACTCGCCGGCCGTGCGCGCGAGCAGAAGCACCTTGAGCGGGACACCCCCGCGGTGCAACTCGCCGGCCGTCAGGAGCCCCTCGAGCTGATCCTGCCGAGCCTCCGCATAGTCGAGCACCACCAGCATCGGCTTCGCCGTGTCCCGCACACCCTGCAGCCCAGTGCCCGGGGCCGTAGCGGCCGGCCACAGTGCCCTCCATTGCTTGTTGTGCTGTACCAGCTCCTCTGCCAGGCGGGCAGCCAGGCGTGTCTTGCCCTGACCACCGGGCCCGTACAGCAGTCGGACACCGAAGCCCGGCGCCTCGCACCACTGCCTGAGCCGGTCGAGGATGTCCTCACGACCGTGGAAGCCCACCACCTGTCGGCCTGCCTCCAGCAGGCTGCCCGGCGGCACCGGGCCGATCGAGGGGCCGGGGGTGTCGCGGCGGCGCAGCTCGTCGAACTCGGCGTCGCCCATGGTCAACGAGTCGGCGCCGTAGTCCTTCAGCGCGTTCCGGAAGGACTCGTCGGCGTGCAGTACATAGGACGGAACCACGTCCAGCATGCCGTGGCCAAAGTGCCGGACCTGGGCCTTCACCACGCCGATCAGCAGCCCGCCGGAAACCACGGCCGCACCGGACAGACCGGCCCACGGCAGCTTGCCGGACGACCACCGGGTGATCGAGTGGTCGGACAGGGCAAAGAGGTGCCGGTTCTCGACGAAGCCGCTGCCGGGGTTGATCGTCCCGGACAGCTGCATGGCCTCCAGGGGCGGCAGCTTCTCCGACTCGTCCGCGGGCGTCTGGATGACCTCGGGGATCCCCCAGGTCTCGCACGCCTGGCCGACCCTCGTGGTGGTCATCCTTCCCCATGGCTCCGCCGTGCCCGCCACCGGCCGCCAGTCCGGGGCGTCGACGTGCACGAGCGCAGCGTCGTCGCGTCCTTCCGGAGTGCCACGCCAGACCACAGAGGCCCGGTGGTACGCCGTTCGCCCGGGCTGGATGATGTGGAGCCCGGTTCCTACCGGTCCGACGCCGTGCGCGGACGCGAGCACCAGGCGCGGCCCGATGACGTACCCGCTGCTGGTGCTGCCCTCGCAGTTGAGGGCGACCAGCCTGTTGCGATCCACGGCTCCCCCTCGTGTGCTCGACCTGCGCCGACGGTTCGGGTCAGTCCTCGATGCGGTCGGCCACGTTCTCCCGGGCGACAGGGCGGCCGTTGGTGTTGCTGACAACCAGCGATGAGTTGTCGCCGGCCCGCGGCGTCAGCGTGAACGCCACGCGGTGCGTACGGCCGCGTGACACACCCGCTTCGGTCTCGGCGGAGACGACCCAGGCCTTGAACTTGGCGCCGCCCTTGGCCTCGGCGCGGAGCTCGATCTCGAACTCCATCTCGATCGGGCCGACTTCGAAGGAGAGCGGCTGCCCCTCTCCGCGGGAGGCCGCCTCCATCAGCTCCTTGCGCACGGCGTCCACGGCATCGGCCAGACCGATCTCCATACCCCACCCCCACGACAGCCGGGCGCACCCCACGCCCGTTCGACTGGCCGTCAGGCTAGCGGCCCAGCGCCCCGGGCAGGTGTCACTTGGCGGAGTTCACCGTGCCTGTGCTACGCCGTCAGCCCTCGGCCGCGATCTCCTCGACGGCCGGGCGGGCGCGGTCGGCGTCGGCGGGGACGAGGCCGATGCGGGTGCGGCGGTGCAGGACGTCCTCGGCGTCGAGGGCGCCCTCGTGGGTGAGGGCGTACGCGATTTCGGCGCGGGTGACGTCGATGCCTTCCGCGACGGTCTCCAGGGGGCGGTGGACGGCGGCTGCCGCGACCTCGGCGGAGAGGCCGCCGTGGCGGGCGACGAGGGTGGCGGGGAGGCCGTCGGCGGGGCGGCTGTCGCTGCGGCCGGGGGCGCCGACCAGCGGCAGGCGCTTCGTCAGGCAGGGGCCGGCGGAGAGCCCCCGGGTGCGGACGGCGCGGTCGACGGCGTCCTCGGCCATCTGCCGGTAGGTGGTCAGTTTGCCGCCGACGACGGTGATCACGCCGTTGGCGGACTCGAGGACGGCGTGCTGCCGCGACAGGTCGGCGGTGGCGCCGCCGCCGGTGTCGATCAGCGGGCGCAGGCCCGCGAAGGCGCCGCGGACGTCCTCGCGGGTGAGGGCGGTCTGCAGGGCGGTGTTGACGGTGTCGAGCAGGAAGCCGATCTCGGCCTCGGTGGGCTGCGGCTCGTCCGGGATCGGGCCGGGGGCGTCCTCGTCGGTGAGGCCGAGGGCGATCCGGCCGAGCTGCTGCGGGAGGGCGAAGACGAAGCGGCTGGTGGAGCCGGGGACGGGCACGGTGAGGGCGGCGCGCGGGTGGCCGAGGGCGGCGGCGTCCAGGACGAGGTGGGTGCCGCGGCTGGGCCGCAGCCGGATGCCGGGGTCGACCTCGCCGGCCCAGACGCCGGCCGCGTTGACCACGGCGCGGGCGGTCAGCGTGAGGGACTCGCCGGTGAGGGTGTCGGTGAGCCAGGACGACACGCCGGTGACCTGCTCGGCGCGGACGCGGGTGAGGACGGTGGCGCCGTGGTGCGCCGCGGTGCGCGCGACGGCGACCACCAGCCGGGCGTCGTCGACGAGTTGGCCGTCGTGGGCGACGAGTGCACCGGCCAGCCCGGCGGTGCGGACGGCCGGGACGAGCCGGGCGGTCTCGGCGGCGCCGATGCGGCGGACCCGGGGCAGCAGCTCGGCGGGGGTGCGGGCGACGGCGCGCAGCGCGTCGCCGGCCAGGAAGCCGGCCCGGACGAGGGCGGCCTGCCCCCGGCCGACGGACGGCAGCAGCGGGACGAGCTGGGGCAGCGCGCGCACCAGGTGCGGGGCGGTGCGGGTCATCAGGATGCCGCGTTCGACGGCGCTCTCCCGGGCGACGCCGATCCGGCCGGAGGCGAGGTAGCGCAGGCCGCCGTGGACGAGCTTGGAGCTCCAGCGGCTGGTGCCGAAGGCGAGGTCGCGGGACTCAACGAGGACGGTGCGCAGGCCGCGGGAGGCCGCGTCGAGGGCGATGCCGGCGCCGGTGATGCCGCCGCCGATCACGAGCAGGTCGACGGCCCGGGTGTCGCCGAGGGCGGCGAGTTCGGCCGCCCGCCGGCGGGCGTTCAGCGCACTCGTACCGGCGAACCCAGAAGCGGCGGAAGGAGTCACGGTGCGAGGTATCCGTTCAGTGCGCGGGCCAGTTCGCGGCGCCAGGCCTGCTCGGGCAGGAGCTGCGCGACCATGCGGTGCGACTGGACGGTGGACTGGGCGATGAGCAGCACCATGGCGGCCAGCTCGGTGGGTTCGCCGGCCCGGATGGAGCCGTGCCGCTGCCCCTGGACGACGGCGGCGCCGATGGCGTCGAGCAGGCCGCGCTGGCTGGTGCCGAGCCGTTCGACGACGTACTCGACGATGGTGTCCGAGTGCAGCAGGGCGCCGACCACCGGGTGGTCGCGCAGCCGTACGGCGACCTCGACGACGGCTTCGACGAAGGCCTCGCGGTCCTCGCCGGTGAGCGGGACCTGCTCCTGGGTGCGGCGGATCTCGCGGGTCAGCAGGGCGCCGATGATCGCGCGGACGTCCGGCCAGCGGCGGTAGACGGTCGGCCGGCTGACCCCGGCGCGACGTGCGATCTCGCTCAACTGGGTGCGCTGGACGCCGAGATGGACGATCAGGTGGGCGGCGGCGTCCAGGATCGCGTCATCGGTGCTGGTCGCAGGCGCCGCGGTGTCCGCCGGGCCACTCTCGTTACTGCTTGACATAATGCGTAATACTGTAACGCATGGCATCTGAGACGCAAGCAGGTCAGGTCGGCGGCGCCGCCCTGCCGCTCCCCCCGATGAAGTGGGACGCCTGGGGCGACCCGGCCCTCGCCAAGCCGCTGTCCGAGGACATCAAGGGCCTGCTGACCGCCTTCCTCGGCGTGTCGGCCGAGGCGGCCGCCGCCCCGCTCGCGGCCGAGGACGTGGTGCTCCGCCCGTCCGCGCTGTCCCCGCAGGACCTGGCCGAGCTCGCCGCCGCGGTCGGCGCCGAGCACGTCAGCGCGGCCGACGCCGACCGCCTGCCCCGGACCGGCGGCAAGTCCACCCCGGACCTGCTGCGCCGCCGCAGCCGCGAGCCGCAGGACGCGCCGGACGCCGTGCTGCTGCCGGGCAGCGAGGAGGAGATCGCCGCCGTCCTCGCCGTCTGCGCCGAGCGCCGGATCGCCGTGGTGCCCTTCGGCGGCGGCACCAGCGTGGTCGGCGGGCTCGACCCGCTCCGCGGCTCCTTCGCCGCGGTCGTCTCCCTCGACCTGCGCCGCCTGGACGCCCTGCACTCCCTGGACGAGGTCTCCGGCGAGGCCGTCCTCGGGGCCGGCCTCACCGGCCCGCGCGCCGAGGAACTGCTCGCCGAACACGGCTGGGAGCTCGGCCACTTCCCGCAGAGCTTCCGCTTCGCCACCATCGGCGGCTTCGCCGCCACCCGCTCCTCCGGCCAGGACTCGGCCGGCCACGGCCGGTTCGACGACATGGTCCGCGGCCTGCGCGTCGTCACTCCGGCCGGGGTGCTCGACCTGGGCCGCGCCCCCGCCTCCGCGGCCGGTCCCGACCTGCGCGAGCTGTTCCTCGGCTCCGAGGGCGTCTTCGGCGTCATCACCCGGGTACGGCTGCGCGTCCACCCGCTGCCCGCCGCCAAGGTCCACGAGGCCTGGAGCTTCCCGGACTTCGCCACCGGCGCCGCCGCGCTGCGCGCCGTCGAGCAGCAGGGCGCCGGGCCCACCGTGCTCCGGCTCTCGGACGAGTCCGAGACCGCCGTCAACCTCGCGATGACCGAGCAGATCGGCGGCGAGCAGGTCACCGGCGGCTGCCTGGCCGTCACCGTCTTCGAGGGGACGAAGGAGCAGGCCGAGGCCCGCCACGAAACCACCCGCGCGGTGCTGCTCGCCGCCGGCGGCACCTCCCTCGGCGCCGGGCCCGCCGTCGCCTGGGAGCACGGACGCTTCTCCGCGCCGTACCTGCGCGACGCGCTGCTGGACGCCGGGGCGCTGTGCGAGACCCTGGAGACCGCCACCGACTGGGCCGGCCTGGAGCGCCTCAAGACCGCCGTCACCGCGGCCCTGCAGGGCGAGCTCGGCAGCGGCAGCCTGGTGCTCTGCCACATCTCGCACGTCTACCCCACCGGCGCCTCGCTGTACTTCACGGTGCTCGCCGCCCAGCAGGGCGACCCGATCACCCAGTGGGACACGGCCAAGCGCGCCGCCTGCGAGGCCATCATGGCCAACGGCGGCACCATCACCCACCACCACGCCGTCGGCGCCGACCACCGCCCGTGGATGGACCGGGAGATCGGCGACCTCGGGGTGAAGATCCTCCGCGCCGTCAAGGACGCCGTCGACCCGGTCGGCATCCTCAACCCCGGCAAGCTGATCCCGTGACCGCCCCCGAGACCGGCCGCCCGCCGCGCAGCGTCATGGTGCTCACCAACCCCGCGGCGGGCGGCGGCCACGCCGAGAAGGCCGCCCGCCGGGCCACCGCCCGGCTGCGGGAGCGCGGGATCGAGGTGCTGAACACCGCGGGCGCCGACCCCGAGGACGCGATCCGCCTCGCCCGCGAGGCGGTCGGCCGCGGGGTGGACGCCCTGGTGACCGCCGGCGGCGACGGCATGATCAGCCTCGCCCTGCAGGCGCTGGCCGGCACCGGCACTCCGCTCGGCATCGTCCCGGCGGGCACCGGCAACGACCACGCCCGCGCGTACGGGCTGCCGCTCGGCGACCCGGAGGCCGCCGCGGACGTCATCGCCGACGGCCACTGCACCACCGTCGACCTGGGGCGGGCCACCACCGCCGACGGCACCGAGCGCTGGTTCGGCTCGGTGCTCGCCACCGGCTTCGACTCGCTGGTCAGCGACCGCACCAACCGGCTGACGTGGCCGCGCGGCCGGATGCGCTACAACCTGGCCATCCTGGTCGAGTTCGCGAACCTGAGGCCGCTGCCGTTCCGGCTGGTGCTGGCGGACGGCACGGTGATCGAGCGCGACCTCGTGCTCGCCGCCGTCGGCAACACCAGCAGCTACGGCGGCGGGATGCGGATGTGCCCGCAGGCCGACCCCTCGGACGGGCACTTCGACCTGACGGTCGTCCGGGCGATGTCGCGGCTGAAGGTGGCCCGCTTCTTCCCGACCGTCTTCAAGGGCACCCACGTGCAGCACGCGGAGGTGGAGACCCACCGCACCTCCTCGCTGCGCATCGAGTCCCCCGGCATCACCGCCTACGCCGACGGCGAGTACATCGGCCCGCTGCCGGTCGAGGTCGCGGTGGTGCCGGGAGCGCTGCGCCTGCTGGTGCCGGCAGGCGCCCGGGGTGCGGACACCGTGTGACCGCGCCCCGGCCCCGCACCGACAGCCCGCCCGGCGGGCTGTCGGTGCGGCGGGGCAGACTGGGGGCATGACGCCCGAAGCCCTCAAGGCAGCCTGCCTGGCACTGAACGGAGCGGAGGAGACCTTTCCGTTCAACGCCGAGACCTCGGTGTTCAAGGTCGGCGGAAAGATGTTCGCGCTCAGCGCCCTGGAGGGGGCGCCGCTGTCGGTGAGCCTCAAGTGCGACCCGGAGCTGGCGGTCCGGCTGCGGGCCGAGTACCCGGCCGTCACCGGCGGCTGGCACCTCAACAAGCGCCACTGGAACAGCGTGCTGCTGGACGGCTCGGTGCCCGAACGACTGGTGCTGGACATGATCGAGGACTCGTACGACCTGGTGGTCTCCTCGCTGCCGCGCGCCGCACAACTGCGCCTCGACTGGCCGGGCGTGCGCGCCCGGACCGACCAGGCGCAGTGACCACGAGCGGGGCACCGGCCGTCGGGCGCACGCTTCAGGAGGACATCGCGGCCCGCTCGGCCGCACTGCGGAGGACACAGAACTCGTTGCCCTCGGGGTCCGCGAGGACGGCCCAGCCTGCGCCGTCGGGTTCCCGGCGATCGGTGACGAGGGTGGCGCCGAGGCCCAGCAGCCGCTCGACCTCCTCCTCGCGCGATGTCCTCGGGCGCAGGCACAGGTGGATCCTGTTCTTGCTCGTCTTCGGTTCCGGCACCTGGTTGAAGTGCAGCAACGGCCCCTCCGGCAGCAGCACCTCGGTCTCCGGGTCACCCGGTTCGGCCTCCGGATGCAGCGGACAGCCGAGCACCTCGCTCCAGAACCGGGCCAGCCCGTAGGCATCCGCACAGTCGATCGCCACGTTCTGCACCACTGAGACCATGCACATGAGCCTGCCCGGGCAGCGCTCGGTCCGCCACCGAATTGCGCGGGACTCCGGCAGCGCCTTCACGACGGGCCCCTACGGCCAGAACTTGTGGCCCCTGACGCGGACCGAGGCGCCGCCTTCGCCCGTGACCCGGCGCAGCTTGTTGAGGCCGGTGTAGGCGCGGCCGACCCTGAAGGCGGTCAGGCCCGCGACGAACGAGACCGCCGTCAGGGCGAAGAGGCTTCCCACCGTGGCGACGACCGAGTCCGCCTGGTCCTCGTCGACGGTCCGGCCACCGTAGTGCACCAGCATCGGCACCCAGAGCAGCAGCAGGGCGAGGAGCACCGCGCCGACCACCAGGCAGGTGAGCCGCCTGCGCCGGGCCTTGCCCAGGCTCTCCACCCGGACGGTGAAGTCCCGGCTGCAGGTCGGGCACCGGAAGGCGGTGACGGCGGTGCCCTCCCGCGGGCGGACGTACTCCGGCGACGACAGGTGGTGGACGTTCCACTTGGTGGTGACGAGGCTTCCGGCGGACTTCACTTCGGCCAGGCAGGCGAACGGCAGCGTGTACCGCTCCTCGAGGTGCACGGGCATGCGCGCGGATCTCCTTACGGCACGGGCGCCCGTGCCGCCCCCCGGCTCGGTACGCGGTACTCCATCGTCGTGCACACGTGGCCGGACTGTGAAGGAAATCGGCAAATTCCTCGAACAACTATCCGGCACGGTAAGGAAGTTCGACCTCGGCCCAGACGACCTTGCCCTCCTTGGTGGGGCGGGTGCCCCAGCGGTGGGCGAGTTCGCTGACCAGGTGCATGCCGCGGCCGCCCTCGTCCTCCTCGGCGGAGGAGCGCAGCCGCGGCGACTGCGAACCCGCGTCGGACACCTCGACGGTGAGCGTCCGGTCGTCGCGGTAGAGCCGCAGCCGGCGCGGTGCGTCGGCGTGCAGCAGGGCGTTGGTGACCAGTTCACTGACCATCAGCTCGGCGAAGTCCGAGTGCCCGGCCAGGCCCCAGGCCTGCAGGGTGGCGCGGGTGAAGCGGCGGGCCTGGGCCGGCAGCGGGCCCTCGCCGGGGAGGTCGAGGGTGGCGATGCGCTCCCCGGGCACGGGCAGGGCGCGGGCGAGGATCATCGCGATGTCGTCGTCGGTGCCCTCGGCGACCAGGGCGGCGAGGACGGCGTCGGCGCTCTCCTCCAGGGTGCGGGGGCGGCCGGAGAGGGTCCGGGCGAGCAGGGCGATGCCCTCGTCGAGGTCCTGGCCGCGGCGCTCGATCAGCCCGTCGGTGTAGAGGGCGATCGTGGCGCCGACCGGCAGGGTGAACTCCACGCTCTCGAAGGAGACGCCGCCGATGCCGAGCGGCACGCCCGGCGGCAGGTCGACCGCGGTGGACGAGCCGTCGGGGGCGACCCGGACCGGCGGCAGGTGGCCGGCCGAGGCAACCGTGCAGGTGCGGTCGACGGGGTCGTAGACCAGGCAGATGCAGGTCGCGAACTGGCCCTCGCCGATGGCGTTGGCGGTCTCGTCGAGCCGGGTCAGCACCTGCTCGGGCGGCAGGTCCAGGGTGGCCAGGGTGCGGGCGACGGTGCGCAGCTGCCCCATGGTGGCGGCGGCCCGGATGCCGTGGCCCATCACGTCGCCGACGACCAGGGCGACCCGCCCGCAGGAGAGCGGCACCACGTCGAACCAGTCGCCGCCGACCTCGGAGACCAGACTGCTGGGCAGGTAGCGGTGGGCGATCTCCAGGCCGAGGGTGCGGTGGATCTCCTGCGGCAGCAGGCTGCGCTGCAGGGTGAGGGCGGTCTCCCGCTCGCGCCGGTAGAGGCGGGCGTTGTCGATGGCGAGGGCGGCCCGGGCGACGAGTTCCTCGGCGAGTGCGACATCGGCGGCGGTGAACGACTCGGGGTTGCGGGTGCGGACGAACTCGGCACCGCCGAGCACCATGCCGCGGGCCAGCACCGGCACCATCAGGTAGGAGTGGACGCCGGCGGCGACGCCCGGGCCGACCCGGTCGGAGCTGGGCACCAGGCCGCGCAGCACGTCCTCGTCGACGTGCGAGCGCAGCAGCGGGCGGCCGCTGCGCAGGCACTGGGTGTAGACCCGCTGGGCGTCGTACTCGGTGGTCACGCCGACCGCGTCGGCGGCCCGGGTGAGGCCGGCCTCGTAGGCCTCGCCGACGGCGACGGCACGGACCAGGATCGGCTTGTCGGGCTGGATGGGGGCGGGTTCCTCGCCGCGCAGCACCGGTTCCAGCAGGTCGACGGTGGCGAAGTCGGCGAACCGCGGGATGACCGCCTCGATCAGTTCCTCGGCGGTGCGCTGCAGGTCGAGGGTGGTGCCGATGCGGGCGGTGGCCTCGGCGAGCAGGGCGAGTCGCTCCTGGGCGCGGGCGGCACGAGCCTCGGCCTGGAAGCGCTCGGTGACGTCGATCAGGGAGGAGCTGACGCCGAGCACCCGCCCGGTGGAGTCCTCCAGCCGGAAGTAGGAGGCGGACCAGGCGCGGTCGCGGCGCGGCTCGCCGGGGGTGCGGCCGTGCGAGCGGGCGTCGACGATCGGTCGGCCGGTGGTGAGCACCTGGCGCATCACGGCCTCGATCTCGGCGCTGTTGAGACCGGGCAGCACGTTGGAGACCCGGCGGCCGATGTGTTCGTCGACCGGCACGCCGTTGATCTTGGCGAGGGCCTGGTTGAGCCGGACGTAGCGCAGGTCGGAGTCGTAGACCGCCATGCCGATCGGGGACTGGTTGAAGATGCCGTCGAGGACGGCGAGGTCGGCCTCGACCTGGCGCAGCGCGCGGACGTCGGAGCCGGTGACCAGCAGCAGCCGCTGGTCACCGGGCCCGGCGATCGGGTAGGTGTGGAACTCGATCTCGACGTCGGTGCCGTCGCGGTGCCGGATGGGGTGGGTGCCGGACCAGCCGGAGCCCGACATGATCTGCTTGAACAGTTCGTCGGCCTGGTGCCGCCGGCCCTCGGGGACGAGCAGCTCGGCCGCGAAGGAGCCGACGGCGCGTTCGGCGGGGTAGCCGGAGAGCGCCTCGGCCTCCTCGCTCCAGTGCAGGATGCGGCCGTCCTCCTGGAGGAGGGCCGTGGCGAGCGGCACCAGGCGGTGGCCGGCCAGGCGCGCCGAAGCGGCGCCCGCCTCACCGCGGCCGGCGCCGTCGGTGGCGGTCCAGTCGAATCCGTGCATCTTCAGGAATTCACCTGCCCGGTACCTTCCCGGTGGGAGGTCGGCCAATCCGGTCCCCACCAGACTGCACAAAGCCCGGCCGGTCGGCGACTGCGGGTCGCCGGCCGGTCCGGGCGCGGTCTGTTCGTGTCCAGCGGTCTGTCCGTGTTCAGCACGCCGGTCTCCCCCCGGCCGGTCCGCCGTCGGCTGCTCTCCCGTCGTCGAGCGCGGCCTCCAGCAGGCCGGCCCACTGGCGGACGATCCCGGCCCGCCGGGCGCCGTCGTCGGTGAGCAGGTTGGCCAGGCCGAGGCCGCGGGCCATGTCCATGGTGGCCTGCACGGTCTCCCGCACCCCGGGGCGGGACTCGTCGGCGCCGAGGAACTCCACGGCGGCCCGGTGCGACTCCCGTCCGACGTGGTTCTCCAGGGCGACGATCCGCTCGCGCAGCGACTCCTCGGTGGCGGCGGCCACCCACAGGTGCAGCGCGGCCCGGAACAGCGGGCCGGTGTACAGGCGGACGATCATGGAGACCACGGCCTCGGTGCGGCCCGGGCCGACCGGCGGCAGCTGCTCGGCGCTGGCGCGCACCTGGGCGAGCCGCTCGTCGGCGACGTGCTCGACGGCAGCCGTGAAGAGGTCCTCGCGGGTCGGGAAGTGGTGCTGGGCCGCGCCCCGCGTCACTCCGGCCCGTTCGGCGACCACGGCGACCGTCGAGCCCTGCCAGCCGACCTCGGCCAGGCACTCCACGGCGGCCTCCAGCAGGCGGCGGCGGGTGGCGCGGCTTCGGTCCTGCTGCGGGGTGCGCAGGGCGGCGGCGTGGGCTGTCATGGCCTGGCTTTCCGGTGGCGGTCGACGGCGGGTGGGGTGATCCTCTCAGATCGCCCCCGCCGCGGCGGAGGACGGGCGGGCCCGCAGCTCCCGGCGGAGGATCTTTCCGCTGGCGGACTTGGGCACCGCGTCGAGGAACTCCACCGCCCGCACCTTCTTGTACGGGGCGACCTGCGCCGCCACGTACTCCTGCACCTGGGCGCCGGTCAGGTCGCTTCCGGGGGTGCGCACCACGAAGGCCTTGGGCCGCTCGGTGCCGTCCTCGCCGGTGACGCCGACGACCGCCGCGTCGGCGATCTCCGGGTGGGTGAGCAGCAGGGCCTCCAGTTCGGCGGGGGCGACCTGGTAGCCCTTGTACTTGATCAGCTCCTTCACCCGGTCGACGACGAAGAGGTAGCCGTCCTCGTCGACGTAGCCGACGTCGCCGGTGTGCAGCCAGCCGTCGGCGTCCAGCATCGCGTCGGTCTCGGACTGCCGGCCGAAGTAGCCCTTCATCACCTGGGGGCCGCGGAAGAGCAGCTCGCCGCTCTGCCCGGCGGGCAGGTCGCTGTCCGGGTCCTCGAGGGAGACGATCCGCAGTTCGGTGGAGGCGACCATCTTGCCGACCGTGCCGGGCGGCGGCGCCGGGTCGTCCAGCGGGACGACGTGGGTCACCGGGGAGAGCTCGGTCATGCCGTAGCCCTGGTGCACCCGCGGCAGGCCCAGGCGGCGGGCGGCCGCGTCGGCGAGCTCGGCGTCGAGCGGCGCGGCGGCGCTCAGCACGTACTTCACCGAGGAGAGGTCGTAGCGGTCGACCAGCGGGTGCTTGGCGAGGGCGAGGACGATCGGCGGGGCCGCGAAGACGCCCTCGATCCGCTGCTCCTGAATGGTCCGCAGGAACTGCTCCAGGTCGAAGCGGGGCAGCACCACCACGGTGGAGCCGCAGCGCAGCGGGTGGTTGAGCAGCGCGGTCAGTCCGTAGATGTGGAAGAACGGCAGCACCGCGATGATCCGCTCGCCGGCGGCGGTGGCGTGCACCGAGTCGGTCTGCGCCAGGTTGGAGGCGATCGAGCGGTGGGTGAGCATGACGCCCTTGGGCAGGCCGGTGGTGCCGCTGGAGTAGGGCAGCACGGCGAGGTCGCCGGCGTCGATCCGGGGGGCCGGCTCGGGGGCGTCGGTGGTGGCGAGGTCGGTGAGCGAGCGGTGGCCGGGGGCCTGGTCGCAGACGAAGATCTCGGCGATCGGGTGCCCGTCGGCGGCGAGGGCGGCGGCGGCCTCGGTGGCGACCGGCAGGAAGGCGGAGACGGTGATGATCCAGCGGGCGCCGCTGTCGCGGAGCTGTCCGGCGAGTTCGCCCGCGGTGGCCAGCGAACTGACCGTGGTGACGGTGGCGCCGGTGCGGGTGGCGGCGTAGAAGGCCACCGGGTACGCGATGGTGTTGGGACTGTACAGCGCGACCACGTCGCCCTGGCGCACGCCCGCCTCGGCCAGGCCGGCGGCGGTGCGGCGGCTGGCGAGGTCGAGTTCGGCGTAGCTGAGGGAGCGCCCGGTGACGCCGTCGACCAGGGCGGGCAGGTCGGCGCGGCCGTTCAGGTCACCGAGGACGGCGTCGTGGATGGGCAGGTCGACGGGCTCGATGTCGGGGTGGGCGCTGCGGAACACCATGCATACCTCCGGCGGGGTGATGGGGAGCTCGCGGTGCTGCGGAGTTGCCGGATCACAGCCTGCCCCCTTTCCGCCCCGCAGCCCAGAGGGCGTACAGCAATCCTTGCGCGGGCCGGCACTCCACGAGGGGCGCGGGGAGCTGCGCAACCGGGACGCGGTCGACGTCACGGGCTGGGGCGAATGCAAAAGGGGCGCGGGGAACTGCGCAATCCGGATGCGGGCCACCGTACAGACCACGGCTTGGCCCGTACTGTCGTGACACCCGCATCCGGATTGCGCAGTTCCCCGCGCCCCTGGGTCGACCCCTCAGTACGAGCGGGGCAGGCCGAGGGTGTGTTGGGCCACGTAGTTGAGGATCATCTCGCGGCTGACGGGGGCGACCCGGCCGACGCGGGTGACGGTGAGGAGGGCGGCGAGGCCGTACTCCTGGGTGAGGCCGTTGCCGCCGAGGGTCTGGACGGCCTGGTCGACGGCCCGGCAGGCGGCCTCGCCGGCCGCGTACTTGGCCATGTTGGCGGCTTCACCGGCGGCGAGGTCGTCGCCGGCGTCGTAGAGGTGGGCGGCCTTCTGGGTCATCAGCCGGGCGAGTTCGACCTCGATGGCGCACTGGGCGAGCGGGTGGGCGATGCCCTGGTGGGCGCCGATCGGGGTGTCCCAGACGGTGCGGGTGCGGGCGTAGTCGACGGCGGTGTCCAGGGCGCGGCGGGCGGCGCCGATGGAGAACGCCGCGGTCATGATCCGTTCGGGGTTGAGGCCGGCGAAGAGCTGGAGGAGCCCGGCGTCCTCGTCGCCGACCAGGGCGTCGGCGGGCAGCCGGACGTCGTCCAGGAAGACCTGGAACTGCTTCTCGGCGGCGACCAGCTCCATCGGGATGGCCCGGTACTCGAAGCCCGGCGTGTCGCGGGGGACGACGAAGAGCGAGGGCCGCAGCCGTCCGGTGCGGGCGTCCTCGGTGCGGGCGACGAAGAGCACGGCGTCGGCGTGGTCGATACCGGAGATGAAGACCTTGCGGCCGGTGAGCAGCCAGTCGTCGCCGTCACGGCGGGCGACGGTGGAGATCCGGTGGGAGTTGGAGCCGGCGTCGGGCTCGGTGATGCCGAAGGCCATCCGGCGGGTGCCGTCGGCGAGGCCGGGCAGCCAGCGGCGGCGCTGCTCCTCGGTGCCGTAGCGGGCGATGACGGTGCCGCAGATGGCGGGCGAGACGACGAGCATCAGCAGCGGGCAGCCGCCCGCGCCGAGCTCTTCGAGGACGATGGCGAGTTCGGTGATGCCGGCTCCCCCGCCGCCGTACTCGGCGGGAAGGTTGACGCCGAGGTAGCCGAGCTTGCCGGCCTCGGCCCACAGTTCGTCGGCGTACTCGCCGGCGCGGGCCTTGGCCTGGAACCAGGCGGGGCCGAAGCGGGCGGCGAGGTCGGCGACGGCCCGGCGCAGGGCCTGCTGTTCGGGGGTCTCGACGAGGGTGCCTGCGGTGGTGCGCGGTGCGGACATGCGGCGTCCTTCCGGGCGGTGAGGGTGGGTGCCGTACGGGGTGTGCAGGGCTCAGGCGGGCTGGACGACGGCGAGGACGGCCCCGGGCTCGACCTGCTGGCCGGGGGCGACGCGGAGTTCGGTGAGCAGCCCGTCGGCGGGTGCGGTGACCTGGTGCTCCATCTTCATGGCCTCCAGCCAGAGCAGCGGCTGTCCGGCGGTGACGGTGTCGCCGGGGGCGGCGGCGGTGCGGACGACGGTGCCGGGCATGGGGGCGAGCAGGGCGCCGGGGTCGGTGCGCTGCGCCGGGTCGGGGAAGCGGTCGAGGGCGGTGAGGGCGGTGGCGCCGTGCGGTCCGTCGATCCAGACGGCGGTGCCGTGGGCGGCGACGCGGAAGGTCTGCCGCAGGGTGCCGGTCTCCAGGACGACGAGGCCGGGTGCGGATTCGACCAGCCGGGTGCCGGGGTGGCCCTCGGCGTCCAGGCCGGTCCGGCCGATCCGGTAGCGGACC
The DNA here is from genome assembly GCF_050749075.1 of Kitasatospora dryopteridis. NCBI lineage: Bacteria > Bacillati > Actinomycetota > Actinomycetes > Kitasatosporales > Streptomycetaceae > Kitasatospora > Kitasatospora dryopteridis. The sequence goes on along the minus strand of NZ_CP192749.1, from coordinate 7,451,585 downwards.
TCCCATTCGCCGCCGTCGGCGGCGCGGTAGCGCTTGACCTGCGGCTGGGAGGGCAGGTTGCGCCAGCCGGAGGGCAGCGCGGTGCGCCGGGCGGCGGCGTCGGCCAGTGCGGCGGCGAGGGCGGCGAGCGGGGTGTCCTTGCCGTCGGGGGCGGTGAGGTCGGCGGCGTGCTCGGTGAGGAAGCCGGTGTGCAGCCGGGCGTCCAGGAAGGCGGGGTGGCGCAGCGCCCGGACGAGCAGTTCGCGGTTGGTGGCGGGGCCGTGGATGCGGGCGCGGGCGAGGGCGTCGGCGAGCCGTCGGGCCGCGGCGGCCCGGGTGGGTGCCCAGGCGACGGCCTTGGCGAGCATGGCGTCGTAGTGGACGGTGACGGTGGAGCCGTCGTCGACGCCGGAGTCCAGGCGCAGCCCGGCGGGGGCCCCGGCGGTGGTGAACTCGGTGTGCGGGTGGGCGAGTTCGAGGCGGTGCAGGGTGCCGGTCTGCGGCTGCCAGTCGCGGGCCGGGTCCTCGGCGTAGAGCCGGGCCTCGATGGCGTGGCCGGTGGTGGCGGGCGGTTCGGCGGGCAGGGCTTCGCCCTCGGCGACGGCGATCTGCAGGGCGACCAGGTCGAGGCCGGTGACGCATTCGGTGACGGGGTGTTCGACCTGGAGGCGGGTGTTCATCTCCAGGAAGGCGAGCCGGCCGTCGGGGGCGAGCAGGAATTCGGCGGTGCCGGCGCCGACGTAGCCGATGGCCCGGGCGGCGTCGACGGCGGCGCGGTGGAGTTCGGTGCGCTGCCGTTCGGTGAGGCCGGGGGCGGGGGCCTCCTCGATCACCTTCTGGTGGCGGCGCTGCAGAGAGCAGTCGCGGTCGCCGACGGCCCACACGGTGCCGTGGGTGTCGGCCATCAGCTGGACCTCGACGTGCCGCCCGGTGGGCAGGTACGGCTCGCAGAAGACCTCGTCGGAGCCGAAGGCGGACAGCGCCTCGGCACGGGCGGCGGCCAGGGCGGCGGGCAGTTCGGCGAGGTCGCGGACGATCCGCATGCCGCGTCCGCCGCCGCCGGCCGCGGCCTTGACGAGCAGCGGCAGGTCGGCCTCGGTGGGCCGGTCGCCGACGGTGAGGACGGGCACGCCGGCCCCGGCCATCAGCCGTTTGGCGCCGGTCTTGGAGCCCATGGCGGCGATGGCGGCGGGCGGGGGGCCGATCCAGGTGAGGCCGGCGTCGAGGACGGCCTGCGCGAACTCGGCGTTCTCGGAGAGGAAGCCGTAGCCGGGGTGGACGGCGTCGGCGCCGGCGGCGCGGGCGGCGGCGATCAGCAGCTCGGCGCGCAGGTAGGTGTCGGCGGGGGCGGCGCCGGGCAGCCGGACGGCGGTGTCGGCCTCCCGGACGTGCGGGGCGCCGGCGTCCGGGTCGGAGTGCACGGCGACGGTGGCGATGCCGAGGTCGCGGCAGGTACGGAAGATCCGCCGGGCGATCTCGCCGCGGTTGGCGACCAGCAGAGAGGTGATCACGTGGGTCGTTCCTCCACAAGAAGCTACATCCGGAAGACGCCGTAGCCGCGGGCGCCCTCGACGGGGCCGCTGTGCACGGCGGAGAGGCAGAGTCCGAGCACCGTCCTGGTGTCCCGCGGGTCGATGACACCGTCGTCGTAGAGCCGCCCCGAGAGGAAGGCGGGCAGCGACTCGGCCTCGATCTGCTGCTCGACCATGGCGCGGATCGCCGCGTCGGCGTCCTCGTCGTACGGGGTGCCCTTGGCGGCGGCGGACTGCCGGGCGACGATCGACAGCACCCCGGCGAGCTGCTGCGGGCCCATCACCGCGGACTTGGCACTCGGCCAGGCGAACAGGAAGCGCGGCTCGTAGGCCCGCCCGCACATGCCGTAGTGCCCGGCGCCGTAGGAGGCGCCCATCAGCACGGACAGGTGCGGGACGCGGGAGTTGGAGACCGCGTTGATCATCATGGCGCCGTGCTTGATGATGCCGCCCTGCTCGTAGGCCTCGCCGACCATGTAGCCGGTGGTGTTGTGCAGGAAGAGCAGCGGGATGTCGCGCTGGTTGGCGAGCTGGATGAACTGGGCGGCCTTCTGCGACTCGGCGCTGAACAGCACGCCCTGCGCGTTGGCGAGGATGCCGACGGGGTAGCCGTGCAGGGTGGCCCAGCCGGTGGCCAGGCTCGGCCCGTACAGCGGCTTGAACTCGTCGAAGTCGGAGCCGTCGACGATCCGGGCGATCACCTCGCGCGGGTCGAAGGGCACCCTCAGGTCGCCGGGGACGATGCCGAGCAGCTCCTCCTCGTCGTACTTCGGCGGCTCGGCGGCGATGTCGGGCAGCGGCCCGCGGCGCTGCCAGTGCAGGCGCCTGACGATGCGGCGGGCGATCCGGCAGGCGTCCGGCTCGTCCTCGGCGACGTGGTCGGCGAGGCCGGAGGTGCGGGCGTGCATGTCGGCGCCGCCGAGCCGCTCCTCGTCGGCCTCCTCGCCGGTGGCCATCTTCACCAGCGGCGGACCGCCGAGGAAGACCTTGGCCCGCTCCCGCACCAGCACGGTGTGGTCGGACATGCCGGGCACGTACGCGCCGCCGGCGGTGGAGTTGCCGAAGACCACCGCGACGGTCGGGATGCCGGCGGCGGAGAGCCGGGTGAGGTCGCGGAAGAGCGCCCCGCCGGGGATGAAGATCTCCTTCTGGCTGGGCAGGTCGGCGCCGCCGGACTCGACCAGGTTCACCAGCGGCAGCCGGTTGTGCAGGGCCACCTCGTTGGCCCGCAGCGCCTTCTTCAGCGTCCACGGGTTGCTGGCGCCGCCGCGCACGGTCGGGTCGTTGGCGGTGATCACGCAGACCGTGCCCTCGATCACCCCGATACCGGTGGCCAGGGCCGCACCCACCGGGTGGTCGCTGCCCCAGGCGGCGAGCGGGGAGAGCTCCAGGAACGGCGAGTCCTGGTCGAGGAGGAGTTCGATCCGCTCGCGGGCGAGCAGCTTGCCGCGGTTGCGGTGCCGCTCGACGTACCTGGGCCCGCCGCCGGCCAGCGCCTTGGCGTGCTCGGCGTCCAGGGCGGCGAGCTTCTCCAGCATCGCGGCCCGGTGGGCGGTGTGCTCGGCGCCGCCCGGGTCGAGGCGGGTGGGGAGGACGGTCACAGGAGGGCCTCCGGGATGTCGAGGTGCCGGGAGCGCAGCCACTCCCCCAGCGCCTTGGCCTGCGGGTCGAAGCGGGCCTGCGCGGCGACGCCCTCGCCGAGCAGCCCGGCGACGGTGAAGTTGACGGCGCGCAGGTTGGGCAGCAGGTGCCGTTCCACCGTCAGTCCGGCCGTCTCCGGCAGGAGTCGGCGCAGCAGGTCGGTGGTGAGGGTGTGGGCGAGCCAGCGCCAGCCGTCGTCGGTGCGGGCCCAGACGCCGAGGTTGGCGTCGCCGCCCTTGTCGCCGCTGCGCGCGCCGGCGACCAGGCCGAGCGGGGCGCGGCGGGTGGGCCCGGCGGGCAGCGGTTCGGGCAGCGGCGGCTCGGGGAGCGGTTCGGGCGGCCGGGTCCGGTCGGGTGCCGGGACGGCCCGGTGGCTGCCGCCGGGCAGCACCGCGGTGTGCGGGACGCCGCGCCGGTCGGTGTACGCGCTCTCGAAGACGCCGTACGGGGTGCCGGGGCCGGGCGGCGCGGTGAGATGGAAGCCGGGGTAGCCGGCCAGGCCGAGTTCGACGGCGGCGGCGCCGACCGCCCGGCCGACGGCCCGCTCGTCCGGGTCGCGGACGGTCAGGCGCAGCAGCGCGGAGGCGGTCTCCTCGGTGTCGGCGTCCGGGTGGTCGGTGCGGGCGAGGGTCCAGCGCAGTTCGGCGGGCCTCCGCTCGAGCGCGCCCTCGAACTGACGGCGCACCAGGTCGGCCTTGGCCTCGATGTCGAGGCCGGTGAGGACGAAGACGATCTCGTTGCGGAAGCCGCCGAGCCGGTTGAGGCCGACCTTGAGGTCGGGCGGCGGGGCCTCGCCGCGGACGCCCTCGACGAGCACCCGGTCGGGGCCCTGCTGGGCGAGCCGGACGGTGTCCAGGCGGGCCGTGACGTCCGGCCCGGCGTAGCGGGGGCCGGCGGTCTCGTAGAGCAGCTGGGCGGTGACGGTCTCCACGGTGACGGCGCCGCCGGTGCCGGGGTGCTTGGTGATGACGCTGCTGCCGTCGGCGTGGATCTCGGCGAGCGGGAAACCGGGGCGGGGGTCGGCGCCGGGGCCGAGGTGCTCCCGGAAGAAGGCGTAGTTGCCGCCGGTGGCCTGGGCGCCGCACTCGAGGACGTGGCCGGCGACGACGGCGCCGGCGAGGGCGTCGAGGTCGTCGGGTCCCCAGCCGAAGTGGGCCATGGCGGGGCCGGCGACGAGGGCTGCGTCGGTGACCCGTCCGGTGACGACGATGTCGGCGCCGCCGCGCAGGCACTCGGCGATGCCGGCCGCGCCGAGGTAGGCGTTGGCGGCGAGCAGGCCCGGACGCGGCCCGAACTCGGCGGCGCGGTGCAGCAGGTCGTCGCCGAGGACGTGGCCGACGCGCAGTGCCAGGCCCTGCTTGGCGGCGAGGCCGGCGACGGCCTCGGCGAGCCTGCCGGGGTTGAGGCCGCCGGCGTTGACGACCAGTCGGACGCCGCGTTCGGCGGCGAGGGCGAGGCACTGCTCGGCCTGCCGGAGGAAGGTCTTGGCGTAGCCGAGGTCCGGGTCCTTCAGCCGGTCGCGGGCGAGGATCAGCATGGTGAGCTCGGCGAGGTAGTCGCCGGTCAGCACATCCAGCGGCCCGCCGGTGAGCATCTCCTCGAACGCGGCGAACCGGTCGCCGTAGAACCCGGACGCGTTGCCGATCCGCAGCATGCCCGCCTCCCCTGCCCTGGTGGTGCAGCAGCCTGGCAGCGGCCCGCGAAGAAATCAAGCATGCGTGCTTGTTTTGCTCCGCCGGAAGCGACGGGGCCGCCACCCCGGGGCAACCGGGCAACCCGTGAGGGGCGCGGGGAACTGCGCGAAACCGGGAGAAACGGTGCCGCGCCTCCCGCCTCGCACAGTTCCCCGCGCCCCCGAATCGTCCGCTCGAGCACCTTGGCGACAGGACCTCGGCGACTTCGGGTACCGGTTCGGAAGGACGGTTCGTCCGGTGAGGGCCGGGGCCCGGGACGGGCGGTGCGCAGTCGAATCCGACGGCCCATCACCCTGCGTAATCATCCGGGCGGTCCGCAGTACCGCCGATGGCGCAGTGCCGACGGAGATTCCCACCCGGGCGGACGAACCTCGCGCGTGCCCGGAGGACCGTTCCGTCCAGCCGTGCCAAGACTTGGTGGCGGGCGCCGCCCGGCCGGCATGCCGTCGGCCCGGCGCCCATGGTTCCACCGAGGAACGTCCCCTCCCGAATTGGAGAAGACCGTGAAGGACATCCGCAAGGCTCTCGCGCTGGCCGCCGCCGCCGGTGCGCTCGTGCTCGGCTCGGCAGGCGTGGCCAACGCAGACGCGAACGCCGTCGGCACGGCCAGCAACTCCCCGGGCCTCCTGTCCGGCAACGTCATCCAGATCCCGGTCCACATTCCCGTCAACATCTGCGGGAACACCGTCAACGTGCTCGCCGCGCTGAACCCGACGGCCGGAAACATCTGCGCCAACAGCTGAGCCTCGCGCACGGGTGCCCCCGGCGCGGCCACTTCCTGGCCGCACCGGGGGCGCCGCCGTAAAGCAGTCGACAGCCCGTCAGGCCTGCGCCTCGATCTGCTGGACGACGTGCTCGCACAGCTCGTGGGTGCGCAGCGCGTCCCGCGCGGAGACCACCTTGCCGGCCCGGACGGACTCCAGGAACGACAGCACGACCTGCTCGATGCCGCGCTGCCGGGCGACGGACACCCAGTCGCCGCGACGCCGGACGGTCGGCTGGCCGCGGAAGTCGACGATCTCGGAGAGGTTGATGACGGACCGCTTGGAGTCGCCGCCGGAGACCTCCAGCACCTCCTCGGTGGCGCCGCTCATCCGGTTCATGATGCCGAGCGCGGTGAAGCCCTCGCCGGCGAGGGTGAGCACCACGTGCTCCATCAGGCCGTCCCGGCTGCGGGAGCGGACGTCCACGTGCTCGATCTCGCCCGGCACCAGGAAGCGCAGGGTGTCCACGACGTGGATGAAGTCGTCGAAGACGGCGGAACGCGCCGCCTCCGGCAGCCCCTCGCGGTGCTTCTGAAGGACGATCAGGTCGCGCGGCCGCTCCAGGGCGAGCAGGTAGCCGGGGGCGTGCCGGCGGTTGAAGCCGACCAGCAGCGACCGGCCGACCTGCTCGGCGAGGTCGACCAGGCGGCGGGCGCCGTCCAGGGTGTGGTCGAGCGGCTTGTCCACGTACACGTCGATGCCGGCGGTGAGCAGCTGCTCGACGATCGGGACGTGCTGGTCGGTGGCGGCGTGCACGAAGGCGGCCCGCACGCCGCTGTCGATGAGCTCGCCGAGGTCGGTGTAGCGGTGCTCGATCCGGTAGGCGTCGCCGAGGCGGTCCAGCTTCGCGCGGTCGCGGGTCATCAGCCGCAGGTCGAGTCCGGGCTGGGCGGTGAGCACCGGGAGATAGGCCTTCTGCGCGATGTCGCCGAGGCCGATCACCGCCACCGGAAGGGCGGCAGGGTCGGAGTGGAGGTCGTGACTCACTGGAGCGCTCCTGCTGAGGGTGTGGTGGCCCGTGCAGGTGGCCACGGGCCTGGCCGCCCAGCAGCATATGCCAGCATCATCGCTGAGCAGTGCGGATACCGAACATCGGGACGACGGCCCGTCAGATCGGGGCGGCCCCGGAAGACGGGGCCGCCCCTACCGACTTCCCAGCTGTTTGCCGGCACGCCTCAGCGGCGGACGAGGCGGGTGAGGGTGACGCCGTTGGGGAAGGCGGTGCGCTCGGCGACGTCGAAGACGGTCGGGTCGAAGGTGCCGTCGAAGGCCGGGATGCCGGCGCCGGCGACCACCGGGTAGCTCTTGATCAGCAGTTCGTCCACCTCGGGGAGGAGGGCGCCCGCGAGCTTCCCTCCGCCGCAGAGCCAGATGTCCAGGCCGGCGCCCTCCTCCTTCTTGAGCTCCCGGACGAGGGAGACCGGGTCGCTCGGGACGACGGTGACGGCCGGGTCGGTGTTCGGGTCGAGGGTGCTGGACAGCACGTACTGGCGCAGGTGCGCGTACGGGCTGGTGATGCCCGCGTCGAAGGCGGGGCGGTAGGCGCCGAGGCCCATGAGGACGGTGTCGAAGTGCCGGTTGGGCGCGTCGGCCAGCCCGAGGGCGGCACGCGCGACGGTCGGGACGGTCTCGGGGTAGAGCGTGTTGGTCCAGGAGGAGTAGGCGGCGGCCTGCTCCTCGCCCCCCTGCGGGAAGAAGTCGTACTCGCCGCCGGGACCGGCGATGCGGCCGTCGAGGGTGACGGCAACGTAGTACACGAGCTTTCGCACTCTGATGACTCCACACGTAGTACTCTGATCGAAGTGGTTTGAATTTAGTACTACATCTGGAGTGGTGTCAATGGTGAGACGGAACGACCAGCGGCGCGCCGCCCTCGTCGACGCCGCGATCGAGGTGCTGGCCGGGGAGGGCGCGCGGGGCCTGACCTTCCGGGCGGTGGACACCGCGGCCGCCGTGCCCGCCGGCACCGCCTCCAACTACTTCGCCAACCGGGACGACCTGCTCACCCAGGCCGGCGCCCGCGTGTACGAGCGGCTCCAGCCCGACGAGGCCACCATCACCCGCCACCGCACGGCCGGCCGCGACCGGGAGACCTACGCGGAGCTGATGCGCGAGCTCGTCGGCCGGGTCTCCTCCTTCCGCACCGGCTACCTGGCGCTGCTCGAGCTCCGGCTGGAGGCCACCCGCCGCCCCGAACTGCGGAAGGTCCTCACCGAGCGGGTCCGCGCCGACGTCGACGCCAACGTCGCCTACCACGAGGCGTCCGGCCTCCCCGGCGACGCCACCGCCGTCAGGCTGCTCTACCTGGCCCTGAACTGGCTGATCGTCGAACAGCTCACCCTGCCGGACGTCTTCACCCCGGCCGAACGCGACCTGCTGGTGTCGGCCGCGGTCGACCGCATCGTGGCGGCCGAGTAGGGGCTCGGGGGCATCGGCTCAGCTGTCGAGGCTGCGGGCCGTCGTGGTGAGGGCGGTCAGGACGGGGGCGATCAGGGGGTGCTGTTCGGCGCCGGCGCGGACGGCGGCGAAGACCTTGCGGGTGGCGAGTTCGGTGTCGACCGGGCGGACGGCCACCGCGGAGAGGTCGGCGCCGCGCAGCGCCGAACGGGGCACGAGGGCCACCCCGGCGCCCGCGGAGGCGAGTGCGACCACGGCCCGGAAGTCGTCCGAGGAGTGCACCAGCCGCGGCTGGAAACCGGCGTGCTCGCAGGCCAGCAGCACCACGTCGTGGCAGGGGTTGCCGGGGTAGGGGCCGATCCACGGCTCGGCGGCGAGGTCGGCGACCGCGACCGGGCCCTCCCCCGCCGCCAGCGGGTGCCCGAGCGGGATCACCGCACGGAACGGCTCGGCGTACAGCGGGACGCGGGTCAGCCGCTGGTCGTCGGCGCGCGGCGCACCGCGGTACTCGACCGCGACGGCCAGGTCGGCCTGCCCGTCCAGCAGCATCGGCAGGCTGGCGTCGCCCTCGGCGTCCAGCACCCGCAGGCGGACGCCGGGTGCTGTCACGGCGAGTTCGGTGATCGCGGGCGCCAGCACCAGCGCGATGCCGGTGGCGAAGGCGGCGACGGTGACCTCCCCGGCGACCCCGGCGCTGTACGCGGCCAGGTCGGCCTCGGCCCGCTCCAGCTGGGCGAGGACCGCGTCGGCGTGGCCGAGCAGGATCTCGCCGGCCGCGGTCAGCCGCACCCCGCGGCCGTCGCGGGCCAGCAGGTGGTGGCCGGTCTCCTGTTCCAGGGCGGCCAGCTGCTGCGAGACGGCGGAGGGGGTGAGGTACAGCGCGGCCGCGGCGGCCGTCACGGTGCGGTGGTCGGCCACGGCCCGCAGGGTCCGCAGCCGTCGTGCGTCGATCACGGGGTCAATTCTGCCAGCGGGCCGGAGCGCTCCGTTCCGCGCCCGAACGGGCCCGGCGGCACGCCGGCCGAGCAGGGCCGTCAGGGGTCGCCGCGGCGCTCGATCCGCTCGGGCTGCGGGGCGTCCTGCACCGCCGGTCCGGCAGCGGGCGGGGCTTGCGGCTGCGTCGGCGGCTGCGGCTCTCGGGCACGCTTCGGCCGTACTGCGGTGCGGTCGAGCAGTCGGCGGCCGGTGAGCACGTACTGCACCAGGCAGCCGGCGAGGACGACGGCGACACCCCCGGCGGCGTCCAGCACCCAGTGGTTGGCGGTGGCGACCACCACGGCCAGGGTGACCACCGGGTAGAGCACGGCGACGCCCCACACCCAGCGGCGGCGGGTGGCGGCGATGACCGCGGCCGTGCACCAGAACGCCCAGGCGCAGTGCAGCGAGGGCATCGCCGCGTACTGGTTGGTCAGCGCGGTGAGTGCCCCGAGCGGCGCGGTCGCCGGCCCGCCGTACGGGCTGTCGCGCAGGTCGAGGCCCGGGGTGAGCCGCGGCGGTGCCAGCGGGTAGCCCCAGAAGCCGAGCAGGGCGAGGCCGGTCGCGGTGAACAGCACCGTGCGACTGGTCCGGTAGCGGCGCGGGTGCCGCAGGTAGAGCCAGCTCAGCACGGCCAGCGGCCCGATCAGGTGGAGGGTCTTGTAGTACTGCAGGGAGACGTCCAGCATGCCGTCGGTGCGCAGCACCCAGCTGTTGACCGCCTTCTCGACGTCGAGCTGCAGGAACTGCTCCGCCCGGTAGATGTCCCGGGCGTGGTCGACCGCGGCGCCGGCCCGGTCCGGTGCGGCGTTGCGGATGCGGGTGTAGATGCCGTAGCCGACCTGGATGAACAGGAGCTCCATCAGCAGGTTGGGCCGGCTCACCGGCCGCAGCGTGGCGGGCAGCAGCGGCAGCCGCCGGAGGCCGAAGGGGTGGTGCGGGGTGGGTGCCGGTGTCCGGTGCAGGGACCACTGGGGGTCGGTGGTGCGGCGGAAGGCCAGCACGACGGCGGCCGCGGCGGCGGTCAGCGGGGCGGCACCGCGCAGCAGGAAGGTGGTGACCGGTTCGATCTCGGGGTCGAGCATGCTGCTGGACAGCAGGGCGACCGTGACGGCGACCACCGGCCACAGGGCGCGGTCCTCGGGGCGGCGGCCGAGCCGGCCGACCGCGGCGGCGAGCAGCCAGCCGAATTCGGCCGGCCCGGTCAGCGGGGAGACCACCACCGCCGCGCAGCCGACCACGCCGGCGGCGAGCAGCCGCTGCCCGTCGGCGGTGTACGACGCGGCGCGGCGCACGCCGGCCGTGGCGACGAGAACGCCCGCCGCCAGGCAGACGGCGAGCAGCAGCGGCCCGCGCAGGCCGAGCCGGAGCAGCAGGCCGAGCGCGGACTGGTTGTCGGGGCCGACGGCGATCAGCGGATCGACCAGCTGGCGCCAGCTGCGGGCGGTCTCCGCCGGGCGGGCGGCCCAGGCCGCGGTGTTCAGGGCGAGCGCGAGGACGACGGCGTTCAGTGCGCGGCGGCGCTCCCGCAGGCACACCAGGAGCACGGCGAACAGGGCGAGCGCCGGTTCGAGGGCGATCGCCGTACCGAGGGCGACTCCCCCTCGGGGGCGTCCGCGGGCCAGCAGTTCGGAGGCCGCCAGCGCCAGGCAGGCCAGGCCGAGCACGGCGTCGACGGGCTGTCCGCGCAGGTCGGCGCTGAGCAGCATTGCGCCGGCCGCGGCCGTGCCCACCGCCCCCGGGTACGGGAGGCCCGGCGGGGGGTCGCGGGCGAGCAGCAGGCCGATCGCGGCCACCGAGGCAAGCGCCACCACCAGCAGCACCACGCGGGTCCCGGTGGCGTACCACCCGCCGAGACCGGTCGCGGCGAGGTCGGCGACGGGGCTCGGCCGGCCGACGGGCTCCGCGAGGGCGTCCCAGGTGACCGGTGCACAGACGCCGAGGACGACGAGGAGGGCGGTGAGGGCGGCGAGGACTGCCGCCGAGGGGAGGCGGCGGGGCGCGGGCACGGCGGGCACCGGTGGCATCCGCTACTCCTCTCGCCGCGTCCCGTCCCCCACCCTGCCGACTCTCCGGCGGCGGGGGACGGCCCGCATCCCGTGGAGTGCCGCCCGGGTGGCGCAGCGGGCCTCCGGCCGTGGCCACCGGGGGCGCCCGTAGGGCAGCCGTGCGAAAACGCCGCCGGCCCGGCTGGGGAAGGCCGGGCCGACGGCGGAGCGGGGCCGGGGGTGCCCCGCAAGGGTGGGCGCGGTGAGGGTAGGGCCGCGCCCGGGAGGGGTGGTTCGGAGTGCCGTTACTCGCCGAGCGCCGCGCGGGCGTCGACGAAGGCCGCGATGGCCCGCTCGACGTCCTCGGTCGAGTGGGCGGCCGAGAGCTGCACGCGGATGCGGGCCTGGCCGTGCGGCACGACCGGGTAGGAGAAGCCGATCACGTACACGCCGCGCTCCAGCAGCAGCTCGGCGAGCCGGCCCGCCTTCGCCGCGTCGCCGATCATGACCGGGGCGATGGCGTGCTCGCCCGGCAGGACCTCGAAGCCTGCCTCGGTCATCTTGGTGCGGAACAGGTGGGTGTTGGCCGCCAGGCGCTCGCGGAGGTCGCCGGACTGCTCCAGCAGGTCGAGCACGGTCAGCGAGGCGGCCGCGATCACCGGGGCGAGCGAGTTGGAGAACAGGTACGGGCGGGAACGCTGGCGCAGCAGGGCGACGATCTCGCGGCGGGCGGCGACGTAGCCGCCGGACGCGCCGCCGAGGGCCTTGCCGAGGGTGCCGGTGATGATGTCGACGCGGTCCATCACGCCGTGCAGCTCGGGGGTGCCGCGGCCGGTCGGGCCGACGAAGCCCACCGCGTGCGAGTCGTCGACCATGACCATCGCGTCGTAGCGGTCGGCGAGGTCGCAGATCTCGCGCAGCGGGGCGATGTAGCCGTCCATGGAGAACACGCCGTCGGTGACGATCAGGCGGCGGCGGGCGTCCTGGGTGGCCTTGAGCTGCTGCTCCAGGTCGGCGAGGTCGCGGTTGGCGTAGCGGTGGCGGCGGGCCTTGGAGAGACGGATGCCGTCGATGATGGAGGCGTGGTTGAGGGCGTCCGAGATGACCGCGTCGCGCTCGTCCAGCAGGGTCTCGAAGACGCCGCCGTTGGCGTCGAAGCAGGAGGAGTAGAGGATCGTGTCCTCCTGGCCGAGGAAGTGCGAGAGACGCTCCTCGAGCTGCTTGTGCACGTCCTGGGTGCCGCAGATGAAGCGGACGGAGGCCATGCCGTAGCCCCAGCGGTCCAGGGCGTCCTTGGCGGCGGCGACCACGGCCGGGTGGTCGGCGAGGCCCAGGTAGTTGTTCGCGCAGAAGTTCAGCACCTCGCCGGGGCGGCCGCCCGCGGTGACGGTGACCGCGGCGCTCTGCGGGGTGCCGATGACGCGCTCGGGCTTGAAGAGGCCGGCCTCGCGGATCTCGTCGAGGGTGGCGGCGAGGTCCTCGCGCACGTTGTCGAACACGGGTGGTGTCTCCCTAGGCGGTGTGTCGCTGACGGTGTGTCGGACCGTCCGGTGCGGGACGGTCCGGTGCCGGACGGAGCGGGCGGGACGGTCTCAGGCGGTCCAGTCCAGGATGACCTTGCCGCAGTTGCCGCCGGCGGCCTCGTCGAAGGCCTCCGCGAAGTCGGCGGCGGCATAGCGGCCGGTGATCACCGGGGTGAGGTCCAGGCCGCCCTCCAGCAGCACGGACATCGCGTACCAGGTCTCGAACATCTCACGGCCGTAGATGCCCTTGATGGTGATCATCGAGGTGACGATCGACGCCCAGTCGACCGCGAACTCCTCGGCGGGCAGGCCCAGCATGGCGATCCTGCCGCCGTGCGTCATGTTGGCGATCATCGAGCGCATCGCCTCGGGGCGGCCGGACATCTCCAGGCCGACGTCGAAGCCCTCGCGCAGGCCGAGCTGCTGCTGGCCCTCCTCGATGGTGTGCTGCGAGACGTCCAGGGCCAGGGTCACACCGACCTTGCGGGCGAGGTCCAGGCGGTACGGGGAGACGTCGGTGATCATCACGTTGCGGGCGCCGGCGTGCCGGGCGACGGCGGCGGCCATGATGCCGATCGGGCCCGCGCCGGTGATCAGCACGTCCTCGCCGACCAGCGGGAAGGACAGCGCCGTGTGCACGGCGTTGCCGAACGGGTCGAAGATCGCGGCGACGTCCAGGTCGACCGGCACCCGGTGCACCCACACGTTGGAGGCGGGCAGCGCCACGTACTCGGCGAAGGCGCCGTTGCGGCCCACGCCCAGGCCCACCGTGTTGCGGCACAGGTGGCGGCGGCCGGCCAGGCAGTTGCGGCACTTGCCGCAGACCAGGTGGCCCTCGCCGCTCACCAGGTCGCCCACCTCGATGTCGGCGACGGCCGCGCCGATCGCGGCGACCTCGCCGACGAACTCGTGGCCGAGGACCAGCGGGGTCTTGATGGTCTGCTGCGCCCAGCCGTCCCAGGAGCGGATGTGCAGGTCGGTACCGCAGATGCCGGTGCGGAGCACCTTGATCAGCACGTCCCCGGGGCCGATCTCCGGCATGGGGACGTCCATCAGCCAGAGCCCGGGCTCGGCCTTCTGCTTGACGAGTGCCTTCACGGCGAGCGCTCCTGACGCACGGTGGAACGGGAGCCCGGCGGTGCAACCCCTGCCCCGCCGGGCACAGTGAAATCTGCCCGGTCGGGGTGGGTGCGGTCCATCGAGGAATTCTTAAGGGAGGTCGCAGCTGGGCTGAACGATCGTCCCCGAGCACCCTCCGCCGCACGCCCCGGCGGCCCCCGCGGCATGCCGAGCGCCACCCGAACGGCCCACTCCCGCCACCCGGCCGCCCGACGTCCGACCGGCCCCGCCGGCCACGGGCATCGTGCTCGTCACGGGCCGGTGGCGGCGGAGCCCTGCCGGGCCTCGCGTCGCACCTGGGAGGGGGACATCCCCCACCAGCGGCGGCAGCACCGGGAGAGGGCCGACTGCTCCGAGAGACCGAGGAGCGAGGCGATCTGGTACATCGGCAGGTCGCTGGTCACGAGGTACCGGCGAGCGGCATCCCGCCGTACGTCGTCGAGGATCGCGGCGAACGCAGTGCCTTCGGCAGCCAGTCGGCGCTGGAGGGTGCGCGGGTGGACGGACAGCAGTCGGGCCACCGAGTCGATGCCGTACGCGCTGGCTGCGCCCAGTGACCGCGCAAGAGCGGCATGGACCCGTGGCGCCAGCTCGGCAGCCGGTTCCGGGGCTTGCCGGGCAAGGTAGGCGAGGGCCAGTGCCCGCAGCGTTTCGTCGCCGTGGCCCAACGGCATCGACAGCAGGCTGTGGGGCATTCGCAGCAGCCCGTCCGGCCGGCGGAACCTCGTTTCGACGCCGAAGAAGGACTCGTAGACGCTGCTGCGGGCGAGCGGCGGGTGCGGCAACTCGACACTGCGCAGTCCGTAGGCACCGCCCACCAATGTCGCGATCACACGGTGGGTGAATCCGAGTGCCTGGTCCATGCTCTGGGCGGAGACCGGATGAGCGGCGTCCCCGCCGTAACGCACGGCAATCACCCCTTCCGTTCCGTGCGGGTCGGCCTCGACGGTGATCCGCAGCGATCGTCCGTGCAGGTAGAGGTAGCGGGACGTGCACTCCAGTCCGTCGCCGATGGTCCGCGAGCTCTGGATCGCCAAGGCCAGCGGGCCGAGCACACCCAGGTCCTGGCGCGCGGCCAGGCGCAGCCCGAAATCGGGGCACGCCAGGTGCAGGGCGGCGAGCTCCAGTACGGCGGCGACGGCATCGCCGTCGACGAGCATCTCGTCGGCGTCCAGCGCCGCCACCGGGAGGCGGGCTTCGCCCGCAAGATCCTCGGCGCTCCCGCCGAGCTCGCCGACGAGGGCACGGAAGTTCCGCAGCGTCGCCGAGCGCAACAATCCCATGTCGGCCAGGGTCAAATACTTGACGTCCGAAGTCAAAGATTCGAGGGGTTCCAGGCCTAAATTCGGAGCGTGACGGCCTGCGGCAGTCGCTTCGGCGACCGCCCGCCGTCGGCACCGAAGTCCCGGGCGAAGCACCACCCGGGGCGCACACGGAAGGAAATCCACATGTCGGTCTTCAAGACGGTCACCGTCCTCGGTACCGGTGTCCTGGGTTCGCAGATCGCGTTCCAGGTCGCCAGCCACGGTTTCCCCGTACAGGCCTACGACATCAACCAGGAGGCCCTCGATCAGGGCTCCCGCCGACTCGACGCCCTCGCCGACCAGTACGCTGCGGAACTGGGCGCCGAAAAGCTGAACGCCGCCCGTGACGCAGTCGGACGCATCCACCTCACCAGCGATCTCGGGCAGGCCGTGGCCGATTCGGACCTCGTCATCGAGGCGGTCCCGGAGAACATCCGGCTCAAGGAGCAGGTCTACAGCCGGCTCGCGCACCTGGCGCCCGAGCGGACCGTTTTCGCCACGAACTCCTCGACGCTGCTGCCGAGCCAGTTCGCCGCGGCCACCGGCCGACCTGACCGTTTTCTCTCGCTGCACTTCATCACCCATATCTGGCAGCACAACATCGCCGAGATCATGGGCACCGCGGACACCGATCCAGCCGTTTACCGCGAGGTCGTGGAATTCGCCGGTGAGATCGGGATGGTTCCCGTCGAACTGCACAAGGAGCAGCCGGGTTACGTCCTGAACTCGCTCCTCATCCCGATGCTTCACGCCGCCACCGAGCTGCTGCTCGACGGCGTCGCCGATCCTGCGACCATCGACACCACCTGGAAGATCGGCACCAGCGCCGCTGTCGGCCCCTTCGAAATGATCGACAGGATCGGCCTGCGCACCGCGCACGCCATCGCCACGGCGATGCCGGACGACCGGGGGACGGCGTTCGCCCGTCACCTCGAGACCGAGTACCTGGAGAAGGGAAAGTTCGGCCTGGAATCCGGCGAGGGTTTCCACACGTACGGACCGGCCGCCGCATGACGGCTCCACAGCCGGGTGGTGTGCCGGAACCGGGCGCCCTCCATGCGGTCGTACGCGACCTCGACCGCCCGCTCCGGCCGCAGCGGCACCCGGGAGAGGCCCTTGGTGTCCAGGCGGCCCAGGGGTGGCGGTGAGGTCGTCGAGGCACAACGGGGCGAGTTCCTCGACCGGTTCGCGGCGGCGGGCCTGCCCGGACCCGTGCGTCCACGGCGGTGCCGGTCAGCGCCCGTGCGCCCGGTGGGGGCCGCACAGCAGCTTCAGCCCCGTGGTGCCCGGTGCCGCGGCCGCGCCTCCGGCCGGTTTCAGTCACGCGGCTCCTGCCCCGGGTGGGCCCGCAGGGCGGCGGTGAACCAGGTGAACACCGGGGCCAGGCTCGGTGGGACGGGCCATCCGTTGACGACGGCGAGCAGGTGCCAGTACCGCTCGGTGCGAGGGGCGGCGGCGATCTCCAGCCGGGTCAGCAGCCAGCGGCGCAGGCCGGCGTCGTCGGCGCGGCCGAAGGTCTCGGCGTAGCGGGCGGTGAGGCCGTCGAGGATGCGGGCGGCGTCGGCGGAGTCGGGGGCGGTCCCGGCCCCGAGCGCGCGGCCGACCCGTTCGCGGACGGTCTCGGTGAGGTCGTGGTGCAGCCCGGTGGTGTCGCCGTCGGCGCGCTCGGCCGCCTGGTACTGCGCCATCCGGCGGACGGCGGCGCGGAAGTCCTGGTCCCGGGCGAGTTCGGCGAGCTCCACCCAGGCCTCCACCTGCCCGGGTTCGGGGTCGTCCGGCAGCTCGGGCATCGCCGAGCGCAGCATGTCCACGAACTCGGCGTTGGCGTCCAGGCCGCCGAAGGTGTCGTCGACGAAGTCGTCGATCAGGCGCCGCCGTTCGGCGTCGGTGAGCTTGGCCAGCTTGTGCATGAGGTCCATTTCCTCCGGTGTGGAGCCCCGCGCGGCCACCGCCCGCAGCACCGCCTTCCGCAGCCTGAGGGTGCGGATCTGCACCTCCAGGGCGTCGGCGTGCGCGGCCGCGATCTCGGGCACCGAGACCTCCCTGGCCAGCACCCGCCGGACGGCGGCGAGGTCGAGCCCCAGGTCCCGAAGGGTGCGGACGAGGTCCAGGCGCGCGAGTGCGGTCGTGCCGTAGAGCCGGTAGCCGGCCGGGCTGCGGTCGGTCGGCGGCACGATCCCGCTGTCGGAATAGAACCGGACGGTCTTGACCGTCAGCCCCGTCCGCCGGGCCAGGTCGCCGATCGAGAGGAGCGTGCCCGAGGAGGGCTCGTCCGGGGGGAGCGCGTCCGAGGAGCGCGTGTCGCCGTTCATGTCCCCAACCTTGGCGTCTCCCCCTGCTGGAGACTCAAGCCCCTGGTGAACCGGCCGCGTCCGGCAGCCGGCCGGGGCCTGTGGAGAATGGGCGCCGTGACCAGGGCTGAGGTGCGGGGCGGATCGGTGTTCGTCGAGGTGGCGGGGGTGCGGAACTTCCGGGATGCGGGGGGTGCAGGGGCGCTGCCGCGCGGGGTGCTCTACCGCTCCGGGGCGCTGGACGGGCTGCTGCCGGCAGGGGCGCGGCGGCTGGCGGAGCTGGGCGTGCGGACGGTCGTCGACCTGCGCAGCACCCCCGAGGTGCGGGACAGGCCGGACGACTGCCGCGGACTGCCGGTCGACCACTGCCACCTGCCGGTCTTCACCGAGCAGCGGTGGCCGGCCGAGCAGGCGGAGCTCTACCCGGCGATGGCGGAGCAGGCGGGGCCTGCGACGGTGGCGCTGGTGCGCCGGCTGGCGGCCCCCGGGGCGGGGCCGGTGCTGGTGCACTGCGCGTCCGGGAAGGACCGGACGGGTGTGGTGGTCGCCGTGGTGCAGACGCTGCTGGGTGCCACCGAGCAGGAGGTCACCGGCGATTTCCTCCGCTCCAATGCCGCACTCGGGCTGACGGCCGGCACGGCCGACACCGCGGCCGGGCACCGCACGCTCCCGGTCGCCGCCGGGCACCTGCGCCGGGCCCTGGTGTGGATGCGCAGCCACCACGGTTCGGTCGAGGGCTGGCTGCTGGCGAACGGTGCGAAGGAGGACGACCTCTCGGCACTCCGCACCGCCCTGGGCTGACAGGGGGTCCGCGGTCCGGCCCGCCCCCTCGGTGGGCCGGACCGCGGTGGGAGGGGTGGTTCAGGTTGTGCAGGCCCGGCCGTTGAGCGTGAAGACGGGCAGGGCGGCGGGGCTTCCGGTGGCCTGGAAGCCGAAGGAGGCGGAGCCGCCCGGCGCCAAGGTGCCGTTCCAGCCGGCGTCGGCGGCGGTCACGGCCGCGCCGGTCTGGGTGACGCGGGCGTTCCAGGCGTTGGTGATCTTCTCACTGCCCAGGTACGTCCAGGCGAGCGTCCAGCCGGAGACGGTCGTGCTGCCGGTGTTGCGCACGGTCACGTCGGCGGTGAACCCGGTGCCCCAGTTGCTGCCCACGGTGTACGCCACGGTGCAGCCAGCGATCGGCTGGGTGGGGCTGCCGCTCGGCGAGGGCGAGGGGGAAGCGGAGGGCGACGGGGACGGCGAGGAGGACGGGCTCGCGCTCGGCGAGGGCGACGCGGAGGACGACGGCGACGGGGAGGGGCCGGAGCCCGGCTCGGCTCCCCACTGCGGGGCGGAGCCGTCCAGCAGCCGGATGTTCGGAGCGTCCACCGGGGTGGAGCCCGGCACCAGGGAAATGCCCTGGTACGACCAGTCGTTGGTCGGGTCCCAGGCACCGGCGGAGGCGATCCGGAACTGCACCTCCTTGCGGTAGGCGGACTGTCCGGCGGGCGCGATCACGGTGTTGGAGCAGTCGACCGTGACGTAGTAGGTGGAGCCGGAGTGGAGCGTCGGCCCGGAAACCGTCCCGCACTGGTTGTAGTTGGTGGTCAGGGTGATCTGACTCGGGCTCACCCCCGGTTCCAGGGTGAAGTAGTAGCGCAGCGAGGCGTTCTTGAGCGCGCGGGCCGGCCAGGCCGACCTGTTGAGCACGTACGCCTTGATCTCGGTGAAGTTGGTGCCGGAGGCGTTCACCGAGGCCTGGACGGACATCTCGGGCCCGTCCGGGGTCTCCACCGGCGGGAATTCGGAGATCGCGCCGCCGCCGTACTCGCTGTAGAGGCGGGCGAGGGCGCCGGTGAAGGCGGCGTTGTAGTCGGTGGCGACCTCGTTGTTGACGTAGTTGGAGCGGTCGTCGGTGTAGCTGTCGTCGGCCGAGCTGGGGCCGCCGACCAGGGCGCCGATCAGGGTGTGGCGGCTGTTGACCGGGCTGGTGAGCTGGTCGGTCCAGGAGCCGTGGGCGGTGCGGTGGTGCGGGTTCTTGGGCGGGTTGGCGCCGAAACCGATCAGGTAGCTGGACTTGCGCGGGTTGTCGCCGAGTGCGTAGTTGATCTGGCGGACGGCGAAGTCGTGGTAGCGCGCCTTGCGGGTGGCGTCGGTGAGCCAGTCGGAGTAGACCAGCGCGGTGAAGGCGGTGTTGGCCGCGTAGCGCAGCGAACCCCAGGAGTCGAGGACGGCCTCACCGCCGGGCGAGTACTTGACCTGGCTGCCGTTGACGCCGACCGTCCACCAGTCGAGCCAGCGGTTGGCGTCGTCGATGTACTGCTGCTTGCCGGTGAGTTGGGCGAGCAGCACGTAGGCGCCGTAGGACTTGTCGTCCCAGGCGATGGTCCAGCGGTAGGACTTGGTGCTGGTCTGCGGTTCGGTGGAGAGGTTGGCGTAGTAGGTCTCGGCCTTGGCGAGGTAACTGCTGTCGCCGGTGGCCTTGTAGAGCCAGATGGCGCCCCAGACCAGCTCGTCGTTGTAGCCGCTCCAGGAGTTGTAGTAGCCCTGGGCGTCCTTGATGCAGTCGCTGTACTTGCCGCGGTAGGTGTCGGCGAAGGAGTAGAGCTGCTTGGCGTGGGTGACCAGGGTCGCCGCGTACGCCGGGTCGCTGTCGGCGAAGACCATCGAGGAGGAGGCGAGGGCGGCCGCGGTCTCGCCGGCGAGGTCGGAGCCGGGGCAGGAGGCGTCGATCCTGTACGCGGGCCGGGCCATCGGCAGCACCTCGGCCGGGCCCCACCAGGCGTGGTCGGCCGAGCCGTTGCCGACCTGTCCGTAGAGGACGTTGGGGGCGGGGTGCGCCTTGAGCAGGTAGTCGTCGACGAAGCGCAGGTTGTTCCTGAGGTACTGCATCTGCCCGGAGGCCGTGTAGCCCTGCTTGTTGGCGATGCCGCCCCAGGCGAGCATGGTGGTGGAGGCGGCCATCGGGAGGCCGAACTTCACGTGGTCGCCCGCGTCGTACCAGCCACCGGTGAGGTCGAGCCCGACGTCCTTGCCGTCGTCGAGGGCGGAGTCGCCGCGCCATTCGACCCGGTTGGTGGCGGGGAGCCTGCCGGACTGCTGGGCCTCGTAGAAGAGCAGCGACTTCTGCAGCGCCTCGGCGTAGTTGTAGGCCGGGGCGGCGGCCCGGGCGGGGGCGGCGTGGATCGGCAGCAGGGCGCCCGCGGCGAGCGCGCCCGCGAGCGCAACACCGGCGGCGGTGCGGCGCGGTGAGCGGTGGCGGCCCGCAGGGGCGTCGGCGTGGGCGAGGAGGCGTGCGGCCGGCGTCGGGCCGGGTGGGGGTGCGCTGGGGTGCGGCATGGCGTCCTTCCGGGACGGCGGGGGTGGGGCCCGGCGGAGGGACGCGGCTGGCGGCGCCGGGGTGACCACTGCCCTGACCTGCACCAACGCTATGGGAGCGCTCCCATTCGGGGTCGGCGAGGCGGTGCCGGTGGGGGCAGTGGGCGGCGGAAGCCATGGTGTCCGGGCCGCCGCACCCCTGTCAATGCAGAACACCGCACCGATGCAACGGAGTTGGCGATTCGCGGACGGAAGTCCCGCGGGGCCGCCTCAGTCTGCGGCCGGGCGGTAGGTCAGCAGGACGTTGCCGGAGGCGAACGGCCTGGCCTCCAGCAGCTCCAGCCGGATGCGGTCGCCCGCGGTGGTGAACAGCGACCGCCCGCCGCCCAGCACGACCGGGTTGACCATCACCCGCACCTCGTCCAGCAGGCCGCGCTCCAGCAGGCCCACGCAGAGCGCCGAACTGCCGAACACCACGATCCTGCGGCCCGGTTCGGCCCGGAGCTCCGCGACCTCCTCCAGGCTGCGCACCACCCGGCTGCCGGCCCAGTCGGCACGCCCCAGCGTGCGGGAGACCACGACCTTGGGGATCACGTTCATCACCGCGGCCGTCGCCGGGTCGTCCCGCTGCGCGGCCGGAGACGGCCAGTAGGCGGCCATGCCCTCGTAGGTGACCCGGCCGAACAGCAGGGTGTCCGCCTCGGCGAGCTGCGCCAGGCCGAACTCGTCGAACTCCTCGTCCACCAGCGGCCAGTCGAAGGCCCCGCCCGGCCCCTCGTAGAAGCCGTCCAGCGACGTCACCATGAACAGCGCGATCTTCCCCACCACAGCCTCCGGCCGTCCGGTGCGAACAGGGTCAGCGGAGGATGTCCGCCAGGTCGTACGAGACCGGCTCCTCCAGTTGCTCGTAGGTGCAACTGGCCGGCTCGCGGTCCGGGCGCCAGTGGCGGAACTGGGTGGTGTGCCGGAACCGGGTGCCCTCCATGTGGTCGTACGCGACCTCGACCACCCGCTCGGGCCGCAGCGGCACCCAGGAGAGGTCCTTGGTGCCCGTCCAGCGGCTGACCGCGCCGGGGAGGCGGGAGGCGGCCTGGGCGCTCTCGTCGGCCCAGGCGGCCCAGGGGTGGCCGGTGAGGTCGTCGAGCCGCAACGGGGCGAGTTCCTCGACCAGTTCGCGGCGGCGGGCCATCGGGAAGGAGGCACAGACACCGACGTGCTGGAGCTGCCCGCCGTCGTCGTACAGGCCGAGCAGCAGCGAGCCGACGATCGGGCCGCTCTTGTGCTCGCGGTAGCCGGCCAGGACGCAGTCGGCCGTCCGCTGGTGCTTGACCTTGAACAGGGTGCGCTCCCCCGCGGCGTACGGCTGGTCGAGCGGCTTGGCGACCACGCCGTCCAGCCCGGCGCCCTCGTACTGGGCGAACCAGGTGCGGGCGGTGTCGAGGTCCGTGACGGCCAGGGCCAGGTGGACGGGTGCCGACGCCCCGGCGAGCGCGGCCTCCAGGGCGCTGCGCCGCTCGCTCAGCGGACGGTCGCCGAGGGCGGTGTCGTCCAGGGCGAGCAGGTCGAAGGCGACGAAGGAGGCCGGGGTGCGCTCGGCCAGGGTGCGGACCCGGGAGGCCGCGGGGTGGATGCGTTCCAGCAGTTCCTCGAAGCGCAGCCGGCCCTCCCGGGCGATGACGATCTCGCCGTCCACCACGCAGCGGGCCGGCAGCTCCCGGCGGAAGGCCTCCACCAGCTCGGGGAAGTAGCGGGTGAGCGTCTTGGTGGTGCGGCTGCCGATCTCCA
The DNA here is from genome assembly GCF_050749075.1 of Kitasatospora dryopteridis. Classification (NCBI taxonomy): domain Bacteria; kingdom Bacillati; phylum Actinomycetota; class Actinomycetes; order Kitasatosporales; family Streptomycetaceae; genus Kitasatospora; species Kitasatospora dryopteridis. Next base: position 7,429,299 of record NZ_CP192749.1, on the reverse strand, counting down.
CCTCGTCGCCGTCCTTGAAGACGATCGCGCGGAAGCCGTCCCACTTGGCCTCGTACTGCATGCCCGGCGGGATCTCGGCCACCGACTTGGCGAGCATGGGCTGCACCGGCGGCATCACGGGAAGGTCCATGGTCCGATCGTCGCCGCACGGCCCGCGGCCCGCGCGCCGGATACCGGTCCCCGCTCAGGGCCTTGTCCGACGATTCCCGCCGCGCGCCGATGCGACGCGAATTGTCGGACGAGGCCCTAGCGTGGAGGGCATGGTCTCGACAGCGGTGGAACTGGAGGTGGACGGCCGGACGGTCCGGTTGTCCAACCCCGACAAGGTCTACTATCCGGCGCGCGGCTTCACCAAGCGGGACGTCGCCGAGTACTACCTGGCGGTCGCGCCCGGAGTGCTGCGCGGGCTGCGCGACCGGCCGACGACGCTGCAGCGCTTCCCCGACGGCGTCGAGGGCGAGTTCTTCTACCAGAAGCGCGCCCCGAAGGGCCTGCCGGAGTGGCTGCCGACGGCCCGGATCACCTTCCCCAGCGGCCGCAGTGCCGACGAGATCTGCCCCACCGAGCCCGCCGCGGTGCTGTGGGCGGCCAACCTGGGCTGTCTGACCTTCCACCCGTGGCCGGTGCGCCGCGGCGACACCGAGCACCCCGACGAGCTGCGGATCGACCTCGACCCGCAGCCAGGCACCGACTTCCACGACGCGGTGCACGCCGCGCACGAGCTGCGCGCCCTGTTGGAGGAGCTCGGGCTGCGCGGCTGGCCGAAGACCTCCGGCGGCCGCGGCCTGCACGTCTACGTGCCGGTGGAGCCGCGCTGGACGTTCACCGACTGCCGGCACGCCGTGATCGCCCTCGGCCGGGAGCTGGAGCGCCGGATGCCCGACCGGGTGACCACGGCCTGGTGGAAGGAGGAGCGCGGCGAGCGGATCTTCGTGGACTACAACCAGATGGCCCGCGACCGCACCATCGCCTCCCCCTACTCACTGCGCGCCCGGGCCGAGGCCACCGCCTCCACACCGCTGCGCTGGGAGGAGCTGGACGAGGTCGTCCCGCAGGACTTCGACCTGCGGACGCTGCCCGAGCGGTTCGCCGAACTGGGCGACCTGCACGCCGACATGGACGGACACGCCTTCGACCTGGAACCGCTGCTCGAGCTGTACGCCCAGCAGGACGCCGGGGACCTGCCGTACCCGCCGGACCATCCGAAGATGCCCGGCGAGCCGATGCGGGTGCAGCCCAGCCGGGCGAAGAAGAGCTGACCGCCGACCGGCATCGCCTCTGCGGACTCGCGGAAACCGCCAGGTCAGGGCCGTAGGCGATCACCTGCGGTCAATGCGGGCCCGGTTCCGAAACCCTCGCCTGCGGCGGCCCGGGACCGCCCTACGCTCGCCGTACCCGACACCACGTCGGGTGACACCACGTCGAGAGGACGGCGCCATGGGCGAGACCACCAGGTGCGGCAAGTGCGCTGCGACCAAGGTGCCGCGCAGGCCCTGCCCGGGCTGCGGCGACGAGGGCTGACCGGCGCAAGTGGACCCGTACGAGGAGCTGCTGGCGCTGGCCCGGTGCACCGCGGTGGCGCTGGGCGGCAGGGGCGTCGCGGCGCGGCACATCGAGGACGACCGCGGCACCTCGGTCGACGGCTGGGTGGTCGACCGGGTGGCGGACTCCGACCCCGCCCCGTACCGCGGCCCGGGCGGGCGGTCGGGGCTGCGCACCGGCTGCGAGCTGGTGCTCGGCACCGACGGGCGGCTCCACACCTACCGGCAACGCTGCGAGGAGCGGCCGACCCCGCGCGGCCGGGCGATGGTGGCCCTCGGCACCGAACTCACCCCCGCCTCCCCGCGGACGCTGGCCCGGCTCGGTCCCGGCGCGCCGTTCGACCACGCGGGCCTGCTGCTGGAACGGCTGCCGTGGACGGCCCTCCCGCACCCGGTGGCCGAGCCGAAGGCGATCGCCGCGGCCCCCGCGCCCGAACCGGCCCGCCCGTCGTGGGCACGGCGGCCGGACGCCCCGGACCCTGCACCGCCACCCGGTCCCGGCAGGACGATGGGCATGCTGATCGGCCTTTCGTTGGGCACCGCGGGCGGGGCGTGCTGCGCACTCGGGTGTTCCGTCGCCGGGGCGCCGCTGCTCGGCGACTCGGCCGGGCCTGTCGGCCTGGCCGCGGCCGGCCTCTGCCTGGTGGCGGGCGCAGCTGCGGGTGGCGTGTGGGGACGACGGGGGTCGGTGGGCGTCGGATGACCGGCGCGGGGCTCCTGGGCGCGTCTTGAACGATCGCCCGGGTGGTCACCCCGTGGAGGTCGGCTCAGGGGCGGAGCTGGGCGAGGAGTTCGGCGGGGGTCCAGCGGCCGGCGGCGCCGGGGCGGGTGCTGAGGTAGGCGGCTGCGCGGGCGGGTGGCCAGCCGTGCGACTCGGCGAGGCCGGCCGCGAGCGCACGGAGGTAGCCGGCGGAGGGGCGGCTGAGCGGGGCCTCGCTGCTGCGACCCGGGGCGGTGAAGGTGAGTACCGGGTGGCCGTCCACGGTGCCGGGGCAGAGGAGGGTCTCGTAGCGGCCGGGCCCGAGGCTGGCACGGCCGTCGCGCAGGGCGGCGGCCAGGCCGGGGGCGGTGGCCGCCCGCGGGGTGCGGTGCATCTCCTGGGAGGCGACGTCGAGCAGCTGGTCGACCGTCAGCAGGTAGCCGCGGGCGGGCAGCTCGCCGTCGTCGAGGGCGTCCACGAAGGCCATGCCGCCACCCCAGACCTGTGACTCGCGGGCGAAGTAGAGCCGGCCCGGCAGGAGCAGCGGCAGGTCCGCGGCGGGCGGGCGCGGATCGCGGCAGCCCGGGTAGCGGCGGCGGCTGCCGGGCGGACGACCGCCGGCCAGGTAGGCGTTCAGGCGGGCCCGGTGCATGTTGGAGCCGTACGCGGCGTACCAGACCGGCCGGGCGAGGCCGGCCGGATCGGCGGGTTCCACCAGGACGGCCGGGTCGAGGTCCTCGAGTGTCTCGAGCGGTACGGGCGGCCCGGCGGGGCCTGGCCGGGGGCGGCGGGGTACGGGGGTGCCCATGGCCGATGATGCACCGCCGCCCCGCGCCCCTCGCGCTGCACACACCGTCAGGACGTGTCCGCGGCAGTGGACTCCACCCGTTCGGCGGGCCTGTCCTTCTGCCCGTTCGGCATGTCAAGAATCTTTGACACGGTGTCCGGTCTGCTTTACCTTGACGGCATGGCAGTCGAAGAGAAACGCGCCTGGATCATGGTCGTGGTCACCGTCTGCACCTACACGGCGTACGCGGCCGTCGTCCTCGGCCGCGCCGGCACCGGGCCGCTCGCTGCGGCGCCCTACCGGGCCGCCCTGGTGTGGAGCGTCGGCATCGCGATCGCGGCCTCGGTCCTGCTCCACATCGCCGTCTCGCTCGCCTCGAAGGAGGGCGGCCGGCAGAAGGACCAGCGGGACAGGGAGATCCACCGGTTCGGCAAGTACGTCGGCCATTCCTTCCTCGTCCTCGGCGGGGTGGCGGCCCTCCTGACGGCGATGGCCGAGGTGGACCACTTCTGGATCGCCAACACGGCCTACCTGGCGTTCGTCCTCTCCGCGCTGCTCGGTTCCACGGCGAAGATCGCCGCCTACCGGCGGGGGTTCTGCCCGTGGTGAAGCCGACCAGGGTCACCAACACGATCCGCGCCCTGCGGTTCGCCCACGGGGAGATGACGCAGGCCGCCCTCGCCGAGCGGATCGGCGTGACCCGGCAGACCGTCATCGCCATCGAACAGGGCCGGTACTCACCCTCCCTGGAGATGGCGTTCCAGATCGCCCGGGTGTTCGGCGTCGCCCTCGACGACGTCTTCCAGTACCCGGACACCGAGAGGGAGGAAGCACGATGAAGGCTGTCGTCCAGGACAGGTACGGCGAGGCGGACGTGCTGGAGCTGCGGGAGGTCGACCGGCCAGCGGTGGGCGACGGCGACGTGCTCGTCCGCGTCCGCGCCGCCGGTGTCGACCCCGGTGTGTGGCACCTCATGGCCGGCCTGCCGCTCCCCGTCCGGCTGGCCTCCGGCCTCCGCACACCGCGCAACCCGGTCCGCGGCACGGACGCCGCCGGCGTGGTCGAGGAGGTCGGCCGCAACGTCACCGGCCTGCGGCCCGGCGACGAGGTCTACGGCACCTGCGACGGCTCCTTCGCCGAATTCGCCCTCGCCCGGCCGGACATGCTCGCGCCCAAGCCGGCCCGCCTCGACTTCGAACAGGCCGCCGCCGTACCGACCTCCGCCACCACCGCCCTGCAGGCCCTGCGCGACACCGGACGGCTCCGGGCCGGGCAGCACGTCCTCGTCATCGGTGCAGCAGGCGGCGTCGGCTCGTACGCCGTGCAACTGGCCAAGGCCCTCGGCGCCGAGGTCACCGGCATGTGCAGCACCGGCAGCACCGATCTGGTCAGCTCGCTCGGCGCCGACCACGCGCTCGACCGCACCCGCGCCGAGGTCACCGAGGGCGGGCACCGCTACGACCTGGTCCTCGACACCGCGGGCAACCGGCCGCTGGCCCTGCTGCGGAGGACCCTCACCCCGCGCGGCACGCTCGTCGTCGTCGGCGGCGAGGCCGGCGGCCGATGGCTGCAGGGGATCGACCGGCAGCTGCGCGCCGTCGCGCTGTCCCCCTTCGTCGGCCAGCGGCTGCGCACCGTGCTGGCCCGTCAGCGGCCGGACGACCTTCGGTTCCTGACCGAGGCCGTGGAGCAGGGCCTGGTGACGCCCGTCGTCGACCGCAGCTACCCGCTGGCGGAGGCGGCGGCCGCGGTGCGCCACATCCACACCGGCCACGCCCGGGGCAAGGTCGTGCTCACCGTCTGAGGACGGTCATCGGCCACGGGTCAGCGGTCCGTGGGCCTCCGGTCAGCGGTCCGTGCCGAGGACGGTGTCGGCGACCAGGCGGGCCACCGCCTCGGGCTGCTCCACCATCACCAGGTGGCCGCTGTCGGCGACCACGTCGAGGGTGACGGACGGACAGGCCTCCAGTGCGGCGCGCTCGTCCTCGGTCAGGCCGATCTCGTCCCGGTCCCCGCGCACCACCCGGGCCCGCACGCCCGCGCCGCACAGCCGCGGCACCAGCGAGCCGTGCCGGCCCAGGTACGCGAAGTACTCCCCCATGGCCCGGCGGCAGAACGGCGCCGAGTTCCTCTTCAGGTCGGCGAGCAGGGCCGCCCGCCGCCGCTCCGGAATGCCGTTCTCGAGCGCCTTCGGTGTCAGCCACAGCATCGCCGGCCAGACCAGCGCCCCCAGGCCGGGCACCCGCCCGAGCGCCACTGCGACCGCCAGCGCCTTGGACTCGTCCGGCCGGGAGAAGGTCGGAGAGAGCAGCACCACCGGCCCGGAGAAGTGCCCGCCACCCACCATCTCCAGCGCGATGTTGGCGCCGATGCTGTGGCCGACCACGGCCGTGCAGCCGCGCTCGGCCGCGAAGGCGGCGGTGATCGCCGCATAGTTCTCCATCGACACGTCCCGGGGCGCGACCGTCCCGGCGTGCCCCGGCACGGTCGCGGCCACCAGCCGGATCGGCGCCCCGGCGAGCGGCTCGGCAGCCGTCATGTCCTCGAAGAAGGCCGTACTGCACATCCCGCCGGGCAGCAGCAGTACCCGGTGCGGGGCGTCGGCGGGGCCCGACTCGCGGACGTCCCAGGCGTGGAACTGCGCAGCACCCATGGCCGCGACCTCCGTCTCTCACTCGCTCCCGGCAGTCTCCCCCGCCCGCCCGCCGCACCGCCCGACCCTGCGCCGAACGCAGCATGTCGGGCGGCGTCACCCCGTGGCCTGCCGCAGCGGGCCGGCGGGCCAGGCGCGTTGGGCGGGGGTGTCCGGGACGGTGAGGCCGCGGGCGCGTTCGATACGTTCCCAGGCGGTGTCGGGGGCGGTGCCGTCGAGGACGAGGAGGGCGGCCGCGAGGAGGGAGGAACGGCCGATGCCGGCGCGGCAGTGCACCACCACGTGGGCGCCCTCGCGGAGCCGGGCGGCGAGCCGGTGGAGGGCGGGCAGGACGGCGGATGGGGTCGGCACCGTCCGGTCCGGTATCGGGAGCGGGACGAACTCCAGGCCGGCCGCGGCCGCCAGCCGGGGCTCGGCAGCGAGGCCGAGTTCGTCGACCTCGTCCTCGGTGAGGGCGCTGACCAGGACGTCGGCGCCGGCGGCCGCGAGTGCGGCCATCTCGTCGGCCAGCCAGTCGTGGCCGCGGGGGCGGGCCATCGTGCTCAGGCGCCCGGGCCCGGGCAGGTCGACGGTGAACAGGGAAGCGCGCATAGCAGTACCGCATTTCGCTCGGGAGGCAGAAGGCCCGGGCAGGCTGCGGACGGCGCTCGGACACCTGACAGAACGTCGAGGGAGCGGGGCGCCCGCGCTGCGGCCACGGGTGCCGGTCAGCGTATCGCGCGTCGGGGGCCGTGGCACCGGGCTTCGACGAGAACCGCTCGATGACCTCAGAGGGCGTTGAGTGAGGCTATGTCCGTTTCGTCGTTGTGACGGTGTGTGGGCAGGTCACGCGGTCAGTCGGCTGTTCTGGGTGTGGGGATTGCGAACAGTCCGGGCTCGATCTCGACGACGAGGCCGGCGCTGGTCAGACGCTTGAGCTTGTTGCGCATGCCGGAGATGTGCGTGGGCTCGGTGCCGGTGGCCAGGGTGCGGCACAGGTCGCGGCAGCGTTGCGGGGCTGCGGCGTCGATGAGCGCGGTGAGGATGTGCTGGTAGATCGGGTTGTCGGGCAGGCCCGGCATCCGGTCGCCGGTGGGCTCGTCGTCGCCGAGGGACAGGATGACTTTGCGGGCGATTGCCAGGTCGGCGCGTTCCGCGTCGAGTTCGGCTCACATTCCCCCCAACAGTGTGGCAAGCTGACTCACTCCACGTCGGCCAACCACTGGTCGATGAGCACCTTGCCGATCGAGTCGACCCGGTAGGGCCCGCCGACAGCGGAGTCCGTAATTCGCGACCGAAGTTCGGCCGCCGTGAACCAACGTGCCTCCACCACCTCCACGTTGTCCACGTCGATCCGGTCGGAAACGGCCTCGGCGCGGAACCCGATCATCATCCCGGATGGGAACGGCCACGACTGGGATCCCTGATAGGTGATCGTCCCCACCTCGACACCGGCCTCTTCGGCGACCTCGCGGCGCACCGCGTCCTCGAGGCTCTCCCCGATCTCGACGAACCCAGCCAGCGTGCTGAAGCGGTCCGGACCGGATCCCGCGTGCCGGCCGAGCAGGCAGCGCCGAGGCGTGCCGGGTAGTTCGACCAGCACAATCACGGCCGGTTCGATCCGCGGGAAGAGCAGCTTTCCGCAGTCCTGACAGGTCCGCAGGTGGCCACCGTTGCTGGGGACGGCCGGACCGCCGCACGCGCCGCAGAACCGCTGATTCCGGTTCCAGTGCAGGATTCCACGGGCATACGCGAGCAGGCCCGCCTCGTCCGGCGTGATGGTGGGAACCATGGCTCGCACCTCCAGCACCGTGTCCGCGGTGGCCAGTTCGACGGCGTTGGACCGGTCGACGCGGGACACGTCGGCCGCGAACACCGCGGCCTCTCCGTCCAGGCCGAGAAACACCTGGTCGTCGGCGGCGTCGAGGATGCCCCGCGCCTCGGCCAGCGGCAGCCGGATGGGCCTGTCGTCGCGGACCAGACAGTGGTCCCGCCACAAGGGAATCACCTGGGTACTGGGGCTCGTCAACAGCCCGGCGACCCACTCCGAGTCGGTACGCCGGCCGCCAACCCGGTCAAGCCCCAAGCCGCTGTAATACAAGGTTCCCCCTAGCCCGTCCTGTCCTGCGCAGATTCCACGATAGTGGGCGTCCACCAACTGGGGTATCGAGCTCGGTCTCGACGACGAGGCCGGCGCTGGTCAGACGCTTGAGCTTGTTGCGCATGCCGGAGATGTGCGTGGGCTCGGTGCCGGTGGCCAGGGTGCGGCACAGGTCGCGGCAGCGTTGCGGGGCTGCGGCGTCGATGAGCGCGGTGAGGATGTGCTGGTAGATCGGGTTGTCGGGCAGGCCCGGCATCCGGTCGCCGGTGGGCTCGTCGTCGCCGAGGGACAGGGTGACTTTGCGGGCGATTGCCAGGTCGGCGCGTTCCGCGTCGAGTTCGGCCAGGCGGGCGGTGAGCTGGCTGACCTCGGCGGACAGCTGCTCGGTGATGTCGCCGATCGCCTGTTCCCGGTCGGCGATCCTCTCCAGTGCGGTGCGTGACATCGGCGGGTCCTCCTACGCTCCGCGCCAGGTAGGCGTCGACTCCTTGGTCAGCCTGCGGGACATGTTCGCCGTTATCGCCCAGTACACGCGGGACTCGGCGTTGGCCGGCAGTGCCTCGTAGTCGCGGACCAGGCGACGGTGCAACATCAGGATGCCGTTGACCTGCTCGGATACCCAGCGTTTAGCCTGCGGGACGAACCCGACGTCGTCGGGGCTGCGTTTGACGATCTCCACCTTGATGCCCAGGTCGGCGCCGTGATCGACCACGCTGGACTTGAAGCCCTGGTCGACCAGGGCGGTCTGCACGGTCCCGGCCTGCGCGACCTTGTCCAGCAGCTGCTTGCCGATGGCGTTGTCGTGGACGCAGGCCGCCACCACGACGACCGCGATGATCAGCCCTATGACATCCACGGCCAGGCCACGCTTCCGACCTGGAACCTTCTTATTCGCATCCTTGCCTGTCGTGGCGGCCGGGACGTTCACCGCCGCGTGGTTGCTCTGGGTGTCCATCGACACCAACGACGGATCCTCGGCGCGGCCCGCCGCGGCCCGGACCTGGGCACGCAGGATGTCATGGATCGCCTGGTCGGTGCCGTCCTTGCGCCAGGTCTGGAAGTAGTAGTACGTCGCAGAGCTCGGCGGCAGGTCGTGAGGCAGATAGGCCCACTGACACCCGGTCCGGTTCTGGTAGAAGATCGCGTTCATGATCTCCCGGTACTCGTAGCTGCCGGAATGCCCCGAACTCGACGGATGCGCGGCCTTCCAGGCCAGCAGGATCGGCTCGATCAGCGACCACTGCGCGTCGGACACGTCACTCGGATACGCCTTGCGCTCACTCACCGCGCCAGCGCACCACCGAGGACGCCTCAACCGCCACCGGTTCCCGAAGACCCCACACGAACGTGCAACGACGAAACGGACATAGCCTCACCCAACGCCCTCTCAGGTCCTTCAACGACCCTGACGTCGCCGACCTCCTCCGTATCGGGTTCGGCGGACCACGCGCTGGACATCGAGAACCGAATGTGCCGGCTCCTCAGGTGATCGGCCGGACAGCTCCTGACCGCGGAACGCCCAAGCACGGGTACGGGCTGCATCCGAGGTCCGGATGCCCCGGGCGGCCGGGGTCGTGCCCGCCAGGCGTAGCCGCAGGTGGTGGATGCGCAGGTCGAGGCGACGGAGATCCGGCGGCGGGAGCCGCTGCGGACTGCGGCGACGGTCGCGGTGCTCGCGTCCAGGCGGGCGGCGAGGTACGTGGCGGGCCGGCCCTGCGCCGCGAGCTCCGTCAGGCCCGCGCGACCAGCAGGCCAGTCGAGGAGGCCAGCCCGGTGGTCGCGATGTGCCGCAAGCCCGCGGCCGCGAACAGCGCGGTGAACTCCGCCTCGGTACGCTCCCGGCCGGGGTGCAGCGCCATCATGACGGTGTCCCGCAGCTTGCCGTCGTGTGGTGCGTTGTCCTCCGGCACGATGGCGTCGATAACGATGACCTGGGCATTGGGTGCCATCGCCTGCCGGATCCTGCCGAGCACCGCCACGCACTGCTGGTCGTCCCAGTCGTGCAGAATCATCGACAGGAGGTAGGCGTCCGCGCCGTGCGGCACGGTGTCGAAGAAGTCCCCGCCGACCAGGTCGACCCGGTCAGCGACGCCGGCCGCTTCCAGTACCGCCTTTGCGCCCCGAACCACCGACGGCTGGTCCAGCAGGGTGGCCCGCAGCTCTGGGTAGCGTGGCAGGATCGTGGCGAGCAGGTGCCCCTGCCCGCCGCCGACATCAACCACCTGCGCCACGCTGGTCAGGTCGCAGCTCTCCACAGCCGCGGCGTGGACACGCCGGGCCATGTCGCCCATCGCGTCGTTGAAGGATTCGGCCTGCTCCGGGTGGGCGGCCAAATGTGACCACCAGTCCGTGCCGTGTATGTGCGGGAACGTCGGACGGCCGGTGCGCACTGAATACGACAGCGAGTTGATGGCCTGAAGTTTCTCGGGCAGCCCCCAGAATCTGATCCAGGCCCGCACCGACCCGGGCACATCGGCGCGCAGTGTCTCGGCCAGTGGGGTCAGGGCGAACGTCTCTGGCTCCACCTCCCGAAAGATCCCCTGGGCGGCCAACGCACGCATCACCCGGTGCAGTGCTTGCGGGTGTGCCCCGCACCGGCGGGCGAGCTCCGGCACCGGCACCGGCCCGTCGGCCAGGAGCTCCGCTATGTCGAACTCGGCTGCCACTACGAGAAGTTGCGTGATGAGGGCGCCGTGCAGCAGGTCCATCATCCGTTGCTGCGGCCGACTGTCCGTCGGCTCGTGAACCACACCCTGCGGGCGCTCGGCCGCGTCCTCGCGGGTGTTCGGCAGGACACGCTCTTCTTGAAGCTCACGGTTCTGCACTTGGCTTCTCCTTGCTGTGAATAGCGACCACTCATGCCCCGGGCATGGGGCATCCGGAGTTGTTCGATGGCGAATCATGTGGGTGTGTCACCGGCGGCAGCGGCCTGGCACCAGGACGATCACGGGGACCTCCACGATTGCGGTGCGATCCCGATGAGCAGCTCCTGGCCAGTGCCGCTGTGCCGATCAGCGCGAGCGGGCGCGCTCCTCGGTCACCGCGGACCCGCCGGCGAACGCACCCGGCTTGACCAGCGGAATCTCCATACGGTGGTCGCGAGGATGCCGCGGTGGATGTAGCGGCATGTCAAGAGCGGGTGGCAGCCATGCACGAGCCGCCTCCCCGACGTGGGGCCTTCCCAGCGTGACCGTCGAACGACCTATCCGTACCCCCGATTACGCCGAAGGTGGCGCGTCGCAGGCCACCCGTACCAGGTGGAGACCACTTGAACCGCACCCGTCCCGCCCGTCCTGGACGGCTGCGCTCACGCCATCGGCCGACGTCTCGTCAGCCCCACGGTCCAGCCCTGGTGGCGGGTCCCGAGCGGCACCCATAGCGTCGATTCGGTCGGCCGCCACCCCGGCCGCCACTCATTGCCCACCGTGTCACCACGCCAGCGTCCCCGAGCGCGGCAAGAAAGCAGGTCACCACTCATGCCCACGCTTCGGGTCCATCGCCTCGCCGCGGCCACCGCCGCCACCACCACCCTCACCACCGTCCTGGCCACCCTGGGTGCGGCGCCGTCGGCTCATGCCGCCAGTGGCCTGCACGTGGTCCAGCCGGGCCAATCGATCCAGCAGGCCGTCGACGCGGCCAGCCCCGGCGACACCGTCCAGCTGCTCCCCGGCACCTACCGCGGCAGCGTCCGGATCGCCACCGCCGGCCTCACGCTTCGCGGCGCCGGTCCGAACAGTGTCATCACCGCGGGCGACGCCGCCGACGGCACCGCCGGCGACACCGTCTGCGCCGCCGCCGGGCACGGCATCTGCGTCGTCGGCACCGACCGGAACCCGCTCGGCGGCATCACCATCGAGGCACTTGCCGTCGCCGGCTTCCAGAAGAACGGCATCAACGCCACCGCGACCGACGGCATGACCGTGCGCGCCGCCTACGTCCACGACAACGGCCAGCAGGGCATCAGTCAGGAGAAGTCGACCCGGGCCGTGATCGTCGGCAACGAGGCGGCCGGCAACGGCCAGTCCGGCATCTTCCTCGCCAACATCGTGGACCCCGAGGGCGACAGCAGCGGCGGCGCGATCGACACCGTCGGCACCGTGGTCAGCGGCAACCGGCTCACCGGCAACCGGATCGGCGTCACCGTCCGCCGCCTGCGCAACCTCGGCGTCGAGCAGAACGACATCCACGGCAACTGCGGCGGCGTCTTCATCGTCGGTGACGAGACCGTGCCCCGAGCAGGCGCGCTGAGCGTCGCCCGCAACCGGGTCGTCGCCAACAACAAGTACTGCCCGCCCAGCGGGCGGCTCGATCACATCCAGGGGACCGGCATCCTCCTCACCGGCGCCGAGGGCGTCTCGGTGATGGACAACAAGGTCCGCGACAACGCCGGTGCCTCACCGATGTCCGGTGGCATCGTGTTCTTCCACAGTCTGGTCGGCGTGGCCAACACCCGGAACACCGTCGTGACCAACAACGCGGTCGGCAACTCCCCCGCCGACCTGGTCGACCGCGAGGGCGACAGCACCAACTTCTTCGACCGCAACCGCTGCTCGGTCTCCGAACCCGCCGGCCGCTGCTGACCCCGCAAGCCTCCCACCCCTCCCCCCGGTGCCCTGGCAGTCCGGGCCGGCAGACACCTGCACGCCGTCGGCGCGGCTTCCGAAGCGGGGTGTGTACGCAGGGCTGAACACGGGCGATGAAGTGCATGCCGGGATACGGGCGACCTGGATGTCGTACCGGTCGGCTCCGACGGCGAGTCCTCGCGGACCTCGACGACGCCGGTAGTGCCCGGCGTGTCCGCTGCCGAGGACACGAAGCCGCTCTCCCACGTGTCCACCGCAACCGTGACGGCTAGGCCGTCGGCCTCGGGGCCGGTGGGGCGGGGGCCGGGGTGGTGAGGAGTTGGCCGGTGCGGGTGGCGGTGGCGCCGGCGGTGCCGGTCCATTCGGCGGCGGTGACGTAGAGGGTGGGGGTGCCGCCGGGGGTGCCGAGGGCGCAGGAGAAGCAGCCGCGGTCGGTCTCGACGGTCTGCAGGATCTCGCCGCCCTCGCGGACTCTGACGCAGCGCCGGTTCGGCACGTCCGCGTACCAGAGGGCGCCCTCGGCGTCGAGGCCGATGCCGTCGGGGGCGGAGCCCTCGATCTCGGCCCAGGTGCGGCGGCCGGTGAGGCTGCCGTCGGGGGCGATGTCGAAGGCGGTGATCCGGGAGGCGTACGACTCGGCGACCAGCAGGGTGGCGCCGTCGGGGGTGATCGCCATGCCGTTGGGGAAGGCGAGGTCCTCGGCGACGGTGCGGGCGGTGCCGTCGGGGGTGATCAGGGCGAGGAGGCCGGGGGCGGGCGCTTCGCCGGTCATGAGGTCGAAGCCGATGCAGTTGGCGTAGGCGTTGCCGCGGCCGTCGGCGGCCACTTCGTTCCAGGGCCGGTCGCAGAGCGGGCGCAGGTCCGCGTACGGGGTGAGGGTGCCGTCGGTCTCGCGGCGCAGCAGGCGGCGTTCGCTGCCGGCGACGACGAGCAGGCGGCCGTCGGGAAGCGGGTCGATGCAGAACGGGAAGGCGTCGATGCGGCCGGCGGTGGTGCGCCGGCCGTCCCGGTCGACGGTGAGCAGCTCGTGGGCGCCCCAGTCGCAGAGCCAGAGCCGGTCGTCGTGCCAGCGGGGCGACTCGCCGAGGACGAGGCCGTCGAGGAGGACGCGGGGTTCGGGCACGGTTCGGGCTCCTCGGTGGGACGGGTGGCTGCTCGCTCCCCCATGGTGACTCCTCCCCCGCGTGAACGCAGGGGCTTCCCGCCGAGCCGGGTCGGCCTGGAGAAACACCTCGTCCGGCATCTGCGATCGAGCACCGATCCGAGCTGCGGCGGACTGACTGCGCAGATGCGGGACCGCATGCCTCGGCAGACCCTGGAAGAAGCTGACCACGGGAGGCAAGCCATGACCGGCGAGCACGACCGGGCGCCGAGCGCGATCGTCCACATGTCCATATCCGGCGACCCGTCCGTAGCCCAGGTGGTCGCCGACACCGTGGGGCAGTCGTTCGGGCTGACCAGCGCCCCGCCCCCCGTCACCGCCGGTGACTACGCCACACCGTCCGATGCGGTGACTCGCGTGCGATGGCAGGTCGACACATCCGCACCGATCGAGGACGCTGCTGCACAGCCGGTCGCCCGCGCGGCCCCGGGATCCGGCTCGGTAAGGGTGGAGCTCGGCGGGCGGCCCGATGCCGTTCGCAGGCTCACGGCGCTCATAAGGGGGTGCTTTCGGTCGGGGCCGCCGACGGGCGTGTCACAGGGGTTCGAGGTCTGGCCGGAGGACCGGCTGAAGGACGCCGGGTAGACGCAGCCGCCACGTACCGCGAGAGAGGCTCATCGACCTGTCGGTCCGTCACCCGCCCTGCGTGGCCGTTCGGTCGAGGGTCAGCACGGCACCCGGGTCGGCGTGCCGGATTGGGCCGTCGTAGCGGGTGGCGGCCAGGTCGACGGCCTGTTGCGGGGTGGTGTGGCGGCCGACGTGGGTGACGACGAGGCGGCGGGCCCGGGCACGGGCGGCGGTGGCTCCGGCGTCCTGCGGGGTGTGGTGGACGGGGTCGGTGCCGGGTTCGGGCGGTGTGCCGTCGGCCTCGCAGAGCAGCAGGTCGCAGTCGGCGGCCAGTTCGTCGAGGGCGGTGCAGGGGGCGGTGTCGCCGGAGTAGACGAGGGATCGGCCGCCCGCCTCGGCGCGCAGGGCGAAGGCCGGGATGCCGTGGGCGACGGCGCGGGAGGTGAGGGTGAGTGCGCCGTGGGTGGCCTGGTACCCGTCGTGCAGTTCGGTCACGGCGAAGGCGTCTTCGACGTGGCTGCGCCGGGCGGTGTTGGTGAGGAAGTGGGCGAGCCGGTCGGCGATGCCGGGCGGGCCGTACAGCGGGATCGGTGCAGCGAGCCGGATGTCGGCGTACAGCGCGCCGTAGTACGCGGTGAGCAGGTCGGCGCAGTGGTCGGCGTGCAGGTGGGAGATCCAGATCGCGTCCAGCCCGTCGAGCGGGGTGTGGCGCTGGAGCGGCCCGAGGGTGCCGCTCCCGGCGTCGATCCAGACCCTGGTCCGGCCGTGGGTCAGCAGGTAGCCGGAGCAGGGGTTGTCGGCGCCGGGGTGGGGGGTGGCGCTGCCGAGGACGGTGAGCGTGAGGACGGGGTCGGTCATGCCGGGCGGGTGGCGGCGATGATGCGGACGGCGTCGGTGATCTGGGTGTCCGTCAGGTCGCCGCGGGCGGTGAGGCGCAGCCGGGAGATGCCGTCGGGCACGGACGGCGGGCGGAAGCAGCCGACGGCGAGTCCGGCGGTGCGGCAGTCGGCGGCCCACTGGACAGCGGCCTCCGGGCCGGGCGCGCGGACGGAGACGACGGCGGCGTCGGGGGTGGAGGCGTGCAGACCGGCGGCGGTGAGCCGGGCGGCGAGGGTGTGGGCGACCTCGCGGGCGCGGTCGGCGCGGTGCGGTTCGGCGCGGAGCAGCCGCAGGGCGCCGAGGGCGGCGCCGACGGCGGCGGGGGCGAGGCCGGTGTCGAAGATGAAGGTGCGGGCGGTCTCGGTGAGGTGCCTGATGACCCGTCGGGGGCCGAGGACCGCGCCGCCCTGGGAGCCGAGCGACTTGGAGAGGGTGACGGTGGCGACGGTGTCGGGGTCGCCGGCGAGGCCCGCGGCGGCGAGGGCGCCGCGGCCGCCGGCGCCGAGGACGCCGAGGCCGTGGGCGTCGTCGACGAGCAGTGCGGCGCCGTGGGCACGGGCGGCGGCGGCGTGGCCGGTGAGCGGGGCGGCGTTGCCGTCGACGGAGAAGACGGAGTCGGTGACGACCAGCGCGCGGGGGTGGCGGCGGTCGGCGAGGGCGTCGGCGACGGCGGCCGGGTCGGCGTGCGGGGCGCGGTGGACGTCGCTGCGGGACAGCCGGCAGCCGTCGATCAGCGAGGCGTGGTTGTACGCGTCGGAGACGATCAGCGTGTCGGGGTCGGTGAGTGCGGTGAGCGCGGCGAGGTTGGCGGCGTACCCGGAGGAGAACACCAGGGCGGCCTCGAAGCCGCAGAACTCGGCGAGTTCGTCCTCGAGTTCGGTGTGCAGGGCGGTGGTGCCGGTGACCAGCCGGGAGCCGGTGGAGCCGCCGCCCCAGCGCAGCGCGGCGTCGGCGGCGGCCCGGGTGACGGCGGGGTGGTGGACGAGCCCGAGGTAGTCGTTGCTCGCGAGGTCCAGGACCGGGTCGTCGGCCGGGCGGCTGCGCAGCGTGCGGGTGAGGCCGGCGCGGGCGCGGAGGTCGGCGGCCTCGTCCAGCCAGTCGAAGACGGCGGACGGCGCGAGGGACTGCTGCGGCACGGCGGAGTGGACCATGGCCGCACTCTGGCACGGCGGCGCTACGCGCGGCAACGTGCGCCCGCACACAGTGACGGTTGCCCCGTGTCGGCCCCCGGACGGGGGTGCGGCGCGTAGACTCCCACGCCCCGGGGAACCTGGCGGAGGGGAGAGCTGGTGGAGGACGGCCGCCTGACCGTGCGGGACGTGCTGGCGCTGGAGCTGGTCGCGCCGTGGGACGCGGAGGTGGTCGCCTGCCCGGACCGGCTGGACCGGCCGGTGCGCTGGCTGCACGTGGCGGAGGCCGCGGACGTCGGGGTGATGCTGACCGGCGGCGAGATGGTGCTGACCACCGGTCTGCTGCTGGCGGGCGACGACCGGGCACAGGCCGGGTACATGGAGTCGATGCAGCAGGCCGGTGCGGCGGCGGTGGTGCTGGGGCTGGGCCGGGCGTTCTCGACGACGCCGGAGGCGATGCGGCGGGCGGCGCAGCGGTGCGGGGTGCCGCTGGTGGTACTGCACCGTCCTGCGCCGTTCACGCGGCTGACCGAGGAGGTGCACGCCCGGCTGCTGCACGGCAGGTACGCGGCGCTGGACCTGTCGGACCGGATGGGCGGTTCGCTGTCGGCGCTGAACCTGTCCGGGGTGCCGCTGCAGCGGCTGCTGGACGAGATCGCCGGCTACGCGGGCTGTCCGGCGGTGGTGGTGAACCTGGCGCACCGGGTGCTGGCCTCGGCAGGGGAGCCGAACGCGCTGGGCGATCTGCTGCGGGACTGGGAGCGGGTCTCCCGGCAGGTCGCGGAGCTGCAGGGGAACGGCCCGGTGACGCTCGGCCCGGACGGCTGGATCGTGGCCCGGCTGGAGGCCCGCGACCGGCAGTGGGGGCACCTGGTGCTGTTCGGGCACCAGGGCGGGGCGGAGACCGGGCGGGTGCTGGGCCGGCGGGCGGCCGAGGCGCTGGCGGTGCACCGGCTGCTGGGCGACCCGGACGGCGACCGGCAGCGCGGCTGGGAGGACCAGGCGGCGGAGGCGCTGCTGGCGGACCTGGCCTCGGGCACGGCCCGCCCCGAGCAGTTGCTGCCGCGGTTCCGGGCGGCGGGGCTGCCGACCGAGCGGCGCACCTTCGTACCGGTGGTGCTGCGGCCTCCGTCACGGACGCGGGTGCTGTGCGAGGCGGTGCGGCGGACGGTGCACGAGGAGTCGATGGCCGGCCTGGTCGCCAGGGTCGGCCCCGACGGTGCGGTGGCGGTGCTGCTGAGCGTCCCGTCGGAGCGGGAGGCGGACGCGGAGGTGGACCGGCTGGCCGTCCGGCTGCAGGAGCGGGTGCCCGGTGCGGTGCTGGGGGCCGGGTTCGGCTGCCGGGTGCTGGACGAGGTACGGCGCTCCTTCCAGGAGGCGGTGCACGTCGCGGACGCGGCGCTGGCGGGGCCGCCGGCCGGGCCGGTGGCGCGGCTGCGGGACGTACGGCTGCGCGGGCTCGTCCGGCTGCTGCGGAACGAACCGGAGCTGCAGGCGTTCATCGTCCGGGAGCTAGGGCCGCTGCTGGGCCGCCGGGAGCTGCTGGACGTGCTGCGCACCTACCTGCGGACGGGCCGGAACAAGTCGCTGGCGGCGCAGGAGCAGCACGTGAGCCGGCCGGCGATGTACCGGCGGCTGCAGAGCATCGAGTCGCTGCTGGGCATCGACCTGGACGACCTGGAACAGCTGACCTCGCTGTACGTGGCACTGCTGGCGCACGACGCGCAGCGCGGGCCGTAGGGCACGGGTGCCCCTTGTGGTTGCCCGGCGCCCGCCGTTTGCCCGGGTGGGCCGGGCGGGTGACAGTGGAGGTGCCGGTCCTGCGGTGCCCCAGCGGAGCAGATCATGGCAGTTTCCCGCCCCCTCCCGGCCGGGCCCGGCTCCGAGGACGGCCGGGCGTACGAGACGATCCCGGTCGACGGCGGCCCCCACAGTGTGACGGTCAGCCGGGACGGCAGCCGGGTGTACCTGACGGGTGTGCGCACCGGTCAGGTCACGGTGCTGGAGCCGACGCTGCGCCGGGTGGCGGCGTCGTTCCCGGTGGGGGCGAGCCTGTACGGGGTGGCGGTGAGCCCCGACGGCGGGCGGCTGTACCTGGCGGACGTGCACCGGTCGGTGCTGTCCGTGGTGGCGGCGGAGGACGGCACGGTGCTGGACGAGACGGTGCTGGAGTCGCGCCCGTTCGGCCTGGCGGTGGCGCCGAGCGGTGCGCGGGTCCTGGTGGCGAGCCCGCTGGAGGACGCGGTGCGGGTGGTGGACGGCCTCGGCGTCCCGCGCGGGCTGCTGACCGGGGTGGACTTCACAGTGGGCCTGGCGCTGAGCCCGGACGGATCGGTGCTCTACGCGGGCAACTACTTCGCGGGCACGGTGAGCGTGCTGGACGCCTCGGGCATCGGCCGGCTGGACGGACCGGCGCCGGCCGTGCGGCTGGGGCGGGTGACGGTGGGCCGCGGCCCGTACGGGCTGGCGGTGAGCCCGGACGGGGGCCGGCTGTACGTGGCGCACTACCCGGCCGGACCGGTGTCGGTGATCGACACCGACGAGCGGGCGGTGGTGGGCACGATCCCGGCGCCGGACGGGCCGCGCGGGGTGGCGGTGAGCCCGGACGGCGCGAAGCTGTACGTCACCGCCTGCTTCGCGGACGCCGTGGCGGTCGTCGAACTGTGATCCCGGTCGCGGTCGGCCGGTGCCGGTGCGTTCAACCCCGGATCGGCTCTACAGGCATGTAGAGTCCAACGGCCGGGTGCGAACGACGCGGGAGGCGGGCAACGGTGGACGACGGACGGGCGCAGCTGTGGGAGCCGCCGCACGCGCAGGTGGAGCCGGCGTACCAGCCGGTCGAGGTCCGCTTCGAGGACGGCAGCTGGGCGGTGGGCCGGATCAACGCCTGGTGGCGCCCGGCCGACGGCAGCCCGTGGTGCAGGGTGCGGCTGCTGCGGCGCGGCACCCCCGAGCAGTGGATGGCCTTCGACCCCGAGCAGCTGCTCCTGCTGCCGGCCGGGGGCATCTGACACGCTGCAGCGCGTCGGCGGGCGTCGACCGGCCCGGCGGTGGGAAGGTCCTCCACGTCGGCAGGCGCGTCCCGCGGCTGCCGGACGGCAGGCGTCCACGCAGCGAAAGGGTGAGGCCCGATGACGGTGAACCTCGGCAAGGGCCAGAAGGTCGACCTCGGCAAGCCGGGCGGCGGCACGCTGGAGGTCGTACGGATGGGCCTCGGCTGGCAGGCCGCGCCCCGCAAGGGGTTCTTCGCCAAGCTGATGGCCCGTGACATCGACCTGGACGCATCGGCCGTGCTGTTCGCCGGCAGCGACCCGGTGGACGTCGTGTACTTCCAGCACCTGACCAGCTCCGACGGCTCGGTGCGGCACAGCGGCGACAACCTGACCGGCGGCGCGGGGCAGGGCGCCGACGACGAGTCGATCACGGTGAACCTGACCCGGGTGCCCGCCAAGGTCGACCAGATCGTGTTCACCGTCAACTCGTTCACCGGCCAGACCTTCCAGGACGTGCAGAACGCCTTCTGCCGCCTGGTGGACGACTCCACCGGGCAGGAGCTGGCCCGGTACACGCTCACCGGCGGCGGCAGCCACACGGCGCAGATCATGGCGAAGGTGCACCGGTCGAACGGGGGCTGGCAGATGACCGCCATCGGCGCACCGGCCGAGGGCCGCACCTTCCAGGACCTCATCCCGGACATCGCCGCGCACCTCTGAGCGAGCCGCGGCGGACGCGCCGGGCGAGACTGGGGTGTGTCTGACAATTCACGCCCGGCGGGAATTGTCAGACACACCCGAAGGTCGAGGACTGTCGGCGGCGCGGCACGGCGGAGGGAGGCCCGGATGGGCGATGCCGAGCCCCGTGCCGCCGACCGCGGGCGGGCGCCGTGGCCGCCGATCGACCTGCTCGGGCGGATCCGCCACGACCCCACCCACATGGCCGAGCGGGCTGCGCTGTTCGGCGTCGAGCGGATCGGTGAGGAGGCCTCCGAGCGGCTGGCCAGGATCCGCCGGAAGGGGGACCCGCCGGAGCAGGTGCGGGAGACGGTGATCTCCCGCGGTGTGCACACCGCCATCGTGGAGGGCGCCTTCGTCGGTGGTCCGTTCATCGCCCTGATCCCGACCGCGTTCTGCGCCGCCCTGCTCGCCCAGGGCCGGATGGTGCTGGAGCTGGGCGAGCTGGCCGGCCCCCGCGACCTCGCCGGACCGGGCGGTCGACATGCTGGTCCTGCAGGGCGCGTACACGACGCCGGAGGAGGCCCGGCGGGCGCTGGAGGACCTCCCCGAGCCGGGCAGCGGGCCCGCACCGCGGCTGTCCTGGCGGGAGTGGCTGCACGTGGTCGGGCGGATGGCGTACGTGCTGGGGGTGATCTCGCCGGGCAGCAGCACCCCGACCGGGCGGCTGAACCGCTACCTGCGCTGGGTCGCGGTGACGCTGCTGGTGCTGGTCGGCATCGCGCTGCCGTTCGTCTGGGTGCCGGTGCTCGGGGTGGCGTACCGTTCGGCGACGCTGCGGCTGGCCACCCGGGCCTCCGTCCTGTTCGGGCTGGTGGACGACGAGGCCGGCCCTGCGACGCGGACCCGTGGGCGCGGCCGGGTGCGGCCGCTGGCGCTGCTGGTGTTCCTGCGGACGGTGGCGGTGCTGGTGATCCCGTTCGCCGTCTCCGTGATCATGGTGTTCAGCGGGACCGAGGTGGTCGGCCACCGGTGGCTGGCGGTCGCCGTCGCGGTGGTGGGCGTCTCGCTGGTGTCCTGCCTGGTGTGGCGGTTCCGCCAGTGGCGGCGCGGCCGCTGAGGGCCGCCCGCGGCAGGTCACGAGTACTCGGCGAGCACGGCCTCCAGCCACTCCACCCAGTACGTCTCCAGGCCGATGCCGGCCTGCAGCACCAGGTGCTGCAGGCGGTTCTCGACGGCGGACAGCTCGGCCGGGAAGTGCCGCTGCTCGATCTCCCGGTACTCCTCCAACTGTCGCTGGTGCAGATCGAGATGGCGGCGCAGCTCGTCCTCCAGCGCGGGGCCGGCACCCATCGCGGCGGCGGCCCGCAGGCGCAGCAGCAGCGGGTCGCGGATGGGCCGCGGGTCCTGCGGCTGCCCGATCCACTCGGTGAGGGCGGCGCGGCCCTCGGGGAGCACCTCGTACTCCTTGCGCTGGCCGCGGCTGGGCGGCTGGGGGACGGCGCGGATCAGGCCGTCCTTCTCCAGCCGCCCGAGCTCGCGGTAGATCTGCTGGTGGGTGGCAGACCAGAAGTAGCGGATCGACTTGTCGAAGCGGCGCGTCAACTCCAGCCCCGAGGACGGCTTCTCCAGCAGGGCGGTGAGGATGGCGTGCGGCAGCGACATGCAGTGATCGTAAGACACGCCCTTGGGCGTGGCCGGTGTGTCAGGCCTTGCCCGACTCCAGGGCCTCGGTGACCAGGGCGCGGGCCTCGTCCTGGACCTGGGTGAGGTGGGCGGGACCGTGGAAGCTCTCGGCGTAGATCTTGTAGACGTCCTCGGTGCCGGAGGGGCGGGCCGCGAACCAGGCGTTCTCGGTGCACACCTTGAGCCCGCCGACGGCGGCGCCGTTGCCGGGCGCCTCGGTCAGGACGGCGGTGATCTTCTCCCCGGCCAGCCGGTCGGCCCGGACCCGGTCGGGCGACAGCTTCGCCAGTACGGCCTTCTGCTCCCGGTCCGCGGGGGCGTCCACCCGCGCGTACGCCGGGTCGCCGAACCGGCCGGTCAGCTCCCCGTACAGCTCGGAGGGGCTGCGGCCGGTCACCGCGGTGATCTCGGAGGCGAGCAGGGCGAGCAGGATGCCGTCCTTGTCGGTCGTCCACACCGAGCCGTCCCGGCGCAGGAAGGAGGCGCCCGCCGACTCCTCGCCGCCGAAGCCGACGGTGCCGCCGAGCAGCCCGTCGACGAACCACTTGAAGCCGACCGGCACCTCGACGAGGCCCCGGTTCAGCTCGGCGGCGACCCGGTCGATCATCGAGGAGGAGACCAGGGTCTTGCCGACAGCGGCCGCCTCCGGCCAGCCGGTGCGGTGCCGGAACAGGTAGTCGATGGCGACCGCGAGGTAGTGGTTGGGGTTCATCAGCCCGCCGTCGGGGGTGACGATGCCGTGCCGGTCGGCGTCCGCGTCGTTGCCGGTGGCGACGGCGTAGGCGTCCTTGCGGCCGATCAGCGAGGCCATGGCGTACGGGGAGGAGCAGTCCATCCGGATCTTCCCGTCCCAGTCCAGGGTCATGAAGCGCCAGGTGGGGTCGGTCACCGGGTTGACCACGGTGAGGTCGAGCCGGTGGGTCTCGGCGATCCGCTCCCAGTAGGCGACGGAGGCTCCGCCGAGCGGGTCGGCGCCGATCCGCACGCCCGCCGCGCGGACCGCGTCGAGGTCGAGCACCTGCGGCAGGTCCTCGGTGTAGCCGGCCACGTAGTCGTACCGGCCGGTGGTGTCGGCGGCGAGCGCCCGGGCGTACGGGATGCGGCGGACGCCGGCCAGGCCGGCCCCGATCAGCGCGTTCGCCCGGTCCTGGATCCACCCGGTGGCCTCGGAGCCGGCCGGGCCGCCGCTGGGCGGGTTGTACTTGAAGCCGCCGTCGCGCGGCGGGTTGTGCGAGGGCGTGACGACGATGCCGTCGGCGAGCCGCTTCGGCTCGGACCGGTTGTGCGCGAGGATCGCGTGCGAGACGGCCGGGGTCGGTGTGTACCCGTCGGCGCTGTCCAGCAGGACGGTCACGCCGTTCGCGGCCAGCACCTCGAGGGCGGTCGCCCGGGCCGGCTCGGAGAGCGCGTGGGTGTCGATGCCGAGGAACAGCGGGCCGGTGGTGCCCTGTGCGGCCCGGTACTCGCAGATCGCCTGGGTGGTCGCCGCGATGTGGTCCTCGTTGAACGCCGTGTCCAGGGACGACCCGCGGTGCCCCGAGGTGCCGAACGCGACCCGCTGGCCCGGCTCGGCCGGGTCCGGGTGCAGCGTCCAGTACGCGGTCACCAGCCGGGCCACGTCAACGAGGTCCTGCGGACCGGCCGGCCGGCCTGCACGAGCGTGCACCATCGTCTCTCCTCCTGGTCACCGCCCCCGGTCGGGTCCGGCGGGGCGGGGCGTGGGTGCCGCCTCCGTCGGCGGCCGCTGCGCGTACCCTTTCACCCCTACCCCGGGCATCCAGCCGCATTCGGCAACCGACCCGGTCGGCCCTGTCTGCGGCACGGCCCCGCGGCGGGCCCGCAGCGCGCGGACGGCACGCCGGGCGGGCGGCGCCAGGAGCAGGCCGAGGAGCGCTCCGATCGCCAGGCCGAAGAGGTTGTCCCAGACGTCCTGCTCGTCGCAGGCGCGGCCGAGCACCGGCAGCGCGTACTGGAGCGCCTCGACGCCGACCGGCAGGGCGAGGGCCGCCGCGGTGGCGGCGGCCCGCCGCGGCCAGGTGCCGGCCAGCGCGACCGCCGCGCCGAGCGGGACGAACAGGGCCACGTTGAGGCTGCTCTGGGTGGCGGTGAGCAGTTCGGCGAGCGGCCGCGGCCCTGCCCGGTCGAGCACGCAGGCGTCGGCGGCGTAGCGGGCGTTCTCCCACAGCGGGCGGCGCACGTCCGGCAGCAGGGTGAGGGTGGCGATCCCGCCGAGGGCGAGGACGAGCAGGAAGCCGGCCGCCCGGTGGGCGGCGAGCAGGCGACCGGCCGGGCGGGAGAGCAGCAGGGCCAGCAGCAGCGAGCCGAGTGCGCCCGGCCCGAACAGCGGCGATGCGTCCATGACAGCTTTGATCACGGGGGAGGGGACGCCGGGCGCGAGGTGCCCGGTTCGCCACTCCCGGTGACGGGAGCGGGCTCTGCACCGGCGGACGGGGATTCGCCGAAGGATCACACGCTCGAGTGACGTCACCCCCGTGCGCCCTTCCTGCTCCCCCTCACGCTCCGTCACCGTGACTCACGAGCGGATCGCTCGGACACGCACCGATGACCCGCCGCTTTCCTGTCACGATCTTCACATCTCGAGGAAACTGATCCGTCATCAGATGCGTTTATCAACGTGAACATGTCCATGTGACCGGCTACGGGAGGGGGAGCGCCGGTGCGCACGCGCAGCACCATCACGGGCCTGCTGGCGGCCCTGCTCGGCCTCGCCCTGCTGCTGGGCGGCGGCGCCGGCGCCTCCCTGAAGCCGCGTCCGCCCGTGCCGGCCGCCGCGGCCGCCTCCGTCGCCGAGCACAAGGAGAGCGAGAAGGAGATCCCGGCCGGGGTGCCGCTGCGGCACGGCCCGCACGCGGTCGGCCGGCCCGCACCGGGCGGCGGCTCCGCCCTGCGGCCCCTCGCCACCGTCGTCGCCCCCGCAGCGGCCGCGGACCTCTCGGCCGGCCGCCGCGGGCGCCCGGTGCTCCCCTCCCCTATCCCTCCAGACCCACCGGCGGCGCCACCGCCTCCGTGTACCAGGTCTTCCGCTGCTGACCGTGCCCGGCGGCTGCCCCGCAGCCCCCGCCGGGCGGATCGCGACCGCGCCGCGCTGACCCGCGCCCGGCCGCGATGCCGCACGTCACCGCGAACGCCGCCGACGCGGCGTGAAGCCCTCGTCCACGTACGCCCCCGCGCCGAAGCGCGCCGGGGCCATGGAGGTATGCCCTGATGAAGCCCTTGATCGACCGCGCCCGCTCGTTCCGCGACCGCGCCGCACAGGACGGCCGGCAGTTCGTCGGCCTGGCGGCCGGGCAGTCGCCGCAGGCCCTGTTCATCACCTGCTCCGACTCCCGGGTCGTCCCGTCCCTGATCACCGGTGCGGACCCCGGCGACCTGTTCGAGCTGCGCACCGCCGGCAACATCGTCCCGCCGTACCGGGTCGACCGGCCGTCCGGCGAGGCCGCGACCGTCGAGTACGCCGTCGAGGTGCTGGGCGTGCGCGACATCGTCGTCTGCGGCCACTCGCACTGCGGGGCGGTCGGCGCCGTCGTCCGCGGCGACGACCTCAGCGCCGTGCCCGCCGTCCGCAGCTGGCTGGCGGACACCGACCGCGCCGCCCTCGCCTCCGACCGGGCCGAGGTGTTCGACCCCACGGTCGCCGGCCCGGTGCAGCGGCACGTCCTGGCCCAGCTCGACCGGCTGCGCGCGTACCCCGGCATCGCCCGGCGCACCGCCGACGGCCGGCTGCGCCTGCACGCCTGGTTCTACGAGGTGCACACCGGCCTGGTGCTCTCCCACCGGCCCGACACCGATGCCTTCCTCCCGCTCTGAGCGGCCCTCGAGCCGGCCGTTCCACGACCGACCCACAGAGGAAAACCTGATGCTGCACAAAACCGCTTTCGACCCGTCCGCGTTCCGGGCGGACTTCGCCGCCTCCCTCGTCGTCTTCCTGGTCGCCCTGCCGCTGTGCGTCGGGGTGGCCGTGGCCTCCGGCGTCCCGGCCGAGCTCGGCCTGGTCACCGGCATCGTCGGCGGGCTGCTCACCGGCCTGCTGCCGGGCTCCAGCCTGCAGGTGTCCGGCCCCGCCGCCGGCCTGACCGTGCTGGTGTACGAGGCCGTCGCCGAGTTCGGCCTGCCCGCCCTGGGCGCGATCGTGCTCGCCTCCGGGCTGCTCCAGCTGCTCATGGGGGTGCTGAGACTCGGTCGGCTGTTCCGCGCGATCTCGGTGTCCGTGGTGCACGGCATGCTGGCGGGCATCGGCCTGGTCCTGGTGGCCGGCCAGCTGTACGCGCTGGCCGGCTCCAGGGCCAAGGGCAGCGGCCCGGCGAACATCGCCGGCCTGCCCGGGCTGGTCGCCGACACCGCCGGCTCGTCGGACTCGCTGGCCTCGCTCGGCATCGGCGCCGGCACGGTGGCGGTGCTGGTGCTGTGGAAGCGGATGCCCGCACGGGCGCGGGTGGTGCCCGCCCCGCTCGCCGCGGTGGGCCTGGCCACCGCCGCCGTCGCACTGTTCGGGCTGCCGGTGGCCAAGGTGGAGGTGAAGGGCCTGCTCGGGGTGATCGACCCGCCGGGCGGCTCGGACCTGGCGGTGCTGACCGGGGTCGGGGCGATCGCCACCGTCCTCGCGTTCACCCTGATCGCCTCCGCGGAGAGCCTGTTCAGCGCCGCCGCGGTGGACCGCCTGCACGACGGGCCGCGCACCGACTACGACCGCGAGCTGATCGCTCAGGGCGCCGGAAACACCGTGTGCGGCCTGCTCGGCGCGCTGCCGATGACCGCGGTGATCGTGCGCAGCGCCGCCAACGTGCAGGCCGGTGCCCGGACGAAGGCGTCCCGGGTGATGCACGGCGCGTGGCTGCTGCTGTTCGCGGCGCTGGTGCCCGCGGCGCTCGGAGTGATCCCCCTGGCCGCGCTGGCGGGCGTGCTGGTGCACGCGGGCGTCAAGCTGATGCCGGTGGGGCCGCTGCGGTCGCTGTGGCGCTCGCACCGCGGCGAGGCGGTGGTGCTGGTGGCGACGGCCGTCGCGATCGTGGCCACCAACATGTTCGAGGGGGTGCTGATCGGCCTGGTCCTCGCGGTGCTGAAGACCGCCTGGGAGACCTCCTCGGTGCACCTGGAGGTCACCGACACCGCGGACGGCCCGATCCGGGTCGCGGTGTCCGGCAACGCGACCTTCCTGCGGCTGCCGCGCATCCTGGACACCCTGGAGTCGCTGCCCAGGGACCGTGCGATCGAGCTCGACCTGGACGGCCTGCGGCACCTCGACCACGCCTGCCGGACGGCCCTGCAGGACTGGGCGGGCCGGCACAACGAGTTCGGCGTCGACCCGGTGCACGCCCCGGCGCTGCACTGAGGGCACGGCCCGCCGCACCGCGCACCCCGCGGTGCGGCGGGCCGCCCTGCGGCCGGTTCAGCCGGGCGGGATGTTCTGGTTGAGCCGGAACAGGTTGTGCGGGTCCCAGGTGCGCTTGAGGTCCCGCAGCCGCCGGTACTTGGCCGCGCCGTACGCCTGCTCGACCCGCGAATCGCCCTCGTCCATCAGGAAGTTGACGTACACGCCGGTGTGGTGCGGGGCGAGCGCCGACCAGAAGCCGCGGACCCACTCCCGTTCCCCGTCGAAGCCCTCGGCGTCGGCGCAGGTGCCGTTGATGTTGAAGGTGTGGCCGGCCGAGCGTCCGCTGAAGGCGGTGTCGTCCTCGCCGAGCCGACCGATCGCACCACCGAGGTGGAAGATCGGGAAGCTGGTCAGCGGCGAGGTGATCCGTGCCGCCCGGTCGGCGGTGATGTCGACGATCTCGTCGGTGAGTTCGGCGACGTCGCAGGACTTGAAGTAGTACCAGCGGCCGTGCGGGAAGGACGGGTCGAGCATCGCCTGGTGCTCGGTGAACGGCTTCGCGCGGCACAGGTCCAGCACCGGCGGGCCGAAGCGGCGCAGCGGGCGCAGGACCCGCTCGCCCTCGTCGAGGTCGCCCGTCCAGCAGCAGATCACGATCGCCACCCGGCGGCCGTGCCACTCGGCGGGGATCTCGGGCAGCGGCGGGGCCTTGCGGTGCACCACGGCGGTGGTGAGCCCGTCGGGGACTTCGGTGATCCACTCGCGGTAGAAGCGCAGCAGCCGGGCCGAGTCGGCGACGTCCCAGAGGATGGGGCCGGCGAGAACGGTCGGGCCGACCGGGTTGAGGCGGAACTCGAACTCGGTGACGATGCCGAAGTTCCCGCCGCCGCCGCGGACGCCCCAGAAGAGTTCCGGGTTCTCGGTGGCGCTCGCCCGGACGAGGCCGCCCTCGGCGGTGACCAGGTCGACCGAGAGCAGCTGGTCGATCGTCAGGCCGTGGCGGCGCATCAGCCAGCCGATGCCGCCGCCGAGGGTGAGGCCGGCCAGTCCGGTGTGGGTGACGATCCCGGCCGGCACGGCGAGCCCGAACTGCTGCGTCTCGTGGTCGAGTTCACCGAGCAGGACGCCGGCCTGGACACGGGCCGTACGGGCGTCGGGATCGACCCGGATGCCCTTCAGCCGGGACAGGTCGGCGACCAGGCCGCCGTCGCAGACCGACTGCCCGGGGAAGCTGTGGCCGCCGCTGCGGACGGCGAACGGCACCCCGGTGTCGGCCGCGAACCGGACGGCGGCGATGACGTCGGCGACGCCGGCGCAGTAGGCGACCGCGCCGGGGCGGCGGTCGACCGAGCCGTTCCAGATCCGCCGGGCCTCGTCGTAGCCGTGGTCCGCGGGCCGCACCAGCTCCCCGCGGAACGCTGCCGCGAGGGCGTCGATCCGGGCGTCGTCGAGCATGTCCGCCGCCGGAGCGGCCGCCTGTGCACCGGTCACCGTGTCCATGGCCACTCCCGTCGGGCAGACCCCGCCTCCCAGTCTGGCACCGGGCGCAGGGCCTGTCCTCAAGGGCACGTGGGTGCCCCTGATCGCTTGCCGGACTGCCCTTTGGAAGCAGTGCTAGCCCTGCGGGCCGACGTCCCCGACGAACAGCATCGCGTCGATGGCGGGCAGGTGGGCCGGGTCGAGCGGGGCGTAGCCGAACCAGGGGGACACCCGGGGTGCGGGGGGTGCCTCCTCGAGGGCGGCGGCCAGCCTGCGGGTGTCGACGAGGCAGTGCTCCTCCGGGAGGGCGTGGAGGAGTCCTTCGACGGTTTCCGGCGGCGGGGTGTCGACCCCCTGGTGCCGGATCGTGCCGAGGGCCGTGGCGACGAAGGCGTAGTCCGCGCCCAGGTGGGCGGCGGCCAGTGCCCCGGCGCTCCACCACTCCAGCCGCAGGCCACCCAGCTGCATGCTGCTCTTCTCGCGCTGCAGATGGCTGTTGTGGGCGAAGACCAGTGCCGGGCCGCGTTCGGCGACGGCGAGGAGGTTGTCGGCCATCATCCCGCCGCGCAGGCCCACCAGCCGTGCCATCCGGCCGGGCGAGGTGTCGGCCATCCAGTGGTGGTAGCGCAGCAGGCCGACGGCGGTGCGCCCGTGGAGGCGGGCCCGGTGCCATTCCTCGCGCGAGGTCCCGGCGACCAGCTGCGGTGTCAGGGTGTCGAGCAGCGCCACCAGGTCGTCGGCGAGCAGCCGCAGCTCGGCGGCCTCGGCGGACTGCCCCGCCGATCGGGTCGGGTCCATCATCGCGGCGGGCTCCGTCCACCGGTCGTCGGCGCCGAGCAGGAGGTCGAGCGTCTCCGCGGTGCACGGGAGCAGGTCGGCGTCCGCTCGGTCCGCGAGGTGGCGGTGGAGTGCGGTGAGGGCCTGCCGGGGGCTCGCGGCGCCGGTGATCTCCAGCGGGCCGTCGATGCCGGCGAAGCGGACCTGCTCGGCCGCGGGCCGGCCGTCGTTGTGGGCGCGCATCCAGCGCACCAGCTCGCGGTTGGCCGCGGACGCGCCGAACCCGTGGCTGAAGCCGTGCTCCATGGCCTCGTCGAGGGTGCCGGTGCCGGAGGTGACGTACGCGTCGACGGTCAGGCCGGCCAGGCAGTCGCTCTCGATCGCGATCGTCCGGTAGCCCTCGTGCTCGACGAGGTGCTTGAAGAGTTCGTTGCGCAGCTCGAGCAGGGTGTCCTCGCCGTGGGTGGGCTCGCCCAGTGCGAGCACCCGCGGCCGGGCCGGCAGCAGCTCCAGGAGGGCGGCAGCGTCGACGGGACGAATGCTTTCCTTGATGTCAGTCGCCATGCCTTCAACGGTATCGTTGAAGCCTCGGTTGAAACTTTTCCCCGACATCACCAGGACTATGGGACGAAACCTTCAAAGCGGCGACCGGCTCCGGCCGGTCGATCTGGCGCGCGGGCACGGGCTGTCCACGCAGGCGGTCAGGAACTACGAGGAGGCCGGGATCCTGCCCGCCGCCGATCGCACGCCGCACGGCTACCGCACCTACGCCCGGCTGCACGCGGCGGCGCTGCGCGCGTTCCTCGCCCTGGTGCCCGGCCACGGCCACGCCACGGCCACGGCGGTGATGCAGGCGGTGAACGGGGGCGCGGACGAGCAGGCGTTCCGCCTCATCGACGAGAGCCACGCCCAGCTCCTCGGCGACCGGCAGACCCTCTGCGCGGTCGAGGACGCGCTGCGCGACCTGGCACCGGCGGCAGTCGCCGGGCGGGACGGGGCGGTGGTGGCCGGGCGCGGCGGCATGTTCATCGGACCGCTCGCGGAGGAGCTCGGCATCAGGCCCGCGACGCTGCGCGCCTGGGAGCGCGCCGGGCTGGTGCGTCCGCGCCGCGACCCGCTGACCGGGTACCGCGTCTACGACGAGGCCGATGTGCGGGACGTCCGGCTGGCCCACCAGCTCAGGCGGGGCGGCCACCTGCTGGAGCAGATCGCCCCGCTGATCGCCCAGGTGCGGGCGGCCGGCGGCCTGGAGCCGCTGGAGGCCGCGCTGCACGACTGGCACGGCCGGCTGGCCGCCCGTGGGCGGGCGATGCTGGCCGGGGCGGCCGAGTTGGAGGCGTACCTCCGCGCACGCGGCTGACGGACCCCGCGGGATCAGCTCCGCGGACCGGGGCCCTCGAGGAGGACGACGTCCAGGGTGCGGGGGCCGTGGACGCCCTCGACGCGGTCGAGTTCGATGTCGCTGGTGGCGGAGGGGCCGGAGATCCAGGTCTGGGGGCGGGCCGGGTCGAGGCGGGGAAGGGCCTGGGGCACGGAGGCGACCACCTGGTCGGTCCGGACGACGCAGATGTGGTGGTCGGGTACGAGGGTGAGGACGCGGCGGCCCTGGGCCGGCCCGGCGTCGAGGACGATGGTGCCGGTCTCGGCGACGGCGAGGGCGCAGCCGGTGACCACGCTGTCGACGGTGTCGAGCCGCTGCGCGGTGAGGTGCCCGTCGTCGGGGAGCTGTTCGGCCGCGGCGCGGGCGAGCCAGGCGGCGGGGAGGTCGGCCGGGAGGGTGACGGTACGGGCGCCGCGCTCGGCGAGCAGCCGGGCGAGCACGGCGGGCAGTTCGTCCCCGGTGCAGCGGTGGACGTGGGCCCGGTAGTCGGTGAGGTTGTCGGCGAGCAGGTCGAGCAGTGCCTTGGGCTCGTCGAGGACGTGGGTGAAGCGGTAGTCGCGGCGGACGGGCGGGCTGCCGGGCTCCTCCCCCGCGGGCACGTCGGTGAGGGCGCTGCGGATGCGGGCGAGGACGGTGTCGCGGGAGGTGCTCATGGGGTGCCGTCCTTGCGGTCGCGGGTGCGGGCCGCCCACCAGTCGCGGAACGGCTCGGCGGGCATCTCGGGGAGGTCGCGGCCGGCCGTCCAGGCCTTGGCGGGCCCGGGCAGGGGGAGCTTCCTGGGGTGCAGGCTGCGGGTGCGGGCGGCGGCGCGTTCGGCGGCGGCGAGTGCGGCGGGGTGGTCGAGCAGCCAGGTGGCGGCCTTGATCGCGGCCTTCTCGGCGCGGTGCGGAGGACCGTTCTCGACGGCCTGTTCGCGGAGGTGGACGAGGACCTCGGGGATGTCGATGGCCACCGGGCAGACCTCGTAGCAGGCGCCGCACAGGGTGGACGCGTAGGGCAGGGAGGCATCCAGTTCGGTTGTCAGGCCCCGGAGTTGGGGGGTGAGGATGGCGCCGATCGGGCCGGGGTACGGGGAGCCGTAGGCGTGGCCGCCGGCGCGTTCGTAGACCGGGCAGACGTTGAGGCAGGCGGAGCAGCGGATGCAGCGCAGCGCCTGCCGGCCGGTCTCGTCGGCGAGGGTGGCGGTGCGGCCGTTGTCGAGCAGGACGAGGTGGACGTTCTTCGGGCCGTCGCCGTCGGTGGTGCCCGTCCACATCGAGGTGTAGGGGTTCATCCGCTCGGCGGTGGAGGAGCGGGGCAGCAGTTGGAGGAAGACCTCCAGGTCGCGCCAGGTGGGGACGACCTTCTCGATGCCGACGACGGAGATCAGCGTTTCGGGGAGGGTGAGGCACATCCGTCCGTTGCCCTCGGACTCGACGACGACCAGGGTGCCGGTCTCGGCGACCAGGAAGTTGGCGCCGGAGACGGCCACCTTGGCCCGCAGGAACTTCTCCCGCAGGTGGAGGCGGGCGGCCTCGGCGAGTTCGGCGGGCGAGTCGGTCAGGCCCTCGGGCGCGGGGCGGCCCCAACGGCCCATCGCCTCGCGGAAGATGTCGCGGATCTCGCCGCGGTTGCGGTGGATCGCGGGCACCAGGATGTGCGAGGGCAGGTCGTCGCCGAGCTGGACGATGAGCTCGGCGAGGTCGGTCTCGTACGCGGTGATGCCCTCGGCGGCCAGCGCCTCGTTGAGCCCGATCTCCTGTGTCGCCATGGACTTGACCTTGACGACCTCGCTCTCGCCTGCGGCCTTGACCAGATCGGCGACGATCCGGTTGGCGTCGGCGGCGTCGGCGGCCCAGTGCACCACTCCCCCGGCCGCGGTGACGGCCTCCTCCGCCTGCAGCAGGTAGTGGTCGAGCCGGCGCAGCGTGCGGTCCTTGATCTCCTTGCCGGCGGCGCGGAGTTCGGCCCAGTCGTCGAGTTCGGCGACGGCCCTGGCGCGCTTCTCGCGGATGGTGCGGGTGGCGTGGCCGAGGTTGGCCCGCAGCTGCGCGTTCCGGGTGGAGACCGCGGCGGCCTTGGGGAAGGCGGGCATGCCCAGGTAGGTGCCGCTCACGCGTACACCTCCGTCCTGGTCGAGGCGAGGATCTCGGCGATGTGCAGGGCCTGCATGGGCGTGTCCCGACGGCGCAGGATGCCGTCGAGGTGCAGCAGGCAGGAGTTGTCGGCGCCGCACAGCACTCGGGCGCCGGTCGACAGCGCGTTGCGGACCTTGTCGGCGCCCATGGCGACGGAGACGTCGGGGTTCTTGACGGCGAAGGTGCCGCCGAAGCCGCAGCACTCCTCGGCGCCGGGCAGTTCGACGAGTTCCAGTCCCTCGACCGCCTGCAGCAGGCGCCGTGGCCGGTCGCCGAGGCCGAGCATCCGCAGGCCGTGGCAGGACGGGTGGTAGGTGACGGTGTGCGGGAAGTACGCGCCGACGTCGGTCACCTGCAGCACGTCGGTGAGGAATTCGGTGAGTTCCAGCACCCGTGGGGCCAGCGAGGCGGCCGCGTCGGCGAGCCGGGTGCCGCGCCCCTCGGCCTGGGCCCGGGCGCCGATCCGCGGGTAGGCGTCGCGGACCATGGCCGTGCAGGAGCCGGACGGGGTGACCACGTGGTCGTAGCCCTCGAAGGCGCGGGCGGTACGCAGCACCAGGGGCTCGGCCTCGCGCCGGTAGCCGGTGTTGTACTGCGGCTGGCCGCAGCAGGTCTGCGCGGCAGGGAAGTCGACCTCCACACCGAGGCGTTCCAGCAGGGCAACCACGGCCTGTGCGGTGCGCGGACGCACGGCGTCGTTGACGCAGGTGGCGAACAGCGCAACGCGCATCGCGGCTCCCTCGGCGGCGGATCGGTTCAGCGGAACGGCGGCTCGGTACGGCAGGTCGGCGGCTCGGTACGGCAGGTCGGCGGGGTGGTCGTCGCGGGGAGTGTACGGCCCGGCTGCCGCGCGGGGGCGGTATCCACGCGCATGTCGGCCCGGGTCGGCCGGATCCGGCCGACCCGGTTGACGCGGGGACAGGAGGTCAGGGGGTACCGGCGACGCGCCAGGCGAGGGTGTCGGTGGCGAGCTCCCGCACCCCGGGGTCGCGGACGGACGCCGTGCGGTCGACCGAGACGGCGGTGAGACGGTGCAGCCGGCCGTCTGGGCGGACGCCGAGCGCCGCGGGCACGACGGAGGAGCGGCCGCGGGCCGAGGCGACCTCAGTGCCGTCGAGGTACCAGCGCAGGTCGGGGTCGGCGAGGCCGGTCAGTTCGGCCCGGGAGACGGTGATCCGGGTGCTGCGGCGGACGGTGCTGCCGGTCGGCAGGTCGCTGCTCAGGACGTTGGCGTGCCGGTAGAAGCCGGCGATCATCGCCTCCCGGCCGGGGAGGTTGAAGTCGGTGCTGGACAGGCTGCGCATCAGCGAGGTGGCGGTGGGGCGGTAGAGGCCGTGCGGGTAGTAGGAGCTGCCCTCGTAGGTGTCGACGGTGCCGCCGGTGGGGTCGTCCGCACCGAGCCAGCGCCACCACTTGGCGCGGTCGGCGAGCAGCCGGTCGGCCGTCCGGACGGTCGAGTTGGGGCCGTCCACCTCGCCCTCCGTCCAGGTGCCGTAGGAGGCGTAGGTGTACTCGTCGTGGAGCTGTCCGACCGAGTGCCCGATCTCGTGGGCGGCGATCAGGCTGGAGGAGGCGTTGTCGGAGGACAGCGTGGAGACGCCGTCGAAGGGGTAGCCCTCGGCCTGCAGCCCGTAGTAGCCGGCGCCGCCGTACTTGGCGGAGTTGGCGATGACCACGACGAGGTCGGCGGCCGGCGCCTTGGCGGCGTACGCGGCGGCCTTGTCGAGGTCGGTGCAGACCAGCCGCTCGGTGTCCGCGCACCAGAACCAGCTGCCGAGCGCGGTGTCGCGGACGGTGCCGGCGTCCGGGTCGCCGCTGATGCCGGACTCGTGCGAGACGGCGTCCACCGTCCAGACGTTGAACAGGCCGCGGTAGCTGCGGTACGGCTCGATCGCGGTGATGGCCGCCCACTGGGCGGCGGCGGCCTTGTGGAACGCGTCCTGCTGGTCGGCGGTGTAGCCGTCGCCGATGACGACCACGTCCAGGCGGTCGGCGGTGGGGCCGGTCACGGCGAGCCGGCCGACCGCGCCGTCCCCGGTGACGTCGCCGGGCGCCGTCCGGCGGGTGGCGGTGTCCTTGGCGTGGCCGGGCACGGTGGCCGGGACGTGCAGGGTACGGCCCTCGCCGCCGGGCCGGTCGAAGGCCTCCGCGGCGACCGTCCGGCCGCCCGGTGCGGGAGCGAACGCGGTTGCGGCAGTCGCCGTGGCGGGGGTCGGTTCGGCGGCAGCGGCGGGCACGGTCGGTGCGGCTGCGATGGCGAGGCAGGCCGCGAGTACGGCGTAGCGGGGCATGCGGGTGCGGGCGCGCACATGCCCTCCTCTCGGTCGAGGGTGGGGGTTAAGAGGCGAGTTAAATGTGCTTAACTCTGTGCTGAACTTAGGGGCGGCAGGCTCCGCCGACAAGAGGCGGGGCACCGATTCCCCTGCGGGCGGCGGAGGTTCGGCCAGGAGCCGGACGCCGCGCCGGTCGGACGAAACGCGATGGCACTCGCCCTGACCAGGGCGGCAGCGCACAAGACCGACCGACACATGGGGGGTGGGAGAAGGAGCGGCGGCAGGGCCGAGTCCGGGCGGTGCCGACGAGGGAGTGACAGCGGAGCTGCGGCGATCGAGGAGAAGCCGTTCGGGCGAGAGCCGTGGCGCCGCGACGCCGCCCCCCATGTGCCGGTCGGTCTAAGGTGGCCCTCGCACAGGACCCGGCGAGCGGACAGGTGGGACAGCCTTGGCGGACACGACGACCCCGTCGGACCCGAACACCCCGGCCACCGTCGGCAGGCGGGTGCACCGGCTGCGCCTGGAGCGCGGCCTCACCCAGCGCCAACTCGCCGAGCCCGCCTACACGGCCGCCTACATCTCGATACTGGAGTCGGACCGGGTACGCCCCTCCGAGGCGGCACTGCGGCACGTCGCGGACCGGCTCGGCGTGACGTACGAGGAGCTCGCCACCGGCCGCCCGCCGCACGTCGCCACCGGGCTGCGCGCCGAACTCGTGGACGCCCAGCGGCTGCTGGCCCTCGGCGAGGGCGAGGACGCGGCCGCCGCGTACCGCCGGCTGCTGGCCGAGGCCGAGCGGCACGGCCTGGACCCCGAACGCGCCGCCGCCCTGCTCGGGCTCGGCCAGTGCGCACTCTACGCGGGCGATCTCACCGCCGCCCGCGGGCACTTCGAGGCCGCCGAGGCGCTGCTCGGCGACGCACCGGCGCTGCAGCGCGCCCGGGCCGTCCGCGGCCGGGCGGTGGCCCACCTGCTGGCGGGCGAACTACGGTACTCCTGCTACCTGTTGGAGTCCGCGATCGACGAACTGCAGGCGGCCGGACTGCAGGACCCGGACGCCCTGGTGCTGCTGTACACCGCGGCGATCGCCCCGTACATGGACATGGGCGCGCACGCCCGGGCCGCGCAGGCCGCCGAGATCGCCCTGGGCCTGGCCCCGCAGGTGACCGACCCGGCACTGGTGGCCGGCATGCACCGGACGGTGGCCCGCACCCTGCTCGCCGAGGGCCGCACCGCCGAGGCGGATGCCTCGCTCGCCAAGGCGGCCGCCCTCTACGAACAGTTGCAGATCCGCACCGAACTGGCCCACTGCCACTGGATGCGCGGCTACGTGCACGCCCAGGAGGGCGCACTGGAGGCCGCCGAACGCGAACTCACCACCGCCCGCGACATGCTGGCGGCCACCCGGGCCGAGCTGTACACCGCCCAGGTGGAGGTCGAACTCGCCGACGTCCTGCGGCGGCTCGGCCGCCGGGAGGAGGCCGGCCGGCTGCTGCACCGCCTCCTGGACGGGCTCGACCCGGACCGCGGGCCGGTGCACCGCGCCGCCGCCCACCGCCTGCTCGGCCTGCTCGCCGAGGACGGGGAGGACACCGCCGCCGCCGAGGAGCACTACGGCCGGGCGCTCGCCCTGCTGGAGCCCACCGGCGCCGCCGGCGACCTGGCCGACCTTTGCCGGCTCCTCGGCGACCTGCAGCGCAGACTCGGCCGCACCGAGGCCGCACTGGAGACCTACCGCACCGGCCTCGGCCACGCCGCAGCCCCCGGCACCACCACCCTCGGCCCGGCCCCGGCCCAGCCCCCGCTCACCGCGCCCTGACGCGGGTCGGGCACGCCATCAGGGGCGCTGGGGGCACCTCCCGGCCGAAGGCTGGGGGCGGAACTGCGCAATTCGGAGGTGGGCCACCGTACAGATCACGGCTTGGCCCTCCCGGGCATGCTTCAGCCGGCGCCGCGGACGGCCGGGGCGACGGGCTGCCGGATGCAGCCCACCGGGCGCGGGGCGAAGAGGCTCTCCGGCTCGGCCGGGCCTGACTGGCCCGTGACCAGCCGGAAGGCGATCAACTGACCGCTGGAGACCGAGAGTTCGACGCGAGCACCGGCCTGGACGGCACCCGGCAGCGCCCCGGTCACCGCCGCCTGGACGGTGAAGCCCTCGTCGAGGGCGACCATGTACGGCATGGGCTCGCCCGGCCCGCGCCGGGCCGCCGGCAGCAGCCGCCGCACGGTGCCGGTGCCACCGCTCACCTCGTCCTCCAGGTCGGCGCTGCCGCACACCGGACAGAGCATCCGGACGGGGGCGGTCGCCGCGCGGCACCAGCGGCAGCGCCGGAAGACCAGTTCGACGGCAGGCCGGTCGTCGACGGCCGCCGCGGCGGGCGCAGTGATGGTGGCGACGGGGTTCATGGCGGCTCCTCCCGCTCCGGGCCGGCGCATGCGGGGACCCGCTGCCGAAGCCCGCTCGACACGACACCGGGAGCGTATGGCACTGAGTGCCAATCGGTAAAGGCACTCAGTGCACATCGATACGTCGCATGTCGACCGCGCTCGAATCGATTGCTTCGACAATTGAATCGAGCGTCAATGCTTGCCCGCGCCCCCCATACCTGCCTACAGTCGAACCAATCCCCCACGAAGCAATCCCTTCCGGCCCCCGACGTGAGGCAGCCCCCATGGACCGCGCCCGACTGCAGCACCTCCTCGCCCGCGAGAGCGCCGAGGCCGAGCGCCGCAACCCGCGGTCGCAGGCCGCCTACGCCCGCGCCGACCACCTCTTCGGCCGGGTGCCGATGACCTGGATGAACAAGACCGCCGGTGCCTTCCCCCGGTACCTGGCCACCGCCCGCGGCGCGCGGATCACCGACATCGACGGCCACGAGTACATCGACTTCTGCCTCGGCGACACCGGCGCGATGGCCGGCCACTCCCCCGAGGTGGTCGCCGCGGCCGTGCAGCGCCGGTTCGCCGACCAGGGCGGCGCGACCGCGATGCTGCCCACCGAGGACGCCGAGTGGGTCGGCGCCGAGCTGACCCGCCGCTTCGGCCTCTCGCACTGGAGCTTCTCGCTCACCGCCACCGACGCCAACCGCTGGGCGATCCGCCTCGCCCGGGCCGTCACCGGCCGCAGCAAGATCCTGGTCAACAGCTACAGCTACCACGGCAGCGTCGACGAGTCGCTGATCGTGGTCGGCCCCGACGGCCGCGGCGCCTCCCGCCCCGGCAACGTCGGCGCCCCCTGCGACGTCACGCTGACCAGCCGGGTCGCCGAGTTCAACGACCTCGACCAGCTGGAACGCGAGCTCGCGCACGGCGACGTCGCCGCCGTCCTGATGGAGCCCGCGCTCACCAACATCGGCATCGTCCTGCCCGAGCCCGGCTACCTCGCCGGTGTGCGCGAGCTGACCCGCCGCCACGGCGTGCTGCTGATCAACGACGAGACGCACACCTTCTCCGCAGGGCCCGGCGGCTGCACCGCCGCATGGGACCTCGAGCCCGACATGCTGACCATCGGCAAGGCCATCGGTGGCGGCATCCCGGCCGGCGCGTACGGCCTCTCCGCCGAACTCGCGGACCGGCTGCTCGGCCGCAACGACCTCGACCTGGTCGACATGGGCGGCGTGGGCGGCACCCTGGCCGGCAACGCGCTCTCCGTCGCCGCCATGCGCGCCACCCTGGAGCACGTCCTCACCGACGCCGCCTTCGAGCGGATGGGCAAGCTCGCCGAACGCTTCGAGGCCGGTGTGCAGCAGGCCGTCGACGCCCACGCCCTGCCCTGGTCGGTCAGCCGGCTCGGCGCCCGCACCGAGTACCGGTTCGCCAACCCCGCGCCGCGCACCGGCACCGCCTCGGCCGCGGTCGCCGACCCCGAGCTGGAGGACTTCCTCCACCTGTACCTGGCCAACCGGGGCATCCTGATGACCCCGTTCCACAACATGGCGCTGATGTGCCCGGCGACCACCGAGGCGGACGTCGACGCGCACACCGACGTCTTCTCCGTCGCCCTGGCCCGGCTCGCGGGCTGACCGGCAGCGGGAACCGCCGGACCGCGACGGGCGGTTCCCGATAATGTTCGGGACAACGGGCGGACCGAGGAGCACACACGTGGACGACATCGACCGGGCGATCCTGCGCGAACTGCAGACCGACGGCCGGATAGCGTATGCCGACCTCGGGCCCAAGGTCGGCCTGTCGGCGTCGGCCGCCCGGCAGCGCCTGCAGCGGCTGCTCGACGCCAAGGCCGTCCAGGTCGTCGGCGTGACCGACCCGATGGCGATGGGCGGCCAGGCCATGGCCATGCTCGGCATCTCCGTCGACGGCGACCCCCGCACCGTCGCCGACGAACTCGCCAAGCACGGCGAAGTGGTCTACTCGGTGCTCACCGCCGGCGGCTTCGACCTCTTCGCCGAGGTGGTCTGCCCCGGGCCGCGCGAGCTCCTCGACTTCGTCAACGACACCGTCCGCCCGATCGAGGGCGTCCGCCAGATCCAGTCGTTCCCGTACTTCGGCATCCACACCCACCGCTTCTTCTGGGACGTCGGCTGACAGCAGGGCCGCCGGGCCCGAGGGGACACCCGTGGCCGGGACTCCGTGCCCCTGCGCCCGCCGGGAGCCCCCCGCTGCTCCGCACGGCGCATTCCGTTCGGCCGAGCGGCTGAACCCCCCGCCGGGGCCGGACACCGCCCGCACCGCCGCGTCCTAGCCTGCCGCTATGACCGACCAGGGCCCCGCCGCCGCGCGCAGCACGCCGGAGGAGGTCCGCCTCGCCCTCGTCCTCAACGGCGGCATCAGCCTCGCC
The DNA here is from genome assembly GCF_050749075.1 of Kitasatospora dryopteridis. Classification (NCBI taxonomy): domain Bacteria; kingdom Bacillati; phylum Actinomycetota; class Actinomycetes; order Kitasatosporales; family Streptomycetaceae; genus Kitasatospora; species Kitasatospora dryopteridis. The sequence goes on along the minus strand of NZ_CP192749.1, from coordinate 7,389,706 downwards.
GTCTGGATGGGCGGCGTCGCCCACGAGCTCGACCTGCTCCGCCGCGCCTCCCGCGGCGACGCCGAGGACGGTGTCCCCGAGCGCGACCGGCCGGTGTTCCGGCTCTGGAAGCACCTCGCCCGCAGCACCAACCGCCGTGTGGTGATCGACGTCATCGCCGGCACCTCCGCGGGCGGCCTCAACGGCATGCTGCTGGCCACCGCCATCGGCCGCGGCGTGCCCCTGCCCGACCTCCGCGCCACCTGGAACCGCGCCGCCGACCTCGGCGCGCTGCTCGCCGACGACGCCGCCGGCAGCCTGCTGCGCGGCTCCGTCGTCGAGCAGACCCTCGCCGAGGCCGTCGCCGGGATGGGCGAGGAACCGCAACTGGCCGAGCCGGTCACCCTGTTCCTCACCGCGACCGCCCTCGACGGCCGGCCGCAGCGCTACACCGACGGCTACGGCGGCGAGTTCGACGTGCCCGACCACCGCCGGGTCTACCGCTTCCAGCACGACGACGACGCGGTCCGCTACGAGCGCGACGCCTCCGGCGGCTGGCGGATCGCCGACCGCCCGCGCCGCGACTTCCACGGCCGGCTCACCGGCCCCGGCTCCGCCCTGCTGCGGGCCGCCCGTGCCACGGCCGGCTTCCCGGTGGCGTTCGCGCCGGTCCACGAAGAGCCGATGGCCGACCACCGCGAACTCCCCCGGTCCGCGCCCAGCAGCTCCGTCATGGACGGCGGTGTGCTCGACAACGAGCCGTTCCGGCCGGTCCTGGACGCGATCGGCGAACGGCTCACCGACGCCAGGCCCGAACGCGTCCTGGTGTACGTCGTCCCCTCGGCCGGCCACCTCCAGCAGGAGAAGGTCGGCCGCAAACGCCCCGAGGACATCACCTGGACGGAGGCCGCCTCGACCGCCCTCCGCTACCCCCGCGAGGGCAACTTCCGCTCCGCCACCGAGGACCTCGCCGACCGGCTGCGCACCCGCGTCGTCGAGGTCCAGGACCGGCTCTTCCAGCAGCTCCGCGAGGACCCCGTCCGGGCGACCCAACTGCTGCTCCAGGCCTCCGACCTGGTCGAGGACTACCGCCGCAGCCGGGCCGCCGCCGTGCTCTGGGACGCCCGCCGGCACATGACCGGCACCGGCACCGCCACCTCCCTGGTCAACCCGCCCGAGGCCGAACCGGAGTGGCTGATCGGCCGGTGCCCGGACTGGTTGCCGCCGCCCGTCACCGACGCCGAGGACGCGGTGCACGACCCGGACCCGCAGCGCTGGCGGTGGGGCATCACCCCCACCGAGCGCGTCCTGCGGCTGCTGATGGCCGACCTGCAGCAGCGCCTGGCCGCCGCCGAGGCCGGACACCGGCGGCACCTGGCCGCCGCCGCCCGCGAGCTGTGCCGCCTGCTCGCCGCCGGACGGGCCGTCATGGACGCCGTCCGGACGAGCCTGCGCGAGGGCCCGCAGGCCGGGCCGTCCGACACCGGCGTCGCCGACCGCGTCTGCGAGGTCTTCGCCCGGCTGAACGTCTCCCGGGCCCTCGGCCGCCTCGTCCGGGAGGCCGCCGACACCCACCTCGCCGCCCTGCGCGCCACCGGCGACCGGCGCTTCGCCACCACCCGCGACACCCTCGCCTGCTGCCTCGCCGTGGAAGTCCTCAGCCACGCCTTCGCGCCCGCCTCGCTCGCCGTCGAACAGCCCACCCCGGCCTTCACCTTCCTCCGGCTCGGCCCCGACGACCTCGGCCCGCTCTTCTGGCAGGACCGCTACGCCGGCATGGGCGACCGCAAGCTCTACGGCATCCGGCTCGGCCACTTCGGCGCCTTCGTCCAGGAGAGCTGGCGCACCTCCGACTTCACCTGGGGACGTCTGGACGCCGCCCACCACCTGCTGCGCGTCCTGGTGCCCGCCGTCGGCGAACGGCGCACCCTGGAACGGCAGTTGCACCAGGCCGTGCTCGCCGCCGAGACCGGCCGCGAACAGATGCAGCGCAACCTCGACGAACTCCTCGACGAGGACGCGGTCCTGCTGCACCGCTTCGTCGCCGGCCCGGAGGGCCACGACCTGAGGCAGCGGAGCGCCCGCTCCGCCCGCGCCCTGCTGCTCGGCGAGCCGGCCGCGGACGACACCAGCGCCACCCAGCGCATCCTGCGCCGCACCAACCCCTGGGCCCGTGCCGCCCTCGATCCCCGGCGGCCGCCCACCACCGGCCTCCCGCTGCGCCGGCGCCTCGCCCTGTGGCTGCTGCGCCGCGCCACCCGCCGCACCCGCCGGCAGCTGGACGAGGACCCTCTGCCCACCGCCCTGCGGGCCGCCCTCCGCCGCGACGCCGTCCGCACCACCGCCACCGCCGCACTGATCTGCGCCCTGATCGGTGCAGGAATCGCCCTGGCGATCGCCCTGCCCCTGCGCTGACGGTGTCCCGGCCGCCTCACCGGCCGGGACAACCGCGGCGGGCAGGCCCGCTGTCGAAGGCCTGCCGTCAAGGGCCCGCTGTCAGCAGCGGGGGACGGACGACTGGTTGGTCACGTACGAGGAGTGGACGTAGGCCCAGACGGGCGCACGTCCACCCGAATAGTTGACGTAGGCGTTGAACCACCGGTTGCTGCTGTAGTTCCCGGTGGCCCATCCGCCGTCCGCCCAGCACTTCACCCAGGACGCCTGGCCGTTGGGGTTGCGCCACCCGTCGGAGGTCACCCATCCGATGAAGGCCGAGGAGGCGGACGGGGCGTAGCGGGCGGCAGCCCCGGCCTGCACGGTCATCGTCGCGTATCCGGCCGCCTCCGCCGTGGGGGCGGCCGCCAGTACGGAGGACGCCATGGTGAGGAGGCCTGCCACGGCCCCGGCGATACGACGGCGAGCTGACTTCATGTCCGCACCTTTCTCAGGGGCTCGACGGGCACCCGGCCGCGGGGCGGTCCGACCGCCGCGGCAGGGCCGGCCTTACGAGCGCCGGTTGGCCGCCCATGCTGGCGCACCCGGCCGGAGTCCGGACGACATCGGGCACGGCCCCACTCGTTCGGGTGATCACCCGCGCACCCCGTGGACGCCCGCCGCCCGGCTCGCCGCACCCGCTCAGCCCCACTCGACGGCCAGCCACCCGTCGTCCTCGGCCACCTCGGTGCCGAACTCGGCGCAGGCGTCGGTGAACCGGTCCCGGATCCAGGAGAGTTCGGCGCCGCGGGCGGTCCGCGTCCAGCAATGGTCCAGGTGGAGCGGCAGTGCCCGCAGCCGTACCGGCCGCAGCTGCGCCGGGTCGGGGCCGTCCAGGGTGAGCAGGAAGAGCAGGCCCAGGTCGTTGCGGAGGAACGGGTGGACGGCGTAGTCGTCGACGAAGTCGCCCATGTCGTACAGGACCCGCTCGGCCACGCCGTGGAAGACGTGCGCCGAGTGCCCGGCGATCACGGTCGCCCCGGCGGCGAGCAGGGCCGGCGCCGCGGCCGCGACCCGGCCCGGCGGCCGGGTGGTCATGTTGGGCCCCCAGTGCGGGGTGAGGAGGACGGCGTCGGCGGCCCGGGCCGCCCGTCCGACGAGCCCGGTGAGCCAGTCGGGGACTCCCCGGCGCAGGTCCGCGTACGCCACCCCGGGGCGGTGCTCACCGGCCGCGTAGTCCGCAGGATGGTCGGTCACACCGACCACGGCGAGCCGCACCCCGGCCGCCTCCAGGACGGTGAACCTGCGGGCCGACCGGGCGTCGCGGCCGGCTCCGACCGTGCGTATCCCGGCCCGGTGCAGGAGGGTGCAGGTGTCGGCGAGCGCGTCGCGCCCGAAGTCCAGGGCGTGGTTGTTGGCGAGGGTGACGCAGTCGGTGCCGAGCTCGGCGAGGACGTCGGCGGCCGCCGGCGGGGCGCGGAAGAAGTAGAGCTTGCCCGGGGCGTCCCACGGCTCGCCGCGGTCGGAGACGCAGCACTCCAGGTTGAGCACCCTCAGGTCCGCCTCCGCGAGGGCGGCCCGGACGGGCTCCGAGAACAGCGCCCCGGCCGAGGGCGACCGGCGCAGCCGGGCCGCGACGGCGCGGCCGAGCATGGTGTCGCCGGCCAGTGCCACGGTGAGCGCCACACCACCCACCTCCCCGTGGGGGACCGCCTCCATCCTCGTCCCTGCGGAGTCCGGGCGCCGCTGTCGGTTAACGCTCACAGGCAATCGGCTCGGATCCTCCGCCGAAAAATTCTCTCCGCCGGGCGGCAACCTTTCCCGGAGCGGCGGCAACAGGGGTGCACAGGAGCCGATGCGAAGGAGTCGTCCACGTGCTCAGACCTGTGCCCCCGGCCTCGCCGCCGGGGTACGGAGGGCTGATGGCCACCGGTGCCGCACCGGCGGCGGACCCGTTCGGCCTGCGGGCCCGCGCGGTTGGTAGGCTGCCCGCCTCCCTTCAGGTTGAGAACGCTCACATCGGATCGAGAGGTCACGCCCCGGACATGGTCGTCGATGACGCGTCGGCGGAGTTCCACGACTTCTTCGAACGCCACCACGTCGAACTCGCCCGTCTCGCCCACCTGCTGACGGGCGAGGCCGACGCCGCGGACGACCTGGCCGCGGACGCGATGGTGGCGCTCTGGCACCGCTGGGACAGGGTCCGCCGCGCGGACCATCCGGTCGCGTACGCCCGCGGCGTGGTCGCCAACCTGGCCAAGGAGCGCATCCGCAGCGCGGTGCGGGAGCGGCGCCGCGTCCTGCTGTTCTGGTCCCAGCGGTCCGACCGGGTGGACGACCCCGACGTGGCCGCCGTCGTCGACGTGCGCGCCGCACTCGCCCGGCTGCCCTTCCGCAAGCGCGCCTGCGTGGTCCTGCGGCACGCCATGGACCTCTCCGAGCGGGAGACCGCCATGGCCCTAGGCATCTCCGTCGGCACCGTGAAGAGCCAGACCTCCAAGGGCATGGCGGAGCTGCAGCGCCTGCTCGGCGCCCGCGCCGCCGGCGAGCTGGCCGGAAGGAGGAGCTGATGGACGAGCTGCGCAGACAGCTGCACGATGCCGCCGAGGCCCACCGGCCCGACCGGGAGCGGATGCTCGCCCGGGTGGAGCGGGGCATGGCCGACGACGGCGCTGCCGCCCGCGGCGCCCGCCCGGGCCGGCACCGGGTGCGCCGCGGCATCTCGGCCTGGCCCCGGGTGGCGCTGGCCGCCGTGGCCGCCGCCGGCGCACTGGCGGTGGGCGGCCTGGCGGTCGCCGCCATCGCCCAGCGTCCCGAGCCGGCCCCCATCACGGTGCCGACGGCGCCGCCGAGCACGGCCGGGCCGTCGGGCAGCCCGGACGTCCTGCCGGGGCCGACCTCCGCGTCCCGGACGCCGTCCGCCGCTCCCGGGCGCGGCGGCTCGGGCAGCCCGTCCGCGGCGCCATCGCCGGACCGCCCGCCGACGACCAGGCCGCCCGGCACTCGCACGGAGAACGGCCCGCTGTGGGCGGACGGCTCGGTCGATCCGCACAGCACCGACTTCTGGGCGCAGAGCAATGTCACGCTCAAGACCCGCGAGCCGCTGACCGCGCTCACGGTGGAGCTGCACGTCCCGCAGACCGGTGGAGTGCGGGACACCGGCCACTGGCAGACGCTGCCGGCGGCCGACTTCACGGTCACCGTCCGGGAGGAGGGCGGGGTGCTCGTCTACCGCTGGGTGCTCCGGCCCGGGCGGACGGTGCCGACCGGCCAGCACGTCTTCGCCGGCCAGTACGGGCACGACGCGGGCGGCCGCAACGCCGTGGGCGACTGGTACCGGATCGATGCCGCCACGGCGTCCGCCCACCCGTCGGTCTGGGGCGACTTCGCCCGGACGGACTGACACCCGAGGACGGGTCCGGTCGGCGGCGGCCGGCCGGACCTCCCCGGGCACGCGTTCGCGCCGTTGTGCGGTGACCGCGCGGTCACCGAACGTGGCACCGCGACGGCCGGGAGGCCTCTCCCGGTTGCCGACAGGTTGCGGGCGGTGGACGCGGGATCGGCCGCCGGCCCTTCGCCGCGCGCGGCGCCCGCACCCCGCCGGAGTGTCGTGCGCAGGTCAGACGCAGTGGCAGTCACGCCCGGCCCACTCCCCCGTCACAGCAGTGGCAGCCGCGGCCGGAGGGTGGCCGAAAATCGCCCCTCGGCATGAAAGTTGCTGCAAGAGTTTGCAGTGAGCGGACCGCCCCTCGCCTCCGACGTTGCACGCGAGCCCGGCCGTCCCCCTGTCTGCGGCGCCACGCCGCCACTCCACCTGGAGAGAACCGGACATGACGCTTCCCCAGTCACTTCCCGGCACCGGCCGGCCGCGCCCCCTGGGGCTGCTGCCGACCCTGGTCACCGCCCTCCTCGCCGCCCTGCTGACGACCCTCCTCGGCCCGGTCGGCAGCGCCCGCGCCGACCAGCAGGACCCGGCGGGCGTGCCCGTGCGCCTCCGCGTCACGGCGACCACCGAGCCCGGGGACACCGTCCTCGTCACCGGCAGCACCGCCGAACTCGGCGCCTGGGACCCGGCCCGCGCCGTCCCGCTGTCCACCGATGCACGCAGCTACCCGGCCTGGACAGTGACCCTGACGCTGCCGCCCGGCGGCCAGATCCAGTACAAGTACCTCAAGCGCACCGCGGTCGGCACCGTGGTCTGGGAGGACATCCCCGATCGCGCCTTCTTCGTGTCCACCTCCGGCGAGAGCGAGCTGGACGACCGCTGGAACGTCGCCGGCGGCCACCCGCTGACCGCGGTCTTCGCCACCACCGCGACGACCGTCCCCGGCCAGAACGTCTACGTCAGCGGCAATCTGGCCGAGCTCGGCGGCTGGGACCCGGCCAAGGCCGTTCCGCTGTCCACCAGTTACAAGGTCTACCCGGAGTGGACGGGCTTCACGGCGCTGCCGCCCAACACCGCCGTCCAGTACAAGTACCTGAAGAAGAACCCCGACGGCAGCGTCGTCTGGGAGGACGGCCCGAACCGGACCACCACCACGCCGCCCACCGGCACCCTGACCGTCCACGACAGCTGGCGGTAGGCCCGCGGCACGTGCGGCCCGGCCCCGGACCTGTGGGGCCGGGCCTCCTGCGGCGTACGGCAGCGACGCTTCAGAGCCTGCGGACGGCGGCGGCGCAGACCTCGCAGACCTTCTGCGACCAGCGCGGGGCGTACCAGGTGGCGCCGCCGCCGGCCGGCTGCAGGGGGTCGGGCTGGAGGCCCGCCGTCTCCAGGCCGCAGAAGGTGCGCCCGGCGGGGGCGCCCTCGCCCACGTCCGGCGCGGCGTGCACGACCAGCGCGGCCCGGCCGGCCTCCGCGTGCTCGCCGCCGCCCAGCTCGTGCACCGTGCCCGGCCGCTCGATCTCCAGCATCACCACAAGCGCCGTCATCCTCCGAGCTTCCCGCCTCGCGCACGGCCCCGCACCTCGCAGCCGACCGGCAGCCCTGCGCCGGGGCACTCAGCGCTCAACCACGGGCCTCGCAGCAGCCGCCCGGGCCGAAACGGGCAAATCGCACGATACTGAAGCCATGTCGCAGAACACCGGAACGCACCAGCCGTCGCACCTCACGGTCAAGGGCCGCCAGGTGCGCCTGCGCACGGTCGGCGTCGGCATCCTCGCCGTCCTCGCCATCTGGTTCATCGCCGTCAACACCAGCTCGGTGACCATCACGCTCTGGGTCTCGGACGTCACCCTCCCGCTGTGGGTCGTCCTGACCGTCACCATCCTGGTCGGCCTGATCATCGGCTACTTCATGGCCCTCCGCCGCGCCTCCCGGAAGTGACCCGGCGCAGCAGCGGCAGTGCACGTCAGGGCGCGCCTTCCGAGGCCGCCCGGGCGCCCCTTGCGGGACACCCGTTCCCTTGAGGGCACGACCCGGGTCAACGACCGAGGACGGCGCCGCCGTTGATACCGATGACCTGGCCGGTGACATAACCCGCCGCCGGGGAGGCGAGGTAGGCGACCGCGGCGGCAACGTCGTCGGGGGTACCGGCCCGGCCGACCAGGGTGTCGGCGACCTTGCCCGCATGGAACTCCGGAGTCCAGCCGGCGCCGAAGATCTCGGTGTCCGCCACATAGCCCGGCGCCAGGACGTTCACCGTGATGCCGTCGGGGCCGAGCTGCCGGGCCAGGCCGAAGGCCCAGCCGTGCAGGGCGGCCTTGGCCGCGGCGTACGAGCCGGCCGAGTGCGGGCCCGCACCGCCGCGCTGGGCGGCGGCGGAGCTGATGACGATCAGCCGCCCGCCGGGACGGCGCAGCTCGCCGCTCAGGGCGGTGGTGAGCAGGACGGCGCTGAGCAGGTTGGTGTCCAGGTCACGCCGCCAGGCCTCGGCAAGCGCGTCGAGGGTTTGGTCGACGGGCGGGGTGATCACCGCCCCGGCGTTGTTGACCAGGACGTCGACCGGCCCCAGGGCGGCGATCGTACGGGCCGCCGCAGCGACCTGGGCGGGGTCGGTGAGGTCGGCGGTGACGGGCACCGCGGCCGGTCCGCCGACGGTACGGGCGATCTCCTCGCAGGCCCGCTCCAGCACCTCGGTCCGGCGCCCGACGACGGCGACCCGGTACCCGCCCGCGGCGAGCTCCCGGGCGATCGCCTTGCCGATGCCCGTCCCGCCACCCGACACCACAGCCAGCTGCTGCACCACTGCTCCCCCATGGTCGACATGTCCCGGGCAAGCCTAGAGCCGACAGGCACCCGACCGCCCCGGGGCTTCCGACGCTCCGCCGGGCCGGCTGCACGGCAGGATCCGGAGCGGTGCGAGCGCCGATGCGGAATACGGTTGATCAACGCTTGGTTTAATCGTAAACTAAATCCGGCCCGCGAGACCCGCGGCCCTACCGAGGAGGCAGACCCATGGCGATTCGCGTGACGGACAATCAGGAGCTCTCCCGCTTCGAGATCTTCGACGACGAGGAGCTCGCGGGCTTCGCCGAGTACCACCGCTACGAGGCCGAGCTCGCCTTCATCCACACCGAGGTCGACCCGAAGTTCGGCGGCCGCGGCCTCGGCGGCAAGCTCGCCCAGGCTGCGCTGGACGCCGCCCGCGAGCAGGGCCTCGCCGTCCTCCCATACTGCCCGTTCATCCGCGGCTGGATCACCAAGCACCCCGACTACGCCGACCTCGTGCCGGCCACCCACCGCGACCGCTTCGGCCTGTGACCGGCCTCCGGCCCGAGGAACTCATGGACACCACCACCGTCACCACCGCCGAGCCGGTCTTCGTCCGCTCCGCTGCGGCCGTCGCCACCAGCACCGGCGAGGACTACCGCGTCGAGATCCGCTCCGGCCACCACAAGCTGGCCGCCGACGAGCCCGAATCGGTCGGCGGCGGCGACACCGCCACCACCCCGATCGGCCTGCTGCTCTCCGCGCTGGGCTCCTGCACCGCCATCACCCTGCGCATGTACGCACAGCGCAAGGGCTGGCCGCTGGAGACCGTCCGGGTGCACCTCGGCTACGAGAAGGGCCCGGACTCGTCCGCCCGCATCACCCGCCGGATCGACCTGCTCGGCGAACTGGACGAGGCGCAGCGCGCCCGCCTGCTCGACATCGCCGACCGCACGCCGGTGACCCGCGCGGTGAGCGGCGGCACGCCGATCGTCGAGCAGCACACGGCCGTCCGCCTGCGGACCGCCCCGATCCAGCCGGAGGAGTCCGACCGCCATGAGTGACCTCGACCTGCGCCCCACCCCCACCGTCGGCGGCGGCAACCGGGCGGAGGGCCCGAAGCGGGACCTGCTGGTGGCGCGCGAGACCGCCCTCGGCGGGTCGACGGTGGTGCGCCGGCTGCTGCCGAGCATGGGGCGGCGGATGGTCGGTGCCTGGTGCTTCGTCGACCACTACGGCCCGGACGACATCGCCGACGAACCCGGCATGCAGGTGCCCCCGCACCCGCACATGGGACTGCAGACCGTCAGCTGGCTCCACCAGGGCGAGGTCCTGCACCGCGACAGCCTCGGCAGCCTGCAGACCGTCCGCCCCCGCGAACTCGGCCTGATGACCTCCGGACGCGCCATCGCCCACTCCGAGGAATCACCCCGCGAACACGCCCGCCTCCTGCACGGCGCCCAGCTCTGGGTCGCCCTCCCCGACACCCACCGCCACACCGACCCCGCCTTCGAACACCACCCCCACCTGCCCGAAGTCAACGCCGCCGGAGGCGGACTCCAGGCGCGGGTCATCCTCGGCGAGCTCGACGGCGCCCGCTCCCCCGGCACCACGTTCACGCCGCTGGTCGGCGCCGACCTCACCCTCCGCGAGGGCACCGAGCACCGGCTGCCCGTCGAGCCGGGCTTCGAGTACGCGGTCCTCACCATGGCCGGACAGACCGAGGTGGACGGCGTCCGCCTGGACCCGGGCTCGATGCTGTACCTCGGCACGGACCGCCGTGAACTGCCCCTGCGCGCCGTCACCGACGGCTCCCTGCTGCTGCTCGGCGGCGAGCCCTTCGAGGAACGGCTCGTCATGTGGTGGAACTTCATCGGCCGATCCGGCGAGGAGATCACCCAGGCGCGGGAGGACTGGGAGAAGGGCGCCCGCTTCGGCGAGGTGCACGGCTACGCCGGTGCCCGACTGCACGCCCCACAGCTGCCCGCTACCCCGTTGAAGCCCCGCGGTCGAGTGCGCTGACCTGCAGAAATAGCCGTCGAGTTACACATTCGATCAAGGATGGCCGGACAAGGCGGAAGGCCCCACGGCGCCGAGCGGCAGAGGTCCCTCGGCGCCATGGCCACTACCTCGCGGACACGCAACTTCCGCAGCACGGATTCTCACGTTCGGGCTGGTGCGACAGGGTCTGAGCGGATCGATGCTGACCTTTTGCTAACTTTCCAGACTACGCATCGTGCACTTGGCTCGCGATCGGCGTTGCCACAGCGGTCGTCGCTTGACGGCCAGAAGGCTCCGAGGCCACCTAATGCGAGGCCCGAGGACGGGTGCCGATCTCGCCACAGTGATGGGCAGCGCTGCTGAGCCAGGCTTGCTCGTGATCGCTCGGAGATGGGGCGACGAGTTGGGCCGCCGCGTTGCCGCTGCTGAGCCGGTCAGGGTGCGAGCAGCGGGAGCGGCGTAGCGGGCGCAACAACGCCGATCGGCGGCCACGAGAGCAATTCGGCGCCGAAGAACACCCGGCTGCTGTGCGCAAGGCGGATCGCGCAGTGGAGCATGTGCCTGGGCCCGCCAGCCGCGGCGAGGGTACGGCGCCGGCCCGGGCCCCGCGTGTCGGCAGCCATGCGCACGGCTGCGACTGCGGGCGGCCGGTCCAGCCACTCGGGAATGCGGTGATGCCGAATCAGCCTGTGAGGAACGGAGTGGCGATGTCGCGCGCAAAGTCGGCGAACCCACGGGCCTCACGACCCGTCAGTTCCCGGAAAGTATCAGTGGTGCGTGAGTTCACGCCCGCTCGGAGGGACTGGAACACGGCCACGATCTGCTCGGCCAGCCAGGCCGGCACACCGCCCTGGGCCAAGCCGGCAAGAGCCGCGTCGTCCGGCACGTCGACGTACTCGATCGCACGGCCCAGGGCAGCGGACAGGTGCTCGGCGACCTCCGTATGAGTGATCGCCGCGGGCCCGGTGATCAGACAGGTCTGCCCGTCATGCCCGCCCGCCGTGAGGACGGCGGCTGCCGCGGCGGCGACATCGCGCGGATCGATCATGGCCACGTGCGCCTCGCCGGCGGGCAGGAAGAACTTTCCGGTCCGGGCGATGGTCCCCGCCGAACCCAGGATGTTCGACATCAGGTAGCTGGACTGAAGGATCACAGCCGGAACGCCGCAGGCGCGCAGGTGCTCTTCGATACGGCCGTGCTGGTCGGCGAACACCGCCGGTGCGCCGACCTTCGCCCCCACTGTGGAGAGCATGACGATCCGCCCCACGTGCTCGGCGGCGGCCGCGTCGATGACGTTCGTCTCGTACTCGACCTGCCGAGGATCGTTGCCGCACATCAGAAAGACACCGTCGACCCCGGGCAGGGCCCGCCGGATCGAGTCGGGTTCGGCGAAGTCTCCGGCCGCGATCTCGACATCGCCGCCGAGGACGACGACGGCTCGATCCGGATCACGCGCGAACGCACGTACGAGGACCCCGCTGTCTCGAAGCTCCGCGACCACCTTCGATCCGATGTTTCCCGTCGCCCCGGTCACCAGGACTCTCGTCATCGCAGGTCACTCCTCATGAGGGTCGGCAGCGTTGCCGCACTGCCAGGACAGCCGGTCAGACCGGCGCGTTCTCCACCCGGTGATCGGGGCCCGGGCCGCTCCACCCAGTGATCGGGGCCCGGGCCGCCGCCTTCGGCGCGTACGGCCAGCCGCTCGACATAGTGGGCCCAGCCCTGCTCGTGGGGCGCGCAGGCCTGCGCCGGGAGGTCGTGGTGGACCAGGCGCAGCAAGGTGCCCTCGCCTTCCGGGCGCAGGGTGATCTCGACGGTGGCGAAGCCGGGTGGGACGGGCGTCTCGCCGGTCTCCCCGCCCCAGGTGAAGACCAAGCGCTTGGGCGAGTCGAGCTCGAGGAAGCGGCCGCCGGTGACGTTGGCCCGGTAGGCGCCGCCGGGCTCGAAGGAGAACTCGCCGTCCTTGCTTATCCAGGAGAGCCAGCGCTCGGCGAAGAAGGAGAACACCGTCTCGGGACGCGCGGCGATCCTCCGCTCGACGGTCACCGGCTCTGCGGTCATCAGGTCGCGCCCTTCTCCTGCGCTGCGCGTTCGGCCTGTTCGGCGAGGTCGGCCAGCGTGTCGAACCTGGCGGCCCACATGGCCTGCAGGTGGTCGACGAGCGGCCCCATGGCCGCTCGGTCGGCCCGGTAGTAGCGCTTGCGGCCTTCCTGGCGCAGCGTAACCAGGCCAGAGTCCCTCAGCACCTTCAGATGCGGCTCGGCCCGCTGCTCGCCCTGGAACCCGCACCCCGGCCGCAGCCGGGCGTGGAGCGGCTGTGGATTGTGGACGGCACCCTCATCCCGGTCCGCGACCGCAGCGTCGGGGCGTCCAGCCGCAGCTACCGGTTCTCGGCGAACGTGCAGGTCGTCATCGACGCGGACACCCGACTCGTGGTGGCCACCGCCCGCCCGGCCCCGGGCAACAGGGCCGACGCCCATGTCTGGCGGGCCTCCGACCTGCCCGCGCAGTGTGCCGGCACCACGGTCCTGGCCGACGGCGCCTACCTGAACACCGGTCCGGTCGTCCCGCACCGCAAACGCGCCCACCGCTCCTCCGCGTCCAGGAGGAGGACAACGCCGAACACCGCCGCGCCCGGGCCCGCGTCGAGCACACCTAATCCGAAGTGAAGACAGTCCGGACCGTCGACCGTCCTTCGTGGAGGGTTCGGGAAGGTCTTCCGTGGCGGACATCTGGAGCACACAGGGCCGACCAAGGCCTCGGCGAAGAGTGGTGCCGTGACGGTGGTGTGTTTCGCGGCGGTCGCATGGGTGTCGGGCTGATGCCTGCGACAACCCCGACCCGCCAGGTCTGTATGAGAGAGCGGCGCGGGCCAGCATCCTCGGGCCACCGCGAAACACACCGCTGATCATGGTTCCGTGGTCGTGGCGCGAGCCCGTTCCGGGGCTGACCCCTTGTTGACCTCCGCGAGCCTTCGAGCTCTGGTGCAGACGGGGGCCCTGGGGCGCGCTGGTGTCGCGAACGGCTACTGAGATGGACGCACAGTCGGCTGATCTCCCAGGTCTGCGGGTCGCAGGGGGCGGGTGCTCCGCGCAGGGCCTGGGGGAAGACGTCGCGCAGCATGTAGGGGCCGGTGGTGGGGAGCATGCGCAGGCTTGCGGTCACCGCGCCGGATTCGGTGTGGCAGCCGATGACATAGACGGGGTCCAGGTCGTCGAAGCTGTCCCGCTCACGGCCGTTTCGGGTCCGCACCTGCCACCGCAGCCGCTCGTGGAAGACGTGGTGCCGCAGGCGGTACATGGCGTCGCGCAGCTCGCCCGGCAGATGGGGGCCGCTGGACGACCGGCGACGATGCGATGCACGGCGGAGATTCCTTGCCTGGCGGGCGCGGTGCGGGTCAGCCGGCCGGGACCGGTTCCTGACCCGGGCGCAGACTCCCGCGTCGGTGAGCCGGTCTGTACGGTGCTCATTCCGGTCCGGACTGGCGCTTGGTGGCGGCTCGGCGCTTGTGTCGGCGCGGGCGGTGGCGGTGTGCTCTGAGCAGTAGACGGGTCGCGAGGACGAGGGCGGAGAGGGTGAAAAGGCCTGCGGTGATCAGCGCCCAGCGCGGCAGGAACACGGATTCGTCCAGGGCCGTGGTGACGGCATAGCCGTCGACGAGGTTCAGGATGAGGGGCAGCCAGACGAGGAGGAGCAGGGCGGAGATGAAGGCGGGGAAGCGCAGGTAGTTGAGGTAGGCCGGGGTCGGGTCGGGTTCGGCGCCGGAGGCCAGCGCGGTCTGTGCGGTGCGGTCGGCGGCCGTGTACAGGGGGAAGAGGACGAGGTCGTGGACGACGGCCGCACCGACGAACCAGACCACGACGAGGAGCGCCTCCTGGTCCAGCATGCGGGTGCCCGCGTACCAGGCCAGGGCGAAGGAGGCGGCGAGGGCGAGCAGGTGCAGGGGGCTGGAGCCGTACCAGCGGCGGAAGCGTCTCACGGTCAGGTCCTGAAGGTCAGGGCGCCGACCCACTTGGTGTTGTGCACCCCGGGGGCGGCGGGAACGATGGTTCGGGCCGGGAACCCGTGGTCCGCGGAGAGGTCTGCACCGTTCACACGCAGCGCGAGCAGCGAGCGTGCGTCGTGGATCTGATTGCGGGCCAGCACCGCTGTGCGGAAGGAGCCCTCGCGCTGGACGGATTCGACCAGCACCGTCGAGGCGTCCGGAGCGCCGGCCAGCGCGGCGAGGGCGGCGAGGGGGACGCCGGTCCACCACTGGTCGTCGGTGGACCACCCCTCGACGCACGCGATCGGCAGGGCGTGAGTCTGCAGTTCCATGGCGAGCAGTTGGTCACGGGTGAGCGTCATGGACCCGGTTGGGCCGATCAGGCGCAGCCGCCAGTCGGATCCGATCTGGTCGGGCGTCACGCCGACGGCACGAGCGGTCTTGTTGATCTGGAAACCGTTGGGTCCGGTGCCCGGGTCCTGGCCTCGTGGGGCGAGCAGCGCGGTACGCCGCCACGGGCCGCCGATGCTCTGCCCGGCCGTCAGTACGAGCAGCGTGACGGATCCGGATCCCGCGAGGGCGAGCGCACCGCGGCGCGACATCGTCGCCCTGGCCGGCCGGGCGGCGACCAGTGCGTCGGGGTCCGGCTCCTCGGGGACGGTGTGCGCGGTGTCCGTGCGCAGCTCGGCCCGCAGGCTGCGCGAGCGCAGCGCGGAGGTCATCCGCGGAAGCTTCAGCGCGACGTGGACGACGAACGCACCCAGGAACACCCAGGCGCCGTAGAAGTGCACCGTGTAGAAGGAGCCGGGGAAGACGTAGTACAGCTGGATGTTGAGGATGCCGGTGACGAACTCGAAGATCGCACCCCCGACGAGCAGCAGGAGCGAGAGCCGCTCCAGGGCGTGCGCCGCCGAGCGTACGGGCGGCCAGACGAAGAGCCGGGGCAGCACCGACCACAGTTTGGCCAGCAGGACGGGCACCAGCACCACGCCGAGGGTGACGTGCACACCTTGGTTGAGGCGGTACAGCCAGACGGGGTCCGTCGGCCAGGTGAAGAGGTAGAACCCGAGGATGCCGTGGTCGGGTGTCTGGTCGTTGCCCCCGCCCAGACGAGGGTTGTACGCGGCGTACGACGCCAGCCCTGTGACGGCCAGCACGGTGATCCCGAACAGCAGGACCAGGCCGAAGACCGCCGTCAGCCACGGTCCCCTGATCGGACTGCGCCAGGCCCCCGGGCGGAACGGTCCCGGCGGCGGCCGCTCGGCCGTCCTCTCCCACGCCCGGCGGGCTGCCGACGCCCGCGCGCGCAGACGCTCCGCAAGTCCCGGGCGCGCGGCCTCGGTGTCGGCGTCGGTACCGCTACCGGCCGGGACTTCCCGGCGGTCTCCCGATGCCGCGCCTTCGCTGGGGCCCGGAACGCCAGGGCCTGGGATGTCCCCCATGCGACCGCCCTTCGTGATTGGCGGCTATGCCGTGTTCCGAGTCGGAGGACGGCCTCCGTCACCGGCCGCCGAAACGGGATGAGCGAGAACTTCCAAGCCGACAGGATCACGGGTCGATGCCCGGCCGGGTGGGGACATGCCGCTCCCGCCCCGAGGATCACCGGAACGGCCACTGGCCGTCCCCCGGCACGCACCGGGCCGCGCACCGGCTACGGCTGCGTCCCCGCCACGACCCGTCCGGCCCGGGGCGCGGCGGCAGCGGTCCCGGTCTGCTGCGCGAGGCCCGCGCCGCTTCCTCCAGCTACCGAGGCGGCCCGGCCGGTACCGGGTCCTCGCCCCGGCCCGGCCCGGGGCGGAGTGCCGCCGGCCGCCCGGGCCGGGCCGCCTCGGCGGGCGGGATTCGTCTGCGCAGGTCATCGCTCAGGCGAGCGCGAAGTAGCGCAGCCACAGGTAGAGGGCGGAGATGGCGATGGTGACGATCGTGACGGGGATGCCGTAGCGGGTGAAGGTCCAGAAGCTGATGGGCTGGCGGTTGCGTTCGGCGATGCCGAGGACGACGACGTTGGCGGAGGCGCCGATGGCGGTGGCGTTGCCGCCGAGATCGGCGCCGAGGGCCAGCGCCCACCACAGCACCATGCCGTGCGGCTCCCCGACGGTCTGCACGAGGTCGGCGGTGATGGGGGCCATGGTCGCGACGTACGGGATGTTGTCGACGATCGCGGACAGCACGGCCGACGCCCAGAGCAGGAGCATCGTGGAGCCGAGCGGTGCTCCGCCGGTGGCATCGGCCAGGGCCCGGGAGACCTCGCCGATGACGCCGGTCTCGATCAGCGCGCCGACCATGATGAACAATCCGGCGAAGAACGCCAGGGTGGGCCACTCGACCTCGGCGAGGACGTCCTTGACCTCGACCTTGGATATGGCGACCAGCAGTCCCGCGCCGAGCAGGGCGACGACCGACGGGGCGTAGTGGACGACCGGGTGCAGGACGAAGCCGGCGAGTACCAGGACCAGCACGGCCAGGCCCTGCGCGAGCAGCTTCGGATCGCGGATGGCCTCGCGCTCGTTGAGGGACATCACCTCGACGGCCCGGTCCTCGTCGTAGCTGAAGGAGCGGCGGAACAGGAACCGGCACATGGCGACCAGCACCGCCGTCAGGACGACGGCGAGCGGGGCGAGGTGGACGAGGAAGTCGTTGAACGTCAGGCCCGAACGGCTGGCGATGATGATGTTCGGAGGGTCGCCCACCAGGGTGGCGATGCCACCCACGTTGGAGGC
Source organism: Kitasatospora dryopteridis (assembly GCF_050749075.1). Lineage (NCBI taxonomy): Bacteria > Bacillati > Actinomycetota > Actinomycetes > Kitasatosporales > Streptomycetaceae > Kitasatospora > Kitasatospora dryopteridis. Next base: position 7,372,497 of record NZ_CP192749.1, on the reverse strand, counting down.
GAACACCTCGGCGATCAGGAACGGCGCCGCCTTCACCCCGAGCCGCTCGCACACCAGCAGGGTGACGGGTGCGACGAGCAGCACGGTGGTGACGTTGTCGAGCAGTGCGGACGCCGCGGCGGTGATGACCACGAGCATGGCCATCACCCGGAAGGGTCTGGCGCGGCCGCGTTTGACGGCCCAGATGGCCAGGTACTCGAACAGGCCGGTCTTGCGCAGCACGCCGACGATCATCATCATCCCGGCGAGCAGGAAGATGACGTTCCAGTCGATGCCCGAGTCGGTGGAGAAGAACGCGGCCTGGTCGTCGGTGGCCCGGATGGCGAGCATCAGACCGGCGCCGCCGAGGGCGGCGGCGACCCGGTGCACCCACTCGGTGATGATCAGGACGTAGACGGCGGCGAAAACGGCCAGCGCGGCCCAGGCCTGCCAGTTGTTCACGGGTTCCCCAGGAGTCGGTGCAGCAGGTGGGAGGCGGTGATCACGCCGAGCAGTCGTCCGCCGCCGCTGTGACGGTCGGCGGGGCGCTCGACGACGGCGGCCAGAGGACTGCGGTTGCGGGCCATGAGGGCGGCGATCTCCACGGCGGTGTCCTCCGCGTCGGCCACCGCCGGGGCCGGGGAGTCCTTCGGCAGGCACTCGCGCACCCGTAGCCCGGCCAGTGCGGCGGCCAGCCGGTCGGCGTGGGCCTCGTCGATGACGGCAGCCAGCGTCGGGTCCTCCATCACGTAGCCGGGCACCAGAAGGCGCACCAGTTGGGAGGACGGCAGGATCGCCACCGGGGTGTCCGGGCCGTCGACGACCAGGACGCCGGGCAGGCGGTGCTCGGCCAGGAGGCGGGCCGCGTCCAGGGCCTGGTCGTCCAGGCTCACCGTCGGGTACGGCTCGGCCAGGTCACGTGCGCGCATCGGGGTGCTCCTTCAGGAGGGTGTCGGCGCTAGTCCGGGCCGGGATCGCCCCGGTCGGCAGCGGTCGGGGCGTGCCCTGCGGGGCCGCCGTCCGTCCATCCTCGGCGGCGGACGGCAGAGCCGGCTCCTCGACGTCGAAGAGACGGGCGACCGGCACGTCCGAGCTGGAGTGCACGGCTATCGAGACCGCGATGCAGACCGCGATCAGCGTGTACGCCTCCTGGCCCTGCGGGATCCCCGCCTGCAGGACCAGCAGCCCGTACACGACGGAGGCAAAGCCCTTCGGGCCGAACCACGCGGCCACCAGCTGCTCGCGCCGGTCGATCCGGGAGCGGACCAGCGAGATCAGCAGCGACGCTGGGCGGATCAGCAGGATCGCCAGCGCCACCGCCACGTACCCGCCCACCGACAGGTCACCGAACAGCTGCGGGGTCAGCAGCGCGCCGAACACCAGCAGCGCGGCGAACTTGGACAGCTCCGCCAGCGCCTCGCCGAGTGGCTCGAAGGCGTGCCTGGACTCCGGGGAGACGGAGGCGAGGACGGCTCCGGCCGAGAACGCGGCGAGGTAGGGGTTGGCGTGGGTGAGGTGGCAGGCCGCGTAGAGGATCACGCCGGTCGCCAGCGGCAGCAGCGGCTGCAGCTTCGCCTCCGCGCCCAGCACCGGCACTCGCACCAGCAGGGCAACCGCCACGGGCAGCACCACGCCCAGGGCCAGGCCGCCCGCCAGCTCCAGGCCGATCGCCCCGAGCGAGGACTCTGCGGCCGGGGAGGTGGGACCGGCGGCGGCGATCAGCACCAGCACCACGGGCAGCGCCAGGCCGTCGTTCAGCCCCGACTCGACGTTCAGCAGCTGCCGCAGCCGCGCCGGGACCTCCTTGCGTCCCACGATCGCCGAGGCGAACACCGGGTCCGTCGGCGCGAGCACCGCGCCCACCAGGAACGACGTCGTCCAGTCCAGCCCGACCAGGAAGTGCGCCACCACCGCCATACCGACGAACGCCAGCGGCATACCCAGGCCGAGCGCCCGCGCGGGGTTGCGCCACGCCGAACGCAGGGAGGGAAAGGAGACATGCATGCCGTCGGTGAACAGCACCGTGAACAGCGCCAGATCTGCCGTCGCCGCCACGATCGGGCTGTCCGGAGTGACGTGGATCAGCCCGAGGAAGCCGTCGCTGACCAGCGCGCCGGCCACCAGGAACAGCAGCGATGTGGAGAGGACGGAGCGGGCCGCCAGGCCCGAGAGCAGAACCGCGACAAGCAGCGCGGCCCCGAAACATGCGACGAGCACCACGGGAAATACCCCCGGATCGGTGAAGAGCGAAGAGGGCTGTCCCCTTGCTCGCCGACCAGGCTTCCCGGCACTCCACCTCGTACTTTATCCGACCTTTACGGTTTCCTGACAGCCCTTTGACGGCCGAACAGCCGAACGGCCCATCCGAGAACTGTCGCCCCGGCCCTGGCCGGCGCCTTCACTCTCCTCCTGCTGCCACGGGGTATCACCCTCGCTGCCGGCCGCGTACCGGATGGGGCCCGGACCTGGCTGGAGCCCGTACGCCCACGCGGCTGGGGGGCTCCTCCTGCTCTACGCCAACACGCTGCTCAACACGGCCCCCTGCGCCTGGCACGCCGACGGTCACGCGGTCCTGGCCTGCGCCGCCGCAGGGGGCATGTGCGCCGCCTTCGGTGCGCTGCTGTTGATCGTCCCGCCCCGGCGCTTCGCATGTCGTCCACCCAGGGCAGATGCAGGACACCACCGATGAGAGCGCGCAGGCCCGCCCTGGTCCTCGCGGCCGGTATCGCCGCCGTCGCGGGCGTCGTGTCCTGGCTGACCGCTACCGCCTCCAGGCAGCTACGGGTCAAGGTCGCCCTCGTCCTGGGCGGCCCGTTCGTCCTGCGCACCGCCGCCCACGACCTGCTCGGTACGGTTCGCCGTCTGCGCCGCCGTTGGACGCCTGCCACGCGGGTCACGCTCCGCGGCGAGATCGACACCCGCAACGCCGACCGCAACGCCCGTCTCCTGACCGCTGCGGTCAGACACACCAAGGGCACGCTCGACATCGACATGGCCAAGGTCACCCACCTCAGCCACAGCGGCACCACCGCACTCGTCGACGCGCTGCGCGGCGCCCACGCCGTCGGCATCCCGGTCACCGTTCACGGTGCGAACTCCCAGGTTCGCGAGGCCCTGCACGGAGTCGGCCTGGACCGGCTGCTCACCTACCGGAACGGCAGTGCGTCTTCCTGAGCGGAGTGCCGGGGCCATCGCCGGAACCCTCAGCCCACAACTGCTACTGGCGGCCGGTGGCCAACGCGAGCCGTTGGGCACGACGGAGCGGAATGGCGAGCGGGCAGCTCTTTGCTGCACACCCCCGAGTCACCCGAGGAACCCCGGGTGGTCATCGACAAGACCGGGCTCCACCAGGCGGACCGGCTCACGAAGTAACCCGGCAGCAGCAGGCTGGTCCTGGTCGCCCAGCGGGCGCACGGCAGGGTGATCCTGCCCTTCGCCCGTGGTCTCCCCGCCCCCGGGCGCCAGCGCCGTGCTGGACCTGCGTCAACACGGCGGTCGGCTGGGGCAGGTGCGGCAAGGACGACTGGAGCCGCTATCCGCGGGCCTGAATGTGCACCGCCTCTCCGCCGTCGCCGCTAGCCCGGTTCGACGCAGAGACGGGGACCGGGTCTTCGACCAGGCTGCGTCTTCGATGCAAGGTCCGCCCGCGGGGCATCCTGGCCGGCGGCGCGCGAACGCCCTTGACATGACTTAGGACGAGTGTCCTAGACTTCTAGGACACTCGTCCTAAACTTGTGACGCTGGTGAACCGGGCACGGTGAGGAGGAGCATGAACGCGCGAGGCGGGGCAACGCGGGGCCAGATCGTCGACGCGGCCGACCGGCTGTTCTATCAGCAGGGGTACGAGCACACCTCGTTCGCGACGATCGCCGGGGCCGTGGAGATCTCCCGCGGCAACTTCTACCACCACTTCAAGTCGAAGGACCTGATCCTGGATGCGGTGATCGACGCCCGTGTCGCCAACACCCGGCGGATGCTGGAGCAGTGGGAGGCCGAGCACACCGCGCCCGGCGACCGCATCCGCCGGTTCATCGAGATCCTGCTGACCAACCAGGCCGACATCCAGAACTACGGCTGCCCCGTCGGCACCCTGACCAGCGAACTGGCCAAGCTGGACCATGCCGCGCTCGGCGAGGCGAACAGCCTGTTCACCCTCTTCCGAACCTGGCTGCGCGACCAGTTCGCGCTCCTCGGACACACGGCGCAGGCCGACGAACTGGCGATGCACGTGCTCGCGGTCAGCCAGGGCGTCGCCACGCTCGCGAACGCCTTCAAGGACGAGGAGTTCATCCGGCGGGAAGTCCGCCGGATGAACGACTGGCTGAACACCTGCACCACCACCTGAGAGGAACCCGATGTTCATCGTGCTGCTGCGCTTCTCCGCCAACAAGGCCGCCGCCGGCCAGTACATGGACGGCCACCAGCAGTGGATCAAGCAGGGACTGGACGACGGCGTGTTCCTGCTGGTCGGCAGCATCCAGCCAGGGCTCGGCGGCGCCGTCCTCGCGCACGGAGCCTCGAAGGAGGCGCTTCAGGAACGCGTGAACGCCGACCCGTTCGTCGCACACGACGTCGTCGGCGCGGAGATCATCGAGATAGCCCCCGGCATGGCCGACGACCGCCTGAAGTTCCTGCTCCCCTGACCGAGAACTGATCGATGACCACCCCGACGCTCGGCCCGGACGGCAAGCCGCGCTGCCAGTGGAGCGCAGCCGCAGCGGAGTTCCTCGCCTACCACGACACCGAATGGGGTTTTCCGGTTGCCGACGACCGCCGGCTGTTCGAGAAGCTGAGCCTGGAAGGCTTCCAGTCCGGGCTCAGCTGGCGCACGATCCTGGCCAAGCGGGAGAACTTCCGGGCCGCCTTCTCGGGTTTCGACATCTCCCGGGTCGCCCGCTTCGGCGAGCGCGAGGTCGAGCGGCTGTTGCAGGACGCCGGCATCGTCCGCCACCGGGGCAAGATCGAGGCGGTCATCAACAACGCGAAGTGCGCGGAGTCAATGCTCGATCGCGAGGGCTCGCTGGCCGCCTTCGTGTGGCGCTACGAACCCGACCCGGCGGAGCTGCCCGAGCCGCAGACTGCCTCGACCTCGCCGACGTCGATCGCCCTGTCCAAGGATTTGAGGAAGCTGGGCTGGAGGTTCGTCGGACCGACCACCGTCTTCGCCTTCATGCAGGCCATGGGGCTGGTCAACGACCATGCGAGGGACTGTGCGATCCGCCCCCTCGCCGAGCGCGAGCGCGTTGCCTTCGCGCGCCCCGGGCGCTGACGGCCTCCACGTTCCCTGAACGCTCCGGGGCGGAACAGAACGGGCAGACAGTCCGAACCCCGGCCCGGAGCATAGGAATGCGGAGAATCTCGGAGCAGTGATCTCCGCCGGTAGGACCCGCGCTCATGCCGCCGGTTGCTGACGCCGCCGAGGGGCCGTCGCGGCGTCAGGCCCGCGCGGAATGGCTCTTCACTCACTGCGCGTTGCGAGGCGTCCGGCGGCTTCGAGTCGTGCGAGGCTGCCGTGTTCCCGGTCGGCACACTGCCGTACCCGGTCGGGGTCGAGCAGGGTGCCGTGGCCGACGTGGAGCGTGGCGGGGTTGAGGGCGAGCATCCGGCGGAGGCTGACGAGGTTCTGCCGGGGGTTGTCGTGGAAGGGCGGGTTGGCGGGCTTGCCGGGGATCAGGCCCATGAAGGAGTTGGCGATCAGGTCGCCGGCGACGAGGTGGCCGTCGTCGGTGAGGACGGAGACCGATCCGGCGGTGTGGCCGGGGGTGGGCATGACGCGCGCCGCAAGCCCGGAGTCCTCCAGGCTCGTCTCGCCGCGGATGAGCACGGCCGGTTCGAAGGGTTCGGCCTGGGCGTGGAGGTTCTTGTTCCGGTCCATGAGCCGACCCATCGGGCCGGTGGGAAGGTAGGGTTCGCGGACCCGGCCGGAGCGGTACGGTCCGAGGTCGGCGATGTGGCGGCGTCGGTGAGCCGGTGCAGTTCGGCGGCGGAGCCGATGTGATTGATGTGGCCGTGGGTGACGACGATCAGCGAGACGTCGGTGGGGTCGACGCCGTGGGCGGTGTCGTCGGACCGGGCCAACGGCCTCATGATTTCTGCTGCTGTCGCTCGCGGTAGGCCAGAGCGAAGACCGCCAGGATCGCGGCGACGACGCATGCGCACCATACGGAGGCACCGATCGCCACGCTCCGCAGCGGCGTGGCGTCTCCACCTGAGTCGACTTCGAACTCGACGGCGAGGGCCGCGAAGGGTACGAGGCCGGCCATCACGAGGCGGACATTCCCGAATCGATCGCCGAGTGAGTAGACCAGCAGGTACGTGCCGAGACCGATGAGGGCGAACATGCCCACTGTGGCCCAGGATGTCCTGTCGGAGCTGATCGGGGAAGTCTCGCCGGCGGCGCTGAGTTCGACCACATCGCCGTTCCAGACGGAGAGAACGACGGGCGTACCGGCCGGTGCCACTCTGAAGAAGTCCCCGTTGACGTCGTACTTGTCCCTCTTGCCTGACGCCCGCTCCACCCTCACCCAGGCGTCATGGTCCTCACCGGCCATTGAATTCCTCTCCACCACGGCGCCCGGCTCGTGGGCGGTGCAGTCGCTGATCACCGGCGGAGTCGCGGAGTTGTCGCACGGGCGGGCGTGCCGGTGGGAGACTTCGATCTGGTTCAGGACCGGGAACCAGGCCAGCCCGACCGCCGCAAGTAGCAGCCCCGCGAGCGCCATGCCGACGGTTCGCAGCCAACTGGCCACTCCTCGATGAGCACTTCCCTGCTGCCCCATGCCCAGCCCCCTGGATTCGGCCCTCTGCGACCTGCACACATGCTTCTACCCTGCGAGTAGACGCCTAGCCGGATTGCGCGGGCCTACCTGGCCGGCTTGGCCATCAGGGCGATGCACCACGGCGCCGGCCAGCGTGCGAAGGTCGCCCTGAGGCCACGTTGCGGAGCTCAGGCGCCCTCGCTCATGGCCTCGTACGCGGCGATCGTCCGCGAACGGGCAGTCGCACGGCGCCTGGTCGGGGCCGGGTGCGGATCGCCGGCGTGGGGTACGCCGCGGAGGGTGACAGCGAGCAGTTGCCCGACGCGGCGGCGGCCGAACTGCAGATCCTCACCGATGCGATGCGCAGCGCCCAGGAGAGCGCAGGGATCCGGCCGCACAGAAAACGGATAGTCCATCCAGATGTGCTACCGTCCCGCACCAAGCGGATGAACTATCCGAATTTCGAGTGGAGGAACACATGCGAAAGACAGCCGTGGTCACGGCCGGGACGGCCGGCATCGGACTGGAAACGGCACTGGGCCTGGCGGCCGCCGGGTACGCGGTCACCGTGGTCGGCCGCAACCCCGATCGGGGTGCCCGGGCGGTCGAGCGGATCAACGCGGCGAACCCGGCGCATCCCGGCCGGTTCCTTGCCGCCGACCTCGGCTCGCTCGACGAAGTACGCGCGCTCGCCGACCGGATCGCCTCCGACCACGCCGCCTCCGGAGACCCGCTGACCGTGCTGGTCAACAACATCGGGGCGATGTTCCCCCGGCGCGTCGCCCTGGGCGGCATCGAGGCGTCGTTCGTCGTCAACCACCTCTCGCCGTACCTGCTGACGGAGTTGCTGCTGCCCACGCTGACCGCCGGCGCCCCGAGCAGGATCGTGAACGTCACCTCGGGCGCGGCCGGACTCGCCAAGCGCACGTTCGACGCCGTCGAGCCGCGTGGCGGCTACTACGGCTTCCACTGGTACGGCCGCGCCAAGCTCGCCAACCTCGCCTACACGCTCGACCTGGCCGCGCGCCTGGACGGCACCGGCGTTTCGGTCTTCGCGGCCGATCCCGGAGGCGCCGCCACCGACATGACGAAAGGCACCATGACCGACCCGAAGATCGTCTCCCCGGGCCTGCGGCTGCTGTGGCCGCTGGTACGCCGCAAGTTCGAACGCTCGACCTCGGGTCCGGCGTCCGCTGCAGCCAAGCCCTCGATCACCGCCGCCACCAACGAAACCCTGACCGGCCGGACCGGCATCGTCATCGGCGCCGACACCCGCCCCGCGGCACCGTTCCGCCCGGCGACCGACCCCCGCGTCGTCGAAGCCGTGCGCCGCCTCAGCGAACGGCACGCGCCCCTGCCGGCCGCCTGACCGTCTGCACGGCGCGGACAACGGAGACCATCCGGATGGGCCATCCGATTAGCATGTCCCCATGACGACGCCCCTGCGCAAGGACGCGGCCCGCAACTGGGACCGGATCGTCTCCGTCGCCCGCACCCTGGTCGACCGGGGCGAGCCCCTGCAGCTCAACGACGTCGCCCGCCGCGCCGGAGTGGGGGTCGGCACCGTCTACCGACACTTCCCCACTCCCGAGGCCCTGTTGGAAACGGTGGCCGCCCCCTGCCTGGAGGACCTGGCCACGCACGGAGAACAGGCCCTGGCCGACACCGACCCCCGGCGCGCGCTCGAGAGCTTCCTGCTCCGCACCGTCGAGGCACAGGTCAGCGACGCCTCCCTGGCCCCCGTCACCGCCGCAGTCACCGACGCGCTGCCGCGCACCACGGAACTCAAGCACTCGCTCCGGTCGACCGGCACCCGGCTCCTCGACCGGGCCCGCGACGCCGGAGCCGTCCGCCCCGACCTCGACGCCGCCGACCTCGTCCCGCTCATGTGCGGTATCGCCCACGCCGTCGACGTCCACGGCGGCACGCCCACCAACCGCATCGACACCGCCCACCGCTACCTCGCAGCCTTCCTGAGCGGCCTGCGAACCACACCACCGAATACCTAGAACACCATCCGCACCACCGCAACAGGACGGCCCCGACCGGACCGCCGACGCCGACCGCCTCCGATCGTCCGGGGCAAGAACGGACCGGTCAGTGGTGATTGCCCCGGAAGCAGGCACGGACCTCCGGCTACCTCCATGCCTGCCCAGCTGCCGGCCCTTACGCCGGCCCCTCGAATGCACCCCGGCAGAGCCTCCCGGCGTCCGCGCAGCGACGCGGGACAACACCTTGGCCGTCTCGCAACCGCCCCACCTAGGGGTACCGCTACTCGCCCATGGCTGCTTCTCGGGCAACTCGGGCGGGGGTGGCCTGTGTTACGGCGGACAGGCCGATGCGATTGGCGTGAGAGATCACGTGGTGGGCAAGCACGGAGCGCGGGCCACGGGAAAGGGCGCCGCGGCATGCTGCATCGCCGATCGCAGCGCCGGCCCGGTCGAAGGCCTCGAACCACGGGGCGAACGAAGCGAGTCCTCCACTGGCGCGAGAAGGTGTGAGTTCGGTCCTGTGGTTGCGGACATGAGCGCTTTCAGCGCGTCCCCGCATGCCATCCACCCGACCGGCCTCGACCTCGGGCGGCAACGGGCGCAGCCGTTCGACCCGGTACCAGACATCGCCCTGCTCGAACCAGTCGAGGCCGGCGGATCGGAGCAAGCTCAGTGCACAGGATCGTACGACGGCGAATCCGAGCAGCCCTTGCTCAGCAAGAGGCGGGCGACCGAACCAACCAGCCCCCTGTCACCTCTGGGCGGATCCGGCACCCGTCCTGCTCCCACCCGGTGCGCCGGCCGTGGCCCGTGTCATGCAGGCACGCCGGCGCACCGGGCCCGCAGGGTGGGAGGTGCATGCCCCGGCGTCCGGCCCGTGCGGGCGAGGAGTCGGCCCGGCGGACCGTGCTCGGTGAGCCGGCTGCCCGAGGGCGCGGTTCACCGGGGGCCCTCCAGGAACGGCAGGGTGGTGCTACCGGCGCCCAGTGCGGCATCGAGGGCGAGGAGCACCCCGGCGGATCCGGTGCCGAAGTCGTTGGAGCGGCGCAGGGAGTGCTCGCCCAGGAACTCCGTGCGCCGCCCGGTGCGGACGGCGTGCCAGTCGAAGGCCGCGAGGTGGCGGCGCAGGGCCTCGCTGTCGTCCGCCGTGCCGCGGTGCAGCTGCCGCAGCGCCATGACGACGCCGGCGCGACCGGTGAACAGGCCTGCCCGGGGATGGAACTCCGTGGTCAGGGCGGAGCGGCTGCGTTCCAGTACGCGGGTGAGGCGGGGGTCGGGCAGGTGCGGCAGCAGCCGGTCGGCGACCAGGGCAGGGCCGGCGCTGCCGACGCCCAGGTACGGCGCACACCGCCGTGCTCCGGACGGCCCGTCGGGTCCGGGTCCGGGTTCGGGTTCTGTGAGGCCGAGGTCGGCGAAGTCGTGGTGGAGGGCCTCGGCGGCGGCCGGCAACAGGGAGCGGTCACCGGTCTCCTCGGCGAGGCGCAGCAGGAGGAGCGCCGCTCCCGAACGTCCGTGCAGCAGTCCGGGCCGTGGCGCTCCGGTGATGCCGCCGGCCAGCTGGTCGCCGAGTGCCCGGGCGCGGACGAGCAGTTCCTCCTCGCCGGTGCACCGGGCGAAGTGCAGCAGGGCCAGTCCGATGCCGGCGCGTCCGGCGAACAGGCTGTGGTCGAGGTGGTCCAGCCCGGAATTGACCACTCGTTCGAGGATTTCGCGGGCTCGGTCGGTGCGGCCGAGCCGGTGCAGGGCGAAGGCGATGCCCGTGAGGCCGTCGTAGAAGCCGAGGCGCGGTTCGGCCATGGCGTGCACGGCGTCGTCCAGCCAGCGGACGTGGGCGTCGGGGATGTCGGCTCCGGTTTCGGCCAGGGCCCACAGCACTCCGGCCGCGCCGTGGGCGAAGGCTGCTCCGCCGCCCGGGACGGTGAACTGCTCGATGTCCCCGGGGAAGAGGCGGTCGGTGCGGTCGGGGGTCGCACTGCCCAGGATGCCGCCGGCGACGGCCTCCCGGAGCGTGGGCCAGGTCGCTGCCGAGGGGGTCGGCGGCTCCGTGGGTGCCTGCCGGGTCCGGTCGGTCACCGCCGGTCCGGTTCCCTGCCCGATGCCGAGGTCACGGCGCACCTGCTGCCCGAAGTCGCCGGGGACCGGGAAGCGGGCGGCGATGAGGGAGAGGAGCTGGTCCAGCTTCTGCGGCGAGTGGTCGAGCAGGGCGGTCATCGGAGCGAAGAGGGCCATCCGCAGGCAGCCCAGGGCGTAGCGGTCCAGCGCCGCACCGCGGTGGTGGCTCGGGGCGCGGAACCCGGGGACGCCGATGACCTGGGGTGCTGCGGCCGCGATCGGAGTGGCGGTCTCCAGGTCGATGAACGCGACGGTGCCGTCGGGCCGGACGAGGACGTTCCCGGGGTGCAGGTCGCCGAAGACGACGCCGCGGTCGTGCATGGCTTCCGTCGTCCGCTCGATCTGCTCGAGGATGTCGAGCGCCCAGGCGGTGTACCGGCGGGCGCTCCGGTCGTCGAGCGTGCCCTCCAGCCACGGATTGGCCATGCCGCCGCCGCGGCTCAGCGCGACCCCGTCGACGAGTTCACGCGTGAGGTAGTAGTGCTCGTGGCCCTTGCGGTAGTCGATGAGTTCCGGAACCGCCGGGATGCCGGCCAGCGTCTGCAGTGCCCAGCGCTCCTGCTCCAGGCGGGTGACCGCGTCCGTTCCCTGGGCGTCCAGGCCGGCCAGCGGCCGGGCCTCCTTGACGAGAACGGTGCGACCGGTCGCCAGTTCCGTCGCCTCGTAGACTCCACCGCCGTTGGAGAAGTGCAGGGCCCTGCGCACCGCGAAGGGCAGACCGCGGGTGGTGCCGGCGCTGCGGGCGGCCACGGCCTCGTCGAGGCATTCCGGCAGGGTCACCCAGGCGGGCGGGTGGAAGCCGGGGCCGCGCCTGTCCGGCACCAGGCGACCGTCCTGGTCCTCGATGCAGGGGATCTGCCGGCCGCGCGCGTCGGTGACGGTGCGCAGGACGAAACCGCCGTAGCGCACGTACAGGGGGCCGTTGCGCCAGCGCAGGTCGCTGAGGATGTAGGGCCCCGGCTCGCCGTCGAGCAGATCGCCGAGTTCGGTGAGGACGGTCGCGAACTGCTGCTCGTCGAGCGGGTAGACGGTGATGAACTTGCCGCTGCTGCTGCGGTCGCCGTACTTGCTGTTGCGGTCGGTGAGGACGTGCGGGTTGCGGATGAACTTGAAGGGGATCCGCCGGGCCTCGCAGAAGGCGCGGACGATCGCCAGGACCGGCTCGGCCCGGTCCGGCACCGTCGAGACGTGGATCTTCCACCCCTGCGACGGGAGCCGGCAGCCGTGGGGGGCGTGGAAGGACCAGTGGGGGTTGAGTTCACGTGTCCAGCCGTCGGGGAGCGGCTCGCGGGCGGCGGGGTAGTCGGCCGCCGCCCGGTCCTCCGACGGGAGGTCGAAGTACGGGCTGTCCGGTTGGCAGTGCTGGAGGTAGTGGAGGAACACCGTGTGCTTCCGGGGTCGGGTCGGGTGGCGGAGCGGCTCAGCGCCAGCAGGGAGCCAGGTAGGTGTCGTACAGCCAGTGGGCCAGCGGGCGTTTCCCCAGCGTGAGTCGGGCGCTGCCGGTCGGGTCCGACGGCGGCCGGGTGGTGACGAGCGGGTAGGCGGCGGCGGGCAGCGACAGGGTGGTGCCGGTCACGGGGAGGAGTGCCGAGAGCGGTGCGGTGGTGGCGGTGCTCCGCTCGGACCCGATCACGGCCTCGCCCGTCGTGGCGTGTCCCACCAACCCGGCGCGGTAGAGGTGTACGGCCCCTCCCGCGTGGACGGCGGAGCGGTCGGCCGAGGACGGCAGGAGCAGTTCCACCTGTCCGCCGTCGCGTACGGCGTAGCCGCCGGCCACGGTGTAGGGGATGCGGACGAACAGCAGGGCGCAGACCACGGCGGCTGCGAGCGCGGTGGCCGACAGGGCGATCCGCCACCGGGGGGCGCCGGCCGTACGGGCTTCGACGGCCGTGCGTACCGCGCCGCGTACAAGGAGCCACATCAAATAGCCCGAGGCGCACACCATCAGGACGGCTCCGGCGGTGCCCATCCGTTGGAGCAGTGAGGCGAAGGTGCCCAGCGCCGGGACCACGATGAACACGGGGGCGGCCATGCAGGCGAGGCCGAAGGCGACGGCCCACCGCAGCTGTGGCAGCTCCGGTCGGTGGCGGCCGCCGTAGAGCAGTCGTGCGATCCGGTGGCGGGCATCGGCCATCGCCAGGTCGCGCAGGTGCGGGATGTCCAGATGGCCCATCAGGGCCAGGTAGCCGTCCATCCGGACCACCGGCAGCAGGTTGAACGTCCCGGCGAAGTAGCACGCCGTGGCGAACAGCAGCAGCCCGTCCTGCCACCGGCCCGGCGGCGGGACGAGCGCGGCCAGCGCCGCGGAGCCCGCGATGACCCACTGGGTGGCGATGCCGGCCAGGGCGACCCGGACGCGCTGCTCGTTGCGCGGCAGCCGCCAGCCGTCGGAGACGTCGCAGAAGAAGGCCGGCGAGAGGTAGAACAGCATCACGCCCATGCGGCTCGGCCGTCCGCCGTAGTAGGCGAGGACCGCCGCGTGGGCGAGTTCGTGCAGTGCGCTGGCGACGAGCATGGCGGCGACGACGCCGGCGTACACGCTCGGCGGCAGTGGCCGTCCGAGGACGTCGGAGAGTTCGGGGCCGAGCGCCGCCAGCGCCGCCAGGCCTCCGGCGGCGAGGAGCGCGCCGACGGCGCCCCACCGCTTGAGCCCCAGCAGGGCCATGGCGGGAAGCACTCCGGACAGCAGCCGCTGCGGGTGGACGACGGTCAGCTGCACGGTCAACGGCGGTACGACCCTCAGACGGGGCACCCTGCGGGGCGCGCCGCGATCCGGGTCGCCGCCGTGGAACACCTTGGCCGCGACCAGTCTGCGCACCGCCGTGTCCACCACGGCGGGGGTCCAGCGGGGGCCGAGGAGCGCAGCCAGTTCCCGGTGCCCTCTGGTGCCGTCGGCGGCCTGGGCCAGCCGCGCCAGGTCGGCGCCCACCCGCAGGTAGTGCTCGCCGCGTTGGATGATCCACGGGGCGTCCGCACCGGTCGGCGGATGGACGGACACGTTGTCGGCAAGCCGGGGACGGCTGATGTGCTCGCCGTCCGTTCCGCTTCCCTCCTGCGGGGCAACGGCCGTATCGCTGGTCAAGGTATCTCCCTCACGTCGCTCCCCGTCCGGGCCTCGGCCGGGGCGGGGAGCGGGTGCCGGGACGCGGGGAGGACTCCGCCGCGTCCCGGCACCGCCGGGTGTCACACCGTCAGGTCGCGACGATGATGCTGCCGATGCTGACGGTCGCCACGCTCCAGGTGGCGGCGCTCCAGTTGAAGGGGGCGTCCATGCCCTCCAGCTCCTGCATGTCCAGCTCCAGGTCCTGCATGCCCAGCTCCAGCTCCAGCGAGCCGTTGGTGTTCTCCTGCATCGTGTTCTCCTCCTCTCGAACGGTCGGTGGCTGTCGGACTCCGTGGCCCGCCGCGGGACGTCTGGCGTCCCGCGGCGGTCCCGGTGTCATGTCGTCAGGTCGCGACGATGATGCTGCCGATGCTGACGGTCGCCACGCTCCAGGTGGCGGCGCTCCAGTTGAAGGGGGCGTCCATGCCCTCCAGCTCCTGCATGTCCAGCTCCAGGTCCTGCATGCCCAGCTCCAGCTCCAGCGAGCCGTTGGTGTTCTCCTGCATCGTGTTCTCCTCCTCTCCGACAATCGGGGACGGTCAGGGTCGTCCGGTCCGCCTCCGCACGCGGCGGTGGACCGGAAGCTTTCGTGGGGGTGCCGTTCGGTGGCTCAGTGCGCCCCGGGCCCGGGTGCGCGGACGGCGTCCCCGAGCACGGCCCGGACGTCGCCGAGCGTCAGGCCGCCCAGGGCGGGCAGTCCGCCTCCCCAGGCGCGGACCGTGCGCTGCGCGATCGCGTCCAGGTCGGCGGGGTGCGCCGCCAGACGGTGCTCGACGTTCCAGTGCTCCAGCAGGGCGGCGATGCCGGCCGACGGCTCGGCGGGCAGCGGCCGGGGGGCGGCGGAACGCAGCCCCTCCCACAGGCGTCCGAGCCGTTCGGCCGAGCCCAGTCGCCGGTCACCGGCCGCAGTGCGCCGGAACAGCGTCGGGAGCAGGGCCGCGACGGCCGTCATCTTGCGGACGCCGAGGGCGGTGGACAGCTCGTTGGCGATGTACCAGCCCCGCAGAGCGAAGGGCTCGCGGTCCAGCTGCAGCCAGTCGCTGTGGGTGAGGGCGCTGAGCCGGGCGGCCGCTCCGCGGACCCGGTCGTCCGGGCCGTCGTCGACGGCCCGGTAGCCCAGGGCGAGGAGTTGGGCGGCGACCGTCAGGGCGAGGGCGTCCTCGACCGGGCGGTCCTGCACGTCGCCCACGCAGACCCCGGTCACCCGGAACAGCGCCTCCAGTACGCCCTCGACGACGAGTTCGGCGGGCAGCCCGGCCGTGGCCAGGGGGTCGAGCACGGCGAGCTCGGGTGCCAGCGAACGGCCTGCCACCAGTCGCTTGCCCTGCGCGGTGTGCAGACAGGCGACGCGACTGACCTCCGCGCCGGTGCCGAGCGTGGTGGGAACGGCGATCAGCGGCAGGGGCCGGGCGGTCTCCCCCGGCAGCAGGAGCAGCCCGCTGCGCTGCGGGGCGGTCAGCCGGGGAAGCACCCCCGGGTCACCCGCCAGTGCGGTCGCCAGCTTCGCCTGGTCCAGGAGGCTCCCCCCTCCGACGGCGGCGACCAGTCGGCCGGGGCCGCGCCGCAGCCGGTCGGCGAGTTCGACGACGGACTCCAGACGGCCCGGCCCGTCCAGGGGGATCACCTCGTGGACCGGCAGTGCCCGGGAGACCAGCGAGGCGATCGCGCTCCCGGTGAGACGGGCGTCCACGAGCAGGACCGTGGAGGTCCCGGACACCCGCTGCGCCGCCCATGCGGTGAACTCCGCCACGCTGTGCAGCACTCGGGTGGGCTGCTGCCATCCGCCGGTCACCGGCCGTCTCCCGCCGGGGTGCCGACCGCCGGGGTGCCGAGGGTGGCGAAGAACGTCTCGGCGCCGCGGGCGACGCAGTCCAGCAGTTCGTCCAGGTCCCCGTCGGTGTAGGTGAGTGCGGGGATGAGCTGGACGCCCTGCGGGCCGGGGTGGACGATCGCGCCGGCCTCCCGGACGGCCGCCACCAGGTCGGCGACGTCGTCCGCCGTCAGGGGCCCGCCGCCGGGAGCGGTGAAGCCGAGGTAGCGGAAGCAGCCGACGCCCTCGGTCACGGTCAGCAGGGGCAGCCGGTCGCCGAGGGACTTCAGCCCCGCGTCCAGACGGGAGGACAGGCGGCGGCTGAGTGCCTCCGCGTCCAGCCGCCGCATCTCCTCCAGCGTGGCCAGGATCGCCGCGCAGGTCATCGGGGTGCCGGCCTGGGTCTCGGCGTGGACGAACACCGCGTCGGCGTCGGTGAAGGCCGCATCGACCCCGCGGGCGACCATGACCGCGGCGGCGGCGCAGGTGCCGTTGGTCAGCCCCTTGGAGAGGATCAGGAGATCCGGCTGCCGGGGCCACCGGCTGGAGGCGAAGTAGGGGCCGGTACGGGCGAAGCCGGTGGCGACCTCGTCGGCGACGAGCAGGAAGCCGTGCTCCTCGCGCAGCCGCAGCAGCTCCGCGAGGAACTCCCCGTCGAGGGGCACCGCTCCGTTGCCCAGCACCGGTTCGACGACCACGGCGGCGATCTGCCCGCCCTGGCGGGCGAACAGCGCCTTCAGTTCGTCGACCGCGTTGGGGCCGACGTGGCGGACCAGCCGCTGGTCCACCCCGTACATCCGCTGCCCCATGTCACCGCCGGAGAGCGCGAAGCCGCCGAAGGTGAGGCCGTGGTAGCCCGTGCGGAGACCGACGACCAGGGTCCGCTGCGCCTCGCCGCGCAGGGCGTGCAGCTGGCGGGCGAGCTTCATCGCCAGGTCGTTGGCCGCACCGCCGGAGGTGGAGAACAGCACCCGGCTGAAGTGGTCGCTGCCGCACAGGTCGACCAGTGCCTCGGCGGCACGGCGGGCGTAGGTGTTCTCGTAGCGGAACACACTCAGGTACGACGCGTCGCGGACGGCTCGGGCGATGGCGTCGGCGATGGCCTCGTTGCCGTACCCGAGAGCGGTGTTCCACAGGCCGCTGGATCCGCAGAGCAGTTCGCGGCCGTCCGCGAAGCGCACCCGCACCCCCTGGGCCGAGACCGCGCACAGGTCGTCACGGCCGTGCCGGCTCGGGGCGAGCAGGGAGGGCCATACGGCGCTCATGCGGCGGCCTCCGCGACGAGCAGCACGTCGTGGTGGTGGGTGCCGGCCGGCGGGAGCGGCCGGCTGTCCGTCAGCACCAGTCCCGCGTGCGCCAGTTCGGCCTCCAGCTGCGCCACCGGGAAGACCCCGATCCGGGTGGTGCACACCGTGACGGGAGGCTCCGCCGTTTCGAGGGGCTCTGCCGTTTCGAGGGGATGGGGGAAGACCGTGACCGTGCGCACGTCGGCGCCTTCGGTCCAGTGCTCGTACATGCGGAACCGGGTGCCGTCGGCGCCGTCGACGTCCATCACCTGCTCGGTGGTGGAGCTGCCGAAGTCCGGCACGTCCACCGCGGTGAGCAGGAACTTCCCCCCGGGAGCGAGGTGACGGCGGACGCACCGGTAGAGGCCCGCCCGGCCGGTCGCGTCCAACAGGGAGACGGAGGTCGCACCGAGCACGATCGCTCCGAATTCCCGGCCCAGGTCGAAGTCGCTCATGTCGCCGGGGACGACGGTGCAGCGGCTTCGTCGCGCGGCGGGTACGGTCTGCAGGCGCTCCTCCAGGATCCGGATCAT
The DNA here is from genome assembly GCF_050749075.1 of Kitasatospora dryopteridis. Classification (NCBI taxonomy): domain Bacteria; kingdom Bacillati; phylum Actinomycetota; class Actinomycetes; order Kitasatosporales; family Streptomycetaceae; genus Kitasatospora; species Kitasatospora dryopteridis. Next base: position 7,354,925 of record NZ_CP192749.1, on the reverse strand, counting down.
GGCCGGCGCCAGTTCGAGGGCGACCAGCTCGCGCCCCAGGGTGAGCATGGGCATCGTCAGCCGGCCCGAACCGGCGGCCAGTTCGAGGACGGGGCCGGAGGTCGAGCGCAGCGCAGCGACAAGCTCGCGCACTTCGAGGGGCGAGGTGCCCGCGATCGCGTGGTAGACGGGCGCGCCCGCCTCGTCGTACAGGTCGTGGAGCACGGCCTTGCCGCCGAGTTCGGCCAGCAGCGCACCGGCCCGGCCGGGGACCGCGGCCCTCAGGTCCGCGGTCACAGGACGACCCCCGCCCGCTCGAAGAACTGCTGCACCTTCAGGAGCGCGGCCCGCCGGGCGTACTGGGCGGCATCCTCGACCGATCCCTGGCAGAGGAGCAGCTCGGCGAGTTCCCCGGCAGCACGGTTGAGTTCGAACAGCCGGGATCCCTCGGAGGTGTAGAGGTAGGCGGATTCGTCGGTCCACAGCACCAGGTGCCGGGCCGGTGTCCGAACCGGTTCGGTGACGCTGTTCTCCGGCCGCAGGCGTCCGCCGAAGCCGGAGACGCGCGCCCGCAGGACGCCGCGGGACCGCAGGTCCCGCAGCGCGTCCACGGCCAGGAGGTACTCGGTGAGCCAGGGCCGGCTCTCCAGCGCCGCGGCGCGCCGCGCTTCGGGGACGGCGGTGGCGAGCGTGACGGCACAGGGGTGCGCGCCGGCGGCGTTCGCCTGCTGCCAGGCGGTGTCCAGGTCCTCCGGGTCGTCGCCCAACCTTCCCAGCGTCGAACCGTACGGTGAGACCGTCACCTCGCCACCGGCCCGGACGTAGAGCCGGTGCCGCGGGCCGGCGCCGTCCAGCGGCGCGCCCAGCCCCGGGAGATCCGCGACCAGCAGCGCGGGATTCGCCAGGAATTCGGCGAACTCGCCCTTCTCACGGGCGGTGTCGGCGTCCCCCAGCCACACCTCGAAATCCACTTCGTCCGCAACGCGGACCAGCGTCGGCCCGATCACGGAAACGTACTGGCTGATGCTGTAATTCTGCACCTGAAGATAGAAGTCGTCCCCGAGGGACGCCTCGGCGTTGCACTCGCGGAAGGACCCGCCGTAACCGGTCACGTTCTCGTCGGCGTCCGCCCGGTCGCCCGGGGCGAAGATCCGGTAATGGCCGACCTCGGACTCCGCGCCGACCATTTCCTTCACCTCCCCGACATGCCTGGAATCCTCCAGGACAATGACCCGGCCCGGGCCCCGGCTGCCGGTGGCCCAAGCCATCAGATCGCGCATCTCACCGCTCATCGCATTTCCTCCGTGCCACTCAGCGCAGTGACGATCGTCTTGATCTGGCGCATGGCCGCCTGCGCCCCGCAGACCTTCGCAACACCGGTCACATTGATGACCACTTCGTCCACGCCGGAATTCCAGAAGGCCTTGATCTGCTCCACGAGCTCGTCGACCTCACCCGCCAGGAAGGCACCGCCCTCGATCAGGGCCCGCGCGTTCGCCAGGGGGTCGCCGCTGCCGACGTCGATTCCGGCGCGCCTGAGCATGTCGGCGTAGTGCGGCGCCTGCATGTGCACACCGTTGCCGGCCACCGCGACGGCCTCGACGTCCTGATCGGGCAGCGGCAGCGCCATCGGCACCATCGCGACCACCCCGGGGAGGGGGCGGCCCGCCGCATCGGCCCCTTCGCGCAGGGCCGGGAGCACCGTCTCCCGCAGGTAGGACGCGGGCGTCAGCCAGGTGATGGCGGCATCCGCCACGCGGCCGGCGAGACGCGCCATGCCCGGTCGCAGCACCCCGAGCCCGACCTGCACCTCCGGTGCGGGGGAGGGCGGAAGAGCGCCTGCGCAGTGGTAGTACTCGCCGCTGAAATCGAGCTGCCGGCCCTGCAGCAGTCCGCGGACGACGGTGAGGTACTCCTCGGCCGCGGTCAGCGGGCTGGCGTAGGGCTCGCCGCGCATGGCGCGCTGCAGGGAGGGACTGCCGGGACCGAAGCCCGCGAGCACCGGGTGCCCGGTGGAGAGCGCCAACGAGCGGGCCTGCACGGCCGCTTCGTAGGGGTGACGCAACGGCATGAGGCTGACGCCGAGTCCCGTCGGCACGCCGAAGCCCGTACCCGCCGCATGTGCGAATCCCTGGTGCGCCTCGACCGTCAGCGACTGCCCCTGCCACAGACGCGCAGCCCGGGTCCAGTGCACCAGCGCCGCATAGGTGGCCAACTGTTCGGGCCGTCGCGGCACGAACGGAACGAGGATCGAGAATGATGGCACTGAATTACTCCGGGCATGAATGGATCGCCTACCGGTCCGGTCGGATAACCGGAAATGACGGACCACAGGGCGGCAACGTACGAATCCATCCGACACCGACCGGACCGGACACTCACGGTGCACGGCAGTCGGCAGTCGTTCTCCCCCCGGCGGGCCGTGTCAGTCGGCATCGGCGCCAGGATTCAACGAAAGAAACAGTTGCGGAGGGCGGGAGATCGACCCGCTTCCCTGTTAAATGAACGGTGAAGGCCTGTCATCCGCCCCGGCGGACGGCCATCGACCCGAAGGATGCGGCAGAGCCGATTTCTGGTACGAGCTGCATCGGAAAACCCCCGTGAACAGATGCATGCACAACAATGATCGAACGTTAGCACACGCCTGCGATCATGATGAAACGACGGCCTCCGGCCTTGGCTTCATCTCTGGACTTTCTCCTCGACTCCACCACATCAAGGCCCGGACCGCCCCGGCACCGGCGGCCCGGGGCGGCGGCCCTGGAGATCGGTGACGAGGTGGGGTCCCCAATGGCTCCGGGCGGTCTGCGCCACGGGTCTTGCCGCGCTGTCGGCGGCGGAGCCGGGTGCGCAGGATGCTGCCGGAGCGAGGGCGAGGTAGAGGACCTTGCGCGGATCTTCGCCCGGGAACTTGCCGAAGCGGACGCCGGTTGGGCTGAGCAGGCCGGTGGCGAGGACGCAGTGGCTGCCGTCGCGCGGGTCGACGTGCAGCAGTTCGCCCGAGTAGTGGCCGACGGTGTACAGGTAGCCGTCCGGGCCGAGGGCGAGGTCGTCGAGGCCCCTGGAGACCGCCTGGGAAAGCCGCGCGACGGTGCGCACACTGGCCGGGTCGTCCAGCGGGATCGCGAAGACGGGCGAGGTGGGGCCGCCCTGCCGGGTCCGCGGACCGATCGGGTGCCTGGCCCGGCCGGTGGCTGTGCTACGCCTGCCTGCGCAGTGTGCCGGCGAGGCGGCCGAGCATGACGGCGTTGGCCAGGCCGGCGGCAGTCGCCGCGGCGGTGAGGAGCACGGGGCCGAACCATTCGAGCGGGGTGTCCCACACGAGAGCGGGGAGCGGGAGGGCGAGGATGCCGAGCGGTGCCGTGACCAGGACCGGCCACATCCCGGCGAAGGAGGTGTCCCGGGTCACGTACGCGGCGTGCAGGAAGACGCCGATCGCGGCGGCCACCAGTACGAGGTAGGCGCGGGAGGGCAAGTTGTCGAAGGCGGGCGTCAGCAGGGTACGGATGCGGTGCCGGCGGGGGCGGGCAGAGCGGGACATGTCCGTTGTCTTTCGTGTCGGTCCGGGGCCGGACGGGAGGGTGTCGCTCGGGCGTGTGGAGGACGGTTGTGATGCGCGGTTTGCTCGCGGCCGTCGGCGGCAATGACGGGCACGAGCTTGGGTGTGACAGTCGCCCGTGGCCGACTGCCGTGTCCTGGGCGGGGGTGTTCCTTCTCGGTCCGCCGGGCGTCGTGTATCAGGAGGCGGGGGTGTGCGCCTGTGTCCGCTGGATGTCGGTCACCTGCACGTCCTCCCGCTCGGACATGCCGAACGGTTCGACGGTGACGCCGTTGGTGGTGTTGGTGATCTCGAGGGCGAGGTTGTTGCCCATGAAGCGCAGGTCGATCCGCGCCCGGAGGGAGCCTGCGTTGCCGGGCATGCGGTGGATTCGGGAGGCGGGGTAGTCGAGGGCGGTCAGCTTGTCGCGCAGCGCATCGAAGCCGCTCGGGGTGGTGGTGAATGCTTCGCGGACGCGCTTGGCGTGTTCGGCGGCGGCGTACTGGTCGGCGGCGGTCAGCGGCACCTCCTGGAGTGGCTTCGGCCCGGCGGGAGAGGTCTGTCCGGTCGGTTCGGGGGCATCCGAAGGCAGCGGGACGGGGATGTCGCCGTCGGCGTTCGGGGTGCCCGGCGGGGTCCGGCCCGGCCCGTAGAGGGGCGTGCCCGTGTCCTGTTCCGCGCCCGGCAGGTTCTCGGGCCCGGGTGCCTCACCGCCCGGGGCGGGGAGCAGCCTGCCGAGGTCGACCTTGGTGTCTGCGTCGCCCTTGTCGCTCGGTGCGCCGGGCGAGCAGTGCTGGATGACGCGGCCCACCAGGGTGATGAAGCGTATGTCGGGGTCGGTCGGGGCCGGCAGGTCGTCGGCCGCGTTCTTCGCCGTCAAGGCACTTCCTGCGCGGGTGTGATCGGCGGTGGTGGCGGGCTGGGGGGCGCAGCCGGCCAGGGCCAGGCAGCCGAGCGCGGCGGCCAGGACGGGTGTGGGGAGGGTGATCTTCCGCATGGCCGTAATCCTGGCGGTCGGGGATCTTCGCGCCCATGAGTACGCGTACTCACCTGTCACGGCCTGACACTCATTCACTCGGGTTCAGTGTGCTGGTGATCTGCGCGTGGGGCGTCGTGTGAGGGCGCGTCGGTGGCTCGCGCGATCAGCCGACCTCGGATCGGTGCCGGCGTCGGTTGCGCCGGTGCGGTGTCGGAGTGGGACGCTCCGAGTGCCCATGGAACTGTGAGAGGTCTTACGGATGAGGGCCTGACCGTGGAGGCCGCTGAAGGAGCGTGGGCAGTGGAGCGTGTGGTTGCCGTCGGTTGGCATGTTGGTTGGTCACCTGTCCGGGGATGCGGTTCTACGTGGCTCGGTCTGTGCGTGCTCAGGTGGTGGTCTGCGGTGCCACGTCGTCGAGGTGCCTGAGGCGGCTGACGGGTGACAGGAGCACAGGCGCGATCATCACTGCGGAGCCGAGGGCGATCGCTGCAAGAGCGCGGGGTCGAGCAGGCCGGCCTCGATCAGCGGGGACCCCTCCCCAAGGATCCGGCGGATCCGCGGGACACCGTGTCGGCGCATCGCCGTGGTGATGATCCGGTGGAAGTTCTCGCGATCGGCGGGCGGACGACCTGCAACGGTCGAAGATGGGGCCTTGTCCCCGGTGAGGACCGGTGCCTGGGGTTCCAGGAGGAGTGGGGCGACAAGTACCCGATGATCGTGCGGCTTTGGAAGAACTCCTGGGCCGAGTTCGCGCCGTTTCTCCAGTTCGGACAGACGCTGGACCATGCGATGGAAGCCCGCACTCCCGGCCTTCGACATCGCCTTCGACGGCCGACTATCCATCGGCCGCCGGTAGCTCACATCACACGAGATACACCGCTGGCTGCACAGACCCGGTCACCACCGATTACGGGACAGAGCCGTTCAATGGACAGACCCTGATGGCGCGCCAGGAATGCGAGTGAGGCGCGCCAAGTACTAGGCGTGTGCTCGGGGGCGGCGGAGGCGGGGGCGCCGGAGCATCAGGAGCACGGCGCCCGGGAGCAGGACGGCATCGACGCAGATCAGCAGGAGGTTCCAGGCACCACCGACCGCGTGGGAGTGGGTGAGGCTGCCGTCGTCCCCGGTGGCCGCGGCGGAAGGGTTGTCGGCGGTGGTGCCCACACCGAAGGTAGTTGTGCCGGAGACTTCGCGGTCGCCGCCCAGGACGAGCCGGTAGGTGACATGGTAGGTGCCCCGGACATCGATCCGGACCGGCGTGATCAGGCGGCGGCCGTCCAGCCGCGGCCGGCCGTCGCTGACGGGCGCGCCGTCGGGCCCGTTGACCTGGAGGTAGATCGATCCGGGTTGGAAGTCGTCGCCGGAGAAGGTCAGAGCGACCTCCTTCGGGGCCTGTACGAGGGCGCTGCCGTCGGCCGGAGTGACGCCCGACAGCCGGACCGGCTGGCGGGCGCTGATCCACAGCAGTCCGACGAGGAGCAGCACGACGACGCCGACGCCGAGGACGAGGGTTCGCCGGAAGGACTGCGGCGATCCGGTGACACTCACGCGGTCGCCGCTACATCGTGGCGATGGACAGCGTGCTTGCAGCTGCACGTCATCTCGGACAGCTCGTGCCGGTTGGGCCTCAGGTGGTAGTACATGCTGATTACCATCGGGACGAAGACGATGGTGTTGTAGAAGAGGTGCAGCTCGACCCGGGGGAACACCAGCTGCAGCACCGAGGTCGGCACCGGCTTTCCGAACAGGAAGTGCCCGGTCTGGGCCTGCAGGAGCAGGAGCAGGTGCTCGATGTGGTGCCAGAACTGGATCACCAGCGCTACCGTCCACCAGGTGCGGCCCCGCCCGACGAACCCAGGGCGCAGCAGGAACAACCCGATGATCATGACCAGGGCGTAGCCGTAATGCATCCATTCCGACGTCACCAGCCACGGGAACTCGTACCCCAGGAGGCCCTTGGACTTCGGGATCGGCCAGCCGAGGCCCCAGATCTGGTACGCCTGCGCGATGTGCTCCGCCCAGTGGGCGAGCACCAGCACCAGGAAGACGTTCAGGGCGGCACGGTGCGATCCGTGGTTCAGGCGGCTGAACGGCCTCTGCGAGCCGGTCCTCGACGGTGCGGTGTATGTGGTCATCAGTCTGGTCTCCTACGGAGGGCGGAGGGCGGGGAGCTCGCGGCACACGGGGCGACGTGCGTGCCCCAGATTGATGGCCGCACTCCGGAGCGGGCTTCTCCCAACGTGCTCAGCTTCCTTGCCGGGAAGCACTTGACGTTCACTCAGAAAAGCTTCGGTGGAAGGGGATTACGGACGCGCGTGGCGTGGGTCCAGGCACCGGGCCGGGCTCGGGATTCCGGGAGGGCGACCGCCTTCCTCGGGCCACGGGGCCGGCGGGTGGCGCAGCCCCGCCATCCGCCGCCCAGCACACCCTTGCCGCTGCCTTCGTCCGGTCAGGATGGTGATCCCAAAGGAGCGGTGTCGGGCTGGAGGACCCGGATCAGTTCGGCGGTGCACATCATGTAGCCGTCAGGTACGGGGAGTTCGCTGAGGTAGTGGGCAAGGTCAATACCGAGGGAGAAGACCCGGACCGGGGTGCCGGCGGCACGGGCGGCTTCAACGACCCGGCGGACGCCGTCGAGGACGGCGGGATGGCGGGTCTGGTAGGAGTCGGCGACCAGGTGGTTGCCGCGGTCGGCGGCCAGGTAGAACTGGACGAGGTCCTTGACCCCGACGAAGAGTTCGCTGGCGCCGGCGGCGCAGATCTGCGGGGTGGCGTGGACAGCGGCCGGGGTCTCGATGAAGGCGGAGAGCGGGAGGGTGGAGGGGAGTTCCAGGTGGGCCCGCAACTGGGCGTACTCGTCGGCGTCGTTGAGAAAAGGGACGGAGAGGTGGACGCGTGCCGCCTGGTCGCCGAGCCGGGTGCTCAGCGTGTCGAGCACCCGGTGCAGGGCGTCCCGGTAGGGGATTGAGCCGAGCAGCCATCGGGCGCCGTGCAGCCCCAGCTCGGGGTTGGGTTCGACGGCGACGGCGGACTGCTCGGTGACGCTGGCGGCGTGGTCGGAGCGCATGTCGAGCAGGCGCAGGATGAGGCGCTGATCGGGGAGGAGCTCCTCGACGAAGGCGCCGAGGCGTTCGGCGATGGCCTGCCCGTAGCGGGCGGTCTCGTCGGGCCCGCCGTCGAAGGCGTCGAGCGGACTGAGTCCGGCGGCGAGGCAGAGGAACTCCTCGCGAATGAAGAACGAGTCGACGCGCTTGGCGTTCGGGCCGGACGAGTTGACGGACCGGATGTCCTGGAAGTCGGCGATGACCGCGCATGCCGCGCCGAGGTTCTCAGCGGTGGGGGCGGCTGTGTCCGGTACGGCGGCGGACTCCGTGGCCGGGTCGGGGTCGATCAGGATCGACCCGTTCTCCAGGTCGAGGGTGACCTCGCCGACCAGGGCGGCGAGGTCGGCTTCGTCGACCCTGAGCACCGGGATGCCGCGGCCGCGGCACAGGGACTGCATGTGTCCGGTCTGCCCGCCACCGCCGCAGACCACGGCGTCGGCCGCGACGATGGCGTCGTACAGGCCCGCTTCCAGATGGGGGGCGACCAGGATGGATCCCGCCTGCGGGTGCCCGGTGCGGTTGCAGGTGCCGCGAAGGGTGGCGCGGGTGCCACCGGTGAGCATGAAGCCCTGGATCCGTCGCCCGTTCAATTAGTCCTCCATGTCCTCGTCGGTGTACGCGCTGTCCGTGATCCCCAGGTGACGGCGCAGTTGGCGCGGCGTCACCGATACGTCGGTGAGTTTCCGGACGGCGGACCGGGTGACCGCCGCCTGCAGTCGGCGACGGCGTCCGGGGTCGTCCGAGGCGGTGGGAGAGCCGATCAGAGCGTCCAGGCGGGCGTCGAGCCGCTCCCGCTGGGCGCGGGCGCCGGTTGCCATCCTCCTCACCTCCAGCTTCACAGCGTGCTCGAACGCGGAGTCGGTCGCTTCCTCGAACGTGCCGTCGGAGGTGCGGGATCCGGCCATGTCGCGAGCGGGTCGGGGATTCGAGGCGGAGGACCGGCCGGGAGCGGAGGCAGAACCGGGATCCGGGTCCGGGTCGCAGGCCGGCTCGAGCAGCTCCAGCTGTTCGATGACGTGGGCCGCGACCGCGATGGAGTGGTTCTTGATGGCGGCGAGGTTGAAGGCGAAGGCGCCGGTGCGGCCGTTGCGCACGATCTCGTCGCCCTCGCGCAACGGGCCGACGGCGGTGAGCGGGCCGCTGGGCACGCCGGAGGAAGTGAGCAGGACCCCGCGGTGGTCGACGTCGAGACCGCGGCCGGTGCGCTCGTGCGAAGTGGCGAGGCCGCGGCGCAGCAGGTTGCGCCACAGCGGCTCCCGTACCCGCCGGTAATCGGTCTCCCGACCGAAGTTGGAGACCACCAGGTCCGCCTGGACGGCCAGTTTCTCGTCGGCGGTGGCGACGGTGACCTCCAGTCGGCCGCACTCGGTGGGGGTGATCGCCTGGACGGCCCCGACCAGCAGACGGACGGGACCGGGATCCATCGCCTGCTCGATGACCTCGATGGTGTACTGAACCGCGCCGACCCGGAGGGCAGCGATCGCAGTGCCGAACTCATCCAGCAGAGAACGCAATTCGGGTGTGGGAATGCGCTCGATGGCGGTGGGCAGGTGGGGTTCCCAGGCCTTGGCCACCCGTTCGGCGACCACCTCGGGGGCGACGTCCGGATACTCGCGGGCGACGGTCGCGCAGGCTGCCGTCCACTCGGTCCGGACCCGGTCGAGGAACTCCTCGCGGTTGCGGTAGGGCTCCAGCAGCGTGCGGGGGCAGGCGAGGTTCAGGACACTGTGCTCGTGGGTGCCCGGGTAGGCGCGGAACATCGTCCCGGTGCGGGAGACCAGCCGGATGCTTCCGGTGTGGCCGCGGCGCAGGAGCAGGCCCGCCGAGTCATAGGCGCTGAGCACCGAACCGACGATGACCACGTCGGCCTCGGGCGGCAGCGCCTCCAACCTGTTGACGCCGTCGGCCGAGTAGGGGTGGCGGACGAAGCAGGGGTGCTCGAGCACCTCGGTGGCGAAGGGCAGGTCCTTCAGCTCCAGGCCGGTGGCGAGAACCACGTGCGCGGCGGGCACGCGCTCCGTGCCGCCGTCGCCCAGTCGGACAGTCAGGTCGACACCGTCGTCGGTGAGTTCGAGGTCGACGGCCTCGCCGTCGGTCTCGGTGAGCAGGACGCCCGGATAGGCCTCCCGGGCGGCCTCGGCGAGCCGCTGCTCCAGGTAGTCGTGGAAGATCCGCCGAGGTGCCGGACCCGGCTCGGTGAACTCGTGGTCGGCCCACCGCGCGGGCCAGTCTCCGCGATCGGCCTCCCGGTTGGCCCAGTGGACGAAGTCGAGGACGTCCTCCCTGAACACCGACATCCGCCCGGCCTGGATGTTGAAGACGTGGTCCCAGGGGTTGCCGTGCCGGTGGTAGGCGACTCCGGCGGAGCGGTAGTCGGTGCGCCGTTCCAGCAGGACGATCTCGACCGGGCGGCGGGCGAACCGGAGCATTCTGATGGCGGTGGCCGTGCCTGCCAGGCCTGCTCCCACCACGATGATCCTTGGGCGGGTCCCTGTTCGAGTCATGTTGAGGCCTCTCGGTCGAGGGGTGGGGAGTCCGGGACCCGACGCCGTTCACCGCGCGGGACCCGAACCCCTGGAGGAGGGTTCGCGGGAGCTGCCCACGGACCGGGCCGGGCCGGCTCCCCGATCGTCCCGGTCCCGGCGCGAGCCCACGCCTTCGGCTGGGCACCGCCGGAGTGGACGACGCGCCCGGAACCGCCCGAGCGCCGCGTCGGCGGACGCGGCGCTCGGGCGGTTCCGGGTGGGCCGGGCGGGTCAGTCGGAGGCGCTCGCCGGGGACGGGACGGCGGTTGCGGGGGCCGCCGGGGACGGGCGGCGGGCCCGCAGGACGATGCGGGACAGGATGATGCCGGGAGCCACGCCGACCGCGGCGACGGCCAGGATCCAGACCGCGCTCGTCGACATCGCACTGCCCAGGACGTGCGCGCGCATGCCGTCGCCGATCCGCTCGACCAGCGTCAGGTAGATCGCACCGTACACCGCGATGCCCGCCACCTGACCGAGCTGGACGATGGTGGTCAACAGTCCGCTGGCGTCCACCGCCTTGTCCATCGGCACGTTGACCAGTGACTGGGTGAGCAGCGGGCTCACCGACAGGCCCATGCCGACGCCGTTGAGGATCGTGCCGACCCACATGAGCGTCCCGCCGGAGCCGCCGTTCTGCATGGCGATCGCGATCAGGCCGTAGGAGACCGCGGAGACCGCCAGACCGGCCGGGGCGAGCACGTGGTGGATCCGCTCAGGAAGCTTGCGCCAGTAGAAGCCGGCCAGACCGAAGGCGACCGACATCGGCAGGTAGGTCAGGCCTGCCCGCAGTGCGCTCTCGCCGAGGCCCTGCTGGAGGTGGAGCGTGAAGACGAACAGGAAGCCGCCGTAGGTGAGCTGGACGCACACCACGGTGATCATGCCGATCGACATGCCGGACGCACGCAGGACGGCGAGGTTGAGCAGCGGGTCACCGCCGCGGGCCGCGATCCCCCGCTCGACGCGTACGAACACGGCGGCGAGCGCGACTCCTGCGGCCATGCAGACGAACGTCCAGGCAGGCCAGTCCAGCTCGCGCCCGAGAACAGCGGGGAGGACCATCAGGAACACCGCCGGGACCGCCAGCGCCAGGCCGTACAGGTCCAGCCTGCGGCGACCGGTCGGGGCGTCCTGCGGGAGCAGCCGCGGGACGAGCGCGATCAGGACCAGGCCGATCGGCACGTTGACCAGGAACACCGGGCGCCAGCTCGCGCCGAACAGGTCGGCGTTGACGATCACTCCGCCGAGGACGAGGCCCGCCACCGCGCCGGTCGACAGCACCGCGCCGTACGCGGACAGCGCTTTGGCGCGTGCCTGGCCCTGGAACTGCATCTGGATGACGCTCATGATCTGCGGCACCATGATCGCCGCGCTGGCGCCCTGGGCGAAGCGGAACACCACCAGCGTGACGGCGTTCGGCGCGAACGCGCAGCCCACCGAGGTGAGGGTGAACACGAGGACGCCCAGCAGGTACATCCGGCGCCGTCCGTACAGGTCGCCCAGTCGGGCGCCGGTGATCAGCAGCATCGCGTAGGCGATCGTGTAGCCGCCGACGACGAGCTGCAAGGACGCGCCGGAGGCGTGCAGCTGGGTGCCGATCGAGGGCATGGCCACGTTGACGATGAACACGTCGACCAGGCCCATGAACTGTCCGAGCAGCAGCAGTACCAGCATCATCCACCGCCGGTTGGACTCTGCGGCGGGTGCCGCGGTCGACTGCATCGCCGACCCTGCCGTGGTCATGACTCTCTCCGTTCGATCGTTCCACCCCCGGGGCGTGGCGCGGGCGCTGCCGGCCAGGGCTCGGTCTACATACCGACGGCGGGGGCGGAACTCATCGCCGTTCGCGCGCGGATCCGCCGCGAACGTGCCGGGGCACTCAGGGAGAAGTCCGCCCGGGCACCCCGTGGCTAGGCTCCCCGACGCGAACCCGCGCCGCGTCGGACGTCGGCAGGCGGGGCCATGATGCCTTCCCCGAACGGGAGTTGACTTGCCATGATCTATGAGCTGCGCGAGTACACCGCCGTCCCCGGCCGACTGCCGGACCTGATCCGCCGGTTCAACGAGCACGCCCTGAAACTGCTCGCCGAGCACGGGATGGAGGTGGTCTTCATCTCGCTGACCGAGTTCGGCCCCCAGACCATGGGCCAGGTCGTCTACGTGCTGCGGCACGACTCCTACGACGCCCTCGAACGCAACTGGGCGTCCTTCTTCGCCGACCCGCGGTGGACCGAAGCCAAGCGGCTCAGCGAACTCGACGGCCCGCTCGTGGCCCGGCTCGACCGGCGCATCCTCACCCCCACGCCGTTCGCGTGACCCGGCCCGGCCGATCCGCTCCCCTCCCACCGGACGCACGAAAGGTTCGCCGATGACGCACGAGCGACGTTCCCTCACCTTCTTCGAGTCCCTGTTCTACCTGTGGCGCGTCGGACCCGTCGTCGCAAGCGTCACGCTGGAGGGGCGGGTGGACGCGGAGGTCCTGCAGCGGGCGCTGGGCCTCCTCCAGCGCGACCACCCGCTGGTGCGCTGTTCCTTCCGCCGCGCCCCGGACGCGGTCTCCATCGAGCTGGCCGACGACGGGCCGGTGCTGGAACTCGTCGCACCGGGGAGCAACGGCCTCGCGCAGGTGCTCAACACCGAACTGCAGGACGACCGCCGGGTCTACCGGGTCACGCTCGCCCAGGGGCCGCAGTCGGCGGTGCTCAGCTTCGCCGGCGACCACGCCGGCAGCGACGCCAGGCTGAACACGCTGCTGCTGCGCCGTCTGCTCGGCCACTACACCGACCTGCTGCGCGGGGTGGAAAGCGAACCGACCGGCAGGTCCGCGTTCGAGGGGTCGCTGGAGGAGGCGCTGCTCGCGGCGTACGAGCCGGGGCCGGTGCAGCCGCCGCAGGGGGGCGAACCGCCGCTGACGCTGCACGTGGCGGCCGACGCGCCGGGCGAGCTGGCGGTGCGCGGCTTCGCCTTCGAGCCGGCGACCACGGCCGCGCTGCTTGCCGCGGCCCGCCGGGACGGGGTCTCCCTCACCAATCTGCTGGTCGGGGCCATGGCGTGCGCGGTGCGCGCCCGGTTCCCGGAGGCCGGTCCGCTGCCCGTGGCGCCCGCCTTTGCCGTGGACCTCAGGTCCCGGGTCGACCCGCCGATCGCCGCGGACGCTCCGTTCTGCTGCGTGGCGCGGCTGGTCTGCTCCACCGGCGTCGACGTGGACGACCGCCCCGCGGAGGTGGGCCGGCGGATCGGCGCGCAGCTCAAGGAGTCCCTGGAGCAGGAGGAGATCCAGCACCGGCTGGTCTCCCAGCGCGCGGTCGGCGAGGCCACCCCGCTGCCGCCGATCTCCTTCATGGTTTCGAACATCGGCGTCATCGAGGAGTACCCGGTGCCGGAGGGCCTGCGGGTCACCGACAGCCGGTGGGCCACCACCTCGCGCGGGCCGGTGCCGACACTGTTCGGTTCGACCGTGGAAGGCCGGCTCACTCTCGACCTGGTCTACGACACGGCGTTCCACCGCACCGAGGTGATCGAGGAGGTGGCCAAGCAGTTCGAGGCGGTCCTGCTCGCCGGCGTGGACTGACGGCGCGACGCCCACGCGGAAGGCCCCCGCTCCGGCTCCGGAGCGGGGGCCTTCCCGCGGTGTACGCCCGGCCCGGGGGTCAGTGCGCGGGCGCCAGCATCGCGCTGTTGTGGTAGGCGGCGATGTGCCACGAGCCGTCCTTCTTCTCCAGGACCCAGGTGGCGTTGATCTTGCGGGCGTCGGGGACCTCGCTCTCCCCCGCGAACAGGATGCCGGATTCGCTGACGACGATCGCGGCGGAATGTACTCGTCTTTCGCGGTTTTCATGATCGAAAGAGGGGGCTTGTGTCGTAGACGTGCGGAAGCATCGACGGGTCTGTTCCACCTCTGTCGAGGGGCCGTCGATGCTTCCACCGGGGACCGTACCCCCTTCGCTGTTACTCGTGCTGGCGGTCTTCCGGGATTGCTTCACCGCGCCGTCGTTCGAGACGCTCGCGGCGCTGGTCACGGGGACGGTGACACGTACTGGGCGGCGGACGGTGACCGGGATGCTGACCGGCGCCGGACTGTCGGCCCGGTGGCCGCACGACCGGGCCCACCGGTTCTTCGCCGCCGGGGTGTGGGACCTGGACCGGGTCGGCCTCGTGCTGGCCCGTCTGATCGTGGAGCGGCTGCTGCCCGCGGGGGCTGCGCTGCAGGTCGCCGTCGACGACACGCTGTTCAAGCGCACGGGGCGCAAGGTCTTCGGTGCCGCGTGGCAGTACGACGGTGCGGCCACCGGACCGAAGCCCATCGGGCGGGGGACCTGCTTCGTGGTGGTCGCCCTGGTGGTGCGCCTGCCTTTCCTCACCCGCCCGATCGCGTTGCCCATCCTGGCCCGGCTGTGGCGCCCCAAACAGGGGAAGACGAAAGTCGATCTCGCCCTCGACCTGGTCGCGCTGCTGGCCCGCGCGTTCACCGACCGGCGGATCGACGTGGTGGCCGACGGCGCCTACCACGGCCGCGCCCTGCGCGAGCTGCCCGGCACGGTGACGTGGACGTGCCGGCTGCCGGTCAACGCCGCCCTGTACGAACTCGCCCCGCCGCCGACCGGCCGCCGTGGCCGGCCGTGCCTGAAGGGCGCCAAGATCGGCACCCCGAAGAGCTGGGCCGAGCAGGCAGTCTTCACCGCGCACACCGTCACCCGGTACAACCGGCCGCCCGCGACCGTGCACATCGCCGAGCTCGTCTGCCTGTGGTACGGCAGCTTCCACACCCGCACCATCCGCGTCCTGCTCGTCCGCGACCCGGGCTCGACCAAGCCCTTCGACCTGGCCCTGGTCACCACCGACCTGACCACCCCCGCCGCCGAGCTGGTGGAACGCTACGCCGGCCGCTGGTCGATCGAGACCACCTTCGAGGAAGTCCGCGAACACCTGGGCGTCGGCCAGGCCCAGAACAGGGTCCGGGCGGCGGTCGAGCGCACCGTGCCGTTCGGCCTGTACGTCTACAGCCTCACCGTCATCTGGTACGCCCTTCACGGCCACCACCCCGCCGACGTCGCCGAGCACCGGGCCCGCGCCCCCTGGTACACCACCAAGACCACCCCGTCCTTCCAGGACATGGTCGTCAAGCTCCGGCGCACCGTCATTGCGGCCAGGAATATGCCCGAACACGCAGGTCAGCCCACCGACCACGAAATCGCCGCCGTCCACCGGGCCTGGGCCGCCGCAGCCGCGTAGCCCACAAGACGATCAAGAAAACCGCGAAAGACGAGCAACGCGGTGAGGACCCGGTCCGGGCACGGGCGCTCGCCGCGACCCAACTGGCCGTGTTCGCGGCCCGGGCCTCGGCGGCCCCGCTGATCTCCTTCCACGGCTTCGAGTCCGAGGTCGCCTCGATCCGCGAGGCGTTCTCACGGCGCGACATGCCCGGCGTGGCGGCCGCCGTCTCCGATCGGATGCTCGACACACTGACGGTCCACGGCACTCCGAAGGAGGCCAAGGAGCGGTTCGCGGCCGTCTTCGACGGCGTCTACGACGAGGCCCTGCTGTTCACCGCCGGCAAGGGCATGCCGGCGGGCGGCTTCGAGGAGAGTCTGCTGGGCGTCTGCGAGGCCTTCGGGGACTGACCGGCCCCGCCGAACTCGGGCAACACGGAAGCAGTCCGACGCCGCCGGCCGCCCCTACGCTCGTGGCCACAGCCAAGCCACAGCCACCAGGAGGGACCCGTGAACATCTACCTGTCCGGCCAGGGGGGGTTCGCCGTCACCGTGGCGGAAGCCCTGGTCGAGGAACACAAGATCGTGGGGGTGGCCGCGCCGCGCCAGCGTGGACGGCTCGCCCCGGGCCAGGGACCGGAGGACGACGCGAACCCGATGACCTGGGACCGGCTGCGCTCCTGGGCGTACCCGCGCGGCGTCGAGTGGACCCCGTCCACCGACCTGAGGGCGCATCACATACCGGACGGGACCGACATCATTCTGGCCGCGCACTCGCACGCGTTCATCGGGCGCCGGACCAGGGCCCGCGCCCGGGTGGCCGCGATCGGCTACCACCCGAGCCTGCTGCCGCTGCACCGGGGCCGGGACGCCATCCGCTGGACGATCCGCGACGGCGACCGGGTGACCGGCGGCTCGGTCTACCACCTGACCGAGCGCACCGACGCGGGCCCGATCGCCGCGCAGGAGCACCTCCTCGTCCCGCCCGGCTCCACCGTCGAGTCGCTGTGGCGCGAGCACCTGACGCCGCTCGGCGTGCGCCTGATCCTGCGGGTGGTGAACGACCTGGAGCGCGGCCACCGTGTGGAGGTCGAGCAGGACGAGTCGCTGGCCGGCTGGGAGCCCGCCATGGGCGTCGCCCCCCTGTTCAAGCCCGAGCTGATCGAACTGCCCGTCCCCGGCTCCGGCACGGTGCGCGGGGACCGGTGGGCTTTGAACGGGTTCTGACCACCTGTTGGCCGCTGTCCGCGGTAAGGTCGTCCGGCTGTGCGGCTGCTCGGCCGCGGTGAGGGCCGGAAGGGGCATGCGGTGACCGCAGAAGACGATTTCGACCACCGCACCGCGCCGTACCGGTCCGAGCTGCTGGCCTACTGCTACCGGATGCTCGGCACCGTCCACGACGCCGAGGACCTGGTCCAGGAAACCTACCTTCGGGCTTGGCGGGCGCGCGAGCAGTACGACGAGACCCGCAGCTCGCTGCGCACCTGGCTCTACCGGATCGCCACCAACGCCTGCCTGACCGCCCTCAAGGGCGCGGGCCGGCGGCCGCTGCCGTCCGGGCTGGTGACCGAGTCGGAGCCGCTCAAGCCGCTGGTCCGCGGCGACGACGTGCCCTGGCTGCAGCCGTTCCCCGACTCGCTGCTCGGCACCGGCGACCCGGCCGGCACCGTGATCGACCGCAGCAGCCTGCGGCTGGCGTTCGCCGCCGCCCTCCAGCACCTGTCGGCCCGCCAGCGCGGCGCGCTCATCCTTCGGGACGTGCTCAGCTTCACGGCGTCCGAGGCGGCGGAGATCCTCGGCACCACGGTGGTGTCGGTGAACAGCTCCCTGCAACGGGCGCGGGCCCGGCTCAAGGAGGCCGGGATCGAGCACGAGTGCCTCGGCGAGCCGCTGGCGGCCGAGCAGCGGGCCTGGGTGGACCGCTACATGAAGGCCTTCGAGAATGCCGACGTGGAGAGCCTCAAGCGGCTGCTCACCGAGGACGTGCTCATGGAGATGCCGCCGATGCTCAACTGGTTCACCGGCCGGGAGAACTACGGCCGGTTCATGCACTGGGTGTTCGAGAAGTCCGGTACGGACTGGCACCTGGAGCGGATCGGCGCCAACGGCCAGCCCGGCTTCGCCGCCTACCGGCGGGTGGGCGACGACTACCGGCTGCACACCCTCCAGGTGTTCACCGTCACCGCCGGGGGCATCAGCCGCACCTCGGTGTTCCAGGACCCCGAGGTGTACGCCGCCTTCGGCCTGCCGGCCGAGCTCGACGCTCGGGGGCTCCCCCGCTCCTGACCGCGGCCCGATCGTCCGAGAGGGCACGCTGGGAGGAGTCGGCTCCCGGCGGTCCGCCCGACACTGGTGTCCACCTCCCGGATACCCGCCCTCCGTCAACGGTGGCGCGCGGCTCGGACCGGATCGAAGGAGCGAACCCCATGAACGACCGTTTGAAGCGGTACCGGCTCCCGGAAGCCGCGCCCACCCCCGAGCAGTGCGAGTGGCTCGGCCGGGTCGACCGGGTCGCCCCGGCGGTCGAGGCGCACCGGGACGCCGCGGAGCGCGACCGGAAGATGCCGCGGGAGGTCTACGCCGCCCTGCGCGACGCCGGGTTCACCCGCATGTGGGTCTCCCGCGCGTTCGGGGGCGAGCAGGTGTCGCTGACGGCCGGCATGTACGCGCTGGAGGCGCTGGCCAGGCTCGATGCCTCGGTGTCCTGGCAGATCGGCGTCCAGGGCGCCATCGGCCGCCTGTCCGACTACCTGCCGGAGGCGACCTCCCGGGAGCTGTTCCGGGACTGCGAGGGCTTCGCGGTCGGCGGGGTCAAGCCGTCCGGCCTGGCCGAGCCGGTGGACGGCGGCTGGCTGCTGCGCGGCGAGTGGGCGATGGGCTCCGGTTCGGCGCACGCCGACTGGCTGGTCTGTACGGCGCTCGTCTGCAAGGACTGGCAGCCCGTGCAGACTCCGACCGGCCCGGACATCGTGATGCTGTACGTGCCCGCCTCCGAGGTCCGGATCGAGGACACCTGGTACACCGTCGGCCTGCGCGGCACCGGCAGCAACCACTTCCGCGTCGAGGAGCGGTTCGTCGCCGACGCGTACGCCGTCCGCAAGGGCCGCATGGTCCAGGCGCCACCGGAGCGTGACTCCCGGGCCTACCCCATCGGGTACTTCGACTTCGGGCCGTTCTCCACCGCGCCGGTCGCGCTCGGAGTGGCGCAGGACGCGCTGGACGCGTTCTGGACCACCGCCCACGCCAAGACCCCGGCCAGCGGCAGCCGGACGCTGGCCGCCAACCACGTCGTCCAGGAGCGGTTCGCGCGCGCCGAGGCGGCGCTGTACTCGGCGCGGCTGCTGCTGTTCGAGGCGGCCCGGCAGGTCGAGGAGTCCGGTACGGCCGGCGACGACCTCAGCTCGCTGGTACGGCTGGCCTCGGCGACGGTCGGCGAGGCCGCGACGGCGGCGGTGGAGACCGCGTACACGCTGGCCGGGACGACCTCGATGTACGCCTCCAGCCGACTGGAGCGGGCCTTCCGCGACGTCAACTCTGTGACCAAGCACATCGCGCTCTCCTACTCGCACTTCGAGACGGTCGGCGCCTACCTCCTCAGCGAGGAACCGCTGGTGATGCGGCGTTAGCTCCACTGCGGCCGGGCCGGCCGCGACCGGGCAATACGTGAGAAGGCCGCCCGGCCGGGCCGCAGCAGACTGGGACCTCGT
The DNA here is from genome assembly GCF_050749075.1 of Kitasatospora dryopteridis. Classification (NCBI taxonomy): domain Bacteria; kingdom Bacillati; phylum Actinomycetota; class Actinomycetes; order Kitasatosporales; family Streptomycetaceae; genus Kitasatospora; species Kitasatospora dryopteridis. The sequence goes on along the minus strand of NZ_CP192749.1, from coordinate 7,335,883 downwards.
CCACGCCACCGGAAGCCGGAAGCCGAGGTCCCCCATGCCCGACGACCCCCTGACCACGCCCGGGACCGGGAGACGGCGGGCGATCGGCCCCGCCCTGTTCGGCCTCGGGCTGGTGGTGAACGCGGCCGGGCTGGTGGTGAACCTGCGGCGCGACGACCAGCCGCTGCGCTGGTACGCCGTCGCATTCGTGGTGGCGAACCTGCTGTGGCTCATCCACGAGATGCCGGTGACCCTCGGCAAGCCGGACACGCCACCGCACGAGGTGGCGACCCTGGTGGTCTACGGCTGCACCCGGTTCGCCACCGTGGCGGCATCCGTCCTCGCGCCGATCGCCTGGGACCGCGCCCTGCCGTGGCTGCCGGTGGCGGCCGCCCTGTACGCCGGCGGCATCGGACTGCGGCTGCTCGCCATCCGAACGCTGGGCCGGTTCTACTCGCACTACGTGATCCGTCGCGACGACGAGTCGATCGTCCGCACGGGGCCGTACCGGTTGATCCGGCACCCCGCGTACGCGGGCATGCTGACCGCGCACGTCGGGCTGGTGCTCTTCTTCCTGAACTGGATCGCGGTGCTGCTGCTGGCCGCGCTGGCGGCCGTGCTCGCCTGGCGGATCCGGGTCGAGGAGCGGGCACTGCTGACCATCCCCGCGTACCGCGACTATGCAGTCGGCCACGCCCGCCTGGTGCCGGGACTGTGGTGAGCGCGCCCGCCGAGCTCGCAGAGCTGACCTGCGAGGAGCTGCTGACCACGACCCGCTCGGTCCGCCGCGGCCTGGACCTGGACCGGCCGGTGCCCCTTGAGCTGGTCCGGGACTGCCTGCGAATCGCCGTCCAGGCGCCGAACGGCTTCAACCGGCAGGACTGGCGCTGGATCGTCCTCGCCGACCCCGACCGGCGTGCCGAGGTCGCCGCGGTCTACCGGGCCGCCTTCAACCGGCGCTTCGCCGCACAGCTCGAACGCCTGGACGAGGTCGACCCGGTCACCCGCACCGCGCTCGCCGACGGGCGGGACCTGGCCGCGAAGCTGCACCGGGTGCCCGTCCTGCTGCTGCCCTGCCTGGAGTTGGGCGAGCGCCGGCTGACGGCCGACAACCAGGCGGGGGTGTGGTCCTCGCTGGCCCCCGCCACCTGGAGCTTCATGCTGGCCGCCCGCACCCGGGGCCTCGGCACCGTGCTCACCACCGTTCACTTGGACGCCGAGGCCGAGGTCGCCGCCCTGCTCGGCCTCCCGGCGAACGTGCGCCAGGGCGGGCTGCTGCCCGTCGCGTACGCAGTGAGGACCCGGTTCCGGCCCGGCCCGCGCCGACCGCTGGACGAGGTGCTGCACCTCGACGGCTGGAACGGGGCCCGTGGATGAGCGGGCCGGCCACCGCACCCCCGCTCGGCCCGGTGCACGGCGCCGACCTGCTCGACGCCGGGCTGATGGGGCACAAGTTCGCGCGGCTGGAATCGATGCGCCGGGCCGGGTTCCCGGTGCCGGATCTGTTCGGGCTGCCCGCCGCCGCCTTCGACCTGGCCACCGCCGAGCTGCGCGCCGCTCTCGCCCCCGCACCGCCGGCCGGCGATCCTGCTGCCGTCCGTGCCTGGGCGTTGGCGGCCGGGGCGGCCGCTGCCGCTCTGGCCGTCCCCGAGCCGCTGGCCGCCCGGGTGCTGGCGGCCTTCGACGCGATGGCGGGCCCGGACGGACTGGTCGCGGTGCGCGCCTGTGTGGTGCCCGCGCCGGGCCTGCCGGGCGAGGACGACGGCGCCGATCCGTTCGCCGGGATGAGCGAGAGCTTCCTCTACGTCCCGCGCGCCGACCTGCTGGACCGGGTGGCCCGGTGCTGGGCGTCCGCCTACCACCCGCAAGCCGTGCACTACCGGCTGCACCGCGGCGCCGACCCAGCCGCGACCCGGGTCGCGGTCGGCGTGCAGCGGATGGTGCCGGGCGCCCGGTCGTTCGTGGCGTTCACCCGCGACCCGCGGGACGGGAGCGGGCGGCACATCGTCGCGGCCGCGTACGGCATCGGCGAGGGGGTCGTCCAGGAACGGGCCGACATCGACCACTTCTTCGTCACCCGCCCCGGCGGCGAGGTCCGCTCCCGGCTGGCGCACAAGCGGCGGATGCTCGGCCCGCCGGTGCCCGGCGGGCCGAGCGGGCCTGCACCACTGGAGGTGCCGACCGCGCTGGCCGACCGGCCGGTGCTGGACGCGGCGCAGCTCGCCCAGGTCACCGCGGCGGCCGAGCGGATCGAGGAGCACTTCGGCTGCCCGCAGGACATCGAGGGCGCGTTCACCGCGGACGGCCTCCTCCAGGTGCTGCAGGCCCGGCCGATGGTCCTGCCCGAGCCCGGCGCGGCGCCGGTCCGGTGGAGCAACCACAACATCACCGAGAGCTATCCGGGGGTGTCCGGCGCCCTCACCTACAGCCTGGCCCGGGCGTTCTACCGGTCGATCTTCACCGACCTGTACCGGCGGATGGGGGTGCCCGAGGAACGGCTGCGCGCGCAGGCGCACCGCCTGGAGCGGATGGTCGGCCTGCACGGCGGCCGGGTCTTCTACCGGATCGACGACTGGTACGAACTCCACGGCCAACTGAAGGAGTTCGAGTTCGTCCGGGGCTGGTGGGAGCACGCCATGGGCCTGGCGGCCGACCCGCGCATCCCGCTGCGGCCCGGTTGGCGCCGCCGAGCCCTGGCGCTGGCCCCGGCCACGGTGCGCCGCCTGCTGCGGCACCCCGCGGAGGTGCGCGGCTTCCTGCGCTGGTGGGACGCGCTCGCCGCGTCCGCCGACGGGCTCGACAGCCGCGGGCCCGAGGAGCTGGTCGCCTTCCACCGGCGGATGTGGGCGCAGGTCGCGGCGCGCTGGGGCACCACGTTGACCAACAGCTTTCTGACCATGCAGGTCACCGTCGTGCTGGACGCGCTGCTGCGGCGCTGGGCCGGACAGCGCGACCACGCGCTGATGACCGGCCTGCTCGCGGGCGGGCCGGAGAACCGCTCGCTGGCAGCGCTGCGCTCCGGCCTGGCGCTGGCCGAGCTGGTCGGCGCCGACCCGCGGGCCCGGGACCGGGTGCTCGGCGCCCGGGACGCCGCTGACCGCCGGGCGGTGTGGGACGAGCTGGTCGGCGGCGGGTACGGCCCCGACCTGGCCCGGGTCGCCGCGGAGCACCTGCGCCGGTACGGCGACCGGGCGGCCGGCGACCTCAAGCTGGAGCAGCCGACGCCCCGCCAGGACCCGGGCATGGTGCTGGACATGGTGGGACCGCTGGTCCGCCAGGGCCGGACCGTCGAGGGAAGCCGCGCCGACGAGCGGCGGGTGCGCGCGGCCGCCGAGGAGCAGCTGCGGAACTCGTGCCGCGGGCCGGTGCGCCGGGCCGTGCTGCGGGCGCTGGCCGCGCTGGTGCGCTCCCAGATCAAGGTGCGCGAGGACACCCGGTTCTGCCGCACCGAGCTGTACGGGCTGTCCCGGCGGATCCTGCGCAGGCTCGGCGCGCTGCTCGCCGAGGCCGGCCACCTGGACCGCGCCGCAGACGTGTTCGACCTGACCGTAGAGGAGGTGCTCGGCGCGTTCGACGGCACCCTGCCGGGCGCCCGACCGCGCGAGCTGGCGGCGCTGCGCCGAGCCGAGCGGGAGCGCTGCGAGGCCCGGTCGGCGCCCGCCACCGCGCTGGTCACCGCGGCCGGGGTCCCGCTCGCACCGGCGGTGCCCGCGGACGGCCTGGACGGGGCCGACGGGCCGGCGGAGCAGGACGGCGTGCTGCGCGGCCTGGCCTCCAGTGCGGGCCTGGTGCGAGCCCGCGCACGGGTGGTGCTCGACTCGGACGTGTCCCCCGAGTCCTGCCGGGACGCGATCCTGGTGGCCCGGGAGACCGATCCCGGCTGGCTGTTCCTGATGACGGCGGCGAGCGGCCTTGTGGTCGAGCGCGGCACCCTGCTGTCGCACACCGCGATCACCGGCCGCCTGCTCGGGGTGCCCACGGTGGTGGCAGTGCCCGGCGCGACGGCGCGGATCGCGGACGGCGCCTGGGTCGAGCTCGACGGCGGAGCGGGCACGGTGCGGCTGGTGGAAGGGCCGGAGCGGTGACCGCCCGACTCGGCCGCTACCTGGCGGGCAGTTTCCCGCCGCTGTTCTACCTGCCGTACGCGCTGGCCTGGTCGCTCGGCGGCTCGGCGCTGTTCGTGCTCGCCGATCCGCGCCTGACGCGCTGGCGGCCGGGATGGGCGACGGTGGCGACCACGGTGACCTTCGTGGTGCTGGTGCTGCTGATGCGTGCCGTGGACGACCTGCGCGACCTGGATTACGACCGGGTGCACCACCCCCGCCGCCCGCTGGCCTCCGGCGCGGTCCGTCCGCGGGACCTCGCCGTGCTGATCGCGGGGGGCGCCCTCGCGGTGCTCGCCCTGAACGCCCCGCGCGGCGCCGCTGTCACGGCGGCGGCCGCCGCGCCGCTCGGGTACGCGCTGCTCCTGCTGGCCGTCGGCCTGCGGTGGCAGTGGCCGCCGGGCGACGACCTGGGGTTCGGTGCCCTGCTCGGCCTGCCGGTGCAGCTGCTGCTCAACGGCTACCTGGGCGCGGGCGTGCTGCACGACGGCGGCCTGTCGCCGGGCCGCCACGACCTGCTGCCGGTCCTGACCGCCGTCGCGGTGTTCGCGCACCTCGAGTACGGACGCAAGCTGACCCGCAGCCCGGCGGCGGGTGAGCGCAGCTACGTCACCGTGTACGGCGTCGGCGGCACCGTGGCGGCGGCGCTGGGCGGGGCCGTGCTGTCCGCGGCCCTGGGCCTGCTGCTGACCCGGCCGTGGAGCAGCGGCCCGGGCGCCGCGCCGTGGGGGTGGCTGCTGCTCGCCCCGCTGGGCTTCGCCGCGTACGGCGCCGACTGGTTCCTCCGGCGGCGGGCCGTCCGCTGGCCGGCGGGAGCGGCGGCGCTGTTCCTGATCTGCACCTTCCTGGCCCACCTGGCCGTCGCCCTGCTCGGAAAGGACACGAGTTGAGTTCCGAGGCCCTCCCCGGGTTCCCGTTTCCCGGCTGTCCGGGGGCGCGTCCGCCCGCGAGGTACGCGCAGCTGACGGCCGAGGCCGGCCTGCCGCGGGTGCTGCTCCCCAGCGGCGTCGAGGCGCTCCTGGTCACCCGGCACGAGGAGGTCCGGGCGGTGCTCGCGGACGACCGGTTCAGCCGGGAGGCGTTCCCGGGCCGCCCCATGTTCGCGCGCTCCCCCGAGTCGATCTCGCTCGCGGTGAGCGACCCGCCGGTGCACACCCGGCGCCGCCAGGCCGTGCTGCCCTCCTTCACCGCCCGGCAGGCCCGGCTGCTCGAACCACGGGTGCGCGAGCTGGCCGGCCGGGCCCTGGACGCACTGACGGCCTTGCCGCAGCCGGCCGACCTGGTCGAAGGGTTCACCGTGCCGTTCGCGCTGGCGGTGGTCACCGGCCTGCTCGGCATGCCCTGCCCGGACGGGCAGCGGCTGCGGCCCCTGATGGCCGCCATGACGTCGGTCGGCGGCCGCGCGCCGGAGGAGGTCGCCGAGGCGCACCGGCAGGTGCAGGCCTACTTCGCCGGGCTGGTGGCCCGGCACGAGGCGCGGATTGCGGCGGGCCGCCCGGGTGCGGACGTACTCAGCCGGCTGCTCGCGGCGCCGGACGGCGAGCGGCTGAGCCACCAGGAGATCGTGGTGTTCGGCGCCGGGACGCTGATGGCGGGCTTCGAGACCACCGCCAACCAGCTCGCCATGACCGCGCTGACGGTCCTTCAGCACCCTGGCCTGGCCGGGCGGCTGCGGTCCGACCCGGCGGGGCTGGAACGGGCGGTGGAGGAGACGCTGCGCTGGAGCTCGCTGATCGGCACCGGTGGGGCGGCGCACGTGGCACTGGAGGACGTGCGGGTCGGTGAGGTCCTGGTGCGGGCCGGCGAGGTGGTGGTGCCGTTGCACGACGCCGCCAACCAGGACGCCGCGGTGTTCGAGCGCCCGGACGCGTTCGACCCGGAGCGCGAGCACAATCCGCACCTGGCTTTCGGCCACGGCCGCCACCTGTGCCTGGGCGCGCCACTGGCCCGCGTCGAATTGCGGATCGGGCTCGCCGCCCTCCTGGAGCGCCTCCCCGAAATACGCCTCGCCGAGCCCGACGGGCGACTCCGCTGGCGCGAGGGCGTGTTCATCCGCGGCCCGGAGGCCGTCCCGGTGCGCTGGGACGTCCCCGGTCCGGGGGACGGAGGCGTCGGATGAGGACGCCGGGGCTGTGGATCGCAGGCCTGGGGACCCACCTGCCGCCGGTGGTGAGCGCCCGCCAGGCGGTCGCTCGCGGCTGGTACGACGCCCGGACCGCCGAGGAGAGCGGCTGGACGGGCGCGACCGTGGCCGGCGAGCTGCCCGCGCCGGAGATGGCGGCGCTCGCCGCCGAAGCGGCACTGAAGCGGTCCGGGCACCCGCCGGGCGACGTCGCGGTGCTGCTGCACGCCTCCACGATGGCGCAGGGCCCGGACGCGTGGCCGCCGCAGAGCTACGTGCAGCGCCGCACCGTGGGCGGCGACGCCCCCGCACTGGAGGTCCGGCAGGCGTGCAACGGCATGCTTGCCGCGATGGAGCTGGCCGCCAGGTGGCTCACGGTCGACGACCGGCCGGCGGCGCTGGTGACCGGTGCGGACAACTTCGGGCTGCCGCTGATCGACCGCTGGCGCTACGCCGAGGGTGCGGGCACCAATCGGCTGTCGATCCTCGGCGACGCGGGTGCCGCCGTGGTGCTCTCCCGGCACGGCGGCTTCGCCCGGCTGCTGGCGGTGGGCAGCATGTCGGTGCCCGCGCTGGAGGAGATGTACCGCGGCGGCGTGCCGCTGTTCCCGCCGGAGCAGTCGCTCGGGCTGCCGGTACGGATCGGCGAGCGGCTGCGGCGGCACCGGGAGTCCGACCCGGAGGCGTCCGCCGCCGCCCGCCGGGCGCTGGACGGCGCCCGGCTCGCGATCGGCACCCGCACCCTCGCCGAGGCGGGCGTCACCGCGGACCGGATCACCCGGGCCACGCACGTGTTCTCCGGCGGCGTGGCGTACCTGGAGAGCGTGCTGGGCCCGCTGGGCATCGACGCCTCGCGCGGCCTGCTGGAGTTCGGCCGCACGACAGGCCACCTCGCCACCTGCGACCACGTGGTGGGGCTGGAGCACCTGCTGACGACCGGTGCGATCGGTCCCGGCGACCACGTCCTGATGATGAGCAACGGGGGTGCCTCGCTGGCCTGCGCCGTCGTCGAGATCGTCTCCCGACCCGACTGGGCGCGGCCCTGACCCCTTTGCGTCCCCGACCGGAAGGAACGACCCCGACGATGAACGACGGTTCCGAGCTCCGCACCCTCGTCCTGGTGGGCGACCGCTTCGCGCGGTTCGCGGCCCACGACCGGGTCACCACCGTCGGCGCCTTTCTCGCCGCGGCCCGCGCCGGCGGCTACGACGGCCCGGCCGGACCGGTGCTGCTGCGGCTCGGCCAGGGCGTGGACGAGCACGATCTGGCCCGGGTCCGCGCCGCGGCCGACCGGCTGGCGCCCGGCCGGGTCCTGGTGGAGCCGCGCCCGGCGGGCGCGCTGCCGCCGGTGCGGGAGGTGCACAAGCGGGTGCCGCAGAACGTGGTGGTCGCGGACGTCGAGCAGGTCGCGGAGGACGTGTTCCGGGCCGCGCTGCGGCTCCACAACGACAACGAGCTGCTCCTCGACCACCAGGGCAGTCGACACGTGCAGGGCATGATCGCAGTCGAGGCGGCCCGGCAGCTGTTCCTGACGGTCAGTGAGCGCTTCTACGCGGTGCACCGGCCGGAGCTGCGCTACAGCTACCTGCTGACCCTGCTCGCCACCCGGTTCGAGAGCCCGCTGTTCCCGGTCGACGCGACCGTCGAGGCGGTCGTCCTGCGGGCAGACCTGACGGACCCGCAGAAGCTGGAGTTCGGGTACCGGATCGACGTCGTGCAGGCCGGTCGGCGCACCAGCTCGACCTCCCTGGAGGCGGTGGCGCTGCCGGAGGGCCACAGCGACGCCCGCGAGGACCGGCTGACCGGCCGGGTGCTGGCCGAGGTCCTCGGCGCGGAGCGGGATCCGGTCGGGTGACGGGCACGCAGAAGCCGTACCGGACCGTCTGGGCGGTCCGGTACGGCTGGTGCCGGTGCGTCACGCCTTGCGGGCGACGCCGCACCACATCGGCATCGGCCTGGGGCCCGCCTCGCCCGGCTCGGGCCGCCAGTCGGGCAGTTCGGCCACGCCGGGCTCGACCGGCTCCAGGCCGGCGAAGTACAGGTCGGCGGCCTCCTGCCGGGTCCGGCGCACCACCGACTCCCCCCACTGCCGGTTGAGCAGCTCGAAGGCCTCGTCCATCGCGGCGTCCTCGCCGACCCGGGCGAACTGCGAGAAGGCGACGTGGCTGCCGGCGGGGACGGCGTCCACGATGCGCTTCATCAGGTCGGCGGGGCCCTGGTCGTCGGGGAAGAAGTGCAGGATGCCGAAGAGGATCACGCCGATCGGCTGGTCGAAGTCCAGCACGGCCTTCGCCTCGTCGAGGATCCGGTCGAGGTCCTTCATGTCGGCGTGCAGGTAGCGGACCTCGTCCTCGGGCACGTCGGCCAGCAGGTGGCGGGCGTGCGCCACCACGACCGGGTCCTTGTCCACGTACACGACCCTGGCGTCCGGGGTGATGCTCCGCGCCACCTCGTGGGTGTTGTCCATGGTGGGCAGGCCGGTGCCGATGTCGAGGAACTGCCGGATGCCCGCGTCGGAGGCCAGGTGGCGGACGATCCGGACCAGTGCGCCGCGCGCCGCCTGGATGTCCACCCGGACGTCGCCGCCCGGCCAGGAGGCGAACGCGTACTCGGCCGCTGCCCGGTCGGCCGCGAAGTTCGCGGTACCGCCGAGCATCAGGTCGAACACCCGGGAGACGTGCGGGACCTCGGGGTCAACACCCGCGATGTTCCCGGAGGCCGGGTTTTCCACTGTCATCGCCGTTCCTTTCCGAAGGGCCGCGCCGAAGGGGCGCGGACATTTTTCCGATGCCGGGAGAATCGTCCCAGCGGGGGCCGTGCGGGGATTACTCCGAGAATGCCGGATGGGAATTCCCGGCGACTTTTCCGACCCGGCGTCAGTGCTCGCGCAGCGCCTCGGCGATCCGCTCGCCGATCAGCACGGTGGTCAGCGCGATGTTGGCGCACACCATGGACGGCATGACCGAGGCGTCCGCCACATGCAGGCCGGTGACGCCGCGGACGGCGCCGAACTGGTCCACCACCGCACCCGGGTCGTCGGCCGGGCCCATCCGCAGGGTGCCGGCCGGGTTGAAGGCGGTGTCGACGACCGTCTCGACGTACTCCTGCAGCAGTTCGTCGTCGTGGACGGTCTTCTCGTCCAGTGCGACCACCCGCTCGGCGTGCGCGCCGATCCCGGCCGAGTTCGCCAGCTGCCAGCAGGTGCGCACCGCTTCGGCGAACAGGCCGTGGTCGCGCCGGTCGGTGAGGTAACCGAGGTCGATGTGCGGCGCGCTGCGCGGGTCGGCGGAGGAGAGGGTGATCCGGCCCCGGGAGTGCGGGCGGCGGACCACCGCCATGACGCCGAACACCCCGTCGGCGCCGGCGGCGGCGCGCAGCCGGGGGAAGTGGTGGGCCAGGTTGAAGTGGTTGACCATCGCGTAGTACATGTCGTTGAAGCGCTCCGTGCCGCCGGCCGGGGCCGGGGCGGTGGTGCGCAGTACGATCTGGCCGGTGGAGGCGCGTTCGTCGGCCGCGCCGGGCCGGGGTGTCAGGAAGACGCCGATCCGCGGCTGGTCGACCAGGCCCTCCCCGACGCCGGGCAGGTCCGCCTGCAGGGGGATGCCCAGCTCCGCCAGGTGCCCGGCGGGGCCGGCTCCGGAGCGCAGCAGGATCGCGGGCGAGCCGACCGCCCCTGCCGCGAGCACGACCCGGCGCGCCGTCAGGGCGCGTGCGGCTCCGCCCTCCAGGATCCGCACGCCGCGGGCGGTGCCGTCCTCGATCAGCACCCGGTCGACCAGGGCGTCGGGGACGACGGTCAGGTTCGGGCGGCCGGCGGCGGGCCACAGGTAGGCCATGGCGGTGGAGACCCGTTCGCGGGCGTCGCGGCGGTTGGACGGGATGGGGCCCACGCCTGTGGACAGCGGGTGGTTGTGGTCGGCGGCGTACGGGTGGCCCGCCTCCAGGCAGCCTTCGAGGAACAGGCGCTGCACGGTGGTGAGTTCCTCGGAACGCCAGCGCCGGACGGGAATCGGGCCGCCGGTGCCGTGGTGCGGGTCGGTGCCGAAGTCGAGGTCGTCCTCGATCGCGCGCAGCCGGGGCAGTGCCTCGTCCCAGCTCCACGCCGGGTTGCCGAGGGCGACCCACTCGTCGAGGTCGGCAGGGGTGGCGCGGATCATCACCGTGTTGCCGACGGCGGAGGAGCCGCCGGTGACCTTGCCCTGCGGGAAGGCGGTGCGGCGGTCCGCGGTGAGCCGCGCGGACAGCCCCCAGCCGTGCCGGGCCAGCGACATCGCGTTGCCGTTCAGCAGGTCGTCGGGGGTCTGCTCGCGGGTGGCGTAGTGCGGGCCGGCCTCGACGAGGGCCACGCGCCGGGTGCCGTCCTCGCTGAGCCGCGCCGCGACCACTGCCCCCGCGGTGCCCGCGCCCACCACGATGTCGTCGAAGGAGTCTGAGGCGACCATGCGGCTCTCCCCGGTCGGTGCGGTCGAATTCCCCGCACCGTATCGCCGGGTGCCCCGCGCGGACTTCTCGCCTATTGCCCGGGGAAGGGCGCCCACAATTCGGGATTGGACGGATCGGGCACGGACCGGAAATCGGCGCGGCACGGTGTCCGGATTCGGCATTCTCGAAGAAGCCGGGGCGGCGGCCGTGGCGCGACGCTCGGCGCGGGAGGTGGGCGCCGATCCGGATGACGGCGGATCAGCGGCGGGACGCGGTGGTGCGGGTGGCGGTCGAGGAGTTCGCCCGCGAGGGCTTCCACGCCGCCACGACCGCGGCGATCGCGGACCGGGCCGGGGTGTCGCAGCCCTGCTTGTTCCGGCTGTTCGCCGCCAGGCGCGCGGTGTTCCCGGCCGCCGCCGGACTCGTGACCGGCGACGCCGCCCGGGCGTTCACGGCCGCCGCCGAGGGCGCGAGCGGCGTCGCCGCTCTGCGGGCCGGGGAGCGGGCCTGGCGGCGGATGGTCGGCGCGGGGAGCCCCTTCGCCTTCCAGTGGCAGCTGCACGCCGCGGCGTCCGACCCGGTGATCCGCGCGGCGGCGGCCCGACACCGGGGGGTGTCGTGGCGGACCGTGGCCTCGGCGACCGGTCTGCCCGGCCCGGCACTGGCCGCCTTCTTCGGCCGCGTCCTGCCGGCGGGCGCCGCGACCGCGCTGCGGCCGGGGCCGCCGCTCACCACGGCGACGGCACCCACTGCGCGTGGAACCCGTGCGGCACCCGCACCGGCAGCGGCACGACCGCGACCGGCGGTCCGGTGAAGTCGGCGGTGTCCAGGACGACCAGTTCGCTGCGGTCGGCGGCGGGGTCGTACACCAGGGTCAGCAGCCAGCCGTCGCCCTCCGGGGCCATCGCGTCGCGCGGCACGAAGACCGCCTCGCCGCCCTGCCGGCCGCCGGCGAAGGCGTGCCGGTCGGTGCGACCGGTGGCGAGATCGTGCCGCAGCAGTGCGGGGCCGCACAGCGCCGCGCCCTGGCCGGGGGCGAGTTCGACGGTGAAGGCGTAGCGGTACGGCAGGCCGGTCCGCCGTTCGTCGATGCGCGGGAACTCCTGCACCCGGTCGTCGAGTCGGCGTTCGAGCACGGCGCCCTCGCGGGGGTCGAGGGTCCACCGCCACAGGGTGGGCGCGGACTCGCTGGGGTGCAGCCGGTCGCGGTCGAAGGCCCGCTCGTGGCGGATCACGTCCACGATGATCCGGCCGTCCGCGTCCTCGAAGGCGTTGACGGGGTGGAAGACGAAGCAGGGCGGAACGTCCAGCCAGAGCGCGCAGGCTCCCGGCCGGTCGCGGGGGACGATGCCGATCCGGGCGTCGCGGTCGGGCTGCCAGGTGTGGGGCACGGGTGAGCCGGCCCTGGCCTCGGCGGGGTCGTGGGCGACCGGCAGGTCGAACAGGACCGTGTGGCGCTCGGTGAGTGCGAAGGCGTGCATCCAGGGGCGGCCCTTGACCGGCACGGGCAGCGCGCTGCGGACCCGGCCCTCGACGTCGACGGTGAGCAGGACGGCCTCGTCCCCGGCCGGGTCGACGGCGACGGCGTGGAGTTCGCCGGTCACCGGGTCCGTGAGGGGGTGGGCGCAGAACCCGCCGGGCAGGGTGCCGTCGAAGTCGGTGCGGGCGAGGGTGCGCAGTTCGGCGTCGAGGACGAGCGGCAGGGCGCCGCCGTCGGTGACGGCCAGGGCGGCCGGCATGGCGGACCAGGTTGGCGTTGACGTTGCCGTCGAGGCCCCGGCGCGGTCCGGGGGTGGGCAGTTCACCGAGTTCGCGGCTGAGGGCGTCGCCGCGCAGCCAGCGGTTGCGGTACCAGTGGGCGCGGCCGCCGCCGAGGCGCAGTCCGTGCACCATGCCGGCGCCGGCCAAGGCGTGCTGCACGGCGGGGTCGTGCTCGCCGCGGGCGTTGGGGCCGATCCGCAGGAAGGTGCCGTCCAGTTGCGGCGGCAGGGTGCCGTGGACGGTCAGGTCGGTGTGCGCGGTCTCGGCGGGCACCGGCCGGTAGCCGGGTCCGAGCAGGTGGGTGGTGCTGTGCGGGTGGCTCCTCGTGGTGTGTCCGGTGGTGCCGGGCATGACCGCCCCCTCCATCGATAGCACTGTTACATAACGCCGTCATTGATTAGAGTCACAGGCAGCTGACATACTGTCAAGGGTGAGTCCACGGCGAGTTGACCCGAATCTCAGTGCGCAGCTGATCGAGGCCGCGGCGAAGCTGCTCAGCGAAGAAGGACCGGCCGCGCTGTCCACCCGCAAACTGGCGGCCACCGTGGGCACCTCGACCATGGCGGTGTACACGCATTTCGGGGGCATGGACGACCTGGTGCGGGCGATGGTCCGTGAGGGCTTCACACTGCTCAACCGGCGGCTGGAGGCGGTCGAGGAGACCGACGACCCGGTCGCCGACGTGGTCGCGCTCGGCTGGGCGTACCGGGCCAACGCCCGCGAGCACCGGCACCTCTACAACGTGATGTTCGGCGGCTCCAGCCTCAGCGGCTTCTCACTCACCGACGCCGACCGGCAGCACGGCCGCTACACCCTGGAAGCCCTGGTCCGGGCGGTCAAGCGGTGCATCGCCGCCGAGCGCTTCCTGCCCTCCGACCCGGAGCTGGTGGCTCATCAGCTGTGGATCGCCCTGCACGGCCTGGTCACGCTCGACCTCGGCGGTTACCTGGTGGAGCCGCTCACCGCGGACGTCTGCTTCGAGGCGCAGATCTGCGGCATGATCCTCGGCGCCGGCGACGACCCGGCGCTCGCCCGGGAGTCGGTCGCCCGGGCGGCGAAGCGGCCGGTCTGAGCCCGCAGCAAGACGGCGGGCCCGGACCATTGGGGTCCGGACCCGCCGCCGTCGGCGCGAGCGGTGCGTACTACGCGTTCCAGGGCGCCTTCGGCCACCAGATGTAGCCGAGGTTGCCGAGCAGCCGCACGTCCCAGTAGATCACCGTGAACGCGCCCGCTATCAGGAACGCGGATGCGGTCAGCGTCGCCGCCCGGCCCGGCTTGGTGGCCAGCCAGCGCTGCACGGGCGTGCCGAGGACGAAGGACAGCACCAGGAACAGCAGCGCCATCACCAGGATGTTGCCGATCGACTGGAGCGAGAACGCCACCGCCCCGTACAACGGGTTGTGCTCCGACGCCGCGTGCCGGAACAGGTTGCGGAACAGCGGGTAGGGGCGGCCGATCAGGAAACCGCCGACCAGCGCGCCCACCAGCACCAGCGGTGCGTTCGGGAACCGGCTGGCCACCCTCGCCAGCGGGTCGGGCAGCACCCCGGCCGCAGCCAGTCCGATCACCACCATCACCAGGCCGACCACTCCGAACACGATCATCGCCTGAAGTATCCGCGGCGAGATCGTCCCGTGCGTGGACGTCGTGGAGAACTGCGGCATGTGGGTGCCGAGCAGGCCGACCAGCACCCCGTACGCGGCGGAGACCGGCAGCATGCCGGCCGTCATCCAGCCCAGCGGGCGCAACGCGTGCACCAGCCGCTGACGGCGGGTCAGGCTCATCTGCCCGACCAGCGGGCCGACCGCGCCGAACACCGCGACGTTGCAGGCGGTGAACGAGCCGGCCAGTCCGGAGACGAAGGCGAACAGAACGCCGGCGGCGATGCCGCTCAGCGGTGTGTTCTTGGCATCGTGGCCGAGCAGTTGGTTCGCGGTGGTGAAGCCGATCTCGTCGTCGGCCAGCTTCGAGGACCAGGCGTAGGCGAGCAGCAGCCCGCCGAGCAGGCCCAGTAGGACAACCAAGGCACGGCGCTGCGGGAACAGGCCGTTGACGAACAGCGAGGTGGCGCGCGGCGGCGCCTTCACCGTCCGGCCCGTGATGGTGTCGGTCACGTACGTTCTCCTCAGCTCACGGGTCGGCTTCCGACAGTCGATCGGAAACCTCGGGGGCGCGGGGCGTGACAGAGTGTCGTGGATCGCCCCCTCCCGGTGGCTACTCCCGTGTTGCCCGGCATCGGCACTGTGGGAGTAGTCCGGCGCCCCGGGGCCCCGAAGCATGTAACCGGAGAGCTGCGGCCATCCGGGCACGCGGCGGGCGGGAGGCAGTGATGAGCGGAGGCTGGCGGGCGGTCCGACGACGCCTGTTGACACCGAGCCACACCGAGACGAAGTTGTCCACCAGGGGCTTCCACCTGAAGGACGAGGCGGCTCGAACCAACCTGGAGACCGTCGGCGCGAGCTTCCTCGACGGCTACGCGATCGCCGTCGAGGCGCGCGACCAGGACGAGGCGCACGGGCGGCTGGAGCTGATCCCGGTGCGCTACCGCGGCTTCGCCTACGAGGGCGCGGCGATGGGCCTGGCCATGCTGGACGGCCTGCCGCTGCCGGGCAGCGGCAGGGTCGCGGAGTTCCTGGCGGGCCACGGCGCGCCGCACGACTACATGGTGCACGTCGGCGTCGGCTGGGCGATGGCCCGGTTGCCCCGCTTCCGCTGGGCGGCCGTCGCCCCCGCCGACCCGCTGCTGCGCTGGCTCGCCCTGGACGGGTACGGGTTCCACCAGGCGTACTTCCGCACCGCGCGGTACGTGCACGGGCACCACCGGGAGGGCGCCTTCCCGTGGCCGGGCGACGAAACCCGGCGCTACGCCGGGCACGCCATCGACCAGGGCATCGGCCGGGCCCTGTGGTTCATCGGCGGCACCGACCCGGCCGTGGTCGCCGACCTGGTCGACGGCTTCCAGGCCGACCGGCACGCCGACCTGTGGGCCGGCGTCGGCCTGGCCGCCTGCTACGCCGCCGGCGCGACCGAGGCCGAACTGCGCCTGCTGCTCCACCGGGCCGGCTCGTACCGGCCCCAGCTCGCCCAGGGCGCGGCCTTCGCCGCCACCGCCCGGGTGGAGTCGGGCCTGCTCACCGAGCACGCCGAGGCCGCCACCGCGGTGCTCTGCGGCCTCACCCCGCAGCAGGCGGTCCAGGTCTGCTCGCAGGCCCGGCCGCGACCGTCCGTCGACGGCGAACTGACGGCCTACGAGGTGTGGCGGCGGGAGATCTCCGAACGGATCGCCAGCGGAGCCTACGGGGCCCGCGCGTGACCGCCGCCGAGTCCGCCCCGGCCGCGGCCCGGCCGCGCGGCGGCGCGCCCCGCCGGCCCCCCGGGCCGTCCCGCGCCGCCACCCCGGTACTGCTGGCCCGGATGGCCTCCGACCGGCTGGCCGTGATGACCGCGGCGGCGGCCGCCTACGGCGATGCGGTGCGCCTGCCGCTCGGCCCGAAGACCCTGTACTTCTTCAACCACCCCGACCACGTCCGCCGGGTGCTGACCGACAACAGCTCCAACTACCACAAGGGCATCGGCCTGGTGCACGCCCGGCGCGCCCTCGGCGACGGCCTGCTGACCAGCGAGGGCGAGCTGTGGCGCGCCCAGCGCAAGGTGATCCAGCCGGTGTTCCAGGCCCGCCGGATCAACCGGCAGGCCGGGGTGATCGCCGAGGAGGCGGCACTGCTCGCCGAGCGGCTGCGCCGCGCGGCGGGCGCCGGCCCGGTGGACGTCCGGCAGGAGATGACCTCGCTCACCCTCGGCGTGCTCGGCCGCTCCCTGCTGGACGCCGACCTCGGCGCCTACGAGTCCATCGGGGAGGCGTTCGAGGTCGTCCAGGACCAGGCCATCTTCGAGATGATGAGCCTGAGTTCGGTGCCCTCCTGGGTACCGCTGCCGCTCCAGCTCAGGTTCCGCAAGGCCCGCGCCGAGCTGGACCGGATCGTCGCCGCGCTCGCCGACGAGCGGCGGCGCCACCCAGCCCCCGACGGCACCCGCGACGACGTGCTCTCCCGGCTCGTCGACGCCACCGCCGACGAGCGCGACCCGGTGGCGCGGCGGGCGCGGATGCGCGACGAACTGGTCACCCTGCTGCTGGCCGGCCACGACACCACCGCGAGCACCCTCAGCTGGACCCTGTACCTGCTCGACCGGCACCCGGAGGTCGGTGACAAGGTCCGCGCCGAGGTGGACGAGGTGCTCGGCGACCGGCTGCCGACCTTCGAGGACATGCACCGGCTCACCTACACCTCGATGGTCCTCCAGGAGGTGATGCGCCTGTACCCGGCGGTCTGGCTGCTGCCCCGCAAAGCACTCGCCGAGGACGAGATCGGCGGCTTCCGGGTGCCCGCCGGCGCCGATGTCGTGCTGTGCCCCTACACCCTGCACCGCCACCCGGACTTCTGGGACGACCCCGACCGCTTCGACCCGGAGCGCTTCGCCAAGGGCCGCACGGCGGGCCGCCACCGCTACGCCTACGTGCCGTTCGGCGCCGGCCCGCGGGTCTGCGTGGGCAGCAGCCTCGGAATGCTGGAGGCGACCGTGGTGCTCGCCGTCCTGCTGCGCCGGCTGCGGCTGGCCGTCCCGCCCGGCCACCGGGTGCGGGCCGAACCGATGCTGACCCTGCGGGTCAAGGGCGGCCTGCCGATGACCGTGCAGCCACGCGACTGACCTCCCGCACGGGAAGGGGCCCGGACCGCCGAGCGGTCCGGGCCCCTTCCCGTGCGGGAAAGCCGGACGCCCGGCCGGGAAGGTCCCGGCCGGGCGTCGGTGCGAGCGGCCCGTCGTCAGCCGGCGAGCCTGGCGAAGGCTCCGCCGTGGTACAGCAGCGGGTCCCCGCCGACGGAGCGGCCCGCGCCCAGCACCGAGCCGACGAAGATGGTGTGGTCACCCCCTTCGTGGACGGCGCTGAGCCGGCACTCCAGCCACGCCTGGACGTGGTCCAGCACGGGCGCCCCGGTGTGGCGGCCGCGCGTATGGCCGATCCCCGCGAACTCCCGCACCCCGCGCGGACGCCGGTGGTCGGCGAAGTGCCGCGCCACCCACTCCTGGTCCCGGGCGAGCACCGACACCGCGAACGCCCTCTCGGCCAGCACGGCCGCGTGGACCGCCGCCGACTTCACCACGCACACCAGCACCTGCGCCGGCTCGAGCGAGACGGACGTGAAGGAGTTGGCCGTCATGCCGCACGGGGTGTCGCGCCCCGCGGTCAGTACGGTCACCCCGGTGGCGAAGCGCCCCAGCACCCCGCGCAGCGCCCGGCGGTCGCGGACGTCCGCCTCGGGCGCCTCCACCGGCAGCGGGGGCAGGTCGAGCGAGCCGGGCAGCGGTGCGGAAGCGGACGGGAAGGAGGACATGGCGATCACCCCACGGTGGTGGTGCCGGTCAGGGAGGGCGCCGTCGCGGGGACGGCGTAGGGCTCCAGGGCGAGCCGCAGCGGCTCGGGCACCCTGGTGGGACGGGTGTCGGTGTTGGGGCCGCGCATGCAGGCGACCCGCTGCTGCCCGCGCGCGACCAGGTACTCGCCGCCGTCCGGCGCCAGCCGGACGTAGTCGAAGGTGAAGGCGACCTGGGTCTGGGTGAGGTCCGCCAGCCGCATCCGGATCGACAACTCGTCGAAGGCGGTGATCTCGGCGAAGAACTCGCAGTCCACCTTGAGGGTGAACAGCTTGAGGTCGGCGCGGACGTCGGCGAGCACCTCGGGAGCCTTCTCGAGGAGGAACATCTCTCGGCAACGCCCCTGCCAGCGCAGGTAGTTGACGTAGTAGACGTTGCCGACCAGGTTGGTCTCCTCGAAGCCGACGAGGTGGCGGTACTCGTAGTAGTCCGGCATGGTCACCGGGCACCTCCGGTCAGGACGGTGAAGGCCACCGGATCGGCGACGCCGTCCAGGGCGGTCACGAAGCTCACGATCCGGTGCGCGCCGCCGCGGAACGCCACCCAGCCGGCCGGGAGCCCGGAGGCGTCCTCCAGGCTGAGCGCCGCCACCGCGTGGCCCGCCTTGCGCAGCGTCTCCACCGCGCCCCACACCCTGGTCGCGGCCGTGCTGTACGGCTCGCCGCGCTCGGCGGCCAGCAGCCCGGCCAGCGCCGCGCCGTCCGCGCCCAGCATCCCCTCCCACGCCTCGGCGGTCCGCTCGGCGGCCACCTCGACGTCGCAGCCGACGCCCTCGTCGGCGACCACCGTGAAGGTGACGCCCGCCGCGTGCGAGGAGGAGATCCGTCGCCCGTCGGCCAGTTCGGGCCGTCCGTCGGGGCGGTGGTGGACCTCGGTGACCCGCCCGAGCGCCCAGCTCGCCGCCTCGGCGGTGCGCCGGCGCCGGTCGGCGACCGAGGCTCCCGAGCCCTCGCCGCCGGGCAGCACCACGCACCGCACCGGATGGCCGAGCGCCGCCTCGACGCGCCGCTCCAGGAACGGGCCGAGCAGCGCGGGCAGCCACGGTCCGGCCCCGTCCTGCTTGCGCACCGCCCGGAGCAGCAGGCCCTCCCACCGCTCGACCGGCAGACCCGTCTCGTCACGCACGTCGAGGTCGTAGAGGTAGCTGTCGCCGTCCCGGGAGCGCTCGCGGGCGTCCAGGAACAGCAGGCGACCGGTGCGCGCGGCGTCGGCGTCGGCCAGGTGCAGCCGTTCGACGCTGACCGGCAGCAGGGTCGCCTCGGGGACGCACGCCTGGATGGAGTGCATCAGCGCGTCACGGGTGCCCGGGTCGGCCAGCAGCAGGTCGCCGGGGTGGTAGCCGGCGAACCAGTCGGTGCGCGGGGTGTCGTCGATCTCGACCAGGCAGTGCCGAGCCGCGAGGTCCCGGTAGCCGAGCAGCCGCTGGAAGCGGTCGCCCTGGAACAACACCGGGCCGTACAGCTCGCTCGGCGCCAGCGGTACTCGCGGCACCTCCTCGGTGACCGGCGCCGGCTCGCCCTCGGGCCGCGCCGCGCCGAAGCGCAGCGTCGCCCGGAAGTGGTCTGCCTGGAAGCCGGTCTCGCTGCTGCGCACCACCGCCTCGACGGTGTCGGGTCCGGTGGCGAGGACGGCGACCCGCAGGGTCGTGGCGCCGTTCACCGGGACGACGATGGGCCGCAGGAACCCCATGTCCTCCAGTACCGGGACGCCCTGGTGTCCGGTCAGTGCCGTGGCCGCCTGGGTCATCGCCTCCATGCCGAGAACGGCGGGGAAGAGCAGGTCGCCGTCCAGCAGGTGGTCGGGCAGGTAGCGGTCACCGCCGCCGGTGAGCTCGGCGTCCACGACCAGCTCGATGCCGGGGTAGTGCACCTGGGGGCGCTCCAGGAAGCGCAGCAGCGGCAGTTCGCGCTGCTCCAGACTGATCGTCGGAAGGCCGCCCGCCCGGCCCATCACCACCAGCGCCGGGGCGGTGCCGGGGGTGGCGAGCAGTCGGCCGAGCAGCGCCACGCCGTCGTCGGCGGGGATCGGCTCGATGCCCTCGCGGACCAGGGCCTCCAGCACGCCGAGCCGCTCCCCCATGCCGGCGCCCGACCAGACCGACCATTCCAGGGCCAGGCAGCGGCAGTCGGGGTAGTCCTGCTGGAAGCGCACGGTCAGCTCGGTGAGCCAGTCGTTGGCGGTGGCGTAGTCGGCCTCGCCGCGCAGGCCGGCCCGGCCGATGATGCTGCCGAAGGTGACGAACAGGCGCAGCGCGGCCGGGTCGACGGCGGCGAGGACGGCCTCCACACCGTCGATCTTGGTGGCGAGCGTCCGGCGGAACGACGCCTCGTCGAGGGTGCCGAGCGCCTGCGGCTCGTTGCGGCCGGCGCCGTGCAGCAGGCCGGTGACGGGGCCGAGTTCACGGGTGATCTCGGCGACGGCGGCCTTGACCTGGTCGGCGGAGGTGACGTCGGCCTGGGCGTAGTGCACCCGGACGCCCGCGGCCGCCATCCGGGTGAGGTTGTCGGCGAGTTCGGTGTCCCGGGCGGGGTCGGAGCGGCCCAGCAGGCCGATCGCCGCGCCGTTGGCTCCGGCGAGGGCGATGGCGCACTCGGCGGTGATGCCCTTGCCGCCGCCGGTGACCAGCAGGACGTCCTGCGGGCCGAGCGCCTGGTGGTCGGGGTCGGGCCGGAGGTCGACGGCGCGTAGCACCGGCACCCGGCGGGTGCCGTCGGCGTCGTAGTGCACCTCGCTGAACGCGGTGGTGGCGGCGGTGTCGGCGGCGATCCGGGCGCTGATCCGCTCGGCGTCCTCGGCAGGCAGGTCGTCGGCGATCGGCAGGGTGACGACGGTGACGGGGATGTCGGGGGCCTCCAGGTGCAGGGTCTTGGCGAGGCCGGCCGCGCCCCGGCGGTCGCCGACCGCGACCAGCCGGGTGCCGGCGGCGCGCCGGGCCGGGTCGAGCGCGGCCCGCGCGGCGGCCAGCATCAGGCCGAGGTGGCGCTGGTCGCAGTCGCGGGGCAGGGCGAGCAGGACGCCGTCGCCGGGGCCGGCGGCGCCGAGCCGTTCGGCGAGCGGCCCGGCCAACGGGTGCCGGTCGGTGGCGAAGACCTCCCAGCGGCCGCCCGGTCCGGCCGCGGGGGCGGGCGGAGCGGCCTCGGTCAGGTCGACCAGGAACGGGCGCACCCAGGACGCCACCCCGGACGCGGCGGCCGGCTGGCGGCCGGCCTCCGGTGACTGATCAGCCAACTCGTCGAGCAGTTCTGAGAGTTGGATGAGCGTCGAGGTGGCGAAGGCGGTGGTGACCATCGGGGCCGCGATGCCGAGCTCCTGGGCGGCCTGGTTCATGATCTGGCCGACCGTGATGGAGCTGAGGTGCAGTTCGTCCAGCGGGTTGGCGGACGGGTCGACGGTGTCGACCGGCAGCTCGGCCCGCTCGGCGGCCAGCCGGATCAGCACCTCCAGGCTGGAGGCGCCCTCCCCGGCGCGGGCGGCCGCGGGGGCGGCGGCCGACGCGGCGGGCTGCGGCGGCGCGGCCTGCTCGGAGCGCTCCAGCACGAACTCCTCGCCGCCCGCCTCGCACGGGCTGGCGAAGAACCGGAACTCCTTGTCGAGCGCCAGTGGCCGGGTGAAGCGGTCGGCGAACAGCTGCTCGTGCCGGACGGGCGCGCCCATCGTCCAGGCGGCGGCAACGGCGCCGAGCAGCCCGGCCAGCGACAGCGCGTCGGCCTCGGTCGCGACCGCGGGCACGGCGGGGAGGACCTCGGCGGCCAGCGACTTGAGGATCTGGCCGGGGCCGACCTCGATCAGCATGTCCACCTGCCCGGCCATCGCCTGCAGCGCCTCGGTGAAGCGCACCGGCTGGACGACCTGACGGGTCAGCAGGTCCACCACGTCGGTGTCGGCGGGCAGCAGGTCGCCGGTGACGGTGGAGACCAGGCCCTCACCTATCGCGCCGAACCGTTCCTGCGCCAGGTGTTCGGCCAGTCCGGCCGCGGCCGGAGCGACGGCCGGCGAGTGGAAGGCGTGCGAGACGTGGACCCGTCCCACTCCGATGCCCTGCCGTTCGGCCAGCGCGCAGACCCGTTCGACCGCCGCGACCGGGCCGGAGACCACGGTCTGCCGCGGACTGTTGTAGCCGGCGATCACCACCGGCTCGCCGACGACCAGCGCCTCGGCGAGCGCGGGGGTGGTGGCGAGCGCGGCCATCGTGCCGCCGCCCGCACTGGCTTCGGCCATGATCCGGCCGCGGGCGCCGGCCGCGCGCAGCACGGTGTCTTCGTCCATGGCACCCGCCCAGTGCAGGGCGGTGAGTTCGCCGAGGCTGTGGCCGGTGGCACGGACGGCCTCGATGCCCAGCAGGTCCAGCACCCGCAGGCCCGCCACCGAGGCGGCGACGATGCGGGGCTGGGCAACGTCGGTGGCGACCTGGTCGCCGTCGGCGGGCAGGCCCAGACGCTCGTACAGCCCTTCGACGGAGGAGAAGCGGCGGCGCAGCGCCCCGCCGTCGCCGCGCCGGCCGGCGCCCTGGCCCGGGAAGAGGAACCCGATGCGAGGTGCCCGTCCGGCGCTGCCGAGGAAGATGCCCTGGGCGGGGTTGAGGGCCGAGCGGGCCCCGGAGTCCAGCAGCAGGGTCAGTGCGGTGAACCGCTCCACGGCCTGCTCGGGCGAGGAGGCCAGCACGGCGGCGCGCAGCGGCCGGCCGGCCAGGTCACGCTCCAGGGTGGCCGCCAGGTCGCCGAGTTCGGCGTAGGACAGCTGGGCGCAGAACCCGGCCAGCCGGGTCGCCTTGGCATGCAACTCGGCCGGGTCGGCACCGTCCAGCAGGAACAGTTCGGTGTCCTGGCGGGAGGCGACCAGCCGGCGGGCGACGGCGGGCACGGCGGTGCGCAGGACGCCGTCGGCGTGCTCGACGACGACATGCGCGTTGATGCCGCCGAAGCCCATGGAGGAGATCCCGGCCCGGATCGGCGCGCCCTGGGGCCACAGCTCGGCCCGGTCGGGGACGCGCATCGCCGGTGCGGGGCCGGTGAGTTCGGGGTGCGGGTCGACGTGGCTGGTGGCGGGCGGGATCACCTGGTGGCGGACCGCCAGGATCGCCTTGAGCAGCCCGGCGACACCGGCCGCGGCCTTGGTGTGGCCGAAGTTGCCCTTGACGGTGCTGAGCGCGGCCGGCCCGTTCGCCCCGGCGGCCCGGCGGGCCTCGGAGAACGCACGCAGCTCGGTGGCGTCGCCGACGGCGGTGCCGGTGCCGTGCCCCTCGAAGTAGCCGACCGTCTCGATGCCGAAGCCTGCCGAGCGGTAGGCACGGGTCAGGGCGAGCCGGTGGCCGCTCGCCTCGGGACGGGTGATGCCGCCCTTGCCGTCGGAGGAGTAGCCCCAGCCGGGGATGGTGGCGTAGCGGAACCGGCCCCGGGCGCGGGCGTCCTCGTCGCGCATCAGGACGACCATGCCGCAGCCCTCGCCGGGCCAGAAGCCGTTGGAGCCCTTGTCGTAGACCCGCATCTCGCGGGTGGCCAGCGCCCCGGTCTTGGCGAAGCCGATGACCTCGAACGGGTCGATGCTCAGGTCCACGCCGCCGGCCACCGCGACGTCCATCCGGCCGTCGATCAGCGCGTCGCACGCGGTCGAGACGGACAGCAGGGAGGAGGAGCAGGCGCCGTCGACGGTGAAGCCGCCGCCCTTGAAGTCGAAGTGGTTGCAGATCCGGCCGGCGATGGTGTTGGCCAGGCCGCCGGCCAGGGTGTCCTCGCCGATCGGCGGGAAGGCGCTCTTGTAGCGGCCCTCCAGGCCGTCCAGGAAGGCGGTCAGCGCGGTGTCGTCCCAGCCCTGTTCGCGCAGTGCGGCACCCACGGTGCGGCGGACGTACGGCCAGCGCAGGCGCATCAGGTTGGCCCGGCTGAACTCGCCGGTGAGGGTGTTGCCGATGACGACACCGGTGTTGGCGTCCTCCAGGCCCTCGCCGAACGGGAAGCCGGCGTCCTCCAGGGCGCGGGCGGCGGTGTCCAGGGCCAGCCAGTGGGTCATGTCGGTGGCGCGGAAGGTGCTGCCCGCGACACGGTGGCGGACGCGGTCGAACTCGAAACCCTCGATGACGGCGGCCTTGGCGCTGTAGAAGCGGTCGGGAGCGGCGGGGTCGGGCGAGTAGTAGTCCTCGGCGCGCATCCGCACGTCGGGCAGCTTGCGGAAGGCCCGGCGGCCCGCCAGCACGTTCTGCCACAGCTGTTCGGGACTCTCGGCGTCGGGGTAGCGGCAGGCCATGCCGACCACCGCGATCCGTCCGCGGCCGGCCGGCTCGTCACCGTTCCCGGCCGGTCCTCGCTGACTGTCGGTCACGCCGCCACCGCCTCGTTGCCCATGGGCCGCTCGGGCGCGGCCAACTGACCGGACGGGCTTTGGACTGCCCCGCCCGCCTGCTTGCGCTTGTTCCGGAGGTGCGCCACCCACCAGCCGGCGCCGCGCAGGCCGCAGACCAGCGTGGTGGCGAAGAACAGGGTGTAGACGACGTTGAAGAGCATCAGCACGCCGTAGACCATGGCCACCGAGGAGCCGAACATGAACTGGTTGCGGCCCTTGACCGGGGTGGTGCCCGGGTCGGTGATCATGTAGTTGGTGTAGAGGACGAAGGCCACACCGCTCATCGGCCCGAGCGCGGAGAACACCGCCACGTCCCAGATCCAGTGGCGCAGCAGTGCCTGGATGACGAAGCCGCCGAGCCAGCCGACGATCAGCGGGATGCGCTTGGTCAGCATGGCGTTGATGACGGTGCCGGCGGTGGTGATGATCAGCGGTATGCCGATCCGGAAGAAGGTGTTGGCGTTCTCGGTGAACTCGTACGGCGGGGCGATGCTGATCCAGGAGCCGAACAGCACCAGCGCCATGGTGATGCCGAAGTTCGACGGGTTCATGAAGTGCCGCATCCGGCCGTACACGGGCGCCTGCAGGACGTGCTTGGCGGCGACGCCGATGAACACGGCGAGCAGGATCGGCAGCAGCCGGTCGTTCGCGTAGAGCAGCATGTTCGCCGCGAGGGCGGTGATGTGGGAGGGCAGCAGGAACTCGTACAGGCCGCGGAAGCCGTTGCCGCGGAAGCGCGGGGTGCGCTCCTGCGCCCAGGCGCTGATCATCTCGAGCACGATCTCGACGAGGTAGCCGAACGGCGCGCAGATCAGCGGCCACAACCAGGGCTGCTCGAAGCCCAGCAGGGTGTAGCCGAAGATGTTGAAGACGGACATCGAGATGGCGAAGTTGCGCAGCGCGAGGTACCGCGGGTCGCGGTTGGGCTGCTTCTTTGCGGGGCGGGGTCGGACGGCGTGGGCGGCCACGTCCGAGATGTCGGTCGCGGTCATCGGGCCGCCACCTCCTGGATGTCGTCGGTCAGCATGAGGGTGTGGCTGCCGGCGGTCAGCTGCCGGGTCTTGGTGTGCAGAGCACCGGAGGCGTCACGCCAGGTGAGGTCGGCGGTGACGGGTCCGCTCCGGTCGCCGAGGCCGAAGCGGACGTCGAAGCTGCGGAAGCCGCCGTGGCCGCCGCCGCCGTCGAGCTGGCCGATCTGCTTCTTGCCGTCGGGGGTGGTGATGGTGACGGTGGCGCCGTAGGCGGGGGTGCCGGTGGTGGCCAGGCCCTGGCCGGCGGTGGCGCCGGTGGCGGGCCGGTACAGTCGCATCGTCAGGTCGTGCCCGAGCGCCGGGGACTGGTTGGCGTAGAAGGCCGGCGGGCCCCACTGGCGGGCGATGGCGAAGTCCAGGGCGCCGCTGCCGGTGGTGTCGGCGGTGGCGATGCCGCGGGTCGGGATCGGCACGTCGAGGCCCAGCTGCTTGCTGATGTTGGCGAACTTGCCGTTGTCGGTGCGGGCGTAGAAGGCCATCACCTCGTCGCCGGCCAGGTCGTCGCCGGGGCCGACGTTCGGCCAGATCTTCGGGTTGGAGAGCAGGTCGTCGTTGGTCATGGCCATCTCCTGCAGCCACGGCCAGCGGTCGATGTGGCCCTTGACGAAGCCGTCCGCCTGCAGGATGTTCTGCTGG
Source organism: Kitasatospora dryopteridis (assembly GCF_050749075.1). Classification (NCBI taxonomy): domain Bacteria; kingdom Bacillati; phylum Actinomycetota; class Actinomycetes; order Kitasatosporales; family Streptomycetaceae; genus Kitasatospora; species Kitasatospora dryopteridis. The sequence continues at coordinate 7,310,060 of NZ_CP192749.1, read as the reverse complement.
CCGTTGTTGAGGAAGTCGCCCATCTTGGCGTCCCAGCCCCAGCCGGTCCAGGCCACGCCGTTGTCGGCGGCCTCCTGGGTGAACGGGGCGACGCCGGCCGCGATCTTCTTCTTGGCCTCGGCCTGGTCCTTTGCCTGGTTGATCCAGAGGAAGTTGCTCTCCTCCAGGCCCCACGCGACGGTGATGTTGCTGACCATCATGTCGAAGCTGCCGTTGCCGTCCACGTCGCCGAAGTCGACGCCCATGCCCTTGAAGGAGCCCTTGCCGAGCACGAAGGACTTCGGGGTGGTCGGCGTACGCTCGCCGGTGGCCTCCTCGAAACGGATCCGGCCCGGGGTGGAAACGTTGTGCAGCAGGTGCGCGTGGCCGAAGTCGTTGGCGATGTAAACATCGGGCAGGCCGGAGCCGGTCAGGTCGGCACCAGCGATGGCCAGCGTCCAGCCGGTGGAGGCGTCGAACGGGATGGCGTCCTTCTCCTCGATGAACCGGGCGTCCGGCTCGGCCCCGGTGGTCGACGAGTGGTAGCGCAGCACGTGGTCGCCGCCGGCGTTCTTGGCGCTGGACAGCGAGTCGTTCATCTGGACGTTGCGGATGCCGTGGGGGTCGAGCACGTCTGAGTCGGGGAAGTAGTTGCCGATGATGATCGACGGGTGGCCGCTGCCGTCCAGGTCGGCGACGTATGCGGCGTCGGTGTTCCAGCGCGGGCCGTGGTAGCGGCCGTCGAGGCTCTCCGAGGCGACGACCTCGCGCGGCACGTACGCATCGGCGGACGGCGTGGCGGCGTCGGCCTTAGCCATGAACAGCACCGGGGTGCGGCCCCAGTAGGTGACCAGGAAGTCGTTGCGGCCGTCGCCGTTGAAGTCGCCGGGCGTGCAGCCGGTGGGCGCCATGGTGTCGTCCATCGGCAGCGGCTTGCCGTCGAGGACGAACGGGGTGAACCGGTCGCCGTCGCGCGCCGTCGGGGTCCAGGTGACCACCACGGAGTCGGTGCGGGTGTCCACGATGCACATGCCGTCGGCGAGGCCGTGGCCGGTGACGTCGTTGATGGCGATGCTGGCGCCGACCGAGGAGACCCAGGCGCGGATCTTCTCGTAGGCCGGGTTCACCTTGCGGATCGTGTTCATGGGCCGCGACTCGTAACCCGGCGGCATGGCGATCGGCAGTTCCTTGAATTTGTAGGCCGCTGCCGTGTCTTCACCGCCCGCGACCGCCACCGAGGAACGGATGACGAAGAACATCGAGGCGGCCACCAATACGGTGACCAACCCGGGTACGAGTCTGCGGAATCGTCGTCGGTACGACATCCCAATTCCCTCCCGTGGGCGACAGTGAATCTGCTGTAGGCCGCTGCGAACGAATTCGGCAACTGTCCGCCACCGGACCTGACACTCGAGGATGTCCCGGGTCAGCAAAGCGTGCTTCTCTGACGTTGCCAGGGTTCGAACGGCCTGTCGGGCACGGTGGGGTGCGGATTTCCGGGAGTGCACGGATGGGCAGTCTCGGAGAAGCCTCCGCACCGGTGCGCTGAGAAACTCGGCAGAGACCGGCCTCTTCGAATCCCCGTCTGGCGAGGTTTAATCCATGGTGCACACGTATGACGTGATAGTCGTCGGGTCCGGCTCGGCCGGCGCGGCCCTCGCGGCCCGGCTGAGCGAGGATCCGGGCCGTTCCGTGCTCCTCGTCGAGGCCGGTCCGGACTTTCCCGACCGGGCCGACATTCCGCACGACATCACCGACGGCAACGCGATGTCGATGAGCGCGTACGACTGGCGCTTCCGCGCCGAGATCCTGGACGGCCGGCGCATCATCTTCCCGCGCGGGAAGATCGTCGGCGGGTCCTCCGCGGTGGGCGCGACGATCGCGCTGCGCGGCGTCCCGGAGAACTTCGACCGGTGGGCGGCCGCAGGCAACCCGGCCTGGACGTACGACCAGGTGCTGCCGTACTACCGGCGGCTGGAGGACGACCTGGACTTCACCGACCAGTACCACGGAAGCGGCGGCCCGGTGCCGATCCGGCGCTTCCGGCCCGGCGAGATGACGCCCATGCAGCTCGCCTTCACCGAGGCGAGCCTGGCGGCCGGCTTCCCGGAGGCCGCCGACCACAACCATCCCGAGGCAACCGGAATCGGCCCGATCCCGTCCAACCGCCGCGACCCGCGCTTCCGCGTCTCCACCGCGATGGCCTACCTGACCGCCGAGGTGCGGGCCCGCCCCAACCTGACGGTCGTCGGGGGCGTCCTGGTGCACGAGGTGCTGTTCGACGGCGACCGGGCGGTGGGCGTGCTGGCCGCGGCCGACGGCCGGGTGCCGGAGGAATTGCGGGCGCACAAGGTGGTGCTGTCCGCCGGTGCGGTCAACTCCCCCACGCTGCTGATGCGTTCGGGGATCGGCCCGGCCGAGGACCTGACCCGCCTGGGCCTCCGGGTACGGCTCGACCGCCCCGGCGTCGGCGCCCACCTGCAGGACCACCCGCGCACCGGTGTGTTCCTGCGCCCCAAGGGCGGTGCGGTCGACGCGGATGTGCCGTTCCTGCAGTCGATCGTGCGGACCACGTCCAAGGGCTCCGCGAACTTCAACGACATGCAGTACTACATGGTCAACCACTTCGACCTGACGCTCTTCCCCGAACTGCAGATGCTGGCCCAGGCCCCGATGATCTTCGGCGTGATGGCCGTGGACCAGCAGCCGGAGTCGGTGGGCCGGCTGCGGCTGGCCTCCGTGGACCCGGCGGCCGGGCCCGACATCCAACTGGACTTCCTCTCCACCGAGCGCGACTTGGAGAAGATGGTCGAGGGTGTGCGCACCTGCTGGGAGCTGGCCAATCACCCCGGCATCGCCTCGCAGGGCGACGGGTTCATCGTGCTGAGCGACCGGCTGATCGAGAAGGACGCGATGGTCGAGCAGTACGTCAGGACCAGCCTGGACAGCGGCTACCACCCGGTCGGCACGGCCCGGATGGGGACCGCCGACGACGAGGGCGCGGTGGTGGACCAGCGGCTGCGGGTGCACGGCACGGAGGGCCTGTACGTGGCCGATGCCTCGATCATGCCGCACATCGTCAACTGCAACACCAACCTCACCTCGATCATGATCGGCGAGCGGCTGGCGGACTGGCTGCGCGCCGAGTGACCCGTCCGTTCCCAGCCCCGACGGCCGCCCCGGTGCCACGCACCGCGGCGGCCGTCGCCGTGCGGGGGCCGGGCGCATCCAGGGCAATCTGGGAGACGAGGGCCGAGCCACATTCCTGCAACCATGAGAAAAACCGCGCCGACACCCGCCGGGAAGTAATTCAGCACATTTTCACGGCGTTCGCGAAAAACCCCGCGGGACAGCGCGCACCGTCGAAAGGGAGGGCGATCACCCATGACCGATCCGAATGTGCTGAGCACGGTTCGCGTCCCGCTGGTCGAGGAGGCCGAGGCCGAGGGCCGCACGAAGGAGCTGTACGACGCGATCAAGTCGCGGATGGGCATCCCCTTCGTCCCGGACATGTTCCGGCTGGTCTCCAGCCGCCCCGACCTGCTCGAGGTGGTGATCGCCGGCTACGGCGGCGTCTTCAACGACGGGGTGCTGCCGCGCGCGACCCGCGAGATGATCTCCGCCTGGAGTTCCAAGGTCAACGGGTGCCCGTACTGCGTCGGCACGCACAACTGGTTCCTGGCCCAGTTCGGCGGCCCGCAGGAACTGACCGACGCGATCGAGAACGCCCCCTCGGTGGAGGAGCTGCCGATCGACGAGCGCACCAAGGCGCTCATGCGGCTGGTGACCAAGGTCGGCACCGGCGCGTTCCGGATCACCGACGAGGACTGGGCCGCCACCGAGGCCGCCGGCTGGAGTAACGAGGAAATGCTGGAGGCGGTCTTCACCGCCGCCCTGTTCGCCTTCATCAACCGCCTGGTGGACGGCCTGGGACTCGGCAACTCGGTGACCCGTAGCCGGATCGCCTCGCAGCCGGAGGATGCGACCGTGTCCGCGGAACGCCTGGCGGAGGGGCGGTGAGCGGGCGCTCGCGCGCGATCCTGCTGACCGGCGCCTCCTCCAGCACCGGAATGTCCTCCGGCACCGGCCGGGCCGCCGCCCTGCGGCTGCACCGGGCCGGCTGGCCGGTCTACGCCACCGCCCGGCGTCCCGAGGCGCTGGCCGATCTGGCCGACCAGGGCATCCGGGTCCTGCACCTGGACGTCAACGACGAGGAGTCGATGGCCGCCGCGGTGGAGAAGATCGGCGCAGAGCACGGGGCTGTCGGCACCCTGATCAACAACGCGGCATACAGCCTCAACGGCACGATCGGGGAGACCCCGATCGACGAGGTGCGCAGCCAGTTCGAGACGAACCTCTTCGGACTGTGCCGGCTGACCCAGTTGGTGCTGCCCGGGATGCGGGCGCAGGGCGGCGGCCGGGTGATCATGATGTCGTCCATCTTCGGCCAGTTCGCCACCCCCGGCCGCGGCTACTACCAGGCCACCAAGCACGCCCTGGAGGCCGTCGGCGACTCGCTGCGCCTCGAGGTGGCCAGGGACGGCATCAAGGTGGTGCTGATCGAGCCGTCACCGGTGCTCGGCGGGTTCGTGCCGATGTCGGTCGCCGACCTCGGCATGTCCGGACAGGAACGGACCGGCCTGTACGACGAGTTCTGGCAGTACTTCGTCGACTGGCACGGCGCCTACCGGGAGACCGAGCACCCCACCGGCCGCGGCCGGATGGCGGTGCGGGCGGACACCGTGGCAAAGGTGATAGAGAAGGCCGTCACCAGCGACCGTCCGCGGATCCGCTACCGGATCGGCGTGCCGTCCCGGCTGCTGCCGCGGATGCGCTGGACCATCGGCGACGCGATGTTCGAGCGCTTCGTCCGGGCGTTCTTCCCGGTCCCCTAGCCCCTGTGGCACGGGCGCCGCCGCCGCGCTCTCCCCCCGTCCGGGGGGAGAGCGCAAGAAAGAAGAAGGACCAGCCTGCTCCGAATGTCACGATCGGGTGAAGCACCGACGGAAGACGTCGACGAGCCGAGGGGAGGACTCGCGGATGCCTGCGGGTGACGAGGGGCGGCTATACCGAGGCGGCCCGGGAACCGTGTCCGGAGCAGGCTCGTGAGCGGCGGACGGCGGCTCGTCCAGGCACCGCTCAGGGGGCTGTCCCTGGTCCAGGTCCGGCACGTCGGAACCGTGTCGTTCGGCGAGGCAGCGGGCGACACGGCCCGGATCTACCGGGAGTTGGAACGGGACTTCGGGGTGCTGGCCCCGCCGGTGGCGCTGCACGCCCCGGTGCCGGAGCTGCTCGCCGCGTGCTGGGTGACCCTCCGCGAGACGATGCTGGCCGAGGGACTTGCCACGCGGACGGCCAAGGAGGCGGTGGCGGCCGCCGTATCGGCGGGCAACCAGTGCCCGTTCTGCGCCACGATGCACGGCACCATGCGCGACTCGCTGTCCCTACGGCCGGTCCCGCAGCGCCGGTCCGGTCGGCGCGGGCCGGCCGCCGGGGAGCCGGGAGCCGAGGAGTTGACCGCGTGGATCGCCACCGGGGGCGGGCTGCCGTTCCCGCCGCAGCTGCTGCCGGAACTCGCAGGAACGGCGCTGTGCCTGCAGTACCTCAACCGCATGGTCAACATTTTCCTGGGCCCGCACCCGCTGCCGCCGAACTCCCCGGGCCAGGCGCTCGGGCCTGTGCTCCGGGTGCTGATCGGCCTGATGCGCGGGTCCGTCCGGGCGACGACCGCACCCGGCACGTCGCTGTCGTTGCTGCCGGCGGCACCGCTGCCGCCGGACCTGGACTGGGCGGCGGCCGATCCGCGGATCGCCGACGCCCTGGCCCGCAGCACGGCGGCCGTCGACCGGGTCGGCACCGAACTGGTGCCCGCCCGGGTCCGCGAGCTGGTGGCCGCCGAAACGGCCCGCTGGGACGGCACCGACCCCGGTCTGGGCCGGTCCTGGCTGGACGCCCTGCTGGACGAGCTGCCGCCGGGCGAACGCCCGGCGGGTGAACTCGCCCTGCTCACCGCGCTGGCCTCCTACCGGGTCGACGAGCGGGTCGTCGCCGCCGTCCGGCAGGCCGGCGCGGACGACCGGGAAATCCTGGCGGTCAGCTCCTGGGCGAGCCTGCAGGCAGCCCGGCGGCGCGTTCTACACCTCTTGTCCGGCAGCTGAATTCCGGCGTCCGTCCCGCCCTGCCGGAATCGATCGGCGCGATCCTTTCACCGTCGCAGGGCGGGATCCGGCGCATTTCCCTGCGCAGGTTCGACCGTGCGCGGGGCGACAACGGTTCCATCGATGTCCGCACACCCCACTTCGCCTCCGAAAAACGATGCGATCGCATTCGGGTGAGGCCTGTCGGAGCCACCGGCAGCTTCCGGAGGATTGCCCTCAATTCATCGACGAACTTGGAGAGACGCTGTGCAGATCGCTGTTGAACGCGCGATAACGACGATGTGGAACAGATACGAGGAACCGCTCTCCCTCGACGAGATCGCAAACACGGCGATCCTCAGCAAGTTCTACTTCTCCCGGGTGTTCCGAAATCTCACCGGAACGTCGCCCGGACGATTCCTCTCCGCCGTCCGCCTGCACCAGGCGAAGACCATGCTGCTGGAGACCGACCTCAGTGTCACCGAGATCTCCTACCGCGTCGGGTACAACAGCCTGGGGACCTTCACCAGCCGCTTCACCCGCAGCGTCAGCCTCTCGCCCGCACGCTACCGGGCCCTCGCCAGGGCCGGCCTGACGGAGCGGGACCGGCAGCCCGGTACCGGCGCGGCGCACTCCGACAGCGGCCGCCGCACCTGCACGGTGCACGGCAGCATCCGCTCGCCGGAGACCGGCCGTCCCGTGCGGATCTACATCGGCGCGTTCCGCGAACCCATCGTGCAGGGCCGCCCCGTCGCCTGCGAGATCCTGGACGGGCCCGGTCCGTTCACGCTGCGTGTCCCCGAGGGTCTCTGGTTCATCCGGGCGGCGGTGGTCGCCGCCAGCGACTTCCCGGCCCCGCCCTGGGAGCGACGGCCGTTGCTGGTCGCCTCGGGCCCGGAGCTCAGCGTGCGCCACGGCCACGACAACGCACCGGTCCGACTGGCCGCCCGCCCGCTCACCGCGCTCGACCTCCCGATCCTGCTGGCCCTGCCGGAGCTCGACTCCCCGCAGCGGCCCGTCCCCGACGCCCTCTCGGTGCGCGTGCCCTCCCTGACCGGGACGTGAGGGGCCGCACCACGGTGAACGGGCGGGACCGCTGATGCAGCGATCCCGCCCGTTCACCGTGTTCGTGCTCTCCGCGCGACTCCCGGTGCGCGGCCACCGACCGCGCTCAGCGCCCGACGAGCGCCTCCACCTCGACCGCGGGGGGCGCGAACGGGCCCCAGGAGAACGCCTCCGCCCATCGCCCGGCCGACTCCCCGGACCACTCGAGGCCCTGGATCTGCGGCCGGGTGCGACGGCCGGTGAGCGACCGGAACACGTCCACCGCCGCCCCGCGCACCGTGGCCAGGGGCGTGCCCTCACCCACCACCCAGGCCCTCCCGGGGATCTCGATCCGCAGCGCCGGCAGGCCGGCGCCGTGCACCGCCAGGCCGAAACCCATGGTGGACAGGTCCAGCGCACCGTCGAACGCGGGGTGAGCGGTCGGCTCGGCGGGAGCGTCCAGCCCGTACCGAAGGTCGAGCTCGTGCGAGAACACGTCGAGCAGCAGGATCCGCCTGCGCAGCTCCGGGCTGCGGCCCAGAGCCTCGGACAGCGCGCCGTCCAGCCGCTCCCAGCGGTCGAGCAGCTCGGTCACCGGGACGCCGGCCAGCGGGTCCAGGTCGATCTGGCTGTCCTCCAGGGCGACGAACGACTCACCGATGTGCACCAGGTGCCCGACCAGGTCCCGCACGCTCCAGTCCGGGCAGGCGGGCACGCCGACCGTGGCCGGGTCCGGCAGCGCGGCCACCAGGGCGGCTATCGCCTCCCTGCTGCACCGGTAGACCGCGTGCTGCTCGGCCGGGTCGTGCTGGGTCTGCGCCGCTGTCACGGTCGTCTCCTCGGGTTCCGGGGCGCCGCCACGCGGCCGCGCCGTCATGGTGCGGTCCGTCCACCCGCGGCGCCTGCCTGACGCCGGGTCAGCAGTCCCTCGCGGTAGAGCCAGTGAGCGGTTTCGGCCATCGTCTGCTCGATCGGCCGCGGCGCCGGGCCGCCGGCCGCGGTGTCCGCCGCGACGGGCACGGCATGGACGCAGGTGTAGGCCGCGCCGTATTCGGCCGGGATGTGCCAGGGCCACCAGCGCTGCAGGACGTCGACCAGCCGGGCCGCCGGGAGCATGGCCCGGCCGGGCAGCCGGGCGGCGGGCAGGGCGCGGCCGGTGGCCGCGCGCAGGGCGGCCAGGTAGTCGGCCGTGCTGACGAAGCGGTTGGGGGTGAAGATCCGGGCCGGGGTGTCCGGCGCCGCCCCGGTGGCGAGAGCGGCCAGGACGGTGGCGGTGTCCCGGACGTCGCCGAGCGGGAAGCCGCCCGTCGGCCAGAGTGGCATGAGACCCCGCAACGCGTCGCGCAGGCGGCCGGTCTGGTCGCCGATCCCGGGGTCGTGCGGGCCGAGCAGGGCGGGCGGGTAGGCGATCCGGACGGGGGCGCCCTCCTGCTGGAGCAGCCGGGCGACCTGTTCGCCGGCCGCCTTGCTGGCCAAGTACGGCTCCGTCGGCCGCCCCACGGCGCTGTCGGCGTGCAGTTCGGGATCGGCGCTGGGGATCAGCGCGCCGACGGTCGAGACGTGCACCACCGCTCGGGCGCCGGAGCGGACAGCGGCCCGCAGAACCGTCTCGGTGCCCAGCACGTTGGTGCGGGCGATGGCTGCGCGGCGCCTGCGGTCGAAGGAGTACACCGACCCCAGGTGGACCACCGCGTCGGCACCCTCGCACACCCGGCTCGCCGCGGCCGCGTCGGTGACGTCTCCGACGACCGTTCGCACAGCGTCCGGGTCGACCCCGAGCGGGCCGAGCGCGGGCGCCACCCGCGCCGGGTCGCGGACCAGCAGTCGTACCCGCGCCCCGGCGGCCGCGAGGGCGGCGACGGTGTGCGAGCCGAGGAATCCGGTGCCGCCGGTCACGGCGACCAGCCCCGCGGGCCGTATGACGGCGTTCATGGCCGGCCCGGCGCGGGCCGGCCGCCGACGCCCTCCGGGCGGCCGCCGCGGATCGCCGGCCCGGTCCGCGGGAGGGCGGGAGCCGTGACCGGAAGGGACGGGTGGGGGGCGGAGCGGCCGGTGGGTGCGACCTCGGACATCGGGGACTCCTCTGCTGCCGAACCGGCGTGACGGGGCGGTGCGGTGCGGGTGGGTTCTGGTCAGCCGACGAGCTCGCCGGGACCAGGGCCGGTGCGGCGTTCGGCGTCCACCTCGACGTCCTTGGCGAAGGAGGCCATGAGTACCGGGACGGCCTCGGCCTGGAAGTCGACCTCGGAGTCGAACTCCTTGATCATTCCCTCCAGCACCAGCAGCGACAGCAGCGGAAAGGCGAACTCGGCCGCGGCGAACACCCCGAAGTCCCGCTGGAGTTCGAACAGCTTCGGCGCGAACACACCGAGCTCGAAGTCCTTGGAAAGCGCTCCGAAGGCCTCGTCCACCAGGTCCGTCACGGCGGCCCGGAAGCCCTCGCGGTCGAGGTCCTCGGGCAGGCGCGCGGCGCTGTCCAGGACGATGTCGGCGCACTTCGGGCCGTTGCCCTGCGCCATGTGGAGGAAGAAGCCGGCGAAGGAGCGGCGGACGGCGTCGGGCAGCCGCACCACGAATCCGGCGTCGAGGACCACCACCCGGCCCTCGCCGTCCAGGCAGAGGTTGCCGGGGTGCAGGTCGCAGTGGACCAGCCCGTCGACGAAGAGCATCCGGTAGACGGCCCTGAGCACGTCGCGGACCACCGCCTGGCGGCGCTCCAGGGTCATGCCCAGCGGCCGGAAGCGGCCGATGCCGGGGATGAACTCCATGGTGAGCACCTTCGGCCCGCACAGACCGTCGACCGGGGCCGGGATCCGCAGGTCGGTGTGGCCGGCGAGGTTGGCGCGCAGCAGGAGCAGGGAGTCCCGCTCGGCGGTGAAGTCGAGCTGGTGCAGCACGGCGCCGCCGAGCTGGCCGATCATCTCCTCGGCGGGCAGGTCCCGCATGCTCGGCATCACCCGCCCGGCCCGGGCGCCGGCCAGGGCCAGCCTCAGGTCGGCCTCCAGCACCGGGCGGATGCCGTGCCGCTGCACCTTGACGGCGACCTCGGTGCCGTCGGCGAGTCGGGCGCGATGGACGCTGGCGATGCTTCCGCAGGCCACCGGTTCCCACTCGAACTCGGCGAAGGCGTCGGCGAGTCCGGCCTCGACGAGGGTCCGGGCCACTGCGGTGCGGCGGGGCGGGCGCACTTCGTCGGCCAGTCCTGCGAGCGCGTCGCACCAGCGTTCGGGAACGAGGTCGCGGCGGGTGCTGACCAGTTGCCCGGCCTTGACGAAGAACGGGCCGAGCGCGGTCAGCAGCCTCGGCGCCCGGTCCGCCAGCCGGGCCCGGCCGCCGCGGGTCACCAACTGCGGCAGGGCTGCGACCAGATGTCCGGCGAGGATCGACGCGACGGTGCAGGCCCGCCCGGTCAGCACCCACCAACTCGTCCGTTGTTCCGGCACGGCACGCCTCCAGGTCCCTTGTGGCGGTCGGGCCGAATCGACCCGAGAGCGAGGAAACCAGCCGCCGACGGGCCGATCTATATGCGATATTGCCCAATGCGGGCGCGGCCCCCGCCGGGCGGCCCGAGGTAGGTCTGGGCGATGCCCAGCCAGTGCTCTGCCGCCGAGCCGGCGGCGCTCAGCCCGAGGTCGTCGCGGTTCCTGCGCCGGGTGACGAGCAGGCAGAAGTCCGCAGCCGGGCCGGAGATCCGGTGCTCGGCATCCTCGGGACCGAAGTTCCAGCGGACGCCGGACGGGGCCGTCAGCTCGAACCGGAACGGCTCGGCGGGCGGCTCCAGGCCGCGGGCCCGGTAGGCCAGGTCCCGGGTCCTGGTGCCGAGGAACGCGATGTGCCCGATGCGGTCGGTGAAGGCGTACGGAACGCCCAGGGCCTCGCGGATGTCCTGGCCGTGCGCGAACAGCTCCATCAGCGCGACCGCGGCGAGCACGCTGGCCGGCAGTGGGCCGGCCAGCCAGGGCACCGGTTCGCTCCGGGGCGCGGCGGCGAGTCCCTTCACTGCGACGGCTCGCCGGTCGGCCCAGCGGTGCAACAGGTCAGGAACGGGCTCGGCAAGTCCTTCGGCGAGAAGGGCGGCCATGCCGGTCTCGAAGTCCTCCCGAACGGGCGCGGTCTCGGCCTCGAAGGCGACCGGGTCGTCCACCCCGAGGCCGATCAGGTGGCTGACCAGCGCCAGGTGCGCCACCTGGTGCCGGACCGTCCAGCCGACGGCCGGGGTCGGCGCGGACCACTGCTCGGGGGACAGGTCCGCCACCAGGCGGGCGAGTTCGGCCCCTTCCGTCGCCAGGTCGGTGCAGACGTCCTGCATTGCGGTCATGCGGGCATCCCCTTCCCTCTTTGTGAACGCTCAATCCGATCCGGCATCGATTTTCGCGCCGCGGCCGCGCGAACGCTTCTCCGTCCGTGCCTCCCGTATCCGGCACCGGACATTCAGGGAGGTATGGGTCGCGGCCGCCGACAGGCTGAATTTCGACGATCGGCGCACACCGCAATCCAGAAGGTGCGATAGTCACCCCCCAGCAAAACGATGTGTCTGCACTCAAACCTGCCGGGGCGCCTCCCGGCCGACACCGACGACATCGGGAGCATCGCGCCAGATGAGGGAGCCACCGGACTGTTGATCCTTCGCGGCGGGCCATCCCTCGGATCGCGCCCAGCCCCCGGCCGCAGCAGGGAAGAGCGGTCCCGCCGCCGCGCAAAGAATTCGAGTGGAATCACCGATCCCAGACACCACACGCCACATACCGACGAGCACAGGTAGGGGATTTTTCGGATGTCTATTTCGGCGGCAATAGAGCGCAGCATCGACACCATGTGGCAGGACCACGCGAATCCGATTTCGCTCGAACAGCTGGCCCGAATCGCTTCCTACAGTAAATTCCACTACTCCCGGATGTTCAATCAGCTGACCGGCACGTCACCCGGCCGATTCCTCACCGCGATCCGGATCTTCATGGCCAAGAGACACCTGCTGGAAACTGCGGACAGCGTCACCGACATCACCTACCGGGTGGGTTACAACAGCCTGGGGACCTTCACCAGTCGCTTCACCCGCAGCGTCGGCGTCTCGCCGACCCGCTACCGCTCGCTGGCCCTGGGCGACGAACTGCCGCCCCTCACCCTGCGGGCCGCCCGGACCGGCCACGGCTTGTCCTCCGTCACGGGACAGCTCTACTTCCCCTCCGACATCGGCCCGGTCCGGGTCTACGTGGGCGCGTTCAACACCCCGATCGTGGAGGGCTACCCACAGGCCTGCGACATCCTGGACGAGGCCCGCCCGTTCCGCCTCGCCGTCCCCGACGGCCTGTGGTTCATCCGGGCTGCCGCAGTGGCGATGAACGACGTCTCCCCCAGATTCCAGATCCGCCCGCCCAGGCTCGTCGGCTCGGGCTGGGCGGTCCGGGCGCGGGGCGGCCGTGTCTACAGGGCCGACGTCCAACTCCGCGAGGTGACCCAGCTCGACCTGCCGATCCTGCTGGCCCTCCCGGAACTGGACGGCGCCAGACGCCTGGCGAAGGCGGCGGCCCAGTAGAAATCCCCTGGAAACCGGCGAATACATCGACTATTCACCTGCCGGCAGCCTCCCGCCCCCGGGCACGACCGGAATCCTCCCACCCCGATTTCGGCGCGCCCGGAATACCACGGCGCGCGACCTGTCGACCAGTCCGCCGATCGTCCCGCGCGCCCGGCCGGGTTTCCCGGCCGGGCACACGAAGCCGTAGATCGTGGACGACGCGCCCGGGCACGGGCGCCCACGCGTCTCCCGTCAGCGCAGCCGGTCGAGCGCGGCCAGGATGTCGGCCGGCTCGGCGCGGGTGGTGTAGTCCGTATCGACGAAGGCCCAGCGGATCGTGCCCGCGCGGTCGATGACGTAGGTTGCCGGGACGGGCAGGGTGCGCGGGTGACCCGCGTTGAAACGGTCCAGATCGATCCCCGAGGCGGCATAGACGGCCGCGAGGTCGTCCGGCAGGTCGAAGGCGAGGCCGTACTGCTTGGCGGTGTCGCAGCCGAGGTCGCTCAGCACGTCGAAGGCCAGCTCGTTCTTCTCGGCGAACGACAGCGATGCGTCCGGGAGTTGGGGCGAGACGGCGACGAGGCGGGCTCCGCGGGCCGCAATGGCGCCGTGGTGCTGCTGCAGGGAACGCAAGGCGATGTTGCAGTAGGGGCACCAGGCCCCGCGATAGAAGGCCAGCACCACCGGGCCGTCCGCGAGCAGCTCGGCCAGGCCGACGCCGCGGCCGGTGGCCGAGGGCAGGGTGAAGGACGGTGCCTTCGCGCCGACGGTCAGCGCCCGGGCCGCCTGGCCGGAATCGGACAACTCCCGGGCCGCCCGCTGCATCACGGCGCGGACTTCCTCGGGGATCTGCCGTCGGCGGCTGTCGAAGAACGCACGCAACTCGGTGTTGACGCCCATGGGTCTCCTCCCGCAGCAATCTTGGAATGCTCGTTCCAACATAGTGCCAGCAGCGCTCCCGCGGTCAAGGACGGATCCGGATATCTTGGAATCATCGGTTCAAGACGGGACGGTGGGGCATGGCGGACGTCAAGCACTTCGATCCGGACGCGACGCTGGACACGGTGATGCGGCTGTTCTGGCGGCAGGGCTTGGCCACCACAGGCATCCAGGATGTCGTCAACGCCACCGGGCTCAACCGCTCCAGCCTGTACGCAACGTTCGGCGGCAAGCAGGAGCTCTACCGCGCGGCCCTCGAACGCTACGTCCAGGAGCGGTCGCGCCCCCTTCTCGGCCAGCTGGAGGAGGACAACAGCGGCCTGCCGGCCGTTGGCGAGTTCTTCGCCAGGCTGATCAAAACCCGCTGCGCCGGCGAGTTCGCCCAGTGGGGCTGCATGGTCTCCAACGCCCACGCAGGAAGCGAGAACGGCGACCCCGTGGTGCGCTCGGTCCTCGACCGGCAGCACCAGCGCCTGCGGACCGCCCTGCACGCCGCCCTCACGTCGGCACAGCGGCAGCACCAACTCGCCGAGGGGGCCGATCCCGACTCCGCCGCCGACATCCTGGCCCTTCTGGCGCACGGGGTGAACCTTCGCTCCCGCGCCGGAGCGGACGCCCGGCAGTTGCAGGCCACCGTCACGGCGGCGATCACGTCGGTGGCCCGCCCCGCCTGACCGCCCCGCGCCCCAGCCACCCTGAACCGACCGGCTTCGACACCGGCCTCCAGCACGGCAGCCTGCCGGGCCGTCAGCTCCCCCAAGGCCGCCAACCACCAGGACGGCCGCGCCCACTGCTCCGTCCCGCTCGGCGAACAGCACTTCGTCGTCGACACACTCGACAAGCTCCAGTGGTCCAACGACTGGGGGCCTCCACCGCCGCCGTCATCGCCCATGACGGCTCCGACAGCTGATACGACCACAAGTTCATCGAGCCCGTGCACGACTCCAAGGACGCCACCGGCGACGGCCTCGGCGGCACCGGCCAGTACGGCAAGGGCAACTCGGTGACGGAAGCGGCTCGGCGCTCGCCTCCACCGGCAGCAACACCGCACCGATCGCCGCCACCGCAGGCGGTCTGCGGCAGTCTGCGCCGACGCGCTCTTCACCGTCCGCCGAAAGGCGCCGTCACGCCTGACGGAAGCAGGGGACGGCAGCGCCTCGGGCGGCCCACTCCAGCCAAGCCCCCTGGCCGGTCGCACGCCGGACCCCGGCGCGCCCGTAACCTGCCCGGCGACCGTCCGAATCTCGCTGCACGTCACCGTTGAGCGTCCGGTCCCGTTTGACGGATCGGGCGTCCGCACCGCCCTCTCCACCCCCTGCGCACCGGAGATGACGGTGCGGCAACGGCGTCACTCCGGGCGCGCCCGGCGCCGTCGACGATCCGCGGTTCACTCCGCAGCCACCTGCGCCGCGATCACGCGGCGCCCGCTTCCACAGGAAGATTTGCTGACTCCGGATGGTCGACCGAGCCCCTGACCCGGGACGAACCGTCACATACGTGATATGTGGCGGAACTTCATCGGCCGCACCGGCGAGGAGATCGCCCAGGCACGAACCGGCTGGGAGACCGGCACCCGCTTCGGCGAGGTGCACGGCTGCGACGGTGCCCGGCTGCATGCCCCCAGCTGCCCGCGACCCACCTGAAGCCGCGTGGTCGAGTGCGCCGACCGGCGGAAACGCGACGAACACCGCAGCCGGCGGAGCGGAGATCGTCGATCCCTCCGAACCCGGGACCCCGGCTCGTTCGAGGACGGCGCCGGGGATCTCGGTTCGGAGCAAGTCCAGCAGTACCCGGCCGTCACAGTCCGGCTGCGGCCCTTGCTCTTCGATGCCCCGTCAAGTCGGTGACGCCGGTGCCGGTCGGGGCTCCTGCTCAGCTCTCGGCAAAGACGGTGTCCTCGGGTTGCGCGGTCATCCGGACGGCTGCGCCGTTGATGATCTGGACCAAGGGCGCAAGGCTCAGCTGCTTCGTCCTCGTCGACAGAACCTCGACGTTGTCCTCCTTGCCCGCCAGGTAGGCGGGGAAGCAGGTCAGCGACTGCTCGACCAGGTTGAAGTGGTCGACCAACCGCCGGAACAGCTTCGGGAGGATGACCACCTCGGTGAGGGAGGGCATCCCGGTGATCGGCGCTCCGCCCGGGGTCGTGGTGGCGTCGAGCGGCCACAGACCCAGGCCGGCCTCGCGCGCCTGGCGGGTGACGGCGGCCAGCTCCTCCCGGAGGTTGCGGAACAGCTTGTCGTAGAAGCCGGGGTAGACCAGGCCTGTTTTGAGCAAGTGGTGGTTGACGGTGGTCTGCAGCAGCGGGACGTCCACCTGCACCTCGGTACCGTCGGCGCCGGGAGGGGCGCCGGTGCCGAGCAGGGCGACGCAGCGCTTGAACGGGTCCCCGCCCTGGGTGAGGACCCACGCGGGGGTCTGTGGCGGGTTGGCCGAGACGACCTTCTGTCCGCTGCGCTGGACGTCGCTGAACCCGAGGAAGGTCAGGAGTTCCTGCGCGGCCCTGTCGCCGAACTCGGCAGGCTGGCGGATCCTCGGCCCGGTCCGGTCGTAGTGGGTCTCCAGGGCGTCGATGCCTTCGAGCCTGAGCCTGGCGGTGCCGTTCTTGACCTCGACCGGGGCGTCCTTGAGCTTGTCGAAGGCCAGCGGGTTGGTGGGGACAAAGTGGATGGTGTCGCCGTCCGGCTCGGTACCGATGATCCGGCACTCGCCGAGGACAAGCAGCATGGACATGGCATCCCCTTGAATGGGAGGGCGGGCGCCACATGCGTGCTCCATCGGCGTCCGCCGGTTCGTGCGGTGAAATTCACCGCGAGTGTTCACTTCGTCACGGGATGACGAAGGCGTCGCCACTGTACGTTCGCATCCGACCGACCTCAATGACCGCCGCGCCGTCAGCGGATCGTCCAGCATGCTCTCCAGCGCGTCCAAATCGGCCCGAGTGATCTTCGGCGGCCGACCGCTGCGGGGTGCGTCCGCCAGCGCCGACAGCCCCCGGCGTCTTACCGGCGAAGTGCTCCCCGCACCGTGGCAGGGTGCACCGTCACGATGCCCGCGATCTCAGTCGCCGTCCGCCCTTGGCCGGCCAGCCGGACGCACTCGGCCCTCATCCGCGTGTGCGGCGCCAGATCCCGGCGCCGCAGCAGTTCCTCCACGCCACTCTTCTGACCCGGCGTAAGCTCAAGTACCAGTCTCGGCAAGGCAGCCCCTCCCACCAGCCGAGATGCCCTCAGCACAGCCGACTTACGCAAGACCGCTCAGGGCCTGTCCGGCCGATCATGCGAATGCTCCGTGTCCGTGGTGTTGATGTGGACACGGAGCAGGGTGGCCTGGGTGATGTCGGGTGGGAACGGGTCCGGCCCGTTCTGCCTGTCGTCAACAGTCGTCGTGACAGCTGGTGGGACTGTCATGGCGCGCGCCTAGGGTGCCGACATGACCACGCTCACCGTCGAACAGTCCTGGGCCCGCATCGAGACCTGGCTCGCACAGCACGCTGCTGTGAGCCACGGGCTGCTCCGGCCGCCGGCCCTCCCGGAGGACATCGCAGCGGCCGAACTCCGTCTCGGCGTGAGGTTCCCGCAGGACCTTAAGGACTCGCTGCTGCGCCACGACGGCGTACAGCTCCAGGACGGAACACCGACGTTGTCGTACTACGGACCGCTGTCCGGCATCAAGGACATCGTCCGGAGCACCGAGTTCCTGCGGAACGTCGGCGCGGACCTCGCCGAGAACGAAGCCGATCTCGACGAGGAGGAACGCGACCAGTACGCGTACTGGCCGCACGAACGGCTGCTGATCACCCTGGGCATCGGATGGCAGTCCTCCGACGGGCTCTTCCTGGTCACCCGCCCCGGCCCGCACCACGGACGTGTCGGCCGGTACTTCGATGAGGACAGCCCTTCCTTCACCCCTTGGCCGGGACTGCGGCACGTCCTCGCCGACTTCGCCACGGCTTTGGAGAACGGCACGCCCTTCAACGGGCGGACGCCCCTCGCCCATGAGAACCGGCTCATCTGGGACAGCGGCGGGACGGTCGTCCCTGACCCGATCTCCGCCATCGGCCTCGCCGCCCGGGCCGCCGAGCCGCTGGTCCCGCCGGCGGCCGAGCCGGTCCCGCCCGCCCCGCAGGCCGATGTGTCGTACGCCGTCCTCACCTTCGGGTCGGCGGCCTCGCCCGCGCCACCCGTGCAGCCGGACGTCGTGTTCGTGGCCGGCGTCGCGCCCCGGGAACTGCTGAATAGGCTGGGCGCCGTGCCGGCGACCGCCGGGCCGCGCAGCAGTGAGCAGGCACGGCTGTCCGCCGCCGCGCTCTGGGCGGCGTGCCGTCCGATGGTCCGGGCCGGGCTGTGCGGTGACGGGTGGTCCTACGCCGTCCAGGAGGGCGGTGACGCCCAGTTCGGCCGTCCGGAGGTGCTGCGCCGGCTGTCCCGCGGGACTCGGGTGGTGAGGCTGGCGAAGCAGGGGCCCGAGGTGCACGTCACCGTCGTCGAGGACGGTGCGGAGCGGCCGGGGGCGGCCCGCCGGGTCGATTCGCCGCGCGAGGACTACGTGACCGGACCCGACGGGCAGCCCGTGCTCGGGCGTGGGGGACAGCAGTGGCAGAGGATCGGCGTCGATCCCTGGCCCGGCTCGACGGCGGCGTACGCCCGGCTGCTGGCCGCCCTGACGACGGAACACGGCATCACGTGGGATCCGGAGGCCGACGGCGACGAGCCGCTGGCGAGCGCGCTGCTGCTGCCGGTCCTCGACGACGTGCCGCCGACGCGGACCCCGGTCTCCTCGGTGCGTGACTTCGACCTTGGCGGGCTCGTCGAGCAGACGCCGCCGCAGCGGTTGCGCTCCGCGATGGCGGCGCAGCTCGCCCGGTTGGCGTCCGAGTCCGGCATCGACGTTTACCCGGAGATCGCGCAGGCGCTGGAGCGGATCCGCCGGGACGAGCCGGTGGATCTCACGGACGACGGGGCCCTCGACCTGCGGATGAGGACGCTCTCGGCGGAGGTCCGGGCGGCACGGGGACTGCTGGAGGCGGCCCGATACAAACCGGACCCGGCACCCGTGACGGCGGCCGACCTCGCCGCGTGGGCCGTGCGGGACTCTGCGGCCGGGGCACTGCGGGAATTCCTGCTCTCTCTCTCTCTCTCTCTCTCTCTCTCTCTCTCTCTCTCTCTCTCTCTCTCTCTCTCTCTCTCTCTCTCTCTCTCTCTCTCTCTCTCTCTCTCTCTCTCTCTCTCTCTCTCTCTCTCTCTCTCTCTCTCTCTCTCTCTCTCTCTCTCTCTCTCTCTCTCTCTCTCTCTCTCTCTCTCTCTCTCTCTCTCTCTCTCTCTCTCTCTCTCTCTCTCTCTCTCTCTCTCTCTCTCTCTCTCTCTCTCTCTCTCTCTCTCTCTCTCTCTCTCTCTCTCTCTCTCTCTCTCTCTCTCTCTCTCTCTCTCTCTCTCTCTCTCTCTCTCTCTCTCTCTCTCTCTCTCTCTCTCTCTCTCTCTCTCTCTCTCTCTCTCTCTCTCTCTCTCTCTCTCTCTCTCTCTCTCTCTCTCTCTCTCTCTCTCTCTCTCTCTCTCTCTCTCTCTCTCTCTCTCTCTCTCTCTCTCTCTCTCTCTCTCTCTCTCTCTCTCTCTCTCTCTCTCTCTCTCTCTCTCTCTCTCTCTCTCTCTCTCTCTCTCTCTCTCTCTCTCTCTCTCTCTCTCTCTCTCTCTCTCTCTCTCTCTCTCTCTCTCTCTCTCTCTCTCTCTCTCTCTCTCTCTCTCTCTCTCTCTCTCTCTCTCTCTCTCTCTCTCTCTCTCTCTCTCTCTCTCTCTCTCTCTCTCTCTCTCTCTCTCTCTCTCTCTCTCTCTCTCTCTCTCTCTCTCTCTCTCTCTCTCTCTCTCTCTCTCTCTCTCTCTCTCTCTCTCTCTCTCTCTCTCTCTCTCTCTCTCTCTCTCTCTCTCTCTCTCTCTCTCTCTCTCTCTCTCTCTCTCTCTCTCTCTCTCTCTCTCTCTCTCTCTCTCTCTCTCTCTCTCTCTCTCTCTCTCTCTCTCTCTCTCTCTCTCTCTCTCTCTCTCTCTCTCTCTCTCTCTCTCTCTCTCTCTCTCTCTCTCTCTCTCTCCCCCCCCCCCCCCCCCCCCCCCCCCCCCCCCCCCCCCCCCCCCCGCCGGGACGAGCCGGTGGATCTCACGGACGACGGGGCCCTCGACCTGCGGATGAGGACGCTCTCGGCGGAGGTCCGGGCGGCACGGGGACTGCTGGAGGCGGCCCGATACAAACCGGACCCGGCACCCGTGACGGCGGCCGACCTCGCCGCGTGGGCCGTGCGGGACTCTGCGGCCGGGGCACTGCGGGAATTCCTGCTGCTGCCCTTGCCGGCCTCTGCGGCCACGGTCCTGAGCCGGCGCCTGTCTGTGCGTTGGCGTGACGACCTCGCTGCGGACCTGGCCAGCTAGGAGCTTTCGGGCCGATCATGCGACTACCGCCTGGTCGGATCGTTGTCCCGTGCATGGGGCGGGGTGATCCGTCGGATGGGAGTGGGAACGGCTGCGGCCGTTCCCACCGGTCAGCAGTGGTCTTCTGGATCGCAGTGCTCGTGCTGGTCGTGGTGGTGCTCGTCCTGTCCCACGTGAACATGAACACCGGTCCTGTGGAGGGCGGCGGCTTCGATTGAGACATGTCTGGCGCTGACCGCGTTCGTACCTGGTGGGTCCGCCGGATCCGGCAGAGCGCTGCTGCTCGCAGGTGTCGGGGTTACCGGGGCGGTGGAGGCGCCCGTGGAGCAGGACGGCTGCGGGGTGAAGCGGCGGTCGGAGGCACGTCCCGGACGGGCAGCGGCGTGGCCGCGTCCAGGACCGGGGTCAGCGCCGGAACGCCGACGACAGGCGGGATGTCCCGGTGGCGGCGAACCGCCGGGGTTGCCGCGGTAGCAGGAGGTGGCGGCGCTCTTGGCGGAGCAGCGCGCCACCAGAGATCCGAACCGGGCTTCGGTCTCCTCCGGGCTCTGGTCGAGGTGGGCGCTGATCTTCTCTCGCCCGGCCCCTCGACCCGGCGCGGCCGATGCTCTTCGCCACCAGCCCCGGCCCGGGTGGCCCCGGATGCCCGGGCGACGTCGCCACCCGCCCGGCCGACCCGGACCCGCTGCCGGTCGGCTCAGGGTTCAGGACACCACGTCGTAGACCACCACCCCCAGTAAGAGCAGGACTAGGGCCAGCAGGACCGCGCAGGTGAGACGGAACCGGAACCTGCTCCAGTACTCCGCCCGCCGACCGTCGGGAGTGTCGGTGCGCCAGACCGACGGGATGTCGACGCGACCTTCGGCGATAGCCGTCGCGGCCTGCCGCACATCCCCGGGGTGATAGGAGTAGTACGTCGGCGCCGCCCCGTAAGTGCCTCGGCTCTCCCCGCCGTACCGGCGGACGCGGACACCCGCACGCCCAGCGGCGCCCGGCAGCCAGTCCTCACGCACCGGCCACAGCGCGGCGACCTCGCGACTGTCCAGCCAGGGCTCCTCCTCGTGCGGTGACTCGGGTGCTCCCGGAATCCGGCGTGTGCGGCATGCATCCCCCTCGATACGGCAAGCCCCAGTACACACCCGCCGCCCCGGAGGTCGACAGGGCGCCTGCGGCGCTGCCACGCGCGATCGGTGCATCCCTCCGGGCCGTCAGGCAGCGGCGAGGCCGGCACCCTCCGGAAGAAAGTTGCCCCAGTACTGGTCGGAGAAGACGCGCGACCTCATCCGTCCTGCCCCGGCCCGTTGCCGAATCCACACCTGCCGGGCTGCGCCACGGGAGGGGTGCAGGGCAGGAAGGTGACATCGAAGTCGTTCGGTGAGGTTGGCGGCGATCTGGAGCGTGTCCAGGAACCGTGCCCGCAGGGCTTCACGATCGACGGGCGGCAGTACGCGGAACCCGAAGGCCGAGCCGTTCTGGACGGCTACCAGGGCACTACTTGCCCCTGGTGGTCGACGAAGTGGAGACCGGGCCTCCCCTGGTGCCGCTCGATCGTCTCCGCCACTCCGGGAACGCTCTCTTCCACGCTGAGCTCGGCTTCGGGGCCGCCGAGTTCGGTGCGCACCCAGCCCGGGTCCATCAGCAGCAGTGCTCGGGTGTCCGCGGGGTGGCGGGCGGCGTAGCAGCGCATCAGCTGGTTCAGCGCGGACTTGCTGGCCCGGTACAGGTCCTGCCCGCCATCGGTGTTCAGGGTGATGCTGCCCTGGTCGGAGGACATGACGCCGATGGTCCCGGTCGATGCGACCAGCGGTCCGAGGACCTCCACGACGCGCATCGGGCTGAGTGCGTTGGTCACCATGACCTCGGTGAACATGTCGGTCGGGACCTCGCCGATCGGGAGGTCACCGCGGGTTATGGCGGCGTTGACGAAGAGCAGGTCGAGGGAGCGCCGGGCCAACCGGTCGCGCAGCGCCGCGATCTGCTCCGGATCGGTCATCTCGAGGGACTCGACGGTCAGCCGCCCTCCGCAGGCGTCGGCCAGGTCGTGGAGGCCGGTGCGTCGGTCGGCGCGGACGGTGCCGATGACGTCCCAGCCTCGGCGGAGGAACTCGGTGGCGAGCCCGAGGCCCAGGGTCCGGGAGGCGCCGATGACGAGGGCGGTCTTGCGGGTTGCGGTCATGATCCGAGTCTCCGGACCGTCCGGCCGACCGTCCAATGCCCTTCCGAGCGCATTGATACCGTGTGGACATGGATCTGGACCTGCGCAAGCTCCGCTACTTCACCGCAGTGGCCGAGCACCGGCAATTCGGCCGGGCAGCACAGGAGTTGTTCATCACGCAGCCGGTCCTCAGCCGACAGATCCGCGCGTTCGAGCAGGAGCTGGGCTGCACGCTGTTCACCCGAACCACGCGCAGCGTCGAACTGACGCCGGCCGGGCGGCAGTTGTACGAGGAGGCACGGCGCATCACCACAGTGGTGGACACGGCTCTGCGCCGCGTCCAGGAGACCGCGCGAGGTGAACAGCGGCTGGTCGTCGCCTTCTCGACCGGCTTACACGTGTCAGAGGCGATCCGGGCGTTCACGGCGCGCCACCCGGATGTCGTGGTCGACGTCCTCCCGCTGCGCTGGTGGGAGCGGGACGCGCCGCTGCGCGACGGCCGCGCGCACGTCGGCTACCTGCGGCGCCCCTTCGACGACACGGGCCTGCGCACCCTCCCCATCGGCCGGGAGGCCAAGCTCGCGTGCCTGCCCGTGACACATCCGCTGGCCGACCGCCGAAGCCTCACCACGGCCGACCTCGACGGTGAGCCGATCCTCGACGGCCTGAAGCGGCAAATCTCCTCACTGGACGAGAAGTTCGAGCTCATCGCGTCCGGGCAGGGGATCGCCCTGGTCCCGCTGAGCATCGCCGACTCCTACCGCCACCCCGGCGTGCTCTACCTGCCCGTCAGCGACTACCCGCCCGTCGAGACCTGTTTGGCGGTGCCGGAGATCGGCTGCGCGGATCCCGTACCGGAGTTCCTGGCCGTCGCCACCGCCGCGCTGCGCAGCCCAGCGGCAACGCTCCCGGTCACTGCCGGACCGCGCGGTCCTGACCGCCCGCCACTTTGAGGACGAAGGTGTGGCGGAGCATGCGGCGGGCGTGTTCGGCGAGACGGTGGGGTTCGGCGGCGGTTTCCAGGGCCGGCGACCGCCCCATCACGCAAACGGCCCGGTAGAGGTTCGCGCAGCTCGGTCAGGCCCGGCGAGAGCCACGGACCAGCAGCACGAACCCCACCGCCACCGCGGCGCCGATCACGGTGGCGACCGTGCAGCAGCACACCACCTGTCGCCGGCCCGCTTCCCTGCGGTCGGCAGGAACCGCACCAGGACATCGCCGAGGTCGAGCGAGCCGGGGGTGGCCTCCCGGGCCGTCGGAGTGCCGCCGATGAGGATGTGCGAAATTTTCAACGAGCCTCGTCACCGCGCAGCCGCTGGCAGGCTGCCGCGCATACGCGGTCGAGCAGGCTGTTCAGGAGGCGGAATGCCGGTTCGCCCAGCACGAGCGGGAACCGGTCACCGCCGAGCGGAAGCTCGCCCGGTGGCACCGCGGCTTCGGCGCCGGCCAGTTCGCCCGAAGAAGGAACGACGGCACCGGACGTGCGGCCGTCGGGGGCGGGCGTGGCACGCCGGTGCAGGACGGGGCCGGGTTCGCCGGAGCACCAGGCGAGGAACCGGGCCAGGGACCGTGGATGCGGGCGATAGCGCGGGCCCCCAGCCCTCCATGTGGCGATCAGGACGCTGCGAAGAGTGCGGCGCGCCGGGTAGCGGGTGCTGGTGCCCGTCCATGCGGTGAGGGCCGTGCGGAACTGGTCGAGGAGCAGTGCGAAGCGGCGGGTGTCCAGGAGCAGGTCGCCCGGGGGGTTGGTGGCGGTGCCGGCTGCAGGGGGTGGTCCGGCGTGGAAGCCTTGCCTCACTGCCGAGTACAGCCACCGGAAGCGCCGTTCCTCCGCGTCCAGCCGCTCACTCACGTCCCGGCGCGCCTGCTCCCACGAGAGACCGTCATCGGCCATCCGGGCGGCCACGGCGTTGAAGGTCTCGCCTTCACCGCTGCCGCCCGCAAGGTCGTTCATGAGGATCCCGCAGGTCGAGAAGGCGTCGAGGAGGTCCCGCACCGTGGGGTCGCTCCAGTGCGGCGTGATGCACTGGTCGGCGAGTTCGCACCACATGGCGGCCAGCAGCATGCCGCCGTCGGCCGGACGGAGCATCAGGTACTCGCGCAGCGTGGGTGTCCGTCCCGGCTGCAGGTAGTGCACCAGCTTGTCGCGTGCCGCGACGATCCAGGCATCCAGCTGCTCTTGGTAGCGCTGCCACCAGTGGTCGGGCATTGTCGCGCGGGTCTGCCGGATCAGCTCCGCAAGCGCATGGACGGCGGGGTGATCGCCGGGTGCGGGCCGGGCGCTCCCGGAGCCGACGCACAGCAGCGACCGGGTGAGTTGCTCGATCGCGTCCGGCGGGGCGGCACGGAGGTCCCCGTCCAGCAGGTCGTCGGTCGTCCACGTCCACAGAGCCCACCGCGTGGCCAGGCGCAGCGGGAGGCCGCCGGCGGTGGGCCAAGCCTTGAGGCACAGGTCCACGTACCCGTGCGCAAGGTACGCCTCGGGGTCGGGGTGCAGGCCGTACCGTCTCAGGAAGTCGAGCGCGTCGGCGCTCAGGTCGGCGTGTAAGGCTTCCCGTGGCTGCGGGCCGGGGCGGTCGAAGTCGGTCACCGGTCGGGGCTCCTCGTGTGAAGGACCCGCGCCGGCCGAGCCGTCCTCGGCGGCTGGCGCGGGGGCATGAGCTGTCTCACGCGCTGACAGACCAACGACCGTCCGGCCAAGCCGTTGCGTTTTCGCACCACGCCGCGAACCGGTTCGGTTCAGGGGCGGCCCTGCCCTGTGCACGTGGCCCATGCCGAGAGGACCAGGTCGCAGCCCCTTGCGCACTGGCTGCGGGTCCGCAAGGGGCCGTCCGCGCCGGACGGTGGATTCGACCGCTCGTCGCAGCACCTTGGTCGTGGAGGGGTGGATGGGGCGCCCGGCCGGCCGGGTGAACGACGAAGGTGACGGGGCGTCCGGCGATGCGGGCGGTTGGAGTACCGGGTCTCTGTCGCGTTCACCGAACGGCTGGCGCAGGCCGGTATCGCCCCCTCGATCGGGACGGTCGCCGGCGCGTACGACAACGCGCTCACTGATCGGCCTGTTCAAGACCGAGCTGATCTCACATCACGGGCCGTAGAACCCACGCCGACGGACCCGTCGACGCGTGGCATCAGGCTCGCCACCGAACCCGGGACGGTTCAGCGCGCCGCTCGGCGGTGGCGCCGCGAGCCGGACAAGTAGGTGCCGAAACGCGGCAGGCCCGGCACCTCGGGTGCCGGGCCTGCCGGGTTGGTAGCGGGGACAGGATTTGAACCTGCGACCTCTGGGTTATGAGCCCAGCGAGCTACCGAGCTGCTCCACCCCGCGTCGGTGAACCCGACTGTACGGCACGGCGCTCCCTGGTGGGAAATGCGTTCCCGCCCGCCCGCCGGTCGAAGATACGAACGACCGGCTCAGACCCGCGCTCGGAAGGGCGGGACACGCTCAGAAGCAGTCCGCGGGCATGTCGAGGGTGGTGCGGTCGAGGCTTTCCAGCAGCGCGAACTGCGCCTCCGTCCTGGGCAGTTCGTAACGGAAGAAGTACTGGCCCGCCCGGCGCTTGCCCTCGTAGAAGGCGCCGCTGCGTCCGGCGGCGGCCAGCATCTGCTCCAGCCACATCCAGCCGACCACGACGTGTCCCACGGCCTCCAGATAGACCGAGGCATTGGCGAGGGCGCTCTCGGCGTCCCCGGCTTCCCACAGGCGCCGCGTCACGGCGGCGACGCGGGCGACGGAGGCGTCCAGCTGCCGTCCGAAGCCGGCGACCTGGTCGTCCGCGGCCGCCGCACGGGCGGTCGTCATGGAGATGGTCTCGATGAGCAGGCGGAGCCCCGTGCCGCCGTCCATGACGACCTTTCGGCCCAGCAGGTCGAGGCCGTGGACGCCGTGCGTCCCCTCGTGGATGGGGTTGAGGCGGTTGTCCCGGTAGAACTGCTCGACGTTGTACTCGCGGGTGTAGCCGTAGCCGCCGTGGACCTGGATGGCGAGGTTGTTGGCTTCCAGGCACCACTGGGAGGGCCAGCTCTTGGCGATCGGGGTGAGCATGTCCAGCAGAAGCCCGGCCCTGGCCCGCTCGTCGGCCGTCGGGGCGGTTCGCTCGTCGTCCAGCAGCCGCCCGCAGTACAGGATGAGAGCCAGCGCGCCTTCGACGTACGACTTCTGGGCGAGGAGCATGCGCCGGACATCGGGATGCCCGATGATCGGGATCTGGGGGGCGGCGGCGTCCCTGGCCTTGAGCGGGCGCCCCTGGGGCCGGGTGCGCGCGTAGTCCAGGGCGTGCAGGTAGCCGGTGTAACCGAGCGCCGTGGCGCCGAGTCCGACACCGATACGGGCCTCGTTCATCATGTGGAACATGTAGGACAGTCCGCAGTGGGGCTTCCCGACCAGGAAGCCGATGGCACCGGGGGCCCCTCCGGGCCGGAAAGCGCCCTCGCCGAAGTTCAGCAGCGTGTTGGTCGTCCCTCGGTACCCCATCTTGTGATTGAGGCCGGCCAGGGCGACGTCGTTGCGCTCGCCGAGCGTCCCGTCGGCCCCCACCAGGACCTTGGGGACGATGAAGAGCGAGAGTCCCTTCACCCCGGGCGGGCCGCCGGGGATCCTGGCCAGGACCAGGTGGACGATGTTCTCCGTCAGTTCGTGGTCGCCACCCGAAATCCACATCTTGTTGCCGAACAGGCGATAGGTGCCGTCGTCGGCCGGTTCCGCGCGGGTGCGCACATCGGCCAGCGAGGAGCCCGCCTGTGGTTCCGACAGGCACATGGTCCCGGAGAAGCGGCCCTCGACCATCGGGCGGACATAGGTGTCGATCTGCCCGGGGGTGCCGTGGGCCAGCAGCAGGTTCGCGTTGCCCATGGTGAGGAAGGGGTAGGCGGCCGTTCCCACGTTGGCCGCCTGGAACCAGGCGAAGCAGGCGTTGGCCACCACACTCGGCAACTGCATGCCGCCCACTTCGTGGTCCATGCCCCCGCCGATCAGCCCGGCGCCGGCGAAGACCTTCAGGGCCTCTTCGACTTCGGGGATCATGTGCACCCGCTCGCCGTCGAAGTGCGGCTCCTGGGTGTCGTTCTTCTTGTT
Organism: Kitasatospora dryopteridis; assembly: GCF_050749075.1. NCBI lineage: Bacteria > Bacillati > Actinomycetota > Actinomycetes > Kitasatosporales > Streptomycetaceae > Kitasatospora > Kitasatospora dryopteridis. The sequence continues at coordinate 7,282,807 of NZ_CP192749.1, read as the reverse complement.
GTGCGGGGCGAAGTGCCGGGCGGCGATCGTCTCGCCGAGGTCCAGTACCGCGTCGAAGGTCTCGCGCGAGTGGTCGGCGAAACGGGGGCGCGCGGTCAGGGATTCGACGTCGAGCCACTCGTGCAGCAGGAAGTCGAGGTCTCGGCGGGAGAGCAGGAGGGAGGCCATGGTGCTCTTCCTCTCGGGTTCGGGTCGCTTGTGCGAGGGGGAGGGAGGCCGTCGGCGGCAGGTCAGACCGTGGTGCCGAGGCCGCCGTCGACGGGGATGACGGCGCCGGTGACGTAGGCGCCCGCGCGGCTGGCCAGGTAGACGGCGACGCCTGCCATGTCGTCCGGCCGCCCGATCCGGCGCAGCGGAGCCGCCTCCGCGATCGCCTCGCCCATGGCGTCCAGGGTCGCGGCCATCATCTTCGACTCGAAGGGGCCGGGAGCGATGGCGTTCACCGTGATGCCCTGCGGCCCGAGCTCCTTGGCCAGGACGCGGGTCAGGTGGTGCAGGCCCGCCTTGCTGGCCGCGTAGGAGTAGGCCGAGACCGGGCTGACGTGGAGTCCGTCGATGGATCCGACGTTGATGATCCGCGCAGGGTCCTCCGTCGACCCGCCGGCGCGCAGCTTCGGCAGGAGGGCCTGGGTGAGCAGGAAGGGGCTGCGCAGGTTGAGGTCCATCACCTTGTCCCAGCCGCTGACCGGGAACTCGTCCAGGGGCGCGCCCCAGGTGGCGCCGGCGTTGTTCACCAGGATGTGCAGCCGCTCCTCCCGCTCCCCGATGTCTGCGGCGAGCCGGTGGCACTCCTCCTCGCGCGACAGGTCGGCGGGCAGCGCGACCGCCCGGCCGGGACCGGAAAGCCCGCGCACGGCCTCCTCGCAGGCTTCCGCCTTGCGGGAGCTGATGTAGACCTTGGCTCCCGCTTCGACCAGGCCCCGGGCGATCATCAGGCCTATGCCGCGGGAACCGCCGGTCACGAGGGCGGTTTTGCCGGAGAGGGAGAACAGCGAGGTCACGGTGGACTCCTGAGGGAGAGGGGCGGCTCGGGCGGGCTGTTCCGGCCCAGGACGGATACTAAGCGGTTGCTTAGCATCTGGCCCGAGGCGAGATACTAAGCAGTTGCTTAGCCGCTGTTCAAGCCTTGCGCCCCAGCCCGGACGAGCGCCCTCGGTGCCGCCGCCAGCGGCACGGGTGCCGCCGGCGCCTTCTACGGCCGGCTCGGCCTCGCCTTCCGAATCGACGGACCCGTGTCCACCCGCGCCGCGTGCGACCCGCCCAACGGCCTCCGGCTCATGCCCGACACCGAGGACTTCGCCGCCGCGCCGCGGACATCAGTCGCCGACCGCCGACCGCAGGTGCTCCCGATGTGCCTGCGCCATGGTCATCAGCCCGGCGAGGGCGTCCCGGGTGCGCACGAGATCGGCGATGCGCTCGGACAGCCGGTCGCGCTCCTGCGCCATCCGCTCCAGCGCGGCGTCGGAGTTCTCCTCACTGGGAGAATCGACGCACGGCAGCAGTTCGGCGATGGTACGGCTGGACAGTCCTGCGGCGAACAGCCGCTGGATGAACACGACCCGCTCGACCTCGTGGTCCGTGTAGTGCCGCTGCCCGCTGGCGCTGCGGGTGCTGGTGAGCAGCCCCTGCTCCTCGTAGTAGCGCAGGGACCGGACGCTGACTCCCGCCCGTGATGCCAGCTCCCCGATGCGCACGCCGTCTCCCTCCGTGCTGTGAGCTGAGGCACAACCCTTGCCTCTGACGTCAATGTCAGGTTCTAGCGTAGCCGCCGCGACCGGTTGCCCGGTGCCGATCACGAAGGAGCCATGACATGACGACCCTGTTCACCCCGTACCGACTGGGGGACCTGACGCTGCCCAACCGGGTGGTGATGGCCCCGATGACACGGGTCCGTGCCGCCGCCGGCGGTCTGGCGACACCGTCGATGGCGACCTACTACGCCCAGCGGGCCACGGCCGGACTGATCGTGAGCGAGGGGGTGCAGCCGAACGTGGTCGGGCAGTCCAACCCCGGCACACCGGGACTGCACACCGACGAGCAGGTCTCCTCGTGGCGCCCCGTCACCGATGCGGTGCACGCCAACGGAGGACGGATCTTCGCCCAGATCATGCACGGCGGACGGATTTCGCACCCCGACACCACCGGTATGCAGCCGGTCGGTCCCTCGGCGGTCGCGGCCGAAGGGTGGAAGGTGTTCACCCCGACCGGGCTCCAGCCGGCGCCGGTCCCGCGCGCTCTGGACACCGCCGAGGTGTCCGAGCAGGCCGAGTCGTACGCCCGGGCCGCCCGCCGCGCCATCGACGCCGGCTTCGACGGCGTCGAGCTGCACGGCGCCAACGGCTACCTCATCTCGCAGTTCCTCTCGTCCAACGCCAACCTGCGCACCGACCGCTACGGAGGCTCGGTGAGCAACCGGATCCGCTTCGCCGTCGAGGCGGTGTCCGCGACCGCCGAGGCCGTCGGCGCGGCCAGGACCGGAATCCGTCTGTCCCCGGGCGTGACCTTCTGGGGAGTCGAGGAGACCGACGTCCCCGAGCTCTACATCGCGCTACTGACCGAGCTGTCCCGCCTCGGGCTGGCCTACATCCACCTCGAAGCCACCGCCGAGGAGGAGGTGCTGGCCGGCCTGCGCCGCGCATGGCAGGGTCCTCTGATCATGAACCCGGTGCTCCCGATGGGACCGAAGCACACCGGCCGGGACGATGCCGACCACTGGCTCGACCTGGGGGCCGAGCTCATCAGCTTCGGCCGCGCCTTCATCTCCAACCCCGACCTGGTCGAGCGGCTGCGCACCGGAGCACCGCTCGCTCCCGTCGACGAAGCCACGTACTACCAGGGCGGCGACGCGGGGTACCTGACCTACCCGGCATACCAGTACACGGCCTGACACCGTCCCCTCGGCGTCCGGCCCCGCCGCATCCGGCGGCCCCGGTGCGGCGGTCAGGCGCCGACGCCGCCCAGGGGCCGTCCGGCAGCGGGTCGCCTCCGGTGGAGGCGGTGTCCTGTGCCTCGACACCGCCGAGGCACAGGTACCGCTCGCCCCGCTCGACGCGGCCTACCGGGCCTGCGACGACCTGGCCCAGGCAACTGGGGAGTCTTCCTGCAGCACCCCGACGCGGAGATCATCACCAGCTTCCCGGGCCATTCGGCGACGTCCGTGACGGGGAGGTTGTCCGGTTGACCTGCTTGGTGACGCGGTAGACGTCGTCGGCGACGATGTTGTTGATGTTGACGGCGTGCGCCTCGCCGTTGCGCAGGCCGCAGCCGCTCATGAGGTCGACCACCAGCCGGAAGGCATCGTCGCCGGCCGTGCGGAGTGCCTGGAGCTGGGCCGGGGAGGGGATGACGGCCCGCTTCGGGTTGCACTGCGGCGGCTTCACCCCGGCGAAGGGGTTCTCGTCGTACAGGCCGAGGCGGTGCGCGTCGAGCAGGATCGCCTTCAGCTTGTCGAAGGCGTTGGCCTGCGTCGCAAGGCCGACGCCGTTGCGTTCCATGGTCTGGACGAACGTATCCACGACCTTGTGGTCGAAGGTACCCATCCGCCGGCTGCGGAACGCCGGGTACAGGCGGTGCTCCAGCAGCGAGTCGATCTGCCGGACCAAGGCGGCGCCCAGGTCCCGCCGGCCGGCCTTCCACTCGGCGACGTAGTCCCCGAACTGCATCGCCCCGCACTTCTGGACGCGCTCGGCCTTGGGCCGGCTCTGCGGCTCGTTCTTCCTCACCCGGTACATCTCGGCGAGCCGGGACTTGGCCCTGTCCTGGTGCTGAACCCGCCCTCCTGGGCCTGCTTGCCCGCCGCGTTGCGGTACCGGATCTTGTATTCGTGCGGCACCTGGTCGGGGTGCTCGCAGTCCATGAAGGCGCTGCCCATGCCGCGGATGATGCCTGCGGTCGCCACGATCGTTCCCACTCCCCCGGTGTCATGCTGACGCTTGCTGACCCCGGATGGTCGACCAAGCCTCCAACCTGGGACGAACCGTCACATACATGGTATGTGACGGATTCTCATCTTCGGGCTGGTGCGGCGGAGTCCGAGCGGATCGATGCCGACCTTTTGCCAACTGGACGCGCCTGACGACCGGTTCGCGGCCTCCACTCTGCTTTGCAGTCCCGCAACCCCCGGCTCCGCCTGGTGCGTGTTAACCAGCGACCTCAACCTGCAGACCGAGCCGAAGCCCGACGCCTTCCCGCCGGGCCCGTCCCGAACCGCAGGCTGGCGCAGCGGCCGCGGAGGCGGGCAGAATCCAATACCGAGACCGACATGAAGGAGTGAATTTTGCCCGGCCAGTCCCCAGCGAACCCACACGTCACCGTCGCCTTAGACAACCCCATACCTATCTACAATCTTGATTCTCGACGGTGGGCGATCATTCGGCACTCGCTGTCCATCACCATCACGACAGCAGTCATCGTAATGGCTTTCATGGTTATCACCCTTCCGATTATGGCAGTCTTTTTGATCGACGAAGCGTTCATCGCCAGCGACTACGCCGAGTCCGTTCTGATTGCCGCCGGTGTGGGGCTTGCCGCAAGCGTTCTCATTTTTCCCATTGCCTTCGGGTTTGAGCGACTGGTCATGCGCGGTGGCACCGCTTGGAAGGTGCTGGCGGCGTGTGCACCCATAGCCTCTCCGGTCGCGGCTGCGCTGATCATCGTTTCGCTGTTCAAAATCCAGCCATCGGCCGCTGTCGGCGATGCTCTCGCCATTGCGATCCTGTTCTTTATGAGCTTCTCCGTTTATTGGGTGTCGCTGTGGTCGTTGAGTGCCGTTCGCTACGGCGCTTGGCGCTTTTCCCGGCGCATGGGCCGAGGTCGGCGGTTCGGCCAACCAGATCGTGCACGGTAGGCGGTGGGACGTCGAGGACCTCGGCCGGGTGGGGGTTTTCATCCTTGCGGGAGCCAGGGCGAGGCCGGCGGTCTGTTGGCGTGGGAGCAGGCCGGCGATGGCCTGGGCGGTGTCGCCCATGTGCTCGCGCCGACCGGGGTGACGGGACAGCGCCCGCCAGTTCTTCAGGCGGGCGATGCCGTGTTCGGCCCGGATGCGCCGTGAGGAATGCGCGGTGCGCCGCCGCGCGGGCATCTCCTCGTACCAGTGGTGGTCCAGGGCGCGACGGGGTCGCGGACGGATCCACCTGGAAATGGGCGGAGCGGCAGAGTCCTCCCTGGTATGGTGCGCCGATGTCAGCGATCAAGAAGTTCCAAGTCACCTTCGACTGCGCAGAACCCGAGCGCCTCGCTCGTTTCTGGTGCGAGGTGTTGGGGTACGTCGTACCGCCGCCACCGGAGGGGTTTGCCACGTGGGACGATTTCAAGCGCTCGCAGCCCCCCGAGCAGCGGGATTCGTGGTTCGCCTGCAGTGACCCCTCAGGTGTCGGCCCGCGACTGTACTTCCAGCGCGTCCCCGAGGGGAAGGCCGCCAAGAACCGGCTGCATCTCGATGTGCGGGTCGCCACCGGACTCGTGGGTGAAGAGCGCCTCGCCGCACTTGAGGCCGAATGTGCACGACTGGTCCCGCTCGGCGCGGTACACGTGCAAACGCTGTACGACGGCAACGATGCGTGCATCCCGATGCAGGACATCGAGGGCAACGAGTTCTGTCTCGACTGAGCATTCCCGAGCCGGCCACCTCCCGGTCCCGTACCGGGCGGGAGTCGTCCCGTGAGGGCGAGGTTGTGCTCAGCCTGCCACTCGGTCAGTTCGCCGCCGCGCGTTCTGCGGTGCGGGATGACCGGGCCTGTGCCCGGGTAGCCGCCGTCGGCGGTCGTGGTCGTTCTGCCGATGGCGGCCTTGGCGCCGGACTCCTCCCGGGCTTTGCAGTCGTTCCGGTTGCCCGGGAGGGGACTGCCGATCGCCACGGCCAGGCGGGTTTGGGCGCCGATGACGACCTGGTGGTTGGTGGAGTACCGGTAGTTCTCGGACCGCTCGGCGATGCCGTGGTCGCGGGTGGGGACCAGGGTGCCGTCGACGATCGGCACGGCTCCTTGCGAAACGTCGGCCGCCGCCGTGTCCGAGCTGGAGCAGGCAGTGGCCGCTCGCCACGGTGCCCGCACCGAGCGGGCCTTGAACGCCACGACGAGTGCTCTCCGGTCGGCGACGGACGCCGAATGCGTCCCGGAGGGCCCCGGCTGGCCGCACTGCTCCCCGCCTTTTCCGCCCACCGGCCCGCGCCCGATGCCGGCGACGGCACCCGGCTTCTGCGTGGAACGCGGGGCCGATCCGGCGGTCTGCGCGGAACCGATCCTCGACGGCACCCACCGGGACCTGCTCGATGCCCTGGAGTTCGCCCGCCGCTGGACGGCCGCCGGCGGGGCCGTGGACGAGCTGCCGGAGCCCGACGAGAAGATCGTCGACGACGCGCTGATGGCCCAGCTGGGCGGCGAGGCGCACCAGGCTCTGCGGCTGGCGCCGGCCTGGTGCTGGGTCGAGGAGTGGCAGCCGCCCGCGCTGGCCGTGCTGTGCCGCAGCGCCGAGGTGCGCCGCCGGCACGCGTCCGCGCTCCTTCCCGCCTGCCGCGACCTGACGGCCCTGGGGCGGCACGACCTCAAGTGCCTGGCCCACGCGCTGGCGGTCCTGGACGACGAGCCCCTGGTGGTGCTGCACCGGCCCACCGGGACCGGGTTCGAGGTACGCATCGGCGGCATCGGGGACAACTACCAGTTGCACACACTGCTCGCCCACGTTCTCATCGGCGGCGGCCACGTGCCCGGCGCCGCACCGTCGGCGGAGAGCGTCCGCCTGGCCACGGGCCCCGAACGCGTACCGGGACCGTCGCGACCGGGGCCTTCCAACTCCTCACCCCGGACGGCGGGCGGATCTGGCACGAGGGATTGCCCGACGACATCCCCGTGGTGGAGGGACGCCGCCTGCTCGTGCTGGACGACCTGACGTACCAGTACAACTGGAACGCCGACCGGTTCTTCCCGCTGCTCCCGGGCACGGCCGAACTGACCCGTGTCCTGTCCACCGGCGAGGCGCGGACCTGGTTCGCCCGCACCTCGTCCGGCCGCGGGGCCCGCCGGACATCCTGACCCGGCAGGCCCGGTCGTCACCGCTCGGCATCGGGTGGCTGCTGCAACCAGGAGTTCCGGTACCGCCACGACGTCACCCGGCTCCTGTCCCCGGTCGACGCCCCCACACGTCCGTGAGCGCCCCGGGCCGACCACGTCATCGCCCCGATGTGCCGGCGCCGGGGGCGGTCAGCCGTCATCCCGGAGGAACGAGTACATGAACATGTCCCGGCGTTCGTCCCCCACCCGCTGCCAGCTCCTCAGCAACCCCTCGCGCCTGAACCCGACCCGCTCGGCGGTCTTCAAGGACGCCGCGTTCCAGGGTTCTACGTACAGTTCGAGTCGGGGGATCTCGAGATCCGCGACAGCCCATCGGACGACTGCGGACAGTCCGGCCCCGGCAGCCCTCCGCCCGCGGCCCGATTCGACCACCCAGTAGCCCAGGGACGCACGCCCCTCACCGATGTTCCTCAGCCACAGACCGACGGCGCCCACCGGTTTGCCGTCCTCACCCGCGATCACGAACGGATACCCGGCCCCAGTGGCAGCGCGACCCCATTGACGCTCGATGAAGGCAACGCCCTCCGCTTCGGAGTACTGCGCCGGCACCGTCGTGATCAACGGGATGTAATCGTCCTGGGACGCTTCACGAACGAGGTCCAGGTCGGCAAGGCACCACGGCCGAAGGGTGAGCCCTTCATCCGTGGCGAGCTCGGGCACGTCCAGCGATTCCATGACCGTATTCTGCCGATCCTCCTGGTCGGACACGCATGAGTATCGGACCCGCGCGCGGGTTCGGCGCAGTGGAGTCGGCATCTGCTGCCCCATGCTGCAGCCCAAGGCACACACGGCTGAACCACCGGCCGAACAGCAGCCGTTGGCCGGCCGATCGATGACTCGGGACGGTTGTCCCGGCCCCCGTGAGGGGCCTCGTCGTCACGTCCGGCCGACGTCATGCGGGCCGGGGCCGTCAAGAGGGCGTCAATGTTTCCGGCCTCCCCGTATGGACCGTGTCAGGGACCCCGGACAGCCCCCTGACGTGCTGATTGGCTTCCTCTGCCGGCCACCCGCCGGCGAAGTGCGGACCGTGTCGGCCCCCGGGCCGGGTCCCTGAGCCACCAGGTGGAACCCATGGCAGATCTCCTCTTCGTCGGTGTCACGGTCGCCGTGTTCGCCGTCATCGCCCTGATCGCGAAGGGGGTGGAGAAGCTGTGAGCGCCGACAACATCGCAGGTCTCATCGTCGCCGTCGCGCTCGTCGGCTACCTCGTCGTCGCGCTGATCTACCCGGAGAAGTTCTGACATGAGCTCCACTGCTGCCGGCTGGCTGCAGGCCCTTGCCCTGGTGGGCGCCCTGGCCCTGTGCTACCGCCCCCTCGGCGACTACATCGCCAAGCTCCTCACCTCCGCCAAGCACCTGAGAATCGAGCGCGGCCTGTACAGGTTGGTGGGCGTCGACGGTGACGCCGACCAACGGTGGCCGGTCTACCTGCGTTCGGTGCTGGCCTTCTCGGCCCTGTCGATCCTCTTCCTCTACGGCCTGATCCGCCTCCAGACGCACCTGCTCCTGAGCCTCGGTGTGCCGGAGATGGAGGCCCACCAGGCGTGGAACACCGCGGTCTCCTTCACCACCAACACCAACTGGCAGTCCTACAGCGGCGAAGCCGCGATGGGGCACCTGGTGCAGATGGCCGGCCTGGCGGTGCAGAACTTCGTCTCGGCGGCCGTCGGCATCGCGATCGTCGCCGCCCTGATCCGGGGCTTCACCCGCAACCGCACCGATCGGGTCGGCAACTTCTGGGTCGACCTCACCCGCATCGTGCTGCGCCTGCTGCTGCCGCTCTCGATCGTCTTCGCGCTGATCCTGGTCGCGAACGGTGTGGTGCAGAACCTCCACGGCTTCCACGACGTCGCCACCCTCGGCGGCGGCACCCAGTCGATACCCGGCGGGCCGGTGGCCTCGCAGGAGGTCGTCAAGGAGCTGGGCACCAACGGCGGCGGCTTCTTCAACGCCAACTCCGCCCACCCCTTCGAGAACCCGAACGGCTTCACCAACTGGCTGGAGATCTTCCTGCTGCTGGTGATCTCCTTCTCGCTGCCCCGGACCTTCGGCCGGATGGTCGGCGACAACCGCCAGGGCTACGCGATCGTCGCCGTGATGGGCCTGTTCTGGGTGACCTCCGCCGCGCTGATCACCTTCTTCGAGCACCAGCACGCGGGTACCGCGATGCAGGCGGCCGGCGGTGCGATGGAGGGCAAGGAGCAGCGGTTCGGCATCGCCGCCTCGAGTCTGTTCGCGGCGTCGACGACGCTGACCTCGACCGGTGCGGTGAACTCCTTCCACGACTCGTTCTCCGCCTTCGGCGGCGGGTTGACGGTGTTCAACATGATGCTGGGCGAGATCGCGCCCGGCGGTACCGGCTCGGGCCTGTACGGCATGCTGATCCTGGCGATCGTCGCGGTGTTCGTGGCCGGTCTGATGGTCGGGCGGACCCCGGAGTACCTGGGCAAGAAGCTCGGCGGTCGGGAGATGAAGTTCGCCTCCCTGTACATCCTCACCACCCCGGCGATCGTACTGGTCGGCACCGGCATCGCCATGGCGCTGCCCGGTGAGCGCGCGAGCATGCTCAACAGCGGCCCGCACGGCTTCTCCGAGGTGCTGTACGCCTTCACCTCCGCCGCCAACAACAACGGCTCGGCGTTCGCAGGCATCACGGTGAACACCGAGTGGTACGACACCGCGCTCGGCCTGGCGATGGCCTTCGGCCGGTTCCTGCCGATGGTGTTCGTGCTGGCGCTGGCGGGTTCGCTCGCACAGCAGCAGCCGGTCCCGGCGAGCGCGGGCACCCTGCCCACCCACAAGCCGCTGTTCGTCGGCCTGCTGTCCGGCGTCGTGCTGATCGTCGTCGGCCTCACCTACTTCCCGGCCCTGGCTCTCGGCCCGATCGCAGAAGGTCTCAGCTGATGTCCACCACCCTTGCCCCCGCACCGGTCGAGCAGAGCGCGACCCCGCACAGAGTCCAGGGCGGTCTGCTGGACCCGAAGCTGATCGTGAAGTCCCTGCCGGACGCGGTGAGAAAGCTCGACCCGCGGGTGATGGTCAGGAACCCGGTGATGTTCGTGGTCGAGGTCGGCTCGGTCGTCACCACGGTCGCCGCCGTCGCCGACCCGTCCGTCTTCGCCTGGGCGATCACCGCCTGGCTGTGGCTGACCGTGGTCTTCGCCAACCTGGCCGAGGCCGTCGCCGAGGGCCGCGGCAAGGCCCAGGCCGACACCCTGCGCAAGACCAAGACCGACAGCATGGCCCGCCGCCTGCTCAACTGGCCCGCCAGTAGTGCCGAAGAGGAGGTCTCCGGCACCGCGCTGCGGCTCGGCGACCACGTCGTCGTGGAGGCCGGGCAGATCATCCCCGGTGACGGAGACGTCGTCGAGGGCGTCGCGAGCGTCGACGAGTCGGCGATCACCGGTGAGTCCGCCCCGGTGATCCGCGAGTCCGGCGGCGACCGCAGCGCCGTCACCGGCGGCACTCGGGTGCTCTCCGACCGGATCGTCGTCAAGATCACCTCCGAGCCCGGCAAGACCTTCATCGACCGGATGATCGCCCTGGTCGAGGGCGCGGCCCGCCAGAAGACCCCGAACGAGATCGCGCTGAACATCCTGCTGGCGTCGCTGACGATCGTCTTCCTGATCGCCGTGGTCACCCTGCAGCCCCTGGCGACCTACGCCGGCGCCCCGCAGTCGATGATCGTGCTGGTCGCGCTGATCGTCGCCCTCATCCCGACCACCATCGGTGCTCTGCTGTCCGCGATCGGCATCGCCGGTATGGACCGCCTGGTGCAGCGCAACGTGCTCGCCATGTCCGGCCGGGCCGTCGAAGCCGCCGGCGACGTCAACACCCTGCTGCTCGACAAGACCGGCACCATCACCCTCGGCAACCGACAGGCCGCCGAATTCCTCCCCACCGCAGGCATATCCACCGGGGAGCTGGCCGACGCCGCCCAGCTCTCCTCGCTCGCGGACGAGACCCCCGAGGGCCGCTCGATCGTCGTCCTCGCCAAGACCGAGTACGGTCTGCGGGCCCGCGCGCAGGGCGAGTTGGCACACGCCACCTGGGTGCCGTTCACCGCCCTGACCCGGATGTCCGGCGTCGATCTCGACGAGGCCGACGGCCTCCACCAGATCCGCAAGGGCGCGGCCGCCGCCGTCACCAAGTGGGTGACGGACCACAGCGGCACCGTCACGAAGGAATTCTCGACCCTGGTCGACGGGATCTCCGCCGCCGGCGGCACCCCGCTGGTGGTCGCCGCGAAGTACGGTGCCAGTCCTGCCCGTGTGCTGGGGGTGATCCATCTCAAGGACGTGGTGAAGGAGGGAATGCGGGAGCGCTTCGAGGAGCTGCGCCGCATGGGCATCAAGACCGTCATGATCACGGGTGACAATCCGCTGACTGCGAAGGCGATCGCGGAGGAGGCCGGTGTGGACGACTTCCTCGCGGAGGCGACTCCCGAGGACAAGATGGCGCTGATCAAGAAGGAGCAGGCGGGCGGCAAGCTGGTCGCGATGACCGGTGACGGCACCAACGACGCGCCGGCGCTGGCCCAGGCGGACGTCGGTGTGGCGATGAACACGGGCACCATGGCCGCCAAGGAGGCCGGGAACATGGTGGACCTGGACTCCAACCCGACCAAGCTGATCGAGATCGTCGAGATCGGCAAGCAGCTGCTGATCACCCGGGGCGCGTTGACCACCTTCTCGATCGCCAACGACGTCGCCAAGTACTTCGCGATCATCCCCGCGATGTTCGCGGGCGTGTACCCGGGCCTGCGCCACCTCAACATCATGGGCCTGCACAGCCCCGAGTCCGCGATCACCTCGGCGATCGTCTTCAACGCCCTGGTCATCGTCGGCCTGATCCCGCTCGCCCTGCGCGGCGTGAAGTACCGGCCTGCGGAAGCGAGTTCGCTGCTGGCCCGGAACATCGGGATCTACGGCATCGGCGGCCTCGTCGTCCCCTTCATCGGGATCAAGGCGATCGACCTGGTCGTCCAGTTCATCCCCGGCCTGAGCTGAGAGAGGCCAGCACACATGCCCACCATTCTGCGCACCCACCTCACCGCGCTGCGGATGCTGCTGGTGATGACCGTCATCCTCGGCCTCGCCTACCCTCTGCTCGTCACCGGCGTCAGCCAGGTCGCCTTCCCGGCCAAGGCCGACGGATCGATCGTGAAGGCCGACGGCAAGGAGATCGGGTCCAGCCTGCTCGGCCAGAACTACAACCTCCCGAAGAAGGCCTCTTCTGATTCAAAAACGGGCGACGACCCGGACGAGCAGGCGCCGCCCGACCCCAAGTGGTTCCAGCCCCGCCCCGCCGCCTACGCCTACGACCCAAAGAGCTCCGGCGCGTCCAACCTCGGCCCCAACAGCGAGGACCTGCTGAAGGCCGTCCGGGAACGCCGTGCCGCGATCGCCGCCTTCGACGGCGTCGACCCGGCGAGTGTCCCCGTCGACGCGGTCACCGCCTCCGGCTCCGGCCTCGACCCGCACATCTCCGTCGCCTACGCCAGGGAGCAGGTCGACCGGGTGGCCAAGGCCCGCGGCATCCCAGCCGAGACGCTGAAAAGGCTCGTCGACAAGTACACCGAGGGCCGCTCGCTCGGCTTCCTCGGCCAGGACGGCGTCAACGTCGTCCTGCTGAACAAAGCACTGAGCGAGACCGAGTGATGTCGCGCCAGTGGTCCGAGTGACCGAACCGACCCAGGTGTGGAGGGCAGCCTCCGCACCCGGGTCGGTTGCCCGTGCATCGGGATCCACTTCGTACCGGCCGTCCTTCGTCCAGAAAGAGCAGCGTCCATGCCCCACGACCTCACCCCCGGCACCGCCGTCCGCCGTGGGCGGCTGCGGGTCTATCTCGGATCGGCTCCCGGCGTCGGAAAGACGTACCGGATGCTGGACGAGGCCCGTCGCAGACGGGACCGCGGTGCGGATGTGGTGGTCGGCTTCATCGAGTGCCACGGCCGGCGTCACACCGAGAACATGCTTCAGGGGCTGGAGCTGGTGCCCCGGCTCACCCGCAGCTACCGCGGCACGGACTTCCAGGAGATGGACCTCGACGCCGTGCTGGACCGCCGTCCGGCGGTGGTCATGGTGGACGAGCTGGCGCACACCAACATCCCCGGTGGCCGCAACGCCAAGCGGTGGCAGGACGTCGAGGAACTGCTGGCCGCGGGCATCGACGTGATCACCACGGTCAACGTCCAGCACCTCGAGTCGCTGAACGACGTCATCCAGAAGATCACCGGAATCCCGCAGCGCGAGACCGTCCCCGACGAGGTGGTCCGCCGCGCCGACCAGATCGAACTGGTGGACATGGACCCACAGGCCCTGCGCCGCCGCATGGCCCACGGAAACGTCTACAAGGCGGAGAAGGTGGACGCCGCACTGTCCAACTACTTCCGGGTGGGAAACCTCACCGCGCTGAGGGAGTTGGCCCTGCTCTGGGTGGCCGGCCGGGTCGACGAAGGGCTGCGCGACTACCGCGCCGCCCACGACATCGACCGCGTCTGGGAGACCCGCGAACGCGTCGTCGTGGCGCTGACCGGCGGCCCCGAGGGCGAGACCCTCGTCCGTCGCGCCGCCCGGATCGCAGACCGGACCGCCGGCGGCGAGCTGCTCGCCGTCCACGTCACCCGCAGCGACGGCCTGGCCGGAGCATCACCCGGGGCCCTCGCCGAGCAGCGGCGGCTGGTGGAGAGCCTCGGCGGCGGCTACCACGTGGTCGTCGGCGACGACATCCCCACCGCGCTGCTCTCCTTCGCCCGCGCCCACGACGCCACCCAGCTGGTCCTCGGCACCAGCCGCCGCGGCCGTCTCAACCGCTTCCTCACCGGCCCGGGCATCGGCGAGACCACCGTGGACCTGTCCGAGGACATCGACGTCCACATGGTCACCCACGAGTTCACCGGACGCGGCCGGCTGCCCTCCCTCGGCCGCAGGCACTCCCGTCGCCGGACCGTCGCCGGCTGCACCGCGGGTCTGCTGCTTCCCGTGCTGCTCACCGTCGTCCTCTCCCGGCTCACCGGGAGCCTGAACCTCACCACCGACGCCCTGATCTTCCAACTCGGCGTGGTGGCCGTCGCGTTGCTCGGCGGGGCCACCTCGGCGCTGCTGGCCTCGCTGGTCGCCTCACTGCTGCTCAACTACTGCTTCATCCCGCCCGTCCACACGTTCACCATCAGCGAGCCCAACAACGCGATCGCGCTGGTGGTGTTCGCCGCCGTCGCCCTCACCGTCTCCACCGTGGTCGACCGCGCCGCCCGGCTCACCACCCGGGCGGCCAGGGCGACCGCCGAGGCCGAGACCCTCTCCACACTCGCCGGCAGCGTGCTGCGCGGCGCCGAGGCCGTACCCGCCCTGCTGGACAAGACCCGCACCGCGTTCGGCATGGACTCCGTGGCGCTGCTCGACCGGGCCGGCGGCGAGACGCTGGCCCGCAGCGACGCCGAGGGCGAGGCCCCGGCCGCCGACCGGGTGGTCACCGAGGTGTCGGTGGGGTCGAACGCACTGCTGATCCTCGCGGGACGCCGACTGCCCGCCGCCGACCACCGGGTGCTCACCGCCTTCACCGCGCACGTCGCCGCCGCGCTGGAACGCGACCGGCTCGCCACCGTCGCCGCCGAGATCGAACCGATCAAGGCCGCCGACAAGATGCGCACCGCCCTGCTCGCCGCCGTCAGTCACGACCTGCGCACCCCGCTCGCCGCCGCCCTCGCATCGATCGGCTCGCTCCGCAGTCCCGACGTCGAGTTCTCCGACGAGGACCAGGCCGAACTCCTCGCCGTGGCCGACGAGTCGCTGGTCAAGCTGACCCGCCTGGTCGACAACCTGCTCGACATGAGCCGCCTCCAGGCCGGTGTCCTCACCCTGCACCTGGAGCCCACCCCGCTGGACGAGGTGCTGCGGCGCGCGATGGACTCGCTCGCGCAGTCGGATGCCGCCGTTCAGCCGCTGGACCTCGACACCGTCCCTGCGGTCCTGGCCGACGTGCCGCTGCTCGAGCGGGTGCTGGCCAACGTCCTGACCAACGCCCTGCGCCACAACGCCCCGGGCGCACCCGTGCTGGTCGCCGCCAGTCACCACCGGGGCCGGGTGGAGGTCCGCGTCGTCGACCGCGGTCCCGGCATCCCGCCCGAGGACCGCGACCGGGTCTTCCTGCCCTTCCAGCGCCTCGGCGACAACGACAACACCACCGGCGTCGGCCTCGGCCTCGCCCTCTCCCGCGGCCTCGCCGAGGCCATGGGCGGCTCCCTGGGCGTCGAGGACACCCCCGGCGGCGGCACCACCATGCTCCTCACCCTCCCGGCGGCCGGGGCGGCCGACCCGGCGGACGGCGGTGTGGCGGCATGAGCCACATCCTGGTGGTGGACGACGAACCGGCGCTGCTGCGCGCACTGAAGGCCGGTCTGCACGCCGGCACTACGCTGCACGCGTGATCGAACCTTCGAATGTACGTCTCGCCGACCTTCTCGACCGCCGTGCGGACGGGCACGAGCCCGCGCCGGAGGCGGTGCTCGCCGCACTGTTCGAGGGCGGGGTGTTCGTTCCAGTCACCGACACCGGATCGGTGGTGTTCCTCCCCGACGACGAACAGCCGCCCACGCTGCTCGGGTTCACCGACGCGGCGCTCGGCGCGGAACTGCTGCCGGCGGCCGCCGGGATGGTGCACTGCGACACGGCGCGGCTGAGGGACATCCTGGAGAAGACCGGCGTCGCCGTGCTCGGGGTCCGCTCCCGGAGCGGGCAGGCGATCTTCCCCGAGCAGGTGCTGCGGGACTGGGCGACCTACGGGCCCGGGGCGGAAATGAAGCTCGGCCGGTCCACCGACCCGGTGGCGGTCGCCCTGCGCGACGCACTGGTGCGGCGGATCCGCGAGTTCCCCGCCGTCCGCTCGGTGTGGGTGGCGCAGGTCCGGTGGCAGGCCGGCGGCGAGGAACACCTGATGCTGCACGTCGCCGTGGACGAGGACCTGCCCTCGGCCTCCGCCGACCGCCTGATGCAGATCCTGCTCGGCGAGGAGGTGAAGCCCGGCCGGAAGCACCCGAAGGTCGGAATGCTCGCCCTGAACACCACCACCCACGCGGACACCATCGCCCAACTGGACCGCCAGGGCCTGGACACGGTGCGCCACGACGCCGAGTCGGGCCAGGTCCAGGTGATCTCCCGCGAGTACGACGACCCGTCCGTGGCCCCGGCGAACGGCGCCGCGCCCCAGCCCCGGGCCAAGCGCCGCTGGTTCGGCCGCTCCTGACAGGAGATCGCCTGGCTGGGCGCTCCCCCTTCGGAACCCGCCGTGCGCCCAGCACCGCCCGCCGATCCGACGAGATCCGAAGGAGAGGGCCTACACCTCGACGTGGGAGCCCATGATGACCGTGCGGTCGCGCGGAAGGCCGAAGTACTCGGCGGCGTCGGCCGTGATGTAGGAGGTGGCGATGAACAGCCGCTTGCGCCACGGCGCCATGGTCGGTTCCTTGCCGCGCCGGAGCTCGATCTTCAACAGGAAGCAGGTCGCCCGGTCGAGCTGCAGCTCGCCCTCGGTCGCGGTCGGGTCGAGCAGCGCCAGTGCACCGGGCACGTCGGGTGTCTCCATGTAGCCGAACCGGGCGGCGACATGGGTGATCCCGTCGTCGGCGTAGCCGAGGTCGTCGACGACGATCCGCCGTTCGACCGGCACCCGGGGCACCGGCTCGGTCTGGATGGAGAGGATCACGACCTGGTCGTGCCGCACGTGGTTGTGCTCGACGTTGGCGCGCATCGCCAGGGGCGTGGTCTGCTTGCCCCGGTTGAGGAAGACGGCCGTGCCGGGGGCTCGCAGCGGTGACACCTCGCCGCTGCGGAGCTGGTCCACGAAGAGCAGCACCGTCGCGCCGGTGGCGACCAGCCACACCGGCGTGCCCCACCTCGCGCGGGCCACGTAGAAGAACAGCAGGGTGGTGATGGTGCCGGTGACCGCCATGCCGACCGGTAAGCCTGCGATGCTCCGCCCCGAACGGCGGCGCTCGGGCCGGCCTCCTGTCAGCGCCCCGTCGAGGCGGAGGCTGCCGGGACAAAGAGTGG
Source organism: Kitasatospora dryopteridis (assembly GCF_050749075.1). NCBI lineage: Bacteria > Bacillati > Actinomycetota > Actinomycetes > Kitasatosporales > Streptomycetaceae > Kitasatospora > Kitasatospora dryopteridis. The sequence continues at coordinate 7,265,691 of NZ_CP192749.1, read as the reverse complement.
TCGGGACCGGACGGCTGCCCGACGGGTGGGCGCGGCTGATTCCCCGTCATGGCGTTCACTTCTTATCCATTGCAACGATCGGGCAGTCGCCGTTGCATTACCTTCAGGACAGTTGCAACGATTTCACGCACTTGAGCTGCATAAATGATACGCATGCGCAACGAGACTGTTGCTGGCACATGGAAAGCAACGTAGCGTTTCCCATGTCAGAAACAGCGAGCGAGCACAGGAGAACACGATGCAGAAGTTCGACACCCCCGCCCCGATCTCCGCCGTCCTGGACATCCCCGCCGGGCGCATCCGGCTCGTCGCCGCCGACCGCGCCGACACCACCGTCGAGGTCCTGCCCGCCGACCCGTCCAAGAGCCGCGACGTCCGGACCGCCGAGCAGACCACCGTCGCCTACGCCGACGGCGTCCTGCGGATCCACATCCCCGAGCCCAAGAATCCGCTCGTCGGTTCCGGGTCCGTGGAGGTCACCGTCCAGCTGCCCGCCGGCTCCCACGTCGAGGGCAGGGCCGCGGCCTCCGAGCTCCGCGGCGTCGGCCGCCTCGGCGACGTCGCCTTCGACGGCGCGTACCGCCGGATCAAGCTAGACGAGGCCGCGAGCGTCCGCCTCACCGCGACCGACGGCGACGTGGAGATCGGCCGGCTGGGCGGCCCGGCGGACATCAGCACCGCAAGGGGCGACATCCGGATCACCGAGGCCGCGCGCGGCACGGTCGTGCTCCGCACCCAGTCCGGCGACATCACCGTCGGCGCCGCCGCCGGCGTCTCGGCCGCCCTGGACGCCGGCACCGACCACGGCCGCATCAGCAACACCCTCAAGAACGACGGCACCGCCGACCTCGACATCCGTGCCACCACCTCCCACGGCGACATCACCGCCCGCAGCCTCTGAACGACCGGAACCAGGACGGCCCGGCCGGGCCCACCGGCCCGTTGCCCGGCAACCCGGCCGGCCGTCCCCACGGGCCCGCGATCCACGTACAGGGCCACGAGAAGCCGTACAACACGCCTGACACGACCAGGGGGAACGCCATGACGAAGAACAGCACGTCCTCGACCGGTTCGCAGTGGACCGGCATGGTGCCGGTCGACGACACGGCCCTGGCCGTCACCGACACCGGCGGCCCCGGCATCCCCGTGGTCTACCTCAACGGCCAGTTCGCCACCCAGGGGTACTGGCGGCGGCTCATCGCCGAACTGGGGCCGGGGTGGCGGCACATCACCTACGACGAGCGGGCCCGCGGCAGGAAGTCGAAGCGTTCGGCGGACTACTCCTTCGAGGCCGCCGTCCGGGACGTCGATGCCGTCCTCGCGGCCAGGGGCGTGGACCGGGCACTGGTGGTCGGCTGGTCCTACGGCGCGTTCCTCGCGGCGCACTGGGCCCGGCGGAACCCGGACCGTGCCGTGGGTGCCGTCCTGGTGGACGGCGCATTCCCGTACGACTGGCTCGACGAGGCCATGGAAGAGCGGATCCGCAAGCAGTTCCGGCAGTGGAGCTGGTTCCTGCCGCTGCTGCGCCCGACGGGCCTGACCCCGCGGATGAACGCCGAGGAGCTGGCGAACTGCAACATCGAGCTCGGCCTGATCTCCCGTGAGCGTGAGCTGGGCCCCGTGCTGGACGGCATCACCGTCCCGGTGCGGTACGTGGTCGCCTCGGGATCATCCCTCGGAAGCCGCGGCGACGAGCAGGAGCGGATCCGCACCAGCCTCGATGCGGTGACCGCCCGCAACGCGAACATCAAGATCAGCGCGAAGGTCGCCAGCAACCACGGTGCGATCCTGAAGAAGGACTCGCCGGCCGTCGCCGATGCCGTGCGCGAGGTCTCCTCCCTCGACCGCGAGGGCCGCTGACCACCGCTGGACCGCTGACGTTGCTCGCGCACGTCAGCGGTACTCGCGCGGGCGGGGCCGCCGACCGAGGACGGTGAGCGCGAGGAGCACGGCCAGCAGTGCGGCACAACGGCGGCCGAGGCTTCGCCGAGCTCACCGTCCGCCCGGGCCACTGCGTGGTCCATCGCCTGCCGGTTGACGGCGAGGACGGCGTCCAGCGCGGCGGCGGGCTCGGCGAAGTCGGCGTTGGACTGGCCGGGCCGCAAGGCCAGTGTTGAAGGTAACGGCTTCCTTGAAACGGCCCCGGGCACGCAAGGCACGCGTTGTCCGGTCGTCGAGCTGATACTGCCGGAAGGCGTCCAGTACCCGCTCGGCGGCGCCCTGTTCACCGGGAAAGATGATGTTGCGCAGCTCGTCGCCGAGGAAGCTGCCGAACGGGACGTCGCTGTGATCGGCGCGATGCGCCTCGGCGGCGGCCTTCAGCTGCAGGTCGTAGTCGCCGAGGGCGCTCTCGATGTCGATGAAGCCCTGCTCGTAGGCGGCAGCCCGGGCCGGGTCGGTGAGGAAGCGGCTCTCGTCCGCGTTCATGTCGTAGGCGGCGGCCCTGGCTCGGTTCAGGGCGAGGACGGAGTCGTAGGCGTTGCTCTTGGCCACCACCAGGTGCCGGTCGGCCTGCGTGGTGAGGTGCAGCCGGCGAGCAGGGCGACCGCGGTGAGGAGGGTAAGGGCGGCAAGCAGCGGGTTGACCAGGCGGCGGAAGCGGACGGTGAATGTGCGCTGCAGGGCGGCGAGCGCCGCGAGGGCGAGCAGGCCTGCGGCCAGGATCCACCTTGACGCCTACGGCAACGTTCCTGACGGGTCATTGACGGACGAAGCCGTGCCGGCCCTGCCGCCCCGGGGCGATGAGAAGGTCCGGATCGACCGCTGCCGATCCGCCGGTCGGTGCGCTTCTCCGGACCGAGGGCGATGGACTGTTCCGACTCCCCCAAAGAGCAGCTGTGAGCCAGAACACAGTTGAGGTTGACCTCGGGGCGGGGTGGAGGCTCGTCGCAGCGGCCCGACGCCGACTCGGGTACAACGGATTTGAAGGAGCACCATGTCCATCACCCCTTCCGACCAGGGGCAGGATCGCCCGGAGCTGCAGAAGGCGATCGAGGAGATCGTCGAGTCCGGTTTCCTCGGGGTGCAGCTGCGGGTGAACGACGAGCAGGGCGAATGGGTGGGCGGCGCCGGGGCACGCGAGCTGGGCCGGAGCGCCGGGCCGCTGACCGACGGGCACTTCCGCATCGGCAGCACCACCAAGAACTTCGTCGCGACCTCGGTGCTCATGCTGGCGGCCGAGGGCCGGATCGGCCTGGACGCCCCGGCCGATGACCACCTGCCCGGGTTCGGGCTGGACCGGCGGATCACGGTGCGGATGCTGCTGCAGCACACCAGCGGAATCTTCAACCACACCGGCGAGCTCTACGAGGACGGGACGTTCGCGCCGGGGATTCCCATGCCCTACGGCACCCCGGGCAAGGAGTGGGTGGACGACCGGTTCAAGACCTACCGGCCGGAGGAGCTGGTACGGCTGGCGCTGTCCAAGCCGGCGCGGTTCGAGCCGGGAGCGGACTGGAGCTACTCCAACACCAACTACGTGCTGGCCCGGCTGGTGATCGAGAAGGTCACAGGCCGTTCGTTCGCCGAGGAGCTGCAGCGGCTGATCCTGGCACCGCTGGGGATGACCGGCACCGTGGCGCCGGGAACCTCCCCGGAGATCCCCGAGCCGCACAACCACAGCTACTACCGCTACGAGGTTGCCGGGCAGGAGAAGACGGTCGACATCACCCGTCAGAACCCCTCCTGGGTTTCGGCCGGCGGTGACATGATCTCGACCACTCGGGATCTGCACACGTACTTCTCCGCGCTGATGGGCGGCAGGCTCCTGCCGACCGAGTTGCTGGCCGAGATGTGCACGCCGGAGGCGAAGGTCGGCTACGGCCTGGGGGTGTTCGCGCAGGACGCGGGCCCGGGCGGCACCGTCTTCCACCACAACGGCGCTCAGGGTGGCTCGGTGGCGCTGATGTACAGCACGCCCGACGGCAGCAAGACCCTCACGGCCGGGCTGAACTGCGTGGACGACGCCGAACTGTCCATGGCGGCAGCATTCCAGAACGCCCAACAGAGGCTCGTCAACGAGGTGTTCTGCGGCGGGCAGGCCGACCCGGCTCGGCCGACGGACTGAACACCTGTGCCCCGTACGCTTCGAGGGCCGGTCGGCCCGTTCCGGTCGCGTACCGGGGAGAACACGAACCGGGGCCACGCCGAGCCGGGCGATCTCGGCGTGGCCCGTCCACACGCTCGGCCGCGGTGCATGTAGCCGCCGAGCCCGAGCGCGAGGCAGGCTGAGCAGATGACGAACGGAATCACGATCGGGCAGGCGGCGGCATACGTCGGCGTCACGGTGAAGACGGTGCGGCACTACCACAAGCTCGGCCTGGTCGAGGAGCCGGAACGCGACGGCTCCGGCTACCGTCGGTACGGATCGGCCGACCTGTTGCGGCTGGTGCAGGCCCGGACGCTGGCCGCCGCCGGGGTGCCGCTGGCCGAGATCGGGCCCCTGCTCGACGCCGACGCCGAGCAGTTCGCCGCCTCCCTCGCCGAGGTGGAGCGGCAGCTCACCGAACGGATCTCGGACCTGATCGCGCGCCGCGACACGCTGCACCGGCTCGCCGACGGCGACCGGGCCCTGCTGCCCGACCGCGCCTCCGCGATCCTGGACCGGATGCCCGGCCTCGGCTTCGGTCCCGACTACGTGGCTGCGCAACGCGAGGCCCTGGTGCTGGCCAGGGCGCTGGTGCCGGAGGGCTTCGACGGCTTCCTGACCCAGCTCGAACACCGGCTCGAGGACCCCGAGTACATCGACCTGACCAAGCGCGGCCGGGAGGCCGAGACCTGGGAACCGGACGACCCGAGGATCGACGAACTCGCGACCGCCATGGCCGACCACTACCTCGCCAACCCCGCACTGCTGGGGAATCCCACCAGTCTTCGGGCCTGGCGCAACGCTTCCGCCCAGTACAAGCTGATCGACAACCACCGCGGGGACCAGGCCCCGGTCTCAGCCCGGCTGACCGCACTCACCGAGGCCAAACTCCGCTCCGCAGGCGTACCCGTCCCCCACCGGTGACGGGGATCCTCACGGCACAATCGCACACCGGCCGTCCGCCGCACCACTGCCGGCTGCGCGTTCGGTAGGCGCCCCGAGGACTGATTGCCTCGGAGGACGCCGGCTCGGGCAGCCGGGACGACGGCGAGCTGCAGGCCTGCCCGACCCCGTCAGCTCTCGGCCTGCCCGCCGGCGTTCGCGGCCCGGCGGCCGCCCGTGGCCGGCACCTGCTGGCCGGCGACGAGAGCACCCTGCCCGCCGACGTCCGCGCGTTCGTCGTGATCGCCGGCCCCGAGGAGGAGCAGAAGTTCGACTCCGTCGCGGAGGTCGTCCGGCTGCACCGCGGCGACCGCCTCCGTCGGCGAACTGCTCGTCGAGGCCGTCCGCGCACTGGAATTCCCCGAGGGCCGGGTGCACGCCTTCGTCCACGGCGAGGCCGGCTTCGTCAAGGACGTGCGAGCGCTCCTGCGCGTGGACCTCGGGATCCCGCGAGGACCTCTCCATCTCCGGCTACCTGACGGTCCGACGGGTGGCCCGCAGGCAGCCGCCGGCCGCAGTGTCTCGAGGACGGCCCCGCGCGAGTCGGGCTCGCGAGGAGTTCCCGGGCCTAACCGATGAGGGTCCGCTTCGGGCGGACGACGCAGAACTCGTTCCCCTCCGGATCGGCCAGCACGGTCCACGACTCGTCGCCGCTCTGCCCGACGTCCACCCTGCGGGCGCCGAGTGCGAGGATGCGCTCGATCTCGGCCTCGCGGTCCGCCGCGGTGGACGTCAGATCGAGGTGCAGGCGGTTCTTGACGACCTTGCGGTCGGCCACCGGCATGAAGCAGATGCCCACGGGCCCGGTCTCGTCCGGCCCGATCACGACCTCCCGCTCCTGCAGTCTCGTCTTTCGCGGTTTTCTTGATCGTCTTGTGGGCTACGCGGCTGCGGCGGCCCAGGCCCGGTGGACGGCGGCGATTTCGTGGTCGGTGGGCTGACCTGCGTGTTCGGGCATATTCCTGGCCGCAATGACGGTGCGCCGGAGCTTGACGACCATGTCCTGGAAGGACGGGGTGGTCTTGGTGGTGTACCAGGGGGCGCGGGCCCGGTGCTCGGCGACGTCGGCGGGGTGGTGGCCGTGAAGGGCGTACCAGATGACGGTGAGGCTGTAGACGTACAGGCCGAACGGCACGGTGCGCTCGACCGCCGCCCGGACCCTGTTCTGGGCCTGGCCGACGTCCAGGTGTTCGCGGACTTCCTCGAAGGTGGTCTCGATCGACCAGCGGCCGGCGTAGCGTTCCACCAGCTCGGCGGCGGGGGTGGTCAGGTCGGTGGTGACCAGGGCCAGGTCGAAGGGCTTGGTCGAGCCCGGGTCGCGGACGAGCAGGACGCGGATGGTGCGGGTGTGGAAGCTGCCGTACCACAGGCAGACGAGCTCGGCGATGTGCACGGTCGCGGGCGGCCGGTTGTACCGGGTGACGGTGTGCGCGGTGAAGACTGCCTGCTCGGCCCAGCTCTTCGGGGTGCCGATCTTGGCGCCCTTCAGGCACGGCCGGCCACGGCGGCCGGTCGGCGGCGGGGCGAGTTCGTACAGGGCGGCGTTGACCGGCAGCCGGCACGTCCACGTCACCGTGCCGGGCAGCTCGCGCAGGGCGCGGCCGTGGTAGGCGCCGTCGGCCACCACGTCGATCCGCCGGTCGGTGAACGCGCGGGCCAGCAGCGCGACCAGGTCGAGGGCGAGATCGACTTTCGTCTTCCCCTGTTTGGGGCGCCACAGCCGGGCCAGGATGGGCAACGCGATCGGGCGGGTGAGGAAAGGCAGGCGCACCACCAGGGCGACCACCACGAAGCAGGTCCCCCGCCCGATGGGCTTCGGTCCGGTGGCCGCACCGTCGTACTGCCACGCGGCACCGAAGACCTTGCGCCCCGTGCGCTTGAACAGCGTGTCGTCGACGGCGACCTGCAGCGCAGCCCCCGCGGGCAGCAGCCGCTCCACGATCAGACGGGCCAGCACGAGGCCGACCCGGTCCAGGTCCCACACCCCGGCGGCGAAGAACCGGTGGGCCCGGTCGTGCGGCCACCGGGCCGACAGTCCGGCGCCGGTCAGCATCCCGGTCACCGTCCGCCGCCCAGTACGTGTCACCGTCCCCGTGACCAGCGCCGCGAGCGTCTCGAACGACGGCGCGGTGAAGCAATCCCGGAAGACCGCCAGCACGAGTAACAGCGAAGGGGGTACGGTCCCCGGTGGAAGCATCGACGGCCCCTCGACAGAGGTGGAACAGACCCGTCGATGCTTCCGCACGTCTACGACACAAGCCCCCTCTTTCGATCATGAAAACCGCGAAAGACGAGCCCTCGGGACGGGACTCCTGGCCGCCCGCCTCAAGCACCTGGAACACGAGGGCCTGGCGCAGAAGATCACCCTCCCGCCGCCCGCCCGCACCCCGGCCTATGCCCTCACCGAGGCCGGCGAGGAACTCGGCCCCGCAGTCCTGGCACTCGCCCGATGGGGACTGAAGTGGGCCATGGGCGAACGACGGGCGACCGAGACCTTCCATCCCGGCTGGGCGGTGCTCGGCCTGCGGGCCTGCTTCGACGCCGACGCCGCCACCGGACTCCACGCGGTCTACGAGTTCCGCATCGGCGACGAGGTCCTCCACGCCCGGATCGACGACGGGACGATCGAGACACTGCACGGACCGGCCCAACACCCGGACGCGACGATCACGATGGGCGAGGAGGCCTTCCTCGGGCTCACCGCCCAGACCCGGACCCTTGCCCAGGCCATCGACACCGGGGCAGCATCGGTGTCCGGCGACGCCGAAGCCCTGCACCGGCTGAAAGGCGTCTTCCGGCTCCCGGCCCCGACCTCCCGCACGGGTGGAGCCCTCACCTGACCACCGGTCACCGGTCTGCACATCAGGAGCCGACGTGGACCGCGATCCCGACCGCGGAGTCCGTCGGGACCCTGGAGGACCTCGTGCCCGTCCTCGACGGTCCGCCCGGGACGGGTGGCGGGAGCGGCTCCGATCGTGCTCTTCCCCCGAGGAGGAGACCCCCATGACGACGGCCACGAGGGGCACGGGCTCCGTATCCGTTCGCGCTTCCCTGCCGGTCGGCGGTCACGGTGTGACACTGGTGCACGTCCACTGTCGTGTGCAGGCCCGACTCCCGCAGGAGATGAGATGCCCGGCATCACCGTCCGCAGCCGGCCCACGGCCGCACCGTCCGCGGCACGGGCGGTCGCGTCGTGAGCGGTCCGCGCGTGCTGCTGCCCTACCCGCCCGGCGAGGTGGGGGGTCTGCCCGAGGGCTGGAGTGCCGCGGTCTGGGACGGCACGGGCGATCCCCCGGGGGCGGAGGTGCTCGGGACGGTCGAGTTCTTCGTCGTCCCGTACACCTTCACGGCGGCCGCCCGCCCCCTGCTGGCCCGGATGCCGCGGTTGCGAGTGGTGCAGTCGCTCAGCGCCGGCGTCGACGATCTGGCACCGCACGTGCCCGCGGGCGTCACGCTGTGCAACGCGCGGGGAGTGCACGACGCGAGCACGGCGGAACTGGCCGTGGCCCTGACGCTGGCGTCGTTGCGCGGAATCCCCGGATTCGTGGTGGACCAGCAGGCCCAGAGGTGGTCGGGCGGGTTCCGTCCCGCCCTGGCCGGCCGGACGGTGCTGATCGTCGGCCACGGATCCATCGGCGCGGCGGTGGAGGCGCGGCTCTCCGCCTTCGAGTGCGACATCGTTCGGGTGGCGCGCACGGCGCGGGAGAGCCCGAGCGGCCCGGTGCACGCGTTCGGTGAGCTGCCCGGCCTGCTCGGTGCAGCGGATGTCGTGGTGCTGACGGTCCCGCTCGCACCGGAGACCCGTGGGCTGGTCGATGCCGGCTTCCTGTCCCGGATGAAGGACGACGCCCTCCTGGTGAACGTCGCCCGCGGCCCGGTGGTGGTCACCGATGCCCTGGTGCGCGAGCTGCGCAGCGGACGTCTGAGTGCGGCCCTGGACGTCACCGACCCTGAACCGCTGCCGGCCGGTCACCCCCTCTGGTCCGCACCGAACGTCCTGATCAGCCCTCATGTCGGCGGGAACAGTTCGGCCTTCCGGCCGCGCGCCCGCGAGCTGGTCCGCTCCCAGCTCGAGCGCTTCACGGCAGGGCTTCCGCCGGCGAACGTGGTGCTGGGCCCCGAAGAGCCGACGGGGCGGTGAGCCGTCGCCCGTCCGGCAGCCGGGTCGCGGGGCTCACGGAACGGCGATCCGGCCGACCGGGGAGCCCGTTTCCGCCGGCCGGCCGCGAGCGGCTGTCCGGGGACGGGAGGGACGGGAGGGGCCGGTCGGCCGCCATGACCCGGGGCGCCCGTATGCTCGCTGCCATGGTCGGCACACAGGCACGCGACGGCGGACGCGGACCGGGGCGTCCGCGGGAGGAGCGGGTGACCGGCGCCGCCCTGAACGCGGTGATCGAGCTGGTCGCCGAACAGGGCATCCGGGCGGTCACCATGGATGCCGTGGCCGCTCGGGCGGGCGTGAGCAAGCCGGCCATGTACCGGCGCTGGTCGTCCAAGCAGGCGCTGGTGATCGCGGCTGCCGAGAGCCGGATCGGGCCGCTCTCGGTGCCCGACCTGGGCGACCTGCGGGCCGAGCTGCGCGAGGTGCTGACCGCGCGTCTGGCCTCCTACCGGATGCCCGGGACGGACCGGTTGCTGGCCGAGCTGATCGGCGCCGCCGCGGCGGAGCCCGGCGAGCGCGGCGCGTACGTGGCCTACACCGACCGGATCATGTCGGAGACCCGCAGCATCCTGGAACGGGGCATCGCGCGGGGCGAGGTACGACCGGAGATCGACGTCCGCTCGGCCGCCACCCTGGTGGCGGCCCCGATGATCTACCGCCTGCTGGCGGAGCGCGAGCTGCCGGACGGTCACCTCGTGGACGACCTGGTCGACTTCGTCGTGCGCGCGGTCAGCCGCACCTCCTGATCCCCGCGCCTCCGGCCCCCCACCTCCTGATCCCCGCACGTCCCGACCCGCACCGCCTGATCCCCGCGCCTCCTGATCCCCGCACGTCCCGACCCCTCGCGACTCCTGCCCGGGATCCGGCCGGACCCGCATGCCCGGACTGCCCCGCCCACCACCCCGGTGCGCCGCGAAATTTCCCCGCTCCGCCCTCTTGCCCTGCCGCAGCCGAATATCAATACTGCCGGTAACGAATTCCGATGCGACCGTGGAGGACCCGCATGGGCACCGCCGTGAGCACGACCTCCCACCCGATCCTCGCCAAGCCGCTGTTCCACGCCGGCCGCCGCCGGCTGGACCGGACGGCGCCCGGCACCCGGCAGGCCGACTTCCGCCTGCTGGAGATCACCCCGATGACCCCTCACATCGGGGCCGAGATCACCGGCGTGGACCTCGCCCGCCCGATCGGCGAGGACCTCGCCGCCGAGCTGCGCCTGGCCCTCGACGAGTGGAAGGTGATCTTCTTCCGGGACCAGCACCGCTTCGACGCCCGCGCGCACCTGGCCCTGGCCGGCGTGTGGGGCCCGCCCGAGCCGAACCCGTTCTTCCCCAAGGGCGACACCGCCGGGGTCTCCCGGCTCGCCAAGGACGCCACCGCCGTCGGCCAGGAGAACATCTGGCACAGCGACCACTCCTTCATGGCCGCCCCGGCGATGGGCTCCGTCCTGCGGGCCGTCGAGGTCCCGCCCGCCGGCGGCGACACCATGTGGGCCGACATGGGCGCCGCGTACGACAACCTCGACCCGGAGCTGCGCGCACGCATCGAAGGCCTGACGGCGGTCCACGACTGGGAGCCCACCTGGGGCTCGTTCATGACCCCCGAGAAGATCGCCGCCCTCAGGGCCGTGCTGCCCCCGGTCGAACACCCCGTCGTGGTGCGCCACCCGCGCACCGGCCGCCCGACCCTGTACGTCAACGAGCCGTTCACCACCCGCATCACGGGCCTGCCGGAGGCGGAGAGCCGCGAACTGCTGCACCTGCTCGGCCTCCAGGCGCGGATCCCCGAGTTCCAGGTGCGGTTCCGCTGGCAGCCGGACTCGATCGCGATCTGGGACAACATCGCCACCCAGCACTACGCGATCAGCGACTACTACCCGCAGCGGCGCGTCATGGAGCGGATCGCCGTCGCCGGCGGCCCGCTCTCCTGATCCGGGACACCCCCACCCCCCTTGCCGGCCGCCACCCCCGCGGAGCCCCGATGACCGACACCGACGTCAGAACCACCGCCCCGCCGGCCACCGTCCCCGGGCGCCGCGCCTGGACCGTGACCGGCCTGCTGGTGGTCTTCATGATGGTCAACTTCGCCGACAAGTCCGTCCTCGGGCTCGCGGCGGACCCGATCCGCCGCGACCTGGGCCTGTCGGCAACCGCCTTCGGGCTCGCGAACAGCGCCTTCTTCCTGCTGTTCTCGATCTCCGGCGCCGCCGTCGGCCTGCTCTCCGACCGGGTACGGCCGCGTCGGCTGCTGCTGGCCATGGTGCTGCTCTGGTCGCTCGCCCAGGCGCCCATGGCCCTCGGCGGCGGCGCCGCCCTGCTGGTGGCCTCGCGGATCCTGCTGGGCGCCGCGGAGGGACCGGCCTTCCCCGTCGCCCAGCACACCGCCCTCTCCTGGTTCCCCGACCGGCGGCGCAACCTGCCGGGCGCGCTGGTGATGGCCGGAACCACCCTGGGCGTGGTGGTCGCCGCGCCCGGGCTGACCTGGATCGTCCACCACCTGGGCTGGCGCTCCGCGTTCGGCGCCGTCGCCGTCGCGGGCGTGCTGTGGGCCGTCGTCTGGGCCCTCGCCGGACGGGAGAACGGCCGCACCACCGGCGCCGGCCGGCCGGTCCGGGGCCAGGCCCCCGACACGGTCGGCGCGCCATCCGCCGGCCCGTCCTACCGGCGGATCCTCGCCACCCGGACCTGGATCGGCAGCACGGCCGCCTACTTCGGCACCTACTGGATGACCGTGCTGCTGCTGGTCTGGGTGCCGAGCTACCTCCACGACGGCCTCGGCTACTCCGACACCGCCACGGCGAACCTGGTGGCCGCGCTGTGGGCCGTCAACACGCTCGCCCTGCTGGGCCAGGCCTGGCTGACCGGCCGGCTGCTGCGCCGGGGCGTCGCCAGCCGCTGGGCCCGGGCCCGCGTCGGCGGGGCCGTCCTGCTGGTCTCCGCACTGGCCTGCCTGGCCCTCCCCGCGGTGCCGCACTCCGCGGCCACCGTGCCGCTGCTGATCGCAGCGTTCGGCCTCGGCGGCACGATGGTGACCGTCGCGGTGACCACGGTCGCCGAAGTCGCACCCGAGCACCGCCGCGGCGGCGCCCTCGGTCTCATGAACGCCGTCGTCACCACCGCCGGCCTGGCCGCCCCCGTCCTGACCGGCCACCTGGTCGACCTGCACGGCGGCGCCGGCTACGGCCTCGCCGTCCGGTTCGCCGGTCTCCTGCTGCTGCTCGGCGCGGCCGCCACGCTGCTCGTCGACCCCGCCCGGGACATCACCCGCCTCCGCTCCGCCTGAACCCGACCGCTCCCGCCACCACCACCCCGCTTCGAGGAGCACCGTGCCCGACCCCACCGCTCCCGCCCCCGCCGGGACAGACCACCTCGACCACGCCCTCGCCGAACTGCGCGCCGGCGCCGCCTCCTGGGCCGCCACCCCGACGGACCTGCGCATCGGCCTGCTGGAGCGGCTGCTGCCGAGGATCCACGACACCGCGGCCGACCTGGTCGCCGACACCTGCCGGCACAAGGGCTACCCGCCCGACTCCCCGTGGGCCGCCGAGGACTGGGCCGGCGGCCCCTGGGCCCTCGCCCAGCACACCACCGCCCGCCTGCACTGCCTGCGGCGCCTCGCCGCCGGCCACGACCCGCTGCCCGCCGACCGGGTGCACGAGACGGACGGCCGGACCTGGGTCGACGTCTTCCCCGCCACCGCCTCGGACCGCCTGCTGCTGGCCGGCTACCGGGCCCGCGTCCGGCTCGTGCCCGGCACGAGCGCCGAGCAGGCCCGCGAGCGCGCCGCCGCCCGCCACCGCCGTGGCCCCGCCGGACCCGGCATCGCCCTCGTCCTCGGGGCCGGCAACGTCGCCGCCCTCACCGCCACCGACATCCTGCACCAGCTGTACGCCGAGGGCCGGGTGGTCGTCGCCAAGATGAACCCGGTCAACGCCTACCTGCGGCCCCACTACGAGCGGATGTTCCACGAGTTCGTCCGGAACGGCTGGCTGCGCCTGGTCGACGGCGGCCCCGCCGAGGGGGCCCGGCTCACCGCCCATCCCGAGGTCGACGCCGTCCACATCACCGGCAGCGCCCGCACCCACGACGCCGTCGTCTGGGGCACCGACGACCGCGCCGACCAGCGCCGCCGCGCCGACACCCCGCTCGTCGACAAGCCCCTCACCAGCGAACTCGGCGGCGTCAGCCCGTTCATCGTCGTCCCGGGCCCGTGGAGCGCCGCCGACTTCCGCCACCAGGCCGAGCACATCGTGACCGCCAAGATGAACAACTCCGGCCACAACTGCATCGCCGCCCAGGTCCTCCTGGTGCCCCGTCAGTGGGACGGCACCGAACGCCTGCTGGACGCCGTCCGCGCCGTGCTGCGCGCCCTGCCGTTCCGCACCGACTACTACCCCGGCTCCGCACAGCGGCTCGCGGCCGTCCGCAAGGCGCACCCCGGCGCCGAGATGTACGGCGACGGCTGCCGGCTCCTCGTTCCCGACATCACCGACCCCGCCGACCCGCTGCTCACCGAGGAGGTGTTCGCCAGTGCCCTCGGCATCGTCCGTCTCCCCGGCGACACCCCGGCCGCCTTCCTCGACCACGCCGTCCGCTTCGCCGACGACACCCTCCCCGGCACCCTCGGCGCCACCGTCCTCGTGCACCCCCGCACCGAACGCGACCACCCGGCGGCACTGGCGGACGCCGTGGACCGGCTGCGCTACGGCACGATCGCCCTGAACACCTGGTCGGGCGTGGGTTTCCTCCTCGGACACACCCCGTGGGGCGCGCACCCCGGACACACCCGGCAGGACATCGGCAGCGGCACCGGCTTCGTCAACAACACCTGGATGCTCGATGGCATCGAGAAGACCGTGCTCCGCGCCCCCTTCGCCCCGGCACCGCGCGGCCTGTTCACCGGCTCGCCCTCCCTCGCACCGCGCCCGCCGCACTTCGTCACCCACCGCTCCGGCCGCACCACCCTGGAACGCCTGGCCCGCTACACCGCCGACCCGGCCGCCCGCCGCCTGCCCGGCCTGCTCGTGTCCGCCCTGCGCGGCTGACCGGTACCGCCCCCGACGGCCGTCCGCGCGGACGCGACAGCGGCGCCCGCGCGGACGGTTCCACACCGGCCACAACACCGGGAGGCGTCAGGAGCGTGCTGCGGTTGCACTCGTGGGCGGGCGGGGCCGGTGCCCGCGCCGGTGGCGGTGATGGCGGCGGCGATCCCCTCCAGGTCGGCCGGGGCCAGTCCGACCGATCCTGCGCCGCGCCAGCCGTCCACCTGCTCGGGGCGGCGGGCGCCGACGATCGCGCCGGTGATGCCGGGCCGGGCCAGGGCCCACGCGATGGCGATCTCGGCGACGGTCGCACCGTGCCGTACGGCGATCGGGCGCAGCGCCTCGGCCAGGGCGAGGTTGGCGGCCAGCCCGGTGGTGAAGTCGGCGTGGGCCGACCGCCAGTCGTCGGCGCCCAGGCCCGCCGCGCGCTGCGCGGTGAACGCGCCGGTCAGCAGCCCGGACTGGAGCGGCGAGTAGACGATCACGCCGGTGCCGTCCCCGGTGTATTCCAGCGACTCGCCGGTGTCGGGCCGGTGCACCTGGTACAGGTCGATCCGCTCCGCTCCGAGCCGCCGAACTGCCAGCCCGCCCCCGCCACGGCCCAGGAGCCGAACCCGACGCGGGTGATGTGCATTCCGGTTCCGCCGAGCTGACGCGTCGGCAGGCTGGTCTGCGCTGTCATGAAGTGTTTCTCCTTCTTTCGAACGTCTCAGCGGTCGGCTTGGGGCGCGGCGGTACGGCCCCGGCGGGTGAGTCCTGCGCTCCAGAGCGCGGTGGTGACGAAGAGGACCTGCTCGGGGAGGCGGAACCACAGCGGGGTGGCCGGGTCGCCGTTGAACGGGACGGACTCGACAGCGGCGTGGACGTTGGCCGGGAACAGGAGCACGAAGAGGACGGCGAGGCCGATCCCGGAAACGGTCCGCGTGCGGGCCAGGACGAGGCCGAACGCGCCGAGGAACTCCAGGACGCCCGTGGCATGGACCACGGCATCGGGGAACGGGACGGCGGGCGGGACCATCGCCACCAGGTCGTCATGGCTCGGCAGTGCGGTGACGCTGTCGGGAAGGAAGTGGGCGAGGCCGGTGCAGCAGAGCATGAAGGCCATGCCGTGGGCGGCGCAGACACGCAGGCGGGCGAATCTGCGCACGCCGAGGGCGCCGAGCAGCCGGAAACCGGCGGTGGGAACGGCGAGCAACAGGATCGTGGTGAACAAGACGCTTGCTCCGAGGGGCGAGGGCCGGATCAGCGGCCGGTGAAGAACGGGCCCGCACCGTGCGCGTCGCGGGCGGAGACGGTGGGCGCGGGCTCGTCCGGCGGGATCTCCCCGACCCTGCCGCCGGTCGCACCCCCGGGTCCCCCAAGCGCGAGGACGGCGCCGGAAAGCGACGCCGAAGTACCCTGGTCCGGTGGATTCGGTCACCTTCGACGCCCTCGACCGACGGCTGCTGCACGCCCTCCAGCTCGACGGCCGCGCCCCCTTCAGCAGGATCGCCGAGGTCCTGGACGTCTCCGACCGCACCCTGGCCCGCCGTGCCGCCCGGCTGCGGGCGAGCGGGCGGGTCCGGGTGGCCGGTGTCGCGGACGGCGGGCGGCTCGGGGGTGCCGAGTGGCTCGTCCGGATGCGGACCGACCCCGCCCACGCCGTCGGCCTGGCCCGGGACCTGGCGCGGCGCGCCGACACCCGGTGGGTGACGGTCCTGTCGGGCGGCACCGAGCTCACCAGCATCTTCCGGGTCGCCGACCAGGGACCGGCGCCGCTCGCAGCGCTGGCCCGGCATCCCCGGATCACCGATCTGCGGGCACACCGGCTGCTGCGGCACCTGACGGACCGGCACTGGTCCGGACGCACCTCCGCGCTCACCGAGGCGCAGATCGCCGAGCTGCGTGTCGCGCCCGACGGCGTGTCCGGGCCCGTCACGCTGACGGATCCGGACAAGCGGCTGCTGTCGGCCCTTGCCGTCGACGGCCGCGCCGCCTGTCCCGAACTCGCCCGGCAGGTCGGCTGGTCGGAATCCGCCGTGCGCCGGCGGCTGGCCGAACTGCGGCGGTCGGGGGTCCTCCGCTTCGACGTCGAGGTCGACTCCGCTCTCCTCGGCCACCCCGTCCAGTGCCTCCTGTGGCTGGCCGTCAGCCCCGGCAGCCTCGCACCGACCGCCGCTGCCCTGGCCGCCGACCCCGAGACGGCCTACATCGGCGCCACGACCGGCACCCACAACCTCCTGGCGGTCGCCGTCTTCCGGAACGCCGAAGACCTCTACGCCTACACCACCGATCGCCTCGGTTCCCTCGACGGCATCCAGGCCCTGGAGACCGCCCCGATCACCGGCTACGCCAAACGCGCCGCGCCGCCCCTCCCCACCCGCTGACGGTCCCTCGGTCGGACGGATCGGTCGGCCGTGTCGGCGGGCACCTGGTGCGGGCGGTCGGTGATGATGGCCGTGTCCGCCGTGTGCGCAGACCGCCAGCACCTCTGGAGACCGCCATGTCCCGTCGGGCCCTTCGGCATGCCCGTCACCTGACCGCAGCCCCGGCACTGCTCGTCCTCCTCGCCCCCACCGCCGGCTGCGGCAAGGATCCGGCGCCTCCGGCCGGCCAGGCCACCGTGCCAGCGGCCGCGGCGTCCATCGTCTGCAACGGATCGGGGCAGCTGCTCGGCGCCGGCTCCACCGCCCAGGCGAACGCCATCGACATCTGGAAGGCCGCCTTCGGCACCGCCTGCCCGAACATCACCGTCACCTACGGCGGTGGCGGTTCGGGCGCCGGCGTCCAGCAGTTCAACCAGGGCAAGGTGGCCTTCGCCGGCTCCGACGCACCGCTGAAGCCCGAGGAGGTCGAGGCCTCGAAGCAGGTGTGCACCGGCGGGCAGGGCATCGACCTGCCGATGGTCGCCGGCCTGATCTCGATCGTCCACAACGTCGACGGGGTCGACGACCTCGTGCTCGACGCACCGACCATCGCCAAGATCTTCAACGGGCAGATCACCACGTGGAACGACCCGGCGATCACCGCGCTCAACCCGAACGCGAAGCTGCCGGACGCCACGATCCAGAGCTTCCACCGCGGCGACGACTCCGGCACCACCGCCAACCTCACCGCATACCTCGCCGCCGCGGGCAACGGCGCCTGGCCCTACCCGCCGAGCAAGACCTGGGCCGGGCAGGGCGGCCAGTCCGCCAACGGGTCGGCCGGCGTCTCCGCCCAGGTGAAGCAGGTCAAGAACTCCATCGGCTACGTCGAGCTGTCCTTCGCCCGGACCAACGGGCTCAAGAGCGCCGCGATCAGCACCGGCGCGCCCGAGCCGGTCGCGGCCACCGCCGCGAACGCCGCCACCACCTTCGCCAAGGCCACCGTGGCAGGCACCGGCAGCGACCTCACGCTCGACCTCGACTACGCCACCAAGGAGCCCGGCGCCTACCCGATCGTCCTGGTCACCTACGAGATCGTCTGCGACAAGGGCAACAAGCCCGCCACCCTGCCCGCCCTCCAGTCCTTCCTGACCTACACCATCAGCGACGCCGCCCAGCAGGCGATCGGTGACAAGGGCTACGTCCCGCTCCCGCCGGAGATCGCCTCCAAGGTCCAGGCAGTCGTCCCCACGCTGTCCTGAACCGGGGCGTGGGGCGTCATGGCCTGCGCCGGCGACGACGATGCCGGCGGATCAGGAGGCCCAGCCGGCCGAGGACAGCACCCGGTCGGTGTGGCTGGTGGTGCGGGCGATCTGCCGGGTGGTCAGCTCGGCGCGGCGGTCGGGGTTGGCCGGTGCGGGGTGGAGGGCGGCTTCCGTGCGGGCGTGTTCACGGGTCTCGCGGACGGCGAGGGCGGAGAGGCCGAGTCCGAGGGCGGCGTACGCGATGCCGAGGAAGAACGGTTCCGGTCGCAGCCCCCGGTGGGGCGGCGAAGCCCACGGCTCCTCCAGGCTCGTGGCGGTGCAGGTGGAAGCCCCGCCCGGCCCTACTCCGGCCCCGTCCCCGACGGGGTCTCGGCCTTCCGGCAGCCGCACCCGCCGGCACCGCAGGCCGAAGAGCCGCAGCCGCGGGCGGCCCGGCGGCGGCCCAGCCACCAGGTCGCACCGGCACCCACGGCGAGCGCGGCGGCGACGGCCGGCAGCCAGCCGACCACCGCCCCCGCCCCGGCCCCGACCGCACCGGCGGCGATCAGGGCGGGCAGCAGGCAGTACGCCGCGCAGGCCAGGCCGGCCAGCCCTCCCAGCACCTTGGAGGAGCGCGGGGCGCGGTCGGCAGCAGGGTTCGTCATGGCGTCGCTGCTCCCGCTCACGGCGCAGTCCCTCCGGCCGCGGCCCGGGCCTGGAGGGCCTCCAGCACCGCCTGGTGCGCACCGTCGACCGCCACGTCCAGGTGCACGGCGTCGGCGACGGTGCGCACGGTGAACGTGAAGAACGAGCAGCAGTCGCTCTCGCGGTCCGCCAGGTCGCGCACCTTCTCCTCGACGCCCTCGCCGCCGGCGAGGACCAGGCGCAGGCGCAGCGGGCCCGTCCGGTCGAGAGTGTGCAGGCGTTCGGCGAGCAGGGCGTCCCATGCGGCGATCCGCAGTGGCTGCTCGGCGGTGGGCAGGGTGCACGAGGCGGGCACCCGGGTCAGGCCGGTCATGGCTTCCTCCGATCCGTCCCCCGCACGGCACCGGCGGGGACGTCTTCGACGGTAGGCCTGTACCCGGGTACCGGATGCAAGCGGCCGGGGCCGATCCGGTCAGACCGGCAGACCGGCCAGCGCGGCGGCGATGCCGAGGGCGCCGGCGCCGAGGAGGCCGCTGACGACGCCGCGTCTGGCGGCGAGGAGCCAGAGGGCGGCTGCGGCGAGGACGGCGTACTGCCACGGGTGCTGGAGGGCGAGGGCCAAAGGAAGCGCGGAGCCCGCGATGGCGCCGATCACGGCGGGGCCGGCGCCGGTGAAGAAGCCCTGGACGCGGGCGTTCGCGCGGATCGCGTCGAAGCGGGGCCCACCGAGGACGACGAACAGGAACGACGGCGCGAAGGCCACGGCCGCGGCGAGCAGCCCGCCGGGGATGCCGGCGGCCGCGTAGCCGACGACGGCGACGGTCTGCACGACCGGACCGGGGGTGATCTGGCCGAGGGCGACGGCGTTGAGGAACTGGGCGTCGGTCATCCAGTGGTAGTGGTCGACGGCGTCGGCCTGCATGAGCGGGATGATGACGAACCCGCCGCCGTAGGACAGGGCGCCGACCTTGAACGCCACCCAGGCCAGCGCCAGCAGCCCGCCGGTGGCCGCCGGTGCGGCCAGGGCGAGGGGCAGCGGCCAGGACCTCGCACGGGCTCGACCCTGCTCGTGGGCGGGCCGGACGCGGATCGCCGTCTCGATCAGGCCCGCGGCGACGAGGACCAGGACCAGCCACGGCCCGGTCAGCGCGGCCGCGGTGCCGCCGGCGAGGGCGTAGGCGAGCCAGCGGGCCCACGCGGGGCGGGCGGTGCCGGCGCGCTGCCGGCTGGCGGGGATCAGCGCGGTGGCGGCCTGGACCGCGACCGCGGCGACGGCGGCGCCGGAACCCGCGGCGGCGCCGCGCACCCACAGCGGCGGGCTGCCGGCCAGGAACAGCGCCGACAGGGCGAGGATGAGGACCAGGCCGGGGGCGATGAAGCAGAACCCGCCGACCAGCGCGCCCGCGAGGCCGCGCAGCCGCCACGCGGTGAAGATCGCCAGCTGGGTGGAGGCCGGTCCGGGCAGCAGGTTGGTCGCGGCGATGCCGTCCTCGAACTCGGCCGCCTCGATCCAGCCGCGGCGCTCCACGCACAGCTGCCGCAGCAGCGCGATGTGGGTGGGCGGACCGCCGAACCCGATGCAGCCGATCCGGCCCCACTCCCGCGCGATCGTCCCCAGCCCGACCCGCACCGGCTCCCGTTCCCGCCCGTCACCCACTCGAGGGTTCCTTCCTGTGTCCCGTGCCCGTCGCCGGGGCCGGGGCCGGGGTGGAGGGTACCGGGCGGGTGTGAACGCGGCGCAACGAAGGCCTGCCGGGCGGCACCGAGGGGCAGGAGCCCGGTGCGCCTCGTACGAACGAGTGGTCTGGCGCGGAAGCGGCGGACACGGAACGGTTCGACCACGCCCCGTGCACGTCGCGGGTGTTAGCTTCGAACTCCTCGTCGGATTCCAACCGACGCCTGCCGACGGCCCGGCGACAGCGTGGCCGTCGACGGTTTTCCCTGTCCGATCGGCGCCGTGAGGTGGGCCAGGTGGGTGTGTGGTCGCGGCGCGCGGTGCTGGCCGGCCTCGTCTCCTCGCCGGTGATCGCGGCCGGCTGCATCGCCGGCACTGCGACGCAGAAGGCGCCGCCCGACGAGGGCGCCGGGAGCGGCGTGGCGCTCGAGGGGCCGGCGCCCGCCGGGTACCGGCGGCTGCCGATCCCCCCGGCGGCCGAGTCCCGTACGGAGAACGGGGTGCGGTGGTTCACGCTGGAGGCACGGCCCGGCCGCTGGAACATCGTGGCCGACCGCACCACCCCGACCTGGGGCTACTCGCAGGACCTCCTCGGCCCCACCCTGCGCGCCCGCAGGGGCGAGACGGTGGGAGTCCGGGTGCGGAACCTCCTGCCCGAGACGACCTCCGTCCACTGGCACGGCATGCACCTCCCCGCGCGCTTCGACGGCGGCCCCCACCAGCCGATCGCCCCGACGGAGACCTGGGAGCCGTCCTGGGTGATCGCCCAGCCCGCGGCGACCCTCTGGTACCACCCGCACCCGCACGGGTCGACCCAGACGCACACCTACCGCGGCCTGGCCGGCCTGTTCCTCGTCGACGACGAGACCGGTGACGGCGCGGGACTGCCGAACGAGTACGGCGTCGACGACCTCCCCGTCATCGTGCAGGACAAGAAGCTCAACCCGGACGGCACCCTGGACGAGCGCGACGACACGGGAGCCGGACTGATCGGTCCGACGGTGACGGTGAACGGGATCGCCGGCGCGTACGCCCCGGTGGTCACCGACCGGGTGCGTCTGCGCATCGTCAACGGCTCGACGATGCGGGTCTACAACCTGGGTCTGGACGACAACAGCGAATTCGAGGTGGTGGCCTCCGACGGCGGCCTGCTCGCCGCACCCGTACGGCTCCGCCGCCTCGTGCTGACCCCCGGGGAGCGGGCCGAGATCGTCGTCCGCATGCAGGTCGGCCAGCGGCGCACCCTGCGGTCCTTCCCCACCCCGGCGCGCGGCGGGAAGAACCGCGGACCGTCCGCCGGCGCCGCGCAGGGCGAGGAGTTCGAGATCCTGCTCCTGAGCCCGCAGCCGCAGCTCCGGCCGGGCACGGCGACACCCTCGGTGCTGGCCGCGATCCCGCCCCCCGCGACGCGCGCCTCCGTGACCCGGGCGTTCGAACTCGACGGCAACTCGATCAACGGCCTGCCGATGGACATGAACCGGATCGACGCCACCGCCACCGTCGACGTACCGGAGATCTGGACGGTGACCAACAGCCACAACCGGGTGCACAACTTCCACGTCCACAACAACCACTTCCAGGTCCTCGACGTCAACGGCAACCCTCCCCCACCGGAACTGGCCGGATGGAAGGACACGGTCGCCGTGCCGTCGTCCGGCTCGGTGCGCCTCGCCGTGGTCTTCCGCGACTACGCCGACCCCCGGAACCCGTACATGTACCACTGCCATCTGATGCGCCATGAGGACGACGGGATGATGGGCCAGTTCCTGGTCGTCGGACCGGGGCAGCAGGCCCGCTGAGAGCCGCGGGTCGGACGGTTCGGCGGAAGGCGGGGTCGGACACGTCGCCGGGGACGTGCTGCGGTCGCCGGCCGACCACCCGGTGTCCGGCACCGAGGCGATCGTGAAGGGGATCCTGCACACCACGGTTCGTTGACCTGGTCACATGACCGACCGGGAATCGGGACGGCACGCTACACGGCGCGGCGGTAGAACCACACGCCCAGCGGTGCGAACACGGCGACGATCCCGGCGTCCCAGGCGAGTGCCTGCCAGACGTCGGCGGTCGCCGGCCCTCCGAGCACCAGGGTCCGGACGGCTTCGGCGGTGCGGGAGACCGGCTGGTGGGCGGCGAAGGTCTGGAGCCAGCCGGGCATGGTGCCGACCGGGACGAACGCCGCCGAGGCGAAGACCAGCGGTGCGAGGATCGGGAAGGCCGCCGCCTGCGCGGTCTCCGGGTCGCCGACGGCGAGGCCCACCACCGCGAAGATCCACGACATCGCGAATCCGAAGGCGAGCACCAGGAGGATCCCGGCCAGGAAGGCCGGGACGCCCGCATGGATGCGGAAGCCGATGGCGAAGCCGACCGCCGTCATCAGCGCCACCACGAAGACGTTGCGGGCGAGGTCGGCCGTCGTACGCCCCACCAGGACCGCCGAGCGCGCCATCGGCAGCGACCGGAACCGTTCCATCAGACCGGTCTGCATGTCGGTGGCCAGGCCGATCGCCGTGTTCATCGACCCGAAGACCGCGGTCTGCACGAAGATCCCGGGGATCAGGAAGTCGACGTACCTGACGGGGCCGAGCGCGGGGGACACCACGCCGCCGAAGACGTAGCGGAACATCAGGACGAAGACGAGCGGCTGGACGAAGGAGAAGACGAGCAGGCGGGGCACCCGGCGCAGCGCGATCAGGTTGCGCCAGGCCACGGCCGACCCGTCGCGGACCACTGCGGCGGCGCCGCGGCGGAGGTGCCCCGGCGCGGACGGACGGGATGCGGTGGCCGCGGTCACGGTGTCCGCGCCTCGGCCGGTCCGGCGGCGGGGCCGGGCGCGGGGGTCCGGTGGCCGGTGAGGGACAGGAAGACGTCGTCGAGGCTGGGTTCGCGCACGGCGACCCGGCGCGGTGCCAGACCGGCCTCGTCCATGACGTGCAGGACGTCCATGAGCAGGCGGGCGCCGTCCTGGGCGCCGAGCCTGAGCAGGTCGCCCTCCTGCTGCGGTGCGGCGCCGAGGCCGGGGACGAGTGCGGCTGCCGCCCGGGCGGCGCGGTCCCGGTCTCCCATCGCCAGTTCGATGACGGTGTCCCCGAGGCGGGCCTTGAGGGCGGCCGGGGTGTCGTCGGCGATGATCCGGCCCTCGTCGACCACCACCACGCGTGCGGCCGTCCGGTCCGCCTCCTCGAGGTACTGGGTGGTGAGCAGGACGGTGGTGCCGTCGTCCACGAGGTCGCGGATCAGCGCCCACAGGGCGATGCGGCTCTGCGGGTCGAGACCGGTGGTCGGCTCGTCGAGGAACAGGACCGGCGGCTCGGCGACCAGGGCCGCGGCGACGTCGAGGCGCCGCCGCATGCCGCCCGAGTACGTCCGCACCGGTCGGTCGGCGGCCTCCGTGAGGCGGAACCGCTCCAGGAGGTCGGCCGCGCGGGGGCGGATCCGCGTCCTGGGGATCTGTGTGAGCCTGCCGATGAGCCGGAGGTTCTCGCGCCCGGTGAGGTTGGGGTCGACCGCGGCGTACTGGCCGGCCAGGCCGATCAGCCGCCGGACGGCGCCGGCCTTGCGCACCACGTCACGGCCGAGCACCTCGGCCCTGCCGCCGCTCGGGCGGATGACGGTCGTGAGAATTCGGATCATGGTGGTCTTGCCCGCGCCGTTCGGCCCCAGGAGGCCGAAGACCGTCCCGGGTGCCACGTCGAAGTGCACGTCCTCCAGCGCGGTCACGGAGCCGAAGTGCTTGCTCAGCCCGCGGACGCTGATCGCTGCCTGCTCCATGCATCGCCCTTCCGTCCTGCGCGGGGTGCCGCCCGCGCCACGGTCCCGGCACATGTCCAGTCTCCGCGCCGTGCACAGGTACCGCCCGGTCGTCGCCGGTCGGCCGTCAGGCGCCCGCTCATGCATATACCCCTGGGGGTATCATCGGGAGGACAAGGCCCTCAGAACACGAGACCGGGAGTTCCACGATGTGCCGACGGACCATGTGCCGCACCTGCGGCAAGGCGACCTACGCGGGGTGCGGGATGCACGTCGAGCAGGTGCTGGCCGGAGTCCCCCGGGCGGACCGCTGCACCTGCGACAGGAGCGGGGGCAAGGGGCGCGGATTCCTCGCGAGGCTGCTGGGCCGCAGATGAACCGCCGGGCGCCGCCCGGCGGTTCGCGGATCCGCGAGGTCGGGCAGCGCCTGCGCGCCGTCCCGGGCAGGGCCGGTCAGGCGAGGGCGAGGAAGAGCTTCTCGAGTTCGGCCTCGCTCATCGGCGGGGTGTCACCGTCGGCCGCGGCCATGCACTGGCGCATGCCACTCGCCACGATCTTGAACCCGGCCCGGTCGAGGGCACGGGAGACGGCGGCGAGCTGGGTCACGACGTCCTTGCAGTCGCGCCCGGCCTCGATCATCGCGATGACTCCGGCGAGCTGGCCCTGGGCCCGGCGAAGGCGGTTGAGGACCGCGCCGACCGAATCGTCGTCGACCTGCACTGCTGCACCTCCACTGTGTCGGGCGAAAGTCCAGTGTACCCCGTGGGGTATACGTCCGGAGATGTCGGCCGGGCCCACGGCAGACCCGGAAAGGTGGGGCCCGGGTTCGACGGGCCCCTTCCCGGGACGGCACGGAAGCGGCTCAGGCCGCGTCCTGGTGGGCGGCCTCCCAGGCGGCGTAGCCGCCGAGCAGGTCGGAGACGTCGGCGAAGCCGTGGTGGCGCAGCAGGCTGGCGGCGATGGAGGAGCGGTGCCCGCCTGCGCAGTGGAGGACGAGGGGCCGGTCGGCCGGGATGTCGGCCAGGCGGCGGGTCAGCTCGTTGAGGGCGATGTGCAGGGAGTCGTCCACCGCCCCCTCCGCGCGCTCGCCGCAGCTGCGGACGTCGACGACGAGCGGCGGCTGCTCGCCGGCGAGGGCGGTGCGCAGCTGGTCGACGGTGAGGCGGCCGGCGGGGGTGAGGTCGTCGGCGAAGTCCACGAGGGTGGTCTCCGGCTCGTGCAGGTGGCCGGCGGTGCGGTCGAAGCCGATGCGGGCGAGGCGGGTGACCACCTCGTCCTCACGGCCCTCGGGGGCGACGACGAGGATGTCCGCGTCCGGGGACAGGACGGCGCCGGCCTGTTCGGCGAAGCGGCCGTCGACGGGGACGTTGATCGCACCGCGCAGGTGTCCGGCCGCGAACTCCTGCGGGTTGCGGGCATCGACGACGACCGCGCCGGCCGTGCGGCGGCTGCGGAACTCGTCCGTGGTGAGCGGCCGGTGGGCCTGCGCGGTGTCGAAGAGGGCGCGGTCCCGGCGGTTGAGTGCGGCGTCGTGGCCGAAGTAGCCGGGCGCCGCGGACTGGCCCGCGGTGACGATGGCGACGAACCGCTCCTCGCTCATCGGCGTGCAGGCGTAGTTGGTGGCGCGCTGGGCGCCGATGGTGGACTGCCGTTCGGTGGACAGGTTCTTGCCGCAGGAGGAGCCGGCGCCGTGGGCGGGGAAGACCCGGACCTCGTCGGGCAGGGCCATCAGCTTGCGCTGGACGCTGTCGTAGAGCATCCGGCCGAGCTCGTCGGCGCTCGTGCCGGTGGAGGCCAGCAGGTCGGGGCGGCCGACGTCGCCGATGAACAGCGCATCGCCGGTCAGCACGCCGTACGGGACGGTGTCCCCGGAGTGTTCGAAGACCAGCAGGCTGATGGACTCCGGGGTGTGGCCGGGGGTCTCCATGACCTGCAGGGCGACGTCGCCGAGGTCGATCCGCTCGCCGTCGGCGAGTTCGCGGATCGGGTACTCGGTCTCGGCGCGCCGCCCGTAGCCGATCCAGGCGCCGGTGCGGTCGGCCAGTTCCAGGTGTCCGGCGAGGAAGTCCGCGTGGAAGTGGGTGTTGATCACGGCTTCGACGGTGAAGCCGTGCGCCTCGGCGTCCGCGACGTACTCGTCGATGTCCCGGCGCGGGTCCACCACGACGGCGCGGCCGGTGGTCTCGTCGGCGACCAGGTAGGACGCCTGGGAGAGGCAGTCCAGGTAGTACTGGGCGAAGAACACGTGGATCTCTCCTGATTCCAGGGTGGTCGGCACCCGGACCCGGCGACCTGTGCGGCCTGCGGCGGGGCCTCGAAAATACGGGTGGGGGTATCCCTTGCCCTCCAAGATACCCCCATGGGTATTATCGGAAGCAAGGGGCGGCGCTCATCGGCCGCCGTCGTCACGCGGCCCGCCCCCCTCCCCCGCCCGGCCGGAGCCGTTCTCGGCGTCGTATCGCCGCGGCGCGGCCCGTTCGCCCTCCAGCACATCCCCAGCACATCCCCGGAGGCCAGCCATGGTCCTGTCCCACCAGCCGCACGCACCGCAGCAGGCGACGCCTGCCGAGGCGGCCGAGATGGTCTCGGCCGGCCGGGCGGTCCTCGTCGACGTCCGGGAAGCGGAGGAGTTCACCGCCGGTCACCCGCCCTCTGCCGTGTGGCTGCCGCTCGGCGCCCTGAGCGCCGGCGGCCGGCTCCCGCCCGGGGCCGCAGGACGGACGGTGCTGGTGGTGTGCCGCTCGGGGAACCGCTCGCAGCAGGCGGCCGTCCTGCTCGCCGCACGCGGTGTCACCGCCGTCGATGTGACGGGCGGGATGAGGGCCTGGGCCGAGGCCGGACTCCCCGTCGTCACCGAGGACGGCCTGCACGGGCGGGTCGCATGACCGCGCTCGTTCTCGCCCTGATCGCCGGTGCCGTCGTCGGCCTGGCGCTCGGCGGCCTCGGCGGAGGCGGCAGCATGCTGGCCGTCCCCGCCCTGATCTACCTGCTCGGCTTCACCCCGGCCCACGCCGGCACCGCCGCCCTGCTGATCGTCGCCGTCACCTCGCTGACCGGCCTGCTCGCGCACGCCCGGGCCGGCCGCGTCCGCTGGCGCACCGGTCTGCTGTTCGCCGCCGCCGGCCTGCCGGTCGCCGCCGCAGCCGGCGCGCTGTCGGCCCGACTGCCCGCCGTCCTGCTCACCGTCGGCTTCGCGTCCCTGGCAGCCCTTGCCGCCTGGCGCATGCTGGCCGCCGGCCGGAGGACCCCGCCGTCCGCCACCGGACGGGACGACCGGGCGGCACGACCGACGGCGGTACGCTCCACGACCGCGGGCGCCGGACTGGGCGCCGTCACCGGCCTGCTCGGAGTGGGCGGCGGCTTCCTCGCCGTCCCGGCGCTGGTGTCCGTCCTCGCGTTCACCATGGCCGAGGCCGTCGGCACCAGCCTGCTGGTCATCTCCGCGAACTCCCTGGCCGCACTCGTACCGCGCCTGGGCACGACCGGCGGTCTCGACTGGGCGGTCGTCGCCCCGTTCACCGCGGCCGCCGTGCTCGGCGCCTGGGACGGCAAGCGCCTGGCCGGCCGCTTCAGCGGCCGCGCGCTGCAGACCGCCTTCGCGGTCGCGCTGCTGGCCGTCGCCGCCCTCATGCTCGTCGACGCGCTGCGCTGACCGGCCCCCATGCTCCACCCGGTGCCCCCGCCCGGGTGGCCACCCCGATGTCCCGGAAGGACTCCCCCGCACCATGACCACCCCCGTGACCGTCGACCAGCTGCACCCCCGCCTCGCGGAGTTCACCGTCATCGACGTCCGCTCCCCCGGCGAGTACGCCGCCGGCCACATCCCCGGCGCCCACAACATTCCGCTCGACCGCCTCGACGAGGCACTGCCCACCCTGCGTGCCGTGGCCGCGGAGGGCGGGATCGCCGTCGTGTGCGCCTCCGGCAACCGCTCCCGGACGGCCTGCGACCAGCTCGCCGCCGCCGGGATCACCGCCCTCACGCTGACCGGCGGCACCACCGCCTGGGCCGGCGACGGCCACCCGCTCGACAGGGTTCCCGGTGCGCGCGCCGTGTGGGCCATGGACCGGCAGGTCCGCCTCGTCGCCGGAAGCCTCGTCGTCGCCGGTGTCCTGGCCGACCTCGCCCTGCCCGGCGCCCGCTGGATCTCGGCCGCCGTCGGCGCCGGGCTCGCCTTCTCCGCCGTCACCAACACCTGCGCCATGGGCAACCTGCTCGGCAGGCTCCCCCACAACCGCCCCCGTACGGCCGGTACCTCGCTCGATGCGACCCTGGCCGGCCTCCGCGGCTGACTCCGCCGCGCGTACGCACGCAGCCTGTGCCCGTCCGCCGGTCGATCAGGGTCGAACGGCCCCAGTGGTGGTCCGGCGACCCGGCCGACGCTGGTGGTACGGGCGCAGGCGCAGCGAGCTGCGCGGTGGGTCGCGCGTCCACCGTGCCCGGCCGTGTCTTCCACGGAGAAGGGACGAATTGATGTCCAGGCAGCCGACCGG
Source organism: Kitasatospora dryopteridis (assembly GCF_050749075.1). NCBI lineage: Bacteria > Bacillati > Actinomycetota > Actinomycetes > Kitasatosporales > Streptomycetaceae > Kitasatospora > Kitasatospora dryopteridis. The sequence continues at coordinate 7,237,311 of NZ_CP192749.1, read as the reverse complement.
CACCGGGCCCGCGGAATCCCGGGCGGAACACCGGGGCGACATCGCACGACGGGTGTCGCTGTACAGGCAGCGGCTGGGGCTCAGCCGCGAGGAGGTGGCGGACCGGGCCGGCATGACGGTGGAGTACCTGGAGTACCTGGAGTCGTCCGCCGCAGTACCCGGCTCGGCACCGCTCACCCGGCTCGCGGGCGCCCTGGGCACGTCCGTCGACGAACTGCTGGGCGCCGGGGTGGAAGTGCCGCCGGGTCGCACGGCAGCCGCCGCACGTCCGGTCGTCGAGGAGCTCGCGCCGGCGGAGTGCTGGGCGAGGCTCGCCTCCGGCGGGGTCGGCCGGGTGGTGCTGTGCACCGGGGACGGTCCCGTCGCGTTGCCCGTGAACTTCGGGGTGCTGGACGGAACGGTGGTCTACCGCACCGCGGAGGGGAGCAGCGCGTGTCCGCAGGCCGGTGCGCCCCTCGCGTTCGAGGTGGACCGCATCGACGAGGCGTTCGGCTCGGGTTGGAGCGTGCTGGTGAAGGGGACCGCCGTCCGGCTGGAGGAGCCCGAGATCGAGCACCTGAAGCACCACGGCCGCCCCGATCCGTGGGTCGGGGAGGGGCGTGACATCTGGGTCCGGGTCCGTACGTCGTCGGTCACGGGTCGGAACATCCGCACCGACGGACCCGCCGGCCGTTGAGGCCGGAACCGGTGCCGCCTCCGAACGAGGGGCGGCACCGGGCAGAGGCGCGGCGGGTCAGCTGCCGGCCCGGTAGGCGTGCGGGCGCTCGAGGCGGACGTCGGTGTCGTCCTCGGCCCAGTCGAGTGTCTGATGGACGGCCACCACTCCGTCGACGGCCCGGCACAGCTGTTCGGCGATCGGGATCAGGCTGCGGCGCGGGAGGCGGCCGGTGACGGTGACGACACCGTCCTGCACGGTCACCCGGACGTCCTCCGAGTGGGTCCAGAGGATCTGGCCGAAGACGTCGTGCACGATCTCCTCGCGGATCGCCGCGTCGTGCCGCAGGAACACCTGCAGCAGGTCGCGCCGGCTGACGATGCCGACGAGCCGGCCGGCCTCGTCCACCACGGGCAGGCGCTTCACCTTGTGCTTGTCCATCTGCCGGGCGGCCTCCGGCACCGACCAGCCGGGCCTGGCGGTGACCGCCGGCGTGGTCATCAGCCCTCCGGCCGTCTCCGCCTCGGCGCGGGCCCGGTCCTTCGGGGGCAGCCAGCGACCCGGTGTGCGGCCTTCGGGGTCGGGCAGCACCGCCTCCTTGCGGATCAGGTCCGCCTCGGAGACCATGCCGATCGGCCGGTCCTGGTCGTCGAGGACCGGGACGGCCGTGATGTCGTTGCGGTGGAACAGGCCCACGACCTCCTTGAACGGCGTGTCCGGCCTCGCGGTCACCACTTCCTGGGTCATGACGTCGTGAACGCTCCGGTGCTGCATGGTCCTTGCTCCTCCCTTGTGGGCGTGCACTCCCACTGTCCGCCGGCCGCTCCGGCCGGTGCAGGGCCGTTCGGTCCTGACTGCCGGGCCGGTCCTCCTCCGCCGTGCGGCCGGGTCGTGCCGTCCGGCCGCCGCCGGGTCAACCGTGCTTCCCGGTCCTGTCGGTGACCGACGCGACGCCGTCGATCGAACGGCACAGTCGTCGGACGATCGGGGCCAGGTAGGGCGGGTCGATCGTGCCGCTGAGCGTCACCCGGCCCTGGTCGACCTCGACGCCCACGGCCGCGGGGTCGAGGCCTTCGATCTGCCCGAGCACCTCGTCGGCGATCTCCTGCGAGATGGCCCGGTCGTCGCGGAGGAAGACCTGCACCAGGTCGGCCCTGCTGACCATGCCGACCAGCCGGCCGTCGGCGTCCACCACGGGCAGGCGCTTCACCTTGTGCCGCTCCATCTGCCGGGCGGCGGCGACCACGCTGGCGTCCGCCGTGATGCAGACGACCGGGGCGGACATCAGTTCGGCCGCCGTGGCCCGGTCACCGTCCGGCGCGGGTACCGCCCGCATCTCGTCGGGGTCGTCCTGCAGGGCCTGGGTGTGCAGCAGGTCCGCCTCGGACACGATGCCGATCGGGTGGTCCGCCCGGTCGACCACCGGCACCGCGCTGATCCGGTGCAGCCCGAGGGCGGCTGCGATCTCGCGGAAGCCGGCCTCGGGTGGGACGCGGACCACCTCCCGGGTCATCACGTCGGCCACATGCCGGTGTCTCATCGCCGCTCTCCTTTCCCGGCGGGGGCGGATGCCCTCACCCCCACGGTCCGCCCGCGGCGCCGGGCGCACATGGGCCGAGCGGCCCGATCCACTGGGCTGTGCGGCTCAGTCGACCCGTGCGGCCGTGACGGCGGCCTGCAGGCGCCGCCCGACGCCGGGTTCGGCGACAGGTGGTTCCCGGCGGTCTTCCCGGCGTCCGCTTTGCCGACCGCTCAGGCCGGGACGCCGAGCCGGACCTCGGCGTCGACCACGCCCGGCACTCCTTTGACCAGGTGTTCCAGCAACGCGGCGGTCGCCGTGTCGGGGAGCGTGCCGGTCAGCGTGATCCGCCCTTCGTCGGCCCGCACGTCGATCCCGGAGGCGTCCGCCGGCCGGAGGGCCGCGACCAGCTCGAACCGGACCTGCCCGGCGAGCTCCCCGTCATCGCGCAGGTGGATCTTGAGCAGGTCGCCCCGGCTGACGATGCCCACGAGGCAGTCCTCGGCGTCGACGACGGGCAGGCGCTTGAGGTGCATCCGTGCCATGGACCGGCCGGCCTCGGCGATCGGGCTGTCCGGGTGGACGGTCACCGCCGGCGCGGTCATCATGCCGCCCGCGGTGATGCCGCGGTAGGTCTCGGGTTCGCGGTCCTGCGCGATCAGCAGGTCGGCCTCGGAGACCACGCCGATCACCCGACCGTCGCCGGTCAGCACCGGTACTGCGCCGACCTGCCACTGCTGCAGGGTCTCGGCGACCTCCCGGAAGTCCGCGTCCCGTCCCACCGCGACGACCGCATGGGTCATCACGTCGCCGACGGTGCTCCAGCTGCTGTTCATGGCGTGATCCTTTCGGCGGGCGGCACGGCGGCCCCGTCGTGCAGGGTGCTGCGGGAGACCGGGCCGAGCAGGTCGGTGAAGTGCTGCAGGACGTCGAGGAAGAGGTCGTCCACGGTGATGACACCGACCGGCACGCCGCCTCGCAGGACGGGGAGCCGCCGCACACCGGCGCGGCGGAACGCCCGGTAGGCGGCGGTGAGTTCGTCGTCGGCGTCGACGGTGAGCGGCGGGGCCGACATCAGCCGCGACACGGAGGTGCCCGCGTCCGCGCCGTCGGCCAGGACCCGGACCACGAGGTCGCGGTCGGTGAGGACGCCGAACAGGGTCCGGCCGTCCGCCACCAGGACGCAGCCGATCGCCCGGTCCGCCATCAGCCGGGCCGCCTCGGCGGCGGTGCCGTCGGGCGGGACGGTCATCGGGGGCGAGATCATGAGATCCGAGACGCGCATGTGCCGGCCTCCTTCACGGCTGCGGTGACCGGGGTCGCCATGACCGTTCTCCGTGCTCCGGACCACCCGCAGGGGGGCCGGCTCCTCCTCCCAGGACATCCCGTCCTGCGCGTGGCGGCCAGGGTCGCGCGGATACGCCCCGGCAGGACCGTGGGTACCCCGTGGACAGGGCCGTTCGGCCCTCCCCCACTGACCGGGGCCGGTCGGCCCTCACGTACCGGCGGCGGCCGGCCGTAGCGTGGCAGCGGGACAGTGACCCGCCCACGCGTGGAGGAAGCCGTGCAACCCGCCGCCGCACACCGTCCGATCGTGCTGGGCGTGGACGCCCCGGCTCCCATGCCCACGGCGGTGGCCTGGGCCGCGGACGAGGCCGTCCGACGGGACCGGCCGCTGCGGCTGGTCCACGTCGTGACTCCCCCGCCGTACGGATCCACGGGCGCCGAATGGGTCGGCAGCCTCAAGGAGGAACACCGCAGGGGCGGCGTGGTCCTCGAGAAGGCGGCCCTCCTGGCGAGGGAGCGCCACCCGGCTCTGGATGTCACGACCGAGACGGTCGAGGGCGTCACGGACCGCGTCCTGTGCGAGGAGTCCCGGCGCGCCGAACTGGTGGTCCTCGGGTCGCGCCGGCTGAGCCGCGCCGAGGAGTGGCTGAGCGCCTCCTCGGTCGCCGTTCCACTGAGCGCCCAGGCGCACTGCCCGGTCGCCGTGGTGGGCGCGCCGGAGCACTCGACCGAGCAGCCGCCGTTCGTGGTCGTGGGGGTGGACGGCAGCCGGTCGTCGGCGGCCGCCGTGGACTTCGCGTTCGGCCTGGCGGCGCGGCGCCGCGCCGGGCTGCGGGCCGTGTGGACCTGGCAGCCGCCGCTGATCCTGCCCACCGACGAACACACGGCCGTGGAGACGATCCGGCGGCAGCTGTCCGAGTCCACGGCCGGCCGGGGCAGTGCCCACCCGGACGTCCGGCTGACCCACGATGTACTGGTCGGTCACCCGGTCGAGCAGTTGGCCGCGGCGTCCGCGCACGCACTGGCCGTGGTGGTCGGCCGTCGCGGCCACGGTGGATTCACCGGCATGCGCCTCGGCTCCGTCCCGCACGGACTGCTGCACCGTGCGCACTGCCCGGTCGTCATCGTCCCTACGTCCGCAGACCACCGCCGCTGACCCGCAACTGCGGGCCGTCCGGCCCACCGGTCCGGGGCCCCGGGGCCCTGGAAGCCGGACAGCGGCCGGGCGGACGGTGGAGGCACCGGCACCCGCCGGAGGCCCGCCCCGGCGGCTCCCGCCGCCCGGCCTGCGCGCGCCGTCGGCTGCCCTGCTGAATCGTCCTGAATCGTCCGGGGAGAAGCCATGCGCCGAGTGATCCGGTTCGCCGACCTGGAACGGAGCGATGTCGGCCTGGTGGGAGGCAAGAACGCCTCCCTCGGCGAGCTGATCGGGCACCTCGGCCCCGCCGGTGTCCGCGTACCCGACGGCTTCGCCACGACGGCCGACGCCTTCCGCGAGTTCCTGGCACAGGGTCGGCTGCGGGACGGGATCGTCGCACAGCTCGACCGGCTGAGGGCCGGCAGCCCGCTCGCCGAAGTGGGCGCCGCCGTCCGCGCCGCGATCCTGGCGACCCCCCTGCCCGAACCGCTGGCCGAGGAACTCGCGGACGCCTACGCGCGGCTGGGCCGCGAGGCGGGCCGCACCGATCCGGACGTGGCCGTGCGCAGCAGCGCCACCGCCGAGGACCTGCCGGAAGCGAGCTTCGCCGGCCAGCAGGAGACCTTCCTCAACGTCCGCGGGCGCGAGGCCCTGCTCGACGCCTGCCGACGGTGCTTCGCGTCGCTGTTCACCGACCGCGCGATCGACTACCGCGAGCGGCTCGGCTTCGACCACCTCACGGTGGCCCTGTCGGTGGGCGTGCAGCTGATGGTCCGCTCGGACCTCGGCGGATCGGGCGTGATGTTCACGCTGGACCCGGAGAGCGGCTTCCCCGAAGCCGTCGTGGTGAGTGCCGCCTGGGGGCTCGGGGAGACGGTGGTCAGCGGTCAGGTCGATCCCGACGAGTATCTGGTGTTCAAGCCGCTGCTGAAGGATCCCGGGCTGGACCCGGTGCTGCAGATCGTGGGCGGCCCCAAACGGCACAAGTCGGTGTACGGCGACGGGGGTCTCACCCGAATCGTCGAGACGTCGGCGGACGAGCGCACCGCCCTGGTCCTGGACCACGCCGAGGTGCGGCAGCTCGCCGAGTGGGCGGTCGCCGTGGAGGACCACTACGGCTGCCCGATGGACCTGGAGTGGGCCAAGGACGGCCGCAGTGGGGAGCTGTTCATCGTCCAGGCGCGGCCGGAGACCGTGCAGTCCCGCCGCCGCGGAACGGTACTGCGCCGCTACCGGCTGACGGGCACCGGCGAGCGGCTGGTGGACGGCATCGCGGTCGGGGAGGCCATCGGCGCAGGTCCGGTCCGCAGGCTGCAGAACCCCGTCGAGATCGGCAGGTTCCCCGACGGAGCGGTCCTGGTCACCACGATCACCGACCCCGACTGGGAACCGCTGATGAAGAAGGCGTCGGCGATCGTCACCGACCACGGGGGGCGCACCTCGCACGCGGCGATCGTCAGCCGTGAACTCGGCGTGCCGGCCGTGGTCGGCACCGGCCGGGCGACCGAGGTCCTGGCCGACGGGCAGCCGGTCACCGTCTCCTGCGCGGAGGGCGCCGAGGGCCACGTCTACCGGGGGCAGGTCGACTTCGAGGAGTCGGAGACCGACCTCGACTCGATGCCGGCCACCCGTACCAAGGTCATGCTGAACCTGGCCGACCCGGCCGCGGCGTTCCGCTGGTGGCGGCTGCCCGCGGACGGCGTGGGGCTCGCGCGGACGGAGTTCGTCGTGGCCCACCAGGTGCGGGTGCACCCCATGGCGCTGCTCCACCCCGAACGGTTGTCCGCCGAGGACCGGCGGCAGGTGGACGCACTGGCCGACGGCCACCCCGACCGCGCCGAGTACTTCGTCGACCGGCTGGCCCAGGGCGTGGCGCGGATCGCCGCCTCCCGATGGCCGGACCCGGTGGTCGTGCGCACCAGCGACTTCAAGACCAACGAGTACGCCCGGCTGGTCGGCGGCACACCGTTCGAGCCCGTGGAGGCCAACCCGATGATCGGGTGGCGCGGTGCGAGCCGCTACTACGACGACCGCTACCGGGAGGGCTTCGCGCTCGAATGCCGGGCCCTGCGCCGGGTGCGCGACGAGACGGGGCTGACCAACCTGGTGGTGATGATCCCCTTCTGCCGCACCCCCGAGGAGGCGGACCGCGTGCTCGCGGTGATGGCGGACAACGGGCTCGCCCGCGGCCGCAACGGGCTGCGCGTCTTCGTGATGGCGGAGATCCCGGCGAACATCCTGCTCGCCGAGGAGTTCGCCGAACGGTTCGACGGCTTCTCCATCGGCAGCAACGACCTGACCCAGCTCACCCTCGGCGTCGACCGCGACTCCGACCTGCTCGCCCACCTCTTCGACGAGAGCAACCCCGCGGTCACCCGCAGCATCGAAACGCTGATCGCCACCGCCCACGCGGCCGGGCGCCATGTCGGTCTCTGCGGCCAACGCCCCAGCAACGACCCCGCGTTCACCCGCTTCCTGGTCGACGCCGGCATCGATTCGATCTCGGTCACCCCGGACAGCTTCGCCGCCGTCAAGCAGCAGGTCGCGGCGGCCGAGCACGGGCAGCACAGCGCGAAGTGAGGACCGCCGTGAACACCGCGCCCAGCCTCCCGAGCCCCGCACCCCGGCCGGGCCTGCTCACCTTCCTCGGCGGCGTCGGCACCGTCACCGGCAGCAAGTTCCTGGTCGAGACCGACCACGCGCGGCTCATGGTCGACTGCGGGCTCTTCCAGGGCCTGGCCGAACTGCGCCGCCGCAACCGCCGCCCGCTGCCGCTCGACCCGGCCGACGTCGACGCCGTCGTCCTGACCCATGCCCACCTGGACCACTGCGGCTACCTGCCGCGCCTGGTCCGCGACGGCTTCCGCGGCCCGGTCCTGACCACCCCGGACACCGCCCGGCTCGCCGAACTGATCCTCCGTGACAGCGCCCACCTGCTCCGTGAGGACGCCGAGCACGCCAACCGGCACGGCTGGTCCAAGCACCGCCCCGCCGAACCGCTGTACGACGAGAAGGACGTCGAGAACGCCCTGGGCATGTTCGACCCCGTCCCGGTGGACGCGGACGTCGAGATCGAGGCCGGAACGGTCCTGCGCCTGCACCGGGCCGGACACATCCTCGGCTCCGCCTGGGCGCACCTCACCCTGGAGGACGGGCACACCCTCGCCGTCAGCGGCGACCTCGGCCGCCCGGTGCACCCCCTGCTGCGCCCGCCCGAGCCGTTCACCGGGGCGGACGTGCTGCTGATGGAGTCGACGTACGGCAACCGGCACCACGAGGAGACCGCGGCCCGCGAGTGGTTCGCCCGTGCCGTCGAACGGACACTGGCCCGCGGCGGCACCGTCGTCGTCCCCTCCTTCGCGGTCGACCGCACCGAGGTCGTCCTGCACCAGCTCGCCGAACTGCGCCGCAGCGGGCGGCTGCCGGCCGGCGCCCCGGTGTACGTGGACAGCCCGATGGCGCTGGCCGCGCTGCAGGTGTACCGCGACGCGTTCGCCGTCCGCTCCCCCGAACTGCGCACGGACGTGCTGGACGACACGACGGCCCTCTCCCCGGAGCCGTTCGAGTTGATCCACTCGCTCCAGGAGTCGCTGGCCCTCGAACGCTCCGCCGTGCCGTCCGTGCTGGTCTCGGCCTCGGGCATGGCCACCGGCGGCCGCGTCGTGCACCACCTGCGGCGCCTGCTGCCCGACCCGCGGAACACCGTCGTCGTGGTCGGCTACGCCGCGGCGGGCACCCGCGCCCGCCAACTGGTCGACGGCGCCAGGGTGCTGAAGATGTACGGCGGCTACGTGCCGGTGCGTGCCGAGGTGGTGAACGTTCCGGCGTTCTCCGCCCACGCCGACGCGGCGGAGATCATCGACTGGCTGCGGGCGGCGCCGCCGCCGAGCGCCACCTACCTGGTGCACGGCGAGCCCGAGGGGGCCGAGGCCCTCCGCGACCGGATCGACCGCGAACTCGGCTGGACCGCCGTGGTGCCGTGCTCGGGCGAGCGGGTCCTGGTCGGCTGACCGGGCTCGTGCAGGTGCCGACCGTGGCCCGGCCGAAAGCCCGCGTACGGCTCGAGCCGGCACCGTGCCGTCCGGCACGGTGCCGGCTTCACTGCCCGCCCGCCTCCCCGGCCAGGGCCGGACGGCGCAGCCGCCGGAGGTAGGGGTCGTAGGAGGGCCTGGGCTCGACCCGGATGCGGGCGTCGACGCAGACGACGCCGTCGGGTCGTGCGATCAGCGGGTTGAGGTCCGCCTCGACGAGCTGGGGCAGGTCGCAGGCCATCGCGGAGACGCCGGCGAGCACCCGGCGCAGGCCGGTGAGGTCCGCCTCCGGCGCGCCCGGGCGGCCCAGGATCAGTGGGGCCGCCCGCAGGTCTGCGGGCATGGTCTCCAGGTCGCGTTCGGTCAGCGGGGCGAGCCGGGTGGTGCGGTCGCCGAGGACGTCGGTCGCGGTCCCGCCGAGGCCGAGCAGGACCAACGGCCCGAACACCTCGTCCTGCACCGCGCCGACGAGCAGTTCCACCCCGGGCGGGGCCATGGGCTGGAACAGCACGCCGGTCATCCGGTCGCCGAAGCGGTCACGGAAGTCCCGGTAGCACTCCTGCGCCTGGGCCGCGCTGCCGATGCCGAGGCGGACGGCGCCTTCGGTGCTCTTGTGCACCTGGCCCGGCCAGTACGCCTTGGCCGCGATGCGGCCCTCGTGGCCGAACGGACGCAGCGTCCGGGCAGTGAGCGCGGCCTCGTGCTCGCTCCGCGCCAGGATCGAGGCGGTGAGCGGGAGCCGGTAGCAGTCGAGCAGGTCCGCGGTGGTCTCCGGGTCGAGCCACCCTCCGTCGGGGTGGGCGGCGAGGAACACGTCGACCAGGCGGCGGGCACCGGCGGTGTCGCCGGCCTGCGGAGAGGCCGGGGCGGAGGGCGGTTCGGCCAGCCACCTCGCCCGGTCCCGGGCATGGGCGAGGGCCCGCGCGGCGGCGGCCGGGTCGGCGTAGGACGGCAGCCGTCCGCCGTCCGCGCAGGTCCGGTACTGGACGGGCACTTCCTGGTCCAGCAGGACGGCCGCGACCGGCAGGTGCCGTCGGCCCGGGCCGTCCAGCAGCGCGTGGAGCGGCCGGTCGGCGTCTTCCTGGACGAGGGCGGTCGGCACGAGGCAGACCACCAGCGCGTCGACGGTGTCGGCCCGCGCGAGTGCGTCGAGGCAGGCCCTGAGCTGGGCCGGGCCGACGGCTGCCGTCGTGTCGACGGGGTTGGCCGTCCCCGCCCCGGCCGGCAGCAGGTCGCGCAGCTCCGCGACCGTGTCCGCGGGCAGTGGCGGCAGTGCGAGCCCGGCCGCGGCGCAGGCGTCCGCGGCGAGGACGCCGATCCCGCCTGCGTTGGAGACCACGGCCACGCGTCCGCGCCCGTCGGGCAGCGGCTGGGTGTGGAACAGGGCTGCGGTTTCCACGAGTTCGGCGACGCTGTGCGCCGCGGTGATCCCCGCCCGGCGGAAGAGCGTCTCCCGGGTGACGGTCGGCGTCGCGGCTGCGGCGGTGTGCGAGGCGGCGCCCCGGCGGCCGGCATCGGAGCGGCCGGCGTCGACGGTGAGCACGGGGAGGGTGCGTGTGACACGCCGCGCCGTCCTGGCGAAGGCGCGCGGACTGCCGAAGGACTCGAGGTGCAGCAGGGCCAGGTCGGTCCGGCCGTCGCTCTCCCACCACTGCAGCAGGTCGTTGCCGCTGACGTCGTACTTGTCGCCGAGGGAGACGAAGCTGGAGACGCCGATGCCCAGCCAGGCGAGCCGTTGCAGCAGGGCGATGCCCACTCCCCCGGACTGCACGGCGACACCGGCAGTGCCGGGCAGCGGGAAGGCTCCGCCGAATTCCGCGTCCAGCCGGATCTCCGGGTCGGTCTGGGCGATGCCGAGACTGTTGGGCCCCACCAGGCGCATGCTGTGGCGCCGGCAGCTGTGCATCAACTGCCGCACCTGCGCCGCGTCCAGGCCGGAGGTGAGCACCACGAGCGCTTTCGTACCGGCCCGTCCGCACTCCTCGGCCGCGCCCGGCACCGCCGCCGGTGGCACGGCCAGCACGGCGAGGTCCGGTACCCCGGGCAGCGCGGCGATCCCCGGGTACGCGGGCTCGCCGGCGATCACTTCGGTGTGCGGGTTCACGGCCCACACCGGCCCGGTGAAGCCGCCCCGACGGATCTTCAGCAGCACCGTGCGTCCCACCGATCCGGTCCGGCGGGACGCGCCCACGACCGCGACCGCTCGCGGGCGCAGCAGCGCGGCCAGGCTGGCCAGGTCGGCCGTCCGGCCGCGTTCGTCGACGGCCCGGAGGTAGCCCTCGTCCTCCTCGACGAGCGGGACGCGTACCCGGATCTCGCCGTGGTCGAGGTGCCGGTGGACCGGCAGCCCGAGGTCGGAGAAGACCTTGTGGACGGCCCGGTTGCCGGCCAGCGTGTCGGCGACGAACTCGCGGACGCCGCGCTTACGGGCGGCATGGACGAGGTGCTCCACGAGCAGGGTGCCGACCCCGCGGTGGTGCCAGGCGTCGGCGACCGCCATGGCCAGTTCGGCGCTCTCACCGCCGCTCTCCGCGGCCGCCTGGCAGTCCGCCTCCCCCACCAGTTCGCCGTCCGCCCAGGCGCCGAGGGCCAGTACCCCGGACCGGCCGGGGCCGCACAGTCGGTCGGCCGCCAGTTCGGGTGCCCGGTGGCTCGTCCCGAGGAACCGCATCCGGCGGCTCTCCTCCGACATCCCGTGCGCGTGGAGCTCCAGGACGGCGGCGCGGTCCCCCGCCTCGACGGGCCTGACGAGGACGGTGGTCCCGTCGGTCAGCAGTGCCTCGACCGCGGACACCGGCGGCTCGGTGACGGACATGGCGGCTCCCTCGGTCCGGCCCCGTGGCACGCCCGAACGGCCCCGGGTTTCCCAGTCCACGTTCCTCGCCTGCAGAGGGGACCACCAGGGCCGACCGGCCCCGGCAGCCCGTCCGGCCGGGCAGGGCACGGCCACGGCGGCCCGCCGTGCCGGGCCGGTCGGCCTCGCGGCCGACGCCCACCCGAGCACGGAGGCATCTGACCAGGTCGAGCCACGCAGCCGGCTTCCGGCGGCCGGTTCAGTTCTCGCCGGTTCCGGGCCGGTCCGTGCGGCCGGACCAGCGCGGTTCGACGAGATCCCAGTCGTCCCCCCACGCGGCCGCCGCCCGGTGGTCGAGGATGCCACGGCGCAGCACGAGGACCACGGCGGAAAGGGTGCCCGCGCCGGCCAGCACGACGAGACCGTAGCCGGCCGCAGACACCGCCATCCGGTCGTCTCGGAGGGGAAGTTCGGCGGGGGCACCGGTGTCGTCGACCCACAGCGGGACTTCCGTCCCCTCCGGCGTGCCGCCGGGCACCTTGACGGTGCCGGTCCTGTCGCCGCCGGCCATGGCCCAGGTGGCCCGGGCCTGCGCCGTGCCGAGTGACTGGCCAGGGGTGTCGACGGCAGCCGCGAGGGTCGTGGCGGTCACCCGGTGACGGTGCTCTGCCGTCCGGCGGGCATCCGCCCGCATGCCGTTCAGCAGCACCTGAGCGGTGACCAGGGCGGCGACGACCGAGAGCACGGCCAGCAGGACGGCACCGACGAGCAGCCGGCTGCGGGCCCGGTCGGTCCTGCGGCAGAGCGGGTTGTGATCCAGGCCGGCAGCCCTGCGGAGATGCCGCCGGAGCAGATGGCCGCCCTCGGACGGGCGGGGCGAGGTGGATGCGGCGGACATGGCACGCCTCCTCGGTCTCCTGCGGCGGGTGCCGCAGGAGACGGGCCGTCAGCTGCCGTTCGGACCACGGTCCTCGTGGGTGTGCAGTTCGGCGCCGATCTGCCGGGCCCAGCGCCGGATGTGCTCGGGGCTGCGGAAGTCGCCGCCCTTGTCGTGCCGGACCATGCTGCGGGCGACGAAGCCCGGTGTCTCGGCGGTCACGCTGCCACCGAACGTGACGTGCCCGCGGGCGTGCAGGTGTTCCAGCTCGTCGGCCACCTGGGCGACCGGCGGGATCTCGCCCTGTTCCGCGGAACTGTCGATCGGCCCGCTGCTGAACAGCCAGACCGGCCGCCGCGCCAGTTCGTCCGCATGGCGGTGGGCGCAGTGGAGCGCATCCCGCTGCCAGCGGTTCATGTAGAGGGCACTGCCGAGGACGACGGCATCGAAGTCCGCCACGGTGGTCACCTCCGCTGCGGGGAGGACCTCGGTCGCGAACCCTTCCTCGTCCAGCACCCGGCCGATTTCCTTGGCGATGCCTGCCGTGGCGCCGTGCTTGCTCCCGTAGGCCACGAGGATTCGCTGCTTCGTCATGGTGTGCCTCCCGCGGAACCGGCCCCTGGAAGGGCCTTGTCCAGGCCTCGCCATCAGCTTCGGCCCTGCGTGGCCGGCGGCGACAGGGCCTCGTGTCCCGTACCGGGGGCCGAACGGTCCCTGCCGGTGAGGGACGCAGGGGCGTGTCATGGAGAGACCGGGGGCAGCGGGAGCAGGAGCGGTGACGTGCAGGTATTTGTCGGTTACGCGAGTGCGCACGGTTCGACACGCCGGATCGCCGAACGGATCGCCCGGCAGCTGCAGTCGAACGGCCACGGGACGGCCGTCCGACCGCTGGTGCGGACGGGCGACGTCACGGACTGCGGCGCTGTCGTACTGGGCAGTGCCGTCCACGACGGCAGGTGGCTGCCCGAGGCCGTCGAGTTCGTCCGGCGGAATGCCGGTGCGCTCGCGGAGCAGCCGGTGTGGCTGTTCAGCGTGAGTCTCGTCGGGGAGCGGAGCAGCGCCTTCCCACCGGTCGTGGCCCGGTGCCTCCGGCGGCTCAAGGCGCGTTCCGCCTCGGAGTTGCCCGCCGCACTGCCGGCCGCGATCGCGCCGGTCGGCCGGCACGACTTCGCGGGTGCGGTGGCACCGGAGCACTGGCCGCCGACCGGCCGGCTGGTCTTCCGGCTGATGGGCGGGCGGTACGGCGAGTACACGGACTGGGGTGAGGTGGACGCATGGGCGGCGGCCGTCGCAGCGGAGCTCGAGGCGACGGCCGGCGGCTGAGCGGCAGCGGCCGGGAACGCGCACCGCGAAGGCCGGCGGACATGTCGCCGCCCTGCACACGGGGAGGCCGTTCGGCCCGGCCGAGGGACCCGCCCGGCCCTGGTGGCACCGCCGGGCCTCTGCTGGTCTGGAGCCCAGGAGGGGCCCGCCCGGAACGCCCGGGGACGGTTCGAGGACGGAGGCCCGCCATGAAGGCCGACATCGGAGACCGGGTCATCGTGAACGCCACCCGGCCCGGCGCCGCACGCCGCGACGGGGAGATCGTGGCGCTGCACCACCCGGACGGCAGCCCGCCCTGGGACGTGCGCTGGTCGGAGACCGGCCGGGTGTCCATGTTCTTCCCCGGCCCCGACACCCGGCTGCACCACTTCGAGCACCACGAGCAGGACCGGACGGCACCGGTCGACCGCGACGGCATCCTCCACACCTTCGCCGACTGAGGGGCGCCTGGCTCCGGCGCGGCCCCTCACAGCCGGACGACCACGAGCACCGTGTCGTCGGTGGCGCCGCCGGGCGGCAGCAGCTCGGCCAGCACGCTGTCAGCCATGGCCTCGGGAGGATCCGCGGGCCGGGCGGCAAGGGCGCGGGCCAGGCGGTCGAGGCCGACGTCGATGTCCTCGCGGCGCCGCTCGATCAGACCGTCGGTGTACAGGACGAGGGTGTCGCCCTCCTCGAAGGGGACGGTGGCCTGCGGGCGCGGGACGTGTTCCGGCCGGGCGCCGAGCGGCGGGTCGGTGGCCCGGTCGAGGAATTCGAAGGTGCCGTCGGAGCGCAGCAGCACCGGCGGCGGGTGGCCGGCGCTGCTGTAGGTGATCGTGCCGAGGGCGTGGTCGACGAAGGCGGTCGCGGCCGTCGTGTTCTCCGCGCCGTCGATGGAGCGCGAGTAGAGGCCGAGCACCTCCAGGGACTGGGCCGGTCCCTCGGTGACCCGCGAGGCGGCGCTGAGGGCGCTGCGGAGCTGGCCCATGACACCGGCCGCGGCGAGCCCGTGTCCGACGACGTCGCCGACGGCGACCGCCGTGCGGTGCCGGGGCAGGGCGACCAGGTCGTACCAGTCGCCGCACACGTTGAGCGTGCCGACGGCAGGCCGGTACCGGACCGCCGCGCGGACCCGGTCGATCGGTGCGGGGGTCGGCAGCATGGCCGCCTGCAGTGCGAGGGCGACCTCGCGCTCGCGGGCGTGGGCCTCGCGCAGGCGCTCGTTCAGCTCCTGGAGTTCGCGGGCCCTGGTGTAGAGCTCGGCCTCGAGGATGCGGGCGCGGTTCCCCTCGGGCAGGCCGTGGGCGTTGATGAGTTCGGTGATCTCCTCGACCCGGTGCACCAGGAGCACCACGTCGCCGTCGGGCCCGAGCACGGGAACGTTGACGGGGCTCCAGTAGCGCTCCTGCCACTCGCCCGGCCGCTCCAGGCTCTCGACGTCGTACCGCTGGAGGGCCATGGTGTCGCGTTCACCGGTCTCGAGGACCCGGCGCAGCGACGCCTCCAGGTTGCGGGCTCCGGTGGCCTCCGGGTCGTTCGGGTTGTCGGGGAAGACGTCGAACAGGTAGCGGCCGAGGAGCTGGTCGTGTGTCCGGCCGGAGAGGTGCAGGAACTCCTCGTTGGCGTCCGCGTACACCAGGTCGGGGGTGAGCACGGCGACCATTCCGGGCAGGGCGCGGAAGACCGCCTGGTAGTCGATCACCTGTCCTTCCCGGGATCCGGGTGGCGAACGGGCCGGACGACGACCACGGGGCACCGGGCGTGGTGGACGCAGTGCTGTCCGATCGATCCCAGCAGCGCCTCGGTGAAGCCGCCGTGGCCGCGGTTGCCGACGACGAGGAGCGAGGCGTCGCGGGAGGCATCGAGGAGAGCGGTGGCGGGGTGGCCCTGGACGACGTGCTGCCGGATCAGGTCCGGGGCTCCGGGCAGGTCCCGGGTGGCCTCGGCCACGGCCTCGTCCAGGCCGCGGCGTGCGGTGTCCTCGAAGTCGAAGCCTCCCAGGAGGGTGGCGGGCATCCCGTAGCCGGCGGGGTAGTCCCACGCGATCAGCGCATCGACCGTGCCGCCGACGAGCCGGGCCTGGCGGACGGCCCAGCGCAGGGCCTCCCCGGCGGCTTCCGAGCCGTCCACTCCCACCACGATCCGAGGCGTCCCGCCTGCTCCGTCGTCCACTGTGCACCTCCGGGCGCGCGCCGTGTTCACGGCCACCATGCGTGAGCCGGGCCGGGCCCGCCATCGGAACTCCGCCGGTGGAGAGGTCGTGTCGACCGGGCGGGCCACCCGGCACGGGCGAGGACCGCCGGCACACGGCAACCACGGTGGCGGACCGCGCAAGTCACCGCGCCTCGCTCTTCGGCCTTCTCCGCCACCACCTGGCCCGGTGAGCCTCCGGGGCTCCTGCTGCCTCGGTGTGGGGCTCTGGCGGCTCGTCACCGGCGTGCGCCGGGGGTTGACCGGCGCCGGCCTTCCCGCGCGGGGTGTGGAGTTCGGCCAGCCTCCGATAGAGGTCCCGTTCCTCCTCGCCGGGGCGGTCGGGGATCTTGACGGTCACCGATACGCGCAGGTCGCCGCGGGTCCCGCCGCCGGGTCGGGGCAGGCCCCTGCCCGGAACGTCGAGCACGGCCCCGGGCTGGGTGCCCGCGGGAACGGCCAGCGGGACGTCACCGTCCAGTGTCGGAACCGTCCGGCTCGTGCCGAGGACGGCGTCGTGGACCGGGATCTCGAGTCCGCACCACAGGTCGGCGCCCTGCCGGGTGAAGCGGGGATCAGGAGCGGTCCGGACCACGACGAACACATCGCCGCTCGCCCCGCGCCCGTCCCGCGGCGGCATGCCCTTGCCGGGAAGCCGGAACACCGTCCCCTCGCCGATGCCGGGCGGAATCCCGAAGGTGACCGGCTCGCCCAGGACGACCCGCCCGGAGCCCGCGCAGGCCGCACAGGGCTCGTGGACCACGGTGCTCCGTCCGCCGCAGACGGGGCAGGCAGCGGGGCGGCGGACGGTCACGGTCTCGGTGGACCCGGTCAGAACGGCCGAGAGCGGCACGGTGAGACCGAGTTCGACATCGGCGCCGCGCTCCGGCGACCACGTGGCCCAGCCACCGAAGGGGCTGCCGAACATGCCGCCGGGCCGTCCCTGTCCGAAGGACGCTCCGCCGGTCCTGCCGAACACCTCGCCGAGATCGAGTCCGGCCAGCAGGTCCTCCACGGAGATCCCGCCGGGCGGGGTGGCGGCGCCGCGGTGGTCGTAGTCGGCGCGCCTGTCCGGGTCGGACAGCACCGCATAGGCCTCCGCGACCTCCTTGAACCGCTCCTGGGCGTCGGAGCGCGTACTGAGGTCGGGGTGGTACTTGCGCGCGAGGTCGTGGAAGGCCCGCTTCACCGTCTCCCGGTCGGCGTCGTGCGGCACCCCGAGGATGTCGTAGTAGTCCCTGCTGCCGGTCGTCGCCATGCGTCCAGCGTCGCCCGTCCGCGCTGCGGTCACGAGGGGCCGGTCGGCCCGTACCGTGCGGCGACCGGCCCCGCCGCACGCCCGTCCGGGGCCACCGGCGCCGGGTGCGGAGTGTCAGGCCTTCTTGACCACGCTCGACTTGAGCTGCATGGCGCCGAAGCCTTCGATCCGGCAGTCGATGTCGTGGCCGTCCACCCCGTCGACCAGGCGGATGTTGCGGACCTTGGTGCCCGCCTTGATGCCCGACGCGCTGCCCTTGACCTTGAGGGCCTTGACGACCGTCACGGTGTCGCCGTCGCTCAGCACGTTGCCGACCGAGTCCTTGATCACCCGCTCGCCGCGGGCCTCCGTGCCGCTCTCGGCGGGAGCCCACTCGTGGCCGCACTCGGGGCAGACCATCAGTGCGTCCATCTCGTAGGTGTACTCGCCGGAGCACTTCGGGCACGGGGGCAGGTTCTCGCTCATGAACGCGGTGTTCTCCGTCTGTCGCATACCTCGGGAAGGGCCCTGGGCCCGCAACACCCTCGGCACGGCGAGCCCGCTCCGGCGGCACCGCCGGGGCCCGGTGCGCAAGTTTAGCAGTTGCGAATCTTTGCAAATCTTCGTGCGGCGGCGCTCGACCCGTCCGACCGGTACGGTTCCGGGAACGGCCGCCACGCCGGGGCCGGACCGGCCACTCCGGACGCCCGACGTCGGCCTCGGCGCCCGCGGCATTGCTACAGTCGAACCAGACCCTCGACCCTCGACACGGACGGTGACCCCATGCCTGCCGGTAACACGCGGCAACCTTCCGTCACCACCGTGCCGCTGTACCAGATCAAGGCAGAGTTCTTCAAAACCCTCGGCCACCCCGTGCGCATCCGCGTCCTCGAACTCCTCAGCCAGCGCGAGCACGCCGTCGCCGAACTGCTCACCGACGTCGGCGTCGAGGCCTCCAACCTCTCCCAGCAGCTCGCCGTCCTGCGCCGCGCCGGCGTGGTCACCTCCCGCCGCGACGGCGCCGCGGTGATCTACCGGATCACCAGCCCCGAGGTCGCCCAGCTCCTCGCCGTCGCCCGCTCCATCCTCACCGACGTCATCACCGACAGGGCGGAACTCCTCGGCGACCTCCGCCCGGGTCCCACCGACTGACGCCGCAGAGCCCCTGACCCCCGCCGTCGGGGGCGGGCATCGCAGCAGCAACGACTTGAAGAATTCTTCATGTTCGAACATGCTGCATCCTTGTACTGAGAGGTCGCGCGAGGCGGGACCCGAGGGCGGAAGGACAGCGGCGATGAGCGGCGCGTTCGACACGGAACTGCGCGAGCAGCTGGACGAGGCCCGCCGGTCGCGGGCACAGGCGCGGGATGCCGGCGACGACGACAGGGCCCAGGCGTACGCGGGGCGGATCACGCAGTTGCTGCGGATCGCGGCCCACCATGGTGTGGCGCTGGACCGTGCGGCTGACGAGGAGGAGCAGGACTGATGGCCGTTCCGCTGTACCAGGCCAAGGCGGAGTTCTTCCGAACGCTGGGGCATCCGGTGCGCATCCGGGTGCTGGAGCTGCTCCAGGAGGGGCCGCGTCCGGTGCGCGAGCTGCTGGCGGCGATCGAGGTCGAGCCCTCGAACCTCTCGCAGCAGCTGGCGGTGCTGCGCCGCACCCAGCTGGTGTCGGCCACACGGGACGGCAACACCGTCGTGTACGCGCTGAGCACGCCGGACGTGGCGGAGCTGCTGCAGGCGGCGCGCCGGATCCTCTCCACGATGATCACCGACCAGTCGGATCTGCTGGCCGAGCTCGGCGGGCACGGGTCGCGGGAGGCGGGCGCATGAGCGACATCGTCGCGGTGTCCGCGCGCCGCCTGGGCGGCCGGCTCCGCGCGGTGCTGCCGGACCGTGCGGTGTGGGCGACGATGCGGCGCTCGCCGCGCAAGGACCTGCTCGCCGGGGTGACGGTGGCGATCGTCGCGCTGCCGCTCGCGCTGGGCTTCGGTGTCGCCTCCGGCGCCGGAGCGCAGGCGGGTCTGGCCACCGCGGTGGTCGCCGGCGCGCTCGCGGCGCTGTTCGGCGGCTCCAACCTGCAGGTCAGCGGCCCGACCGGGGCGATGACCGTGGTCCTGGTGCCGATCGTCCACCGCTACGGCGCCGACGGCGTGCTGACGGTGGGTCTGCTCGCCGGGGTGCTGCTGGTGGCGACGGCGCTCGGCGGCGCCGGGCGTTTCATGGCGTTCGTCCCGGCGCCGGTGGTGGAGGGCTTCACCCTCGGCATCGCCGCGGTGATCGGCCTCCAGCAGGTGCCCGCGGCCCTCGGCGTGGCGCCCTCGGGCGCGGAGAACGTCGCCGTCGCCGCATGGGACGCGCTGACCGGCTTCGTCGCCGACCCGCACCTCGCACCACTCGCACTGGCCGCGGGCGTGGCGATGGTGATGCTGGTCGGCGCCCGGCTGCGGCCGGGTGTCCCGTTCTCCCTGCTCGCCGTGGTCGCGGCGACGCTCCTCGCCTCCGGCGCCGATCTGGACGTGGCGACGATCGGGCACCTGCCCTCCGGGCTGCCCGCCCCGTCGCTGGGGTTCTTCCACCTCTCCGACGTGCCGCAGCTGGCGACGGCGGCGGTCGCAGTGGCGGCCCTCGCCGCGCTGGAGTCGCTGATGTCCGCCACCGCCGCCGATGCGATGAGCGTCTCGGAGCGGCACGACAGCGACCGGGAACTGTTCGGGCAGGGCCTGGCCAACCTGGCCGCGCCGCTGTTCGGCGGCGTCGCCGCCACCGGTGCGATCGCCCGCACCGCCGTCAACGTCCGCTCCGGTGCCGCCTCCCGGCTGGCCGCGCTCGTCCACGCAGCCGTCCTCGCCGCGGTGGTCTTCGCCGCCGCCCCGCTCGTGGAGGGCATCCCGCTCGCGGCCCTGGCCGGCGTGCTGATCGCCACCGCGGTGCGCATGGTCGAGGTCGCCTCCCTGCGGGCGCTGGCCCGTGCCGGACGCGGCGAGGCCGCGATCCTCGCACTGACCGCGGCCGCAACCCTCGCCTTCGACCTGGTGACCGCCGTCATCGTCGGCCTGCTGGTGGCCGGCGCGCTGGCGCTGCGGCAGGTCGCCCGCTCCGCGGCCCTCACCCGGGTGCCACTGCACGACGGCCTGCCGGCCGCCGACCACCATGCCGAGGAGCAGGCCCTCCTGGCCGAGCACATCGTCGCCTACCGCATCGACGGGCCGCTGTTCTTCGCCGCCGCCCACCGCTTCCTCCTCGAACTCGCCGAGACCGGCGACGTGAAGGCGGTCGTCCTGCGCCTGTCGCGGATCACCGCGATCGACGCCACCGGCGCGCTCGTCCTCGGGGACGCCATCGACAAACTGGAGCGGCGGGGCATCCTCGTCCTGGTCTCCGGCGTCCGCGAGGACCACCTCAAGACCCTGGACGCGCTCGGCGTGCTCGACCGCCTGCACACCGAGCACCGCGTCTTCGCCGCGACGCCCGAAGCCATCGCGTACGCCCGCAACCACTTGCCGGGCGTCCTGGCCGACACCACCGGCGGAGGGCGCTGACACTTCCCGCACTGCTCGCGGCCGGGATCCGTTTCGCGTGCAGGTGCCGGTGGACGACTCCGGCGCTCCCGCCCGCGAGGTCGATGTCGTTCCGGCCGACGAGGCCCACGGCCCGGCTGCCGTCCGGCCGGGCGACGTCTCCTACCGCCCCGTCCCCACGGTGTTCGGTGCGCGGCTCGCTGCAGACCCCGTTCCGGGCCCCGCCGCGCCCCCGCCGCCGGGTGGCACGTCCGGCGGGTGTGCCGCGCTGCCCCGCTGGCACGACCGGCACAGGACGTAGGTCCTGCCGTCGGGCGTGGACACGGTCCCCCACCCGCTGCAGATCTGGCAGGACCGTGCGCTCTCGAGGTCGACCGCGGGATGCGGACCGTCGACAGTGCTCATGGGTTGCTTCCTCGCGTTGCCCGAGGGTGTCCGCGTCGGCGCCAGGGATCGTCGACGCGCTGCGCCACCGGCTCCAGGATCTAACAACATGAAGAATTCATCAACTCAACATGTCATGCATTGCAGTCGAGTCGGCCCGCTTCCGGCAGAAGCCGATCGCTTGCGGTCATATCGGCGAGCCGTGCCGTTCGCTTTCCTAGGATCGCCCGACAGAAGTGGACATCAGCGCGCCGGGACACGACCCTGCGCCACGAACGGCTGGAGGAGAACTTGGCCGGGATCGAGACCTCGCTCAAGGATGCGATGACCATCGACGGCGCGCTCGGGGCCGCCCTGGGGGACTACACCAGCGGCATGGCGCTGGGCACTGCGGGGCCGGCCGAAACCCTGTCCGTCGCGGCCGCCGCCACCACCGACATCCTGCGCGCCGAGATGCGCGCCCTGGACATGGCGGGCCAGGGCGACCAGAAGCTGGAGGACATCCTGATCAGCCTGACCGGCCAGTACCACCTGATCCGGCCGCTCACGCGGCACCCCGGGCTGTTCCTCTACCTGATGCTCGACCGCAGCCGGTCCAACCTCGCCATGGCCCGCCACCACGCCCGCCGCATCGAGGCCGGCCTCGAGGTATGACCCGGACGCGGCGCAGCGATCGAGCAGCAGCCCCTCGCCGGGTTCTCGGTGCCCCGACCTGCCCGTGTCCGGACCGTCAGCCGCGGGAGGGGTCGGCCGCGGGGGTGAGCAGGCCCTCGAGGAGTTCGGCCTGGTTGGTGATGACGCCGCCGAGGATGGACCGGGCGACGCGCAGGAGGTCGGTGACCTCGGGGCTGGTGAGGCTGTAGACGACGGTGGCGCCCTCGCGCCGGACGGCCACCAGGCTGCCGCGGCGCAGGACCGCCAGCTGCTGGGACAGGTGGGCCGGCTCGACGCCGACCTCGGGGAGGATCTCCGAGACGGCGTGGTCGCGTTCGCCGAGCAGTTCGAGGACGCGGATGCGCACCGGGTGGGCGAGCGCCCTGAAGAACTCCGCCTTCACCTGGTACAGCGGCACGCTGACCACCGGTGGCGGGGGCGGGGTATCGGCGTTCACGTCGTCACCGTCTCGATCGGGCCGCCGGGGCGGGGCATCATCGACTGTCGACCTTAGCAACCGCGCACACCGGGGCTGTGGCAGCGATTCAGCGCACGCCCAGCACCACCAGGGCCACGTCGAGGTCGGCGCAGAGCCGGAGCACCGACAGGGCCGAACTGCTCCTCAGCAGGTCCGCCTTCCGCTGTCCGACACCGCAGACCGCGAGTGGGCCGCGGTCGTGCAGGCGGCCGGCGGCGGCCACGATCGCGGCCTCGCCCTCGGCGCCCCAGCCCGTCAGGGCGGACACGTCGACGACGATCGGGCCGGGGCAGCGCGCCACGGCCCAGTCGAACGCGCCCTGGAAGCGGTGCGTGGCACGCGCTCCCAGGAAGCCGGAGAGCCGCAGGACTCCGGCTCCGTCCACCGTCACCAGTTCCCACTGCATGCTCACCGCCGCCCCTGAGCACCACACCCGGGGCGGCGGTGAGTGCGCACAGACCCCCCGCGACCGGCAGGGCCGGACAGGAGGAGAGAACGCCCGGACCGCGGGCACCGCTCGCCCGGCGCCGGGCGGCACACGACACCCGGCGCCGTATTCGGAGCAAGCGGCGCCGTCCGGCGACGGTCCGACGAGATACGCATTCTCTCCTCCTGCCCTCGCACGCAGTTGCCAACATTAGCAACTGCTAAGGTCATCATGTGACAGCCACCGGAAGCGGCTGCCACCGCCTCGCCGCCCCGGTCACACCGACGCCGGGGCGGCGAGGCCGTGACCTGCCCGGAATCCGGCCCCGCGACTGCCACGCCCGCCCGGATGGGGCCGATCGGCCCTTGCAACGGCCCGGCGACGGAGGGAACGTGATCTCCATACGACTCGGAGCGATCGCGAACACCTCATGAATGACGAAGCCGCACAGCGGCACCCCAGGGACCACCGGACCCGGCCACCGCTCGGCGCACGGCGGATGGCGGCGCTCGGGCGCAGTGAGTGCCTGAAGCTGCTGGCCGCCGTTCCGCTCGGCAGGGTGGTCTTCACCAAGGACGCCCTGCCGGCCATCCGGCCGGTCAACCACGTCGTCGCCGACGACGCGATCATCATCCGCACCCACGAGGGTGCCGCCCTGACCACCGCCACCGCGGGCGCCGACGGGTCCGGCACCGTCGTCGCCTACGAGGCCGATGCCATCGACCCCGACACCCACCTCGGGTGGAGCGTCGTCATCACCGGCTACGCCCGGCCCGTCACCGACCCGGACGACCTCGTCCGCTACGAGCAGCTGCTGCAGCCCTGGGTGGACGCGCCGATGACCCGCACCGTCCGCATCGACCCCGAACTCGTCACCGGGTTCCGCCTCACCGAACAGCTCCCGGCACCCGGCACGGCAGCACAGGGATGACGCCCGCCTCCGCTACGGATCGCCGGTGGTCGGCGGGGGCTGCGGCGGCGGGTTCCGGACGAATGCGTCCAGGTCGTAGTGCTCGGGCCTCGGTACGAAGCGGTCACGCCGGACGCCTGGACGACCGGCTCCGCACCGAAGCGCGGCCCGGCACCGGCAGGAGCAGAGTGGAGTCAGCACGGTCGGCGGACAGGCATTCAAGGGGGCGTGGATCGGGAGGTTCACGATGACCTTCGTACAGATCGTCGAGTGCCGCACGGAGCGGCCGGACGAGCTCAACCAGCTGATGGACACCTGGATCGCGCAGACCGAGGGCAAGCGCACCGCCACCCACACCATGGTCGGGTCGGACCGGGAGGACGCCCAGCACATCGTGGAGATCGTCGAGTTTCCCTCGTACGAGGCGGCGATGCGCAACTCCGGACTGCCGGAGACCGACCGGATCTTCCGGGAGATGGTGGCCCTCTGCCAGGAGCCGCCCACCTTCACCAACCTGGACCTCGTCCGCGACGAGCAGCTCCTCAAGGACGCGGCCCGTCGACTGCTGATGGAACCCGCGGCCGGGGACATGTCCGCCATCGACGAGCTCGTCGCACCAAACTACCGGGACCACGATCCGTCGATGGACGCCGACACGGTCGGCCCGGCGGCCGTCAAGGAGATGATCGAGGGCTACCGCCGCGCGTTCGACTTCACCTTCGACATCCAGAGCCAGATCGCCGAGGGGGACCAGGTCGTCACCCGCTGGATGTGGCGCGGCACCCACATCGGCGAGTACATGGGCATGCCGGCCAGCAACAAGACCGTCGAGGCCGCCGGCATGACGATCTGGCGGTTCGAGGACGGCAAGGCCGTGGAAGGCTGGTGGAGCTGGGACGCCGTCGCCATGATGCGCCAGATGGGCATGCTTCCCGGCTGACCGGGACCACAACACCTGCGAGGTCCCGGGGTGCAGGGCCGTGTTCACGCCTCCGGCACGACGGCGACGGGGCAGGCGGCGTGGTGCAGGACGGCGTGGACCACGGGGCCGAGCATGACCACCGGGCCGACCGGCCGGCGCCCCAGCACCAGCAACCGCGCCTTGGCGGACGCGTCCACCAACACCCGGCCAGGGCCGGCGTGCTCGACGTCCTCGTGGACCTCGACGTCGGGACGGGCCGCCTTCCAGGGCTCCAGCGCGGCGCTCAGCAGCGCGGCCTCACCCCGGCGGAGCCCCGGCGGCACGGGCCCGGCGTGGACGGCCCGCAGCGGCAGGCCGTAGCGGTGTGCGGCCGCGAAGGCGAAGCCGAGGGCCGCCTCGGCGGGACGGCGGGCGTCCACGCCCACCACCACCTCCTCGCGCGGGGGCCCTCCCGGCGGTTCCGCCGGGAGCACCACCGTCGGGCAGCCCGTCCGGGCGGCGAGGTACAGGGCGGTCGAGCCGACGCGCAGCTCCGGGAAGCCGTCTCCCCCGCGTGCTCCGAGCACCAGCAGGTCGGCGTCCTCGCCTGCGGCGAGCAGTGCCGCGGGCGCCACGTCGTGGGCCTCCTCGGTCCGCATCCGCAGGCCCGGCCAACGCACCGCCAGGATGTGCTCCACCTCGTGGAGGAGGTCGCCGCCGGGCCGGCCGGCCGCGGTCCGGGAGGGGAGCAGGTGGGGCATCAGCGGCAGGGCGTGCAGGACGCGGAGCGGGCGGTCCCGCAGCAGCGCCTCGCGAGCGGCCCAGTCGGCGGCCGCCAGACTGGCTTCGGAACCGTCGACGCCGACGGTGACCGGTAGTTCCATGGTGATTGTCTCCTCTCGGCCCCCCTCGGTTGCGGTCAGCCGCTCCAGGTCCAGTCGGCGACCTCGGGCAGGTCGGTGCCGTGCTCGCGGATCCAGGCGTGGTGGCGGGTGCGCCGGTCGGCCATCTCCTGGCGGACGGCGGCGGCGCGGACGGCGAGGCCGGGCACCCGGTCGATGACGTCCATGACGAGGCGGAACCGGTCGATGTCGTTGCGCACCACCATGTCGAACGGCGTGGTGGTGGTGCCGGACTCCTTGTAGCCGCGCACGTGCAGGTGGGGGTGGACGGCCCGGCGGTAGGCCAGGCGGTGGATCAGCCAGGGGTAGCCGTGGTAGGCGAATACCACCGGCCGATCGCGGGTGAACACTGCGTCGAACTCCGTCTCCGGCATGCCGTGCGGGTGCTCCTCCGCCGGCATCAGCCGGGCCACGTCGACCACGTTCACCACCCGCACGACCAGGTCGGGCAGGTGACGGCGCAGCAGTTCGGCCGCGGCCAGGACCTCCTGGGTGGGAACGTCCCCGGCGCACGCGAGCACGACGTCCGGCTCGCCACCGCCGTCGTCGGTGCCGGCCCACCCCCAGATGCCGGCGCCGCGGGCGCAGTGCGCACGGGCCTCGTCCGGTCCGAGCCAGTCGAAGCAGGGCTGCTTCCCTGCGACGACCACGTTGACGCAGTCGCGGCTGCGCAGGACGTGGTCGGCGACCGCGAGCAGGGTGTTGGCGTCCGGCGGGAAGTAGACGCGCACGGCCTCGGGGCTCTTGTTGAGGACGTGGTCGACGAAGCCGGGGTCCTGGTGCGAGAAGCCGTTGTGGTCCTGGCGCCAGACGTGCGAGGTGAGCAGGTAGTTGAGCGAGGCGACGGGGGCGCGCCAGGGCAGTGCGCGGGTGGTGCGCAGCCACTTGATGTGCTGGCCGACCATCGAGTCGACGATGTGGGCGAACGCCTCGTAGCAGGAGAACAGGCCGTGGCGGCCGGTGAGCAGGTAGCCCTCCAGCCAGCCCTGGCAGGTGTGTTCGGAGAGGATCTCCATCACCCGGCCGTCGCGGGCGAGGTGCTCGTCGACGGGCAGGATCTCGGCCTGCCAGGCCTTGCCGGTGGCGGTGTAGACGTCCTGGAGCCGGTTGGAGGCGGTCTCGTCCGGGCCGACCAGCCGGAAGTCCCGGCGGTCGGCGGTCGCGGCCATCACCTCGGCGAGCAGGCCGCCCAGCACCCGGGTCGGTTCGTGCCTGGTCGTGCCGGGCTTGTCCACCGGTACCGCGTAGCGGTCCGGGTGCGGCAGCGGCAGGTCGCGCAGCAGCAGGCCGCCGTTGGCGTGCGGGTTGGCACCGAGCCGGCGCGTGCCGTCGGGTACGGACGCCAGGACCTCGGCCGTGGGCCTGCCGAGCTCGTCGAAGAGCTCCTGCGGACGGTAGGAGCGCAGCCACGCCTCCAGTTGGGCGAGGTGCTGCGGGTTCTCGCGGACCCGGTCGAGCGGGACCTGGTGGGCGCGCCAGGTGCCCTCCACCGGCAGGCCGTCGACCTCGGCGGGGCCGGTCCAGCCCTTGGGTGTGCGCAGCACGATCACCGGCCAGTGCGGTCGCCGGGTGGAGCCGTCGGTGCGGGCCTCGTACTGGATCGCGGCGATCCGGTCGAGGGCGGTGTCCACGGCCTCGGCCATCGCCCGGTGGACGGCCGTCGGGTCGTCCCCGGTGACGTACAGCGGGAGGTGGCCGTAGCCGCGCAGGAGGGCGTCCAGTTCGCCCTCGGGCAGCCGGGACAGCACCGTCGGGTTGGCGATCTTGTAGCCGTTGAGGTGCAGGATCGGCAGCACGGCTCCGTCGTGCACCGGGTCGAGGTACTTGTTGCCGTGCCAGGAGGCGGCCAGCGGGCCGGTCTCCGCCTCCCCGTCGCCGATCACGCAGGCGACCAGCAGTGCGGGGTTGTCGAAGGCCGCACCGTAGGCGTGCGACAGTGCGTATCCCAGTTCGCCGCCCTCGTGGATCGAGCCGGGCGTCTCCGGCGCGACATGGCTCGGTGCGCCGCCGGGGAAGGAGAATTGGCGGAAGAGCCGCGCCATCCCCGCCTCGTCGCGGGTCACGTCCGGGTACGTCTCCGAGTAGCTGCCCTCCAGCCAGCAGTTCGCCAGCACGGCCGGGCCGCCGTGCCCGGGCCCCCACACGCAGATCGCGTCCAGGTCGCGGGACTTCACCGCCCGGTTGAGGTGGGTGTGCACCAGGTTCAGTCCGGGCGAGGTGCCCCAGTGCCCCAGCAGGCGCGGCTTGACGTGCTCGGGGCGCAGCGGCTCGCGCAGCAGCGGGTTGGCCATCAGGTAGATCTGGCCCACCGCCAGGTAGTTCGCGGCCCGCCAGTGGGCGTCGAGCGCGCTCAGCTCCCGCTCCGTCAACGTACCGGTCATCGGCTCCGGGGTAGCGGACATGTCTGCGGTCTCCTCCGCATCGGCGTCGGCGGCCGCCGGCGGCGGGCCCGCATCCATCGTCACCCTGTGCGGCCGTCCGGACACAGGGCCGGTGGGGGCACAATCCCCGGCCCCGGGGAGGGACCTGTGGCCCCGGGGAGGGGACTTCAGGGCCCTGCCCGGCCGATCCCGGGTGCCGGAGGCTGGGCAGCGCCATCTCCAGTCACCCTCCCCAGGAGAAGAACCCGATGCCCGCACACGTTCTCGCCGGAATCGACGGCTCGCCCGAAAGCACCGCGGCCGCCCGCTGGGCTGCCGACGAGGCCGACCGCCGCGGGCTGCCGCTCCGGCTGGTCCACGCCCGGACATGGCTGGACGACATCCACGCCGACCCCACCCTGCCCCGGGACGTACGCGCCCTGGCCGCCCGCATGCTCTCCGATGCGGAGGCAGTGGTCCGCGGCACCCGCCCGGACGTGGCCGTCCACACCGAACTGATCGGCGGCGGCGATCCGGTCGACGTCCTGGTCGAGGCCGCCGGGCAGGCGGACGTGCTCGTCCTCGGCTCCCGCGGGATCGGCGGCTTCGAGGGACTGCTGGTCGGCTCCGTCGGCCTCGCCGTCGCCGGCCGCTGCGACGTTCCCCTCGTGCTGGTCCGCGCCGGCGAATCGGAGCGCTCCGCCGGGCACGACGGGGCCGAGGTGGTCCTCGGCGTCGACACCCGCGACCCGGCCGCCGACGTGATCGACTTCGCCTTCCGCGAGGCCGCCCGCCGCGGCACGGTGCTCCGTGCCGTCCACGGCTGGAGCCCCCCGCCGGTCTGGGGCTACGCGGGCTGGGTGCCGCCGCAGGCGGAGGCGGAGCAGTTCCGGGCCCTCGAGGCCGAACTGCTCGGCGACGCGCTCGCCGGCTGGCGGGAGAAGTACCCCGAGGTCACCGTGGTCGAGCACTGCCGGACGGGCAGCGGTTCGTCGGCCGTGGTGGACCTCTCCGCCGGCGCCGCCCTCGTGGTGATCGGCCGCCGGCGCCGTCCCCACCACATCGGCATGCGGCTCGGACCGGTCGCCCACGCGGTGCTCCACCACGCGCAGGCACCGGTGGTCCTCGTCCCGCACGACTGAGCGTCCCGGCACGTCCGCCGGCGGCGGCCCGCCCACCGACCGGCACTCCGTACCCGACCGGCCGTCACGCCCTGTCCGCCGCTGGGACAATAGGGCACTGCTGTCCTATTGTCCCAGCTGGAGCACACGGCAGACTGCTGACGGTTTTGCCCGCCCCCGGCACGGAGGCGGGTCGAGAAGTACGGAGAAATGATGGCGGACGGCGCAGCGGCCCGGGCGGTCGAACCGATCAAGGTGTTCCTGCTGGACGACCACGAGGTCGTACGGCGGGGTGTTCACGACCTGCTGGACGCCGAACCCGACCTGACCGTGGTCGGCGAGGCCGCCACGGTCGACCAGGCCCTCGCCCGTGTCCCGGCGCTGCGCCCGGACGTGGCGATCCTGGACATGCGGCTGCCCGACGGCGACGGAGTGACGGTCTGCCGCGAGCTCCGCTCGCGGATGCCGGAGCTGGCCTGCCTCATCCTGACCTCGTTCGACGACGAGGACGCGCTGCTCGACTCGATCATGGCCGGCGCGGCCGGGTACGTGCTGAAGCAGATCAGCGGCACCGACCTGGTCTCCGCGGTGCGCACGGTCGCCTCCGGGCAGTCGATGCTCGACCCGGGCGCCGCCACCCGTCTGATGGCCCGGCTGCGCGGTGACAGCGCTGCCGCGCAGCCGTCCG
Source organism: Kitasatospora dryopteridis (assembly GCF_050749075.1). NCBI lineage: Bacteria > Bacillati > Actinomycetota > Actinomycetes > Kitasatosporales > Streptomycetaceae > Kitasatospora > Kitasatospora dryopteridis. Next base: position 7,207,935 of record NZ_CP192749.1, on the reverse strand, counting down.
ACCTCATGCAGCTCACCGACCGGGAGCGGGAGATCCTCGCGCTGATCGGCGAGGGCCTGACCAACCGCGAGATCGGAGGGCGGCTCTTCCTGGCCGAGAAGACCGTCAAGAACCACATCTCCCGGCTGCTGGCCAAACTCGGCGTCGAACGCCGCGTCCAGGCCGCCGTCATCGCCACCCAGGCCATGTCCGCCGAGAACCACACGCCCGGCCGGGCCGTCCGCTGAGTCCCGGCGCCCGACCGGGCGGCCGCAGCGCAGGTGCGCTGCGGCCGCCCGGTCGGGCACTGCCGTCGGTGTGCCTCACACGTTCCTGCGGTACTGGCCGCCGACCTCGAAGAAGGCCTCGGTGACCTGCTGCAGGGAGCAGACCCGGGCGGCGTCCATGAGGACCTCGAAGACGTTCTCGCCGCTGATGGCGGCCGTCTTCAGCCGGGCGATCGCCTCCGCGGCCTCCGCGCCGTGCCCGCGCTGGTAGTCGCGGACGCGCTGCAGCTGGGACTCCTTCTCGGCCGTGGTGGCGCGGGCGAGCTCCAGCTGCTGGGGCTCGCCGTCGCCGCCGGGGCGGCGGAAGGTGTTGACGCCGATGATGGGCAGGCTGCCGTCGTGCTTGCGCTGCTCGTACAGCATCGACTCGTCCTGGATGCGGCCGCGCTGGTAGCCGGTCTCCATGGCGCCGAGCACGCCGCCGCGCTCGTTGATGCGGTCGAACTCGGCGAGCACCGCCTCCTCGACGAGGTCGGTGAGCTGGTCGATGACGAACGAGCCCTGCAGGGGGTTCTCGTTCATGGCGAGGCCCCACTCGCGGTTGATGATGAGCTGGATGGCCAGCGCCCGGCGCACCGACTCCTCGGAGGGGGTGGTGACGGCCTCGTCGTAGGCGTTGGTGTGCAGCGAGTTGGCGTTGTCGTAGATGGCGATCAGCGCCTGCAGGGTGGTGCGGATGTCGTTGAAGTCCATCTCCTGGGCGTGCAGCGAGCGGCCCGAGGTCTGCACGTGGTACTTCAGCTTCTGGGAGCGCTCGTTGCCGCCGTACTTCTGCTTCATCGCGACGGCCCAGATCCGCCGGGCGACCCGGCCGAGCACCGAGTACTCCGGGTCCATGCCGTTGGAGAAGAAGAACGACAGGTTGGGCGCGAAGTCGTCGATGTGCATGCCGCGGGCCAGGTACGCCTCGACGTAGGTGAAGCCGTTGGCGAGGGTGAAGGCGAGCTGGCTGATCGGGTTCGCGCCGGCTTCGGCGATGTGGTACCCGGAGATGGAGACGGAGTAGAAGTTGCGGACCTTGTTGGCGATGAACCACTCCTGGATGTCGGCCATCATCCGCAGCGAGAACTCGGTCGAGAACAGGCAGGTGTTCTGGCCCTGGTCCTCCTTGAGGATGTCCGCCTGCACCGTCCCGCGGACGTTCGCCAGTGCGTGCGCACGCAGCCCTGCCGCCTCCTCGGCCGACGGGTCGCGGCCCTCGGCGGCACGGAAGGCTTCGGTCTGCTGGTCGATCACGGTGTTGAGGAAGAACGCCAGGACGGTGGGCGCCGGGCCGTTGATGGTCATGGACACCGAGGTGGTGGGCGCGGCGAGGTCGAAGCCGTCGTAGAGCGCCTTCATGTCCGCCAGGGTCGCGACCGAGACGCCGGAGGTGCCGACCTTGCCGTAGATGTCGGGGCGCTCGTCGGGGTCGCGGCCGTAGAGGGTGACCGAGTCGAAGGCGGTGGACAGCCGGGTGGCGGGCTGGCCCTCGGAGAGCAGCTTGAACCGCCGGTTGGTGCGGAACGGGTCGCCCTCGCCCGCGAACATGCGGGCCGGGTCCTCGCCGTCCCGCTTGAACGGGAACACGCCCGCGGTGAACGGGAAGAGCCCGGGCAGGTTCTCGCGGCGCCAGAAGCCCACCAGTTCGCCGTGGTCGGTGAACCGGGGCAGCGCCACGCGCGGGATCCGGTTGCCCGACAGGGACTCGCGGGTCAGCTTGGTGCGGATCTCCTTGTCCCGGACGACGACGACCTGCTCGTCGCCCGAGTAGGAGGCCACCACGGCCGGCCAGTTCTCGATCTGCTCGGTGACCTCGTGCGGGAGCTGCTTGCGGGCGGTCGACAGCAGCGCCTCGACGTTCGCCGCGTCGTGGCCGGCGCCGGCGAGCTGGCCGCGGACCACGTCCAGGCGCTGCACCGACCGGGCCGCCTCGGTGAGCCGCTCGGTCTCGGCGTGGTAGCCGCGGACCGTCTCGGTGATCTCGGCGAGGTAGCGCACCCGCTCGGCGGGGACGACCTGGCGGATGCCGGAGGAGTGGCGTACGGAGACCTCCGGCAGGGCGCCCTCGGTCAGCGGCAGCCCGTGCTCGGCGAGGGCGGTCTTCAGGCTCTGGTAGAGCGCGGTGACCCCGTCGTCGTTGAAGGTGGCCGCGGAGGTGCCGAACACCGGCATGTCCTCGGGCCGCATGCCGAACGCCTCGCGGTTGCGGACCAGCTGGCGGCCCACGTCGCGCAGGGCGTCCTTGGCGCCGCGGCGCTCGAACTTGTTGATGGCGACGACGTCGGCGAAGTCGAGCATGTCGATCTTCTCGAGCTGGGAGGCGGCGCCGAACTCCGGCGTCATCACGTACAGCGAGGTGTCGACGAAGGGCACGATGGCCGCGTCGCCCTGGCCGATGCCGGGCGTCTCGACGATCACCAGGTCGAAGCCGGCGGCCTTGACGGCGTCGAGCACGTCGGACAGGTGCTCGGGCAGCTCGTGGCTGCCGCGGGTGGCCAGGCTGCGGAAGAAGACCCGGCTCCCGTCCAGGGAGTTCATCCGGATCCGGTCGCCCAGCAGCGCGCCGCCGCCGCGGCGCCGGGTCGGGTCGACCGCGATGACCGCGATCCGCAGCTTGTCCTGCTGGTCGACGCGGAACCTGCGGACCAGCTCGTCGGTCAGTGAGGACTTGCCGGAGCCGCCGGTGCCGGTGATGCCCAGGACGGGGGTCACCCGTGCTGCTGCGGCGGCGCGCGCCCGCTCCAGGAAGTCCGCGGGCAGCTTGCCCAGCTCCGCGCCGGTGATGCTGCGGGCGATCGCGAACCGGTCGCCGGCGAGCAGCGCGTCCACGTCGGCCGACCGGCCGTCCCACAGGTCGAAGTCGCAGTCCTTCACCACCGAGTTGACCATGCCGGCCAGGCCCATCCGCTGGCCGTCCTCGGGCGAGAAGATCGTCACGCCGCTGCTGCGCAGCCGGGCGATCTCCTCGGGCACGATCACGCCCCCGCCGCCGCCGACCACGCGGATGTGCTCGGCCCCGGCCTCGCGCAGCCGGTCGACGAGGTACTCGAAGTACTCCACGTGTCCGCCCTGGTAGGACGAGACGGCCACGCCGTGGGCGTCCTCCTCGAGCGCGGCGTCCACGACCTCCTGCACGGACCGGTTGTGCCCGAGGTGGATGACCTCGGCGCCCTGGGACTGGAAGATCCGCCGCATGATGTTGATCGACGCGTCGTGCCCGTCGAACAGTGCCGACGCGGTGACCAGTCGGACGGGGTGCACGGGACGGTGCAGGTCACTCATGGAGGCCCTCAATCGGTTCGGTGAGACTACTCAAGAAGATAGTAGGACGTCCTAGTATTTTAGCAAGGAGTGACGTGACCAGACGCACATGTCACTCGGGTGGCGGCCGGGTCGGCGGCGGCCCGACCGGCCGGTGCGATCGGATGCGGGCCGCCTCCGGGGGCTCACTCGCCGTATCCGGAGCCCCCTCCCCCGACGCGCGCCCCGCCTTCCCGGCACGGGTGTCCTCGGCCGATGCGGGTACACGCACCCACCAGGGGGAAGGGGGACAGAGACGATCGGGAGGCCGTGATGAGCGACAGTGGCAGGGGGGACGAGGTCTACCAGCCCGCGGACAGCAGCGGCGAGCAGGCCGACGCATCCGCGTTGGACCTGCAGAACGCGCTCGACGAGCGGACGTACGACGAGCTCCTCGACGAGGGCTGGTCACCGCCCGAGAGACCGCTCGGCGTCCAGCAGGCCGGAACCACGGCCGGGGAGCAGCGCGACCGCGAGTCGCTCGACGAGCGGCTGGCCCGCGAGCTCCCCGACCAGGACCCGGACCCGGGCGATCGCATCGGCGATCTGCCCGGCGGCGACGGCGAGCCGGTCGACCCAGAGGCGGGCACCGTGCGGGCCGGGCGCCTGGTCGCCCCCGACGAAGGAGCCCACTCGAGGACAACGGGGCTCTACGCCGCCGACGTGGGCATCGACGCCGGCGCGGCCCGCGCGGAGGAGGCGGCCGTGCACGTGGTGACGGAGCAGGACCTCGACAACCTCGACGACCGGGACACCGCGGACGAAGGCACGCCCTGGCCCTGACACCCGACACCCACCCGACTCGGCCGGCAGCGTGCCGCCCCGGACCGACCGCGTCCCGGCCGCGGCGACGCAGGGCCTGTGCGCCGCGGCGACGCGGGATTTGTGCCGATGTCAGCGGCGGCTGGCACCATGGCGATCATGAGCCGGATCATTTCGTACAGCACTGCCGACAAAGCCGACGTCCTGGGATTCCTCGGGGCCGCCGACCGCCTGACGCCGGACCAGCAACGCATCCTCGGCATGATGCGCGACAGGGCACGGAAGAGCCAGCTCGAACTCGACCGCCAGGGCATCGACTGGGGTCTGTCCGTCCCGGAGGCACTCGACCACCTCGTGGCCGGTCACGCGGGCTCGGACGCCGACTACGCGGCCGGCGCCTACTACCGGGCCCTTCAGCACATCATCGACTGCAACGCCTCCGATCCCTACGAACTCGGCGTGTACTCCAAGCCCGCCACCTTCTTCGGCCTGCTCGACGAGGAACTGCGCCGCCTGGACGTGAGCGCCGATCTGCTCCTGCACGACCACCTGTTCTCGGGCCCGCCGGAGGAGATCCCGTTCCACATCCCCTTCCCCGTGGACGGCCCGCACATCGGCATGTTCCCCCTCGCCAAGGCCAAGCCTGCGGCGGACGCCTACCGTGCCGTGCTCGACCGGATGAACGACGACTTCACGTACGACGTCCGTGAACTGATCGAGAAGCTCGAGTTCGAGCACACCGAGTGGGAGTACGCCACCAAGAACATCGACTGGTACACCCAGGACACCATCTTCTTCTCCATCACCGGCTGACCGCCCGGTCCGCGGCATTCACCGGAACTCGACGCCGAGGCCTTCGGGGACGTCGGCCGGCGAAAAGACGTCGGGCAGGTGGTGGACGCCCGGTGCCAGACCGGTCGCGGCCCGGGCGGCCAGCACGGCCAGCACGGCGGTCGCATGCGACTGCGACCGGCCGTGGGCCCACCGCGCGATGCCCTCCGGGCCCCGGGCGAGGACCCACCAGCGGTCCGTGCCGGGCAGGTGCATCCCGCGGGGCGCCCGGTCCGCGCCCGGCACCCTGGTCATCACCGCCAGTGCCGCGGTGGCCGCCCGGGAGTCCAGCCCGAAGTAGCTGCGCACGGGGACGCCCAGACGGGCCGTCAGCGTGTGCTGGTCGGAGAAGTCCGCCCGGTACAGCCGGCGTCGCCCGAGTCCGGGGATCTCGAAGGCCTCCGGGCGGGTGTAGTTGCGGACGGGCCTGCCGCCGCGGGTGTCCGGGAAGCGCCGGCCGAGCAGCCGGTAGCTCCACTCGGTCGCCGCGGCGCCGTGCCGCTCACCGGCGCCCAGGACCACGGCGAGGTCGATCGGCCCGGGTGCCGCCGCGTGCAGCGCGGTGGCCAGCATTCCGCTCAGCCCGGGGGCGAGCCCCACGCTGAGCAGTACCGGCACGGCGGGCTTCAGCGCCTCCAGGGCGGCGACACAGGACGTGCTTGCGGTGATGTCGACGAACGCCGTCCCGGAGTCCGCGGCCGCCACGGCGAGGGCGGGATCCTCGGCCCCCGACGCGTTGACCACGACGTCCGCATCGGCCAGCGCCGCCCGATACGCCCCGTCCTCGCCGTCCCGCACCGCCCGCAGATCGAGCACCCGGTCGGCCCGCGCCGGGTCGCGCCCCGCAGCCCATGCCGTGTCGCCGCCGGCCCGCAGCCGCTCCACGATCCCGGCGCCGACGGCGCCGTAGCCGCCCAGCACGAGAACCCTCATCTCGCCCCCCAATCACTAGAGTCAATCTCTAGAGTCGGACTCTAGCGAATCGCCGGACTAGGCTCCAGCCCATGGGCGAGGTCAGGGGCGGCGGTCGGCGGACCGAGAAGGCAAGGGAGACGCGGCGCCGGATGCTGGACGCCGCGCGCGGTCTGTTCACCGAGCAGGGCTACGGGGCGACCACGCTGCAGCACGTGGCCGACCGGGCCGGCGTCGCCGTGCAGACGATCTACTTCACCTTCGGCAACAAGCGGTCGCTGCTCAAGGAGCTGGTGGACGTCACCGTCGCCGGCGACGACGAGCCGGTGGCCACCATGGACCGGCCGTGGTTCCGCGACGCGCTGGCCGCCCCGACCGCCGAGGAGCACCTGAGGGCGCACGTCGGCGGGACCAGGGCGATCCTCGACCGGATGGCGGCCATCGACGAGATGGTCTGCGTGGCCTGCGCGACCGACCCCGAGGTCGCCGCGCTCTGGCCGAAGGAGAACGACCCGCGGCTCACCGTCCAGGCGGCGGCCGCCGCGGCACTGGCCGGCAAGCCGGGCGCCCGTCCCGGCGTCCCGGCCGAGCGGGCCGCGGACCTGCTGTACGGACTGCTCAGCACCGAGGTGTACCTGCTGTTCGTCCGGGATCGCGGCTGGACGCCGGACGCTTGGGAGCAGTGGGCCTTCGAGACCCTCCGCTCCCAGCTGTGCGAGGACTGACCGGCGCCGTCCCGGCGGGTGCCGAGAGACGGTCACCACCCGGGACGGGGCGGGCAGGAGCGGACGGTCACCACGCTGCGGGCCCCTCGCCGCAAGGGCGCCTCAGGCCAGTTATTAATAGGATTTTCAAGGGTTTGTGCGAAGGCCCGTCGGCCGTGGGAACGGACTGCCAGCATGGCGGGATGGATCAACCACTGAGCGGCCCGGCGGCGTCCGAAGCGGTCAACGACCACGGTTGGCGCTTCGTGCTGGGCACTCTGCAGACGTTCGTCCCGGTCCGGTCACTGGCTCGGGGAATCGCCCTGGCGTCGGAGGCCGTGGCGGTGTGCGGCAGTGATGCCGATCGGCATCTCCGGGTCGACGTACGCCGCGGGACGGTGCTGCTCGCCCTGCAGTCGTCGGACCACGCGGCGGTCACCACCCGGGACGTCGAACTCGCGCACCGGATCTCCGCAGCCGTGCACGGGGCCGGGCTGCGGACGGAGCCTGGGATCGGGACGCGGGCGCCGCGGTCCGTCCAGCTCGTGGAGATCGGGATCGATGCGCTGGACATCGCCGGGATCCGGCCGTTCTGGAAGGCGGTCCTCGGCTACGCCGAGGAACCGGGCGGCGGCGGACCGGAGGATCCGCTCGTCGACCCGCTCGGTCCCGGGCCCGCGGTCTGGTTCCAGCAGATGGACGAGGCGCGCCCGCAGCGCAACCGCATCCACCTGGACGTCTCCGTCCCGCACGACGAGGCGCCCCGGCGGATCGAAGCCGCGCTGGCGGCCGGGGGCCGAATGGTGTCCGCGGTCCGTGCCCCTGCCTTCTGGGTGCTGTCCGACCCCGAGGGGAACGAGGCGTGCATAACCACATGGCAGGGCCGGGAGAGCTGAGCCGCGGCCCGGCCCTCCCGGCCGGCGTTCAGTCCTGGAGGGTTCGCTCGTTCAGCAGGTCGAGGTTCCGGAACACCGGGGGCCCGTCGCACAGTGCCGCTGCCTGAGCCGCGAACTCCGCCGTCTCTGGGCGGTCGGAGTTGGCCATCGCCTGCTCGTACGAGGGGAACTCCACGATGTTCAGGTACACGTTCTCCGCGTCGCGGTCGCGGGTCTGCAGGGCCCTCGTCGCCAGACGGTTCCCCTCGTTCTTCTCCACCCAGCTGTCCAGCAGGGCGTTGAACTCGTCGATGCGGCTCGTCCGGTACTCGATGATCTGAATGAACCTCACGCCTTGACCTCCTCGACTCGGCAGACGGGCAGCCGTCCGCCGTCCAGCGTCTCCCGGGTCCCGGCGCGCCGCAAAAGCAGGCACCCGACAGGGTCGCCCACACCGGGCGCCCCCGTGCCGGCCCGCGCCCACTGCTGTTCAACCGCTTCGCCAGGGCGAGGGCGTGGCAGTTCTGCAGCCCCGGGCTCGAAACGGGCGAAGCCCGGACGGTGTCCGGGGCCGCGCATCCCCCGGGATTCGGTGCCCGGGACGAAGCCGGAACGGCTGCCGGAATACGGAATGCCCTGGACGCCGTCGAGCACACTCCCGCAACGCGCATGACAGAATTCGTACACGCCAGAGAAAACGGCCGACGGACTGCGCCCCTGCCGCAACGACCGGGGGCCCGTGCCGCGGTGTGCGGCACGGGCCCTTTCCCCGATGCGGCTACGGCCGCGCAGGAAGGTGTCAGAGGGGGCGAATGTTCTCCGCCTGCAGGCCCTTCTGGCCCTGCGTGACGTCGAACTCGACCTTCTGGCCCTCGAGCAGCTCACGGAAGCCCTGGGCGTTGATGTTCGAGAAGTGGGCGAACACGTCCGGGCCGCCGTCCTCCTGCTCGATAAAACCGAAGCCCTTTTCCCCGTTGAACCACTTCACGGTGCCAAAAGCCATTGAAATTCTCCTTCAGAGGCGCTGAAGCCCGCACTGCGCGGGCCTGCCGTCGCCGCACTGATGACCCACCGGGGAAGACCCGGGAAACAAAATACGCCTGCGGTGAGAACCAGCAGGCGCACACAGAGTTCATGGGAACCAAAACTGCAACTACTACGACCGTAGCAGGGTTCCTACCGGAACGGGAATTTTCGCGGGATTATTTTTTTCCGTCGCGCCGAACGAGCCCCCGGCGGGGGACGGCGGCCACCCGGCTCAGTGCCCGGCGGCCGGGCCCCTCGGGGGATGCCCGAGTACCGGGCGGACCACCGGTCCGCTCTCCGGGCCTCCGCGGCCCGGCTGACGGGACCGCACGGCTGCCTCCGCCGCCCGGAGCAGCACCCGGTCGAAATCCTCGATGCTCCGTGCGGTCCACGTCCGGAAGGGGGTGCCGGTGGAAGCGGGAACGCGCACGCCCGGCGTACGCGGCTCGTCGTCCCCGACCACTTCGATCACCTCCAGCCCCTCGGGCCGGTCGGCGAAGAGCCTTTCCCTCAGCTGTGCCGGCTCGGAATCGGCCGGGATCCGGCGGTCGAACAGCACCACCGCGGGTTCGGCGGCGAGGTCCGGAGAACCGGACTCCCGCTCCTCGAAGCCGTGGATGCCGACGCGGTACCCCGCGTCGCGGAGGAGGTCGTGGGCGTGCTCGGCCAGCGGCCGACGGGTCTGTGACGGGTAGGGGGTCCAGTCGGTGCGCCGGGTTCCGTAGCAGCGGGGGTCCCGGCCGGGCGGGAGTTCGGCCACGGTCGGGGCCAGCACGAAGAGCCGCAGCCGGGTGCGCGCTTCCGGCGCGTCGGCCGCGAAGGCGTTCGGCTGCTCGTCGAACGGCACGGGTCTCTGCACCGGGCTGACGGTCTCTTCGGCCACCTCGACGATGCGCTGGGCGATGCGGTGGACGGCGAGTTCGTACTGCGGCCGGTAGGCGGTGAGCTTGATCAGCGCGTACAGGCCCTCCGCGGCGTAGTCGGCGCCGAAAGCCTCGTGGTTGAACTGGAGGTCGTGGGCGCAGCGGGGCATGGTGTAGTGGCTCATGGCCACCCACATCACCGGGACGATCGCTCCGGTCGGTGTGCCTTCCCGGCTCCGCATGTAGACCGGCCGTCGGCTGAACGTGTGCCACTCCTGGCCGCACGCCGAACTGTTGAAGTAGCGGGGAGAGTAGAGCGGCACGAAGACCCGGCAGGTGGCCAGTTCCTTGGAGATCCGGTCCGTCCAGGACTCCCCGGCGGGCATCGCCTCGTCCATGAAGCCGATCGGCGCACCGGCGGGCACGTCGGTGAGTTCGGTGATGGTTTCGCAGACGTCGTCGTAGAACTTGGCGACCCATTGGTTCGGATCGCCTGCGCGGGGGGTCGTCCGGAGCGTGTGCGCGTAGCTGAGGAAGAAGTACGGGCGGGCCTCGGGCTGCCGGCCGGTGGCGGGCACGGGGTGCTCGGGTGCCGGGGGGCGTTCGGACACCTGGAGGGCACCACCGCCGCCGACGCGTTCGAGCAGGGACTCGCCCGCCCAGGCGAAGGGCTCGCCGTTCAGCGGCACGGCTCCGCCCCCGGCCAGCCATGCCGGGAACTCGGGTGAGCGGCCGACGAGTTGGTCCAGCCTGATGGACACCCGCTGGCGGACTTCCAGCAGCTCCACCGTCGGGACGGTGTGCAGAAGGAGTTCCTTGACGTCGGGATGGAAGTCGAACTGCCGGTAGTACAGCGGTGTCCGGGGCTGCTCCGCCCCGGACGGAGCGCCCGCCCGTGGTGACGCTCGGCGCATGATGCCGCTGAGGAACACTTCCGCGAGCGTGGCGGCGTCGGCAAACCCCTCGCCCAGCCCCGAACTCTGGACCAGCCGCATCACGGGGACGCTGAGTGGCGCGGCCGCGGCCAAATGGGCGGCCAGCCTGTGCGCGCCGGGCGTGGCGGCCGCGAGGAAGCGGTCGACGGGTCCTTCGGCACGTGGCCCGCCGGACGGGACGGGTCGGCGGCCCTCGCCCCCGGTCGGGGCGGGGACGTCCGTCCACAGCGGCAGCCTGCCCTCGCCGTCGGAGGAGGCGAGCAGGGCCGCCCAGTCGCCCAGTGAGGCCGGCGACAGTTCCAGCACCGGGACGGGGGCGCCTGCGGAGCGATCGTGCTCGCCGGTGATGCGCCACGCCGAGTTCGGAGCCCCCGGGCCGCCCGTACGCGCGGTCACGGTGGTCACGGACACACCGGATCCGGGCCACAGCCACCGTGGCATGGTGTGGACGACCGCGGTCGGACCGCAGCGCGCCCACCCGTCCAGCACCGGCCGCATGCGGCCGTCCCGCCAGGCCGAGCCGGCCCCGTCGGTCAGCACCAGGACGAGGGTCTGCCCGGTCGGGTCGGCGGCTGCCTCCGGGCCGAGCAGCAGACCCTCCTCCTCGAACGGCCGGCGCCGCAGCCGGACCTGCCCCGGGCCGCGGCCGCGCACCCCGAGCAGCCGTACTTGCCGGATGCCCCCGATCCGGGCCAGCAGCCGGGTCAGTTCCAGCATGTGCCGCCGCCAGATCAGCATGGAGACGCCGTCGTCGACCACGAGCGTGCACCGCAGCCACGGCTCCCGCAGCGGGCGCATGACAGCGGTCGGCATGCCGGTGTCGGCCCAGGCGGCGGCGGTGGCCGGCTCGTCCAGGTCGGCACCGTCCGGGCGGTTGCGGGTGCGTTTGAGCGGGCGGAGCGCCCGCCCCAGCGCCAGCTCCTCGCGCAGCGCCTTGTGTTCGGGCACCCGTACGGCCCGTCCGCCCGGGGCGGTGTCCTGGCCGGGCGAACGGCCGTCTGGGGTTCCGGCGCCGGAGTGCAGCGGGCTGTGCGGGTTCGGCGTCCTGCCGTCCCCGCCCCGGCCGGCCGCCCGGCGGGGCCGGGTGCCCGGTCTGCGGCCGGTCCGCGAGTCGGCGCCGAGGGCCTCGGCGAGTGCCGCCTGGAGCGGGCTCCCCTCGGTCGGAAGGCGGCGGGACAGCCAGAGGACGTCGAGGAGGTCCTCGACGTCGAGATCGACGCCGGCGCTCCTGAGGACCCGGAGAGCCCCCTGCAGCGCTGCGTTCATCGCCCCTCCTCTCCTGTGGCCGGGGGAAGTCAGACGGTTCCGCCGAGGCTGTGGAGCACGGCGTCGATCAGGTCGTTCGCCGCCAGGTCGACGCCGCTCCGCCGCAGGAACACGGCGTTCAGCAGCTGGTCGGTGGCGAGTTCGCCGTATTCACGCCGGTTCAGGAAGTCGCCGAGCACGTCCTCCGTGTCGGCGAGCGCCTCCGGGCCGAGGTGGGCCTCGACGATCTCGCGGAGCCGGTCCTCGTCCGGGTCGGGCAGGTCGAGCCGGAGGCAACGCCTCAGGAAGGCGGGCGGGAAGTCCCGCTCGCCGTTGCTGGTGATGACGACGACCGGGAACTCGGTGCAGGCGACGCGGCCCCGCACCACTCGGGCGCGGGGGCTGCCGGCGTCCGCGGTCAGCACGTCGACCTCGGCCTGGTCCTCGGGGAGGCGGGCGAGTTCGGGGATCTCGAACGCCCCGTCCTCGAACACCGTCAGCAGGTCGTTGGGCAGGTCGACATCGCCCTTGTCGAGCTCGTCGACCAGCAGGACCCTGGGGCGGCCGGTCGGCACGAGCGCGGTCCCGACCGGTCCGAGCCTGACGAAGCCGCCGATGTCGGGCTCGCCGCCACCGAACTCGCGGGCGAGGTTGCTCTCCCTGAGCCTGCCGATGGCGTCGTACCGGTAGAGCCCGTCCTGAAGGCTGGAACGGCTGTTCACCGGCCAGTGCAGGACCGGACCCAGAGTCAGCTCGTGGGCGATCGCGCCGGCCAGCGAGGTCTTCCCGGTGCCGGGTCTGCCGGTCACCAGTAGCGGCCGGCGGAGGTGGAGCGCCGCGTTGACCACGTCCGCGTGCACCGGACTGATCCGGTACGGCCGCGGCGTCCCGGTCCGCCCGCCGGGGCCGCCCAGGCTGCGCCAGGGGGGAGCGGCCGGCAGGACCGGTTCCCGTGCCTCGTTGTCGCCGCGGAACAGCCGCCAGTCGTCCCCGTGCGCGGCCTGCCCGTGTACCGGTTCAGTCATGTCGTCCTCCCCCGCAGGCGTCAGCCGGTGCGGTGTCGTTGCCGTCCTCGTCCGGGTCCGCGAGCCGGAGGATCGGCGGTGCGGGCCTGGCGAGGTCCTCCTGCGCGAGGACCGGGCGGAGGGGGAAGTCCTCGGCCCGGCCGTAGGAGCCGATGCGGTAGCGCCAGACGAGGCCGGCGATCTCGGCGAGCGGGCCGAGCAGCTCCGTGAACGGCTCGGCCGCCGGGCCGCCGCGTGCGGACCGGTCCCACATCACCACGGGAACGCCGAACTCCAGGCACCGCGCGGCGAGTTGCCTCAGCCGGGCCGGATCGGCGCAGCTCAGCACCACGCACGCCGCGTCGCCGTCCTGCTTGAGGACGCTGAAGAGTTGCTGCCGGCCGTGTCCGTCGTGCAGTTCGAGGACCGGTTCGGGCCGGTGCCGGCGGCGGAGCTCCTTGGCGCGTTCCTTCGCCGGCACCGTGCCGAGCTCGGCGGCCAGCCGGACCACCAGGGGGTACTCCAGGCCGAGCGGCCTGGCCGGGTCGGTACGGGCCCGTTCCTCGGCGAGGGAGGTGTCCCACTCCTCGATCGGCAGGTCGATGTCGTCGGCGTCGAGGAAGAACTCGACCGTGGGCAGGGTGTCGTGCTCGTCGTCGCCCCAGCCGGCCACCTCCTCGCGGACGCGGCGGGCCACCTCCTCGGCCGTGCACGGCCGGTTCCCGTGGCCGCCCACCTGCCTGAGCCCGGTCCCGCCGACGTCGGTCCACATCAGGCTCCGGAAACTGCCGGCTCCGCCGCGCATCCCGCGCTCGTGGCGGATCAGCCGCACCACCAGCCGGGCGGGCGGCCCGGCGGACACCCTGCCCAGTGCCCACTCCTCCGCGGCCAACCGGTGCTCGAACAGGCCGGCCTTGCTCACGCCCAGCTGGTCGGCGACCTCCTCCGACCAGGCCCGCAACCGGACCGCCTCGCCGAGGACCTCGTCCGGCTGCTCCCCGGCCGCGGCTGCTGCGGCGAGGTACTCGAGGTACTTCAGCAGCACGGGTACCCGGCGGACGGACGGTGCGAAGGAGGGCGCGCCCGCATAGCCCTCCAGGTGCTCGACCAGTGCGGCGTGCCGGGTGGCGAAGCCCCTGCGGGCGTACCCGTCGGTGCGCAGCCAGACGGGGAGCCGCAGCATGGGCAGGGCCGCGCGGGCCACCTCGTCGATCGGCGGCAGGCGCGCCCCGAGGTCCAGGAAGACCGTGTCCAGGATGTCGAGCAGCCAGTCGTGCTGGTCCGGTGTCAGCAGGCCCGGTGCGCCGAGTGAGCGGCCGGTGTCGAACAGCCGGTGGGCGGCGTCCTTGTCGTGCGGCCGCAGGTACTCGGCGAGGACGGCCAGGGAACGCGGCTCCTCCAGGAGCAGCGTCGCGAGCTGCCTGACGTCCGGGGCGGTTCCGGCGGGGCCGGTTCCGTCCGGGGTGCGGCCGGCCCGGTGGCCGGGGCCGGGCTCGCCGTCGAACGGGTCGTCGGCGTACCGCCGGAAGTGGTCGGCGAGGTGGCGGGCGGCGTCCTCGCGCTCCCGTGCCCCGGGCAGCACGCTGCGCAGCAGGTCCGCCATGGGTGACAGCCCCGGGAGCCGGCGGCGTTGCCCGGTGCGCTGCCCGGGCAGCAGTTGCCGGGCCCGGTCGGTGCCGAGGGTGTTCCGGAGTTCGTTCCTGATCGCCTGCCAGGAGAGGGCGAAGGCCCGGTCGTCGTACCCGCTGCGGGTCTGCCCGGAGTGCAGTTTGCCGACGGCGAGGCCCACGACCGCCTGCGCGTCCGGGCACCAGAGCGGGCCGCCGCTGTATCCGGCGACGATGCCGGGGCCGGTGGCGGAGGCGTCGAGGTAGGCGCGGTCGGCGTCACAGACCTTCACCCGGACGTCGACGACGGACACCGCCTGGCCTCCCCCGTACCACGCGCGGAGCGACTGGCCGACCGCCATGTCGTGCCAGCGCTGCGGTTCCAGGAACGCGGGCGGTTCGTCGGCCAGCCGGAGGACGGCCAGGTCGCCGTGCCAGGCGACGTCCTTCGCGAGGGGCGCGGTGCCGTCCGGTCGGCGGGGTGCGATCCACTCCTCCACCGCTGCGCGGAGCAGCGCCGGCGGGCGGTGGTGCGAGCCGCCCTCGCGGAACAGCACCTGCAGTGCTTCGTGGGCGGGCGGCGGATGTTGGACGAACAGGTCGCGGCCGAGGGCCGCATTCACGACGTGGGCACAGGTGAGGACGTACCGGCCGTGCAGCAGGACGCCGGCTCCCACGGCCTGGCCGTCGGCGCGGCCGAGCACCGAGGCGAAGGCGCTGCGCAGCGAGCGTTCCGCTGCCGCACCGCCGCCCTCGAACCAGCCCGCCACATCAGTCGAGTTTCCAGGTGGCCGAGACGGTGAGACTGGCCTGTGCGCTGCTGCCGACGATGCCGATCGACAGGTCGGAACCGAACTGCACGCCGAAGTCCACGGTCACCTCGTGCGGCCGGTCCTGCACCGATGCCACGGTGTCGTGCACCTCCTGGAGCAGCGGCACCAGCGGCTGGAGGGCGGTGTGGAGGGCGTCGCGGCTCAGGGCGGCCGCCTGCCGGACGACCCGTTCCGTGCGTCGGCCGACGGGGGCGGAGCCGCCGAGACCGGGCGGCAGCTGCTCGTCGGCGGAGGCGTCCGGCTGGGCCGGGACCTGTGCGGGAGGCGGGTCGGCGACGGCGTCCGGTCCGTCCACGGGGAAGGTGCGGAGCCTGACCGACTGGCCGTCGGCGAATTCGAACTCGAGGAACTCTGCCACGGAGGGATTCTCCCGGAGGCCTGCCGCGGGTGCGCCGCGATTCGGGAATCATGGCGGAAACTGTTCGCCCGACGGATCGTCATGTACCGCTGCCGGTACGGAGCTTGTCCGACGGCACCCTGGTGGCAGTGGCGGCCGGCCGCCGAGGCGGCACCGATCCTCCGCCGGTCACTGCACGGCGGCCGCGCGGCGTTCCAGGACGGCGAGGGCCAGGCGCCCCCAGCGGATGTTCTCCTCCTCGAAGGCGATGCCGCGCAGCAGGGTGAGGTAGGGGCCCACCCGCTCGGCTCGGGCGAGGAACTCGTCCTCGCTGCGTCCGTCGAGGAGCCTGGTCCGCAGCCGTCCGTAGCGGGCGAGCTTGGCCTCGGCCCAGGTGATCCGCTCGGTGATCGCGGCCCGCACGCCGTCCAGGTCGCCGGCGTCCACGGCCCTGACCTTCACCATCAGTTCGTCGCGGACGGCGCCGGGGCGCAGCGGTTCGGCGGTGAAGGCGCGCAGCTGCTCCCGGCCGGCCTCGGTGAGCGAGAAGAGGCGCTTGTTGGGCCGCCGCTCCTGCTGGACGGTACGGGCCCGGACGAGGCCCTCGGCCTCCATCCGCTCGAGCTCCCGGTAGAGCTGCTGGGGGGTGGCCATCCAGTAGTTGGCGACGGACGCGTCGAACTCCTTGGCCAGGTCGTACCCGGACGCCTCGCCCTCCAGAAGTGCGGCCATGACCGCGTTGCGCAACGCCATTGGGACAGCGTAGCCCGCGTGCGGGGCCGTCTCCGGTGCCGCCCTGGACAGCGGCCGGGGGTGGGGCCTAGTGTCCGACGCACCTAGTCAACTATTTGAGTATGTGGTTCTGTGGAGGTGACCGGATGCACCCCTTCCGCGAGGCCGTGGAGCGGCGCGACCCAGCCGCGCTCGAGGCGCTGCTCGCCGAGGACGTCGTGTTCACCAGCCCCGTCGCTTTCAAGCCGTACCCGGGCAAGGCGATCACCGCGGCGATCCTGCGCGCGGTGATGCAGGTCTTCGAGGACTTCCGCTACGTGCGGGAGTTCGAGAGCCCGGACGGCCGCGGCCATGCGCTGGCGTTCACCGCGACGGTCGACGGCCGGCGGGTCGACGGCTGCGACTTCCTGCACACCGACGAGAACGGCCTGATCGACGACCTCACGGTCATGGTCCGCCCGCTGTCCGGGGCGCAGGCGCTCGCCGGGGCGATGGCCGCCAGGTTCGACCAGATCACCCGCGAGGCACTGGAGGCCTCCACCCGCTGAACGCCCGTCGGGCCGCCCCTCGGACGGGCGGCCCGACCACTGCACGCTTTGCCGGTCAGCCGCCGGTCTGCTCGGTCACGCAGAGGATGTTGCCCTCGGTGTCCTTGAACCAGGCGGCCCGCATCCCCTCGGCCTCCGCGACGCCGTCGACGGTCTTCAGGTCGGGCAGGTCGTAGTCCTCGAAGGTGACCCCGCGGTCGCGCAGCGCCTTCATCTCGGCGTCCAGGCTCGAGACCTTCCAGCTGGCGAGGGTGTGCGAGGCCTGGCCGCCGTACGGCGTCTCGTACATGCCGAAGCGGGTGCCGCCGCACTCGAAGGTGACCTCCGCCGGGTTCTCGTCCACGAGGGCCAGTCCCAGCGTGTCGCGGTAGAAAGCCTTGGCCCGTTCCAGGTCGGCAACCGGGATGACGGGAAGGAGTGGTGCGTCAGCAAGCATGTCCATCGCCTCCTCCTCCCAGGCTAGTTCCGACGGCACCGCCGCGCCCGGGCCGCCGCGGCAGGCCCCGCGGGCGCTCAGCGGGCGAGGCCGTGCAGCAGCAGCTCGGCGAGGTGGGCGTAGGCGTCGGCGTCGGCCAGCCCGGTGGCGGCGGCCACCTGTCGCTGCTGGATGCGCACCATCACCGAGGTGATCACGTCGGCGGCGAAGGCCACGTGCACCTCACGGAAGGCCCCGTCGGCCACACCCTCGTCGATCAGCTCCTGGACGCGCCGCGCCGCCGCACGGGTGTTGCGCTCGTACACCTCGGCCGCGGGCTCGAAGGCCGCCAGGTCGTCGAAGAACCGCCCGGACACCGGGGCGAGTTCGGCGGCCACCGCGGTGAGGTAGGCGGCCAGCCGCTTGGCCGGGTCGCTCTCGGCGGCCAGCGCCCCCTCCACGCGCACGGTGGCGCGCCGGAAGAAGTGCACCACGGCCGCCCGGACGAGCTGCTCCTTGCTGCCCGCGAGGCCGTACAGCGTGCGCTTGGAGCAGCGCAGCCGGGCGGCCAGGTCGTCCAGGGTCAGCTGGGCGAAGCCCTCGGCGATCAGGAGGGCGGTCAACTCCTCGAACAGTTCCGTCCGGCGGGCGGCGCCGCGTCCGGTCAGCTTCGGGGCGTCGCCGGGGTGGGGTTCGATCACGCGTCCAGTATTCCAGGGCCTTATGGTCTACTCTATGCGGTACTGAAGTACCGCTACGAGTACCGTTTGGAGGTTCCCATGGCCGTCGACCGGCTCCTCCCCACCCAGGAGGCCGAGGACTTGATCGCGCTTACCCGCGAGATCGCCGACCGGGAGCTGGCGACGCGGGTCGAGCAGCACGAGAACGACGAGAGCTACCCCGAGGGCCTGTTCACCCTGCTGGGCAAGGCCGGCCTGCTGGGCCTGGCCTACCCCGAGGAGTACGGCGGCGGCGGCCAGCCGTACGAGGTCTACCTCCAGGTGCTCGAGGAGCTCGCCGCGCGCTGGGCCGCCGTGGCCGTGGCGACCAGCGTCCACACCCTGGCCTGCCACCCGCTGTACGCCTTCGGCACCGACGAGCAGAAGAAGCGCTGGCTCCCGGACATGCTCGGCGGCGCGATGGTCGGCGGCTACAGCCTCTCCGAGCCGCAGGCCGGCTCCGACGCCGCCGGGCTCAGCTGCAAGGCCGAGGCCGCCGACGGCGGGTACCGCATCACCGGCACCAAGGCGTGGATCACCCACGGCGGCAAGGCCGACTTCTACGCCCTGTTCGCCCGCACCGGCCCCGGCAGCCACGGCGTCTCCTGCTTCCTCGCCCCGGGCGAGGCCGAGGGCCTGACCTTCGGCAAGCCCGAGCGCAAGATGGGCCTGCAGGCCGTCCCCACCACCTCCGCGCACTGGGACGGCGCGCTGCTCGGCGCCGACCGACTGATCGGCACCGAGGGCCAGGGCCTGCAGATCGCCTTCAGCGCCCTGGACAACGGCCGCCTCGGCATCGCCGCCTGCGCCACCGGCCTCGCCCAGTCCGCGCTGGACTCCGCCGTGGCCTACGCGAAGGAGCGGACGACCTTCGGCCGCCGCATCATCGACCACCAGGGCCTGGGCTTCCTGCTCGCCGACATGGCCGCCGCGGTCGACTCCGCCCGCGCCACCTACCTCGACGCCGCCCGGCGCCGGGACGCGGGCCGGCCCTTCAGCCGCCAGGCCAGCGTCGCCAAGCTGATCGCCACCGACGCCGCCATGAAGGTCACCACCGACGCCGTCCAGGTGCTCGGCGGCTACGGCTACACCCGGGACTTCCCGGTCGAGCGGTACATGCGCGAGGCGAAGATCATGCAGATCTTCGAGGGCACCAACCAGATCCAGCGCCTGGTCATCAGCCGCGGCCTGGCCGGCTGACCCGCGCCGTCCCCGACGGCCCGCCCCGCCTCCGGGGCGGGCCGATCGACTCGGCGCCTCCCGAGCCGCAGCGCGGGTGCGCCCCGCTGTGCCTAGTCTCGAATGGTCGGCACGGTGCACTCCGCACCTGCGGGACGGGAGGACGGGATGGCCGTCGATCCGGCAGGGCCCCGACAGTCCGGACAGCCACGGGACGGCGGGTACGGCGAGGCGCTCTTCGAGCCCTGGCGGCCCGGCGAGGGCGAGCGCATCGACCTCGGCTCGCTCACCTACGACGACACCACCCGCCGCCGCCTGCTCGCCCTCGGCGTCGGACCGGGCAGCCGCTGCCTGGAGGTCGGTGCCGGCACCGGCACCGTCGCACGGTGGCTCGCCGAGGAGGTCGGCGTCGCCGAAGTGCTGGCCGTCGACCGGGACGTCCGCTTCCTCGAACCGCACGCCGGCGGCGCCCTGCACACCCTGGCCGCCGACGTCACCGCACCCGGCTTCGACCCCGGCCGCTTCGACCTGGTGCACGCCCGCTTCGTCCTGATGCACCTCCCCGAACACCGGCAGGTCGCGGCCCGGCTGGCCGGTCTGCTCCGCCCCGGCGGCCACCTCGTCCTCGGCGACGCGATCGACCTCACCACCGCCGCCCCGCCGGACAGCCCGTACCGGCTGGCGATGCGCGCCATGTGGCGCGCCCTGCACACCACCATCGGCACCGACGTCGGCTGGACCCCGCAGTACCCGCGGCTGCTGGCCGGTCTCGGCCTGACCGGCGTCGGCGCCGAGGTCACCGTGCCGCCGCTGACCGCCGGCAGCCCGATCGCCGCCTTCTGGCTCGACACCTGGAAACGCTCCCGCCCGGCCATGCTCGCCACCGGACTGGTCACCGAGGACACCCTGGCCGTGGCCGAACAGGCCCTCGCCGACGGCACCGCCGCCGACCTCTCCCCCGGCCTGATCACGGCCTGGGGCCGCCGCTGACCGCGGCAAGCCGCGGGGAACTGCGCAGCCCGAGTGCGGGCGGCACGACAGCATGAGCCAGCCACGGTCTGTACGAGCGCCCACATCCGAATCGCGCAGTTCTCCCCCAGCCTTCGGCCGGGAGGTGCCCCCACGCGACCCTGAACAGTTCCCCTCGCCCCTGATGGGACACCCGCCCCTGAAAAAATCCCAGGGTCAGCTGGGCGGGGAGGGCTTGAGGAGGACGAAGTCGGCGCCGTTGGGGTCGACGCAGACGGCGAGTCGGCCGACGCCGGGGGCGTCCTCGGGTTCCATCTGCAGGCTGCCGCCGTTGGCCTTCACCCGGGCGGCTGCGGCGTCGGTGTCGTCCACGGCGAACACCGGGTGCCAGTAGGGGCGGCCCTTGGTGAGCGTCAGGTGCTCGGGCGGCAGCTGCATCAGGCCGCCGTGCATGCGATCCGCGGGGAGCCCGGCGGGGGTGATCAGCCAGTAGGTGCCCGGTGCGTCGCCGGGCATCGGCATGGCCTCGGTCTGCCAGCCGAAGAGGGTGCCGTAGAACTCGCGGGCTGCGGGCTCGTCGGTGGTGTAGAGCTCCGTCCAGCACAGGCTGCCGGGCTCGTCGACGGCCTCCAGGCCGGGTTCGGCGGCGGCCTGCCAGACGGCGAACTGCCCGCCCTGGGGGTCGGAGAACTGGGCCATCCGCCCGCCCTCGCCGGCGTCCATCGGCGCGACCCGGACGGTGCCGCCGAGCCGCTTCACGGTCTCGGCGGCGGCGTCCGCGTCGGTGGTCCTGTAGTAGATCATCCAGGCGGAACGGGCGCCCTCCTCGGTGAGCGGGCCGATCGCCGCCACCACCTTGCCCTTGTTGCGCAGTGCCGTGTAGCCGCCGGCCTCCTCGCCGTAGGACTTGGCCTCCCAGCCGAACACGGCGGTGTAGAAGGCGGCCGCCGCGTCCACGTCGGGTGCGCCGAGGTCCAGCCAGCACGGGGAACCGGGTACGAAATCCGTAGTGATCACGTCTTCTCCCATCGAGAGTGCCACCGGGGTTCAGCACCGCGGTGGCCACCGCGGCCCAGCCTTCCAGCGGCCCCGGGCCCCCGCCCGTCGGCACGCCGCCCGCCGTGGCATCCGGCGGACGCGCCCTCACGGCTGCCGCAGCGGCGGGCTGCCGTGGTCCGGGAGGAGCGCGCACAGCCGCAACGGGTTGCGGCCGGCGGCGAGGACGGTGCCGTCGGGGCGGACCAGGGCCGCTCTCGTGCGGCCCCGGCGCAGCCAGCGGTGCAGGTCGGTGCCGGGGTGTGCGGTGACGGGCACACCGCCGCGGCGCCGGATCTCGGCGACGAGCGACGGGGTCGGTGCCCGGTCGGTGACGAGGGCGAAGCGGCCGCGGGCCAGGTCGTCGAACCGGCGGCCGTCCGCGAGTTCCGCGTTCGGGCAGAGCCGCCCGGCCAGGGTGGGGCCGAGGCGGGTCCGGTGGACGAGTGCGGAGCGGTGCAGGGGCGGGGTTTCGCTGTCGAGGAGGCGGTCGGTGAGTCGGGGCAGCAGGTGCAGGCGGGGGGCGAGCGCCCCGCGGAGCGTGTCGCCGAGGTCTCCGCCCGCGGTCATGGCGGTGCCCATCAGCTTGGCCAGGGTGATCAGCCTGCGGGCGTGCGGCCTGCGTTCGGCCTGGTAGCTGTCCAGCACGGGCTCGGGCAGCTGTCCGGCGAGGACGCCGGCGAGTTTCCAGGCGAGGTTGGCGGCGTCGCGCAGGCCTGCGCCCATGCCCTGTCCGATGAACGGCGGGGTCAGGTGGGCCGCGTCGCCGAGCAGGAACACCCGCCGGTCGCGCCAGCGGTCGGCGATCTGGGCGCGGAAGACGTACTCGGCCGTGCGGACGATCTCCAGCTGTTCGGCCGGCACGTCACCGGTCCAGGGGCGGACGAGTGGGTGCAGGCGGGCGATGTCGCGGTAGTCGTCGGCGCTCTCGCCGGGCAGCAGGCGGAACTCCCAGCGGTAGCGGCGTTCCCCGATCCGCATGAAGGTACCGGCCCGGACGGGGTCGCAGACCTGGTGCACGCCCTCCCACTGGTCGAGGCGGGCGTCGGTGGCGACGTCGACGACGAGCCAGCGCTGGGCGAAGCGCAGGTCCTGCATGGTGGCGCCGATCGCCGTCCGGGTGAGGCTGTTGGCGCCGTCGCAGCCCAGCACGTACGAAGCCAGGACGGTGTCGGTCCCGCCGGTGGCCCGGTCGGTGAACTGCACGCGCACCGGGCCGCTGCCGGTCTGTTCGACCCCGGTGACCTCGGTGTTCCCGCGCAGGGTGACGGTGCTCTGCCGCCCGAGGTTGGTGCGCAGGACCTCCTCCAGCTGCGGCTGGTCGAACATGTTGGCCTCGGGGTAGCCGTGCCGACCCCTGGTGGCGCCGCGCCGGAACTCGGCGAGCACGCGCAGTTCGCGGTCGAGCAGCCGCAGCCCCCGGGAGGGCCTGGAGATGGCGGCGAACTGCTCGCCGACGCCGAGCCGCGCGAGCAGCCGGTGGATCTCGTCGTCGAGGTGGACGGCGCGGGGCAGCGGGTAGACCGACTCCCACCGGTCCAGGACGAGGGTGCGGATGCCGTACTGGCCGAGCAGGGTCGCCGCGGTCAGTCCGGTGGGGCCGGCGCCGAGCACGACCACGGATGTCACGTCCCCGGTCACGGCGCCGCCTCACCCGTGGGCACGGCAGCGGCATCGGCCGAGGCCCGGGCCCAGGTCCAGGTCCATGGGACGGCGTACCGGTCGAGGACGGCGCCCGCGGCCGCGCGGTCGGCCTCGGAGGCGCCGGCGGCGGTGACGGACACGGTCACCGTGCCGTCCTCGACCGCGGTGTCGACGTTGATGCCGCCGCCGATGCCGGTCAGGGCCTCGGCCAGGGCCCGGCGGGTGGCGTCGGCGCGCAGCGCGAGCTTGTAGGGCTTGCCGACGTCGGTGACCGGGAGCGTGTCCAGGACGGTGACGGTCTTCGGTGCGGCGGCGGCTTCGGGGACGTGTTCGGCGGCCCAGGCCAGGAGTCGGTCCTCCGTCAGGTCGGCGCCGGGGGCGAGGGTGACGTAGGCGACCGGTACCTCGCCGGCGTGGGCGTCCGGGCGGCCGACGGCGCCGGCGGCGGTGACCTGCGGGTGGGCGAGCAGTGCGTCCTCGACGACCGCGGGGTCGATGTTGTGGCCGCCGCGGATGATCAGGTCCTTGGCGCGGCCGGAGAGGTGGACGAATCCGTCGGCGTCGACGCGGGCGAGGTCGCCGGTGTCCAGCCAGCCGTCGACGAGTTTGCCGAGGCCGTCCAGCACGGGACGGCCCGTTGCGTCGCGGCCGGTGACGTAGCCGGCGAAGACGGTCGGGCCGCTGATCGCCAGCAGGCCCGTCCGGCCGGCGGGCAGTTCCTCCCACGTCTCGGGGTGCACGGCCTTGAGCCGCTGGTAGGGCATGCGCTGGCCGACGGCGCCGGGCCGGGGCGTGCCGGGGAAGCTGCGGGCGCTGGCGCAGGTGGCCTCCGTCAGTCCGTAGCCCTCGACCAGCACTGCGCCCGTGCGGGCCTGGAAGGAGTCGCGGACGGCGGCGGGCAGCGGCGAGGCGCCGACCATGGCGTGCCGCAGGCTGGTGATGTCGGCGTCGACCGGGCACTGCGCGAGGACGGCGTACACGGTCGGCACGGCGCTCATGGCGGTGATCCGGTAGTGCTCGACGATCTTCCAGAACTCGCCGTACAGCGCGGGTTCGCGGTACCCCAGCGGCCCTGCCCACACCACCTGCCGGCCCTTGAACAGCGGCGCGAGCAGGGTCACCAGCAGGGCGTTCACGTGGAAGAGCGGGAGGGCGGCGAAGACCACTGCCCCGCCGTCGAGTTGGGGGTCGGCGGCGATCATCCAGCCGTTGGCGACCTCGTTGCGGTGGGTGTGGGCGGCGAGCTTCGGCGTGCCGGTGGTGCCGCCGGTGTGGAAGAACGCGGCCAGGTCGCCCGGCCCGGGCGGTGTGCCGGTGAAGGCGGACGCGTCCTCGACCGCGGCGAGGCCGGCCAGGTCCGCGACCAGCAGGCCGTCGATCTGCGGCAGTGGCGCGGGCTCGCCAGCGGACGCGGTGGGCCGCAGGACCAGGACCACGTCGAGCCCGCCGGCCAGCGCCGGGATCTTCGCCCAGACGTCCGGGGCCAGTTCGGGCCCGGCGGCGACCATGATCCGGGCGCCGGAGCGGCGCAGCAGCTCGGCCAGGTGGGCGGGGGCCAGGCTGCCGTTGAGGGGTGCGGCGATCCCGGCGAGCTGGGCGGCGAGGGTGGCGGGGACGAGTTCGGCGCAGTTGGGTGCCATCAGGGCGACCGCGTCGCCGCGGCGGACGCCGAGCCGGTGCAGCAGGTTGGCGTAGCGGTGCACCCGGGCGAGCAGCCCGGCGAAGGTGTACTGCAGCGGTGTGCGCCACCGTGCGGCGTCGGGCAGGACGGTCAGTGCGGTGCGGTCCGGCCACCGCCGGGCGGCCCGCACGAGCAGGTCGTGGGTCGAGGCGGGAAGGCCGCGGGCCTCGAGCGGCACGGTCTCGACGGCGGACAGGTCGGCGGGGCCGGTGTACCGGGGCCAGAGCAGTTCGTCGCCGGTCATGCGTACCTCACGACCGTGCGCTGGCGGCCGAGGTCGATCGCGCCGTCGTCGGTCGCCACGGCGGCCTCGACGACGTCCCCGTCGCGCAGGTACTTGGCGTTCTTCGCCTGGGACTTGAAGAACAGCCGCCACTTGGTCGCGGCCGGCAGCAGCGAGCCGAGCAGTTCGACGGGCTTGGGCGGCGCGCTGAGCGCGGTGCCGACCGGCGTGCCGGTGAGCAGCAGGTCGCCCGTGTCCAGGTGCTGGAAGCGGGCCAGTGACCGGAGGGCCTCCAGCGGCCGGTGGATCATGTCGGAGGCGGGCATGTCCTGCCGCAGTTCGCCGTTGACCCACAGGCGCAGCCGCAGCTCGGCGAACCGCGCGAGGTCGTCCTCGTCCAGCAGGACGAGGACGGGCCCGACCGGGGTGAAGCCGGGGTAGGACTTGGCCTCGTAGAACTGGGTCTGGGGCAGCTGGACGTCCCGTGCGGAGACGTCGTTGGTGACCACCAGTGCGCCGATGTACCGGCCCAGGTCGCCGGCGGTGATCGCGGTGCCGACGGGCAGCGGGGCGCCGAGGACGATCCCGATCTCCACCTCGTAGTCGAGCAGCCGGACGTGCGCGGGCCGGACGATGTCGTCGCCGGGGCCGCCGATCGAGCCGGACGCCTTGCGGAAGAACGTCAGCGGGATGTTCCGCGGGTCGAGGCCCGCGTCGGCGGCGTGGGAGGCGAAGTTCGTCATCTGGGCGACCACCCGGCAGGGCGTGGTGACCGGGGAGAGCGGTACCAGGTCGGCGAGCGGGACGCCCTCGGCGGTGCTCCGCACGGCGGCGGCGACGGCGGCGCGGTCGGCGAGCAGCTCGGCGGTGGTGGCGGCCGCGGTGTCGACGCGGACGGCCGTCGCGCCGCGGGCGGCGAACCAGCCGTCGGCGGTGCGCAGGACGTTGGTACTCATCGCTTCATCGCTTTCATCAGGCCCAGCAGGCGGGCGGGGTCGATCTCGTTGTCCGCGCGCAGGGCCCGCAGGACCTCGCGGAGCAGGGCGGGGGACGGGGCGGCGCCGAGGAAGTCGCGGGTGGCGGGCGGCCCCCACTGGGCCAGGCCGCTCGCGGACATCGGTGCCCATCCGGGTTCGGTGTCGCAGGAGAAGAGGTCGCCGTCGGCGAAGTGCTCGACCATCAGCCGGTCGGGGTCGCGCCAGTAGTCGAAGAGCTGGCTGCCCTGGATGTGGCGGCCGATGCCCCAGCTGCGCCGGTGGCCGCGCTCGGCGAGGTACTCGCCGCCGGCTGCGATCGCGTCCAGGTCGGTGACCTGGTAGGCGGAGTGGACGTATCCGGTGCGCGGCCCCAGGTGCATGGCCAGGGTGTGGTGGTCGACGGGCACGCTGCCCCGGTCGCAGCGGACGAACGCCATGGTCGGCCCCCGTCGGCGCTGTCCGTCGAGGTAGAGGAAGTCGCTGACGATCAGGCCGAGGGTGTCCAGGTACCAGTCCAGGGCCTGCCCGAACTTCGGTGTCTCCAGCACGACGTGGCCCAGGCGCTGGACCCGGGCGGGCTCGCGCGGCGGCCGCTGGGGGGCGTTCGTCCGGGGGCGGTCCGGGCCGAAGTTGAGTGGGAGCGGCTGCTGTTCGGGCAGGGCCGCGAGCTGTTCGGTGCCGTGCACCACGCGGACCGGGAAGCCGGAGGGGTCGGTCAGCTCGACGAACCGGCCGCCGCCGAACTCGGCCGACTCCCGCACCGGCCGACCGCTCGCCCGGGCCAGCCGGTCCAGGTCGCGGCGTTCCGCGGCGCGGAACGCCGGCCCGACGAACCGCGAGGCGCGGCCGCGGCGGATCACCACGCAGGCCGGTCCCGGGAGGGTGCCGCGCAGGTACAGCGCCGCGGGCGTGCGGGCGGCGACGGCGAAGCCGAAGTCCCGGGCGAAGACCTCGGCGCGGTCCAGGTCGGGCTTCTCGAACTCCAGCCAGGCCAGGTCGGCGACCTTGACCACCGGATCGCGGGGCCGGCCGGAGTGCTCGC
This sequence comes from Kitasatospora dryopteridis, assembly GCF_050749075.1. Taxonomy (NCBI): domain Bacteria; kingdom Bacillati; phylum Actinomycetota; class Actinomycetes; order Kitasatosporales; family Streptomycetaceae; genus Kitasatospora; species Kitasatospora dryopteridis. The sequence continues at coordinate 7,181,289 of NZ_CP192749.1, read as the reverse complement.
CGCGGAGCGCGCCGTGCTCGCTGTGCAGGTCCTGGTGGGCCGTGGTCGCGTCGGCCTTCCGGCCGGGGGTGTCGGACATGGGTGCTCTCCGTCGGGGGTGGCTCCACGGGCACGATGCTGATCGACAGCTCGTAATTGATAAAAGCATCAGCCTTGGGGGAAGGGCTCGTCAAGGCTTGGAGATGATGAAGTCATCACTTCTGGGCTGACCTAGACTCGCCCCATGCCGAACCAGCAGGACACGACGCAGGCCGCCGCGGCGGGGAACCGCTTCGAGCGCCGCCGCGCCCGCACCCGCCAGTCGCTGATCACCGCCGCGCGGCAGATCCTGGCCGAGGCGGGCGAGGGCTCGGCCAGCATCCAGGAGATCGCCGAGCGGGCGGACGTGGGATTCGGCTCCTTCTACAACCACTTCGCGTCGAAGACGGAGCTCTTCGACGCGGCCGTGGCGGACGCACTGGAGGAGTTCGGCGAGGCCTTCGACAGGCGGCTGAGCGGGATCGACGATCCGGCGGAACTGCTCGCGGCCGGCTTCCGGCTCAGCGCCCGCATGGCCAGAACGCAGCCGGAGCTCATGCAGGTCGTGCGCCGCCGCGGGCTCGCCCACGTCCACTCGGACCGCGGGCTGGCCCCGCGCGCACGGCGCGACCTGGAGGCGGGCGTCGCCGCCGGCCGGTTCGACCCGGTGGACCCCACCGTCGCGCTGGCCGCCCTGGGCGGCTCCCTGCTGTCCCTGGTGGAGCTGATGTTCGCCCGCCCCGACTTCGACGGCGACGGGGCGGCGGCCGACCTGGCGGAGATGATGCTGCGGATGCTGGGCGTCCCGCCGGAGGATGCCCGCGAGGTCTCCCGTCGGCCGCTGCCCGACCTCGGCTGACCCGGCCGGCGGCCGCCGCGCGCGGCAGGGTGCGGCTCCCGGCCCGGAGTCCGGCGGCGGCTACCGGACGGAGTCGGCGTGCCCCCGGGCACGGTCGTCGCCCGTCACCGGCGGCTGCTGCTGGGGGTGCCTGCCGGCGGACCGGCGGCCGGGCAGGACCGCGAGGACGATCAGCGTCCCGGCGGCCATGACGATCCCGCCGATGAGGCTGGTCTGGGCGACGCTGTGGGCGAAGGCCCCGTGGACGGCCTCGACCAGGGCCTGCGCCTGCTGCGGCCCGGCGGACGGGTCCTTCGCGACCTGCTCGGCGACCGCGAGGCCGCCGCCCACCGAGTCCTTCGCCGTCTCCAGCGCGGCGGGCGGGAGGTGGCCGCCGACCGCGTCGGTCAGCTCGTCGCGGTAGGCCGTGCCGAGGAGCGAGCCCAGCACCGCGATGCCCAGGGAGCCGCCGAGTTCCAGCGCGGTGTCGTTGGCACCGCCGCCGACGCCCAGCTCGGCCTCGGGGAAGGAGTCCATGATGGTGTCGGTGGCCGGGGAGACGCTCAGCCCTATCGCAAAGCCGAGCAGCAGCAGCGACGGCAGGAAGCCGCTGTAGGTGGAACCCTCGTCGACCCGGGTCAGCAGGAGGACGCCCGTGGTGCCGATCGCCATGCCGACCACCACCACCGCCCTGACGCCCGCCCGGGGAGCCAGCCGCCCGGTCACCGCGGCGCCGGCGAACACGGCACCGGCCAGCGGCAGCAGCCGTACGCCGGTCTCCAACGGGCCGTAACCGAGGACGAACTGCAGAAACTGGGTCGCGTAGTAGATCGAGCCGAAGGTGCCGAAGAAGAAGAACAGCACCGCGATCATCGACCCGCTGAACGGGCGCAGCCGGAACCGGCGCACGTCCAGCATCGGGCGGGGGTGCCTCGACTCCCAAGCCACGAAGGCCGCCAGGCCGACACCCGCGACCACGGCGGCGGCGATCGGGCCGGCGCCCCAGCCGAAGTGCGGGCCCTCGATCGTCGCGTACACCAGGGAGCCGACCGAAACCACGGACAGCAGGCCGCCCACGTAGTCGATCCGGCCCGCGTTCTCCGCCCTGGACGGCGGGACCAGGACCAGTGCGCCGACGACGGCGACGACCGCAACGGGCACGTTGATCAGGAAGGTCGAGCCCCAGGCGTGGTCCTCCAGCAGGAAGCCGGCCAGCAGCGGACCCGCGGCGATGGCGAGGCCGGAGGTGGCGGTCCACACGGTGATGGCCCGCGACCGCTCGCGCCTGGGGAAGATCGCGACCAGCAGGGACAGCGTGGCCGGCATGACCACGGCGGCGCCGACGCCCATGATCGCGCGGGCCGCCACGACCAGTTCCGTCCGGTCGGCCAGGCTGCCCATGACCGATCCCCCGGCGAAGACCAGCAGACCGGCGACCAGGGCGCCGCGGCGGCTGTACTTGTCGCCGATCGAGCCCAGGACGAGCATCAGCGCGGCGTACGGGACGGTGTAGCCGTCGATGACCCACTGCAGGTCGCTGCTGCCGAGGCCCAGGCTCCGGGACATGTCCGGCGCGGCGACGATCAGCGAGGTGTTCGCCATGACGACGATCAGCAGGCTCAGGCAGAGCACGATCAGGGCCCACCAGCGACGCGGGTACGGCCCGGTCGCCCTCTCGGCGGGTGCGGTGGCGGGCAAGGACATGGGGGCTCCCACAGGACGAGTTATCTGCACATCGATGTGCAGGTTATTTTATTGCCCACTGGCGTGCAAATAACTCCACGGGCCGCCGGATGCGGCTCTCCCGGCTGCGGCGGCGCACGACGAAGAGCCCCCGACCGGAGGTGTCCGGTCGGGGGCTCTGGGGGGTGTTCAGTCGCCGGGTGCGGGGTCCGCCCCGGCGGTGGGGGCGATCTCGTCGACGACGGTGCGCGCCCGCTGCTCAGGCACTCCGGCCGAGATGAGCATGGCGACGGCCACCCGGGTGCCGTCGTCCTCCAGCGTCCCGGCGTTGACCTCGCCCAGCAGGGCGACCGTCATCGCCTCCAGTCCGGCGCTCAGCACGGCCGGCGGCAGGTGGGTGTGGAAGACGCCGTCCCGCTGGCCGCGCTCCAGGATGGCCGTCGCCGCGTCGCGGGCCGGCTTGAGGATCTCGGCGACCCGTTCCGCGCCGAGGTCGCGCCGGGCCTGGGCCAGCAGCATCCGGTACCGGTCCCCCACCGGCCACAGCGACAGCTCGAAGTGTGCGAGCGCCCGCTCGGCCGGCTCGTCCGGCTTCACGCCTGCCGCCACCGCGGCCAGGAGCGCCTCGGAGGCCTCCTCGGCCAGCGCCTCCAGCAGCGCGGCCCGGCCGGGGAAGTGCCCGAACAGGGTGCGCCGCACCACACCGGAGGCCCGCGCCAGCTCCTCGAGGGTGATGTCCGGGTTCCGCCCCAGCTCGCGGCGGGCCGTCGCCATGATGCGCGCCCGGTTGGACCGCGAATTGCGTCGCTGCGGCTCGCCGGCAACGGACTTGGGCACGGGATACCTCGGTGGAACGCGGCGGGAAGGACGACGCCGTCCATTCTCACACGCGGCCCCGCGCGCCATGCCGTGCCCGTGACTGCGCCCGGCATGGCGCACCGTCAGTCGTCGGGGACTCCGGTGCCGCTGAGGGCCGGGACGGTCTTCTCCCGGCGGGTGAGGGAGCGGGCGCCGGTGCGGAACTGGTCGAGCTTGGCGATGATGCTCCCGCCGACCGGGGTGTGGCCCCAGGTGCTGATGCCCCGGTGGGTGCTGGGCTCCCAGGTGGTCTCGTCGATGACGATCGGGTTCCAGCCGACCTCCCACTCGAAGCCCGAGGGGGTGCGGGCGTAGTAGGAGAGTTCCTTGTCGTTGGTGTGCTGGCCGACGGACAGCGCCATCTCGAAGCCGAGTTCGTGTACTCGCTGGTAGCTGCGGGCGAGGTCGTCGAGTCGGGCGGCCTGGATGTTGAGGTGCTGCACCCGGGTGCGGACCGGATCGATCGGCAGACCGCGGACGGCGGCGATCGCGATCGAGTGGTGGCGCTCGTTGACCCGCAGGAAGCGGATCTTGAGCTTGACGCCGCTGATCGTCTCGTCGATGTAGTCGGTCAGCCGGGCGTCGAAGACGGTGTGGAAGTAGCCGTGCATCAGGGTGGGTCTGGCCGAGGTGATCGCGACATGGCCCATCCCGGAGTCGCCGGTGACCCATCCGGACGCGAGCATCCGCAACGGCTCCCGGGAGGTGAGCGGCGTGGTGCAGAGCTCCTGGGTGATGCCCTTCGGGCCGGGGAATCGCAGCAGGCGTTCGACACCGCGCAGGGCCGCCTGTTCGGCGGTGCCCTCGACGACGGGGACGCCGCGGGCCCGGACCCGGGCCTCGATCTGTTCGAAGGCGGCGTGGTCGTCGACGTGCCAGCCGGTTGCCACGACGTCCTCGGCGGGACCGCGCTGCAGCAGGAAACGGCATTCCTGCTCGTCGAGGCGGAAGCGCATCAGGCCGGTGTCGAGCTCGTCGCGGTGCATGCCGATGGCGTCGGTGCCGAAGCGGCGCCAGTCGGCGAAGCGCTCGGTCTCGATGACGACGTGACCGAGGTGGACGGCGCCGAAGACGGAGGAGTGCGCAGCGGTGTTCATCGGCGGCCTGCCAGGAAGTCGGCGCACAGGCGGTTGAAGAGTTCGGCGCGTTCCCACTGCACCCAGTGGCCGGTGTTGGCGACCAGGTAGAGGTCGCAGTCGGGCATGCGCTCGGCCAGCATCCGGCCGCCGGACGGCCGGTTGACCCTGTCCGCGGCGCCCCACAGCACCAGGGTCGGCACGGCCAGCCGGGCGAGCCGGGCGTCGCGGGTGAAGTCCATCCGCCACAGGGTGCGCAGCGCGTCGGGCCCGGAGGGGCGGCGCAGCGGCGGGTCGGCGACGGTCTCGGGGTCGATGCTGTCGCGGTAGCGGGCGTCGATGACCTCGTCCGGCACGTCGGCGGCGTTGAAGACGAGGTGGTTGCGGATGAACTTCTCCAGCTTCGGCCGCGTGGGGCCCTCTCCGCGGTAGTAGTCGAGCAGGCTGTTGAGCCCGGGTGTGGGGAGCGCCCTGGTGGTGCCGATGCCGCCGGGGCCCATCAGGACCATGCGGTCGACCCGCTCGGGGGTGTCGAGGGCGAGGCGGAGGGCGCAGGCGCCGCCGTAGGAGTTGCCGACGAAGTGGGCCCGGTCGAGCCCGAGTCGGTCGAGCAGGCCGCGTACGGTGTCGGCGAGGTAGCCGAACGGGTCGGTGCCGTCGACGCCCTTGGTGCTGCGTCCGTAGCCGGGCAGGTCGGGCACGACGACCCGGTACTGCTTGGCCAACTCGGCGATGTTCCGGGAGTAGTTGGAGACGCCGGAGGCGCCGGGGCCGCCGCCGTGCAGCAGCAGGACGGGCGGGCCGTCCCCGGTCTGGGCGACGAAGATCTTCTTGCCGGCGACGGTGAGCAGGGACTCCTGCATCGACGGCGGCGCGGTGTCGGTGGTCATGGTGCTCCTCAGCCTGCGATCGGGGCGGTCGGTGCGGTGCGCGGTGCCGGGGCGAATCCGGCGGGGGGCTGCGGCAGTCGGGCGCCGGCGGGGGCCGCGGCGTAGACGTAGGCGTCCGGGCGCAGCACGAGGGTGGCGGCGCGGCGTTCGGCCAGCCAGGCCAGCAGGACGCCGTCGCTGTCGACGACCGCGCCCTCGGCCGGGCGCGAGCCGGCCGGGAGGACGGTCAGCGAGGGGACGCCGGCGCGCTCCCAGGCGGGTTGCGGCACCGGGAGTCCGCCGTGCAGGAGCAGCCAGCGGCCGCCGAGCACGTCGTCCAGGCGGACCCTCGTGCCGTCGGGTCCGGTGACCCAGGGCTGGGGGATCTGGTGTCCGGAGGCCCTGGTGCGCGAGCGGGCCTGGAATCCCCCGGCGTAGTGCGCGACCGGTATCCAGTTCGCGTCGACCAGCCGGCTGCCGAGGCCGGAGACCGGCCGGACTGCGCGGAGCGCCGTGTCGCGGGCCCTGGCCACGGGGAGCCGGCGTTCGGTGATGATCCGCCCGACGAGCACGGCGCGCCGGGTGACCTCCCTGACGTGCGGTTTGCGCTCGGCCTCGTAGGAGTCGAGGACCGTGTCGGGCAGTTCGCCGCGCAGGACGGCGGCGAGCTTCCAGCACAGGTTGGCCGCGTCCCGCACGCCGGCGGCCATGCCCTGCCCGATCCACGGGGGCATCGCGTGGGCGGCGTCGCCGGCCAGGAAGACCCGGCCGGCCCGGAAGCGGGAGGCGAAGCGGACGTGGTGGCTGTAGACGGTGGCACGCAGGATCCTGATGCTGTCGCGGCCGATCCCGTACCGGGCGACCATCGCGTGGATCGCGTCGTCGGTGGTGAGGTGCTTCTCGTCGTCGCCGGGCAGGATCGGGAACTCCCACCGGTGGTGGCCCAGCGGGGTGGGGCAGTCGACGGCCGGGCGGGCCGGGTCGCAGCGGAAGCGCAGCCGGTCGTGGTCCGGCCAGGGCTTGAGCATCTCCGTGTCGACGACCACCCAGCGGTCCTCGTACGTGCGGCCCTCGTAGCCGATGTTGAGCTGGGCCCGGGTGAGGCTGGAGCCGCCGTCGGCCGCGATCACGTACTTCGCGCGCACCCGCCGCACCGAGTCGTCGGCCGTCCCCACCAGGGTCAGCTCGACCCCGCCGGCGTCCTGGGCCAGCCGCAGGCACTCGTGCTGCAGCAGGACCTCGACGTTCGGGTAGCGGTCGACGCCGTCGCGCAGGACCTGCTCCAGCGCGGGCTGGTAGATGAACATCTGCGGCGGGTGGCCGTGGCCGCGCGGTGCGGGGCAGGCGCTGAGGAAGGTGCGGCCGCGGGCGTCGACGAAGTCGATCGGCCGCTCGGCGAGCATGTCCTGCTTCAGCCGGTCGGCCAGCCCGATGCGCTGCCAGATCCGGACGACCTCCTCGTCGGTGGAGATCGCCCGCGCCCGGGTGAAGATCTCGGCGTCGCGCTCCAGTACGAGGACCCGCAGGCCCGCCGCGCCCAGCAGGTTCGCCGCGGTCACCCCCGTGGGCCCGTATCCGATCACCGCCACGTCGTACGCGCTGTCCTCGGCTCTGATTCCGTTCACGGCCACCTCGCTGTCGTCCTGTCGCGGCTCTTGTTGTAACGCTCACTCCAATTAGAATGACCGCTACGGTAAGCTCGACCTCAGAGACGGTCAAGTGCCGGCACCACGGAAGGGCAACCCCATGACCAAGGCGGAGACGACGCGCAAGAAGCGCGCCAACGGCGTGGAGTCGCGGCAGCGCATCCTCGACGCCACGGTGGAGATCGCGGGCGAGCGCGGGTACGAGGGCACCTCGATCGCCGCGGTCAGCACCAAGTGCGGGCTGCCCGCGAGCTCGATCTACTGGCACTTCAAGGACAAGGACGACCTGATCGCCGCGGTCATCGAGCGCAGCTTCGAGACCTGGCTGGCCGCCGTCGACCTGCCCGGCGACGAGGCCGGCACGCCGCAGGAACGGGTCACGGCCATGGCCGCGAACGTGGCGAGGTCCCTCGTCGACGCACCGGACTTCCTCCGCCTCGGCCTGATGCTCGCCCTGGAGCGGCGCCCCACCGAACCCCGCGGCCGGACGGTGTTCCTCCAGGTCCGCGAGATCGCCCGCCGGAAGGTCACCGAGGTGATCGGCGAGCTGCTCCCCGGCCTGGCGGAGGACGACGTGCAGCTGCTGACCACCTATGCCGTCGCCGGCGCCGACGGCCTGTTCGTGCAGCGGGAGATCAACGGCGACACCGTCGACCTGGTGGGGCTGTTCGAGCTGCACGCCCGACTGGTCTGGGAGGCCGGGGTGCGGATGGCGGCGAGGAACGGGGAGTGAGCCCGGCGGCCGCCCGGCACCGGCCGTCGCCGGGCGCCGTCACCGGCTCCTGAACCGCCGTGCACCGACCCGAGTTCCCCCCAGTGAGAGGCCACCCCCATGACCACCGCGCCCCACCGGATCGACGTCCACCAGCACACCGTCCCGTCCCTCTACCGCGACGCCCTCGCCAGGGCCGGCATCGCCGACGCCGGCGGCCGCGCGCTGCCCGACTGGAGCCCCGAGTCGGCCCTTGAAGTGATGGACCTGCTGGGTACCGCCACGGCGATCCTCTCCGTCTCCACCCCGGGCACCGGCTTCCTCTCCGACCCGGCCGAGGCCGCCGACCTGGCCCGCCGCCTCAACGACTCGGCCGCCGCGCTCGCCGCCGAACACCCGGACCGCTTCGGCTGGTTCGCCACCCTGCCGATGCCCGACACCGACGCGTCCGCCGCGGAGGCCGAGCGGGCCCTGGCCCGGCTGGGGGCCGACGGGGTCGCCCTGCTCGCCAACAACCGGGGCAGCTACCTGGGCGCCGAAGGACAGGACGCCCTGTGGAGCGTCCTCGACGAGCACCGCGGCGTCGTGCTGGTGCACCCGGCCGAACTCCCCGCCCCCGCCGTCGACGGCATACCGCCGTTCGCCGCCGACTTCCTCCTCGACACCACCCGCGCCGCCTACCTGCTCGTCCGCAACGGCATCGTCCGCCGCCACCCGAACATCCGCTTCATCCTCAGCCACGCCGGCGGATTCCTGCCCTACGCCTCGCACCGCATGGCCGTCGCCATCGCCGCCGACACCGGGCGCAGCCCGCTCGACGTCCTGGACGACTTCCGCGGCTTCTACTTCGACACCGCGCTCTCCTCCAGCCCCGCCGCGCTGCCCACGCTGCTCGCCTTCGCCCGCCCGGGCCACGTCCTGTTCGGCAGCGACTGGCCGTTCGCGCCCACCGCCGCCGGCCAGTACTTCGCCAACGGGCTCGACGGCGGCGCCGCCCCCGGCACCCTCGCGGCCGTCAACCGCAGCAACGCCGAAGCACTCTTCCCCCGCCTGGCCGCCACCCCCACGCCGACCCCGGCCCGCCGGCCGCCGCTCCGGGCACGTCTGCGCCGGTCCGCACAGCGCGCCGGCGCCCGCCTGTTCTTCAGACTCGTCCAGCCGGGCACGGACTGAACGAACCGAGCCGCCGTCGCCGGGCCCGTCAGCCGAAGGCCGGCGCCGGGAGGTCGGCGGACTCCTTCAGTTCGGCCCAGACCGTCTTGCCGCGCCGGGCGTGGCGGGTGCCCCAGTGCTCGGCGAACCGGGCGACCAGGAGCAGGCCGCGCCCGCCCTCGTCGAAGATCCGGGCGCGGCGCAGGTGCGGACTGGTGCTGCTGGCGTCGGACACCTCGCACAGCAGGGTGCGGGTGGCGGCGCCTCCCCGTTCGCCGGGGGGCCTCGGGAGGATGAGGCGCAGGCTGATCGGGGGGCGGCCGTAGCGGACGGCGTTGGTGACCAGCTCGCTGACCACCAGTGCGGCGCCGAAGTCGAACTCCTCCAGCCCCCAGGCGGTCAGCTGCCGGGAGACGTCCGTACGGACGCGGGCGACGGCTGCCGGGTCGGCGGCCACGTCCCAGCTGGCGACCCGGTCGTCCCCCAGGGCGCGGGTGCGCGCGACGAGCAGCGCGACGTCGTCGTCGGGCCGCTCGGGCAGCAGGGTTTCGAGCACCGTGTCGCAGACCGCCTCCAGGGAGGGCGCGGGCCTGGCGAGCGCGTGCCGCAGTGCGGCGAGGCCCGCGTCGACGTCGTGGCTGCGGGCCTGGATCAGGCCGTCGGTGTACAGGGCGATCAGGCTGCCTTCGGGCAGGTCGATCTCCGCCGTCTCGAACGGCAGGCCGCCCAGGCCCAGCGGCGGGCCGGGAGGCAGGTCCAGCAGGTCCGCCTTGCCGTCCCCGACCACCACGGCGGGCGGCACGTGCCCGGCGCGGGCCAGGGTGCAGCAGCGGGCGACCGGGTCGTAGACCGCGTACAGGCAGGTGGCGCCGATGTCCCCGTCGGCCTCGGTGTCCGGGCCGGCGGATGCTTCGGCGGCCAGGCGCAGCACGACGTCGTCCAGGTGGGTGAGGAGTTCCTCGGGCGGCAGGTCGATGTCGGCCAGGGTGCGGACGGCGGTCCGCAGCCGGCCCATGGTGGCGGCGGCGCGGACCCCGTGGCCGACCACGTCGCCGACCACGAGGGCGACCCGGGCGCCGGAGAGCGGGATGACGTCGTACCAGTCGCCGCCCACCCCGGCCTCGGAGCCGGCCGGCCGGTAGCGGTAGGCGACGTCCACGGCCGACTGCTCCGGCGCCTCCCGCGGGAGCAGGCTGCGCTGCAGGGTGAGCGCGGTGGAGCGGGCGTTCGTGTACCGGCGGGCGTTGTCGACGGCGACCGCGGCCCTGGCGGCGATCTCCTGGGCGATGAGGAGGTCCTCGTCGTCGTAGCGGGCCGGACCTCCGTGCCGGGTGAACTCGGCGACGCCCAGGGTGGTGCCGCGGGCGCGCAGCGGCACCACCAGACAGGCACCGGGCGGCTCACCAACCGCGGCCGCGCCGCCGTGCCGGGTGGCGCGTCCGGCGGACAGGGCGAGCGCGGTCGGCGATCCGTCCGGCGGGGTGTGGAGCTGCTGCGGCGCCGCTGCCGGGTCCGGTCCCGTCCCGGACGCAGGTGCCTGCGCGGTCCGGCGCAGCAGGAGCCGGCCGTCCCCCGGGCCGTCCTGTCCGCGGAACACGTGGTCGAGCAGGTCGACGGTGGCGAGGTCGGCGAGGGACTCCGTGGCGAAGTCCGCCAGTTCCTGGGCGGTGCGGGCGATGTCCAGCGTGGTCCCGATGCGTGCGCCCGCCTCGTTCACCATGGCCGTGCGCCGGCGGAGCCTGCGGTCCCGCTCCTCCTGGAACGCCGCGACGCCCTGCTCGGACGTCCGGTCCACGTACGCGGTCGCCATCGCGATCAGCTCGCGGGCGGCCGCGCCGACCAGCTCGGGATCGCCGGTGAGCCGGGGGATCTCCGCGAGCAGCTGGTCGAGGGCGACCGCCTGGGCCAGCCGGAAGGCGCGGAGCATCGTGCTGAGCGGGATGCCGCGCCGGGCCAGTTTCCGCGCGCGCTCCTCGTCGGCGGGCGGCGGTGCGATGTCGCCCGGGGCGACGGCGTGCTCGAGGCCGAACAGCACGGCGCGGATGTGATCGGCGATGTTCTGCGAGACCGTCCGGCCGACGTCCGGGTCGTCCCACAGGCCCGGGAGCTCGCGCCGCAGGCAGCGTTCCACGTCGGCTGTCAGCTCGTCCGCTCTCGAGCCGAGTTCGTGTGCGGCTCGCGACACAAGACCGCCGGCCGTGAACTCCACACTGTCGACGGTACGCCGCGTGCACCCGTTCCTCCGACCGGGCGGAGCTGCGCGGCCGGGTGCGGCATGCCCCCGTCAGCCGCCGGTGCGCAGGACGCGGGAGAGCCCCAGGGCCGCCGTCCGCACGGCGGGCGCCAGCTGGGCCGGGCTGAAACGGGCCCGCGGCACGGCCACCGAGAGGGCGGCCACCATGGTGCCGCCGGAGAAGACCGGGGCGGCGATGCAGCACACCCCGAGGGCCGCCTCCTGCTCCTCGTAGGCGAGGCCGGAGACCTGGATCTTCTCCAGGGCCGTGCGCAGCCGTGCCGGGTCGGTGATCGAGTACGGGGTGAGGCTCGGCAGCGGCCGCGCCAGCACCTCCTCGGTCAGCTCGGCGCCGGAGAAGGCGAGCAGGGCCTTGCCCACACCGGTGCAGCTCAGCGGCAGGCTGCCGCCGATGCGGGAGGGCAGCTGCAGGGCCTCGTGGCCGTGGATGCGTTCGAGGTAGACGACGTCCGTGCCCTCGCGCACCCCAAGGTGCACGGTCTCGCGGGTGGCCTCGAAGAGGTCCTGGAGGAACGGCAGGGCCGCTTCGCGCAGGTCGAGCCGGTGGGGTACCAGCGAGCCGAGTTCGAAGAGCTTCGCCCCGAGCCGGTACTGCGGGCCGGTGCGTTCCAGCCAGCCCAGCCGGACGAGGTCCGCCGCCAGCCGGTGCACGGTGGGCTTGGGCAGGCCGGTGTGCTCGGAAAGTTCCGACAGGCGGTACGGACCGCCGCTCGGAATGAAGCACTCCAGGATGGTTGCGGCCTTGTCGAGCATGCTGCCGCCTGCACTGTTCCGTGTCACGGAACAATGTTTGTCCCATCCGGGGTGTGCTGTCTATACCGGGATGCACAGCCGGGCGCCACGAGGCCCGCTCCCCCACCACCCCTCTGGAGGCAATCCGTGTCGACCGCACCCGACGGCGCCCGTCCGGCCGCCGCTCCGCCGCCCGCCGTCGAGCAGGCCGCCGACCTGCTGGCGGAGGCGGCCCGCACCCGCGTGGCGTGCCCTCCCGTCCGCACCCTGTTCGACGGCGGCGGCGACCTGGAGACCGCCTACGCCGTGCAGCAGCTGAACGTCCGCCGCGGCCTGGCCGCCGGCCGCCGGATCGTGGGCCGCAAGATCGGCCTGACATCCGTCGCCGTCCAGCGGCAACTGGGCGTGGACCGGCCCGACTTCGGCGCACTGTTCGCGGACATGGCGGTTCCCGACGGCGGCGAGGTGCCCACGGGACGGCTGATCCGGCCCAAGGTGGAGGCCGAGGTCGCACTCGTCCTCGGGCGCGACCTGCCGGACCCCGGCTGCACCGCCGCCGACGTGCTGCGCGCCGTCGACTTCGCGCTGCCCGCGCTGGAGATCGTCGACAGCCGCATCGCCGGCTGCATCTCCCTGGTCGACACCGTCGCCGACAACGCCTCCTGCGGCCTGTTCGTGCGGGCGCCACCCCCGTCGACTCGACCTGCGCGCCGTCACGCCCGCGCTGGAGATCGTCGACAGCCGCATCGCATCTCCCTGGTCGACACCGTCGCCGACAACGCCTCCTGCGGCCTGTTCGTGCTGGGCGCCACCCCCGTACCGCTCACCGCCGTCGACCTGCGCGCCGTCACGATGACCATGACCCGCAACGGCGGGACGGTCTCCGCCGGCACCGGCGCCGACTGCCTGGGCAGCCCGCTCAACGCGGCCGTCTGGCTGGCCTCCGCGCTGGCCGAGCGGGGCGACCCGCTGCGCGCCGGGGACCTCGTACTGACCGGCGCCCTGGGCCCGATGACCCCCGCCGCCCCGGGAGACGTCTTCGAGGCCCGCATCCCGGGCCTGGGCTCCGCAGCCGTCCGCTTCGCCACGGAAGGAGACCGCACGTGACCACCAAGGTCGCCGTCATCGGTTCCGGCAACATCGGCACCGACCTCATGATCAAGATCCTGCGGCTCTCGGAGGGCCTGGAGCTCACCGCGATGGCCGGGATCGACCCGGACTCCGACGGCCTGGCCCGCGCCCGCCGCCTGAAGGTCGCCACCACCCACCGGGGCGTCGAAGGACTCGTCGGCATGGACGAGTTCGCCGATGTCGAGATCGTCTTCGACGCGACCTCGGCCGGCGCCCACCGCCACCACGACGCGGTGCTGCGCCCGCTCGGCCGCACCCTGGTCGACCTCACGCCGGCGGCCCTCGGCCCGTACGTCGTCCCGCCGGTCAACGGCGGCGACCACCTCGGCGCGCCGAACGTCAACATGGTCACCTGCGGCGGCCAGGCCACCGTCCCGATCGTCGCCGCCGTCAACGCGGTCACCCCCGTCCACTACGGCGAGATCGTCGCCTCCATCGCCTCCCGCTCCGCAGGCCCCGGCACCCGCGCCAACATCGACGAGTTCACCGGGACCACCGCCTCCGCCGTCGAACGCGTCGGCGGCGCGGCACGCGGCAAGGCGATCATCGTCCTCAACCCCGCCGAACCCCCGCTGATCATGCGGGACACCGTGCACTGCCTGGTCTCCGCCTGCGCCACCGAGGCCGTCACCGCCTCCGTCGAGGAGATGGCCGAACGAGTCAGAGCGTACGTGCCCGGCTACCGGCTCAAGCAGCAGGTGCAGTTCGACGAGGTGTCCGCCGACGACCCGCTGCGCCGCCTCGCCCCCGGCGTCGACGAGGCCCTGAAGGTGTCCGTCTTCCTCGAGGTCGAGGGTGCCGCGCACTACCTCCCGGCCTACGCCGGGAACCTCGACATCATGACCTCGGCCGCGCTGCGCACCGCGGAGCGCATGGCCGCCCACCGCACCACGGAGGTGGCATCCCGATGACCCGCCTGTACGTCCAGGACGTGACCCTGCGGGACGGCATGCACGCCGTCCGGCACCGCTACGGCGTCGGCCAGGCACGCGTGATCGCCGCGGCACTCGACGCGGCCGGCGTGGCCGCGATCGAGATCGCCCACGGCGACGGGCTGGCCGGCTCCAGCATCAACTACGGCGTCGGTGCCCACACCGACTGGGAGTGGATCGAGGCCGTGGTGGACGCCACGCACGACGCCGTCCCCACCACACTGCTGCTGCCCGGCATCGGCACCGTGCACGACCTCAGGCAGGCGCACGCCCTCGGCATCCGGTCGGTGCGGATCGCCACCCACTGCACCGAGGCCGACATCTCCGCCCAGCACATCGCCGCCGCCCGCGGGCTGGGCATGGACGTCGCCGGGTTCCTGATGATGTCCCACCTGGCCGAGCCCGCCGAACTCGCCCGCCAGGCGAAGCTCATGGAGTCCTACGGCGCCAACTGCGTCTACGTCACCGACTCCGGCGGCCGCCTGACCATGGACGGCGTCCGCGAACGCTTCCGGGCGTACCGCGACGTGCTCGACCCGGCCACCGAACTGGGCATCCACGCCCATCACAACCTCGCCCTGGGCGTGGCCAATTCGGTGGTCGCCGTGGAGAGCGGCGCCACCCGTGTCGACGCCTCGCTCGCGGGGCAGGGCGCCGGGGCCGGGAACTGCCCGCTGGAGGCGTTCGTCGCGGTCGCCGACCTGATGGGATGGGAGCACGGCTGCGACCTGTTCCCGCTGATGGACGCCGCCGACGACCTGGTGCGGCCGCTCCAGGACCGCGAGGTGCGGGTGGACCGCGAGACCCTCAGCCTCGGCTACGCCGGCGTGTACTCCAGCTTCCTGCGCCACGCCGAGACCGCAGCCGCCCGGTACGGCCTCGACACCCGCAGCATCCTGGTCGAGGTCGGCCGGCGGGGCATGGTGGGCGGCCAGGAGGACATGATCACCGACATCGCGCTGGACCTCGCGGGCCGCGAGCCGGCCGCCTCCTGATCCGGGCGGCGGCACGCACCGGCCCCGGCCGGGGCCGGTGCGTGCCAGCCGACTACTCCACGAACTCGGCCTGCGGGAAGCGGCTCGACGGGCCGTCCAGCAGGTGGCTGTCGCGGTGGCGCAGCCCGAGGTCGAAGAAGGCGTCGACGTAGGCACGCTGGGCCGCGACCGAGTCTGCCGGGTCGATGGTGCCGACCTGGGTCTGCACGGCGGCGGCCGGCACCCGTCCTGCGGCCGCGATCTGCGGCAGCTGCACCTGCAGGTCGGTGTACGAGAGGTGGCCCGAGCCGGTCAGCCGGATGTTGCGGTGCGGGCCCCGGAGGTTGGCCCAGAACGGCTGCCAGAACGCGTCGTTGTGCGTCCACTCGCCGCTGTTCATCAGCAGGAACGGCCGGTCCAGGCCGTCCGCGACGACGCTGCCGACCGGGCCCTCCTCCCCGAAGTCCAGCCCGCCGTCGAGGTCGACCGCGGCGTCCACCCGGGCGTCGTCGTGCATCACCTGGGCGGCGGTGGCGCCACCGAGCGAGTGGCCGACCATGCCGACGGCGGCGAGGTCGATCCGGCCGGCCAGCCCGGCGGGGAGGCGGCGGTGCTCGGCGTCCGGGTTGCCGCCCCGGTTCAGCACCGCGAGCCGGTCAAGGACGAAGCGGGTGTCGGTGACCCGGATGTCGACCAGTCGGCGCGGTGCGGCGCCGGCCGCGGCGGGGTCGGCCGTGGCCGTCCGCCCGCCGGGGAACTCCACGGCCAGCGACTCGTAGGTGTGGTCGATCGCCACCACCAGGTAGCCGCGGGCGGCCAATTCCTCGGCGAGGACGGTGCCCTGGCCGCGCAGACCGCCGGCACCGGGCGAGTACAGCACGACGGGGAGGCAGCCCCGGCCGGACGCGGCGGGCACGCCGGTGCGGGCGTGGGTGAGGGTGCCCGCCCAGTCGGCGGTGTCGGCGGGCAGGCCGAACTGCCGCTGCAGCGAGTCCGCGAAGGCGGCCGCGGTGCCGGCGGACAGCTGCGGTGCCCGCGCACCCGCGCCGCCGGAGCGGGCCGGGTACCAGAGCGTGACCATCAGCTCGCGGGAGCGTCCGGGCTGCCAGGGGTCGGTGCGACCGGTGTCCACCAGGTGCAGGTCGGTCGTGCCGACCGCGTAGGGGCCGTGCGGTGCCGGGAGGGTCAGGTGCACGGGGGTGCCGGCGGGAGCCGGGTCCGCATGGGCCACCGGGGCGGCGGCGAACGGCCCTGCCAGCGCGAGCAGGACGGAGGCGGCGGCCGTGGTGGACCGCCGGATTCGGTTCGTCGTCATACCCGCACCCTATGCGGCGGGGCTTACCCATGGGTATCGACTTTCGGCTAACACCGGCTCTGCAAAGCAAGGCTGACGTCTACTCATGTGATGCGCCGCCACAACCCTTCCCCGCCCCACGCCAGGGGCGGGGAAGGGCGCGGTTCAGCGGGTGGTGCGGGAACCGATGCCGAGCGCGGTGTAGAGGAGCGTCGCGGAGGCGAAGCCGACCGCCCAGCCGTAGTCGGCGAGGGGCTTGAGGAAGGGGATCAGGCCGTCGGCTGGGAAGGGGCCGCCGTAGGAGCCGCCGACGGCGAGGAGGCCGCCGACGAGGAGGGCGAGCAGGGCGCGCCAGTTCCAGCCGGCGGTGTACCAGTAGCGGCCGTGCGGGCGGTACAGGTCGGCGAGGTCGAGCGAGGTGCGGCGGACGATCCAGTAGTCGGCGATGAGGATGCCTGCGACGGTGCCCAGCAGGCCGCCGACCACGCCGAGCCAGGTGAAGATGTAGATCTGCGGGTCGGAGATCAGCTTCCACGGGAAGATCACGACGCCGACCACGCCGGTGATCATCGCCCCGGTGCGGAAATTGACGAACTTCGGGACGAGGTTGGCCAGGTCGTAGGCGGGCGAGACCACGTTCGCGGCGATGTTCACCGACAGGGTGGCGACCAGCACGGTCAGCAGGGCAAAGAGGATCCCGGCGGTGGAGTCCATCTTGGCGGACAGCGCGATCGGGTCCCAGATCGGCTCCCCGTAGACGGCCTGGGAGCCGGAGGTGACGAGCACCGACAGCAGGGCGAACAGGGTCATGGTGGTGGGCAGGCCGAGCGCCTGGCCGCGGATCTGCGCCTTCTGCGAGCCGCCGAAGCGGGTGAAGTCCGGGATGTTCAGCGAGAGCGTCGACCAGAAGCCGATCATGCCCATCAGGGCGGGGAAGAAGACCTTCCAGAAGTCGCCGTCCCAGCCCAGCTTGGAGGGCTGGTCGAGCAGCGGGCCGAAGCCGCCGGCCTCCACCGAGATCCAGAGCAGCAGGGCGAGCGCGCCGACGATGACGAACGGCGCCGCCCAGTTCTCGAACCGCCGCAGGGTCTCCATGCCGCGGGCGATGATCGCCATCTCGATCGCCCAGAAGATCAGGAACGACAGCCACTGCGTCCACGGGTAGCCGCCGACGTGGCCCGCGTTCTGCCAGCCCGAGCCGAGCAGCTTCCCGGCGAGCAGGAAGATGCCCTCGCCGCCGATCCAGGTCTGGATGCCGAACCACGCGCAGGCCACCGCGGCCCGGACCATCGCCGGCAGGTTCGCCCCGCGCAGCCCGAACGAGGCCCGGGCGAACACCGGGAACGGGATGCCGTACTTGGTGCCGGCGTGCCCGGTGAGCAGCATCGGCACCAGCACGATCAGGTTGCCCAGGGCGATGGTGAGGACGGCCTGCTTCCAGTCCATGCCGAGCGCGACCAGGCCGGAGGCCAGCGTCCAGGACGGGATGTTGTGGGCCATGCCGACCCAGAGGGCGAGGAAGTTGTAGGTGGTCCAGCGGCGCCGGGCGACGGGAACGGGTCTGAGGTCGTCGTTGGCGAAGCGGGGGTCGGAGAGGTCGGCGCCGTCGGTGAGTTCGACGCGGCCGTCGGCGTGGACGGTCTGGGCTGTGGACACGGGCTACCACCTTGTGCGGGGGAACGGCCCGGCGGCCGCCGTGGGGTGCGGCCGCCGGGAGCGGGAAGGTGATGGTGCGTCTACCGGTGGTTCAGGCCGGCGGTGGGTCGGGCCGGCGGTGGGTCAGGCCAGCGCGGGGATGACGCTCTTGCCGTACGCGTCGATGGTGGGCTCGATGGCGTCGTGCATGGCGTACACGGCGAACTGGTCGACGCCCAGCGAGCGGAGGTGCTGCAGCTTGGCGATCTGCGTCTCGGGCGGGCCGATCAGGCAGAAGCGGTCCACGATCTCGTCGGGGACGAAGGCGGTGTCCGGGTTCCCGGCCCGGCCGTGGTGGCTGTAGTCGTATCCGTGGCGGTCCTTGATGTAGGCGGTGAGCTCCTCGGGGACCATCGAGGAGTGCTCGCCGTAGCGGGAGACCAGGTCGGCGACGTGGTTGCCGACCATGCCGCCGAACCAGCGGCACTGCTCGCGGGCGTGCGCCAGCGCCTCCGGCGAGTCGTCGGTGGTCACGTACGCCGGGGCGGCGACGCAGACGGTGACGGAGGCCGGGTCCCGGCCGGCCTCCGCGGCGGCGTCGCGGACGGCCTTGACCATCCACTCGGTGAGGTAGGGGTCGGCGAGCTGCAGGATGAAGCCGTCCGCGACCTGCCCGGTGAGGTGCAGCGCCTTGGGCCCGTACGCGCCCATCCAGACCGGCAGGCGGGCGCCCTCCTTGACCCACGGGATGTGGATCTCGGTGCCGTCGACCTCGACGGTGCGGCCCTCGGCGAGTTCCCGGATGGCGTGGATGGCCTCGCCGAGCATGGCGAGGCCGGCCTGCTGGCGGCCGGCGACGCGCTGCGCGGAGTCGCCGCGCCCGATGCCGCAGACGGTGCGGTTGCCGTACATGTCGTTGAGGGTGGCGAACAGGGAGGCGGTGACCTCCCAGGTCCGGGTGGCGGGGTTGGTCACCATCGGGCCCACCGTCATCCGCTCGGTCTCGGCGAGGATGCGGCTGTAGATGACGAAGGGCTCCTGCCAGAGCACCACGGAGTCGAAGGTCCACCCGTGGGTGAAGCCGGCCGCCTCGGCGCGCTTCATCCGGTCGATGAGCAGGCGGGCGGGCGGGTCGGTCTGAAGGACGAGGCCGATGTCCACGGGGCTCCTAGCGGTCGAGGTACTGGCAGGTGGCGCGCGGCTGGTACCGGCCGTGGCCGGCCCTGCCGAGGTAGTTGTCTCCGTCGACGACGACGGTGCCGCGGGAGAGCACGGTGCGGACCCTGCCGGTGATCCGCTTGCCCTCGTAGGCCGAGTAGTCGACGTTCATGTGGTGGGTCTCTGCGGAGATCGTCTGGACGGCGTTCGGGTCGTAGACCACGATGTCGGCGTCGGCGCCGGGGGCGACGGTGCCCTTCTTCGGGTAGAGGCCGAACATCCGCGCCGGGGTGGCGCAGGCGATCTCGATCCAGCGGCGGCGGGTGATGTGCCCGTCGACGACGGCCTGGTGGAGCAGGTCCATCCGGTTCTCCACGCCGGGCAGGCCGTTGGGGATCTTGGAGAAGTCGCCGCGGCCGAGCTCCTTCTGCCCGACGAAGCAGAACGGGCAGTGGTCGGTGGAGACCACCTGGAGGTCGTTGGTGCGCAGGCCCTTCCACAGCTCGGCCTGGTGCTCCTTGGGCCGCAGCGGGGTGGAGCAGACGTACTTGGCGCCCTCGAAGCCGGGCTCGGCGAGGTTGTCGGTGGAGAGGAAGAGGTACTGCGGGCAGGTCTCGCCGAAGACCGGCAGGCCCTGGTCGCGGGCGCCGGCGATCTCGGCGACGGCGGAGGCCGCGGAGACGTGCACCACGTACAGCGGGGACCCGGCGACCTGGGCGAGCCTGATCGCCCGGTGGGTGGCCTCGGCCTCCAGCAGTTCGCGGCGGACCTCCCCGTGGTAGCGGGGGTCGGTCTTCCCGGCGGCGAGGGCCTGCTCGACCAGGACGTCGATGGCGATGCCGTTCTCGGCGTGCATCATGATCAGGCCGCCGTTGTCGGCGCCGCGCTGCATGGCCCGCAGGATCTTGCCGTCGTCGCTGTAGAAGACGCCCGGGTAGGCCATGAACAGCTTGAAGGAGGTGACGCCCTCCCCCACCAGCAGGTCCATCTCCTTGAGGCTGGCGTCGTTGACGTCGGCGAGGATCATGTGGAAGCCGTAGTCGATGGCGCAGTTGCCCTCGGCCTTGGCGTGCCAGGCGTCCAGGCCCTCGCGCAGCGAGGCGCCGACGGACTGGACGGCGAAGTCGACGATGGTGGTGGTGCCGCCCCAGGCCGCGGCCCGGGTGCCGGTCTCGAAGGTGTCGGAGGCGGAGGTGCCGCCGAAGGGCAGCTCCATGTGGGTGTGGGCGTCGACGCCGCCCGGGACGACGTACATCCCGGTGGCGTCGATGACCGTGTCGGCCGTCCAGTCCCGGGCGGCGCTGCTGCCGCGGGCGGCGAGGGCGACGATCTTCTCGTCCTCGACCAGCACGTCGGCGTCGAGTTCCTCGGCGGCGGTGACCACCAGGCCGCCGCGGATCACGGTACGGGTCACGGGCGCTGCTCCTCTCAGGCCTGGGTGAGCGGGTTGTACGCGTCCGGGCGGCGGTCGCGGTAGAAGGCCCACTGCTGGCGGACCTCCTCGATGGCGTCGAGGTCGAGGTCGCGCACCAGGAGCTCCTCGTGCTTGTCGGAGGCGACGTCGCCGACGAACTGGCCGCGCGGGTCGACGAAGTAGCTGGTGCCGTAGAAGTCGTTGTCGCCGTACTCCTCGACGCCGACCCGGTTGATCGCGGCGATGTAGTACTCGTTGGCGACGGCGGCGGCGGGCTGCTCCAGCTGCCACAGGTACTGGGAGAGGCTGCGGCTGGTGGCGGAGGGGTTGTAGACGATCTCCGCGCCGGCCAGGCCGAGGGCGCGCCAGCCCTCGGGGAAGTGCCGGTCGTAGCAGATGTACACGCCGACCTTGCCGACGGAGGTCTCGAAGACCGGCCAGCCGAGGTTTCCGGGCTTGAAGTAGTACTTCTCCCAGAATCCCTTGACCTGCGGGATGTGGTGCTTGCGGTACTTGCCGAGGTAGCTGCCGTCGGCGTCGATGACGGCGGCGGTGTTGTAGTAGAAGCCCTGCTGCTCGACCTCGTAGACCGGCACGACGATCACCATGCGCAGTTCCCTGGCGAGGGCCTGCATGCGCTGGACGGTGGGCCCGTCCGGGACGGGCTCGGCCCAGGAGTAGTGCTCCGGTTCCTGGACCTGACAGAAGTACGGGGCGTTGAAGACCTCCTGGAATCCGATGATCTGCGCGCCCTGGGCGGCCGCGTCGCGGGCCGCCTTTTCGTGGGCCGCGATCATCGTTTCCTTGTCCCCCGTCCAGGCGGTCTGGAACAGCGCTGCCCTGACGACTCGGCTCATCTCAACTCCTCGGAGAAGTCGTGGTAGACCGCTGACATTAGGAGTTTCACACCCGCAGGTGGAGTACCACGCTGTAACGCTCTCCGGTGTTTTGCGTTCCGCGGCGAAACCATGATCGGATGAAAATCAGACCCTGATAACAATGGGCGCCCGGGCGGGTTAAACCTGCGTTTCCGATGGGGATGATGGACTGAATTCCTCCGCGGCGCGGCGGGGACCGGGCGAGGATGCGGCGCGGACCGGAGCCGCCGGGGCTTTGCCGGGGCTGATCCCGACCAGGCAAGATAGGCCGGTGACCCTCCTGGACCTGATGCCGAAGCCCGCCACCCCCGACGCCCTGTTCGAGACCTTCGCCGAGTGGGCGATGGAGCGCGGCATCACCCTCTACCCGGCCCAGGAGGAGGCGCTCATCGAGCTGGTCTCCGGGAACAACGTGATCCTGGCGACCCCGACCGGCTCCGGCAAGAGCCTGGTCGCCGCCGGGGCCCACTTCGCCGCCCTGGCCGAGGGCAAGCGCACCTTCTACACCGCGCCCATCAAGGCGCTGGTGTCGGAGAAGTTCTTCGACCTGTGCAAGATCTTCGGCACCGAACAGGTCGGCATGATGACCGGTGACGCCAGCGTCAATCCGACCGCGCCCATCATCTGCTGCACCGCCGAGGTGCTCGCGCAGATCGCGCTGCACGACGGCGAGCGGGCCGACATCGGCCAGGTCGTCATGGACGAGTTCCACTTCTACGCCGAGCCCGACCGCGGCTGGGCCTGGCAGATCCCGCTGCTGGAGCTCCCGCAGGCGCAGTTCCTGCTGATGTCCGCCACCCTCGGCGACGTCCGCCGCTTCGAGGAGGACCTCACCCGCCGCACCGGCCGGGCCACCACCTGCGTCCGCTCGGCGACCCGCCCGGTGCCGCTGTTCTACGAGTACCGGCGCACCACCCTGCACGACACCCTGGAGGAGCTGTTGACCACCGGCCAGGCGCCGGTGTACGTCGTGCACTTCACCCAGAAGGAGGCGGTGGAGCGGGCGCAGTCGCTGATGAGCATCAACATGTGCACCAAGGCGGAGAAGGACGCCATCGCCGCCCTGATCGGCGGCTTCCGCTTCACCACCAAGTTCGGCCGCAACCTCTCCCGCTACGTGCGGCACGGCATCGGCGTGCACCACGCCGGCATGCTGCCCAAGTACCGCCGCCTGGTCGAGCGGCTTGCCCAGGCCGGCCTGCTGAAGGTCATCTGCGGCACAGACACCCTCGGCGTCGGCGTGAACGTGCCGATCCGCACCGTGCTGTTCACCGCGCTGTCCAAGTACGACGGGCAGCGGGTGCGGGTGCTGCGGGCCCGCGAGTTCCACCAGATCGCGGGCCGGGCCGGCCGGGCCGGCTTCGACACCGTCGGCCACGTGGTGGCGCAGGCCCCCGAGCACGTGGTGGAGAACGACAAGGCGCTCGCCAAGGCCGGCGACGACCCGAAGAAGCGCCGCAAGGTCGTCCGCAAGAAGGCCCCCGAGGGCTTCGTCGGCTGGACGGAGGAGACCTTCGAGCGCCTGATCGCGGCCGACCCGGAGCCGCTGGTCAGCCGGTTCAAGGTCAGCCACGCCATGCTGCTGTCGGTGATCGGCCGACCGGGCGACGCCTTCCCGGCCATGCGCAAGCTGCTCACCGACAACCACGAGGACCGCCCGGCGCAGCGCCGGCACATCCGCTCGGCGATCGCCATCTACCGCTCGCTGCTGGAGGGCGGCGTCGTCGAGCGGCTGGACAAGCCTGACGCCGAGGGCCGCCGCGTCCGGCTCACGCTGGACCTGCAGGAGAACTTCGCGCTCAACCAGCCGCTGTCCACCTTCGCGCTGGCCACCTTCGACCTGCTGGACCCGGAGTCGCCGTCCTACGCGCTCGACGTGGTCTCGGTGGTCGAGGCGACCCTCGACGACCCGCGGCAGATCCTCGCCTCGCAGGAGAACAAGGCCCGTGGCGAGGCCGTCGGCGAGATGAAGCGTGACGGCATCGAGTACGAGGAGCGGATGGCCCGGCTCCAGGAGATCACCTACCCGAAGCCGCTCGAGGAGCTGCTCGGCCACGCCTACGAGGTCTACCGCCGGGCGCACCCGTGGATCGGCGACCACCCGCTGGCTCCCAAGTCCGTGGTCCGCGACCTGTACGAGCGGGCGATGACCTTCACCGACTACGTCGGTTTCTACGAGCTGGCCCGCACCGAGGGCATCGTCCTGCGGTACCTGGCGAGCGCGTACAAGGCCCTCGAGCAGACCGTCCCGGACGACATCAAGACCGACGACCTGAAGGACGTCATCGCCTGGCTGGGTGAGCTGGTGCGGCAGGTCGACTCCTCACTGCTCGACGAGTGGGAGCAGCTGGCCAACCCGACCGAGCCGGAGGCGGGCGAGGTCAAGCTGGACGAGAAGCCGGCGCCGGTCACGGCGAACGCGCGGGCCTTCCGGGTGCTGGTGCGGAACGAGATGTTCCGCCGGGTGGAGCTGGCCGCCCTGGAGCACTACGACGAGCTGGGCGATCTGGACAGCGAGTACGGCTGGGACGGCGACCGCTGGGCGGACGCGATGGACGGGTACTGGGAGGAGTACGACGACCTCGGGACGGGGCCGGACGCGCGCGGCCCGAAGATGCTGCTCATCGAGGAGGTCGAGGACGAGGGCCTGTGGCGCGTCCGGCAGATCTTCGACGACCCGGCGGGCGACCGCGACTGGGGCATCAGCGCCGAGGTCGACCTCTACGGCTCCGACGAAGAGGGCCGCGCCGTCCTGCGCGTCACCGCCGTCGACCGCCTCGGCGGCTAGACACTCAGGGGCGCGGGGAACTGCGCAATCCGGACGCGGTGAACTGCACAGTTCGGGTCAACCACTCAGGGGCGCGGGGAACTGCGCAGCCCGGGACGGGTGCACTGGACGTACTCGGGGTTGCCCCCGAACGCACAGCTCGGCGCATCCGGATTGCGCAGTTCCCGCGCCACCGGGCCTCATCACGGCGAAGGTGCCTGCCGCTGCACGGTCGGCGCCTCGTCGGCCCCGGCAGGCGCGTCCCGCTCGTCCGCGGGAAGCAGCTCGACGCCGTGCCGCAGCTCCACCGCACCCGGCAGGTCGAACCTGCGCTCCCGCTGGGCGACGACGTGCCGCTCGACCGCGAGGGCCCCGGTCACCGTGCAGTGCCCGCACCGCACCGCCGCCAGCCGCCCCTGCCGCACCACCGCCACCAGCCCGGCCAGCGCGAACCTCACCGACAGCTCCATCGTGACGCTGCCGAGCTGGGCGCCGTCCAGCAGCAGGGCCACGCTCGGGTTGTTGGTGGAGGCGATGCGGTGGTTGGCCATCGCCACCAGTTCCTCGCTGTCGGGGGTGTCGCGGGTCCGGCGGGCGGCGGTCCGCAGTTCGGTGTGGCGGCACCAGCCGGCGGCCGCGACGTCGAGGAGTTCGAGGCCGAGGAAGCCCTCCAGCATCCCGGCGACCTCGCCCTCCACGGCGCGCCCGGCGGAGGCGGAAAGTCCGCGGACACCGTCGACCAGGCCGCTGACCGTTCCCTGCTCGTGCAGCGATCCGGCGATCGCGTCGACCGGGTTCTCCCGTCCGGGGTCGAACAGGAAGTCCCGTAGGGTGACCGGCTCCGCTGACGTGGTCGTGGTCATGGGTCCTCCTCGGTGATGGTGGGGTTGCCGGGGGCCGGGCGCGGTTCCAGCCGGACGGTGCGGCTGGGTCCGGCCCGGTCGGTGTGCTCGGTCAGGACCGCACCGGCGGCGCCGGCCGGGTGGGGTTCGAGTCGGATGTGCCGGTCCGCCCAGCGGGGTCCGCGGTGGCGGTTCAGCAGGTACGCGGCACCGGCTGCCAGCAGCACACCGCCGCCCAGGGCGGGGCCGACCACCGCGGCCGGGTTCGTGGACCCGCCGCCGCCCGCGCCGTTCCCGTCGTCCCCGTTGCCGTTCCCGCCACCGCCGCCGCCGTTGCCGTTCCCGCCGCCACCGGCCGGCTCCACGGTGAACGCGGCGTCGTCCGTCATCTCCGGGAAGGCCGGGCAGGTGGCGGTGAGGGTCAGGGCGCCCGCCGACGCCTCGGCCGGCACGGACACCACCGCGGCGAAGTCGCCCGCCGGGTCGACCGCGGTGCTGACCGACAGGCTCGCGCCCTCCCAGACGAGTTCGACGTCGCCGGCGTCGCAGGAGAACCCCGTGCCGACGGCCTCCACCGGCTCCCCCGCCGACCCGCTCCCGGGGTTGACGGTGAGGACCGGCCCGTCCGTCGCCCCGCCGCCGTCGTCGACGGTGAATGCCTCCCGGTCTCCGACCTCGGCGTTCTGGGCGCAGTACGCGTCGACGGTGTGCTCACCGGGCGACGCGTCCGACGGCACGGCGACCGTCTCCTCGAAGTCGCCCGTGGGCCCCGTGACGGCGGTGGCGAGCTGGGTGCCGTCGTCCCAGGCCAGTACCGCCTCGCCGCCGGGGCAGGCGAATCCCGTGCCGTAGGCGGTGAAGGCGCTGTCGACCCGGCCGTGCTGCGTGTCCAGCGTCAGGTCGGCGTTCTCGGCTGCGGTGTCCTCCACGACGAACGCGGCGCTGCCCGTCACCCACTCGATCGGCTCCGAGGTCTCCTTCAGCACCGGTTTGGCCGCGCACCTCAGGGTGATGGTGTACTCGCCGGGGGCGGTGTCGGGCACGGTCATGGTTCCGGTGACCGTCTCGGCAGAGGTGACGGAGGCGGTTCCGCCCGCAGGGGTCGGGCCGCTCCAGAGCAGCACGGCGGACGCTCCGGCAACGCACCCGGTGAAGCCGGTGCCGGTCGCGGTGACCTCCGTACCGACGGGTCCGCTCCTCTGGGACAGCGACACCGACTGGGCCCAGGCCCCCGGCGCCAGCACGGCGAAGGCCACCCAGACCACGAAGCCGAGCAGCAACGCGGTCAGACCACGGCCCACCGGCCGGCCGGTCCGTAACAGCAGCATCGTGACCACCCACGGGCGGTCCCGGGCCTACCCGGCGGGGTGCCCGGGGCGGGAGTCGACGGCAGCGGCCGGCCGGGCCGGGCCGCACTGGGCCCTACCGGCCGAGCGGTGCAGGTGTCGGGTCATCACCGACCGCCCTTCCTTGCTCACTACTCCTCATCATCGCCCACCGGACGTACGCGCACCACCCTTCACGGAAAGACCGCCCACCCCGGAGAGCGGTCGGCCCGGTCAGGGTTGACCCGGTGTCAGCCGACGGCGACACCGACGCGGTGGCGATGCCCACCGGCTTCGGCGCGCGGGCGACGGCCTTCCGCACGCTGCGTCACCGACGGCGGCGGCCGGGGCCGCGGGGCGGTCTCCCGCTACATCCAGAGGAAGGGGGTGCGGGCGGTGTAGGAGAGGGCCCGGGCAGCCTTGTCCAGGGTGAGGTCGCCGGGGGCGACGGTGGTGCGGCGGTCGGTGTAGCGGGAAACGGTGACTGTCAGGTAGTGGCCGACGGGCTCGACGCGGGTGACGTCGGCGGGCTTCGGCGGAGGCGTCGTCGCGGTGGGCGGCGGCGTGGTGGTGGCCGGTGCGCCCGGGGATGCGGTGGTGCCGGCCGTCGCGGTGGGCGAGGGGCTGGCGGTGGGCGAGGGTGCGTCGGACTCGGCGGTGAGAAAGGCGAGCACGGACGGGTCGGTGAGGGCCTGCCGGGCCTTCTGGGCGCTCTGCTCGTCGGCGAAGCGGAGCACGGTGACGCTGGTGACGACCTGCTGGTCGGCATTGGTGAAGCCGACGGAGACGTACGCCTGGCAGCCGGTGTCCTTGAGCGGGTTCTTCTCGCGGTCGAGCAGGATCTCGGCGCAGTCGCCGCCCTCGCGGGCCGCGGTGCGGTGGGCCTGCACGCCGTTCTGGTCGACGGCGCGCTGGCCGGGGAAGTAGTGGTCGGCGGTGAAGGCCTGGGCCTCCGTCAGCGGCTGCTCGGAGGCGAGGCCGGGGGCCGGCTGGGACTTCTTGGACTGGCCGCTGGTGCTGCCGAGGCCGGGTATGAGGTCGCCGGGGTTGGGGCGGCTGACCACCCAGCCGATGCCGGCGGCGGCCACGACGAGGGCGCACCACAGGGCGGTACGGCGCCGGCCGGGCCCGAGCCGGCGCGGCTCGGCGGGCGTCTCGCCGTCGTGTCCGGCCGCGGTCTGGTCGGGTTCCCCCTGCGTGGTCATGCGGGAGATTCTAAGCAGATGATCAGCCGGGCCCGGAGGGAGGGCCTGCCGTGGGGGCGCTGCGCGCACGAAGGGGGCGTACGTGACCTGCGCCACTACCCTGTGCGGCGACACTGTGACAACTCGCACACCGCCGAGCGGATCTTCTGGCGGGTTCCCTCTGGCGGAACGCGACGCGGCACGGGCAGGATCGGGCGCATGGATCTGCTCGACACCCTCACCGCCAAGGGCCTGCGCCGGGAACTGCCCACCCGGGAGGAGGCGCTGGCCGTCCTCGCCACCACCGACGACGAACTGCTCGACGTCGTCGCGGCCGCCGGCAAGGTACGCCGCCAGTGGTTCGGCCGGCGGGTGAAGCTCAACTACCTGGTGAACCTGAAGAGCGGTCTCTGCCCGGAGGACTGCTCGTACTGTTCGCAGCGGCTCGGTTCCAAGGCGGAGATCCTCAAGTACACCTGGCTGAAGCCGGAGCAGGCGGCCGAAGCGGCCGCCGCCGGTCTGGCGGGCGGCGCGAAGCGGGTATGCCTGGTGGCCAGCGGACGCGGCCCGACGGACCGTGACATCGACCGGGTGGCCGACACCATCGCCGCCATCAAGGACGCCGACGCGCAGGTCGAGGTGTGCGCCTGCCTGGGCCTGCTCTCCGACAACCAGGCGGAGCGGCTGAAGGCGGCCGGTGCCGACGCGTACAACCACAACCTGAACACCTCCGAGGCGACGTACGGCGACATCACCTCCACCCACACCTACGCGGACCGGGTGGACACCGTGCAGAAGGCGCACGGCGCGGGCCTGTCCGCCTGCTCCGGCCTGATCGCGGGCATGGGCGAGCGCGACGAGGACCTGGTGGACGTGGTCTTCGCGCTGCGCGACCTGGGCTCGGACTCGGTGCCGGTGAACTTCCTGATCCCGTTCGAGGGCACGCCGCTGGCGCAGGAGTGGAACCTCACCCCGCAGCGCTGCCTGCGCATCCTGGCGATGGTCCGCTTCGTCTGCCCAGACATCGAGGTGCGGATCGCCGGCGGCCGCGAGGTGCACCTGCGCTCGCTGCAGCCGCTCGGCCTGGAGATCGCCAACTCGATCTTCCTGGGCGACTACCTGACCAGTGAGGGCCAGGCCGGCCAGGCCGACCTCGACATGATCAAGGACGCCGGCTTCACCGTCGAGGGCGCCGGCGAGCAGACCCTGCCCCGGCACCGCGCCGACGCGGTGGCGGCCGGCGGCTGCGGCGGTGCCTCCGCATCGCCGTGCGGCACGGAGGCGCACGCCTGCGGCACCGGCGGCTGCGGCCCGTGCGGCGGCCACGCCGAGCCGGCCGAGACCGCGGCGGACGTCGCGGCGGACGTCGCGGCGGCCATTGCGGCGGAGTCCTCGGACGAGGCCCGGACCGACCTCGTCCGGGTGCGCCGGCGCGGTGCGGGCACCGAGCTGGCCCCGAACGCCTGATGGCCGACGTCCAGCACCTGCTCGACCTCGACCGGGCGCACGTCTGGCACCCGTACGGGCCCATGCCCGGCACCGTCACCCCGTACGTGGTGGAGTCCGCGTCCGGGGTGCGGCTGCGGCTCGCCGAACCGGCCGGCGGACACGACGAGCTGATCGACGGCATGTCCTCCTGGTGGGCGGCGATCCACGGCTACCGGCACCCGGTGCTGGACGAGGCCGTGCGCGAGCAGCTCGGCCGGATGAGCCATGTGATGTTCGGCGGGCTCACCCACGAGCCCGCCGTCCGGCTCGCGGCGAAGCTGGTCGAGATCACCCCGGAGCCGCTGCGGCACGTGTTCCTCGGCGACTCCGGGTCGGTCTCGGTCGAGGTCGCGCTGAAGATGTGCCTGCAGTACTGGCAGTCGGTCGGCCGCCCGGCCAAGCGCCGGGTGCTGACCTGGCGCGGCGGCTACCACGGCGACACCTTCCACCCCATGTCGGTCTGCGACCCCGAGGGCGGGATGCACCACCTGTGGGGCGGGGTGCTGCCGCACCAGCTGTTCGCCCCCGAGCCGCCGGGCGGCTTCGACGCCCCGCTCGACGAGGCGTACGCGGGCGTGCTCGCCGACCTGGTCGCGCGGCACGCCGGCGAGCTGGCCGCGGTGATCGTGGAGCCCGTGGTGCAGGGCGCCGGCGGCATGCGCTTCCACTCCCCCGCCTACCTGCGGCTGCTGCGCGAGCTGTGCGACGAGCACGGCGTGCTGCTGGTCTTCGACGAGATCGCCACCGGCTTCGGCCGCAGCGGCGCCCTCTTCGCCGCCGACCACGCCAGGGTGTCGCCCGACGTGATGTGCCTCGGCAAGGCGCTGACCGGCGGCTACCTGACGATGGCGGCGACGCTGTGCACGGCGGAGGTCGCGGACGGCATCAGCCGCGGCGAGATGCCGGTGCTGGCGCACGGCCCCACCTTCATGGGCAACCCGCTGGCCGCGGCCGTCGCCAACGCCTCGATCGACCTGCTGCTCGGCCAGGACTGGCAGTTGGAGGTCAAGCGGCTCGAGGCCGGCCTCACCGCCGGGCTCGCCGCCGTCGCGGACGCCCCCGGCGTGCGCGAGGTGCGGGTGCAGGGCGCGATCGGCGTCGTCCAGCTCGACCACCCGGTCGACATGGCCGCCGCCACCGCGGCCGCCGCCCGCGAGGGCGTCTGGCTGCGGCCCTTCCGCGACCTCGTCTACACCATGCCGCCCTATGTGACGAACGATCAGGACCTGGCCCGGATCACCGCCGGTGTCGCAGCCGCGGCGGTGGCCGGATGACCGTCCTCTTCGTGACCGGCACCGGGACGGAGGTCGGCAAGACCGTCGTCACCGCCGCGGTCGCCGCCCTCGCCACCGGGCCGGTGGCCGTCCTCAAGCCCGGCCAGACCGGGGTCGGGCCCGCCGAACCCGGCGACGCCGGCGAGGTCGCCCGGCTCACCGGGCGCGACCTCACGCTGCGGGAACTCGCCCGCTACCCGGAGCCGCTCGCCCCCGACACGGCGGCACGGCGGGCCGGCCTGCCCACCGTCCGCCCGCAGCAGGCCGCCGAGGCCGTCGCCGAACTCGCGAAGGACCACGACCTGGTGCTGGTCGAGGGCGCGGGCGGCCTCCTCGTCCGCTACGACGAGGACGGGCACACGCTCGCCGACATGGCGATCGCGGCGGCCGGGCTCGGCCTGGAACCGTCCGTGCTGGTGGTGGCGACCGCCGGGCTCGGCACGCTCAACACCACCGCACTGACCGCGGAGGCACTGGCCGCCCGCGGCCTGCCGCTGCACGGCGTGGTGATCGGCGCCTGGCCGGACGCACCGGACCTCGCCATGCGCTGCAACCTGGCCGACCTGCCGGTGGCCGCAGGCGCACCGCTCCTGGGGGCACTCCCCGCCGGCTGCGCCGCCACCGGCGGAGACCCCTTCGTCACGGCGGCCCGCACCTCCCTGGCGCCCGCCCTGGGCGGCACCTGGGACGCTGCGGAGTTCACGGCCGCCCACGCAGCCCCGTAGGCACTCGGTAAACCCGTAGGGGCGCGGGGAACTGCGCGAGACGGGGCAACGGTCCGCACCTTCCGTCTCGCGCAGTTCCCGCGCCCCTTGGTCCTACTCGGCGAGCGTCTTGCCCGTCTCCAGGAGGGACTTGAGGTCGCTGAGGACCCAGGCCCAGCCGCCGCCTCCGCCCATCTCCTCGTCGTCGAAGGCGCCGCTGACCAGGGCGGCGAGCTGCGGGGCGCCGGTCAGTTCGTGGGTGACGGTGAGCCGGGTGGATCCGTTCTTCTCGACCAGCTCGTAGGTGAGGCGGGTGAAGCCCTCGGCGACGAGCTGCGGGTCCATGAGCATCCGCCAGGTCAGGACCAGCTTGTGCGGCGGGTCCGCCTCGACCACCTCGCCGTCGATGACGGTGTCGGGGACGGTGAAGCCGCCCGCCTCGGCACCGTCCACCATCGCCTGGCTGGGGCGGGTGCGGTAGGGGGCGCCGGGCGTGAGGTCGTAGTCGGTGAGGCCGCCGTAGCCGTAGCGGTCGGTCCACTCGGGCTTGGTGATGGCGTCCCAGACCTGCTCCGGGGCGGCCTTGATGTACACGCGGTAGACCTGGGTGGTCGCCGCGGGCTGGGTCCCGCTCATGTGTCCTTCTCCAACTCTGCCTTCAGGGCGGCAAGTGCGGTCACGTGGCGTTCGGTGTACTTGTCGATCCAGCGGTCGTGGATGAGCCGGATCGGTACGGGGTTGAGGAAGTGGAGCTTCTCGCGGCCCGACTTGCGGGTCACGACGAGCCCGGCGTCCTCCAGGACGCGCAGGTGCTTCATGACGCCGAACCGCGACATCTCCAGCTCGGACTCCAGCTCGGTGAGTGTCCGCCCGTCGCGGGCGAACAGCAGATCGAGGAGGAAGCGCCGGGTCGGGTCGGCGAGCGCCTTGAACACCTGGTCGTCATCGGGCACGACTCCAGAATAGGTGACCATTTGGTCACATGTCCACCGCTCGGGCCCGGCACGCCGCCGGGAATCTCAGGACACGCCGCCCAGCCGCAGCAGCGCCGTGGTCGCCGCGGCCGCGACCACCACCAGCGGGAACGGTGCCCGCCGCAGCACCAGCACGCCCGCGACCAGCACCCCGGCCGGGCGGGCCCAGCCTGCGAAGCCCTGCCCCTGGGTGAGCGCGGCGGTCACCACCAGGGCGATCAGCAGGACCGCGGTGGCGGTGGAGAGCAGCCGCTCCAGCCCCTCGGAGAGGTGCAGGCGGTCGCGCAGGACGGGGCCGGCCAGCCGGAACGCGTACGTGCCGGCGGCGAGCAGCAGGACGGCGAAGAGCGGCATCAGCGGGCCTCCCCGGCGGGTTCGGCGGCCCGGGCGGCGGGCGCGGGTGTGCGGCGCAGTGCGGTGCGGACGGCCGGGACGAGGGCGGCGAGCGCCAGCAGTACGGGCAGGCCGGGCGGCAGAAAGGGGGTGGCGGCGACCGCGAGCACCGCACCGGCCAGGGCCGGGTTGCGGACGGAGCGGTCGGTGAGCGAGGGCAGCACCAGGGCGAGCAGGACGGCGGGGAAGGCCGCGTCCAGCCCGAGCGCGTCGGTGTCGCCGATGGCGCCGCCGGCGAGGGTGCCGAGCAGGACGGCGATGTTCCAGGCGGCGAACAGGGCGAGGCCGCAGACCCAGTAGGCGGCGCGGCGGGCCTTCGGGTCGCGCTGCTGGAGGGTGAAGGCGGTGGACTCGTCGGTGAGCACGTGGGCGCCGAGCAGCCGGTCGCGCCACCGGCCGCCGAGCACGTCGGCGACGGCGAAGCCGAAGGGCAGCAGCCGGGCGTTGAGGACGAGGCCGGTGACGACGGCGGCGATCGGGCCGCCGCCGGCCAGCACCACGCCGACCGCGGCGAACTGCGAGCCGCCGGCGAAGACCAGTACGGACATGGCGACCGGCACCCACGGCGGCAGGCCGCCGGAGACGGCGATCGCGCCGAAGGAGGCGCCGACGAGGGCGTCGGCGAGACAGACCAGGGCGATGTCGCGGAGCGTGCCGCGATCGAGTGTTCGCAATGCCGAACGCATGTCCAGTAGAATGAACAGCAACCTCGGCGTTCGTCAAGCCGAACGGGCAGCAGTCTGGAGCGAACACGTGGACGACGCGGACAACACGCCGGCGGTCGGCGGCCACCGGTCCTCGCAGGACCTGATCACGCTGATCTCCACCTCGATCCGCCGGGAGCGCGAGCGGGCCGGTCTCTCGATGGCCGAGCTGGCCCGCCGGGCCGGCATCGCCAAGTCCACGCTCTCCCAGCTGGAGGCGGGCACCGGCAACCCGAGCGTGGAGACGCTGTGGGCGCTCGGCGCCGCCCTCGACGTGCCGTTCAGCCGCCTGGTCGACCCGCCGCGGCCGCAGATCCGGGTCGTCCGGGCGGGCGAGGGCCCGGTCACGTACTCCGAGCGCGCCGACTACGCGGCCACCCTGCTCGCCTCCTGCCCGCCGGGCGCACGCCGGGACATCTACCGGATCGACGCCCGGCCCGGCGGGGCCCGGCTCTCCGACCCGCACCTGCCCGGCTCGGTCGAGCACGTGGTCCTCGGCAGCGGCAGGGCCCTGGTCGGCCCCGCCGACGCCCCGGTCGAGCTCGGCCCGGGGGACTACATCTCCTACCCCGGCGACGCACCGCACGTCTTCGAGGCGCTGGAGCCCGGCACCACGGCCACGCTCACCATGGAGCACGTCTGACCGGCCGGGCGGGCGCGGCTCAGCCGGTCAGCGGACGCACCCAGCGGCGCCAGTGCTCCTCGCGCCGGTACCCGGCGCCCGACCAGGCGCTCTGCCCGAGGGCGTTGCGCTCCAGCACCATCGCGTCCACCCGGCGGCCGCCCAGCCCGGCGAACCTCCGCTCGGCCGCCTCGATCAGCGCGCCACCGACCCCGCGGCGGCGCAGCTCCGGGTCCACGGCCAGCCGGTAGAGGTGGCAGCGCCAGCCGTCGAACCCGGCGACCACCGTGCCCGCGAGCACCCCGTCGAGTTCGGCGACCAGCAGCGCCTCCGGGTCCCGTTCGATCAGCCGGGCCACCCCGGCCTCGTCGTCCGTGATGCTGGCGCCCTCGGCGGCGCGGGACCAGAAGGCGAGCAGGGCGGGGATCTCGTCGGGGCGTGCGGTACGGATCGCGATCTCGGTCATGCGCCCCTGTCTAACAGGCACGCTCCGGGCAGACAGGACATTCCACAGGGTGGGACGGGCCGGGCTGACCTCGCGTCACCCGTCCCGTAGGCTCGGTCCACCCCCCGCCTGTGCGACACCCCGCGAGGAGCACCGTGCCGACCGCACCCACCGCAGATCCCGCAGCAGACCCCGCCGCCTCCGCCCCGGCCGACCCCGCCGAGGCGGAGGAGTTCGTCCGCGCGCAGACCGCGGTCGGCGCCGTCCCCTTCGTGCCGGAGGTGCGGCTGCACCTGGCCGAGGAGGCGATCGGCCTGTGGGAGCGGACGGAGTCCGCCAAGGGCGAGATCGGGCTGCCGCCGCCGTTCTGGGGCTTCGCCTGGGCCGGCGGCCAGGCCGTCGCCCGGTACGTGCTCGACCACCCGGAGTCCGTCGCGGGCCGCTCCGTGCTGGACCTCGCGTCCGGCTCCGGCCTGGTCGGCATCGCCTGCGCCCTGCGCGGTGCGGCCGGTGTCACCGCCGCCGAGATCGACCCGTACGCGGTGGCCGCGATCGGGCTCAACGCCCGGGCCAACGGGGTGCCGATCGCCGCGCACTGCGCGG
Organism: Kitasatospora dryopteridis; assembly: GCF_050749075.1. Lineage (NCBI taxonomy): Bacteria > Bacillati > Actinomycetota > Actinomycetes > Kitasatosporales > Streptomycetaceae > Kitasatospora > Kitasatospora dryopteridis. The sequence goes on along the minus strand of NZ_CP192749.1, from coordinate 7,146,710 downwards.
ACCTGCTGGACGGCGACGGCGCACCGGCCGAGGTGGTGCTGGCCGGCGACGTCTTCTACGAGCGGGCCATGGCGCTGCGCGTGCTGCCGTTCCTCCAGCGGGCCCGTGCCCGCGGCGCCCTGGTGCTGGTCGGCGACCCGGGCCGGGCGTACCTGCCGCGCGAGCACTTCACCGAGGTCGCCTCCTACCGGGTGCCGGTGGTCGCCGACCTGGAGGACGCCCCGGTGAAGACCTCGGTGGTCTGGCGGCTCACCGGCTGAGCCCGCCCTCGCGGGCTCCGGTGCCCGAGCGTCACCGCCTTCGTACCGTTTAGATACCGAAGCCGTGATGAGCTGCGGAAACGCTCGCGGCGCGCGGGGTGCCCGAGTACCATCCGGCTGACGCCCCGGGGCGCGGTGCGCGCACACCGATGTGCCGTGCTGCCCCGCGGCGACTCTCGCGGGGCAGACGGAGGTCACCGCGCACTCGGCACCGCGCGCCAGAGCTGTCGCGCGAACGCGGGAAGGGCAGCGACTTGGCGGATCGGCTCACCGGAGGCGACTCCTCGCTGCTGCGTCGGATCAACGCGGCGGTCACCCTGCGGGCGCTGCGCGACGGACAGACCGTCACCCTGACGCAGCTCGTCGGCGACACCGGGCTGTCCCGGCCCACCGTCGAGGGCGTCATCGAGGGGCTGATGGAGTCCGGGCTGGTCGCCGAGGTCGAGCACGGCCAGGACGGCGGCGGACGGCGCGGCCGGCCCGCCCGCTGGTTCCGGTTCCGCGCGGAGGCCGGGCACGCGCTCGGCATCGAGATCGGCGTGCACGACGTCCGGGTGGTCCTCGCCGACCTCAGCGGCGAGATCCTCGCCGTCCACGCCAAGCCCGTCGACGAGACCCTCGACGCGGAGGAGCGGCTCGGCGTCATGCGGACGACCGTCGCCGAGGTGCTGCGCAAGACCGGCGTCTCCCGGGACAACCTGTGGGCGGTCGCCGTCGGCACCCCCGGCATCGTCGACGGCGACGGCACCGTCCGTCTCAGCACCGCCATGCCCGGCTGGACGGGGCTCGACCTCGGCGCCCGGCTGCGCCGCTCGTTCAAATGCCCCGTCGTCATCGAGAACGACGCCAACCTCGCCGCCATCGCCGAGCACTGGAAGGGCGCCGCGGTCGGCAAGGGCGACGTCGTCTTCGTCATGGCCGGCCTCAGCCCCGGCGCGGGCTCGCTGATCAACGGCCGGCTGCACCGCGGCTACGGCGGCGCGGCCGGCGAGATCGGCGCCCTCCACCTGCTCGGCCAGGAGGCCACCCCGGAGCGGCTGCTGTCCACCACCGGCAAGCCGCTCGACCCACTGGACGAGGCCGCCGTGGCCCGGGTGCTGCGGCTGGCCCGGGAGGGCGACGAGGTCGCCAGGGACGCCATGGACCGGTTCCTGCGGCGGCTGGTGCACGACGTGGCGGCGCTCGTCCTCGCCCTGGACCCGCAGCTGGTGGTGGTCGGCGGCTGGGCGGCCGGGCTGGACGGCGTGCTGGAGCCGCTGCGCGAGCGGCTCGGCCGGTTCACGCTGCGGGCGCCCGAGGTGGCGCTGGCCGCGCTCGGCACGGAGGTCGTCGCGACCGGGGCGCTGCGGGTGGCCCTGGACCTCGTCGAGGAGCAGCTGTTCGCCGTCGACCCGCCGGGGGCGGGCGGGCGCTGACCCGCCGTCCGGCGGGCGACAGCAGACGGGCCCGTCCGGTGTCGGACGGGCCCGCGCTTCGGCTTCGAAGAGGTGTCAGGCGGAGCGGACCGCCTCGACCGGGGTGACCTCGACCGCGCCGGCCTCGCCGAAGGTGAGCTTGCAGGTGTCGGCCCGGTAGGTGCACACCGCGCGGGCGATCTGGCGGCCGGCGGAGGCGTACACGGTGGTGACCACCAGCACCGGGGTGCCCGGCGGGCGCTCCAGCAGGGCGGCCTGCTCGGCCTCGGCGACGCCCAGCTCGACCGTGCGGGACTCGCCGTCGACGCCGGCGCGCTCCAGCTGACGGAGCACCGAGCGGGCGCGCTCGCCCTCGGCGGAGCCGACCAGCTGCGGCAGGGCCGGCAGGTGCGGGACGGCCGAGTCCGGCACGTGCAGCGACTCGGTGGCCATCACGCGGCCCTGCACCAGGCGCAGGCGGCGCACGGTGTGCACCGTCTCGCCCGGCAGGACGCCGAGGTCGGCGGCCAGGCGTGCGGAGGCGGGGGCGCTGGTGCAGTCGACGATCCGCCAGGACTGGTTGCGCGAGGCGCTCGGCCAGCCCTCCTCGCTGCTGCTCACCGGCACGCCGACCCGCGGGGCGGCGATCACGGTGCCGATGCCGCGGCGGCGGACCAGCCGGCCTTCCAGCTCAAGCTGGTCGAGGGCCTGACGCAGCGTGGCCCGGGCCACGCCGAAGCGGGCGGCGAGCTCGCGCTCGTTGGGCAGCACCTGGCCGGCGGAGAACTCCGAGTCGATGGTGCGCACCAGGACGGTGCGCAGGTGCCAGTACTTCGGCTCGGGAGCCGCCGTGAGCTGTCCTGCTTGCGCCACCGTGTCCTCCGCCCTGAAGGTGTGGGGCCGCCCGACCCCCGCCCGGTTTCGGCAGGTGGGGAGGGTGGGCTTTATCCGTCCTTCTTTATTAAAGGTCTTTGCAGTAAGCGACCCTAGGGGGTGGCGGAGGAGATGGTCAAGACCAATGACCGACCTCGACCGGAGTTCGGACAGTGAACGATCGTTCGTGACCTGCGCCACAGCGGGAAGCGACCACATCACCGATCCGGCGGGCCGGACGGTACCCTCCGGGGGTGATCGTGGTTTCAACAGTCAACGTCAACGGCATCCGCGCAGCCGCCAAGAAGGGCCTCGTCGAGTGGCTCTCCGGCACCAAGGCCGACGTCGTCTGCCTCCAGGAGGTCCGCGCCGAGCAGGACCAGCTGCCGGCCGAAATCCGTGACCTGGAGGGCTGGCACGCGGTGTGGGCGCCCGCTGCCGCCAAGGGCCGGGCCGGCGTCGCCGTGCTGTCGCGCCGCGAGCCCGAGCGCACCGCGATCGGCTTCGGCTCGACCGAGTTCGACAGCTCCGGCCGGTACGCCGAGATCGACCTCCCGGGCCTCACCGTCGCCAGCCTCTACCTGCCCTCCGGCGAGGTCGGCACCGAGCGCCAGGACGAGAAGGAACGCTTCATGGCGGAGTTCCTCGTCCACCTGGACGCGCTGCGCCGCCGCGCCGCTGAGAACGGGCGCGAGGTGCTGGTCTGCGGCGACTGGAACATCGCCCACCGCGAGGACGACCTCAAGAACTGGCGCGCCAACCAGAAGAACGCGGGCTTCCTGCCCGAGGAGCGTGCCTGGATGACCCGCCTCTTCGACGACGTCGGCTACGTGGACGTCGTCCGCGTCCTCCACCCCGGCCAGGCCGGCCCCTACACCTGGTGGTCCTACCGCGGCCGCGCCTTCGACAACGACTCCGGCTGGCGCATCGACTACCACATCGCCTCCGCCGGCCTGGCCGCCCGCGCCAACGACGCCGTCGTCGAGCGCGCCGCCGCCCACGGCGAGCGCTGGTCCGACCATGCCCCGGTCACCGTGGTCTACGACCACGGAGTCTGACGGCCCTCCCGGACCACGTCCGCGGCGCGCTGGGCGTTCCCCTCGGAGAGTCGTCGTGTCCGCCGGAGGCCGGCGCGACGGTGGACACGTTCGTCGTCGAGGCGGCGTGCGGCGCACCCTTCAGCCCGTCATCCCTTCAGCCCGTCATCCCTTCAGCACCCCGAGCGGGACCAGCCGGGCGACGATGCGGCTGAGCCCGTTGCGCTCACTGGCGGTGACGACGGCGTCGACGTCCTTGTAGGCCTCCGGGGCCTCCTCCGTCGCACTGCGCCACGAGGTCGGGCGGGCCGACACGCCGGCCGCGACCAGTTCGGCGCGCAGGTGGCGGATGTCGATCTCGCGCTGGGCGCGGTGTCGGCTCCAGACCCGGCCCGCACCGTGGCAGGAGGAGTCGAACGCCTCGTTCCCCGGCACCCCCGCCAGGACGTAGGACGCCGTGCCCATGGTGCCGGGGACGAAGACCGGCTGCCCTGCCCCGGCGAGGTCTGCCGGCAGGTCCGGGTGACCCGGCGGCAGAGCCCGGGTGGCGCCCTTGCGATGGACGCAGAGCAGTCGGCGCTCTCCGTCCACCTCCTGGCGTTCCAGCTTGGCCAGGTTGTGCGACACGTCGTAGAGCAGGTCCAGCCCGTAGCCGGTGTGCTCGCGGAACACCGCTCGGGCGGCGTCGGCCAGCAGGTGGCGGTTGGCGCGGGCGTAGTTGGCCGCGGCGGCCATCGCCCCCATGTAGTCCCGGGCCTCCGGGGAGTCCACCGGGGCACACGCCAGCTGCCGGTCGGGGACGGTGATCCCCCGGCGGTGCATCACGGCCTCCATCCGCCGGACGTGGTCGGTGCAGATCTGGTGACCCAGGCCGCGCGAGCCGCAGTGGATCATCACGCAGACCTGATCGGTGCGCAGACCGAAAGCCCGGGCGCATGCTTCGTCGTAGATCCGGTCGACGGCCTGGACCTCCAGGAAGTGGTTGGCCGAGCCCAGGCTCCCGACCTGGCCCGCCCCGCGCTCCAGCGCGCGGTCGCCGACGTGCGTCACGTCCGCATCGTCCACCGCCCCGCCGTCCTCGCAGCGGTCGAGGTCGCGCGGCACCCCGTGCCCCATGTCCACCAGGTAGCGGGCGCCGCCGCGCAGCAGGTCGGCCAGTTGCCGGCGCCCGGCGGGCCGCCACAGGCAGCCCCGCCCGAGGCCGCGCGGGATCAACGGGTCCAGCCGGTCCATCAGCGCCGGCAGCACCTCGCGCACCGTGTCCCGGTCGAGCTCGCTGGTGAGCAGCCGGACCCCGCAGGAGATGTCGAATCCGACCCCTCCCGGAGACACCACGCCGCCGGCCGCGACCTCCGTGGCCGCCACCCCGCCGATCGGGAAGCCGTAGCCCCAGTGGATGTCGGGCATCGCGTACGAGGCCCGGACGATACCCGGCAGCGAGGCGACGTTCGCGACCTGTTCGAGTGCGCGGTCGCCCTCGTCGAGCGGCAGCAGCCCGTACGGGGCGAAGATCACCCCTGGCACCCTCATCACGCCGCTGCGCTCGATCCGGTAGCGCCAGGGGGTCTCCTCCACCAGTCGGACGTCCATGTCAGCCGATGCCTCCTCGGCCCCGTCACGCTCATGTGCCGTGGTGGCGCTCGTCCGCCGCGACGCCCGGGCCGCGCGCCGGTCAGACGTCCAACGTCACGTGGCACCGCCAGCCCCCCGCCGTTTCTCTCGTCATCCGCAGACCGTGCAGGGACACCGCCTTCGGCACCGCGCCGACCTGCTCGACCAGGGCGCTGTCCACCATGGCCAGTCGCATCCGCACGCCCGCCCCCGTGCGCCGGACCGACACCCGGGCCGGCAGTTCCCCGGCCGTCTCCGCCCGGAAGATCATCTCCTCCAGCGCCGAGACCAGCAGCCGCTCGTCGGTGTCGTCGGCCAGCTCGTACTCCCGCTCGGTGCGCACCGCCCCCGGCGGGATCTCCGCGAAGCCCCCGACCGCCCCGCGCACCGCCTCCGCGACGCACTCCTCCCGCTCCGGGGCCCATGCCTCGACAGCCAGATCCCCGGTGTGCGGCACGGTCCGGTGACCGGTGCCGCCGGGCGCTGCGCCCGGTGCTCCACTCACACCACCAGTCTTCCCCCCGAAACGGGCCCGGCGGTAGCCCGGGAAGCCGGAACGTGCCGCACGGCCGGGCCGGCGCTAGGGTCGGCCCATGCGGCACCGCACCACGACGACCGTCAGCGCGGCCCTGATCGACATCGACGGGGTGCTCACGGTGTCCTGGAAGCCGCTTCCCGGGGCCGTCGAGGCGCTGGAACGGCTCCGAGAGATGGGCCTGCCCTTCCTGCTCCTCACCAACACGACCTCGCGCACCAGGGCGTCGATCGCGACGACCCTCGCCGGTGCGGGCTTCCCGGTCTCGGCCGAGTCCATCCTCACCGCCCCCAGCGCCACCGCGGCCTTCCTGGCGGAGCACCATCCTGGTGCCCGCTGCCTGCTGCTCAACAGCGGTGACGTCCGAGAGGACCTCACAGGGGTGGCCCTGGCCGAGGACGACGAAGCCACGGAGGGGGAGGACGTGGACGTCGTCCTGGTCGGCGGCGCCGGACCCGAATTCGGCTATCGCGCCCTCAACCGCGCGTTCGGCCACCTCCAGCGGGGCGCCCGCCTCGTCGCCATGCACCGCAACCTGTACTGGCGCACCGACCGTGGCCTGCAGCTCGACGGCGGCGCCTTCCTGTCCGGCCTGGAGCAGGCCTCGGGTCAGCGGGCCGAGGTGGTCGGCAAACCCGCTGCCGCGTTCTTCACCGGGGCGCTGACCCGGCTGGGAGTCGAGGCGGACCGGACCCTGATGGTGGGCGACGACATCGAGTCCGACGTGCTCGCCGCCCAGCGCTGCGGCATCAGCGGCGTCCTCGTGAAGACCGGGAAGTTCCAGGGCCGTGCGCTCCGCGACGCCGACGGAACCCCCGACCACGTCCTCGACTCCGTCGCCGATCTGCCGGTCCTGGTGGCGCGGTTGGCCTAGCGTTGAAGCGTGGACGCCGACGTCGTGACGCTGTTCCTCTGCGGGGACGTGATGCTCGGGCGCGGGGTCGACCAGATCCTGCCGCACCCGGGTGCTCCGGGGCTGCGGGAGCCGTACGTGCGGGATGCGCGGGACTACGTCGGGTCGGCGGAGGCCGTGAACGGCCCGATTCCCTTCCCGGTCGACTTCGCGTGGCCCTGGGGCGAGGCCCTGGCGCTGCTCGACCGGGCCGCGCCCGACGTCCGGGTGCTGAATCTGGAGACGAGTGTCACCCGGAGCGACGACTTCGCGCCGGGCAAGGACGTGCACTACCGGATGAATCCGGCGAACCTTCCCTGTCTGGCAGCGGCCCGGCCCGACGTCTGCGTACTGGCGAACAACCACGTGCTGGACTTCGGTGTCCCCGGCCTCCGGGAGACGCTGGCCGCTCTGGCAGGCGCGCGGTTGCGGGCGGTGGGAGCGGGGCGGGACGCGGGCGAGGCCCGACGGCCCGCGATCGTCGAGGCCGACGACGGCCGCCGAGTGCTGGTCTTCGCCTTCGGCACCGCGTCCAGCGGGATTCCGTGGACCTGGGCCGCGTCCGAGCAGCAGGCCGGCGTCCACGTCGTGTCCGAGGCGTCGAGCGCCGACGCGGCCGAGATCGTCGACCGGGTGCAGCGGGTCAAGCGGCCGTGCGACATCGTGGTCGCCTCGGTCCACTGGGGTTCCAACTGGGGCTACCACGTCTCCCGGGAACAGGTGCGCTTCGCGCACACACTGATCGACGGCGGTGTCGACGTGGTGCACGGGCACTCCTCGCACCATCCCCGTCCCATCGAGCTCTACCGCGGACGGCTGATCCTCTACGGGTGCGGCGACTTCATCGACGACTACGAGGGCATCGCCGGCCACGAGCAGTACCGGGACGACCTGCGGCTGCTGTACTTCGTCTCGGTGGAGCCCGACAGCGGGGAGCTGGTCGGTGTGCACATGGCACCCGCACAGGCTCGCCGGATGCGGCTGGAGCACGCCTCCTCCGAGGACTCTCGGCACCTGCGCGACACGCTCGACCGGGTCAGCCGCGGCTTCGGCGTACGCGTGGGTTCCGGGCCGAACGGCATGCTGGCGCTCCTGGCCGCGCGGGGGAAGCAGGCGTGAGGGGAGGCCTTCCCGAGGTCTTCCCGTTCCCGCGACTCCCGCGAGCGGATCCACGCCCCGCCGCCGCCCTCCCCGGTGGGAGGCTGGCTAGTAGGGGCTGAACGCCGACGACCGATCCGAGCACGTGATGCCCACGAGGATTCTGCTGGAGGGGCGCCCCGGCAGCGGGAAGACGACCGCGATCCGCCGGCTGGCGGCGCTGCTGCGCACCCGGGAGGCCGTCGGCTTCACCACGGAGGAGATCCGCGAGGGCGGCGCCCGGGTCGGTTTCGCGTTGGAGACGCTGACGGGCCGGAGAGGTGTGCTCGCCCGGGTCGGGTTGCCGGGGCCTTTGCGGGTCGGGCGGTACGGCGTCGACATCGGAGTGATGGAACGGCTCGCGGTGCCCTCGCTCGCGACGCCTCTGGAGCCCGGCACGCTCGTGCTCATCGACGAGCTCGGACGGATGGAACTGGCGTACTCCCCGTTCCGGAACGCCGTCCGGGCCGTGTTCGCGGCCGACGTGGACGTGGTCGCCACCGTGCACGCACAGCACGGCCCCTTCACCGACGTCCTCAAGCGCCGTACCGACGTCGAGCTGATCCAGCTGACCCGGGCGAACCGGGACGTCCTCCCGGAGCTGCTGGCAACGCGGCTGGAGGGACGGTGAGCGGCGCCGTGCCCCACCGGGGCCGGGCCGGCGCCGCGATCCTCCGACGACGCGACGACCGGCGGGCCGGGGCGTCGAGCGGTGCCGCCGGTGGGCGCGCGAGGGCTCGCAACGGCCCGCGGAGCCGGCACCGCCGTCATGGTTCTTCCTCGCCCTGCCGTTCGCCCGGAGGACCGGCACGAAGGCCTGAACCACGGCTCACGCATCGATGCCGAGCCGTCGCCCCGTGGATAGACTGACCAAGCGTTCCAGGAACGGACCCGGCGCGGGCGGCGGAGCACTCGTGCGCCTCGTTGTCGCACATGTACGCCCCTCTCCGTGACCGCACGGCGATGGCAAGCCTGTCGCGGATGATCCGGCAGCGGGCCATCGATCGGACGGGAGCCCTGCCATGGCGAACACGTCCAGGTCTCCGGACGGCTACGACCCCGAGACCGCCCTCCCCGTGTCCGCCCGCGCTCCTTCGCCGTCGTCGGGCTCCCCCGGTGACACCGAGCCGACTGCGGCCAACGACCGGCTGGCGCTCAACGGCATGGGCAGCTTCGACTGGGACCTCGACAAGGGCACCTACCACCTCGACGACGTGGGCCTGGAAGTGTTCGACCTACGGGCCGACGAGTTCGACGGGGTGCCCGCGTCACTCTCCGCCAGGGTGCTGCCGACGGACAGCGAGCGGCTCGAAAACGCCGTGTCGCTCGCGCTGCGGGAGGGGCACCTGACCTTCGCGTCCTATTTCCGCCTGGTCTGCCGCGACGGAACCCTGCGCTGGACCCACACGCAGGGACGCATCCTGCGCGACCCGCAGGCGCACCCGTACCGCATCGTCGGCATCGTCCGCAACGCCGAGGAGGAGCTGGCCCACGCCGAGGGGATGCGGACGCTCGCCGCCGACCGGCGCCGCCAGACCGACTCCGTGCGCGCCACCACCGAAGCCCTCGCCCGCGCCATCACCGTCCGCGACGTGACCAACGTGCTGACCGACAGCGAAGGGCTGCGACGCTTCGGGGCGGACGGGCTGGCCCTCGGGCTGGTGGACGGGGACGTCATGCGCCTCGTCGCCGTGACCGAGCAACCGTCGGCTGAGCTCAGGGCCCAGGACGACCTGTCGCTGACCCACTTGGAGGACGGGCTGCCGCTGTCCGAGGCCGTGCTCACCCGGCGCGCGCGATTCGTCGGCACCAGGGAGGAGCTCACCACCCGCTACCCCCGCCTGCTGCCCTATGCCGAGGAGATGGGGATCGAGGCGGCGGCCTTCCTGCCCCTTGTCGCCCAGGCCCGCACCATCGGCGCGCTGGGCCTGTTCTACCGGGACAGGCACCACTTCAGCACCGAGGACCGCAACATCTGCATCGCGCTCAGCAGCGCTGTCGCGCAGTCCCTGCAACGCGCCATGCTCTTCGACCAGGAACGCGAATTCGCGACCACGCTCCAGACCACCATGCTGCCGCGCCGCATCCCCGAGATCAACGGCGGTGAGGTGGCCGTCCGCTACCGCGCCGGCCGCAGCGGACGCGAGGTGGGCGGGGACTGGTACGACGTCATCCCTCTGCCGGGTCGGCGGGTGGGTCTCGTGGTCGGCGACGTGGAGGGGCATGACAGCCACGCGGCCGCCATCATGGGTCAGTTGAGGATCGCTCTGCGGGCCTACGCCACCGAGGGGCACACTCCCGCCACGGTCATGGCCCGCGCGTCCAGGTTCCTCGCCGATCTCGACACCGAGCGGTCCGCGACGTGTATCTACGTCGACGCCGACCTGGAGACCGGAACTCTGCGCATGGTGCGGGCCGGCCACCTAGAACCACTCGTGCGGCACAGCACCGGCCGTACCGGCTGGGCCAGCGTCCGCGGTGGCCTGCCGCTCGGCGTGGCCACGGTCTTCGGCCAGGACGGCTACCCCGAGACCCGTCTCGACCTCAACCCCGCGGACACCCTGCTTCTGTGCACCGACGGCATGGTCGAACACCCCGGTCGGGACATCGCGGACGGCATCGAAGCGCTCGCCGCCGCCATGCGCGCCGGCCCGCTCGGCACCGAGGCGCTCGCCGACCACCTCTGCGGCGGCCACCCGAGCCGCCTCGGCAGCAGCGACGACGTGGCGCTCCTGCTGCTGCACCGCACAGCCGAACCCGGCGCCTACGTCACCCGGCAGATGACCCAACACGTCCACCAGGCAGATCCGGAAGGGCTGGCGGAGACCCGGGCGATGCTCCGCCAGGCCCTGGCCGCGTGGGGTGCGACCGACCTCCTGTCCGACGTCGAACTCACTGCGGACGAACTGATCACCAACGCCCTGGTCCACACCGACGGGGGCGCACTGCTCACCATAGAACTACGGGCCGGGACCACCCCCTGTATTCGCCTGGAGATCCAGGACCGCTCCAGCGTCCTGCCGCGCCGCCGGGCCCCCGGCGAGACCGCCACCTCCGGCCGCGGCCTGCTGCTGGTGGACGCCCTCAGCGGGAGCTGGGGCGTGGAGCCGCTCGGCAGCGGAAAGAACGTCTGGTGCGAATTCCCGCTGGCGAGTTGACCATCTGCTGGCAGTTCACATGTGCGGCCACTCGTCAATCCACGTGGCCGCCGACGGCTCGGCCCGAGCAGCTGATGGGCGGGTACGACCACGTCCGCCTCGACCCGCTGAAGCTCGAACGGCCACCGTGACGCGGCCGAGGGGTTCGGCACCGACCGGGCCGAACGACGCGGACGTCCTCGCCGCAGTCGGAAGGCATGCGCCACCACCCTGAGCTACGGACGGCCCTCGCGGGCCTGACGGACGCCTTCGCGCCGTGGCACACCGCCGGAAGGACGGCGAGCTGACGTGACTCCCCCTCGCGAACGGGGGCTTCCCGCCAGGCCGGTCCGGTTCACGCCGACACGGGCGGCCCGGCCGCGCATCGGGCGAGCCTTCGGACCGGACGCCGCCCGTGCCCCACGGACTGCCGCCGGCGGTTTGCGTCCGGGGCCCGGTGTGCCAGGCTGAAAGAGTGCGTGGGTTCCCCGCGCCCGACGGCGGGAACCCCGGCTCTGGTGTTCCGGAATTGTCACCGTCCGTCACCCGGCCTGATGCGGGCCAGCGGTGACTCTGTGTACCCGGAGCTCCGGTCGGCCGGGCCCGGAGGCGCCGCCGGACGCGGCGGGCAGTCCCGGCCCCGCGCTCACGCACCGCATCCGTCGAGCGGGGCCGCCGGCAAGGTGGTGAGTGTCGTGAGCCTGGTTCAGATCGAAGGCTCCGAGGAGGTCCTGCGTGCCGTGCAGGACATTCCGGAGCTCCACCTGGTGCGTTCGAGCCTGGAGACCCGTTCCGACTACCGGTACAAGGTCGCGGCGTACGCGTCCGACCAGGCGGTCGAGGCGGCGGTTGCGCAGGGTGCGCAGGTGACGGTGCTGCTCTCCTCGGAGGGCGTCGACGAGCACCACGCCCGGATGTCGGCCGTGATCGGCCAGGGGCGCACCGAGCGCGGGGAGGTGTGAACGATGCCCCCGCCCTACGCCACGCCGACCGTGCCGCAGACACCGGCCCAGATCGAGGCGGCACTCGCCGACCTCGCGGCCACGTTCCCCGCCCTGTGCACGCTCGGTGAGTTCCCGAACCGCAGCGTCGAGAACCGGGAGATCCACTTCATCCGCATCGCGAACGCACCGCAGGACGGCCGTCCGGCTGTGGTGCTGACCGGTGGCGTCCACGCACGCGAGTCCGCGCCGCCGGACGCGCTGGTCCACTTCGCGCAGAACCTCCTGGTGAGCCGCACCACCGGCGCCGACGTCGTCTTCCCCGCGACGTCCTGTCGGCCGCTGCCGGCCGGGCCGACGGTGAACTACCCTCCGTTCACCATCCCGGCCGTCGAGGTGGAGCGGATCCTGAACGGCGTCGACCTCTACGTCGCGCCGCTGATCAACCCCGACGGCCGGCTGTTCGACCAGCTGAACCCGCCGTCCGACCCGATCGGTGCCGGCTGGCGCAAGAACCGGCGGTCCCACCCCAACCCGGCCAGGGTCGGAGTGGACATCAACCGCAACCACGACATCGCCTGGAGGTTCGAGGACTACTACGACATGGGGGTCTACCTGTCCTTCTACCGGAACGGCCCCGCCTCCACGGACAGCAGGGCGGAGACCTACCGGGGACCGGCCGCGGCCTCCGAACCGGAGACCGCCAACGTGCAGTGGCTCATCGACGACGCCAGGGCCACGTACTTCGTCGACGTCCACCAGTTCGGCCGCAAGGTCCTGCTCTGTTGGGGCATCGAGGACAACGGCAGCGACCCGTCCATGAACTTCTCCTCTCCCACCTGGACGGGCAAGCGGGACGGCCTCCGCCCGGGCAGCCCGGGCCTGCCGCCGGACCGCCCCGACTATCAGGAGTTCGTCAGCAACACCCCGCCGCACTTCGTGCGCAAGACCCTCGTCACCATCGCCGGTGAGATGCGCGACGCCATCCTGCGCAGCGCCGGCGTGGACCCGACCGTCAGCACCGCGAAACCCCAGCGCGCCCACTCCACCTACGACGTCGGCCAGAGCGCCTCGCTGTACCACCCGCTGGGCGGACCGGTCACAGGCACCACCGACGACTACGCCTTCCGCCGGCAGTTCGACGACCCGACCAGGGCACCGGTCTTCGCCTTCACCATCGAGACCGGGCACGAGGAGGAGTCCGGGTTCCACCCCGACTACGACAGCCCGCCCGGACACTACGCCAAGATCGAACGGGAGGTGCATGCGGCACTCATGGCCCTCTGCAACTTCGCCGCCTGAGAGCCGAGTTGCCGGATCCGGAACTGATACAGGACCGGCCGCCGGCTCCCGGGCCGGCGCCGCCTCGGGCCGCGCACGCTCGAACGAGTGCACCTCTTTTGGAAAGCGTTCGTTCCGCCGGGGGATCGACTGTCTGACGGTCAGTCAGGGAATCGCGGCCAGGTGCGTCGAGGCGTACGTCGAGCGCGCCGCCTCCCACGCCGAGCGCTGGTCCGACCACGCGCCCGTCACGGCGGTCTTCGATCGCGGACAACCAGGCCACCGAGGTGGGCAGTTCGGCAGATCGGCGGCCAGGTCGAACCTCGGCTCCCGGCACCCCGACAGGACCGCGGCCCTGCGCGCGCCGGCTCACCAGCGGTCCGAGCCGGCGGCGGTCCGAGCCGACCGGGCCGAACTGCGAGCCGTCCGGGACAGCACGGTCACCCTCTGTCGCAGGGACATCGGTGGAGGTCTTGATGCTCCGGGGGGCGATGACGCATCGTCGACCGGCGAGCAGACCGCTGGCGGCGTCGGTCGGAGCCACCTCGCCCGAGTACCCGTGCCGCTGGTGCTGTTCGCGGGGCGGCAGGTCTACGCGGTCGGCGGCGATCCCGGGGCGTCCAGGCCGACCGGCATCCGCGGCGACCTGCGGGTGGTGCCGATGTACGGGGCCTCCTCGCTGATCTCGGCGATCGCGGCCGCACCCACGACCGACTCCTTCTCCTCCGTGACCGCCGCACCGGCTCCGCACGGAGGGCGTCGGGGACGCTGCGCACACCTCGGCCGAAATTCTTCCGGGCGGGCGACAACCTCTTGCGCACCGACGGCAACTGACGGGCGACAGCAGGGCGGAACACACCCCACGGGTCGCTCGATCCCACCGCCGACCGCTACCGCGCACCGCCCGACCGGGAGGGTGCGGGGCGGCGGACCGAAGCAAGGAGTAGCCCCATGAACGAGACGGATCCCACGGCGGACGGCCGCGACCGGCGCACCCGGGCGGCCGGTGGCGTCCCGGCGCACCCGCGGGCGTCACCGTCGGCGCTGGACCACGCTGGGCCTGGCGCTGGGCGTGCCCGGTGTGCTCGGCCCCTACCTGCTGTTCGTGCAGGCCGATTCGAAGGCCGCGTCGGTGGATCCCGACGCCTACTACACGCTGGTGTCCGTCCGCAGCGACAAGGCACTGGACGTGCCCGGTGCGGACGCGGCCGACGGCGCCTGGATACGGCAGATGAACCGCGTGGCCGGTGCCGCGAACCAGCAGTGGCGGCTGCGGCTGGCGGGGGACGGCTACTACGAGCTGGAGAACCGCAGCAGCCACAAGGTCCTCGGGGTGCGCGGTGACTCCTCGCAGTCCGCCGCCGCCGTCGAGCAGCAGACCGACCACGCCTCCGCCGCCCAGCAGTGGCGGATGCAGGACGTCGGCGACGGCGCGGTGAAGTTCGTCTCCCGCAACAGCGGCATGGTGCTGGATGTGTGGGGCGGCGGCAGTGCCGAGGGCGTGCCCCTCGTCCAGTACGCCGACCGGGGCAGCACCAACCAGAGGTGGCGGCTGGTGAAGGTGTCCGGCACGGGCGGGTACACCTGGCACAACGCGCAGATCGTCGGCGGCGGGTTCGTCACCGGACTGGTCTTCAACCCCGCCCGCAAGGGCCTGCTGTACGCCCGGACCGACATCGGCGGAGCGTACCGCTGGGACGCCGCCGCCGAACGGTGGACCTCGCTGACCGACTGGATCGGTGGCACCGACTGGAACCTGCTGGGCATCGAGAGCCTGGCGACCGACCCGGTCGACCCGAACCGGCTGTACCTCGCCAGCGGCACCTACACCAACGACTGGGCGGGCAACGGCGCGATCCTCCGCTCCACCGACCAGGGCCGGACGTTCCAGCGCACCGACCTGCCGTTCAAGCTGGGCGGCAACGAGGACGGCCGGTCCATGGGCGAGCGGCTGGTGGTGGACCCGTCCGACAACCGCACGCTCTACCTGGGAACCCGCAAGAACGGCCTGTGGCGCAGCAGCGACTACGGCGCCACCTGGAGCCAGGTCGGCAGCTTCCCCGTCAAGGGCGGTGCGAGCAGCGGAGTCGGCCTGTCCTTCGTGACCTTCGGCCCGTCCGGCAGCAAGACGATCTACGTCGGGGTGGCCGACAGGTCGACCTCGCTGTACCGCTCCACCGACGGCGGCGCCACCTGGCAGGCCGTCCCCGGCCAGCCGACGGGGCAGTTGCCGCAGCACGGTGTGCTGTCCGGCGACGGCTCGTTCTACCTGACGTACACCAACGCCCCGGGCCCCAACGGGGTGACGGGCGGTTCGGTGTGGAAGTACACGCCGTCCACCGGGGCGTGGAAGAACGTCTCGCCGTCCAGCGGCAGTTACGGCTTCGCCGGCTTGGCGGTGGACCCGCAGCACCCCGCCACGGTGATGGTCACCACGCTGGACCGCTGGTGGCCCTCCGACGAGCTGTACCGCTCGACCGACGGCGGCGCCACCTGGAAGGCGCTCGGCGCGAGCTCGGAGCGGGACAGCTCCGCAGCGCCGTACGTGGGTACGGGGATCGGGCACTGGATGGGCGCGCTGGCGATCGACCCGTTCGACTCGGGACATGTGCTGTACGGCACCGGCTCGGCATGTGGGGAAGCAACGACGTGACCGCGGCGGACGGCGGGCGTCCGACGCACTGGACCATTCCGGCCAAGGGCCTGGAGGAGACCGCGACGCTCGGGCTGGTCAAGCCGCCCGGCCTCCCGCTGATCAGCGCGCTCGGCGACGTCAGCGGATTCCGGCACGACGACCTGACCAAGGTCCCCGCCAAGGCGCTGAGCGGTCCGCTGTTCACCAACACCACCGGCATCGACTTCGCCCAGGGCAAGCCGGAGTTCATGGTGCGGGTCGGCCTCGGTGGCGCGCAGCACGGCGCCTACTCGACCGACGGCGGAGCCGGCTGGACTCCCTTCGCCGCGGCTCCGGTGGGCGATGCGGGCGGCGGCTCCGCGGCCGTTTCGGCGGACGGCGGCACCGTGGTGTGGACCCCCGCGGGCCGGGCTCCGTTCCTCTCGACCAACCGCGGCGCGTCCTGGGCTGCGGTCTCCGGCCTGCCGAAGGACGCGGCCGTGGTGGCCGACCGTTCGGCGGCGGGCACCTTCTACGCCCTCAGCGGCGGCACCCTGTACGCCAGCACCGACGGCGGGAAGCATTTCACCGCCCGGGCCACCGGACTGGGCGACGGGCAGCTCAAGGCGGTTCCGGGCGTCGCCGGTGACCTGTGGATCGCCGGCGGGGGCAACGGGCTCCGGCACTCCACCGACGGTGGGGCGAGCTTCCGCAAGCTCGACGGCGTGGAGCAGGCGGGCGCCGTCGGCTTCGGCAAGCCGGCGCCCGGCGCCGGCTACCAGGCTGTCTACCTGAACGGGAAGGTGAGGGGCGTCATCGGCCTGTTCCGCTCCACCGACGGCGGCTCGACCTGGGTCCGGATCAACGACGACCAGCACCGGTTCGGCGGGAGCGTCATCAACGTCGTCTCCGGCGACCCCGACGTCTACGGCCGGGTGTACCTGGGCGGCTACGGCCGCGGCGTGGTGTACGGCGACCAGTCCTGAGCCCGGGGCGGGGCGGCCCCGGACGGCCGCCCCGCTCCCGTCGCGGGAGAGTCCGCACGCGACGGCAACCTTTTCGCCGTCGGCGGCCACTGGGATGTGCAACAGCGACGTGATCTACCGATCGGACGAGCATGAGCACAACGAAGCACGGCGCTCCGCGGGAGCGGCGCGCGCGGAACCGCGGACGAGCCGTCGGCATTCCGCTGGTGTTGACCGCAGTGGGAGCGCTGGCCTGCCTGGCCGTCGCGCTGCTTCCCGGGAGCGGCGCCGACACCGGCCGGCCGGCCGGCGCGGCCGTGGCAGGGGCCCCGGCGGGCGATCCGGCGGGTTCCGGCCCCGCCGGGCCGGCGGCCGGCGCGCCGACCGCCTCGGCGCAGCCGTCGGCCTCTGCCGCCGTCTCCGCCGCCGCCTCCCCGACTGTCCCGGCATCGGCCCCGGTCCCGGCCTCGGGTAGCCCGCGTTCCGCGTCCGCAACTCCCCCCGCGGCACCTGCGGCGGGGCGAATCCGCCCCGCCGTCGGTTATCAGGGCGTGGCGACCGCGTACGAAGCCGCCGACGGCAACGGTGCCTGCCTGTACGGTCCGTCCGCCGACATGATGATCGCGGCGATGAACCACACCGACTACGAGTCCTCCCGGGCGTGCGGCGCGTACGTACTGGTCCGGGCCGCCAACGGGGCCTCGATCACGGTGCGGATCGTCAACGAGTGCCCGCTGCCCTGCGCTCCGGGGCAGCTCGACCTCAGCCAGCAGGCGTTCGCCAAGCTCGCCGATCTGAAGGTCGGCCGGCTGCCGATCACCTGGAGCCTGCTGAGCCCCGCCGCCGCACCGGCCACGCTCTCCGTCCGGTACAAGACCGGGTCCAGCCGCTACTGGTGCGGCATCCAGGTGATCGGTCACCGGAATCCGGTCGCCGCCCTGGAGGTGCGGACCGCCGGCGGCTGGCGGCAGCTGCCGCGTACCGACTACAACTACTTCCTCGCCGCCGACGGCAACGGCTGCGGCTCCTCGATCAGGATCACGGACATCTACGGCGAGCGGCTGACCGTGGACGGCCTCGCGGTGAGACCGGATGTCGCCCAACCCACTCGGGTCCAGTTCGCCCGGCACTGATCGTGGCATCCACCCACCGCCACGGTCACGCCGCCGCAGGCGGCGACCGTTCGGTCGCGGTGACGGGCGCTGTCGGGTTCGGGCCGGTTGTCAACGCACGCATCGCGGGGAGAGGGCGACCGGGGGAGATGCGCCCCGAGGACGCGTCCGCGGGGTTCCACGACTTCTTCGAACGCCACCATGCCGAACTGGTCCGACTCGCCTACCTGCTGACCGGTGAGCCGGACGCGGCCGACGACATCGCCGCGGACGCCCCGTCTACGCCTCCACGGCCACCGGTCCGGCGCCGAGCGCCACGGCGGGCGGACCGCGCCCGAGTCCGCCGGCAGTCGGGCGTGTCCAGAACGGTCCGCTGTGGACCGAGGGTTCGGTGGACGCGCACAGCACGGTCTACTGGGGCCAGAGCAACCTGGTTCTCGGGGCCGCCCGGCCGCTCACCTCGCTCACGGTGGAGCTGCGGGTCGCGCAGACCGGTGGGGTGCACGACACCGGCACCTGGCGGCCCCTGCCGGCCGACGACTTCGCGGTCACCGTCCAGGAGTCCGGCGGCTCGCTGGTCTACCGCTGGGTCCTCAAGCCGGGCCGTACCGTACCCGCCGGGCAGCACGAGTTCGCCGCTCAGTTCAACCACGCCACGGGCGCCCGCGTCGCGGCCGGCGACAGCTACCGTGTCGACGCCCGGACCGCCGGCAGCTCCGTCACCCTCCGAGGAGGTTTCGCCCCGGCACGCTGAGGGGTCGGGGGGTTCCTCCCCGGGTCCGGCCCGCAGCACGCCGATCACCTCGCGGAGGTCCTCGAGTGCCTGGTGGGCGCTCTTCCTGATCACCCCGGCGGCCCGGGCGACGTCGGCGGCGGGCGCGTCGGGGCGGAACTCCAGTGCCCAGGCGTGCAGGCTCAGCAGGGAGATCCGGTGGGCGAGCACATCGTGCATCTCGCGGGCGATCCGGTCACGTTCGGCCTGCCGGGCCTGCGCCAGCCGCCGCTGCTCCTCCTCCGCGGCCCGCCGCGCCTCCTCCGCGGCGGCCTCGGCGAGGCGCCGCCGGAACCGGACCAGTGTTCCCGAAGCCAGCACGACCGCCACGCACGCGAGTCCGAGCAAGGCCAGCGGCCAGGACGGCACGGGCAGGTCCGGCCGGGCCAACGGCGTGAGCAGCGACGCCAGTCCGAACCCGGCCGCGACCACCCCTGCCGTGAGGAACCGCCGGTGGGCCGAGACCGTGAACAGCGCGATCAACGCCACCCCGGACGCGGCCGTCGAGTAGACGCTGAACAGACCGGTGACCGCGGCAAAAGCTGACCGGCTGGCGTCGGCGCCACCACGCCCCGGCGCAACTGAGCGCCCCCAGAACCAGGTCCACCGTCAGGGGCGCACCCGAACCGTGGCCGTCGAGGTACGTGGCAGCCGTGAACCCGGCGGCCAGAAGGAAGGCGAGCGCGTCGAACGCCCGGTCCCGTCCGGGTCGACGGGAGCGCACGCCATCGGGAACGAACTCGGCCACCGGCTCGGTCATGACCGGACTACAGGCACCCGCCCGTCCGGCCCGCATCCGACCAAAGTAGGTGCCAGAAGCCTTCCTCGGTCGGCCGGTTGCCGACCGAGGACCGAGGCCGCGGCCCGGCACCCCGGGCCATGCTGAGCCCATGGTCAGAACAACGGACACGAGCATCCTGCGATGGGGCGGCCTGGCCGGTGCCGGCGGCGGCGTGCTGCTCATCCTCGTCTTCGGCCTGGTGATCGGCCTCGCCGGGCCCGAACCCGCCGGCCTCGCCGGACCGATCGACCGGTTCCCGCAGATCCGGTGGGTCCGCACCGTCGAGAACGGCCTGTACCTCGCCGCCCTGGCCCTGTGGGTCCCCCTCCGTCTCACCCTGTACCGCAGCCTCCGGTCCGGCCGTCCCGCACCGGCACTGTTCGGCAGCGCCCTCGGTGTCCTCGGCATCGGGCTGATGGCCACCGGCGCCATCCCCCACGTGGTCACCTCCCGGCTCCCGAACAATTTATGATGATCAGTCAATTCTCCGACTGAGTAGCGGAGTTGCCGATCGGGGTGTGGATCGTTGCCCGATCTCGATTCGTGGATGCGGTTCACGGCGTACGTGCGGCCAGGGTGTTCCGCTTCGCCGCACTCCTGCGGCGCGGCGACACCTCCGGCGCGTGGGGCTCTGTTCCGGGCCAGGACGATCCTGCGACTGCCGAACTGGCCCGGGTGCGGGCCGCGCTCGAACTCAACGCCGGATCCGCGGTCCGCGCGGTCGAAGTCCTGCTCGCGGTGGACGGCGCCGGATCCGCCGTCCTCACCGAGGCCTTCCACGCCGCCCAGTCCGCGGGCGAACCGGACCTGATCGAGCGCGTCCGCGCCCGGGTACGGGCCACCCTCCCGGCAGCCTCCGGCACCCTTGCCGCCCTGGCCGACCTCTACGGCGGCGAGCCCGTCACGGCAAGTCCGTTGGACGGGGCGGCGCGCGACTGCGGGGTGCTGTTCAGCGAACGGTTCCTGGCCGCGCACGCGGCGCACGTGCTTGCCGACCACGAGACCGCCCGTGAACTCGCCGACCTCCTGCTCGCCCACTGCCGCTCCCACGGCCTGCTCGGCTGGCAGGCGACCTGCCTCCACCTGCTCGCCGAGACCCACCTCGCGCTCGGCGCACTCGAACCGGCGGCCCGCACGGCCTCCGAGGGGCTGCGCATCGCCCGGTACGCGGGGTTGGACCACCGTGCCTGTTACCTGCGCACCACGCTCGCCGCCTGCGCGGCACTGGAGGGGGACGAGGCTCGCTGCCGCGAACTGGCCGAAGCCGCACTCGCCCATGCCGGAAGGCACGACCTCGGCACCGCCACCGCCCACGCCCACCGGGCCCTCGCCCTGTCCCACCTCGGTGCGGGCGACCCGGCACCGGCCCTCGTCCACCTCGATCAGGCCGATCGCCACCCGGCGGGGCCGCCGGTGCTGATCGCCTTTCTGCTGCCCGACCTCGTCGAGGCCGCAGCCCGCACCGGCACGACACGCGCCGGGGCCGCGGAGCGCGTCGCGCGGTGGGCCGACCGGTCCGGCCTGCCGCCGCCCTCGCCCTGGCGGCCCGCTGCCGCGCCCTCGGCGCCGAGGACGCGGAGGCCGAAGACCTGTTCACCACGGCCGTCGTCCACGGCGAGCGCGCGGGCGGCGGCCTGGAGCTCGCCCGGACCCGGCTGCTGTACGGCGAGTGGCTCCGCCGCCGACGTCGCCGGTCCGGCGCACGGCGCGTCCTGCGGGAGGCCCTGGAGTCCTTCGAGAAGACCGGGGCCCGGCCCTGGGCGGAACGAGCCTGTGCCGAGCTCCGCGGCACCGGCGAGGTGATCGACTCCACCAGCGCCACCGGCACCCCGCTCGGCCGGCTCACCCCGCAGGAACGAGAGGTCGTCCGCCTGGCCGCAGCCGGTCACAGCAACCGGGAGATCGCCGCCCAGCTCTTCCTCAGCCCCCGCACCGTCGGCCACCACCTCTACCGCGCCTTCCCCAAACTGGGTGTCACCTCCCGTGACCAACTCACGGAAGTCCTGGGGTCCCCTTGATCCGGCCGCCGGCCGACGGCGCAGGCGCTTGCCCTCAGAGGTCGCCCTGCACCAGGGCGTGCAGGTGCTGGTCGTGCCATCCGTCCGCATGCAGCAGCGCGCTGCGCACGGTGCCCTCCAGGACGTATCCGGCCTTCTCCGCCACCCGGCAGGAGGCGGGATTGGCCACGGAGTGGCAGAGCGTCAGCCGGTGCAGGCCGAGGTCCTCCAGGGCCCACCGGCTGAGGCGGCGGGTGGCCTCGACGGCGGCGCCACGGCCGCGGGCTGCGGGCTGCGGGCTGCGGGCAGCAGCCAGTAGACGATCTCGGCACTGCCTCCTCCAGGTCGAGGTGGCCCCAGCCGATCAGGCCCAGTGCCTCACCGCCGTCCCCTCGGGCGACGGCCCAGATGGCGGCCTGCTCGGCCGCCAACGCTCGTGCATGCGCTCGATCCGGCGGTGCGCTTCGTCCGCCGACGGCACGTCCAGCCGGTTCCACTGGCCGCGTGCGAATCGGTGCTCGTTTCGCGTACCCGTCGGGTCAGGCGGTGTACCGAACCGACGGGTACGACGGGCCGAGGGTTGAGCAGGTCGGGTGACCGGTCGGCCCGCTGACCTGGTGCGTCCTCAGGAGTGCCCATTTGGTGGTCATATAAAATGATTAATTTGGGGATCGTCGTGCACTGGACGGCGGAGATACCGCCGGTCCTGCGATGTACGAGGAGCACCAATGCCAGCTGGGATCAGCAGGGCGGCCTGCACGGCCGCGGCGATCGCGACCGGGATACTCGTCGCAACGGCCACGCTCGCGGGCCCCGCATACGCGGACGGCTCGTCCTCTCCCTTCTCGGGCCGCACCGAGGGCGGCAGTCTCGTGGTCAAGAGCGGGGACATCGTCGCCTGCGAAGGCGTCGGCCGGGTCGTGGTGGCCATCACCGAAGGCGGCAAGATCCTCAGCACCGACGGCCCCGGCACGAAGTTCACCACGCCGGCCGGCGCCCAGTTCGAAACCCTGGCCGACAAGTCGGTGAAGGTGAGTTTCCAGGGGGCCCACGCGGTGGTCAGCTGCCCCGCGGACCAGGTTCCCACCACCACCGCCTTCGTGCCGAAGTCCTCGCTGGCCGGCACCGGCGGTTCGGTGACCGGGGTGAACACCGCCGCCACCGCGGCCGGTGGCGCTCTGGTCGCGGTCGGACTGGCGGGCGGCGCCGTTGTGCTGCGCCGCCGTTCGGCCGGCAGCAGGGCGTGACGCGAGGGATCGGGCAACGGTCCGGCCGACGTGCGCTGCCCGGTGGAGCGCCGTCGGCCGGTCGGACGAGGCGCGGGCGGCTCGGGACGCACGTCGCGCTCATCGTGGCGGCCGCCGTCGTCGGCAGCGGGGCCGGGCTGATCCACACCGGTACCCGGACCTCGGCTCCGCCGCGGCCGGCCGCGGCGGACGCCTGGCCGAGCGCGTCGCCCGGCACGTCCCAGGACCCGGCCGCGGCCGTACCCGCCGCGGCCGGGATGGGGTTCTCGAAGCCCGTCCGCATCCGCATCCCGAGTATCGGCGTCGACGCGCCGGTCACCGAGGTCGAAGTGGACGCGGCCGGGAATCTGCCGGCACCGTCGGCGGACGACCGGAACCTCGCCGGCTGGTACCGGCAGAGCGCGGCCCCGGGCACCGTCGGAAACGCGGTCATCGACGGCCATGTGGACACGGCCAAGGGCCCGGCCGTCTTCTACAACCTGGCCACTTTGCACCGGAGCGCCACCATCGGCATCGTCCGGGCCGACCGGAGCACCGCAGAGTTCACCGTCGACGCCGTCGAGGTCTACCCGAAGAACGCCGTGCCCGGCGATCAGGTGTACGGCGACGCGGACCGGCCCCAGCTACGCCTGATCACCTGCGGCGGTACCTACACCAAGAGCGCCGGATACCAGGGAAGCGTGGTCGTCTACGCCCACTTCAGCAGGGCGGTGCCGGCCTGACCGGCCGGGTCCGGACGCGTCGCCGCCGTGTGGCGCGGAGAGTGGCGACATCCCGGGGAGCTCCGGCGCGGGTGGCGCCGGGGCTGTCGGCTCAGAGCTCGTGGTCGTGGGCGTGGGCGTGGGCGTGGGCGACGGTCACCGGAGCGTGGTCCACGACGGCAGGGTCCGACGCCGTACCCGACGCCGCCTGACGGTGCGCCGGCAGGTGATGCTGCCCGGCGGCCTCCTGGACCGCTTCGGAGCCGACACCGGCAGGTACCCCGCGGACGGCGGGACGCCCCACGCCGAGCGCGCCCTGCCGCCGGACTCGCCCAACGGTCCCGGGAACTCCTACCACCGCTACGTGGTGAACCGCGACTTCCGCGTCCGGGCGGGCCACATCGCAGCCGCCTTCGCCCGGCCCGGCTTCGGCTACCAGGAGTGGCTCGACCCCGCCCTCAAGCCGTCCGACTTCGCCGACTCCGAGACCTTCAACGTCGCCAACCTCGTCAGGCACGAGTACCTCCGGGACGCCGCACCCGAGCGGTGCGCGGCCGCCGCAGGCAACCGTTCCTGACGGACCGTCGGCCGACGCCCCGCCAGGACCGCTGCGCGCCACGAGGACGGCTCCCGGCTCCCCCGCAGGGAGGGGACGGCGCAAAAGACCCGACGCCGTGCCCATTACCCGCCCGACGACGATGCCCAATCATGACGGGAGAGTCCATCACGGGCAGGCCAGGAGGGGACCGGGCATGAGGGTAGACGAACTGGTGCCGTTGTGGGCCGGGCGCAGCACGGGCCTCCCGGTCTTCTGCCTGCCCCACGCGGGCGGCGGCGCGTCGGCCTACCGCGGCATCGCCCGGGGCGCGCCCCCCGGGATCAGCCTGCAGCCGGTCCAGCTCCCCGGCCGGGAGACCCTCGCCCGGCTGCCGCTCTGCGACGACGTGCCGCACCTGGTGGAACTGCTGGGGGCGGCGCTGCGGCCGCTGCTGGACGAGCCGTACGCGCTCGCCGGGCACGGCATGGGCGCGCTGCTCGCCGCGGAGCTGACCGCCTGGCTGGAACGCCACCGGGCCCCGGCACCCCGGCTGCTGGTCGTCTCCTCCTGCGGAGGCGACCTGCGGCCGGACGCCATGCCGACCGGCGACCTCGGCGACGCTCGCCTGCTCACGGAGCTCGCCGGGCTCGGCCGGACGGCACCCGAGGTGCCCCGGGACCCGGAGACCAGGGCGCACCTGCTGGAGGTCCTCCGCAACGACCTGCGGCTGGTGCGCCGGTACCGCTCGGGCTACGACCGGCTGGCCGTCCCGGTCCTGGCGCTCGGCGGCGACCGCGACCCCGCGGTGAGCGGTGCCGCGCTGGCCGAATGGCGCCACCGCACCAGCGGCGACTGCCGCGTCGAGCTCCTGCCGGGCGGCCACTTCGTCCTCCACGAGCAGACGGCGGCCGCCGGCGCCCTGATCGCCCACCGGCTCCGGTCGGTGGCGCAGCCGTTCGACGCCCTCCCCGCGGCGGACCGGGCGCTGCTGCCGGCCGGGCTCGCGGACGCCTTCCCGGCCTCGGCCGAGCAGTCGGCCCTGCTCGGCGGCCGCGGCGGGGCCGGGCGCCCCGGCCTGGGCCAGGACCTGGTCGGCGTGCACGTGGAGGCGCCGTTCGACGAGGTGCGGTTCCGTGCGGCGCTGCGCACGGTGATGGCCCGCCACGACCCGCTGCGCAGTTCGTTCGGGACGGCCGGGTTCTCCGCCCCGGTGCAGCTGGTACGGGCGGAGGCGGATCCGCCGCTGGACGTCGAGTCGGGTGACGGCGCCGCGCTCGTCCGCGCCTTCCACCGGCGCCGGCTCACCGCCGGCGCCGACCTGTCCGAGGCGCCGGCCTTCCGCTGCCACGTCGTCCGCGAGCCGGAGTCGTTCAGCGTCTCGGTGGCCGCCCACCACGCCGTCCTGGACCGCTGGAGCGTGTGGATCCTGCTGGCCGAGCTGATCACCGTGTACGAGGCGGAGCTCCGCGGTGTGCCGGCCGAGCTGCCCGCCGTCCCTCCGGACGGCCACCGCCGCCTCGTCGAACCCGAGTACGCGGACCCGGTCTCGGCGGCGTTCTGGCTCGCCGAGGCGAACGCGCCGCCGCTGCTCCTGCCGCTGCGCGCCGCCGACGCCGTCCCGGATCCGGTCGAGGCGCGGTTCGTGCCGCTGGACGAGCCGGCGGTCGGCCGCATCCGCGCGGCCGCCGAGGAGGCGGGGGTGCCGCCGAAGAGCCTGTTCGTCGCCCTGCACGTCTGGTCGCTGGTGCAGGCGACCGGGCGCGACACGGACGTCGTCACCGGCCTGGTGACGGACTGCCGGCCCGCGGAGGCCGGGTCCGACCACCTGGTGGGGCGGTTCGTGAAGACCCTTCCGCTGCGGCTGCGGACCACCCGGGGCAGCTGGGCCGACCAGGCCAGGCGGGCCTGGAGCGCCGAGCAGGACGCCGCGGCGCACCGGCACTTCCCGCTCGCGGAGATCGAACGCCGGCTGCGCCGGGCGCCGTTCGACGTCACCTTCGGCTTCACCCAGTTCCGTCCGCACCACCGGCTGGAGCACCTGGGGACCCCGGTCGGTTCCTGGTGGTCCGTCAGCAGGTCCAGCATCCCGCTGGGCGTGGACGTGCTGCTCGGCTCCCCCGACCTCGGCAGCGGTGTACTGGTCGCCTTCGACCCGGGGCTGGTCAAGGCCCCGGTCGTCGACGAGTACATCCAGTCGTTCACCTTCGCGCTGCTGTGCGTCGCCAACTCCCTTCCGTTCGTCATGCGCACGTTCCCCGGAGGCTGACATGCTGGTGATCGCCTACGACCACGGTGCCGCCGCTGCGGCGGAGATCGCCACGGCGCTGGCCGCGGACACCCCGCTCGCCTTCCTGATCCCGCGTTCGGACCACACCGAGCAGGTCCGGCCGCTGCTGCAGCAGCTGGGCACGGTCGTCGAACTCACCGGTGGCGACGCGGACGTCGCGCGGGTGCGGGCGCTGCGCCCCGACGGGATCGTCACCTACAGCGAGCCGATGCTGCGGGACACCGCCAGGATCGCCGCCGCCCTGGGCCTGCCGGGCCACCGTCCGGAGACCGTCCTGCTGCTGACGGACAAGTACCGGCAGCGCCGCCGGCTCGCGGACGCAGGGGTGGACTCCGTGCGGCACCATCCCGTCCACGGTCCGGAGGACTGGGTCGCGGCCCTGGGCGCCGTCGGGCTCCCGGCCATCGTGAAGCCGCTGTACGGCGGCGGCAGCCGGGACACCCACCTCGTCCGGGACGGGGAGACGCTCGCGCGGCTGGCCGAGCGGCACCCCGCGGGCATGATGGTCGAGGAGTACCTGCAGGGCCGGCCGAGCCTGCCGTACGGGGACTACGTGTCGGTCGAGAGCGTCTGCGCACCGGCCCGGATCACCCATGTGTCGGTCTCGGGCAAGTTCCCGATGGCTCCCCCGTTCCGCGAGCAGGGCCAGTTCTGGCCGTCGGCGCTGCCCGCGGACGAGCTGGCCGCGGTGGCCGACCTGACCGCGCGGGCGCTGCGGGCGCTCGGGGTGGACTTCGGCGTCACGCACACGGAGGTGAAGCTCACCGCGGAGGGGCCGCGGATCATCGAGGTCAACGGCAGGCTCGGCGGGCTGGTCAACGAGATCAGCCGACGGGCGGCGGGGGTGGACCTGATCCGCCTGGCCGGCCTGCGGGCGGCGGGCAAGGACGACTGGGCCGAACCGGAGCCGATGGACCGGGTCTACTTCCAGTACTGGGGGGCCGGGCCGGCCGAGCGGTGCCAGTTGACCGCCGTGCAGGGCGGCCGGGAGGCCCGCGCGGTGCCGGGGATCACGGCCTACCGTCCGATCGTCCGGCCCGGGCAGTGGCTGTTCGACGGAGGGATGACCTGTCAGCTGGACATGGTGTGCGGGGAGGCGGCGGACCACGGGGAGATGTTCGCGGTGCTCGACGAGGCACTGGGGAGGATCGGCTACGACTTCCGGTTCGAGGACGGGCGCACCGTACGGCTCGCGCCGCCGCGGCCGTGGAGCACGGCCGGCGGTACGGCATCGCAGCAGGTCTGACGGCCTCCGCCGCGGCCGCTATCGCGGTGGTGGCGGAGGCGATAGCGCACCGATGCGGTGGCAATGGGGGGCCTTCCTAGCGTGAGGGTCATCAGGAAGCGCCGAGCAGGGCGCGACCGCCGCAGGCTCAGCCCCGCCGACATATGGGAGACAGCGATGACCAAGCTCATGTTCGTACGTGCGTGCGCATGCCTGCTGGCCGCCGTGGCCCTCACTGCGGTCGCCGGCTCCCTGGAGTCGCAGGCCGGCCCCGCCCGCACCGTGCACGTCGTGGCCGACAACCCGTGGGGCCCGGGCCCGCAGTCCTGAACGGCCGGCCACGCCGCCACCGTCCACCCCGCACCGGATCCCCGTCACGGCGTTGAAGAACCCTCAAGGTCAGACGGGCGGCATCAGATCGCTCTCGCTGACGGTGTACGTCAGCAGGGGGTAGGTGAAGTCCGTTTCATCGTTCTCACGGCGCCGCAGTCGGTAGAACTCGGCGCTCTGCTCGTCGTCGGCCGACATGAGACGCGCACCCTGCGGGAGGTATGCGTGTCCGTCGCGAAACCGGACGAAGGTCTTCGACGTCCGGAACGTCACACCCAGCCATTGGTTGTCCGCCGTCGGGACGGTCGCGTCCATGACGATCTTGTGCCTGAGTCGCCGGTTCGAGTCCACGGAGAACGCGACGACACTGTTGTGGGCGAGGGGAATCTCGAACTTGTCGACACCCGACTCCTTTGATTCGAAGATCAGCTTCCTCCGCGGGCCCGCTTCGGGATGCCGGTAGCAGGAGAAGACGGCGATGAACGAATCGTCGGCCAGATCGAGGGCCTGGTCGCAATGGCTGCCCATGGTTCGGTAGGCGTTCGTGTAGCACTCGACGAGGGCGTTGTTGAAGCCGACCGACAACGCCGCACGTTCCTGGATCCGCCGCGCGAGCCGCTCGTGCACCGCCCGGAAGCGCTGCGCCGGGCTGCCGTACCGAGTGGTGGTCCGCACGAGAGGCACGCCGTCCGCCTCGTCGGCCTTGGTGAGAACTGCGCCTCGCCGGCCCTTTCCCACGTCTTCCAGGCGGGCCGAGGCGGACAGCTCCGCAAAGATGTTCTCCTCGGCCGGCAGAGTGCACGAGATGATCTCGTCCGAGATCCTAGACCCGGGGGGCAACATAGTCTCCCGTGTTCATGCTGAAGAGGATTTCGTCGCCGTAATCGATGAAGGACGAGGTCCTGTTCTCCTCGGCATACAGCCTGCGCAGCTCGTCCATTCCCTCCGGCGTGGGTGGCCCCAGCCTCACCAAACCCTCGGCCGCTTTGAGGAACGTGTGGCCGTCCTTGTGAACGGCTTCGGCGCTCGAACAGCGCACCACGTACCCGAGGCGGGTCGGGAGCGACTCGGCGTCCAATGTCGAGGGCCGGATCTCATGGGTGTACAGGCGGTTGGTGGACAGCGGCATGAGGAACACGGAGCCGGGGTGGAGGGTCAGGGTGAACTGCGGGGGCAGCGCGACCCCGTCGCGTCCTCCGGTCGGCTCCTTGAGGCGGAAGTGGAGTCTGGTCAGCCCGCTGGCACCCTTCACGCCGTAGTCGAAGGCGTCGTCGGCCAGGGGCTGCAGCCCGTCGAGCCGGTCGTAGAAGGTGCAGAAGGCCATGATGCCGTTGACGGGCATGTCCTTGGTCTTGTCGGCATGGGCCGAGATCCTGGCCTTGGACTGCTTGCGCCCGGCCGTGGCAGGGGTGTTGTGGTAGATCTGGGCGAGGACGTGATTGAGCGGCGCCTGGTTCCGGAAGACGGTGGCGGCCTCGCGGTTCAGAGCCTCGACGATGCGCGTGTCGGTCGGGTGGAAGCCTTCGGTCGGCCCCGAGAGGTTCGTGGAGCACCGGAGCAGCCGGAAATGCAGTTCGTCACCGTTTCGCGTGACGGGTGTCAGATAGATTCCGCTGCGATGGGCCGTGCCCGGCTTGGTGGACTCCGTCAGGGACTGGAACGCGTGCTCCGCACGGATCCGTCCGAAGTGGTCGTCGCCGAGGTCGAAGAAGCGGCGGTAGTACACGCCGGCGCCGTGCACCCGGACGGGAACCCGGCCGAGGCCGACGAGGGTCCACGGTTCGTCGACGTCCCCGCGGTAACCGTGCGACAGCTCCCGGATGACGAACACCCGTTCCGCCGACCGCAGTTGGCGGCCGCTGATGCCGGACACATCGCCGCACAGGTAGACGGTCTTCTGCGCCAGGTCGGGCGAACCGGACGCAAGGTCCTCCGGCGTGACGGTGGACCCGAAGAAGTCCCTGATGAACTCGTTGTCCTGCAACGCCGAAGGCGCAACCAACAGGTTGTTCGCATCCTCGATGCAGGCTTCTGTCGGCTCTGTCGTGTGCATCAGACGGTACCCGGCATTCGCAGATCTTGGTCGATTACTCGAAACCGTGGACATGGCAACGGCCGGCTGCGCGGCCCTGCTCGCCGCCGTCGGCCACTCCGGCCGGGGTGGAGCGGGGCGTCCGCCGCCGGTGCGGGGATCCTCGTCCATTCCGCCGCCGGTGCGGGGATCCTCGTCCATGGTGCGGCCCTTCGTCGTCCGACGGTCGGTCAAAGCCATTGTGCGGGAACCCCGCACGCGATGTGCGGGGCACCCGCTCCGTTCGCGGTCGGCGGCACGGCCGGCGGGCTCGTCGGCCGGGGCCCCTTCCGGCGGGCACCGGCCTGCGCGAGCAGGGCGGTGAAGACCTTCCCCGCTGCGCGTCAGTCGACGACGCACACATGTACCGGCCTAGTGGTTGACCTGGCCCAGTCGCTCCAGGGCCGTGCGGGCGCGGGCGAGGGCGGCCTTGTGGTCGTGGTCCTCGAGCACCCGCAGGGCCTGTTCCAGCAGGTTCCGGGCGCGGGCGTCCAGGCCCTGGGCGATGCACACCTCCGCCAGGCTGACCCGGACCTGTGCGGCCGCGTGCAGGTGTCCGGCCGCCTCGGCCGTGACCAGGGCGCCCTCCAGGCAGCCGGCGGCCTCCGCGTAGTCGCCCCTGGCCATGTGGGTGTCGCCCAGACCGTGCTGGACGAAGCACTCCCCCAGCGAGTCGGCCTGCCGGCGCACGATGGCGAGCGCCTCCCGGTACCGCCCGAGTGCGTCGTCGAACCGCCCCTGGCCGAAGCAGAGCTGGCCCAGCCGGTGGAGGCTCATCGAGGCCACCCGCGAGCTGCCGATCGACTGGCAGATGCGCAGCGCCTCGGTCAGTTCCTGCTCGGCCCGGCCGGGTTCGCCGCCCGCCGCGTGGATCGGCGCCATGTTGGACAGCACGTGGGCGCGGCCCAGCGGGTCCCCGGCCTGCCGGAACAGCTCGGCCGCCCGCTCGTACCGGCGGAGTGCGCCGTCCAGGTCACCGACGGTGTGCAGGCACAGCGCGATGTTGCGGTTGGCCAGGGCCGTCCCGCCGGTCTCGCCGAGTTCCTCGAAGAGTGCCAGCGACCGTTCCAGGTACGGCAGCGCCTTCCCGGCCTGCCGCTGCGAGAGGTACAGCGACCCGAGCGAGCAGCGCACCGCCGCCTCGCCGCGGACGTTGCCCTTCTGCTGGACGAGGTGCAGGGCCGTCTCGTGGCTCTCCTGCCAGTCGGCGTAGTGCTGCCGCACCTCGAAGAGGGTCACCAGCTGGGTGGCGGCCTCCCAGCACTCCTCGTCGAGGCCGAACTCGGCTGCGAGGCCGACCGCCGCGAGCAGTCCCGGCCGTTCGGCGTCCAGCCAGCCCAGCGGGTCCGACAGTACGTGCCGGACGACCGCCTCCGGTGCCTGCCAGCGGGCCGAACCGCCGCGGACGACGGTGTAGTTGCCGCCCCACAGCTGCGCCTGGGCGAGGTCCACCAGGCCGAGCCAGCCCGCCAGGACGGCGCGGACCGTCCCGGCGCGCTGCTCGGCGGGGAGCCGGTCGACCGACTCCCGGAGGTAGAGGCGGACGAGGCTGTGGAAGCGGTAGCGGGGGTTGTCGGTCGGTTCGACGTCCGTGGGGACGAGCAGTTGGCTGGTGGCGGCCTCGTCGATGACGTCGTTGGCGTCCTCGGTGTCGCCGCCGAGGATGGCGCCGGCCATCCAGCCGGGTAACGCCTCCGTGCCGAACAGGCTGAGGTCGCACAGGAGGTCGCGCAGGTCCGGCTTCAGTGTGTCGAAGGTCGAGGAGATGGTGCTGCGGACGGCCCGGTTGCCGTGGGCGAGTTCGTCGAGCCGCCGGCGCTCGTCGTGGATGCGGTGGGCCATGGACGAGATCGTCCGGTGCGGCGAGGCTGCCAGTCGGGCTCCCACGATGCCCAGGGCGAGGGGCAGCCGGTCGATCTCGCGGACCAGTTGGGCGCTGGCCAGCGGCTCCTGCGCGACCCGCCGGTCGCCGACGATCCGGCCGAGGAGTTCGACCGCCTCGGTCTGGCTCAGCACGTCCAGGTGGACGGTCTCCAGCTCGGGCAGGCCGGTCTGCGGCCGCCTGCTGGTGACGATCACCCCGCAGTCCCGGCCGCCCGGCAGCAGCGGGCTGATCTGGTGCTCCTCGGCGGCGTCGTCGAGGATGACCAGGATCTTCTTCTCGGCCACCCGGCTGCGGAACATCGCGGCCCGCTCGTCGAGTTCGTCCGGGATGTCGCCGGGCGGGACGCCCAGTGCCCGCAGGAAGTGGTCGAGGACCCGGACCGGCGCCGCGGTGACGGTGTTGCTGCCGTGCAGGTCGTAGTAGAGCTGTCCGTCGCCGAAGTGGCCCTCGAGGGCGTGGGCGACGTGGACGGCGAGGGCGGTCTTGCCCGTCCCGCCGGGGCCGTACAGGTTCACGGCCCGGAAGGGGTGGTCGTCGGGCCCGGGCTGCTCCGCGAGTACCGCCGTCAGTCGGCGGACGGTCTCCTCCCGGCCGATGAAGTGACGTGACTGTCTGGGCAGTTGCCGCGGGGCCGCCGGGCTCTCCGGCTTCCCGTAGCCGGGGTTCAGCTCCGGGGCGTCCCGCAGGATCTCCTGTTCGAGGCGGCGCAGTTCGTCGGAGGGTTCGATGCCCAGTTCCCGCACCAGCAGGCGGCGGCCCTCGCGGTAGATCTGGAGGGCGTCGGAGCGCCGCCCGGCGCGGTGCAGGGCGAGCATCAACTGGCCGCGGAGCTTCTCCCGCAGCGGGTTCTCGGCGATCCGGTCGGCCAGTTCCTGGATCAGTCCCCGGTCGCGGCCGCGCAGCAGCTCCAGGTCGAAGTACTCCTCCAGGACGGTGAGCCGCTCCTCGTCGAGGGCGACCGCCCGCCGCTGGAGGACGTCGCTGTCCACACCGCCGAGCGCGGGCCCCCGCCACAGCGCCAGCGCCTCGCGGTAGGTGCGCACCGACGCCTCGAGGTCGCCGGCGTCGCTGGCGGACCGGGCGCTGCGGACCAGCTCGGTGAAGCGGTCGACGTCCCGGCGGCCCGGTTCCAGCATCAGGGCGTAGCCCACGGGGTGCGTGACGAGGGCCTCGCTCATCCCGATGACGCCCAGGGTCTTGCGCAGGGTCGATATGCAGATCTGGATCTGGGTGCGGACGGTGGTCGGCGGGTCCTCGGCCCACACCACCTCGCTGAGGTGCTCGACGCTGACGATCTCCCGCGGCCGGCAGGCCAGGGCGGCCAGCAGGAGCCTGCTCCGTCGGGCCTGGAGGGGTACGGATGTTGCGCCGCGCGTGACCTCGAACGGCCCGAGGAGTGCGAAGTGGACGTCGTCGTCCGCATCGTGCGGCTGCAGCCCCATCTGGTTCCTTTTCTGGTGGATTCCCGTCCGGTGAGCCGGCCGTCCGCCCGGCTTTGTGAGCGGGCGGCGACCGTGTGTGGCGATTCGAGCCGCGGGTAATGCTCGCATGCTTCATCCGGAGGCGAAACCGGTCTGTCGACTCGGTGTCAACATCCTTTCGGAACAACCGATGACGCGGGGCGGGTCACCCCGGGGTGCTCGCGGGGCGCAGGGTCACGGCCACCGGCATGGTGCCCAGGCCGGCGATGAAGTTCGACCGCAGGCGGCGGGTCGGACCGGTGAGTTCGATGTGCTGCAGCCGGCCGAGGAGTTCGGTGAAGAGCTCGTTCAGGGCGATCCTCGCCAGGATC
The DNA here is from genome assembly GCF_050749075.1 of Kitasatospora dryopteridis. Lineage (NCBI taxonomy): Bacteria > Bacillati > Actinomycetota > Actinomycetes > Kitasatosporales > Streptomycetaceae > Kitasatospora > Kitasatospora dryopteridis. The sequence continues at coordinate 7,113,295 of NZ_CP192749.1, read as the reverse complement.
GCGCCGAGGCAGTAGTGGGCGCCGGCGCCGAAGGTGATGTGGCGGTTGCCGGTGCGGCGCAGGTCGAAGCGGGACGCGTCCTCGAAGACGGTCTCGTCCCGGTTGGCCGAGCCGACCCAGGCCGCGACCGCCTCGCCCTTGCGGAGCAGGCCGCCCTCCAGCTCCACGTCCTCGACGGCGTGCCGCAGGAAGCTGCTGGCGGGCGAGGTCCAGCGCAGGCCCTCCTCGACCAGCGAGGGGACGAGTTCCGGGTGCCGGCGGGCCTCGGCCAGCTGGTCGGGGCGTTCCAGCAGGGCCAGGACGGTGCCGGTGAAGGCGTGCGGTGTGGTGGCGTTGGCGCCGAGCAGCAGGCTGTAGCAGTTGTAGACGGTCTTCGCCCGGGTGCCCAGCCCGGCCAGGAGGTCGAGGAGGTCGCCGCTCCCGTCCGGCCTGGCCGCGGTCTGCTCGGTGAAGTAGGAGAAGAGTTCGTGGTGGGCGATGGCCAGGGTGGCGTGCCGGCTGCCGATCTTGAAGCCCGGGTCCTCGGGGGACGCGGCCATCGACGTCCACCGGACGAGGTCCGGCCAGTCCTGTTCCGGGATGCCCATGAGCGCCCCGGTGAACATCATCGGGAAGCTCAGCGCGGCGGTCACCAGGTCGAAGGCCCCGCCGTCGGCGGCCGGGGCAAGGACGGCGCGTGCGGCCGCCCGGATGCGGGGCCGTGCGGCCTCCAGGGCGGTCCGCTGCAGGGCCTGCTGCAGCGGGCGCCGCAGGGCGGCGTGGTCCGGCGGGTCGGTGGAGACCATCATCTCGCCGGCCGCCTCGTCGCCGTGGCCGAGCTGGTCCAGCAGGCTGCCGCGTTCCGAGGTGAACGCGCGGGAGTCGCTGAGCACCCGGCGCACGTCCTGGTAGCGGGTGACCGAGGCGAAGCCGCGTCCGTCGGGCAGGGTCTGCCGGTGCAGTGGTGCGGCCCGCCGCATGTGGGCCCAGATCCGGTGCGGGTCGCCGTCGGCGTGCAGCCCGGGGTCGAACAGGTTCACCGGGCCGAGGTCGACCTCGGAGGCGGGCTCCTGCCGGGAGCCGCGGCCGGCCTGCGGGGTCATGACGGTCATCGGCCCTCCCCCGGCCGGTCCGGCGCCGCGACGGAGGCCAGCGCGGAGCCGAAGGCGCCGACGTACCGGTCGACCAGCGCGCCCGGCACCAGCACCGGGTCGTAGGCGACCACCACGCCGCTGCCGAGGTCCGGTGCGTCGATCATCGCGTCGACGCCGAGCGGGAAGCTGGCCTTGTCGTAGGACCACCACTCGTCCACCTTGAACTGCAGGTCGTCCACCTGCCGGTACGGGTGGAAGTGGGTGAAGTTGAAGGACACGTCGAAGGCGGGCCGGCCGAGGCCCTGCTCGATCGCCGACAGCGGGAACCGCCGGTGGGCCAGCAGCCGCTGCTCGGCCTCCCAGGTCCGCCCGGCGTGCTCGACCCAGTCGCCCTCGACCGAACGCAGGCGCAGCGGCACGGTGTTGAGGAAGAGCCCGATCAGTGCGGCGGAACCGGGCACCTCCGGCCTGCCGTTGGCCACCAGTCCGGTCACCAGGTCGCGGTCGCGGCCGGTGGCCAGGGCGAGCGAGCGCAGGTGCAGGGAGAGCAGCAGGCTCTTCAGGGGGACGCCGGCGTGTTCGGCGGCGGCCTCCAGGCGGGCGACGTCCTCCGGGTCGAGCGGGAGGTGGCGGGTCTCCACCGGGTCGGGGACGGTGCCTTCCGGGCGGTCCGGGAGGAGCAGCGGCGGCACGTCGGCCTCGGCCTGCCAGAACGGTGCCGACTGTGCGGCGGCCGCCTCCAGTGCCACGAACCGCCGGTGGCCGTCCGGCGGTACGGCCGGCAGTTGTGCGGTGCGGCCGGCCAGTTCGGCGTCGTAGCAGGTGAGCAGTTCGACCACCAGCTGGGCCATGCTCCAGCCGTCGATGACGGCGTGGTGGATGGCCAGGGTGAGCCGGAATGCCTCGGGTTCGCGGGCGATGTGGATGCGGAAGGCGGGGGGCGTGCTGCAGTCGATGCCGGTGGCGAGGTGGCGCTCGCGGAAGGCCCGGACGAGTGCGTCGCCGTCGCCGGACTCGATCTCCACCGGGACGGTGACCTCCGGGTGGACGAGCTGCACGGCGGTGGAGAAGGTGGCGAGGTCGAAGGAGCTGCGCAGCAGCGGGTGGCGCCCGGTCAGCGTGGTGAGCGCCGCCCGGAAGCTCTGCTCGTGGAACGGTGCGTTGACGCGCAGTCCGACCAGGTCGTTGTAGAGGCTGGGGTCGCCGGCCAGCTCGCAGAGGTAGATCAGCCCGACCTGGAGGGTGGAGGCCGGGTAGGCGTCCTGCAGGCCGGCGGGCAGCAGGGCGCGGTCGGCGGGGCCGAGTCCGTCGAAGGGCCGGTGGGTGTCCTCGGGCGCGGCGGCCGGGGTGAGGAGCGGCACCAGTTCTTCGACGGTGGCGCTGGTGAGGAGGCCGCGCAGGGGGAGGTCCAGACCGCGTTCCTTGAGGTCGCCGACGACGGCGAGGGCGATCAGCGAGTCGCCGCCGGCCGCGTAGAAGTCGTCGTCCAGGGTGATGCCGTCGTCGTCCAGGTGGTGGCGCAGCACCGCGAGGAGGGTCTGCTCGGGCGTCCTCAGCCGCTCTTCGATCAGCGCGGCGAAGGTGCCGGGGTTCTCGAAGACCGCGAAGTGGCCTCCGGTGAGGACCTCGACGTGGGTGCCGGCCGTGGTGCGGCTGCGCCAGGTGGTCAGTGCCTCGCGGTCCGCGTCGGGGTCGTCGGTGCCGCCGACGGCGAGGATCGGGACGCCCACCGTGTCGTAGGAGGGGCGGTAGCCGCGGACGAGCCTGAGGTCGTTGCGGATGGTTTCGAGGATGAAGGCGAGCATCTCCTCGTTCTGCAGGACCTCCGGTGCGGTGCCGCCCAGCTCGGTGAGTACCTGGGCCAGTTCCTGGTCGGTGCGCTCGCGGGCGGCCATCCGGTTGTGCCGGAAGTCGCCGGCGTAGGAGGAGACGACGAGCAGTTCGGGCTTCGGTCCGCCGTTGCGTTCCAGCCAGGCGGTCAGCTCGGCGGCGATCAGCGATCCCATGCTGTGGCCGGCCAGGACGAACGGCCGGTCGAACCGGGGCAGCAGGCGCGGGCCGAGCCACTCGACGAGCTGCCGGGCGTCGTCGACCAGGGGCAGGGCCACCAGGTTCTCGCGGCCCGGCAGCTGCACGGGCTGGAGGTTGACGGCCGGGCGCAGGTCGCGGGCCAGGGCGCGGAAGGCACCCGCACCGGCACCGGCGTGCGGCAGGCAGAAGACCGGGAGACCGGGGAGGTCGTTCTCCCAGAACGGCAGCAGATCCTCTGTCCTCATGCGGGTTCCTCTCTGGCTGGCGGCGAACGGGGACTTCTCGTGGAACGCACCTGGGTGACCACTGGGGCGCGGGCAACTGCCCTCATCGTCGGGGGCGTTCCCGACGACCGTGTACCGGCCGGGCGTCGGCTTTCCGGGGCGGTCTCCGCCGTGCGGGGGAGGAAGCGGTGCGCCGGGGGCGCCGGCATCCGCCGTGCGGCGGATGCCGGGGCGGATTCCACTCCCGGGACGGATGGTTCCGCCGGGCCGGCTCGGCGAGCTTGGTACGGCAGAACGAATGGCGGACCACCCGGTCCGCCCGCCGAGAAAGCGGGCACTGATGAACTCCAAGAAATTTCCCCGGGACGTGGGCGTCTACCGGGTCGACGGCGGTGAAGTGGACCGGATCGAGCGCCTGGTGGACCGGGTGCGGAAGCAGTTCGCCACCGCCTCCGACGCGGACTTCCTGTTCCATGCGGCGTCCCTGGCGACCGGGCTGCCGGACGGCCTGGTGGATTTCCTGCGGTCGTTCGAGCTGCACGAGACCACCGCGGGTGTGGTGGTGAGCGGCCTCCCGGTGGACGACACCGCGATCGGCCCGACGCCCCCGCACTGGTCGCAGCAGCCGGATCCGGCCTCCACCCTGCGGGAGGAGATCTTCTTCGTGCTGCTCGCGGCGCTGCTCGGCGAGCCGTTCGGCTGGTCGACGCTGCAGTCCGGCCGGATCATCCACGACGTGCTGCCCGTCCGGGGAGAGGAGACGGCGCAGAGCGGGCACGGCAGTTCGGACCTGCTGGAGTGGCACACCGAGGACGGTTTCCACCCGTTCCGCTGCGACTACCTCGGCCTGATGGCGCTGCGCAATCCGACGGGGGTGGCCACCACCTTCGCCGGTGTCGGGCACCTCTCGCTGCCGGCCGAGGTGACCGAGGTGCTGCAGCAGCCGCGGTTCCTGATCCGGCCGGACACCGAGCACCTGCGCACCGGCATGGCGGGCAACAGCGTGCACGACATCGCCGCGCACACCAGCCCGGTGCCCGTCCTGTTCGGCAGCCGTACCGAGCCCTACCTGCGGATCGATCCGTACTTCATGGACGCCGTCCCCGGGGACCCGGACGCCACGCATGCGCTCAAGTGCGTGGTGGCCGCGCTGGAGGCGGACCTGGAGGACCTGGTGCTGGACGCCGGCGAGGTCGCCTTCGTCGACAACTACCGGGCGGTGCACGGCCGGCGGCCGTTCGAGGCGCGGTACGACGGGACGGACCGCTGGCTGAAGAAGGTCGTCGTCGCCCGTGACCTGCGCAAGTCGCGGGAGTTGCGGAGCAGTGCGCGGTCCCGGGTGGTGGCATGATCCCGCAGGCCGCGGCGCGGCCCTTCCTGCTGCGCGACCCGGAGCACTTCCGGATCGAGTTCGAGATCAATCCCTGGATGGCCACCGGCTCGCAGCCGAGCCCCGACCTCGCCCGCGCCGAGTGGGAGGCGCTCGGGGCGGCACTGCGCAAGGCCGGCGGGGTGGTCCACACCGCGCCGTCCGACCCGGACTGGCCGGACATGGTGTTCCCGACCGACACCGCCGTGGTCAGCGGCGGCCGCTTCCTGCGGTCGCGGTTCAGCAGACCCGAGCGCGGCGGCGAGGCGCAGCTGGCCGCCGAGTGGCTGACCGGGAACGGCTGGCAGGAGATCCCGACCGCCGGCTGGGACCCGGCCGCCAGTCTGGAGGGCGGCGACGTGCTGGCGTTCGGCGAGCGGCTGCTCGCCGGGCACGGGATGCGCAGCACGGTCCAGGCGCACGCCGGCCTCGCCGCGGCCTTCGGCCGCGAGGTGGTGCCCGTCCGCCTGGTGGACCCCCGGTTCTACCACCTGGACATGTCGGTCTGTCCGCTCGACGGCCGGCGGGCGCTGGTGTTCCCGGGGGCCTGGGACGAGGAGAGCCGCCGGCGGCTGCTGGAGCTCGTCCCGGAACCGCTGGTGGTGACCGAGCAGGAGGCCATGACCTTCTGCGTGAACTCGGTGGTCATCGGCAGCTCGGTCGTGATGTCCGCGTGCCCCGCGCGGATCGGCCGGCAGCTCGAGGCCTGGGGCTTCGAGCCGATCGTCACCCCGATCGACCAGTTCACCAAGGGCGGCGGCGGCATCCGCTGCATGACCCTCGATCTTGACTTGCTCGCCCAAGGCGTTCCCGCCGTCCGACAGTAGGAGCAGACGTGTCCGAGTCGAATTCCGCGCTCTACCAGGTCGTGGTCAACCACGAGCTCCAGTACTCCATCTGGCCGGCCGGCCGCGACCTGCCCGCGGGCTGGACGGGTGAGGGTGTCAGCGGCACCCGTGAGGTCTGCCTCGCGCACATCGAGGAGATCTGGACCGACATGCGTCCGCTGAGCCTCCGTCTGCGCATGGCGCAGGAAGTCGGCTCATGACCGTCCGTGCCGCCACGCCAGGTGTGCCGCACACCGCGGAGCTGCTGCTGCCCGAGCTGTTCTGGCGTCAGGTCGCCCTGACACCGGACGCCGTGGCGGTCGGCGACGGGGCCGAGGCCCTGAGCTACCGCGAGACCAGCGAGAGGGTGCGGGCCCTGGCAGCGCGGCTCAGTGAACTCGGGGTGGGCCCGGAGGCGATGGTCGGCATCCAGCTGCCGCGGTCCGTCCGGCTGGTGGTGGCCATGCTGGCCGTGGCCACCGCCGGCGGCGCCTTCCTGCTGCTCGACCCGGAGCATCCGGTGGAGCGCCGGACCGGCATGCTCACCACCGCCCGCGCCCTGGTGCTGGTCTGCGAGGAGCCGCTCGCCGGCCCGTGGTCGCAGGTGCGGCCCGACGAGGCACCGGCGCCCGGTGCGCCCGTCGCGGCGCCCGCGGAGCTGCACGCCGACAACGCGGCGTACGTGGCCTTCACCTCGGGGTCGACGGGTGTGCCCAAGGGTGTGGTCAACACCCATGCGGGCCTGGCGAACCGGCTGGCGGACGCGGTCCGCCGGCACGGGGTCGGCCCCGGCGACCGGCTGCTGTCGGCGACCGGTCTCGGCTTCGACCCGGTGGTCTTCCAGGTCTTCCTCCCGCTGGTCTGCGGCGCGACCCTGGTGCTCGCCCCGGACGGTGTCGAGCGCGACCCGGTGGCGCTGCTCGGCCTGCTGCGCGAGGAGCGGATCACCGCGCTGGAACTCGTCCCCTCGGTGCTGCAGTTGCTGCTCGAGCAGCCGGAGGCCGGCAGGGCCACCGACCTGCGCTGGCTCACCTCGGCGGGCGAGATGCTGACCGGCGACCTGTGCGCCAGGGCGCTGTCCGTGCTGGGTGTCCGGGTGCGGAACGTGTACGGGCCGGCCGAGTGCGCGATCGGCGTCACCGACCACCCGTACGACCCGGCGCAGGGCCCGGGCGGGGTGCCGCTGGGCGGGCCGATCGACAACGTGCGGATCGTCCTGCTCGACGAGGACGGCGACCGCGCCGAGAGCGGCGAGATCCATCTCGGCGGGGTGTGCGTGGGCCGCGGGTACCTCGGTGCGCCGGGGCTGACCGCGGACCGCTTCCGGCCCGATCCGGACGGCCCGCCCGGCGCCCGGCTCTACCGGACCGGCGACCGTGCCCGGACCAACCTGCGCGGCGAGCTGGAGTTCGCCGGGCGGATCGACAACCAGATCAAGCTCAGCGGTGTGCGGATCGAGCCCGAGGGCATCGAGGCGCTGCTGACCGCGCACCCCCTGGTGGAGGCGGCGGCCGTCACCGTGGCGCCCGACCGGGTGGGCGGGCAGCAGCTGGTCGCCTTCGTGAAGGGCTCGGCCGGCCACGAGGAGCTGCGCGGCCACCTGCGCTCGCACCTGCCCGACTCGCACCTGCCGTCGGTCTTCCAGCAGGTCGACGAGCTGCCGCTGACCGCGAACGGCAAGGTCGACCGGGCGGCCCTCACGGTCGACGCCGACCCCCGGCGGGCGCCGTACCGGGCGCCGCGCACGCCCGAGGAGGTCCAGGTCACCGAGATCTGGCAGGAGGTCCTCGGCGTCGGGCGGATCGGCCTGGACGACAACTTCTTCCAGCTCGGCGGCTACTCGCTGCTGCTGCTGCGGGTGGCGATGCGGCTGCGCAAGCTCTCCGGCCGGCCGCTGCAGGTGCGCGAGCTCTTCGGCGCGCCGACCCCGGCGGAGCAGAGCCTGCTGATCGGCGGTGTCCCCGCGCCGGTGTCGGCGGTCGAGCCGGTGCCGCGGGACCGGCCGCTGCCGCTCTCCTACGCCCAGCAGGACCTGTGGGTCCTGGACCGGATGAACCCGGGCAGCGGCGAGTACACCATGCCGATCATGATCCGGCTGCCGGAGAACGGCATCCCGACCGTGGTCGTCGAGGGCGCGCTGCGCGACCTCGCCGCCCGGCACGAGATCCTGCGCACCCGCTACACCTCCGTGAACGGCAGCCTCTGCCAGGTCGTCGACAAGGACCGCCCGGTCAGGCCGGCCGTGGTCGAGGTGACGGAGGCCGAGCTGCCCGCGGCGGTGGCCCGCGAGACCGCCGCCGGGTTCGACCTCGCCGAGGGACCGGTGTGGCGGGCCATGCTGGCCCGGGTCTCGGACGGCACCGACGCCCTGCTGCTGACCTTCCACCACATCGCCTCCGACGGCTGGTCGATGGTCGTGCTGCGGCGCGAGCTCGACGAGCTGATCGCGGCCCGCAGGGACCGCCGCGAACCCCTGCTGCCGGACATGTCCGTGCAGTACGCGGACTTCGCGGTGTGGCAGCGCGAGCGGGTCGACGGCGGCGCCCTCGACGAGCAGCTCGACTACTGGCGCCGGCAGCTGGCCGGCCTGCCGACGCTCGACCTGCCGACCGACCGGCCCCGGCCCCCGATCCGGGACACCCGCGGCGCCGCGTTCGAGTTCGAGATCCCCGCCGCCGTCATGCGGCCGGTGCTGGAGGCGGGCTGGCAGCGGGGGGCGACGCCGTACGCCACCCTGCTGGCCGCGTACGCCGCCCTGCTGGCCCGGTACTGCGGGCAGGGCGACATCCCGATCGGCACCCCGCTGGCCGGCCGGCTGCGCGAGGAGGTCGCCGGGGTGCTCGGCTGCTTCCTCAACACCGTGGTCATGCGCTGCGACGCCACGGGCGACCCGGCGTTCACCGAACTGCTGGAGCGGGTGCGCCGGACGGTCTCGGAGGCCCAGGAGGCGCAGGAGGTGCCGTTCGCGCACCTGGTGCGCGAACTGGCCCCGGAACGGGACCAGTCCCGCAACGTGCTGGCCCAGGTGCTCTTCGACCTGCACGACGACGGGGTCACCTCGGTCGACGGGGGCAGGACCGACACCGGGATGCTGCTCGACGCCTGGACGGGCTCGAAGGCCGACCTGAACCTGGTCGTGCAGATCCAGCCCGACCGCTCCTGCCTGGCCGTACTGGAGTACTCGACCGCGCTGTTCGACGCGGAGACCGTGCGCCGGCTGGCCGGGCACTTCCGGCAGCTCCTGGCGGGCGTCGCCGCCGACCCGCAGGCCCGGCTGCACGACCTGCCGCTGCTGCCCCCGGACGAGTACCGGGCGGTCCTGGCGGCGGGGCGCGGTGCCGACGCCGCCCGCCCGGAGCTCGCCGTGCACGAGCTGTTCGCGGTGCAGGCCGCGAAGACCCCGGACGCGCCGGCGCTGCTCTCCGACGCGGGCGGTCTGAGCTACGCCGAACTCGCCGACCGGAGCGACCGGCTCGCCTCGCGGCTGCGCGGCCTCGGTGTCGGGCCGGAGTCGGTCGTCGGCGTCTGCCTCGACCGGGGCACCGACCTGGTGGTGTCCTTCCTCGCGGTGTGGAAGGCCGGCGCGGCGTACGTACCGCTGGACCCGGACTTCCCCGCCGACCGGCTCCGGTACATGCTGGCCGACTCCGGCGCGCGCTGCGTGATCACCGACCGCGCCCGGGCCGGCGTGCTGCAGCCGGCGGTGCCGCTGGTGCTCGACGCACCCGGGGAGCAGGCCGGACTCGCCACCCGGCCACCCTTCGAGGCCGCCCCCGCCGACCTGGACTCGCTGGCGTACGTGATCTACACCTCCGGCTCGACCGGCCGCCCCAAGGGCGTCATGGTCGACCACCGGGGCCTGCTCAACTACCTGATGTGGACGGTCGAGGACTACGCGGGCTCGCGCCCCGGCGGCACCCCGCTGTTCTCGTCCACCGCGTACGACATGGTGGTGCCGGACCTCTACACCGCCCTGGTCACCGGCGAGCCCGTCCGGCTGCTGCCGCCGCGGTTCGACCCGTCCGACCTGGGCCGGCTGCTGGCCGCGGGTGCGCCGTACTCCTTCGTCAAACTGACGCCCGGCCACCTCGACCTGCTGAGCGCCCAGCTCACCGCCGAGCAGGCCGCCGGCCTGGCGGGCGTGCTCGCCGTCGGCGCCGACTCCTTCCCGGCGCCGGTGCTGGAGCGGTGGCTCGCCAAGGCCGGGCCGGACGGACCGCGCCTGCTCAACGAGTACGGCCCGACCGAGATCTCGGTGGCGAACTCCACCTACCCGATCACCGGCGGCAGCCACCCCGAGGTGCTGCCCATCGGCACCCCCGTCCCCAACACCACCATGTGGGTGCTCGACGGCCACGGGAACCCGTGCCCGGTCGGCGTGCCCGGCGAACTCCACATCGGCGGCACCGGAGTGGCCCGCGGCTACCGCAACCGCCCGGGGCTCACCGCGGCGAGCTTCGTGCCCGACCCGTTCTCCGCCGAACCCGGCCGGCGCCTGTACCGGACCGGGGACCGGGCCCGGCTGCTCCCCGACGGCAACGTCGAGTTCCTGGGGCGCCTGGACGACCAGATCAAGCTGCGCGGCCACCGGATCGAACCGGGCGAGATCACCGGCGTGCTCACCGCGCGCCCCGAGGTCGCGGACGCGCTGGTGCGCGTCGACACCAAGGGCGCCACCAGCCGCCTGGTCGCCTGGGTGGTCCCCGCCGCCGGCCGTGAACCGGTGCCCGCCGAGCTGCTGGAGCACTGCGCCCGCCGGCTGCCGGCACCGATGGTGCCCGCCGCGCTGGTGCTGCTCGACCGCATCCCCCTGAACGCCAACGGGAAGGTCGACCACGCGGCGCTGCCGGCCCCGCCGGAGGAGGCGGCGGAGCACGGCACCGGGCCCCTGGGCGAGCTCGAGGAGGGCCTGGCCGAGCTCTGGAGCGAACTGCTCGGCTACGACGTGCTGCCGGACCTCCACCGGACGTTCTTCCAGCTCGGCGGCGACTCCGTGCTCGCCTCCCGGCTCGTCGCCGCGATCGAGGCCGACTTCGGGGTCAGGCTCGCGCTGCGGAGCGTGTTCGAGCACCCCACCGTCGCCGGCCTCGCCCGGCTCGTCGAGGAGCGGATCAGGGCGGACATCGCCGAGATGTCCGACGCCGAGCTGACCCGGCTGACCACATCGGACGAAGAGGACCGAGATGAGCACTGAGATCGACGACCGCCGGCAGCTGCTGCTGCGGCAACGGCTGGCGGGCGCCCGGCGGTCCCGCGCGGCCGTCCCCCGCCTCGACCTCTCGGCCGAGCTGCCGCTCTCCTTCGGTCAGCGCCGGCTCTGGTTCCTGGACCGGTACGACGGGACGGCGACCGACAACCTGGTGCCGATCGTCCTTGGGCTCACCGGCGCGCTCGACGCGGCGGCGCTGGGCCGGGCCTGGGACAGGCTCGTCCGGCGGCAGCAGGTCCTGCGGACGCACTACCGGTCGACCGGCGGCGAGCCCGTCCAGTGGATCGCGCCCGACGGCCCGCGGCTCGAACTGACCGACCTGGGTGCCGCCGACGACCCGGAGCAGGCGGCGGCGGAGCTGGCCGAACGGCTCGCCGCCCGGCCGCTGCCGCTCGCGGAGGGCGCCGCCGCCCGCATCCACCTGCTGCGCCTGGCCGCCGACCGGCACGTGCTGGTCGCGGTGTTCCACCACATCGCCTTCGACGGCTGGTCGGAGTCGGTGTTCTGGTCGGAGCTGAGCGCGTTCTACCGCGAGGAGACCGGGGCGGGCCCCGCCCTGCTGCCCGAACTGCCGGTGCAGTACGCCGAGTACGCCGCCTGGCAGCGGCAGCGCTTCGACGACGGCCGGATGGCCGCCGCCACCGCGTACTGGACGGACCGGCTGGCCGGGGTCACCCCGCTGGAACTGCCCGCGGACCGGCCCCGGCCGGACGTGCGCGGCCCCGCCTCGGGGCCTGCCGGTTCACCGTCCCCGAGGTCACGGCCGACGCCGTCCGCGCACTCGCCCTGGAGCACGGCACCACCCCGTTCGCCGTGCTGCTGACCGCCTTCCAGGCTGGCCGGGGTCACCCCGCTGGAACTGCCCGCGGACCGGCCCCGGCCGGACGTGCGCGGCCCCGCCGGCGGGGCCTGCCGGTTCACCGTCCCCGAGGTCACGGCCGACGCCGTCCGCGCACTCGCCCTGGAGCACGGCACCACCCCGTTCGCCGTGCTGCTGACCGCCTTCCAGGCCCTGCTCGGCCGGTACACCGGGCGCACCGACATCGCGGTCGGCGTGCCGGTGGGCAACCGGCTGCGGCCCGAACTGCAGGACCTGATCGGCTTCTTCGTCAACACCGTGGTGATGCGGGCGCGGTGGAGCGGGCAGCAGGGCTTCGCCGGGCTGCTGCAGGACAACCGGCTCGCCGTCCTCGACGCCTTCGACCACCAGGAGCTGCCGTTCGAGTGGCTGGTGAACGAGCTCGACCCGGAGCGCGACCTGTCCCGCACCCCCCTGGTGCAGGCCATGTTCGGCTACCAGAACACCGGCACGAGCGGCCCCGAACTGCCCGGGGTGCGCACCGAGGCCGTCGAAACCCCGTGGACCACCGCCAAGTTCGACCTCAACCTGCAGATCGTCGACGCTCCCGCCGGCCCGCTGGAGGCCGTCCTGGAGTACTCGGCCGAGCTGTTCGACGCCGCCACCGCCGACCGGATCGCCGCGCACTTCCTGCGGCTGCTGGCGAGTGCGGTGCAGGCACCGGACACCCCGGTCGCGGCCCTGGAGTACCTCACCGCCGACGAGCTGCACCGGTTCGTCACCGCCCCGAACGACAACGCGGAGGAGCGCGGCCCGGATGCGGTGCACACGCTCGTCGCGGCCCAGGACCCGGCCGCGGTCGCCCTCGTCGCCGCCGACGGGCACCGGCTGACCTTCGGCGAACTCGAGCAGCGGGCCAACCGGCTCGCCCGGCACCTGATCTCGCTCGGCGCCGGTCCGGAGACGACGGTCGGCGTCCACCTCGACCGCAGCCCGGACCTGGTGGTCGCGCTGCTCGCCGTGCTCAAGTCCGGTGCCGCGTACGTGCCGGTCGACCCCGCGCACCCGGCCGAGCGGACGGCCCACGTGCTCGCCGACGCCGGCGTGGGGCTGGTCCTCACCGGCTCGGCGCGGGTCGGCGCACTGCCGGACGCCCCGGGCCGGACGGCCGTCGTGGTGGACACCGTGCGCCTGGACGACCTCCCGGCCACCGACCCCGGCGTGGCCGTCGACCCCGACAGCCTGGCCTACGTCATCTACACCTCCGGCACCACCGGCCGCCCCAAGGGCGTCGAGACCACCCACCGCGGCCTCACCAACTACCTGCTGTGGAGCGCCGAGACGTACGCGCAGGCGCCCGGCGGCACCGCGCTCTTCTCCTCGGTCGCCTTCGACCTGGTGGTGCCGAACCTCTGGACGGGGCTGATGCTCGGCCGCCCGGTCACCCTGCTCCCCGCGGAGTTCGACCTCGCCGACCTCGGCCGGCTGCTGCTGGCGGCCGGCCCGCTGAGCTTCCTCAAGCTGGCCCCCGGCCATCTGGAGGTGCTGGCGGGCCAGTTGGACGCCGAGCAGCGCCGCTCGGTGGCGGCCGTGGTGATCGCCGCGGGCGACAGCTTCACCAGCGCCCTGGTCGACCGCTGGAGGGTGGACGGCGCACGCCTGGCCTCCGAGTACGGCCCGACCGAGATCACCATCGGCAACTCCTGCCAGGAGGTGCCCGGCCCGATCAGCACCGAACTCGTCCCGCTCGGCGCCCCGATCCCCAACACCACCGCCTATGTGCTGGACGAGAACCTGCGGCCGGTGGCGACGGGCGTGGTCGGCGAGGTCTGGGTGGGCGGCACCGGGGTGGCCCGCGGCTACCGCGGCCGGCCCGGGCAGACCGCCGAGAAGTTCGTCCCGGACCCGTTCTCGGCCGTCCCGGGCGGCCGCCTGTACCGGACGGGCGACCTCGCCCGGATGCTGCCCGGCGGCGAGATGGAGTTCGTCGGCCGGCGCGACACCCAGGTCAAGATCCGCGGCTACCGGGTCGAGCCCGGCGAGGTGCAGAACGTGCTCGACGAGCACCCGGCCGTCCGGGCCTCGGTGGTCGTCGGCCGGACGGACGGGCCGTCCGGCACCGAGCTGGTCGCCTACGTGGTGGCGGACGACCGGGACGCCGACCTGACGGCCTTCCTGGCCGAGCGCCTGCCCGGCTGGATGGTCCCCGCCGCGGTCGTCCACCTGGAGGAGCTGCCGCTCACCAGCAACGGCAAGGTCGACCACCGCGCGCTGCCCGCGCCGGGCCGCCGGGCCAGGCTCACCACCGAGTTCACCGCCCCGCGGCCGGGCACCGAGGCCGAGCTCGCGGCGCACCTGCGGACCGTCCTCGGCACCGAGGCGGTCGGCGCGCACGACAGCTTCTTCGAGCTGGGCGGCGACTCCATCCGCGCGGTGGCCCTGGTCGGCGCGCTGCGGGCGGCCGGCTACGACGTCGCCGTCCGGGACGTCTTCCGGCACCGCACGGTCGCCCGGCTCGCCGCCGCCCTCGGCGGGCGCAGCTCCGAGCGGCTGGACGCGCCGCTGGTCACCCCGTTCGAGCTGCTGGCCGAGGCCGACCGCAGGCGCGTCCCGGAGGGCGTCCGCGATGCGTACCCGCTCAGCCAGGTCCAGCTCGGCATGCTGTTCGAGATGCACGCGGCGGGCGCCGAGGGCAACTACCACAACGTCACCTCGTTCCGCATCCGCGACCCGAGGCCCTTCTCCGCGGCGGACTTCCAGGCGGCGGTGGACCACGTGGTGGACCGCCACGAGATCCTGCGCACCTCGATCGACCTCGACGGGTACTCCGAGCCGATCCAGCTGGTGCACCCGGACGCCCGGATCACGGTGGACAGCGTCGACGTCTCCGGTCTCACCGCGGAGGAGCAGGAGGCGGAGCTGCGGGCGCTGATGGCCCGTGAGCGCGACCGGCCGTTCGAGCTCGACCGGCCCGGGCTGCTGCGGTTCTTCACCCGCAGCCACCGGGGCGGCTGGTGGCTGACCTTCACCGAGTTCCACCCGATCCTGGAGGGCTGGAGCTTCAGCTCCATGATCATGGAGGTGCTGGACCGCTACCGCGAGCTGGCGGCGGGGTCGGCACCCGAGCCGCAGCCCCTGCCGGAGGTCCGCTTCGCGGACTTCGTGGCGCTGGAGCGGAGGGCGCTCGCCTCGGAGGCGTCCCGCGAGCACTGGCGGGCGTCGGTGGCGGCGCACCCGAAGTTCACGCTGCCGGGCGCCTGGGGCTCGACCACCGAGCCGCCGGGTTCGATCCAGCAGACCTACGTCCGCTTCGCGGACCTGCAGGAGGGGCTGGGCGCGCTGGCGGCCCGCGCGGACGTGCCGCTGAAGAGCGTGATGCACGCCGCGCACCTGAAGGTGATGAGCATGCTCACCGGCGAGGAGGCCTTCTCCTGCGGCCTGGTCTGCGACACCCGGCCCGAGGTGGCCGGCGCCGACAAGGTGTACGGCCTGTACATCAACACCGTGCCGTTCCCGTTCCGGCGGGGTGCGCGCACCTGGACGGAGCTGGTCCGGCAGGTCTTCGAGACGGAGATCGGCCTGTGGCCGCACCGCCGGTTCCCGCTCGGCCAGATGCAGCGCGAGTTCGCCGGCGGCCAGCGGCTCGCCGACGTGTACTTCAACTACCTCGACTTCCACGTGCTCGACACCGAACTCATCGACGTCGAGACCAGCATCGACGACAGCCCGAACGAGTTCGGGCTGTCGGTGACCTCGCACCCCGGGCTGCTGGCGCTGATCAGCCGCCCGCAGGACGTCTCCTCGGAGAACCGGGAGCGCCTGGGCGCGATGTACCGCGCGGTGCTGGAGGCGATGGTCCGCGACCCGGAGGGCGACGCGACGGCCGCGTACCTGCCGGAGGGCGAGCGCGAACTGGTGCTGCTCGCGCCCAACCGGACGGACGCCGAGTACCCGGCGGTCACGCTGCCCGACCTCTTCGAGGCGCAGGTCCGCCGCACGCCGGACGCGGTCGCGGTGGTGGACACCGACGGGTCCACGGTCTCCTTCCGGGAGCTCGACACCCGGGTCAACCGCCTCGCGCACGTCCTGGTGGAGCACGGCGTCGGCCCGGAGCGCTTCGTCGCCGTCTGCCTGCGGGGCGGCACCGAGGTCCTGACGGCGCTGCTGGCCGTGGCGAAGGCGGGCGGCGCCTACGTGCCGATCGACCCCGCACACCCCGCGGACCGCTCCGGCTTCATCCTCGGCGACACCGCGGCGGGCGTGCTGGTCACCCAGGACTCCCTGCGGGAGCGCTTCGCGGGGTACCAGGGGGCCGTGCTGTGCGTGGACGGCGACGCGGGGCGGATAGCCGCCGCGCCGGCCACCGCGCCGGAGCGGGAGCTGACGCCGGCCAACCTGGTGTACACCCTGTACACCTCCGGCTCGACCGGGCGGCCGAAGGGCGTGCTGATCACGCACGAGGGGCTGGTGAACTACCTGCTCTGGGCGGTCGACGGCTACGGGCTGGACGGCGCCGACGGGGCGGTCATGCTCGGCTCGGTCGCCTTCGACCTGTCCGTCCCGAACTTCTTCCTGCCGCTGATCGGCGGGCGCAGCGTGACGATGCTCCCGCCGGAGCAGAGCCCCGAGTCGCTCGCCGAGCTGCTCGGCGCCCGGGCCGACTACAGCCTGCTGAAGATCACCCCGGCGCACCTGGACGTGCTGCGCTCGCTGATCGGCCCCGAGGGGACGGTCGACTCGGTGCGGACGTTCGTGGTGGGTGCCGACGAGGTGAAGCCGGAGACGGTGGTGGCCTGGCGGAAGACCGCCCCGGGCGCCCGCATCATCAACGAGTACGGTCCGACCGAGACGGTGGTGGGCTGCTCGGTCCACGAGGTCCCGGACGACTTCGACCCGTCCGTGCCGGTGCCCATCGGGCACCCGATCGCCAACATCCGGATGTACGTGCTGGACGCCGAACTCCAGCCCGCGCCGGTCGGGGTGGCCGGCGAGCTGTACATCGGCGGGGCCGGCGTGGCCCGCGGCTACCTGGGCCGGGCTGCGCTGACCGCGGAGCGCTTCCTGCCCGACCCGTACGCGTCCGCCCCCGGGGCGCGGTTCTACCGGACGGGCGACCTGGCGCGCCGCCGCCCGGACGGCGAGCTGGAGTTCCTCGGCCGGATCGACCACCAGGTCAAGATCCGCGGCTACCGGGTCGAGCTGGGCGAGATCGAGGCCGTGCTGCTCACCCACCCGGAGGTCGGGGAGGCCGTGGTGGCGGCCAGGGAGGACGTGCCGGGCGTCCGGCGGCTGGTGGCGTACGTGGT
Source organism: Kitasatospora dryopteridis (assembly GCF_050749075.1). NCBI lineage: Bacteria > Bacillati > Actinomycetota > Actinomycetes > Kitasatosporales > Streptomycetaceae > Kitasatospora > Kitasatospora dryopteridis. Next base: position 7,096,457 of record NZ_CP192749.1, on the reverse strand, counting down.
GGCGGCCCCGGGCGGGTGCCCGGCGCCGTCCGCGCTGCGGGCGCACCTGTCCTCGGCGCTGCCCGAGTACATGGTGCCGGCGGTCTTCGTCCGGCTCGACGAGCTGCCGCTGAGTTCGGCGAACAAGGTCGACCGGAAGGCGCTCCCGGCGCCGGAGGAGGCCGGGTCGGCGGAGCAGGCGGAGGGGTTCGTGCCGCCGCGCAGCACGACGGAGATCGTGCTGACCGCGATCTGGGCCCAGGTCCTGGGCACCGACGCGATCGGTGTGCACGACGAGTTCACCCGGCTCGGCGGCGACTCGATCACGGTCGTCCGGATGGTCGCCCAGGCGAAGCTGACCGGACTGGACCTGACGCCGCGGATGGCGATGAGCCATCAGACGGTGGCGGAGCTGGCCGCGGCGCTCGACGCCGCCGCGTCGGACGGGCCGGCGCGCGACCGGGACTGGACGGCGCGGCCGGTGCGCGGCCGGGGGCGGGGCAGGCTCGCGGTGCGGCCGGACGACGGCCTGCGGGAGCTGCTGGCCGACCGTGCGATCCCCGGCGTCGGCGTCGCCGTGGTCGACGGCGGGGAGGTCGTGGACACCTGGCAGCTCGGGGTGGTCCGGGCCGGTGCGGCCGACCCGGTCGGCGACCGGACGGTCTTCCAGGTGGGCTCGATGAGCAAGCCGACGTCGGCCGCGGTCGCCCTCGCCCTGGCGGCTGAGGGCCGGCTCGACCTGGACGCGGACGTGGCGGAGTACCTGCACACCCTGCGCATCCGGGACGTGCACGGGGCGCCGGCCCGGGTGACGGTGCGGCAGCTGCTCAGCCACAGTGCCGGGCTGCCGATCGCCGGTTTCGCCGACTTCCACCCCGCCGAACCGGTGCCCGCCCTGGGCGCGGTGCTGGACGGGACGGCGGTGCCCGGGCGGCCGGCGCTGCGGGTGGACCCGCTGTTCGCCGGGCTGACCAGCTACTCGGCCACCAACTTCTCGGTGCTGCAGCAGGTGCTGGCGGACCTCACCGGGGAGCCGTTCGCAGAGCTGGCCCGGCGGCTCGTCCTCGGCCCGCTCGGGCTCGCGGACAGCAGCTTCGCCCAGGACCTGCCCGAGCGCGCCCCGGTGCCGGTGGCGTGGGGCCACGACGCGGACGGCAGGCCGCTCGACGGGGGCCTGCGGATCACTCCGGAGGCGGCCGCCGGCGGTCTGTGGACCACGCCGGCGGACCTCGCCCGGCTGCTGCTGTCGGTGCGGGCGGAGGCGCTCGGCCTGGGCCCGGGCGTGCTCGGCACCGGACTGGCCCGCGCCATGCTCACCGGCCACGCGGACTTCGACTACGGGCTCGGCATGATGACGGACCGCCAGGGCCGCTGGTTCGGGCACTCGGGGTCGACCAAGGGCACGGTGGCGATGGCCGCCGTCGACCTCCGGACGGGCAGCGGCCTCGCCGTCACGGTGAACAGCGCCGCCGGGGCCGAGGCCGTGGCCCGGATCACCGGGCAGGCGGCCCGCGCCGACCGCGACCTCGCGTGGATGAACGGCATCCACCGCTACATGCACCTCACCGGGTACCTGGGCAGAAGGCCCTCGGCCTGACGCGCCGCCCACCGGGCCGGCGGAGGGAACTGCCCCACCGCCGGCCCGCCTTGCTCAAGCAGACCAAGAGAGGGCAGAAAGACAGTGGCTGTAAGTCTGGACATCCATGCCGAACCGGGCGCTCTCGTCCTGGACGGGGCCGAACGCGCGGACGTCGAGCGGCTCGTCGAACACCTTTCCGACGTCCCACCGCGGCTGGTGGACCACCCGACGTGGCTGGCCGCCGCACGCGACCGCTCCTGCCGCCTGCCGGCCCGCGTGCTGGAGGAGCTACGCCGCTTCCGCAGCGACCCCGGGCCGAGCGGCTGCCTGCGGATCGCCGGACTCCCGGTCAGGCCGGAGGGGCCGACCCCGGTCGAGGCCGGGTCGGTCGAGCGCAACGCGACCGCCTCGGCCACCCTGCTGGCGCTGTGCGTGCTGCAGCTGGGCGAGATCATCGCCTTCCGGCAGGAGAAGTCGGGTGCGCTGCTGCAGAACGTGGTGCCCGTCCCCGGCCAGGAGTTCGAGCAGAGCAACGCGGGCTCGCAGCCGCTCCAGATGCACGTGGAGAACGTGCACCTGGACCACCGGCCGGACTTCGTGTCGCTGCTGTGCCTGCGCAACGACCACGACGACCGGGCGGGGCTGCGGGTCGCCTCGATCCGCCAGGCCCTGCCGCTGGTCGGGCCGGAGCACCGGCGCGTCCTCGCCGAGCCCCGGTTCCGCTCCACTCCGCCGCCCTCGTTCGCGGCCGGCCGGGACCCGGTGCACGCCGTGCTGAGCGGTGCCGCGGAGGACCCGGACATCCGCGTCGACTTCGCCAACACCCATCCGCTGGACGCCGGGGCCGCCACGGCGATGGCCGAGCTGCGGCAGGCCGTCGAGGCCGTGCAGACGGACCTGGTCCTCGGCGCGGGCGACCTGGTGGTGGTGGACAACCGGGTCACCCTGCACGGCCGCTCGGCCTTCGTGCCGCGCTACGACGGCCGGGACCGCTGGCTGCAGCGCGCCTTCGTGCACATCGACCACCGGCGTACCCGCGGACTGCGGACGGGCGACGGCAACGTCCTGAACTGATGGGAGCCAGTGTTGTGAACTCACCGAAAATCTCCGGGCGCAGGCTCCTGGACGACCTGGACATGCTGGCCACGTTCGGGGGGCGGGAGGACGGCGGGGTGGACCGGGTCGCGGGGTCGCCCGCCGACCTGGCCTCCCGGGTCTGGCTGGCGGACCGGATCACCGCCGCCGGGCTGCACGCCTGGACGGACGAGGTCGGCAACGTGTTCGGGCGGCAGCCCGGATCGCGCGGCCCGTGGCTGCTGACCGGCTCCCACACGGACACCGTGCCGGTCGGCGGCCGGCTGGACGGCGCGTACGGCGCCATCGCGGCCGTCGAGGTGCTCAGGACCCTGCACGAGGCGGGCCATCCGGCGGCCGCGGCGGTCGAGACGGTCGGCTTCTGGGACGAGGAGGGCGTCCTGCCGACGTCGAACGGCGGGCTGGTCGGCTCCGGCACCCTGGTGGAGTCCGGGCACATCGACGAGATCAGCGGGTTCATCGAACTGCACGTCGAACAGGGCCCCCGCCTGGAGAGCCGGCGCAGCACGCTGGCGGCGGTGGAGGGCATCGTCGGGATCGACCGGTACCTGGTGGTCGTCCGGGGGCAGGCCAACCACGCCGGGACGACCCCGATGAACGTCCGGGCCGACGCGGGTCGGGCCGTGGCGAAGATCGCGGCGCACCTGTGGGAGACCGCGAACGAGGTGGACGAGTCGATGGTGGTCAACGTCGGCGCGATGCAGCTGTACCCGGGGGCGCCGAACGTGGTGCCCGGGGAGGCGCATCTGACGGTGGAGTTCCGTGCCGAGTCTGAGCTGTCGCTGCTGCGCGCGGTCGAGCGGACCCGTGCGCTGGTCCGGCGGATCGGTGCGGAGCAGGGCTGCTCGGTGGAGGTGTCCCAGCTGTCGCACAAGCCCGTGGTGCGGTTCGAGGACGGCTACGTCGACCGCATCCACGAGGTGTGCGTGCGGCACGACCCGACGGCGGCCCGCCTGATGAGCTACGCCGGGCACGACGCCTCCGCGCTGAGCGCCCGGGTGCCCACCGGCATGATCTTCGTCCCCAGCACCGCCGGCATCAGCCACTCGCCGGTGGAGCAGACCCCGAAGGAGGACCTGATCCTGGGTGCCCAGGTGCTGCTCGACCTGCTGGTGGAGCTGGAGTCCTCGCGTTCCCGTCCCGTCCCGGTGCACTCGGAGGCACGATGACCGGCTTCCGGAGAGTGGGCGTGTTCTGCGGCGCGCGGCCGGCCAAGGAGGAGTACCTCGACCTGGCCCGGGAGACCGGCCACTGGCTGGGCCGCCGCCGGGTCGGCCTGGTGTACGGGGGCGGCGGGACGGGCCTCATGGGTGCGGTGGCCGAGGGGGCGCTGGTCTCCGGCTCGTACGTCACCGGTGTGGTGCCGCACCACCTGCTGAGCCTGGAGGGCCGTCAGCCGCCGGGCGTGGAGCTGATGGTGGTCGCCACCATGCACGAGCGGAAGGCCCTGATGTACCAGCTGTCGGACGCCTTCATCGTCCTTCCGGGCGGGCTGGGCACGGCCGACGAGCTGATGGAGATCGCCACCTGGGCGAAGCTCGGCCTGCACAGCAAGCCGGTGTTCGTCGTCAACCACGGCGGGTTCTTCGACGGCCTGCTGGCCTGGCTCGACGTGGCGGTGTGCGAGCGGATGATGACCGCCGGGGACAGGTCGCTGATCAGGGACGTGCCCTCGCTGGACGCCCTGGACGGCTGTTTCTCCCGCCACCTGCCCGTCCCCGCCGCCGGGGTGGTTCCCGGCGTGCCCGGCTGACCCCGCCGGGGCAGTCCCACCGGCCCGGCCCGGGCGGTCCGTCCGTCCGGGCCGGGAACGATCCGAGATGAGAATCCCATGGAATTCCTGCGCCCCGGCTGCTGGGAGGAGGCGCTCGCCGCCAAGGCCGAGCACCCCGCGGCCGTGCCGCTCGCGGGCGGCACCGATGTGATGGTGGAGATCAACCTCGGCCACCGCCGGCCCGGGCACCTGCTCGACCTCGGCCGGATCGGCGAGCTGGCCGAGTGGGAGGTCGGCGAGCGGGAGGTGGGGCTCGGCGCCTGCGTGCCGTACGCCCGGATCGCCGACGACCTGCGCCGGGAGCTGCCCGGTCTGGCGCTGGCCGCCCGGACGGTCGCCTCGCCGCAGATCCGCAACCGCGGCGGGGTCGGCGGCAACCTCGGCACCGCCTCGCCGGCCGGCGACGCCCATCCGGCGCTGCTGTCCGCCGGCGCGGAGGTCGAGGTGGAGTCGGTGCGCGGCGCCCGCCGCATCCCGATCGACGAGTTCTACACGGGCGTCAAGCGCAATGCGCTCCGGCCGGACGAGCTCATCAAGCGCGTGCACATCAGAAGGGCGGCCGGCCCGCAGCAGTTCTCCAAGGTCGGCACCCGCAATGCGATGGTCATCGCGGTGTGCTCCTTCGGGCTCGCGCTGCACCCCGACACCCGCACCGTGCGCACCGGCATCGGCTCGGCCGCCCCGACGCCGCGCCGGGCCGCGGAGGCGGAGGCGTTCCTGGCGGACGCCCTGGCCGAGGGCGGTCTCTGGGAGAGCCGCAGGGCCGTCCCGCCCTCGGTGGCGAAGCAGTTCGCGGCGCTGGCCTCCGGCGCCTGCAGCCCGATCGACGACGTCCGCGGCACCGCCGGCCACCGCCGGCACGCGGTCGGCGTGATGGCCCGCCGGACGCTCCTGTGGGCCTGGGAGGCGTACCGCACCGGCACGGAAGGAGCCGCATGATGCGCGTGGGATTCACCGTCAACGGCGTCCGGCGAACGGCCGACGGCGTGTGGGAGGGCGAGAGCCTGCTGTACGTGCTGCGCGAGCGGATGGGCCTGCCCGGCGCCAAGAACGCCTGCGAGCAGGGCGAGTGCGGCTCCTGCACGGTGCGCCTCGACGGCGTTCCGGTGTGCGCCTGCCTGGTCGCGGCCGGCCAGGCGCAGGACCGCGAGGTCCGCACCGTCGAGGGCCTGGCCGAGGGCGGCGAACCGGCCCCCGTGCAGCGGGCCTTCCTCGACGCGGGGGCCGTCCAGTGCGGCTTCTGCACACCGGGCCTGCTGGTGGCCGCCGACGAACTGCTGGAGCGCGACGCGGCGCCGAGCGACGCCGACATCCGCGAGGCGCTGTCGGGCAACCTGTGCCGCTGCACCGGCTACGAGAAGATCATGGACGCGGTCCGCCTGGCGGCCGCCCGGCGCCGGGAGGCGGTCTGAGCCATGGACACCGGAACACCGACCGCCACCGCGGGCCTCGCCCCGGCCGGCCTCACCCAGTCCGCCGCCGGGGGCGGCGTCGGCGAGTCCGTCCGGCGCCCCGACGGCACCCTGAAGGTCACCGGCGCGTTCGCGTACTCCTCCGACCTGTGGCACCAGGACATGCTCTGGGGCCGGATCCTGCGCAGTCCGCACGCGCACGCGCAGATCCTCGCCGTCGACGTCTCCGCGGCGCTCGCCCTGCCCGGCGTGCACGCCGTCCTCACCCATGACGACCTGCCGGCCGCGCAGAAGAAGTACGGCCTGGAGCACGCCGACACGCCGGTGCTCGCCGACGGCGTGGTCCGCCACCACGGCGAGCCGGTCGCCCTGGTGGCCGCCGACCACCCCGAGACCGCCCGGCGCGCGGCCGCCCTGATCAGGGTCGACTACAAGGCACTCCCGGTCGTCACGGACGAGGCGTCAGCGGTCGCACCGGGCGCGGTCGTCCTCCACCCGGACCGGGACGACCGCCATGCGCACCGGGCCCCGCACCCGAACGTCCTGCACCGGCAGCCGATCGTCCGCGGCGACGTCGCGGCGGCGGCCCGGCGGGCCGACGTCGTGGTGACCGGCGACTACGAGTTCGGCATGCAGGACCAGGCCTTCCTGGGCCCGGAGTCGGGCCTCGCGGTGCCCGCCGAGGACGGCGGCGTCGACCTGTACGTGGCCACCCAGTGGCTGCACTCGGACCGGCGGCAGATCGCCCCCGTCCTCGGCCTGCCCGAGGAGAAGGTCCGCATGACCCTCGCGGGGGTCGGCGGGGCCTTCGGCGGCCGCGAGGACCTGTCGATGCAGATCCACGCCTGCCTGCTGGCGCTGCGCACCGGCCGGCCCGTCAAGATCGTGTACTCCCGCGAGGAGTCCTTCCTCGGCCACGCCCACCGCCACCCGGCGAAACTCCACTACGAGCACGGCGCCACCCGCGACGGGAGGTTGACCCACGTCCGGTGCCGGATCGTGCTGGACGGCGGCGCCTACGCCTCGTCCACCGCCGCCGTCGTCGGCAACGCCGCCTCGCTCGGCATCGGGCCGTACCGGGTCGACGACGTGGAGGTCGAGGCGGTCGGCCTCTACACCAACAACCCGCCCTGCGGCGCCATGCGCGGCTTCGGCGCCGTCCAGGCCTGCTTCGCGTACGAGGCGCAGATGGACAGGCTGGCCGCCGAACTCGGCATGGACCCGGTGGAGTTCCGCCGGATCAACGCGATGCGCCAGGGCGACCCGATGCCGACCGGCCAGCGGGTCGACTCCCCCGCGCCGGTCGCCGAGCTGCTGCAGCGGGTCAGGGACATGCCGCTGCCGCCGCCGCTCGACCCGGAGGATCCGGACATCCGCACCCTGCCGGGCGGGCTCTCCAACACCAGCCACGGCGAGGGCATCGTCCGCGGCATCGGCTACGCCGTCGGCATCAAGAACGTCGGCTTCTCCGAGGGCTTCGACGACTACTCCACCGCCCGGGTGCGCCTGGAGGTTGTCGGCGGCGAGCCGGTCGCCACCGTGCACACCGCGATGGCGGAGGTCGGCCAGGGCGGCACCACCGTGCACGCCCAGATCGCGCGCACCGAACTCGGCGTCGAGCAGGTCACCGTCCACCCAGCGGACACCGCCGTCGGCTCGGCCGGCTCCACCTCCGCCTCCCGCCAGACGTACATGACCGGCGGCGCGGTGAAGAACACCTGCGGGGCTGTCAGGGAGCGGGTCTTCGCGGCGGGCCGGCGCAGGTTCGGCCAAGGCCGCCCGGCCTGGGACGGCGCCGGGCTGCGGCTGGACGGCGGCAAGGTCGTCACCGCCGGCGGCGAGGTCCTCGCCACGCTGGCGGAGGTGCTGGAGGGCGAGGAGCCGATCGACCTCGAACTCGAGTTCCGCCACCGGCCCACCGAGCCCTTCGACCCGGTCACCGGCCAGGGCTTCGGCCACGTCCAGTACTCCTTCGCGGCGCACCGCGCGGTGGTCGACGTGGACGTGGAGCTGGGCCTGGTCAAGGTGGTCGAACTGGCCTGCGCCCAGGACGTGGGCAGGGCGATCAACCCGCTCTCGGTGGTCGGCCAGATCCAGGGCGGCACCGTCCAGGGCCTGGGCATCGCGCTGATGGAGGAGATCCGGGTCGATCCGGTGACGGCGAAGGTGCTCAACCCCTCCTTCACCGACTACCTGGTGCCGACGATCCTCGACGCCCCCGCCGTCCCGGTCGACGTGCTGGAACTCGCCGACCCCCATGCACCGTACGGCCTGCGCGGCGCCGGCGAGGCACCGACGCTGTCCTCCACCCCGGCGGTGGTGGCCGCCGTCCGGCAGGCCACCGGGAAGGCCCTCACCCGGGTCCCCGTCCGCCCCGAACACATCGTCGGCTGAGAGGAGTTGACCCGGCATGCTGGACATCGCCGCCGACCTGCACCGGTGGTGCACTGAAGGACGCGACTTCGCCGTGGCGACGGTCGTCCGCGTCAGCGGCTCCGCCCCGCGCCCGCCCGGGGCGGCCCTCGCGGTCGACAGCGGCGGCACGGCCGTCGGCAGCGTCTCGGGCGGCTGCGTGGAGGCCGCCGTCCACCTGCTGTGCCAGGAGGCGCTGGAGGCCGGCGAGCCGGTGCTGCAGCACTTCGGGTACGCCGACGAGGACGCCTTCGCCGTCGGGCTGACCTGCGGCGGCACCATCGACGTCCTGGTGACGCCGGTGCGCCGCCGGGACGCCGTCAGGCCGCTGCTCGCCGCCGCCCTGGCCGCCGCGGCCGAGGGCGGGGCCGTGGCGGTCGCCCGCGTCGCCGAGGGCCCGGACGGCCTGCCCGGCGGGACGCTGCTGGTGCGGCCCGGCGGCGCGTACGAGGGCACCCTCGGCGGGGGCACCGCACTCGACGCTGCCGCCGCCGTGGAGGCCGCGGCGCTGCTGGCGGCGGGCCGCACCCGGGCCGTGGAGGTCGCGGCCGACTGCAGCGGCCGGAGCCGGCCGGCCGTGCTGTTCGTCGAGTCCAGCGTGCCGCCGCCGCGCATGATCGTCTTCGGGGCGATCGACTTCGCCTCGGCCCTGGTGCGCATCGGCAAGTTCCTCGGCCACCACGTCACCGTCTGCGACGCCCGTCCCGTCTTCGCCACCCGCGACCGCTTCCCGGAGGCGGACGAGATCGTGGTCGACCGGCCGCACCGCTACCTCGACTCCCAGCTCGACCTGATCGACGGCCGGACGGTCCTGTGCGCCCTCACCCACGAGGCCAGGTTCGACGTCCCGCTGCTGGAGCGCGCCCTGCGGCTGCCGGTGGCGTACGTCGGCGCCATGGGGTCCCGGCGCACCCACGAGGACCGGCTGGAGCGGCTGCGCGCGGCCGGCCTCACCGAGCCCGAACTGGCCCGGCTGCGCTCCCCGATCGGCCTCGACCTGGGCGCCCGGACGCCCGAGGAGGTCGCGGTGTCGATCGCGGCCGAGCTCGTCGCCTGCCGGGGCGGCGGCTCCGGCCTGCCGCTGAGCGGCGTCGACACGCCGGTCCACCGCCCGCAGGCCCGCACCGGCCGGATGATCGCGGCGCGATAGGCCACCGATAGCGGCGTCCGGACACTGGGTGGCCGAGCGGTGGGCGAACCCCTCCGCGCGGCCCGAGTGCCTGCGTCCTGATCGCCCGGCAGACCCCCTCACCCAAGGAGTTGCGGATGACCACCGACCTCGAACTCGCGCCGCCGCACCCGGCCGCGGACGGACCCGGCCCCGGCGAGGCGTTCACCGACCACATGGTCGTCATGGACTGGACGGAGGCGGACGGCTGGTCCGCGCCCCGGCTGAGCAGACTCGCGAACCTCTCCCTCCACCCCGGAACGCTCGGCCTGCACTACGGACAGGTCGTCTTCGAGGGGCTCAAGGCGCACCGGCGCGCCGACGGCACCGTGGGCGTCTGGCGCCCCCACGACCACGCACTGCGCTTCCGCAGTTCCTGCCGCCGGATGGCCATGCCGGAGCTCCCGGAGGACGCCTTCACCGCCGCCGCCCATCAACTGGTGCGCGCGGACGAGGGCTTCCTGCCGGCGGACGGCTCGCGCAGCCTCTACCTGCGGCCGCTGATGTTCGGCTCCGACGCCTCGCTGATGCTGCGCCCCTCGCGCTCCTACCGGTTCCTGATGATGGCCTTCGTGACCGGCGGCTTCTTCGGCGACCGGGCCGAGCCGGTCGCCGTCCACGTCAGCCGCGACCACGTCCGGGCGGTGCCCGGCGGCACCGGCGCGGTCAAGGTGGCCGGCAACTACGCCCCGACCTTCCTGGCGCAGCGTGCGGCGGAGGCCGCCGGCTGCCGGCAGGTCGTCTGGCTCGACGCCGTCGAGCGGCGCTGGGTCGAGGAGTTGGGCGGGATGAACCTCTTCCTCGTCCGCGGGCGGGGCGAGGGGGCCGAGGTGGTGACACCGGAGCTGACGCAGACGCTCCTGCCCGGCGTCACCCGCAGCACCCTGCTGACCCTGGCCGGGCGCCTCGGCCACCGGGTCGTGGAGGAGCGGATCCCGCTGGACCGGTGGCGCGAGGAGTGCGAGGCCGGAACGGTCACCGAGGCGTTCGCCTGCGGCACCTGGGCCGTCGTCACACCCGTCGGCCGGGTGCGGGACGGGGACGGCGGCTGGACGGTCGGGGACGGCCGGCCGGGGCCGGTGACGACCGCGCTGCACAGGCTCCTGACCGGCCTGCACCACGGCCTCGTCCCGGACGAGGACGGCTGGTTCCACCCGTCGGCCCGCTGACCCACCCTCACCCACGGAGCGAGACAATGAGTGACTTGAGCATCCTGGCCCGGTTCCGCCGGTGCTGCGAGCGGTTCGGCGACCGGGTGGCCCTGAGCGACGAGCACACCTCCCTGACGTACGCGGAGCTCGGGGCCGAGGCCGACCGCCTCGCCGCACGGCTGGTCGAGCAGGGCGTGCGGGCGGGCGACGTGGTCGCCGTCCTCACCCGGCGGTCGGTCGACGGCATCGTCGCCCTGCTCGCGGTCGTCTCGGCGGGGGCCGCGTACCTGGCGCTGGACACCCGCTATCCCGCCGCCCGCACCGAGTTCATGCTGCGCGACTCGAAGGCCCGCCTGGTGATCACCCAGCGCGACCTGGCCGACGGCCTCCCGGCGGGTGTCGCCACCGTGTTCGCCGACGACCGGGCGCCGTCCGGCGCGGGCGCGGCCGGCCGGGCCGCGGCGGACCCGTCCGGCGAGGACCTGGCCTACGTGGCCTACACCTCGGGGTCGACCGGCACCCCGAAGGGGGTGATGGTGCCGCACCGCGGTGTGGTGCGGCTCGTGGTCGACCCGGACTACGTCACGATCACCCCGGAGGACGTCTTCCTCCAGATAGCCCCGGTGGCCTTCGACGCCTCGACGTTCGAGATCTGGGGGGCGCTGCTCAACGGGGCGCACCTGGTGGTCGCCCCGGCCGGCGACCTCTCGCTCGCCGAGATCACCGGGTTCGTCCGGGCATCGGGCGTCACCGTGCTGCTGCTGACGACCGGTCTGCTGCACCAGGTGGTGGACCACGGCCTCGACGACCTCAAGCAGGTGCGGTACCTGCTGACCGGTGGCGACGTGCTGTCCGCCGACCACGCCGACCGGGCGGTCGCGGCCCTCCCCGGCACCACGCTGGTCAACGGGTACGGCCCCACCGAGAACACCACCTACACCTGCTGCCACGCGTTCGACAGCCCGTTGCGCACCTCCGCGGTGCCCATCGGCCGGGCGATCAACGGCACCTGGGCCCGGGTGCTCGACGCGGACCTGCGGCCGGTGGCACCGGGCGGGACGGGCGAGCTGTACACCGGCGGCACCGGCCTGTCCCACGGCTACCTCGGCCGTCCGGCGCTCACCGCCGAGCGGTTCCTGCCCGACCCGGACGGCGACGGCGAGCGGATGTACCGCACCGGCGACCTGGTGCGCAGCACCGAGCCGGCCATCGAGTTCCTCGGCCGGGCCGACCGGCAGGTGAAGATCCGCGGCTTCCGGATCGAACTCGGCGAGGTCGAGGCCGCGTTCGCCGGGCTGCCGGCCGTCGCCCAGTACCACGTGGGCAGGACCGAGTCCCCGACCGGCGGCCACGCACTGCACGCCGCCCTCGTGCTCCGCAAGGACCACCGGCGGACCTCCCTGCTGGAACTGCGCCGCGCCCTCGCCGACGTCCTGCCCGCCTACGCGGTGCCCTCCCTGATCACGGTGGTCGACGAGTTCCCGCTGACCGCCAACGGCAAGGTGGACGCGGCCGCCCTCGCGGCCCGGACCCGCAGCCGCAGCCCGCAGCTGATGACCGAGTACCGCGAGCCCGGCTCCCCGGCCGAACACGCCGTGGTGAGCCTGTGGTCGGACCACTTCGGGATGGAGGGCATCGGCGCGGACGACGACTTCTTCGAACTGGGCGGGCACTCCCTGCTCGGTGTGAAGATCATCGCCGAGCTCCACCAGGCGTTCGGCGTCGACGTCTCCCCCCGGGACTTCTACTTCGACCCGACGCCGGCGGGCATGGCCCGGCTGGTCGCCTCGCGGGCGGCGAAGTGAGCGCGGGCACGAGGAGCAGCACTTCGCTGCTGCTCCCCGTCCTCGCCGCGAACGCGATATCGGTGGCGGGCACCCGGCTCACCGCCATCGCCGTCCCCTGGCTCGTGCTCACCACCACCGGCTCCGCCACCCGCACCGGCATCGTGGCCGCGTGCGAACTCACCCCGCTGGTCGTCTCGAAGGCGCTCTGCGGCCCCGTCATCGACCGGCTCGGCCCCCGCCGCGTCAGTGTCTGCGCGGACCTCCTCAGCGCGGCCACCGTGGCCCTCGTCCCGCTGCTCCACCTGGCCGGCCTGCTGACCTTCCCGGTGCTGCTGGTGCTCGTCGCCGTCGCCGGGGCGGCCCGCGGGCCGGCCGACACCTCGAAGTTCACCCTGGCCCCGGACATCGCGGACGCCGCCGGGCTGCCGCTGGAGCGGGTCACCGGGCTGGTCGGCGCCACCGAGCGGACCGCCATGATCATCGCCCCGGCCCTGGCGGGCGCCGTCATCGGGGCGGCCGGGCCGGCCGACGCACTGCTGCTGGACGCCGCGTCCTTCGCGGTCTGCGCGATCGCCGTGGCCCTCTGGGCCCCGCGGCGCCGCCGTCCGGCCGTGGAGGCCACCGGGGAGCCTGCGGCCGAGGAGTCGTACCTCGGCCAGCTCCGCGGCGGCTGGGCGTTCATCGCCTCCGACCGGATGGTGCGGTCCCTGGTCGCCATGGTCAGCGTGACCAACCTGGTCGACGCCGCGTACAGCGCCGTGCTGCTGCCCGTCTGGATCCACGACCACGGTTACGGAGCGCTCGAACTCGGCCTGATCGGCTCGGCGTTCTCGGTGACGGCCGCCGCGGCCGCGCTGCTGGCCGCCGCGTACGGCGAGCGCGTGCCGCGCAGGACGGCCTTCCTGGTGGGCTTCTTCCTCGGCGGGGTGCCGCGCTTCGCGGCGATGGCGCTGGGAGCACCGATGTGGTGCGTGATCGGCGTCGCGCTGGTCGGCGGCTTCGGCTCCGGGTTCATCAACCCGATCCTCAGCGCCGTCTTCGTCGAACGCATCCCGCGCGACCTGCTGGGCCGGGTCAGCTCCCTGGCGGAGGCCGCCGCCTGGGCCGGCATGCCGCTCGGCGGCATCCTCGCCGGCTCGGCGATCGCCGCCGCCGGACTGGCGCCGGTACTGGTCACCGCCGGGGCCGTCTACCTGGTCGCGGTCGTCGTCCCCGGGCTGCTCCCCCAGTGGAGCGAGATGGAACGCAGGAACCGCCCGCCCGACGCGGTGCAGCCCGCACCGCGCGAACCGCAGCAGACCGAGTCAGGAGCGTGATCCCATGAGCAGCACCTACCCCGAGCAGCTCGCCGTGTCCGGGACGGACTTCGTCACCAGACTCTTCGAGGTGATCGACGGCCGTCACTGGGACGAACTGCCCACCCTCTTCGCCGAGGACTGCACCTACCACCGCCCCGGATACGACGCGATCAGCGGCCTCGACGCCGTCCTGCGGTTCTACCGCGAGGAGCGGATCATCAGCGAGGGCCGGCACGAGATCGAGCACGTGGCCGGATCGGACTCCTCGGTCGCCTGCTGGGGCCGCTTCCGCGGCGTCGGCAAGGACGGCCGGCAGCTCGACGAGAGATTCTCCGACCTCTACCTCCTCGACGGCCAGAAGATCATGACCCGCCGCACCTACTTCTACCGCCCCGCCATCTAGGGCGGTCGTCAAGGGCACTCGGGTACCCCTGAGAAGTGCTGGGGGCACCTCCCGAGGGGCGCGGGGAACTGCGCGAATCGGGAGTGAGGGTGCCGCACCTCCGCCTCGCGCAGTTCCCCGCGCCCCCGGGTGGCCCACAGCCTGGGTTCGAAGGCGACCCACCGGCCTCTCCGGCCTTTCGTTCCGAGCAGTGAAGACCGCCGTTTGCGCAGATCAGGGGGAGACTGACGTGACCAGGATGAGCGTCGTGCTCGTTGCGGAGGACGCCTTCGTCCGCAACGGCATCAGATCGATCCTCGGCAACGAACCATCGGTCAGGATCGCCGGGGAAGCGGCGAACGTCGGCCAGGCCTGCCGGCTCGGCACCCAGCTCGAACCGGCGCTGTTCGTCGTCGACATGCCGGCGGTCAAGGACAGGGACACCCTCCTGGGGCAGGTCCGGCGGCTGGCCGCGTCGGGGCACGGCGGCTCGGCCTCGGTGCTCGTCCTCGGCTCCGACCTCCGGCAGATGGACCTGGACGTGCTCCGGCTGGGCGGCTGCGCGATCATCCGGCGGCAGGTCGCCGCCGGCGAACTCGCCCCGGCGGTGCGCCTGCTGGCGTCCGGCTACCTGCCGGTCGAGCAGACGCTGGTGCAGCAGCTCGCGCACACCGCACCGAGGCTCGGCGCGGTGCCGACCCTCACCGAACGCGAGCAGGAGGTGCTCCACCTGCTCGCCAGGGGGATGTCGAACGCCGAGATCGCCGCCGCGCTGGGCGTCGCCGGCTCCACGGTGAAGTCCCACGTCCAGGAGATCTTCGGCAAGTTGGGCCTGCGCAACCGGGTGCAGGCCGTCATCTACGCGTACGAGTCCCGGGCCGCGGCACCGGTCGCGGCCCGGAGAATGGGAGCCTGACATGGCCGGCAACTGGCTGCTGCGCCGACCGCGGACGGACCCGGTCGGCCGCCTCTTCTGCTTCCCCTACTCCGGGGTGGGCGCATCGATGTTCAGCCGGTGGCCCGAGGAGATCGACGGCATCGAGGTGTGCCCCGTCCAGCCGCCCGGCCGGGAGAACCGCTCCCGGGAGCCCCACTACGGCAGCTACGAGCGGTTCGCCGCCGACCTGGTGGAGTACCTCCGGCCGTACCTGGACCGGCCCTTCGCGTTCTTCGGCCACTGCGCCGGCGCCCTGCCGGCGTTCGAGACCGCCTGCCGCCTCGCCGAGACCGGGCTCCCCGCGCCCTCGCAGCTCTACATCTCGGCCCAGGTGGCGCCGCACGACTGCCCGCACGACCGCTACCTCGACCTGGACGAGGAGGAACTCAGGGCCGAGATGTGCAACCTGGTGACCCTGCGCGGCGGCACCCCCCATCCCGTCCTGATCGACCTCGCCCTCGAGGTGCTGCACGAGGACCTGGACGTCAACCGGGTCTACCGGCGCCCGGCGCCGGTGCGCCTGCCGGGCCCCGTCACGGTGCTGGAGTGGACCGACGACACCGAGATCAGCCTCGAGCAGATGGCGGGATGGCGGCACTACTCGGAGACGGTGGAGTACACCGCCCTCCCCGGCGGACACTTCGAGTTCCTGTCGGCGCCGCCCCTGCTGCTGAAGACCCTCTCGTTCCGCTGAGCGGCGGGCGGGCGCCGGTCAGCGGCGGGTGGTGCGGCGGGCCGGCGGTGCGATACGGACCCGCGTCGTCTCGGGCGCGTTCTCGATGTCGTCGAGCTGCGCGACGATCGTGCTGCGCAGGTCGTCGTAGTCCTCGAAGGAGTGGTCGTTGAACAGGGTGTAGCCCGTCCACATCAGGTTGGCGCAGACCCGCGCCGGCACCCGGCCCGTCTGTGCGCCCATACCGACCAGGGCCACCGAACCGATGCTGCCCGGCGTCTCCCGGTTCTGCCGGTGGATCGCCTGGAACGCGGCCGCGCAGGCCAGTGCCACGTTCAGGGTGGCGCTCACGTTCTGCGAGGACTGCTCCATCGTCGGCGCCGAGATCAGGAACTTCGGCTCGACCGCACCGGACGGCACGCACACCGCGCTCCCCACCGGGAGCCTCCCGGCGAACCGGCTGCGGATCGCCCGCTGCACCCGCAGCTGGATGCCGGCCCCGAGGTGACGCTTGATCACCGCGTCGACGCCGCCGTCCATCTTCCCGCGGGAGTTGGTGGGGCTGACCCAGGCGTCGACCTTCTCGTCGAGGATCGAGCCCCGCCGGATCTCGATCCCGGGGGTGTCGGCGAAGGCCGCCCGCCACGCCTCCACCACCGTCGCGTTGGTGTCGGTCAGTACCACCCTCAGCGGCTGCTGCACACGGTCGACGGTCATGGTCCACTCCGATCGGGAAAGGGGTTCCGCTACTGATCAGGACGCTAACGTGCCCCGCTGACAACCGGGTTGCCGCTCGGGTTGCCGCTCCGGGTTGCCGCTCCGTCCGCCCGGCCCCGACGGCCGGCCGGCGCGTCCCGGCTGTCGCACCCGGCTGTCACACCCGGCCGATAGGAAATGTGTCCATGAGCGACGACATCACCCCGGACAGCCCTGTCACGCCGGCCACCCCTGCCGTGCCCGCCACGCCCGACCCGAACGACCCGCTGGCCCTCGCGGAGCTGTTCCAGGGCGGCGGCGAGCCCTGGCTCCCGCTGCTGAAGCCGCTCATCGAGGCGCAGCCGGGCGCGGCCGCGTTCATCGGTCCGGGCCGTGCCCCGGAGGTCGTCCCCGTCCGCGAACTGACCTTCCAGGCGCTCAAGCCGCACGCGCCGCACAAGTGGAAGGTCGTCGTCTTCGGCCAGAACCCGTACCCGCGGCCGGAGAGCGCCACCGGCATCGCGATGTTCGACAACACCTTCCACAACTGGCAGGACAGCCAGTTCGGCAGGGTGGTCAGCATCCGCTGCATCATCAAGGCGGCGGCGATGTGGAAGTACGGCATCGTCAAGAAGACGCCGATCGCCGACGTGCGGGCGCTGCTGAAGAAGCAGGACACCGTGCAGCCGCCGGAGTGGTTCCAGGCCATGCTCACCCAGGGCGTGCTGCTGCTGAACGCGGCGCTCACCGCGGACAGCGACGGGGCGAGCGGCACGGACCGGCACACCACGTTCTGGCGGCCGGTCGCCGAGCGGATCGTCGAGGAGATCCTCCGGGCCAAGCAGGACGCCGACGAGGAGGACCGCGGTGTGGTCTTCGCGTGGTGGGGGGCGCACGCGCGCAGCCTGAAGAAGGTCGTCCTGGAGCTCCAGAAGAAGTACCCGGGGGTGGACGTCCGGCACATCGACCACGCCAACCCGGCGGCGCAGGGCGACATCTTCTGCGACGGCGACCACTTCGCCATGGTGAACGCGGCGCTCGCCTCGCTGGGCGCCGACGTGGTCGACTGGCTGCCGAGCAAGGGCTGGAACACGCTCGCGGCGGACGCCGGCGGGGCGGACGGCGCCGTCGCCGACCGGATGGGCGCGTTCATCGCGTCCACCATGGAACTGCACCAGCTGTACCTGGACCGGCTCTCCAGCGTCAAGGACGAGGGTCTCGAACTCCCGGCGATCACCGGCGTGTTCGACACCCCGCTGATGGACTTCCGGGACGCCGCCGCCCCGGTCGCCGAGGTGCTGTCCGGGCTCGGCCGGCACATCGACCGCAGTTACGAGTTCGGCAAGCGGCGGGCGGACGAATCGGCCGGCGGGCTGTCCGCCGATGCGATCGCCGCCCTCTACCTCTACACCTGCGAGTCCGCGTTCTACCGGGAGATCAACGCGGTGCTGCGTTCCCCGGACCGCAGCCGGCTCGTCCCCTACCTCCCGTACCTGCGGCTGCTGTTCTCGGCGGTGTCGGGGCTCCCGGCGCGCACCGAGCCGCTGTGGCGCGGCGTGTCGCTGGACCTGCGGAAGCAGTACCCGCTCGGAAAGACGGTCACCTGGTGGGGCGTGTCCTCCTGCACGTCCGAGCTGGGCGTGGCACGGAACTTCCTCGGCAGCCGCGGCAGGCGGACGCTGTTCGAGGTCGTCCCCAGCCGGGCCGTGGGCATCCGCGACTTCTCCGCGTTCACCGGCGAGGAGGAGTTCATCCTGCTGCCGGGCACGCAGCTCGAGGTGACGGACGTGAAGACCGAGCGCGGCGGCCTGTGCACGGTGCGGCTGACGGAGGTCGCGGAACAGACCGTGGTGTCCTGAGCCCGGCCGGATGCCGGCGCCCCGTCGGCGCCGGAAGCAAGAGGCGAGCGGGCGACCCGCCCCGAGCCGAAGGGCCCGCCGGTGCCGAAAGGGAGAAGCGAGGGAGCGCAGCGACGGAGCATGGGGGCACCTCCCGGCCGTCAGGCTGGGGGAGACCGTCGGCGCCGGGTCAAGAGGGCCCGGAGGCGAGCGGGCGAGTAGGGTCCGCGGGGTCCGGCCCGGCCAGGACTTCGCGGCCGGTCACGGTGGCCGGAACGATGCGGATCCACAGGTTCCGGTGGCCGCCCGCCCAGGGCTCGGTGGCGGCGAGCGCCGCCAGCTGCTGCTCGGCGCCGGGGTCGTCCACGCGCTCCGCCCTGCCACCGACCAGGACGCTCCACCCGGTGCTGCGGCGGTCGTCCACATGGTCGACCTCGAAGGCGACGGCGGTGCCGGCCGCGGAGGCCGCGGCCCCGAAGTCCGAGGTGCGGTAGGCGAGCATGCGGCCGTCGACGGTGTAGTTGACCGGGAGCACCATCGGGTACGGCTCCCCCTGGAGGGCGATCCGGCCGACTCCGTGGGTGCCGAGCCGGTCCCAGCACTCCTGCTCGGTGAGCCTGACCAGGCGCGGGTACGGCGCTGCCGGGGAACGGCCGGGAGGTGCGTCCGCGCGGCCCTCGACGAGGTCGGCGTAGGTCATTCCCAGGACGCGGGCCAGGCGGAACAGCGCGTCCGGGTCGAACTCCTGCCCGAAGTCCAGCAGGTACCCGAGGTAGCGCGGCGACATCCCGGCCCGGGCGGCCGCGTCCTCCTGGGTGAGCCCGAGCTGCCGGCACCGTGCGACGACCCGCCGGGTGATGCCCTCCGGGGCGGCGGAGGTGTCCGGGAACGATGCGGCGGGTGGCGTGCTGTTCTCGTCCATGTCCTGGACCTCCGGGGCGCGGAACGTGTCGACAAGGCCATTGGACATCCCGGAAGGGGAGACCGCCCGGGTGCCGTCACCCGGATGCGGGGCCCCGGGGTGCGGCATAGCGTGGCTGCCCGGGAGTGTCTGGGTGAGGGCGAGGTGGAGCGATGCGCCGTCCCGCGGAGGACTGGCAGCTCACCTTCGAGGGCTTCGACCCGCGTGCGGAGGGGGTGCGCGAGGTGCTCTGCGCGGTGGGGAACGGCTACCTGGTCACCCGCGGTGCCGCTCCCGAGTCCCGCGCCGACGGCGTCCACTACCCGGGCACCTACCTGGCCGGCTGCTACGACCGCGCGGCCTCCGCGATCGGCGGCGGCACGGTCGAGAACGAGGACCTGGTCAACTGCCCCAACTGGCTGCCGCTGACCTTCCGGCCGGCCGACGGCGAGTGGTTCGCCGGTCCCCCGGCCGAGCAGCGGCTGGAGCTCGACCTGCGCCGGGGCGTCCTCACCCGGCACGCCCTGGTGGTGGACGGGCAGGGCCGCCGGACGAGGCTGCTGCAGCGCCGGATCGCCAGCCAGGCCCAGCCGCACCTGGCCGCCCTGGAGACCGAGCTCCTGCCGGAGAACTGGTCGGGCCCCCTGGAGGTCCGCTCGGAGCTGGACGGCACCGTCACCACCAGCGGCGTCGCCCGCTACCGCGGCCTGACCGTGCAGCACCTGCGGCCGGTCGACCAGGGTGCGGACGAGGACGGGCTGCTGCTGCTCCGGGTCGAGACCGTGAACTCCCGGCGGCTGGTCGCCCTCGCCGCCCGCACCCGGGTGCACCGCGCGGGCTCCCCCGTCCCCACCGCCACGGACGTCCGGACCGGCCCGGGCCGGGCGGCGCAGCTCCTCACCGTGACGGCGGCGGAGGGCGTGCCGCTCACGGTGGAGAAGACCGTGGCCGTGTACACCGACCGCGACCCGGCCGTCGGAGCGCCCCTGGGCACCGCGGCGGCGCTCGTCTCGTCCGCGGCCGGCTTCGATCAGCTGGTCCAGGAGCATGCGCTGCGCTGGGCGGAGCTGTGGCGGCGGTGCCGGATCGACGCGGACTTCGACGGCCTCGGCACGCTGCGCCTGCACCTGTTCCACCTGCTGCAGACCTACTCCGAGCACTCCGTCGACCTGGACGTCGGCATCCCCGCGCGCGGGCTGCACGGCGAGGCGTACCGCGGCCACGTGTTCTGGGACGAGCTCTTCGTCCTGCAGCTGCTCAACCTCCGCTTCCCGGAGCTCGCCCGGTCCGTGCTGCGCTACCGCGCCCGCCGCCTGGACGCGGCCCGCCGCGCCGCCCGCACCGCGGGCCTGCACGGCGCGATGTACCCGTGGCAGAGCGCGGGCGACGGCCGCGAGGAGTCCCAGCAGCTGCACCTCAACCCGCTCTCCGGCCGCTGGCTGCCCGACCACAGCCACCTCCAGCGGCACGTCGGCTCGGCCGTCGCGTACAACGTCTGGCAGTACTACCAGGCCACCGGGGACGTGGACTTCCTCGCCACCACCGGCGCCGAGGTGCTGCTGGAGATCGCCAGGTTCTGGTCCTCGGCGGCCGAGCACGACCCGCGGCGCGGCCGGTACTCGATCCGCGGCGTGGTCGGCCCCGACGAGTACCACGACGGCTACCCGGGAGCCGACCGGCCGGGCCTGGACGACAACGCATACACCAATGTGCTCGCCTCCTGGGTGCTGGCCCGCGGCCTGGACACCGTCGACGCGCTGCCCGAGTACCGGCGCGAGGAGCTGCTGGAGTGCCTCGCCCTCGACCGCGCCGAACTCGACCGCTGGCAGGAGGTCGGCCGGCGCCTGCACGTGCCGTTCCACGACGGCGTGCTCAGCCAGTTCGAGGGCTACCAGCACCTCGCCGAACTGGACTGGGACCGCTACCGCCGCCACTACCCCGACCTGCGGCGGCTCGACCGCATCCTGGAGGCGGAGGGCGACAGCGTCAACCGCTACAAGGCCTCCAAGCAGGCCGACGCCCTGATGCTCTTCTACCTCTTCTCCGCCCACGAGGTGCGCGACCTGCTGCGCCGCCTCGGCTACCGGGCCGGGGAGGAGCTGCTGCGCCGGACCGTCCGCTACTACCTGCCGCGCACCGTGCACGGCTCCACGCTGAGCGCGGTGGTGCACGCGTGGGTGCTGACGCGTTCGAACCGCCAAGCCTCCTGGCGGTTCTTCCGTGACGCCCTCGCCGCCGACCGCCACGACCGCCAGGGCGGCACCACGGCCGAGGGCATCCACCTCGGCGCGATGGCGGGCACCGTCGACCTGCTGCAGCGCTGCTACACCGGCCTGGAGATCCGCGAGGACGCCCTGTGGCTCGACCCCCGGCTGCCCTCCGCCCTCGGCCGCCTCGAACTGGACCTCCGCTACCGCGGCCACTGGGGGGTGACCGTCGCGGTCGACCGGCACACCGTCGAGGTCGGCCTGCCGGAGAGCCGCCAGCAGCCGATCGAGGTCCGCTTCCGCGGGTCGTCCACCACCGTCCGCCCGGGCGAGCGGCACACCTTCTCGCTCTGACCCGCTTTCTCGCTCTGACCCGCTGCGACCCGGCCCGCTGCCACCGCGCCCGTGCTGCGGCCGGTGTCAGCGCCCGCCGGTGCCCGGCCGGTCGCTGCGGCCGGACCAGCGCGGTTCGACGAGCGCCCAGTCCGCCTCCCACGCACCGTCGGCCCTGCGGTCCAGGGCGCGGCGACGGGCGGTGCAGGCAGCGGCGGACACGGCCGCCGCCCCGGACAGCACCACGAGGCCGTAGCTCGCGGCCGAGGCGACCAGTTCGCCGTCCGAGCGCGGCGGCGCCGCGGGGGCCCCGTCGTCGTCGACCCACAGCGGGACCTTCGTCCCCGTGGGCGCGCCGAGCGGTGCATCGACGGTGCCCACCCGGCCCCCGGTGCCGGGGAGGGTCCATTCGGCCTCGGCCCGGGCCGATCCGGCCTGCTGACCGGGCTCCCGGACGGCCGCGGCGACCGTCGTGGCGGTCACCCGGTGGCGGTGCTCGGCCGTCCGGTGGGCGTCTGCCCGCATGCCGTTCAGCAGGAGCTGGGAGACCGCCACGGCGGAGGCGACCGAGAGCACGGCCAGCAGCAGCGCGGCGAGGAACAGGCGGCTGCGGGAGCGGTCGGTCGGCCGGCAGAGCGGGTTGTGCTCCAGGCCGGCGGCCCGGCACAGATGGCGCCGGAACGGCCGGCCGCGGGTGGCCGGGGCGAGGCGGGTGCGGCGGGCATGGCGCGCCTCCTCTGCTCGTGCGGCGGCTGCCACAGGCGTCCGGTACCGGCTGCACCTCCAGCATCGGCCCGGCACGGCAGCCGGGACAGGGCCGCGGGTCCCGGCCCGTGGGCCGAACGGGCCCTGCCGTACCTCCCGCCGGTGGTCAGTCGTGGAGGCGGACGGCGAGGGCGGGCCTGATGCGTGCGGCGCGCCGGGCCGGTCCTGCGGCGGCCAGCAGCGACGCGGCGAGGGTGAGGGCGGCGAGCACCGCAATCTGGGCCCACTCGACGGGGAAGCCGCCCTCGAGCCCGGTGAAGGCGGAGCTCTTCTGGTACATCAGCCAGGTGGTGAGCACGCCGAGCGCGGCGCCGAGCAGGGTGCCCTCCAGTGCGACGAGCCCGCTCTCCCACAGGAACGACCGCTCGACCGTACGGGCCTGGCAGCCCAGGGCGCGCAGGACGCCGATGGTGCGGCGGCGTTCGCGGACGGCGCGCACCATCACCACGCCGAGGCCGGTGATGCCGATCAGCAGGCCGAGGGCCAGGAAGCCCTGCATCAGCCGGAAGAAGGCGGTGTTGGCGGCGAACAGCCGGTGCACGTCGGCGGCGATCGGCGTGGCGACCAGGCTCGCGGAGAGGTGGCTGCCCTGCAGCCGGGCGGCCACCTCCTCGGGCGGGGCGCCCGGGCCGGTGCGGACCAGTGCGGCGGAGGTCTGCGCCTGCGCGCCGAACTGCCCGCGGACGGCCTGCTCGCCCATGACCAGCGGGTACACGGTGGCGCTGCTCCCCGTACCGGGGTAGAAGGCGAGGCCGCTGGTCAGCACGCCGGCGATGGTCTTCGGCTCGGAGCGGCCGGTGACCGGGTCGGTCAGGGTGAGGGTGTCGCCGGGGGCGTAGAACCGGCCGCTCGGGCCGCCGGTGTGGCCGAAGAAGTTGTCGAGGACGACGTAGTCGGGTCGGGTGGCGAGGGCGGCCCAGACCGCCCGGTCGTCCGGCAGGCCGGGCAGGCGGTCGCGGAAGGCGATGCCGCTCGCCGCACCGTCGGGGACGCCGACGACGGCGGTCTCCAGCGGCTGCGCGGTGCGGTGGCCCGGGTCGGTGGCCTGTCCGCGGGCGCCGAGCAGCGGGGCGACGGCGTCGATCTGCCCCGCGAGCGGGCCGGCGCGCAGCGCTGCGGCGGGGTCGGCGCCCGCGGTCTGCGGGTTGAAGTCCACCCGGAGGGTGTAGCCCGCGGTGGCGTCGGCGGCGGCCCGGTCGATGCTGGCGTTCATGATGCCGCTGATCTGGGTGAGCAGCACCAGGACGAGGACGATCAGGGTGTACATCACCATGGTCGAACCGGTGCGGAACCGCTTGGCCAGCGGGTACGCGGCGGCGAGCCGGACGGCCAGCCCCTGCTGCGAGGGGCGGTCCATCAGGCGCCGCAGCGGCCGCAGCACGGCCTGCTGGTTCTCGCTGACCAGCACCACGGCGGAGAACGCGGCGAGGGTGCCGAGGATGACGTAGACCGCCATGGACGGGGTGTCGAACACGCGGGGCCGGACGACGCTCGCGGCCAGGGTCCAGAGCAGGATCAGTCCGGCCGCGATGCTGGTGGCGGCCCGGCGCGGCATCACCCTGGACGCGGCCGGCACCGCGAGGGCGACGGCCAGGGCGGGCAACAGGTAGGTCTGCTCGGCCTGGCTGCGGGCGAGCGCCGGGACGGCGGCCAGGGCACAGACCACGGCGAGGGCGGTGGAGACGGCCACCAGCCTGCGGCGCGGACGGCGGCCCGCTTCGACCGGGAGGTCGCGGACGGCGGCGATGACGTTGAAGCGGCTGATCCGGGCGCTGGTGGCGGCGATCGCGGCCAGCGCGATCACCAGTCCGAGCGCTGCGCCGTTGACCAGGCTGGTCGGGGTGACGGCGAACGCGATGTCGAGGCCGCTGCCGTCCACCGACCAGCTGCGGAAGATCTGTGCGGCGGCCAGCGCGACGCCCAGGCCGACACCGACGCCGACGGCCACGCCCGGCAGGGTGGCGGCCAGCGCGTAGAGGGCGCCCTCGATGCTGAACGAGCCGACCAGGTGGGAGCGTTTGAGCCCGACCGCGCGGAGCATGCCGAGCTGTGCCTTCCGTTCCTCGGCGAGCATCACGAAGATGTTCACCAGCAGCAGTGCGCCGGCGATGATGCTGAAGCTGCCGATCATCAGGAAGAGCGCACCGAGGGCGGCCCCGGTCGCCTCGGCCTGGGCGAGGACGGTGTGCTTCGGGGTGTCGACGGCGGCGCGGCCGGCGTCGGGGCCGAGCGCAGTGCGGATCCGGGCGGTGACGGGGTCGGTGAGCTTCTCGCCCGTCTCCACGCCGCCGCGGTTGGACACCAGGGTCACCGTGCGGGCCTGTCCGCCCCCGGCGGCGGCCGCGGCGTCCAGCGCTCCGGGCGGCAGGAACACGTTGCGGTTGACCCGTCCGCCGAGGCCGGCCCCGGCGAGTCCCTCCTGCGGGACGATCCTCGCCACCGTCCAGTCGGCGGGGTGCCCGTACAGGTACAGGGTGATCGGCCGGCCGACGTCGGCCTTCAGCGACCGGGCGAGCGGTTCGTTGAGGACGACCTGGCCGGGCGCGGGCGCGGGGCCGGTGAGTCCGGAGGGCCCGCCGTCGGCGCCGAACCGTGCGGCCGCGTCGAAGTCCACCTGCCAGGCGAGCACCCGGGGTTCGGCGAGCGGGTCGGGGGCCCGGGTGTTGGCGGCCGCGGCCTGCGCGACCCGGACGGTCAGCACGCCGTCGACGTCCGGGCCGGCGGCCAGGGGTTGCAGCCGGTCGGCGATCGCCCGGCCGGCCACCGGGTCGGTGCTGACGATCCGTTCGTCCACCGGCCCGAGGGTGCGGTACGCCTCCTGGCGGACCGAGAAGTTCAGGGTGTCCCCGACCACCAGCGCACCGACGATGATCGCGGTGCCGAGGACCGAGCCGGTGACGACCAGCGCCGCCTCGGTGCGGCGCCGGGCGACCTGGCGCAGCGCCAGGCGCCGGACCACGGGCTTGCGCACGGCGACAAGCAGCAGCACCAGCAGGGCGGTGCCGAGGACGCCGAGCAGCGGGAGGAGGAGGTTCGGATACATGGTCAGCCCGCCGTCTGCAGTTCGGGCTGCCGGGTGTCGGAGACCAGCCGGCCGTCGCGCATCCGGACGAGGCGGGGCAGTCGGGCGCCGATCGCCTCGTCGTGGGTGACCAGCACGATCGTCTGGCCCTCGTCGCGGTTGAGGGTGCGGAGCAGGTCCATCACCTGGTCGGCCATGGTGCTGTCCAGGTTGCCGGTGGGCTCGTCCGCCCAGACCACGGCGGGCCGGGCGACCAGGGCACGGGCGATGGTGACGCGCTGCTGCTCGCCGCCGGAGAGTTCGCCGGGCCGGTGGGAGACACGGTGCCCGAGTCCGACGCGCTCCAGTATGGCCACCGCCCTGGCCCGGGCCTCGTGCGGCGGGGTGCCGGTGAGCAGCAGCGGGAGTTCGACGTTCTCGGCGGCGGAGAAGACCGGGATCAGGTTGAAGGCCTGGAAGACGAAGCCCATCGCGCGGGCGCGGTGCTCGGTGCGTTCGGCGTCCGACATGGCGAACAGGTCGCGGCCGTCGACCTCGACCCGGCCGGCGTCGATGTCGTCCAGTCCGGAGAGGCAGTTGAGCAGGGTGGTCTTGCCCGAGCCCGACGGGCCCATCACCCCGACGAGTTCGCCGGGGAGCACGGTCAGGTCGAGGTCCCGCAGGGCGGTCACCTCGACGCTGCCGGTCCGGTAGACCTTGCGGACACCGGTGGCGGCCAGCAGCGGCCGCTGTCCGTTCGTGCTCGGGGTGTCCATGGCGGTCTCCTCGTGGCGGGGCGCCGGTCCTCCGCTTCCGACCCTGGTCCGGGGCCCGGCCCGTACCAAGTGCCGGGCGGCCCGGATGCGCGGGCCGGAAGGGGCGTTCCTCTGCCGGGCCGTTCGGCCCTGGCGGCGGGCCCGCCCGGCCCTGCCTGCGGCGGAAAGGCCCCGGCCGCGGCGGAGAATGGAGGGGACCGGGAGGCAGGTGCGATGACCCGCCGAGGCCCGAGCGGGGCCGTGGGCGTCCGACGGCGTGACGATCGGCGCGCCCGGCTGTCGGCTGCCGCCGTCCGGTGGGCCGGGCGCTCCGGGCGGTGGGTCGACTGGACGGACCGGGGTGTGGAGCGGTGCCGGCGGTGGGCGCGCGAGGGTGCCCACCGGCCCGGTGAGATGGCACCGCCGTCCTGGTTCGCCATCGCGCTGCCGTTCGGCATCGCCTGGTACCGGGTGATCGGCGGCACGGCGCGGGCCTGGTGCCGCCTGGCGGGCTGGACCTGCCGGGTGCTGGAACTTGCCTTCGAAGGGCCCTCGGGTTGATGCGGGGGCACACCCGTACCGTTTGAAGACATCCCTCAGCCCGGGCGCTCGGCGGGTGACGGAACCGGGGCGGTCGGCGGGGGCGTCTTCGCAGACGGCCGGAGTCCCAGCCGATCCGGGTGCACGGAGGTGAGCCCGTATGAAGACCTCCGGGCCTGCGCCGGACCGGTGGCGGTCGCTGTCCCGTCCGCAGCGGATCGCCGCCCTTGCCGTGGGCGGTGCCGCGCTGCTCCTCGCGGTGGTGCTGGCGGTGGTGCTGACCGTCGGTGGCCGGACCTCCCCCGGTCGTACGGAGGCCGGCCCGCAGCCCGCCGGGCCGACGCCCGCACCGACGGCACCGAGCAGCCCGAGCACCCCGGCAAGCCCGTCGGCACCGAGCAGCCCGACCGACCGGGCCGGAGTGTCGCCGCTCACCGGGCTCCCGGGCGGGGCCGGCCGGATCGTCGCCGTCAAGATCGACAATGCCGCGCCGGCCAGGCCGCAGACGGGCGTGAACGCAGCCGACGTGGTCTACGCGATCGAGGTCGAGGGCGGCATCTCGCGGCTCCTGGCGATCTACGACTCCGACCACCTGCCGGCCGGCGACCGGATCGGTCCCGTCCGCAGTGCCCGGGAGAGCGACCTGCCGGTCCTGCAGCAGTACGGGCGGGTGGACTTCGCGTACTCCGGTGCGCAGAGCCGGTTCCTGCCCGTGCTGGCCGGTGCCGATGTGGTCAACTGCTCGCCGCAGCAGACCGGTGTGCCGTACTTCCGCGGGCGGGAGAAGGCGGCGCCGTTCAACCTGTACGTCGTGCCGTCCGAAATCCTCCGCAGCTGCCCGGGTACGGCGCAGGCCCGCGACGTCGGGTTCCGCTTCGGCGGTGCGCCGGCCGGCGGTGTGCCGACCGGCTCGTACGGCGCTCGGATGCCCTCGGCCTCGTTCACCTTCACCTGGTCCGCCGCGCAGGGCAGGTACCTGGTGGCGACGGACGGCAGGCCCGCCATGACCACCGACGCGGGGCAGATGGGCGCGCCGACGATCGTGGTGCAGAAGGTCGCCGAGACGACCTCGCCGCTCGGCCTCGTCGACTCCGCCGGCGCCGTGCTGCCCTTCGCGCCGACGGTCGGCAGCGGCGAGGCGGTCTTCCTCCGGGACGGCATGGCGTACCGGGGCAGCTGGTCCCGGCCGGACGCCGCGGCCGGGACGGAGTTCAGCTACGCGGGCCGGCGGATGCCGTTCCACCCCGGGCAGGTGTGGATCGTCCTCGAACCCGCCTGAGGGGAACTGTATTTGATGCCCGGCAGCGCGCCCTGCCTGCCTCTCCGTCAGTCGTCCGAACGCGGCTCGGCCATGCCGCCCGGGGCCGCTTCGGGCTTCGCGTGGAGGATGTCCCGTGCCTGGTCGGCGGCGCGGACGATGCTCTCGGAGACGAAGTCCACGAAGCGGGCGATGTTCTCGAGGCGGACGCCGGCCGGGGTCGCGGGGCCGAGGACGCCGACGCCCTGCCGTGCGGTTTCGGCGAGTTGGGCGGTGCCGCGGGCGCTGGCCATCATCGACTGGTACCAGACGTCGGCGTCGACGACATAGCGCTCGCGGCGGCGTTCGTCGCGTTCCCGGCGGACCAGGCCCTGGTCGTCGAGGAACGCGACCGCCTTGGAGACGGACGCCGGGCTGACCTGGAGGCGCTGGACGAGTTCGGACGCGGTGAGGCTGCCCTCGTCGCTGGTGAACAGACAGGCCAGCACCCGGGCCATCATCTTGGGCGTGCCCGACTGTATGAGGACGGTGGTGAGCACCTCCTCGTACGCGTACACCGCCTCCGCGTCGCGCCCGTGGGCCTGCGGGGGCGCATCCGAGCCTCGGGGTGCGGCCTGCCTGCGGCGGTGGGCGCGGTGCTCGGTGGCGCGGTGGGCAATGTCGGCGCGGTAGGCGGTGGGGCCCCCGTTGCGCATCACCTCGCGGGTGACCGTCGAGGTCGGCCGGTCGAGGCGCCTGGCGATCTCGGCGTAGGCGAGGCCGTCGGCCAGCCCCAGCGCGATCTGCTGGCGTTCCTGCTGGGTGAGCCTGCCTCCCGGCATTGCGGTCTCCTTCGTGGTCCTTCGTGGGCCGTGGTGCCGTCAGCATAGCGTTCACCCTCATTCCATTGCAACGCATCGATCGCTGACGTTGCGTTAATTCGCAAGACCATTGCAATGATTTCCCGGCCTTGACCTGCAATCATGGCGATTCTGCGCAACGAACGCGTTGCCAGATCATCGAACGCAACGTAGCTTTTCCGTTGTCAGAAACAGCAAGCAACGGGAGAACACCATGCAGAAGTTCGACACCACCGCCCCGATCACCACCGTCCTCGACATCCCCGCCGGACGCATCCGCCTCATCGCCGCCGACCGGACGGACACCACGGTCGAGATCCTGCCCGCCGACCCCGGCAAGAGCCGCGACCTGAAGGCCGCCGAGCAGACCCGGGCCACCTACCACGACGGCGTCCTGCGGATCGAGGCCCCGTCCGCGACGAACCGCATCCTCGGCAACTCCGGCTCCGTCGAGGTGACCGTCCAGCTGCCCGCCGGCTCCCGCCTCGACGCGAAGACGGCCGCCGCCGAACTCCGCGGCGTCGGACGCCTCGGCGACGTCACCTTCGAGGCCGCCCAGGCCACCGTCAAGCTCGACGAGACCGCCACCACCCGCCTCACCCTCCAGGCCGGCGACATCACCCTCGGCCGCCTCACCGGCCCCGCCGAGATCGACACCCAAAAGGGCGACATCACCGTCACCGAGGCCCACCGCGGCACCGTCACCCTCCGCACCCAGCACGGCGCGATCACCATCGGCGCCGCCCGCGGAGTCTCCGCCTCCCTGGACGCCGGCACCGGCCACGGCCGCATCCACAACGCACTCCGCAACACCGACGGCACCGCCGGCCTCACCGTCCACGCCACCACCGCCTACGGCGACATCACCGCCCGCAGCCTGTAAATCCGCAGCCGGCAACCACAGCCGGCAGAACAAGGGGGCACCTCTCATGACCGGTCCGGCCATCGCGGCGAACGGGCTGCGCAAGTCCTACGGCGACAAGACCGTCCTCGACGGCGTCGACCTGACCGTCCCGGAAGGGACGATCTTCTCCCTGCTCGGCCCGAACGGCGCAGGCAAGACCACCGCCGTCAAGATCCTCTCCACCCTCGTCTCCCCGGACCCGTCCAGTGGCCGGATCAGCGTCGGCGGCCACGACCTCGTCACCGCCCCGCAGGCCGTACGTGCCGCGATTGGCGTCACCGGGCAGTTCTCCGCCGTCGACGGCCTGATCACCGGCGAGGAGAACATGCTCCTCATGGCGGACCTGCACCACCTGCCCAAGCGCGAGGGCCGTCGCGTCACCGCCGAACTGCTGGAGCGCTTCGACCTGGTCGATGCCGCGAAGAAGCCCGCCTCCACCTACTCCGGCGGCATGAAGCGCCGCCTCGACATCGCCATGACCCTGGTCGGCAGCCCGCGGATCATCTTCCTCGACGAACCGACCACCGGCCTCGACCCGCGCAGCCGCCACACCATGTGGCAGATCGTCCGCGAACTCGTCACGGACGGTGCCACCGTCCTCCTCACCACCCAGTACCTCGAGGAGGCCGACGAACTCGCCGACCGGATCGCCGTGCTCAACGACGGCAGGATCGTGGCCGAGGGCACCGCCGAGGAACTGAAGCGGCTCGTCCCCGGCGGACACGTCCGGCTCCGGTTCACCGATCCGGCCGCCTACCGGAACGCCGCCACCGCTCTGCACGAGGCCGCCCGGGACGACTCGTCCCTCGCGCTGCAGATCCCCAGCGGCGGCAGCCAGCGCGAACTGCGCACCGTCCTCGACCGGCTGGACTCGGCCGGCATCGAGGCCGACGAACTCACCGTGCACACCCCCGACCTCGACGACGTCTTCTTCGCCCTGACCGGCGGCGCCGTCATCCCCAACCAGTCCACGGAGGCTGCCCGATGAGCTCCCTCGCCCTCGCCGTCCGCGACTCGTCCACCATGCTGCGCCGCAACCTGCTGCACGCCAGGCGGTACCCGTCGCTCACGCTGAACCTGCTGCTCACCCCGATCATGCTGCTGCTGCTCTTCGTCTACATCTTCGGCGACACCATGAGCGCGGGCATCGGCGGCGGCGGTGCCGATCGCTCCGAGTACATCGCCTACATCGTCCCGGGTCTGCTGCTGATGACCATCGGCAGCACCACGATCGGCACCGCGGTCTCCGTCTCCAACGACATGACCGAGGGCATCATCGCCCGCTTCCGCACCATGGCGATCCACCGCGGCTCCGTGCTCGTCGGACACGTCGTCGGCAGCGTGCTGCAGGCGGTCGCCAGCGTGGTCCTGGTCGGCGCCGTCGCCGTGGCCATCGGCTTCCGCTCCGAGGACGCCACCGTCCTGGAGTGGCTGGCGGCGTTCGGACTGCTCGTGCTCTTCGCCACCGCGCTCACCTGGATCGCCGTCGGCATGGGCCTGGTCAGCCCGAACGCCGAGGCCGCAAGCAACAACGCGATGCCGCTGATCCTGCTGCCGCTCCTCTCCAGCACGTTCGTCCCGGTCGACACGATGCCGGGCTGGTTCCAGCCGGTCGCCGAGTACCAGCCCTTCACACCCGCCATCGAGACCCTGCGCGGCCTGCTGCTCGGCACCGAGATCGGGAACAACGGATGGCTCGCCGTCGCCTGGTGCCTGGGCCTCGCGGTGCTCGGCCACTTCTGGTCGACCTCGAAGTTCAACCACGACCCGAAGTAACCGCCGTGGCCGCGCGGGCCACCCGCACCCCGTACCACCCGAGGGCGGCGTACACCGACACCTGTCGGCGTACGCCGCCCGTTCGTACGGGGTCATTCGTACGGGGGTCAGAAGTCGCGGAGACGTCCGAACGGGACGACGGAGGTCCAACTGCCCTTGGTGACCTTGTAGATCGAGGCCACCTGGTTGCGGGTGTCGCCGTACTCGTCGAAGGAGACGTCGCCGGTGACTCCGAAGAAGGACACGTGCTGGAGGGCCTCCGCCACGGCCTTGCGGAGCTCCGCGCCGGTGGCGTCCGGCTCGGCCTGCCTGGCGCGGCCGACCGCCTGGATCAGGGCCCAGGTGGAGTCGTAGGCGTACGGGCCGAACGGGCCCGGCTCCTCCTTGTGGCCGGCCTGGGTGTAGGCCTCGAGGTAGCCGAAGGCGGAGGCGAGGCCCTCCACCGAGATGCCGGGCTGGCTGGCGAGGTCGCCGTTGGAGGAGGCGCCGGCGGCCTTGATGTAGCCGTCGGTGTGCAGGCCGTCGCCGCCGGCCATCGGCACGTTCACGCCGGCGGCCTTGAGTGCCGCGGAGAGCGGTCCGCCCTCGGGGTGCTCGCCGCCGTAGTACACGATGTCGGGGTGGGTCGCGGCGATCTGCGAGGCCAGCTTGGAGAAGTCCGTGGTGCCGTCCTTCACGGTGGCCCGGAAGGCGACCTTGCCGCCGACCTCCTCGAAGGCCGTCCCGAACTCGGCGGCGAGGTTGTTGCCGTAGGCCTTGGTGTCGCTGACTACGGCCGCCCGCTCGGCCTTCAGCCGGCTGTGCGCGTACCGGGCGAGCAGCGGGCCCTGCACGGCGTCGGTGGTGACCGTGCGGTAGTAGGTGGCGTACTGGCGCTTCTTGCCGTTGGCGCGGTAGTCGGCGCCCCAGGTCAGCGCGGGTGAGGTGTTGGACGGGGAGATCACGGCGAGGCCCGCCTCCGACAGCACCGGGGCCATCGCGAGGGCGCCGGACGAGGTCAGCGGGCCGACCACGCCGATGACCCTCGGATCGGCGACGAACGCCTGGCCGTTGGCGAGCGCGCCCTGTTCGTCGGCCTGGTCGTCCTTCGCGTCGAGGACGAACTTCACGCCCGGGACGGTGTTCTTGGCATTGGCCTTGGCGACCGCCAGCTCGGCCGAGTTGCGGATGCCGAGCCCGAGGTCGGCGAGCTTGCCGGTGAGCGGGCCGTCGACACCGATGACGACCGTGACCGACGACCCGGCGCCGAACACGCCCGACGAGCAGCCGGACAGCATCACTGCACAGACCACGCCCAGGGCCACGGCCCTCGGCCGGGAGAAACGGGTCACCGGCACATCCCTTGCTGAGTGGGTTTGCTCATGGGACGCCGGACCGCGCCGACAGGAACCGCGAGGTGGCGGCACGGCGCGAAGGAAGGCACAGCAATCACCGGCCCGGTGAACTCCGCACCGGGGCATGACAGTCTGCACCCCCTGTGGACCGTCCGGCGAGGGACGGCGGACCGGAACCTGGCGGCATCGGGCCGTCATGTCCGGATCACCGACCGGCATCCACGGGCCGCGACCTTATGACGTGCCAAATAGGAGCGTCAACGGGTTCGCCGCAACACTATCCGTGACCGCAACACCGCCACCGAACGGCCACATTCGACCGACTCGGTGTCAAGACTTGAACGCGGGCCCGTCCGGACCGCGTACGGCGGCCGGCGGTTCCCCGGCCCGCCCGGGTACGGCGGGAGGTGGTCCTGCTCAGCCGCGGGACGTCTCCGCCAGGCCGTGGCGTTCGCGGGCGGCCACCAGGTGCGGGCCCTCCCGCCAGGTGCGGGGCAGGCGGAGGGCGGCCGTGCGCAGGGCCCTGGCCTCCAGCCCGGCGGCCAGGTCGGTGACCCACCAGCCCGGCAGGCCGTACATGCGGCGGGCCCAGCCGGGCAGCAGGGCGAGGGACAGGCCGACCAGTCCGGCCCAGGCGGGGGTGGCCAGAGCCGCCCGTCCGTGGAGCGGCGGCAGGAAGGCGAACCGCACCGCCTCCCGGGCCGCCGGGGTGACCATCAGTTCGGGCCGCACCGCGGTGAAGTAGCGGTCGAGTGCTGCCTCGGAGTCCGGCACCGGGACGTCCGGGGGCACCCCGACCAGTCGGGCGACCGCGGTCTGTTCCCGCAGGTAGGCGTCCGCCTCGGCCGGGGTGAGGTGCAGCCCCGCGCGCCGGACCACGTCCAGGAAGGAGCCGACCTCGCAGGAGTGCACCCAGACCAGCAGGTCGGGGTCGTCGGCGCGGTACGGCCTGCCGGTGGCCGGGTCGGTGCCGCGGACGTGCTCGTGCACCCGGCGCACCCGCCCCACGGCCTCCCGGACCTCGTCGCCGGTGCCGTAGGTGACCGCGCCGATGAAGAACGCCGTGCGGTAGAGCCGCCCCCACGGGTCCTCCTGGAAGCTGGAGTGCTGGGCGACGCCGGCCATCGCGCGGGGGTGCAGTGCCTGCAGCAGCAGGGCCCGCAGGCCGCCGAGCAGCATGGACGGGTCCGCGTGCACCCGCCAGGACACGGTGTCGGGGCCGAACAGGCCGTCGGCGGGCACGCGGAGGTCCCCTCCGGGTTCACCACGGGCCATCGCGACACCTCCCGTCCTCCCCAGCGTGCCGCGGCTGCGCTGCCGCGACAAGGAACTGCGCAGCCCGGGAGTGGCCGGCGTTCAAGACTTGTCCGGCCGCTGTCCCGTACGGCAGCCCACGTCCGGATTGCGCAGTTCCCCGCGCCCCCGCCCCGTGCAAAGTACGGACCAGTCCGGGGGTGGGGCGGCTACGAATGTTCCAGGGGCGAGCGCGGGCCCCCGCGAGAGGAGGGAGGCGAGCCATGGCGACCGATGACGGGACGGAGTCGGTGTGGGACTACCCCCGTCCGCCCCGGGTCGAGCGGTCACGCCGCCGGGTGACGGTGGAGTTCCGGGGGCTGCTGCTGGCCGACACGAAGGAGGCGCTGCGGGTGCTGGAGACCAGCCACCCGCCGGTGTACTACCTGCCGTCGTCGGCGGTGGCCGCCGGGGTGCTGGTGCCGTCCTGGCACCGTACGTGGTGCGAGTGGAAGGGCACGGCCGTCCACTTCGACCTGGTCGTCGGGGACGTGCGCAGCGAGAACGCGGTGTGGAGCTATCCGGAGCCCGCGCCCGGTTACGAGGCGCTCCGGGACCACCTGGCGTTCTACCCGTCCCGGGTGGACCGCTGCACGGTGGACGGCGAGGTGGTGGTCCCGCAGGAGGGGGACTTCTACGGCGGCTGGATCACCTCGGACCTCCGCGGGCCGTTCAAGGGCGGTCCGGGCACGGCCGGCTGGTGACGGGCCGCGACACCAGCGGGCCCGAAAAGCACTCGGGCACCACTGAGGGGCGTGCGGGGGGATACCCCACACGCCCCTGGGTGACCCGTGGCCCGGGTCCGAAGACGCCACAGACCTCCGTCGGTCAGTGCTTGAGGGCGTCCTTTGCCTTCTCGCCCGCCTGCTTGGCGTCGGCGGCGGCCTGGTCGATCTTGCCCTTCGCGGTGAGCCGCTCGTTGCCGACGGCCTTGCCCGCGGTCTCCTCCGCCTTGCCCTTGGCCTTCTGGGCGACGTTCTCCACCTTCTTGGTGCCGCTCATGACCACTCCCTTCGTCCGGCGGGCGGTCCGCCGGGGGTCACGGGGATGCGTCTGCCCCGCTGCGGACGTTCCATGCACCGGGCCCGGGCGGCGGTCGTCAGTCCGACATCCGCAGGAAGGCCTCGACGGTGTCGGGCCAGTGCACATGGCGGTGCTCCTCCCCGGGCCGCACCACCTCGTCGGTGTCGGCCAGGAAGGTGCCGAGGTCGTCGGTGGCGACCTGGACGAGTGCCACGCCGTTGCGGTTGTGGAACTCCAGCTGGGTGAGTCCGCCGTCGACCGGTGCCAGCCGGAAGTCGCCGTCGCCGGCCGGGCCGTCCAGGCCGCGCCGCAGCAGTTCCCGGGAGACGCACCAGCTGATCGGCTCGCCGCCGGACATCTCTCCGTCGGTCGGCGGGTCGGGGAACTCCAGCACCACCGCGAACGGGTCCTCGGAGTCGTACCGCAGGACCAGCGGCACGACGCCTGGGACGGGGGCGGGAATGGATGCTGCACCGGCCTGCGCGATGATCACGGTCGACTCCCCTGGGACGTCCGAAGCGGTCGGCGGCCCGTCTGCCCCCGATCCGCCTGCGCATGCACTCCGGTCTGCCGGCCGGAGGAGGTCCCGTGCGGGCGCCGGGTCAGGCCGTGCCGGAGGGCCCGCCGGCCGCGGCGGGCAGCGCCACCTCGGCCCAGACCGCTTTCGCGCCGGGGGCGCGCAGCACGCCCCAGGCGGTGCTCAGCCGACTGACGATGTGCAGGCCGTGGCCGCCGGGGCGGGAGGAGCTGTGCGGGCTGCGCGGCTCGGGCACGCCGTCCCCGGCGTCGAGGACCTCGATCCGCACCGAGCGGTCGTTGAGGACGAGGACGAGCTCGCGCGGTCCGCCGCCGTGCAGGCAGGCGTTGGAGACGAGCTCCGACACGATCAGCCGGACGTCCTCGTCCAGCAGTTCGTCGCAGGCCAGGCCCCAGTCCAGGAGCACCTTGGCGGCGAACTCCCGGCCCGACCCGACCTGCCCGCCGGGTCCGAAGACGTACCGGCGGCGCTGGCCCAGCACGGGCCCTTCGGCGGTCTGCGAACTGCTGCTCATGTCCTCACCCATGGATTTCCGACACTTCCCCGGGACGCCCTCGTCCGGGGTCTTGTCGCCGGGGCGGCCCGGGGCCGTCCTCACCCGGCTGCGCACGCCTCCCCCACTGTCCCGAAGACCCGGAACACCGCTCCCGTGCCGGTCAGCTCGAACAGCCGGCTGAGCTGCGGGCCGGGCTGCGCCAGGACGAGCGAGACCCCCGACTCCTCGGCGTCCAGCCGCAGCCGGAGCAGGAGGTTGAGGCCCGTCGAGTCGCAGAATCCCACGGCGGAGAGGTCGAGGCAGAACACGCCCGGCGGCGCGGCGTCCGCCAGGAGCCCGCGCAGCGGGCCCTCCACGCCGGGGAGGCCGTCCAGGTCGAGGTCGCCGGTCAGGGAGCACACCAGCGCCCCGTCCGGGCCGGAAGCCGTCCGCAGCGCAGGCGTCGCGGCTCCCGTGGACCGGCCGGTCGTCGTCCCCGTACCCAGCTCACCGCTGCCCATGTCCTGTGCCCTCCGCTGGCGGCCGTCCTCGGTGCGGCCGCCGATCCGTCACTTCTCCCGCGTCCGACGGCCCGGCGCCGGGTCGGCCGTCCCTGGCACCGTACCCGGTGGCGGCCGCACCCGAACCCGGGCGGGCCGGGCGGGTCCCGGCGGCCGGCCGGGGCGGTCCGCGGGCCGCCCCGGCCGCCGGCGGGCCGTCAGATCATCGGCCGGTAGTAGCTGCCGAGGGCGCTGAGGTGGTCGGCGGGCACGGCCCCGTGCTCGCCGACGAACTCCGGCGCGCCCTTGATCTCGTCCTTCGGCCGGTCGACCAGCACGGTCCTCTCCTCGTGGTCGATCCGCAGGATCGTGCCGGCGGGCAGCAGGACCTGCCGGCCGAAGATCCAGGGGCCGGTGTCGACCACCAGGTAGGCGGCGTCGACCTCGGCGGAGTGCCGGTCGACCTTGCCGATGCGGCCGTCCGTGGCCTGCACCGTGTAGCCGGTGAGGTCCTGGTCGGAGATGTGGTCGGGGTGGTGGTTCCACAGCTGCTCGTTCATCGTCCTCTCCCTGCGGTTGTGTGCGGTTCTCGGTCGGTGCCGGGGTGTGCTGCACCCGGCGGTGGTGACTGCCGGTCGGTGCGGGTCAGCGGCGGCGTCCGGCGTACACCGGGGAGGCCGCGGCGATCAGCACCGCGGCGACGCCCACCTGCAGCAGGTGGCGCAGCCAGTCGATGCCGCCGGTGTGCCGTACGCCCAGGTACGAGGCCAGGGCGTTGCCGACCAGTGCGCCGGCCAGGCCCAGCAGGACGGTCAGCCACAACGGGACGGGCTGACGGCCCGGCAGGACCAGCCTCGCGAGCAGTCCCACGACCAGGCCCGCCACCAGTGCCCAGAGAATCGTCATCGCTCTCCCTCTCCTTCCGTCTGCTTCGGTCCGTCTGCGTGCGGGGGTTCGTCTGCCCCGGGTCGGCCGGGCCATGCGCCCCGTTCCGGGATCAGCCCCGGCGGGGCGGCCCGGAGGCGGCGGGCCGGCCGCGGCGGCGGGTCCGGGTGCGCAGGGCGCGGCGCTCGTCCTCGGTGAGCCCGCCCCAGATGCCGTACCGCTCGTCGGCGGTGAGCGCGTACTCCAGGCACTGGCCGCGGACGGGGCAGCGGGTGCAGACCCGCTTGGCGGCCTCGACGCGGTCCTGGTGCGGTTCGCCGCGCTCTCCGGCCGGGTGGAAGAACAGTGCGGTGTCCTGCCCGCGGCAGGCGGCCCGGTGCTGCCAGCGCCTGCTGCGGTCGTCCCGTCCGCCGGGACGGTCCTCGGTGTCCATCGGTGCTCCTCCCGGGCTCACAGCCCGTCGTAGTAGCGGCGTTCCTCGACTACCTGCTCGGCCGGGCGGCCGGCTACCGTCCGGCGGCGGCGCAGGGCGCTCGCGTACACGACCAGTCCGAGCAGGCCGGCCGCCATCAGCACGATGCCGACGGTGTCGAGGTCGACACCGGAGAGGTGCCAGTCCACCGCGAAGGTGAGGATGGCGCCGATCGCGAACAGGATGATGCATCCGCCGATGCCCATGGGGGTCTCCTCCGTCGTCGCTGCGGTCCGCCCGGACGGCGGGCCGCTCCCGCGTCTACCCCCGGGGGCGGAGTGCATGTCCGGCCGAACAGCAGGCACCTGGGTTCCCGTCAGCTGCCGGAGGCGGCGGGCAGGTCGTC
The DNA here is from genome assembly GCF_050749075.1 of Kitasatospora dryopteridis. Taxonomy (NCBI): domain Bacteria; kingdom Bacillati; phylum Actinomycetota; class Actinomycetes; order Kitasatosporales; family Streptomycetaceae; genus Kitasatospora; species Kitasatospora dryopteridis. Next base: position 7,058,131 of record NZ_CP192749.1, on the reverse strand, counting down.
GGTGCGGTCGAAAGCCGGCCTCGGCAGGGCCTCGGGGTGGTGTTCGCGGAGGTAGCCGATCAGCTGTTCCCTGATCCAGCAGCGGAGTTCGAAGGCGTCGGAGGCGTTGCGGGCGGTCATCAGGGCGCGCACCACGATGGTGGTGGGCGTGGTGTCGACGACCTGCAGGGCGCTGCCGGTGCCGTCCCACCACGCGCACTCCTTGAGCAACCGCTCGAACTCGGTGCGGAGTTCGGCGACGGGTGTGCGGTGGTCGAGGTGGAGCAGGGCGGTGCCGGTGATGGCCGGGTCGCGCCGGGACCAGTTCTCGAAGGGCTTCCCGACGAAGTAGGACACCGGCATCACGATGCGGCGCTGGTCCCAGGTCGCGATGACGACATAGGTCAGGGTGATCTCCTCCACGGTGCCCCAGTCCCCCGCGACGACCACCTCGTCGCCGAGCCGCACCATGTCGCCGAAGGCCAGCTGGACACCGGCGAACAGGTTGGCGAGGGTGCTCTGCGCGGCTACGCCGACGACCAGGCCGAGGATGCCCGCGGAGGCGAGCAGGCTGGCACCGACCGACCGCACCGCCGGAAAGGTCATCAGCGCGGCGGCGAGCGCCACCACGGCGATGCCCGCGCTGGAGAGGCGGCGCAGCATGCCGGTCTGGGTACGGACGCGGCGGATCCGGGCCGGGTCGCGCCGTTCGGTGGCGTACCGGGCGAGCGAGGTGTCGATGAGCAGGGCGACCACGCGGGCGAGCAGCCAGGCGCCGGCGGCCAGGACGAGCAGTACGAGGCCGTGCCGCAGCGGGCCCCGGGCGGCTTCCGGCAGGCCGGCGGCGGGCTCGGCCGCGAGCGCGAGCAGGGCGCCGAGGGTGAGCAGGGCGGGCACCCGGCAGGGCTGCAGCAGGGTGCGGAGCGGGCCCGTGGACGGGCGCCGGGCGATCAGCAGGACGGCGCGGTCCAGCAGGGCGATCGCGAGCAGTGCCGCCGCGGCGACGGCGACGGGCCGCAGGGCGGTCCACACGGACATGGTCCTCCCGTCGTTGGGGGCTTCGGCGGTTCAGGACGCCAGGAGGCGGTCCAGGACGGTGCGGTAGTCGCGCAGGGCGAGCCGCAGTTCCTCGGTGCCGGTGCGGGTCCCGGCGGGTGATCCGGGCTCGGCGCGCAGGCCTTCGCGGCGCCGGCGGACGGCTTCGGCGACCAGGTCGGCTGCGCGCTCGACGAGTTCGTCGGCGCGGCGCACGGCCTCGGCCGGGTCGTCCACGAAGCCGGCCTGGACGGCCTCCCACTCGGCGGAGACGGTCTCGACCTGCTGCGGGTCGAGCCAGTTGCCGAGGGCCTCCCGGGCCTGGGCGGCGGGCGCGGCGAGGTCCGCCGCGGAGGCGTTGGCCCGCGGCGAGGAGGCGTCGGGCTGACGCGGGAACGGAACGGTCCCGTCGGGACGGTCGGTGGTCATGGTTCTCCTCGAGTCGGAGTTCGGGCAGGTCTTTCATGGGTGTCCGCCTTCGGCGGTGCCGCCTTGCCGCTGGCCGGGGCGGCAAACCTGCGGCGGGGCTTCCGGTGTGACTGTCCGTCGGAATCCGGCTGCGGCACCGGCCGCATGGACGCCTGACGCCGGGGCAGGCGCCCGGGGACGGGCAGGGCCCGGGTCGCACGGAGCGGAGGGACGCAGCATGGTGGAGACGATCGAACGGCACACGACCGCGCGGATCGGCGGGCCGCGACCGCGCCGGGTCCGGGTGGTGCTGCGCTACCGGACGGACGACCCGTACGCCGTCGGGCTGTGCTTCCCGGGGCCGGCGCGACTGACGGACACGCTGGTGGTGGAGGACGGCGGCGCGGTGGAGGACGGCCCGCAGTGGACGGTCGGCCGCGACCTGCTGGCGGAGGGCCGGTACGGGCGGGCGGGCGACGGTGACCTGTGCGTCCGGCCGGACGGCGAGGACGGGTTGGTGCTGGAGTGGCGCTGCCCGGGTGCCGGTTCGGCCGTGCGGCTGGGCGCGGCGGAGGTCGGGGCGTTCCTGGACAGCACGTACCTGGCGGTGCCGGCCGGTTGCGAGTCGGCGTTCGTGGACTGGCCGCACACGCCGGAGGAGTTCCTCCGGCGGATCTTCTGAGGCGGCCGGTCCCGGGCATGCGGGCGCTCCCCGGCTGTCGGCCGGGGAGCGCCCGCGCGCGCGGGGCACGTCCGCGCCTTCCTGCCGGGGTTCAGGCTCCGGCGCCGAGCATGCCCTTCCGCAGGGAGCCGAGGATGCGGGCCAGCAGCCGGGAGACCTGCATCTGGGAGACGCCGAGGCGGGCGCCGATGTCGGCCTGGGTCATCTCGGCGACGAAGCGCATGTGCAGGATGGCGCGGTCCCGTTCGGAGAGGGCGGCGACCAGGGGCTTGAGCGCCTCCAGGTTCTCGACCTTCTCCATTCCGGGGTCGTGGCGGCCGAGGCGCTGCAGCAGGGAGCCGTCGCCGTCCTCGCCGTCGGTGCCGAGGTCGAGCGAGCCCGCGGTGTGGGCGTTGCGGGCGATCATGCCTTCGATGACCTCGTCCTCGGTGAGGTCGAGGTGGGCGGCGAGTTCGGCGACGGTGGCCGGGCGGCCGAGCGCCTGCTCCAGCTGGTCGCCGGCCTTGGCGAGGGCGAGCCGTAGCTCCTGGAGCCTGCGCGGCACGTGGACGGCCCAGGTGGAGTCCCGGAAGAACCGCTTGATCTCACCGACGACCGTCGGTACCGCGAGGGTGACGAACTCCAGGCCGCGGTCCGGGTCGAACCGGTCGATCGCCTTGATCAGGCCGACCGTGCCGACCTGCACGATGTCGTCCATCGGTTCGCCGCTCTGCCGGAAGCGCCGGGCGACGTACCGGACGAGGGAGAGGTTGAGCTCGACCAGCGTGCCGCGGACGTAGGAGTACTCGGGGGTGCCCTCCTCGAGGGTCCGCAGCCGCTCGAACAGGGCCGCCGAGAGGACCTTGGCGTCGGCGGGTGCGACCGCCGACGGGTCCTCGACCATCCGCCGGACCGGCTGCGCCTGCGCCCGGGCGACGCCCTCGGAGCTCGCGCCCGCCGCGGTCGCTCCGGGTGCGATCGTCGACCCTTCACTCATCACTGCCATGGCCATTCCTTCCGTGGGTGCGTCGGCGGCTCGCATGCCCGGGTGTCCGGAGCTCAGACCCCGAGTGCCCGATCCTCGCCGGACGGCCCCCGAAGCTCCACGGCCCCTTCACGAACGACATCGTTCGCTTACGCCCCCGGCGGGCCCCGGGCGGCCCGGTCGCGTACCGGGAGGGAGCGGTCGGCAACGCTGCGCAAACGCTGCACCTGGCAGGGGTGGGGGCCGGGCACCAGACTCGCCGCAGGGCCCGGCGGGCGGCGGCGGGCCGTCGGCCGCCGGGCTGCCGCGCCGTTCCTCCCGAAGGGCCTGCACCATGCGACACCGGCAGGGGACGGTTGGACTGCGCACCGGTGGTCGGGCGTGCAGAACGGGCCCGGGGCATCCGCTGCCCGGGCCCGTACACCTACCGCCGGCTCGGTCCACACCTACCGCCGGCTCGGTCCGCCGGACGCCTGAGGGGGTCCTGTCATCCTGCGCCCGGTGCCCCTTCCGGGCCACCCGCACCGTTCGCGCAGCGCCTGCCGGCCCGGTCCGTGGCGGGCTGCAGCAGGCCGGCCACCGACAGTGCACCCCAGCCGAGCGAGACCGTCAGGGCCATCACCCGGTGCCGCCGGGCCGGCAGGGCACCGGACAGCAGGACGGCATCGCCGAAGTCGGCGGCGACCCTCAGCAGGGTGGCGGTGCGGAGGCTGCTGTCGTCCGGGGCGAGAAGCATCGCCAGTCCGCAGGCCGCGTCGCGCAGGGCGAGCGGGCGGAGGCAGGCCTCGACCGCGGCGGGGACGGTGCCGTCCGGTGCGGTGAGCCCGGACGGGCGGGCGAGCAGGCCGGGACGGCGGGTGACCGCCACGCCGTAGAGGGCGGTGGCGGCGCCGGTGAGTCTGAGCAGTCTGCGGTTCACGAGCGGGCTCCGGAGGTTCGGCGGCTGGGGCGTACGGGGTCGGGCGTGTGAGGTGTACCCGCGGGCGTGGTGCGGCCGACCCCCGCGTGGGCCGTACGGGGGCCGTACGGAGACGAGGAGGTGGCGGCATGGGGCCGTCGGTGGACGTGGTGGTGGTCGGGGCCGGGCTCGCGGGGCTGGCGTGCGCGCACGACCTGGTGGCGGGCGGCCTGCGGGTGCGGGTGCTGGAGGCCTCGGACGGCGTGGGCGGCCGGATGCGCACCCACACGGTGCGCGGCTTCCGGCTGGACCGCGGCTTCCAGGTGTTCAACACCGCGTACCCGCAGGTGAGGCGGCGGATCGACCTCCAGGCGCTGCGGCTGCACCCGCTGACCCCGGGGTTCCTGCTGGCCGGACGCCACGGGCGCCGGCGGCTGGTCGATCCGACGCGGCGGCCCGGCGAGGCCGCCGACCTGCTGCCGGGCCGGCTGGCACCGTTCCGGGACACCGTGGCACTCGGGCTGCTCAGCGCCCGCGACATGGTGCTGCCCGCCGCGCTGCTGCGCCGCGGCCGCGACGAGCCGACGCACCGCGCCCTGGCGGCGGCCGGCCTGTCGCCGGAGACGGTGGACGCCGTGCTGCGGCCCTTCCTCTCCGGGGTGTTCCTGGACCACCGGCTGGAGACCTCCGGCCGGGTGTTCCACCTGGTGTGGCGGAGCATGCTGCGCGGCACCCTCTGCCTGCCGGAGGCCGGGATCGGGGCCGTGCCGGAACAGCTCGCGGCCGGGCTCCCGCCGGGCACGGTGACGCTCGGCTCCCCGGTCGCGGAGGTGACGGACGGGGGCGTCCGGCTGGTGACAGGTACGGAGGTGGCCGCGGAGCGGGTGGTGGTGGCCACCGAGGCGCCCGAGGCGGCCCGGCTGCTGCCCGGGCTGGCGGTGCCGCCCGCCCGGTCGGTGACCACGCTCTACCACGCGGCGCCGCGCTCCCCGCTCGCCGAGCCGACCCTGCTGGTCGACACGGACGGGCCGGTGCTGAACACGGTGGTGCTCTCCGAGGCGGTGCCCGGGTACGCGGGCGACGGGCGGGCGCTGGTCTCGACGTCCGTGCTGGGCGCCGACGCTGACGAACCGCAGGTGCGGGCCCGGCTGGCCGAGCTGTACGAGACGGACACCGGCGGCTGGGAACACCTGGCGGACTACCGCATCCCGTACGCACTGCCCGCGATGCCCGCCCCGCACCCGCTGACCCGGCCGACCCGGCTCGGCGGCGGCCGCTACGTCTGCGGGGACCACCGCGGCACGGGGTCGGTGCAGGGGGCACTGGCGTCGGGAACGCGGGCCGCCCGCGAGGTGCTGGCCGACGCCGGCCGGTGAAGGGGCTGCCGCCGGCGCCGGGGATCACCTCGCCATGGGCTGCGCGGTTCCCCGCGCCCCTGAGCGGGGTGCTTCAGGGGGCTGCCAGGGTCTCCAGGTGGACGAGGCTTTCGGTGAGGCGGCGGGGGCGGAGGGTGCCGGGGATGCGGCCGGCGCCGGACCAGCCGGGGCCGCCGAGGAGGACGGCGGGGCGGGCGCGGGCACCGCGGGGGCCCCAGGCGGTGGCGGCGGCCAGTTGGGCGAGGCGGGTGTCGGCGGTGTCCCGGGACTGCGACCAGAGCAGCGCCGCGGACGGGCCGATCCGCCGGACGGACTCGACCAGGGCGGCCGGCGGCACGGCCGGGCCGAACATCCGGAACGGGATGCCCCGGCCGGAGAGGGCGGCCGCGACGGCCTCCAGCGGCAGCGAGTGCAGCTCCCGCGGCATGCCGGCCAGCAGGACGGGCGCGACCGGCGCCGGCGGGTCGATGCAGCGGGTGACCCTCCGCAGGGCGCCGGAGACGTGCCAGGAGAGCAGGTGCTCGACCTCGACGTACCGCTCGCCCTCCACCGCCCACTTGCGGCCGACGGCGCGCAGCGCGGGCATCATGACCTCGTCCCAGGCGGTCACCAGGCCGAGGTCGGCCACCGCCACGTCGAGCAGCCGCTCGACCACGGGTGCGTCGAGGCGGACGGCGGCGCGGCCGAGCCCGCGGCACTCCGGGCGGACGGTGCCGAGCGGGAGGGTCCGGCCGCCGCCGGACTCGCGGGGTTCGCCGGTCTCGGCACGGCCCTGGGGCAGCCGGGCGAGGGCTCCGCCGCGGGCGAGGCGGGCGGCCTCGGCGGGCGGCACGCCCCGGGCGGTGAGGCGGCACATCGCCTCCAGCACGGCCACGTCCTGCGGGGTCCAGCGGCGGTGCCGGCCCGCCTCGTGGCCGGACGGGCCGATGCCGTAGCGGCGCTCCCAGGAGCGGACGGTGGTCGGCGAGACGCCGAGTCTGCGGGCGACTCCCCCGGTGGTGATGCTCGCCTCGGCGAGGGGGGCCGACAGGTCGGTCGGGGTGTCCACGCTGGGCACGGTAGTCGGTGCTGCACCTGCCCGGGGCAGGACACGCCGCGAAGCGCTGCACAGGCGGTGCGGGCTGCCGGACGGGGTCGGCGGTCGCACGGTGGAGGGGCCGGGTGCAGAACCCGGCGCGGGAAGGAGGTCGATCGCCATGGCAGCCGTCGCCCTGACCCCGTGGGAGCGATCGGTCCTCGCCGTCATCGAAGAGCAGGCCCGCCTCGAGGATCCGGGGCTCGACCGAAGGCTGCGCAGCGGGCGCGGCCGTGCGGGCCTGCTGCTCCGAGGTCCGCGAGTACCCACCGCGGTGGTCACCGCGCTTGCGGCGGCGGCGGCCGGACTCGCCCTGTGGGCCGCTGCGGGGAATCCCGCGGCGGCCCCGCTCGCCGGAGCGGCCGCCCTGGGCTCGGCGGCCGCCCTCCGGCGGTCGGGGCGTTTCGGATTCGGTTGTTGATCGAGGTTGCTGAAGGACCGGGCGGGCGCCCGCATCGGCGCCCGCCCGGCGGCATGTCGGTCGACGGCCGGCGGAGGCCGGTGGTCGACGGTGCGTCAGCGGCGGGGCGGCAGCGGGACGAAGCCGCTGGTCCTGGCGGCGTAGGCGTCCCATCCGGGCCTGCCGGAGCTCATCCGGCGCTCCAGCAGGGGTTTGCCGCTGCCGAAGGCCAGCAGCCAGGTCATCAGCAGCGGGCTCGCGACGAAGGCCCAGCCGATCGGTGCGTCCGCGGCGAGCAGGAACAGGCCCCACCAGACGCAGGCGTCCCCGAAGTAGTTGGGGTGCCGGGTGTAGCGCCACAGGCCGCGGTCCATGATCCGGCCGCGGTTGGCCGGGTCGGCCTTGAAGCGGGTCAGCTGCCGGTCGCCGACGGCCTCGAAGAACAGGCCGACGGCCCAGACCGCGGTGCCGGCCCAGGCGAGCGGGCCGGGCGGGTCGGGCAGGTACTGGGCGGCCTGCACGGGCAGCGACACGAACCAGACCAGTGCGGCCTGCAGCAGGTACACCGTCCGTACCGCGTACAGGGTGCGGGCGCGGCCGGGCGGCTTCCGGGCGAGCATCCGTTCGTAGCGCGGGTCCTCGCCGGTGCCGCGGGCCCGCAGGGCGATGTGGACGGACAGCCGGACGCCCCACACCGCGGTGAGGACGGTGGCGAGCAGCCGCCGCCCGTCGTCGCCGTACCCGGCGGAGAGGCCGTACCCGGTGAGGGCGACGGCGGTGAAGGCGAGTCCCCATGCGACGTCCACGGTGCGGTGCCGGCCGGTGCGCAGGCCGACCGCGAGGGCGGCCAGCAGGACGGCGAGCGCGGCGCCGGCCGTGGCCGCGAGGTTCACCGCGAAGGCAGCACCGTTCATGTGGCCGCCCCGTACCAGGGGGCGGGCGTGGCGGGTGTGCCGCTCGCCCCGCCGCCGGTCGGGCGGACGGCGAGGATCTGGTCGACGCCCATCCGCCGTTCGGCGAAGGCCAGCGAGCTGCCCGCCGTGTACAGCTGCCAGAGCCGGACGGTCCGCTCGCCGACCAGGCCGGTGAAGTCGGCCCGCCGTTCGCGGAGCGTCTCGTACCAGGCGTCGATGGTGCGGGCGTAGTGCTCGCGCATCGCCTCGACGTGCCGGACCTCCAGGCCGGCGCCCTCCAGCAGGTCGACGGTGCGGCCGACCGGGCGCATGTGCATGTCGGGGGCGATGTACGTCTCGATGAAGGCGCCGCCGCCGGGGGCGTTCGCGCCGCGGGACATCTGCTGCACCAGCAGCCGCCCCTGCGGCCGGAGCAGGCCGTGCAGCCGGGCGGCGAAGGCCGGGTAGTGGCCCTCGCCGACGTGCTCGCCCATCTCGATGCAGCTGATCGCGTCGTACGGGCCCTCGGCGATGTCGCGGTAGTCGCTCAGCAGGACCTCCACCCGGTCGCCGAGGCCGGCCTCGGCGACCATGGCGGCGGCGAAGGCGTGCTGGCGGCGGGAGAGGGTGACGGCGGTGACGCGGGCGCCGTGGTGCCGGGCGGCGTGCAGCGCGAGGGCTCCCCAGCCGCAGCCGACGTCGAGCAGGCGACTGCCGGGGCGCAGGCCGAGCTTGCGGCAGATCAGGTCGAACTTGGCGGTCTGCGCCTCGGCCAGACTCTGCTCGCCGGAGGTCCAGTAGGCGCAGGAGTAGGCCATCGCGGGGCCGAGCAGCAGGGCGTAGAACTCGTTGGACAGGTCGTAGTGGTGGCTGACGACGGCCCGGTCGCGGCCGCGGCTGTGCAGGGCGCCGCGGACGGCGGCGCGGCCGCCGGGCGGCGCGGGCCGGGGGCCGAGGGCGCCGAGCCGGGCGGCGGCGGCGAGCAGCCGGGGCAGGTCGCGGGCGGCGGGGCGGACCGGGCCGCGTCCGGCGAGGGCCCGGCGGACGGTGCCGAGGCCTTCCGCGAGGTCGCCCTCGACGTCGAGGTCGCCGGTGATGTACGCGTCGGCGAGGCCGAGTTCGCCGGGCTGCCAGAGCAGGCGGCGCAGTGCGCGGCGGCGGCGCAGGACGACGGTGGGGGCGTCCTCGGGGCCGGCGGTGGAGCCGTCCCAGGCGCGGATGCGGAAGGGCGGCGGGCCGCCGATCAGGTCGGCGAGGAGCGGGGCGAGGCGGGCGGCGGCGGTCACCGGGCGTCCTCCCCGCGGGTGAGCAGGATCTGCCGGACGTCGAGGTAGCCGGTGCGGAATCCGGCCTCGGAGTAGGCGAGGTAGAGCTCCCAGGTGCGGCGGAAGACCTGGTCGAAGCCGAGCGCCGCGACGTCCTCGGCGCGTTCGGTGAAGCGTTCGCGCCACAGCCGCAGCGTTTCGGCGTAGTGCGGCCCGTAGGCGTGGTCGGCGGCGACCCGCAGCCGGGTGTGCTTGGCGGTGGTCTGGTCGATGGCCTGCACGGAGGGGATCAGGCCGCCGGGGAAGATGTACTTGAGGATCCAGGTGTAGGTGTTGCTGCTGGCGATCATGCGGTCGTGCGGCATGGTGATGGCCTGGAGCGCGGCCCGGCCGCCGGGGGCGAGGACGCGGTCGATGGTGCGGAAGTACTCCGGCCAGAAGGGGCGCCCGACGGCTTCGATCATCTCGACGCTGACCACCGCGTCGTACCGGCCCTCGGCGGAGCGGTAGTCGCAGAGCCGGACGTCGGCGCGGTCCGCGAGGCCGGCGTCGGCGATGCGGCGCCGGGCGAGGGCGAGCTGCTCCTCGGAGAGGGTGAGGCTGGTGACGCGGGCGCCGCGGGCTGCGGCGCGCAGGGCGAGTTCGCCCCAGCCGGTGCCGATCTCCAGGACGCGGCCGCCGGGGCCGACGGCGGCGAGGTCGAGCAGGCGGTCGATCTTGCGGTGCTGGGCCTCGGGAAGGTTCTCCCAGGTGGCGAGGGGTGCGCCGGCGGGAGTGGTGGGGAAGACGGCGGACGAGTAGGTCATCGTCCGGTCGAGGAACAGCGCGAAGAGGTCGTTGGACAGGTCGTAGTGGTGGTGGATGTTGCGGCGGGCGTTCTCGGCGGTGGAGAGTTCGGCGGCCGGGGGCCGCTGCACGTACAGCCGGCGCAGCCACTGGGCGCCGGTCGGGACGATGGTCTCGGGGGCGGTGGCGAGGACGCCGAGCAGGCCGATCAGGTCGGGGGTGTCCCAGTCGCCGGCCTGGTAGGCCTCGCCGAAGCCGATCAGCCCGGTCGCGCCGACGCGGGCGAGGAAGGCCTCGGGGCGGTGCAGGCGCAGTACGGGTGCGCCGGGCGGGGCGGCCACCAGGGGGCTGCCGTCGGGGAGCTCGACGCGCAGGCCGCGGCGCCGGGCGACGCTGCGCAGCAGGCGGCCGGCGACGGCGGCGCGCAGCGGGGCCCGGGGAATGCGGGCGACGTCGGGCCAGCGGCCGGGGTCGACGGCGGTCGGCGGCGGGGCGGTCGGAAGGGCGGGCCGGGTCACGGGGCGGACACCTCTTCTTCGGTTGCGGGTGCTGCTGGGATTGCGGTTGCCGGGGGCGTGGCGTGGCTGCGGTCGGCCGGGTTCGGGGGCGCGGTCCGGGGGTGGACGGGCAGGCCCTGCAGGTAGAGGCGTATGCCCTGGTAGCGGATGTGCACACTGACGGCGAGGGTGGCCAGCGGGTGGTGCAGGGCGGCCCGCAGCAGCGCGGCCGGCCCCGCGGGGCGGCGGGTGCCCTGCACGGTGGCGGTGAACGGGCTTCCGCCGGCCCGTTCCAGACGGACGGTCAGGCGGAGCCGCTCGCCGGGTTCGGGCAGGGCCATCCGGTAGCGGCCGTCGACGGGGAAGAACGGCGAGACGTAGAACTCCTTGGCCGTCTCGGCGCGGCCGTCCGCGTCGGGGCGGAGCAGGTAGCGGTGGTGGCCGCCGTAGGTGTTGTGCACCTCGGCGACGGTGCACAGCGGGCCGCCGTCCGCGCCGCGGCACCAGTAGACGGTGAGCGGGTTGAAGACGTACCCGAGCGAGCGGGCCTGCGCGAGCATCAGGACGCGGCCGCCGGCGAGGTCGATGCCCTGCCCGGCGAGGTACTGCTCCAGGTTGCCGCGCAGGGTGCCGCGGGGGTCGCCGGGGTGGTCGGCGGCCCGGAAGCGGGCGAGCGGGCGCAGCGGGCGGGGCAGCACCGGCAGGTGGTCGAGGTCGACCAGCCACAGGTAGGTGCGGTGGCGGAAGGCGTGCCGCAGCGGAACGGTGCGGACGTGGCCGATCCGGCACTCGTACAGGGCTGCGCCCCAGGGGCCGGGGAGTCCGGTGCCGGGGCGGGCCGGGCCGGGGCTGCGGCGGGTGGCTGCGGGTGCGGTCATCGGGTGCTCGCGGTGAGCCCGTGGCGGTCTGCGGCGAGGGCGGGGGTGCCGAGGAGGGCCCGGGCGGCGTGGATGCCGGAGCGGCAGCCGTCCTCGTGGAAGCCCCAGCCGTGGTAGGCGCCGGCGAAGGCGGTGCGGCCGGTGGTGAGTTCGGGGAGGCGGCGCTGGGCGGCGACGCTCTCGGCGGTGTAGACGGGGTGTTCGTAGACCGTGCGGGAGACCACGTGCTCGTCGGGCAGCGGGTCGTGGCGGTCCTCGTTGAGGGTCACGAGGTAGTCCTCCTCGGTGGCGAGGCCGAGGAGCCGGTTGAGGTGGTAGCTGACCTGGACGCTGTCGGCGCTTCCCCGGCAGTCGGCCATCCGGTAGTTCCAGGATGCGCGCGCCCAGGCGGCCCGCGGGAGCCGGGAGGCGTCGCGGTGCAGGACGGTGGGGTTGCGGGAGTAGCGGAAGGCGCCGAGGACGTGGCGTTCGGTGCGGGTGGGGCGGGCGAGCAGGGCGAGCGCCTGGTCGGCATGGGTGGCGACGACTACGGCGTCCGCGGCGGTGCGGCTGCCGTCGGCGGTGGTGATCTCGACGCCGTCGTGGTGGCGGTGCACGGCGCGGACGGGGGCGCCGCGGTGGACGGCGGTGAGGCGTTCGGCGATCCGCTCGACGTAGCTGCGGGAGCCGCCGACGACGGTGCGCCAGGTGGGCGAGCCGGTGACGGACAGCATGCCGTGGTTCTCGAGGAAGGCGAAGAGGTAGCGGGCGGGGTAGTCGCCGGCGAGGTCGGGGGCGCAGGACCAGACGGCGGCGACCACCGGCGTCATGAAGTGGCTGACGAAGTAGTCGGAGAAGCCGCCGTCGGCGAGGAAGGCGCGCAGCGAGGGGTCGCCGGCGCCGGGGTCGGCGAGCAGGCGGCGGGCGCGGCGGTGGAAGCGGGGTACTTCGGCGAGCATCCGCAGGTAGCGGCCGCGCAGCAGGGCGTCGGGGCGGGCGAGCAGGCCGGCGGGTCCGCGGGCGCCGGCGTACTCGAGGCCGCAGCCGCGGCACTGGACGGACATGCTCATGTCGCTGTCGCGGGTCTGCACGCCGAGTTCGCGGAACATCCGGACGAGGTGCGGGTAGGTGCGCTCGTTGTGCACCAGGAAGCCGGTGTCCAGGGGGACTTCGCGGCCGTCGGCGCCCACCGCCCGCTGGGTGTGGGCGTGGCCGCCGAGCCTGCCGTCCGCCTCGAACAACTGCACGTCGACGCCGGCCCGCCGGAGTTCGTACGCGGCGGTGAGGCCCGCCACTCCGGCGCCGACGACGGCGACGGTCCGGCCGGGGTGCGCGTGCCGCGCGCCCCTGCCTGCCGTCGTGTCCGGGACCGTTCCGGGCACTGTCACTGGGCCCCCTCCACTGCACGGGCCCGTGCTGGTGCCGGGCCGCTCCTTCGCTGGCTACCGGGTCTTCGGAGCGGCCCGGCGGATGGATTGCCCCCGGCCGGTGTGGAGTTGTGGTGAACGGTGCGCGCGCGGACGGGCTACCAGTACATGACCGCGGTGGGGCCGCCGCCGTAGACGGAGTACATCCGGACGCGCAGCACGTAGCGCCGGCCGGCGACGAGCCGCACGGACAGCCGGGCGTTGGCCTCGGTGCCGCTGTCGTCCCTGCCCGCGAAGTAGCGCAGTTCGCCGCCGACGTCCTCGAAGAGGACCATGACGACGTCGCTCTGGCCGAAGCTGCCGATGTCGTACGCACGGGTCTCGTCGGGACTGATCTCGAAGTCGGCCTGCTGGCCGGAGACGAGGCCGAGCGGGGCGGAGGCACCGGGCTGCAGCGCGGTCGGGCCGACGGTCAGCGCCGGATACCACTGCCGCACGACCTCCTTGTCGATCGCGGAGAGGTCCAGGCCGCCCTCGATACCGTCGCGCCCGTACTGCTCCGGCTCGATGATCAGCCCGGGTTCGAACGGGTACTCCATGACGGAGGCCACGTCCCAGTGGGAGCCGCCCACCTCGTCCTTGGGGAGCTTGCGCAGGATGTTGTGGAAGGTCTCCTCGCGGCTCCACCGGTTGGGCGGCGCGGCGAGCGCCGCGTAGACGGCCTCGTCGTTCCAGACGATGCCGGCGTTGGGGTTCTGGTGCTCGTGCTCCAGGCCGAGGGCGTGGCCGGTCTCGTGCCGCGCGGTGGCACGGCCCCAGATGCTGGTGACGTCCCAGCCGAAGTTCATCGTGGCCTCGCCGACACCGATCGTCAGGGCGTCCCGCCCGACGTACGACCACGAGCCGTCGTCCTCGAAGGCGATCCTGATCTCGGCCGCGGCGGGGCTCTCCACCTCCTCGAAGTCCAGGCCGATGCCGAGGCCCTTCCATTCCCGGAATGCGTCCCTGACCTGGTCCAGTTGGGCCTCGCCCCGGCCGCCTCCGGTGCTGTCGAGGAAGGTGAAGTGGATGTGCGTGCCGTTGACCCACTTCGAGCTGATGTTGACTATCGCGCGCTCCCGGGCGAGGCCGAGCCCGGGCCGGAGCTCCGGCAGGACGCGTGGTTGAACGGTGCAGTACTTCTGTGCGACAGATCCGGGTGCCGCTGTGTCCACCATGACCAATGCCTCCGATCCGCGGACCGGCGCTCGCACGGTCCGGCCGAAAATGGAACTGGCGGATGGTCAGCTCACCGGGCGGGCGTCACCGGTGGTCGGCCTCTTCCCACACTACGCCCGGTCGCACGGCATCTCGACAGCGAAGAGTCACGGTTGACGCTCGGTCAACACGTACCCTCGACGGTCACACCGGGTAGCCAGGGGGCGGTGGTCCACGGCCGCCGCCCCCGGCTCCGACGTCTCAGGCGAAGGGCAGGAGCATCACCGGCTGCCCGCTCGGAGTGGCGGAACCGCCGGCCGGCTCCACGGTCACGCCGATGCCCTCGGCGCCGTTCAGCGGGCCCTCCATCAGCAGGTAGCCGGTGGAGGCGGGCAGCAGGCCGGCCGGGCGCATCGTCCCAGCGTCGTCGAACCACAGCTCGTACGTCTTGCCCTCGGGCAGCGCAGGCAGCCCGGACGCCAGGAACCCGGCCCTGCCCTGGCTCTGCGACCAGACCACGGTGCCGACACCGTTGCCGGCCGTCCCGGTCGCCGTACGGGCGTCCGGTGCGGTGAGCAGGGTGCCGAACGCGGCCTGCTGCGCCTGCAGCTGAGCGGCGCGGCTGTTCGCCTCGTCCGCCCGCTGGCTCTGCTCCACGGCCAGGCCGCCGAACGCCGCCGCCAGGGCCACCGAGGCGGCCAGCGCGAACTTGGGCCAGTGCCGTGCGAAGCGGCCGCGGCGGGCCGGGCCGCCCGGTGCCCCCGAGTCACCGGGCGGCCCGGCCGGCGGCGGCGCGAGCTGGCGGACGGCCCCGATGTCCGCCATCACCCGGGCCTTGAGCTCCGGCGGCGGCGCCTCCGTCTCGGCCGCGCCGAGCCGGGCCAGCGTCGCGGCGAACTCCCGGACCTCCAGCGCACAGGCCTCGCACACCGCCAGATGGTGCTCGAACTCGATGCGCTCGGGCTCGTCCAGGGCGTGCGCGGCGTACGCGCCGGTGAGCGTGTGCAGATCGGCTCCGATGGTCATGACCCCACCCCCAGGCAGTCCCGCAGCCGGATCAGCCCGTCCCGCATCCGCGTCTTGACGGTGCCCAGCGGCGTACTCAGCATGTCCGCCACCTCACGGTAGGAGTAACCCCGGTAGTAGGCCAGGGTGACCGACTGCCGCTGGAGCTCGGTCAGCATCTTCAGGCAGCGCCGCACCTGCTCGCGCTCCAGGCGGCCCTCCACCTGCTCGGCGACCTCGTCGAAGGCCGGCATGTGGGAGCGCGCGGCGACCCGCTGGTCGCGGTCGGCCGCGGCCTGGACGGCGCGCACCCGGTCGACCGCCCGGCGGTGCGCCATGGTCAGCACCCAGGACATCACCTCGCCGCGCTCCGGCTGGTACCGGGCTGCCGTGCGCCAGACCTCCAGCATGACCTCCTGGGTGACCTCCTCGGACTGCGCCGGGTCGCGCAGGACCCGGCGGACCAGGCCGAAGACCGGGCCTGCCACGGCGTCGTACAGCCGGGAGAAGGCGTCCTGGTCGCCGAAGGCCACCTGGGCGACGAGTTCCTTGAGATCGGGTCCGCGCCGGTGCGGGCCCGACAGGTGGACGACGGTGTTCACTCCACCACCCCGCCGGGACGTGTCGTCACGGGCAGCCGGGCGGCGCGGGCCGGGCAGGCGCGCGGCTCGCCCGTCTGACGGGTGGCGGGCATCGGGAACCTCCGCAGATCGACTGGGGACCGCGCCGTCCGCCGACGGCGGCAGTCATCGGTAACGGGTGTTCGGAGCCGGGCGCCCGTCGGATTGCCCGCCGCACGGACCGTCGCAGAACTGCTACGCCCGAGCGGCTCGCCGACCGAACCGGTCGGCCACCGGACACCTCGACAACGGAGCACCTCGCAGACCGAGCAATTCACCAACCGGACCGGTCGGTCCGGGCAGCAGGCTGTCACATCGGGTACCGCCCGGCCAGTCACCGGGCCGTACCCACGCCCTGCGAACCCGCGGCCCGGGGCCGGGCCGACGCTCAACGGCCGCTGCCGGGCAGCCAGTCCCGGTCCGGGTCGCACTCCAGCCAGCGCAGCCGCCGGGCCGTCCGGGCGAAGGCATCGAGGAGGGGGCGGAACGCGGGCGGCTCCTCCGCGCCCGCCCACAGCAGCGACCAGGCGTAGAGCGGGGTCGGCCCGACCAGCGGGACGAAGCGCAGGCCGGGGTGGTCACCGGTGACGGCGTCGGCCGGGAAGAGCGAGAAGGCCCGGGGGTCGTCCCGGATGCCGGCCAGGAAGGGCTCCAGGCCCAGGTTGGGGCCGCCGATGCGCCGGGAGACCCCGAAACGGTCGGCGAAGGCGGTGAGGAAGTCCAGTCGGCCCGGCTCCCCCGGATGATGCAGCAGGCCGTCCCGCAGATCGGCCGGCCGCAGCTGCGCGGCGTCCGCCAGGGGATGGTCGGCGCTGAGGACGGCGTCGACCGGCTCCAGCCGGACCGTCCGGTGGGCGAGGCCGTCCGGCGCGGCGGCGGCGGGCACGCGTCCGAGGCCGAGGTCGGTCTCGCCGCGCCGCAGGGCCTGGACGACCGCCGGGAAGTCCCGGGCGGCGCCCGGTTCCACGGCGGGCAGCCCGGCCCCGTCCAGCACCAGGGCCAGGCTGCGCATCGGCGCGTAGAGGTGGCCCCAGACGTCGATCCGCAGGCTGCTGCGGCCACCCGCAACGGCTGCGACCGCCTGCTCCCCCGCCGCCAGGGCCCGGCGGGCCGGGCCGAGGAACCGCTCGCCGGCCTCGGTCAGCCGCACCCCGCGCCCTCCGTTGCGGTCCAGCAGCCGGGCACCGAGCAGCTCCTCGAGCCGGGCGATCCGCTTGGAGAGGGCCTGCTGGCTGATGCCGAGCCGGTCGGCGGCACGGCCGAAGTGCAGGAAGTCGGCCGCCGCGACGAAAGCACGCACCTGGGCAAGATCCGGATCCACCCCGCTGACCTTAGGTGACAACCCCCGGTTGTCGATCCTTCGGGCCGGTTGTTGGACCGTCAGACCTGGCGCACGGTCTGCTGGGGGTACTGCCCGCCGACCCTCAGGACCAGCTTTGTCCACCTTCCTCGAACTGCCCGGCATCCTCCGCGACTTCACCCGCGTCAACCGTTCCCGGGCCGTCGCCGCCGGCCTGGACGCCTTCGCCTACGACCGCGTCACCGCCGGGCTGGGCTGGCTCACCGACTGGCCCGCGGCCTTCCACGCCGCGGGACGGGACCGCCTGGAGGCGGCGGGGGCGGCCGACGCCCGCGGCCACCGCGTCTCCGCGGGCGAGTCCTACCGCTCCGCCGCCCGCTGGTTCCACTGCGCGAGCTGGCTGCCGCACCCGGACCGGACCCTCGCGGCCCGCGCCGCCGCAGACGCCGACGCGGCGATGGCCGATGCGCTGGCCCGGCTGGACCCGGGTGCGGTGCGGATCGAGGGCGAGACCTTCACCGGCTGGCTGCGCCGCCCGGTCGGCACCGGCGGGCCCGCCCCTGCCACGGTCCTGGTGATCCCCGGCATGGACTCCGGCAAGGAGGAGTTCCACGGCGTCGTGGAGGCGCTGCTGGCCCGCGGTCTGGCCGCACTCGCGCTGGACGGCCCCGGGCAGGGCGTCCGGGCGGCCACGAGTGCGCCGCGCTCCGACTACCGGGCGGTGGTGGGCGAGGCCCTGGACGCGCTCGCCGCCCTGGGCGGGCTCGATGCCGCCCGGACGGCACTGCTCGGGCTCAGCCTGGGCGGCTACTACGCCGCGGTCGCGGCCGCCCACGAGCCGAGGGTGCGGGCCGCCGCCACGGTCAGCGGCCCGTACCGGCTGGTGTGGGACGAGCTGCCGCCGTTCGTCACCGACACCCTCACCCAGCGGGCGGGCAGCCGTGAGGCCGCCCGGGAGTTCGCCGACCGCGTCGACCTGGCGGCCGCCGCCGGGCTGATCAGCTGCCCGCTGCGGGTCGTCGACGGCGGCCTGGACACCATCCCCGGCGTGGTGAACGGCGAGCCGCTGGCCCGCAGCGCCCCGCGGGGCGAGTACCTGCTCGTCCCGCACGGTGACCACCTGCTGGGCAACGCCCGCCCGGACTGGCTCCCCGGCACCGCCGACTGGCTCGCCGACCGGCTCCGCGACTGACCGGCGGACGCGGGCAATCCGCGCGGCCGCACGCTCCGAATACCGTCCGGCGGGGCGTACGGTCGGACGAGCGGCCGGGCGCTGCCGTCGTACCGCCCGACCAGCACCGCACAGCACCACCCCAGGAGACCGACCGCCGTGCCGACCGCCCGCCGACCGTTCCCGCTGTTCGACGTCCGGGAGATCTACGCCGAACCGCAGGCCGCGGCCTCCCCGCGCGGCCGGCAGGTGCTGGAGCGCTTTCCGCAGGCCAGGGTGGTCGAGGTGCCCTCGCACTGGCAGATCCCGCACCTGCACGGCAACGCCGGGAACGTCGAGCGGTGGGCGCGGATCAAGAGCGAGGTCCTGGTGCTGGGCGTGAAGAAGTCCCTCGCCGCCCGGCCCAACGGCCGCTCGGCGGACTGGATCGCCCCCAGCTCCGCCAACGGCTGCGCGCTCGCCTGCGCGTACTGCTACGTGCCCCGGCGCAAGGGCTACGCCAATCCGATCACCGTCTTCACCAACATCGACCGGATCATCGGCTACCTCTCCGGGCACGTCCGCCGCCAGGGCCGAAAGCCGGGGCCCAACCAGTGCGACCCGGCCGCCTGGGTGTACGACATCGGCGAGAACAACGACTGCTCGGTGGACGCCCTGGTCTGCGACAACACCGCCGACCTCGTCCGGGCCTTCCGGCACTGGCCGACCGCCAAGGCGTCCTTCGCCACCAAGTGGGTCAACCGCGACCTGCTGGACCTGGACCCGCGCGGCCGAACCCGCATCCGGTTCTCACTGATGCCGCCCGCAGACGCCCGGCTGCTGGACGTCCGCACCACGCCGGTGCCGGACCGGATCACCGCCGCCGGCGACTTCCTGGAGGCCGGGTACGAGGTGCACTTCAACCTCTCCCCCGTCGTCCTGCGCGAGGGCTGGCAGCGCGACTGGGCCGAGCTGCTGCACCGGATGGACGACATGCTGCCCGCCTCCGTGAAAGCCCGGGCCGCCGCGGAGATCATCATGCTGACGCACAACCAGGGCCTGCACGAGGTCAACCTGGGCTGGCACCCGAAGGCGGAGCAGCTGCTCTGGCGGCCCGCCCTGCAGGAGCCCAAGCGGTCCGAGAACGGCAGTATGAACGTCCGCTACCGGGCCGGCCGCAAGGCCGCGGCGCTGGCCGAGCTCCGCACCCTGATCGACCGTCACGCGCCCTGGCTCACGGTGCGGTACGCCTTCTGACCCACCCGCGGGAGACCCGATGACCGAACAGACCGCCCGGCCGCAGCTCTGCCTGGTCACCGGGGCCACCGGCTACATCGGCGGGCGGCTGGTGCCCGAACTCCTCGCGGCGGGCCGCGCCGTGCGCTGCCTGGTCCGCAACCCGGGCCGGCTGCGCGACCACCCCTGGCGGGCCCGGGTGGAGACCGCCACCGGCGACGTCACCCGGCCGGAGACCCTGCCCGCCGCCTTCGAGGGCGTCGACACCGCCTACTACCTCGTCCACTCGCTCGGCACCGGGCCCGGCTTCGAGCGCACCGACCGCGAGGCGGCCCGGGCCTTCGGCGCGGCCGCCGCCCGCGCAGGGGTGCGGCGGATCGTCTACCTGGGCGGACTGGTGCCGGCCGGCGTACCGACCGCCGAGCTGTCCCCGCACCTGCGCTCCCGGGCCGAGGTCGGCCGGCTGCTGCGGAACAGCGGCGTCCCGACCGCCGAACTGCGCGCCGCAGTGATCATCGGGTCCGGCTCCGCCTCCTTCGAGATGCTGCGCTACCTCACCGAGCGGCTGCCCGTCATGGTGACCCCCAGCTGGGTCGGCACCCGCATCCAGCCGATCGCCGTCCGGGACGTGCTCCGCTACCTGGTCGCCGCCGCCGACCTGCCGCCCGAGGTCAACCGGGCCTTCGACATCGGCGGGCCCGACGTCCTGACGTACCGCCGGATGATGCTCCGCTACGCGGCCGTCGCCGGGCTCCCCCGCCGGATCGTCGTACCGGTGCCCGTGCTCACCCCCCGCCTCTCGAGCCTCTGGGTCGGCCTGGTCACGCCCGTGCCCAACTCCATCGCCCGGCCGCTGGTGGAGTCGCTGCGGCACGAGGTCGTCTGCGCCGAGCACGACATCGCCCGGTACGTGCCCGACCCGCCCGCCCAGTCCGTCCCCGGCCTGCCCCGGCCGGTGCACGGCCCGATCGGCTTCGAGGACGCGGTACGGCTCGCGCTGCGCCGCATCCGGGACGCCGAGGTCGTCACCCGCTGGTCCTCGGCCTCACTGCCCGGGGCGCCGAGCGACCCGCTGCCCACCGACCCCGACTGGGCGGGCGGCAGCCTCTACCAGGACGTCCGGGAGCGGCGGGTCGGCGCGGCGCCGGAGGCCGTCTGGCGGGTCGTGGAGGGCATCGGCGGGGAGAACGGCTGGTACTCCTTCCCGCTGGCGTGGGCGCTGCGCGGCTGGGCGGACCGGGCGGTCGGCGGGGTCGGGCTGCGGCGCGGCCGGCGCGACCCGGCGCGGCTGCGGGTCGGCGACTCGCTGGACTTCTGGCGGGTCGAGGAGATCGAGCCGGGGCGGCTGCTGCGGCTGCGGGCAGAGATGCGGCTGCCCGGGCCGGCGTGGCTGGAGCTGTCGGTCGCCCCGGACGGCGAGGGCGGGGCCGTGTACCGGCAGCGGGCACTGTTCCACCCGCACGGGCTGGCCGGTCACGCGTACTGGTGGTCGGTGGCGCCGTTCCACGCGGTGGTCTTCGGCGGCATGGCCCGCAACATCACCGAACGCGCCCTGGCCGTGAGCTCATAGGGACGCTGGGAGCCGCGCAATCCGGGACCGGGCATCATGACGGTCATGGGCCGACCCGAGGTCTGTACGGTGGCCCCCATCCGAATTGCACAGTTCCTCCCCCGGCCTTCGGCCGGGAGGTGCCCCCAGCGCCCCTGTGGGGTCACCCGACGGCGGCAGACAGGCCTCGCGTGCCCCTCAGCGTTTCTTGCGGTCGAGCCATTGGCCGTAGACGGCGGCGAGTTCGGCGAGGACGGGGGTGCCGCCGGGGAGGGCGGTGGTGAGGGCGGTGAGGGCGTTGGCGGCCTGTGCCGGGGTGGCGGTGGCCAGCCACTTGGGCCAGAAGCCGGTGGCGGGGAGGACGGCGCCGGGTCCTGCCGAGGCGGCCATCCGGGCGGCCTCGCCGCCGAGGGCGGTGTCCCACTCCGTCAGGACGCGGGCCAGGCCGTCCCGCTGGCCGGCGGTGAACCGGCGCAGGCCGATCACCCGCAGGCTCTGCCGGACGAGCGCGGGCCGCATGTCGCCGACCGCGCCGGTGACGGCGAGCAGCAGGCGCGGGTCCTGGGAGATCAGTTCGACCGTCCGCCCGTCGATCAGCCGGACCAGCCGCCGGGCGGCGGCCCGGATTCCGGCCTCCGCGTCGGTGCCGTCGTCGCCGGTCGCGCCGTTCCCGCGGTTGCGGGCCAGTTCCCAGCGGGCGAGTTCGACCCGGACCTCCATCAGCCGGTCGCCGAGGTCCCCGGCGAGCTGCACGGCCTCGGCGAGGACGGGGCCGGCCTCCTCGGCGCGGCCGTCCTCGAAGGCCCAGCGGGCGCCGGCGAAGCCTGCCTCCAGTTGGAGGGCGGACTCGTGCTGCTCGGCGGCGTGACGGCGGGCCGCGTCGGCGAGGGCCCGGGCGGCGGGGACGTCGCCGAGGGCGGCGCGCACCCTGGCCTCGAGCAGCAGCAGGCGGGGGCCGTGCTCGGCGCCGGCGGGGCGTCCGGCGATCACCTCGGCGGCGCCGTGCGGGTCGTCGAGTTCGAGCAGCCGGGTGACCTGGACCTCGGCGTGGCGTTCCCATTCCTCGGCGGGGACGTCGCGCAGGGTGGCGGAGAACAGGGTCCGTCCGGAGCGGGAGGCCAGGTAGGCCTGGGCGGCGGGCGGCAGTTCGTCGATGGAGCCGGTGATCAGGGCCTCGACGCCGGGCTGCCAGCGGCGGTCGAGTTCGGCGGCGGGCTCGCCGAGGCTGAGCCGGTGGTAGAGCTCCTCGGCGCGGGAGGTGAGGTCCTCCTGCTGCACGTAGTGCAGGACGGCGGCCTCGTGGATCTCGGCGACCTGGTCGGGTGCCTCGGCCCGCAGCAGGGGCAGCAGCTGGCGGCGGACGTCGCCGCGGTGCTCGAGGGCGCCGTCGGCGGCGCGGGTGAGCAGGGCGACCTCGCGGGCGAACAGGTCGAAGAGCTCGGTGGCGCGCTGGTCGTCGCGGACGGGGACGCCGCTCGGTGCGGCGAGGACGTAGCGGAGCACGTCCGGGGTGAGCCGGCGCAGGACGAGGGCGGGGCGGGCGAGCCGGCAGACGTCCGGGTCCTCGATGTGGTCGAGGACCCGGCGGTAGAGGTAACCGTGGAGTTCCTCGCCGGTGATGCGTTCGAGGGTGCGGTCGGCGCCGGTGCCGGTGAGGTCGGCGAGGCCGTCGGCGCGGACGAGGTCGGCGGCGAGGCGGAGGCTGAGCGGGTTGCCGCCGACGAGGTCGATGACTCTGTCGAGGCCTGCCGGGTCGGCGGCGGGGCCGAGCAGGGAGTGCAGGTAGGCGCGGGCGGCGTCGCGGTCGAAGTCGGGCAGCCGCCGGGTGCGGGCGGGGAGGTCGACGGGGGCGCGGCCGGAGAGGACGATCCGGACGGCGGGGTTGGCGTCGGCGAGGCGGTCGAACATCCGCCAGAGTTCGGCGAGCACTTCGGGGCCCTGGTACTGGGCGGTCTCGAAGGTGTCGACGGCGATCAGGACGGGCCCTTCGGGCAGGACGAGGGTGAGCAGCCGGGCGAACTCCTGGTAGAGCTCCTCGCGTTCGGAGGGTGCGGTGAGGAGCCGGGCGGAGGCGGTGATGTGGTCGGGGGTGCCGCGGGCGGCGGCCGCGGAGTCGGCGTGGGCGGCGACGAGGGTGTGCAGGTCGGGGGTGGCGGCCCGGGAGATCCACTTGCCGGTGAAGAACTCGGCGAGGGGGCGGAGCCCCGGGTGCTGGATGCGCAGTTGGCGGACGGCGTCGAGGAGGAGGGTGAGCGGCTCCTGGGGGAGCATGCCGGGCCGGTCGAGGTCGATGAAGGCGAACGGGAGCCGGGGGGTGGCGCCGCGGTGTTCGCCGTCGAGGATGAACCGGGCGAGGACGGTGGACTTGCCGATGCCGCCGGGTCCCCAGAGCAGCATGGGCCGGGGGTCGGTTCCCGCGGTGTGGTCGGCGAGTTCGGCGAGGACGTCGGCGCGGCCGCCGAAGTGGCTGCTGACCAGGCGGCGCAGCGGTTCGAGGAGTTGGCGGCGTTCGAGGTGGTCGGTGACCTCGTCGCTGCCGGGCAGGCCGGGGACGAGTCCGCCGAGCCAGTCGGTGACGCGGGCGGTGGCGAGGAGTTCGTCGAGGTCCTGTTCGGCGGCCGGCGGGGCGGTGCCGGTGAGGTAGCGGGTGAGGGCCTGCTGGACGGGGCCCTGGGGGCGGTCGGGGTTGGCGTCGAGGGCGCGGCGGTAGGCGTCGGGACCGGCCATGGCGGCGAGGGTGGTGCGGCGGAGCGGTTCGGGCAGGCGCCATTCCTGGGTGCCTTCTGCGCCGTAGACGGGTTCGCTGGCGGCGAGGAGGGACTGGAGGGCGGTGTTGTCGGGTGCGTGGTCGACGGGCCGGAGGGTGGCGGGGTCGTAGCAGGCGAGGACGGCGGCGGCCTGCCGGTAGGCGTGTTCGGCGGGGGTGGCGGGCCGGGCCGCTTCGGTGGTGCTGCGGGCGAGGCGGCCGAGGCGTTCCTCGACCGCGCCGGCGGTGATGCGTTCGCGGTCCTTGCTCATCGCAGTACCTGCCTGTCGAAGACCGCGTTGGCGGTGTCGCGGACGGTGTCGGGCAGGCGCCGGATCGCGGCGGCGCGGTCCGCGGGGAGCATGTCGAGCATGCGGTCGACGATGTTCTCGACGACGGGCGGGGCGATGTCGACGTCGAGACCGGCGGCGAGGCGGGTGAAGAAGTCGCACAGGACGCGCCGGTCGATGGTGCCGACGGGTTCGGTGAGGACGGAGTCGAGGGCGTCGAGTTCGGGGTGGCCGTAGCCGAGGAGGATGACGCGCAGGCCGGGGAGGCGTTCGCGGATGGCGGCGCCGGCGAGGTGGTCGACGAGGGCGGCGGTGTCGGCCTGCAGCGGGACGTGGTCGAGGCTGTCGACGACGAGCAGGTACTTGGAGTGGACGCTCTGGTCGTAGAGCTGGCCGACGAGCCAGTCGCGCAGGCGGCGGGCCTGGGCTGCACCCTGGGCGTACTGGTCGACGGCGGGTTCGGGCAGTTTGAGCTGGGAGGCGATGGAGCTCATCAGGTCGTGCGGGGTGCAGACCTGGTCGGCCCATTCGCTGAGGTCGACGAGGACGGGTTTGAAGCTCTGCAGGTGCTGGGCGACGTGGGTGACGAGGTACCAGGTGTAGGACTTGCCGCAGCTGCGGGGGCCGGTGACGAGGAGGACGCGGCTGCGGCTGTCGGAGACCAGGTCCTTGAGGTGGGTGCGCAGCAGGGTGCGGTCGAGGAAGAGCCGTTGGCCGAGGAGGTCGGTGAGGTAGGGGTCGTCCTGGCCGCCGGCCCCGGGGGGCGGGGCCGCTGCGGTGAGGAGGCGGTCGGCGAGGGTGGCGACGGTGGGGAAGCGGCCTTCGCGCAGGGCGCCGAGGAACTGGTCGAGCCAGCCGGCGCGTTCGGCTTCCTCGACGACCTTCTGGACCATGCTGCGCAGGTCGGTGTCGGTGCTGATGGCGGCCAGTTTGCGGTCGATGTAGGAGAGTTCCTGCCGGAGGTCCTGCTCCTCGTAGTCGGTGACGACGGCTTCCACGAGGTGCCGCCGGTCCACGCCGGAGAGTCTCACCGCAACCGCCTCCTAGCCTGCCACGGGGAAGACGCGGTCGGCGTGTCCGCGGCGCTCCAGCAGGGCGCGGACGGCCGGTAGCGGGATCGCCTCGTTGTGGGTGGGGCGGTGGGCGGGGCTGTAGTCGGGGTCGCCGCTGTGGTGGAGGGCGACGGGGCTGAGGTCGCGGTCGAAGCAGGGGGAGCCGGAGGAGCCGGGTTCGGTGTCGGCGCCGTGCCGCAGCCGGGTGGCGTTGGCGTTGAGGCCGAGGACGGGTCCGATGGCGAGTTTGAGCGGTCCTGCGGCGGGGTGCTGGAGCAGGAAGAGGTAGGCGTGCTCGTCGTCGGCGGGGGCGGCGGGGCCGGTGATCCAGCCGCGTTCGGGGGCGTCGGGGGCGGCGCGGTCGGCGGCGACGGGTTCGCGGCCGGCTTCGGTGGCGAGGCGGAAGAGGGCGTAGTCGAGTTCGTCGTCGGCGGGGAGGCGGTCGCCGGGGTCGGTGCTGGTGTCGACGGGGCTGGGCGGGCTGGCGTCGACGAGCCAGTCGCCGTCGGCGAGCGGGACGGGGGTGCCGGGGTTGAGGACGGTGCCGTCGGCGGACTTCTTGTGGTCGAAGCGGACGAGGACGTCGGCGGGTTTGCTGCGGCCGTCGATGACGGGCGCGAGGACGTGGTGGTTGGTGAGGCACAGGTCGGGGGCGACGAGGAGGGCGGTGCCGTAGGAGGTGCCGTCGGCGCCGCCGACCTCGACGCGTCCGACGCGGCCCTCGAGGGCGCCGAGGCGCTGCCGCCAGCCGGTGGGGTCGAGGTAGCCGGGGCGGTCGGCGAGGACCCGCTCCAGGGTGGCGCGCTGTTCGGGTTGGACGGGGGTGAGCCGCCACTGTTCGGCGAAGGCGGCGAGGCGGGGGTTGGTGGGGTTGGCCTCGCGGGCGCCGGCGACGAGGGCGGGGGCCCAGCCTTCGCGGTCGGCGGTGTCGAGGACCTCGAAGGCGACGGTGCGCAGGTTGGGGCCGAGGGAGATCTCCTCGCGGCGGCGGTCGAGGTGGAAGCGGAGCATCTGGTCGAACGCGTTGAGGGTGAAGGCGTCGAGGAGGGCCGCGACGGCTTCCTTCATCTGCGTGCCTGGCAAGGTCATCTGGGGTGCCCCCGGTGGTGTTCCGACCGGTCCGCGGCGGGCTGCCGGCGGGCCCGGCCGCTGCGGGCGGTGGCCGCCGGGGTGCGGCGGACGCGACCCGGGCGGTCCGTCAGGCGGCGATGTGGGTGAGGACGGGGTCGCGGACGGCCGGGCAGGCGAGGTACTCGGCGGCGCCGTGGTGGTTGGCGCTGTCGTTGACCACGAAAACGTCCTCGGTGAGGACGGCGGGTTCGTACTCGGGGCGGACGGTGCTGTCGAGGGCGACCAGGTCGCGGGCGTCGCAGGCGTTGCGCCAGGCGGCGACGCCGGGCGGCACGGTGAGGGGTGCGGCGAGCCGGTCCTGGATCTCGGTGATGCCGAGCGGGGAGCCGATGGTCACGAACAGCGGCACTTCGCCCTCGTAGGTGCGCAGGACCTCGTAGGCGATCACCGAGCCGAGGCTGTGGCCGATGACGACGAGCGGGCCGTCGGCCTCGTCGAGGGCGCTCGCGACGATCTTCTGGATCTGTTCGCGCAGGCCGCCGAAGAAGTAGGCGTGCACGTCCTTGAAGGTGTGTCTGACGAGGGTCTGGAAGGCGAGGGTGCGGCCGAAGCGGGGCAGCGGCAGCGCTTCCAGGCCGTTGGCGCCACCGGGTGCGCCCTCCCCGGCGGACAGCGCCTCGGCGGCGTACACCATGTCCCGCAGCCAGGGGTCGAGCGGCCCGGCACCGCTGCTCTCGAACGGCCCGGCGGCCTCGGCGCGCACCGCGGCGAGGAACTCCTCGGGCGGGGCGGGCTCCGTGGCCCGGACGGACTCCAGGGGTGTTCCCGACGCGGGCAGTTCGGTGACGCCGTCGTCGGGTACGGCTGCGGGCAGGGGCTCGGGGTGGCGCAGCGGCGCCCAGTACGCCATGCGCGATTCCTCGCCCATCGGGCGGCCGAACAGGGCCGCGTCCCATTGCTGTTTCAACTGCTGCTCGGGCGGCTTGTTCCCGATTCCGTGCACATACACGATCGCGGGTCCCATGGCGTTCCTCCGGCGACGGGCTCTCCTACCAGTGTCGGCCCGTGGACGGCCGTCTGCCGTTCGTCCGGCGGTTGGTGACGATCCGTGACGGGAGCCGGGCGGGTCGCCGTGAGGAATGTGCGAGGCGGGCAGGGCTGTTGGGACAGCGGAGCGTGACGGCGTACCGGGTGCCGGCTGATGCCGTCGGTGCGGGCGGGCCCAGGGGGTTGCCGAGGGTGACGGGCGGTGGGCGGCGTACCGGGGAGCGCAGCGGCGGACGGGCCGTGCCGGGCGACCGGCCCGGTCGCGGACGGTGCACGGCCGCCGCCGCGGTGCGGGAAAATCGGTGTGCGGAGCGCCGCGGCGCGACTAGGTTCGGACGGCGGAACGTGATCGCGCGGAGAACGGTACGGAGGACGGCATGACCGGGACGGGTATTCCGGGCGCGGGGCTGACGCTGTCCGCCCTGCTGGCGGGCCACCGGCCGCGGACGGCCGAGGAGGCCGCCGACCTCGCCCGCCTCGCACCGCTGACCGCGGCCGACGACCCGTACGCGCGGGAGCTGCCGCTGCACGTGACCGCCTCGGCACTGATCGTGCACCCGGCCGAACGCCGGGTGCTGCTGCGGTGGCACGCGCGGATGCAGGACTGGCTGCAGGTCGGCGGGCACGGTGATCCGGGCGAGGAGTTCCCGGCCGCGGTGGCGCTGCGCGAGGCCCGGGAGGAGACCGGGCTGCCGGACCTGGCGTTCTGGCCGGCGGAGGAGCTGCTGCACGTCGTCGTGCTCCCGGTACCGGCGTCCGCGCACGAGCCGGCGCACGAGCACGCGGACCTGCGGTTCGTCCTGGCCACCGGCACGCCGGACGCGGCCCGGCCGGAGCACCGGGACGCCCGGCTGCGCTGGCTCCCGCTCGACGAGGCGGCCCGGGCGGCCCGCGGCGAGGCGCTGCGAGAGTCCCTGGCCCGGGTTGCCGAACTGCTGGACGGCGGGCCGCCGGCGCGCCGGCCGGACTGACGGACCGCCACGGAACCGGTGCCCACGGAACGGATGCGAGGAATGGAATTGCACAGCGACCAGGTGCTGGTCTTCGACGCCGACGACACGCTGTGGGAGAACAACGTGCTCTTCGAGCGCGTGATCGACGGCTTCCTCGACTGGGTGGCGCACCCGGAGGGCCGGACGGCCGCGCGGGCGGTGCTCGACGCCGTCGAGTCGGCGAACGCGGCGACGCTCGGCTACGGCGCCGAGGTGTTCCGCCACAACCTGGCCGAGTCCCTGGAGCGGCTGCACGGGCGGGCCGCGACCGCGGCCGACCACGACCGGATCGAGGAGCTGCTCGTCCCGCTCACCGCCCGGACCGTGGAGCTCATCCCGGGCGTCGCCGACACCCTCGCCGTCCTCGCCGGGCGGCACCGGCTGCTGATGCTCACCAAGGGCGACCCGGCGGAGCAGCAGCGGAAGATCGACGCGTCCGCGATCGCGCACCACTTCGGCGGCATCCACATCGTCGCGGAGAAGGACGTCGACACCTACCGGCGGCTCGTCGCCGAGCTGTCGCTCACCCCGGAGCGCACCTGGATGATCGGCAACTCCCCCAAGTCCGACATCGTCCCAGCCCGCCGGGCGGGCCTCAACGCGGTGTTCATCCCGCACGAGCACACCTGGGTGCTGGAGCACGAGGAGTTCGGCGCCCACACGGCGACCCTGGAGCTGAGGGCCTTCACCGAACTCCTCGGCCACTTCTGACCCGGCCGCGCCGGGGGCCGCACGTGCCGCGTCCCGTTCCCTGCGCCCGAGCGGCCCCCGGGTTGGGTCCGCATACGCACCACGTGAGCAGCGCGGCAGGTTTGAGCGGTGCGGGAACCGGCCAGGGGCCAGACATGGACGTTCACACCCTCCCCGGCTCCCGGCGTCCGCCGCTCGCCGAGTGGCTGGACGCGCCGTCCGGCTGGACCGACCTCGACCCCGTCTCCGAGCGCCTGCACGGCCTGCTGCAGCAGGTACCGGGGCCCGTCCGGGACGCCCTGCACGGCGTCTGGCTGGGCCACCCGCTGCACCCCGCCGTCGTCCAGGTGCCGGTGGGCTGCTGGCTGTCGGCCACCCTGCTGGACGCCGCCTGCGCCTCCCCCGACGCCGCCCGGCGGCTCACCGCGATCGGCCTGGCCGGCGTCGCACCGGCCGCCTGGACGGGCTGGGCCGACTGGTCGACCCTCCCCCGCGAGCAGCGCCGCACCGGCCTGCTGCACGCCGTCGGCGTGGTCACCGCCGCCGCCCTGCAGGGCGCCTCCCTGGGCGCCCGCTGCCGGGCCGCCCGCACCGGCGCCACCCCCACCACCGGCCGCCGCCTGGGCCTCGCCGGCCTCACCGTCCTCGCCGCAGCCGCCACCCTCGGCGCCCACATCGCCCACCGCACCGAACCCCCGGCCCCCGCCCCGGACGACACCTCCGACCTCTCCTGACCGCGGCAGCTCCGGCGCTGCCCGGCGCACTCCTCGAACCCGGCCGGAACCGGTGCCTGCCGACGGTAGCCTGGCGAACGCGGCCCGTGCCCGAGGCGGCAGCCGGAGCGGCGGGCGCCCGAGGCCGGCCCGCCGGACAGGAGGGCAGTAGGTGAGCACAGTACACGCCGGCCCCGGCGACTACAGCCGGGTGCCCAATCCGGAACAGGCGCTGAAGTACGCGATCCAGCACATCGCCGGTGAGCGGGTCGAGATCGTCGAGGGAGTCATCACCCCCGTGTCACCGTCCTGGGCGCATGAGAGTGCCGTCGACCTGATCCGCGAGCAGATCGGACCCCGGATGCGTGCGCTCGGCCTGCGCGCGGGCTCGGGAAACCTCGATCTCCCCGGCACGGAGAACTTCTACGTGCCCGCCCTGGCCGTGGTGCCGGCCGAACTGGCCAAGACGGAGGGCGCGCTGCTGCCCGACCGGACCGTGCTGGTGGTCGAGGTCACCTCGCCGTCGAACGGCGACACCGACCGCACGGCGAAGCGCCGCCGCTACTCGCAGTACGGCGCCCCGGTCTACCTGCTCGTCGACCGCCAGGAGCGGACCTGCACGCTCTTCTCCCAGCCCGGGCAGCTCGGCTACAGCCGCGTCGAGGGGCCGCACCCCTTCGGCGTCCCGGTGCACCTGCCCCCGCCGTTCGACCTGGACCTCGACACGGCGGAGTTCTGAGCCGCCCGCGGCACGGCCGTCGGCCGGTGGTGGCGGGGCGCCTGACAGGTGGACCCGGCGGGGGTTGAATGGTGGACGGGGCCGATCGGGCCGGAGGCACCATGGACGCGGCGGCCGCAATCACGGATGCCAGGCGCCTGCACGGCGGGCGTGCCTGGCGGGACGCCTGCGAGGCGTATGCCGCTGCGGACGGTGGCGGCGGGCCGGCCGGGCTGGGGCCGGACGACCTGGAGGACTGGGCGGAGTCCGCGCAGCTGCTCGGCCGCGGCGAGGAGGCCGCCGGGGTGCTGCAGCGGGCGTACCGGGCGCGGGAGGAGGCGGCGGACGTCCGGGGTGCGCTGCGCTGCGCGTTCTGGCTGGCCGAGGTGCTGAGCATGCGCGGCGAGTTCGCGCACGCGGGCGGTTGGCTGGCCCGGGCCGCGCGGCTGGCCGAGGCCGGGCCGCCGTGCGCCGAATGCGGTTACCTGCTGGTGCGGGAGGCGGAGCGGCAGCTGGAACAGGGCTGCCACGAGGAGGCGTTCGCGACGGCGGGGCGCGCCCTGGCGCTGGCGCAGCACTACGGGGACCGGGATCTCGCCGTGCTGGCCGCGCAGTACCAGGGCGCGGCACGGATCGGCCAGGAGCGAGTCGACGAGGGCCTGGCACTGCTCGACGAGGCCATGGTGTCGGTGACGGCGGGCGAGACGACCCCGCGGATCACCGGCTGGGTGTACTGCCTGGTGATCGCGCTCTGCCGGGAGCTGCAGGAGCTGCGCCGGGCCCGCGAGTGGACGCTGGCGCTGGACCGCTGGACGGATTCGCTGCCGCAGTTCGAGGGCGGCTACTCCGGCATCTGCCTGGTGCACCGCTCCGAGCTGCTGCGGCTGGTCGGCGACTGGCCGAACGCGGCCGTCCAGGCGCGGAGCGCCTGCGAGCGGCTGACCCGGGGCTTCGGGGAGTTCCTCGCCGGCGGGGCGTTCTACCAGCTGGGCGAGATCCACCGGCTGCGCGGTGCCTGGGACGAGGCCGAGGAGGCGTACCGGGAGGGCGGGCGGTACGGCAGCGACGCGCAGCCGGGGCTGGCCCTGCTGCGGCTGGCACAGCAGCGGACGGACGCCGCGGCGGGCGGCATCCGGCGGGCGCTCGCGGAGACGGCGGACCGGCTCGCCCGGGCGCGACTGCTGCCCGCCTTCGTGGAGATCACCCTCGCGGCGGGCGACACCGCGGCGGCCCGCGAGGGCGCGGCCGAGCTCGCCGCGATCGCGGAGACCTACCGGCGGACGGCCCTGGACGCCCAGTCCGCGCTGGCCCGGGCGGCGCTGCTGCTCGCCGAGGACGCGGCCGCCGAGGCGCTGCCCGAGGCCCGCCGGGCCTGGCGGCTGTGGCGGGACCTGGACGTGCCGTACGAGGTGGCCCGGTGCCGGGTGCTGGTGGCGCTGGCCTGCCGGGCGCTCGGCGACGAGGACACCACCACGGTCGAGCTGGAGGCGGCCGCGGCCGCGTTCACCCGGCTCGGCGCCGAACCGGACCGCGCCCGGACGGAGGCGCTGCGCACCCGCGGCACCGACGCGGCGGGCCGGCAGGCGGCGGCAGGGGCCGGGCTGACCCCACGCGAGCTGGAGGTCCTGCGGCTGGTCTCCGAAGGCCTCACCAACCACGCCATCGCGCGGGAGCTGCACCTCAGCGAGAAGACGGTCGCCCGCCATATCAGCAACATCCTCGCCAAGCTCGGCGCCCCCTCCCGCACGGCCGCCGCCGCCTTCGCCTTCGAGCACGGCCTGACGGGCGCCCCGCGCTGAGCATCGTCACCGTCGGGGGCGGGCTCCCGGGGCGCGCAGCCGTCCGCCCCGTCTGCATACAAATGCCCATGCCCCGGCAGCGGGAACGCATGGTTCTCCCGACGCGCGGCGGGGCGCCGGCCCGTAGCGTCGGAGATACGGCGAACGGCGACGGGAGGCGGCGATGACGGTGGCGACAGAGCACCGGACGCGCGCCCGCGGTGCGGGGCCCGCCGGGGAGGCCGACGCGGCGGCGGTGCTGGGCACTGCGCTGGAGGCGCGGGGCGAGCACGCCGCGGCGGAGGCCGCGCTCCGCCGGGCGGTGCGGATCTACGAAGCCGAGTGGGGGCCGGACGATCCGCGGCTGGCGGGGCCGCTGCGGGCACTCGGGGCCGCGTGCGCGGCGCGCGGCCGGCTGGCGGAGGCGGAGCACCTGCTGCGGCGGGTGCTGGCGCTGCTCGCGGCGGACGGACCGGAGCAACCGGATCGGCAGTGGGACCAGGGGGCCGAGGAGGAGTGATGGACGCGGAACGGCACGAGACAGTGATCATCGGCGCGGGCCAGGCGGGGCTCTCCGTCGGGCACCATCTCGCGAAGCGCGGACGGGAGTTCGTGATCCTGGACGGCAGCGACCGGATCGGCGACAACTGGCGTTCGCACTGGGACTCGCTGCGGCTGTACAGCCCGGCCCGGTACGACGGGCTGCCGGGCATGCGGTTCCCCGCGCCCGGCTGGTCGTTCCCCGGCAAGGACCAGGTCGCGGACTACCTGGAGGCCTACGCGCAGCGGTTCACGCTGCCGGTGCGCACCGGGACGAAGGTCCGCAGGCTCTCCGGCGAGAACGGCGGCTACGCGGTGGACACCGACCACGGGCGGCTGCTCGCCGAGAACGTGGTGGTGGCCACCGGCACGTTCGGACGCGGCGCCCACATCCCGGCGTTCGCGGCACAGCTCGATCCGCGGATCCTGCAGCTGCACTCCAGCGAGTACCGCAACGAGGCGCAGCTGCACGACGGCCCGGTGCTGGTGGTCGGCGCGTCGCACTCGGGCGCGGACGTGGCGTACGAGGTCGCGCTGCGGCACCGGACGGTGCTCTGCGGGCGGGAGACCGGGCAGATCCCCGTGCGGCTGGAGGCCCGCTCGACGCGGCTGGTGATCCCGCTGCTGTGGCAGCTGGCCAACCACGTGCTGACCACCGGGAATCCGCTGGGCCGGAAGATGCGGCCGGAGGTGCGGGTGCACGGCGGGCCGCTGCTGCGGGTGCGGGCCGAGGATCTGGAGCGGGCCGGGGTGGAGCGGGTGCCGGACCGGATGACCGGGGTGCGGGACGGCATGCCGGTGCTCGGTGACGGCCGGGTGCTGGAGGTGGCCAATGTGGTGTGGTGCACCGGGTTCCGGCAGGACTTCGGCTGGATCGATCTGCCGGTGATCGGTGAGGACGGCTGGCCGGCGGAGCACCGCGGGGTCGCGGACGGCTTCCCGGGTCTGTACTTCTCCGGGCTGTCCTTCCAGCGGGCGTTCAGTTCGATGCTGGTCGGCGGTGCGGGGCGGGATGCGGAGATCGTGGCCAAGCACATCGCGGCCCGCGAACGCCGTCTGCACCGGGCGGAGCGGGAGCACCGCGTGCCGGCCGCCGTCTGAGCCGGGCTCCGTCCGAGCCGGGCTCCGTCCGAGCCGGGCTCCGTCTGATCCGTACGCCGTCGGAGGGACACGGGAATCCGACTTGACCGAGGAGATACTAAGCGCGCATAGTAGTTTCATGACGAAGCTCGCAGAGGCACGGATCACCTCCACCGCACACCCGTCCGCCTTCTTCGCCCGCTGGGCGGACACGGCCACCTGGCCGGAGTGGAACACCGACACCGAATGGGTGCGGCTCGACGGCCCGTTCGAGGCCGGCACCACCGGCGTCCTCAAGCCCAAGGGCGGGCCGAAGGTGCCGTTCACCGTCGAAACACTCGTCCCGGAAAGGGAGTTCACCGACGTGTCGAGGCTGCTCGGCGCCCGGCTGACCTTCCGTCACCTGGTCGGGCGGACGGCCGAAGGCACTACCGCGGTCGACGTCGACGTCACCCTTACCGGCCCGCTCGCCCCGCTGTGGAACGCGATCCTCGGCAAGGGCATCCGGGAGAGCCTCCAGGCGGACCTCGACCGACTCGCCGCCACCGCCGAGGCCGACAGCGCGGTGACCACCCGATGAGGGCCTGGCTCGGCGTCGTCTGCCGCGACCACGTCGCCCGCGGCACCGAACTGGGCATCGCCCAGCTCAACCACGGCCGCCGGGACTCGATCGCCCGCCTGGGCCCCGGCGACTGGCTGGTCTACTACTCGCCCCGCACGAGCCTGGCCGGCGGGCGCCCGCTGCGCGCCTTCACCGCCATCGGCCGGGTCGCCGACGACGAGATCTGGCAGGCCGACGAGGGCGGTTTCAAGCCCTGGCGGCGCCGCGTCGACTACCTGCCGGCCGCCGACGCCCCGCTCGCGCGGTTCGACGGCGCACTCGACCTCACCTCGGCCCCGAACTGGGGCTACCGACTGCGCCGCGGCCTGGTCGAACTGACCGACCACGACCTCGGCCTGGTCAGGGCCGCTATGGTCACCGCATGACCGACGACCCGCCGCGCCTGGCCAGCGACTTCACCGACCCCGACGAGAGCCCCGGACTGTTGCTCTGGCAGGTCACCAACCGCTGGCAGGCCGCCCAGCGGGCCGCCCTCAAGCCGCACGGGCTGACGCACGTCCAGTTCGTGCTGCTCGCCTCGCTGAGCTGGCTCCAGGCCGACGGCCCGGTCACCCAGAAGCACCTCGCCGACCACGCCGCGACCGACCCGATGATGACCTCCCAGGTGCTGCGCGCCCTGGAGTCCCGCGGCCTCGTCCACCGGCTTCCGCACCCGACCGACCGCCGCGCCCGCGCCCTCGCCGCCACCGAGGAGGGCCGGGCCCTGGCCGACCGCGCGGTGGCCTCCGTGGAGGCCTGCGACCGCGACTTCTTCGCCGTCCTCGGCGACGGCGCCGGCGCCTTCACCGCCGCCCTGCGCTCACTGCGCAACGGGCCGGGCCCGGCCGGGGGCTGAGCTCCGTCCACCGGGCCGGGCCGCGGTCAGGAGCAGTCCGAGCGGTAGGCCCACGGGCGGTCCGGGCAGTGACGGCAGTCGAACAGGTAGATGCCGCCCATGTCACCGAGCATCAGGCCGTGCGGACGCTGGATCAGGGTGCGCTCCTCGTACGGCAGGTCGAAGACGTCGCCGTCGGCGGGGGCCTCCTCGGCGGGGAGCCAGGTCCGCCAGCTCTCGCCGTCGAACTCGACGCTGTTGACGGTGAGCAGGTGCTCCATCCGCCGGCGCAGGACCGGCAGTCGGGCCACCACGGCTCCTGGGTCCAGGTCGGGTAGCCGCCGGCTTTGATGCCCTCGGACACCGACAGGTGGCTCCAGTACGACCAGCCGGTCCCCTCCTCCACCTCGTCGAACCGCTCCTCCAGCGCGTCGCCGGTCTCCTCCGGCAGGTCCCAGGAGGGGTAGTCGACGACCCGTTCGGGGTGGAGCACGCAGGGGCGGGGCAGGTAGTCGTCCTTGGCGCCGCTCGGGCGGGGCGGGGTGCGCTCCGCGTCGCAGGCCGAACTGTCCCGCCAGTACACCTCCGGCCTGGGCACGTGGCCCTGCTCGTGGTCGAAGGGGCACCACACCACCTGCAGCAGGTCCGTGCCCGGCGGGAACGGCAGCTCCGGTACGTCCGCCGCGAAGAGCTGCAGCACCGGCACCAGCGGCAGCTCGGCGTCCCGCGGCGGTGCGTAGGCGGTGGCCGGGTGGTGGTCCTCGCAGTACGGCCAGGGCTCCTCCGCCGGCCACAGCAGCGGCCCGCCCATCGAACTGTCGCGCACCCCGGGGTCGCCCGGCCGCGGATGCAGCCGCACGGCGTCCCTGCGGTAGGGGACGACCTCGGGGAAGAGCGCCTCCACGTCGACGGGGCGGGGCGGGGTGGTGCGGGCCATGGCAGTTGCTCCGGGGATCAGGACCCTGCCGCGGCACGCACCGCGGCAGAGTCGCAGACTAACCCCGGCCCCGTTCCCGTCAGCTGTCGGCCCGGACGATCGTCCACGGGCGCATCAGGTCGTCGTCCTCGTGTTCGAGAAGGTGGCAGTGGTGGACGTACGCCGCCGGGAGCTCGGTGCCGCTGCCCGGAATCGACGCGATCGTCTCCGCCGGCGGGGTGAAGTCCTCGATCAGGATGCGGGTCACCGTCTCCGGATAGCACTTGACCGTGTCCTTGCTCGACCCCGCCTCGTCCGGGTCCGGCGGGATCGGCGGGCCCGTGAACCAGTGGGCGAGCACCGGCCTGTCCGCCGGCCTGCGGCCGCCGTCGAGCCACTTCTCGTACGCGGCCTGGTAGCCGGCCACGTCGATCGGCTGCCTGTTCAGCACCTGGAAGTTGATGAGGTGGACGTGCATCGGGTGGGCGTCGTGGTTGGGATTGACGTACTCCCAGATCTCGGCCGCGCCCTCCTTGATGAAGTCCTGGGACGGCTCCATGAACGGCACCGCGTTGAGCGTCATGGTGCCGAAGAGCTGGTGCTGGTACAGGACCCATTCCCGCCGGCGGGTGCCCGGTGCCGGCTTGGGGGTTGCGACCGCGGGCAGCCTGAGCTCCTCGGGCCGGTCCCGAACTCCCCGGCAGGGGGCGGCAGGTGGCGGGCGGCAGGGTGCGGGACGGCTCCGCCCGGCGGGGCCGTACCATCAGGCGCATGATCACAGTGGCCACCTGGAACGTGCTGCACCGCGTGCACGCGGAGAACTGGGGCGGGGACATCCCGGAGCTCTGGCCGGACGAGGCGGAGCGGATCGCCGCCGTGACGGCGCGCGTCGCCGGGACGGCCGGGCGGATCATCGCCCTCCAGGAGGTCAGCGGCGATCAACTCGCCGACCTGCGGCGGGCCTTGCCCGACCGCAGCATCCACGCCATGAAGTACCCGCGCATCCCCTCACCGCGCCGGGTCGCGTCCCGGCTCGGCGACCGCAGCGAGCACCTGGTGCTGATCCTGGACGCCCCGGGCGAGGAGGTCGCCGCCGAGGCGTACGGGGACGACCCCGGCAAGGGCCTGCTCGCCGTCCGGACGGCCGGCCTGCTCGTCGCCGCCACGCACGTGAGCACCGGTGCCCGGCGTCCGGGCCAACTCGCGCGCCTGGCCGAGGTGGTGACCGGCGCCCCGGACCGGACCGTGGTACTGCTCGGCGACTTCAACGCCGACCGCGGCACCGTGGTGGCCGAACTCGGCCCCGGGTTCGCCGCCGCGGCCCTGCCCGCCGGCGGCCCGCCGACCCGGCCCCGGACCACGGGCGAGAAGTCGCAGTGGATCGACCACGTCATCGTCCGCGGCGCCACCGCCGACGGCGCGGTGGTCGAGGACGCCGCCGGGCTCTCCGACCACAACCCGGTCCGCGCACGCGTCACGCCCGCGCCCTGACCGGACCGGCCCCACGGCCGGAGCCCCGCTGCCAGGATGTGGGAGGACGGCACCGGCGCCGGACAGGAGGACGCACATGACGCCGCAGGACCGGGTGGCCGGCTTCTACGACAGCCTCGCCGCCGACTACCACCTGATCTACGCCGACTGGGACGCCGGCATCGCCCGGCAGGGCGCCGCCCTGGACGCACTGCTCCGCGAACGGCTCGGCTCCGCGCCGGCGGACGTGCTGGACTGCTCCTGCGGCATCGGTACCCAGGCGATCGGCCTGGCCCTGCACGGGCACCGGGTGGTCGGGTCCGACCTCAGCGCGGTGGCCGCCGCCCGGGCCGTCCGCGAGGCCGCGGCCCGCGGCGCCGCACTGCCCGCAGCAGCCGCCGACATGCGCCGGCTCCCGTTCGCCGAGGGCCGGTTCGACGCCGTGGTCTGCGCGGACAACTCCCTCCCCCACCTGCTCACCGCCGAGGACGTCGGCGCCGCACTGGCCTCCATGCGACGGGTGCTGCGCAGCGGCGGGCTGCTGGTGGTCAGCACCCGCCCGTACGACGAGCTGCGGCGCTCCCGGCCGACCACCACCCCGCCGCAGGTCGTGGAGACGCCCGAGGGCCGGGCCACCACCCACCAGCGGTGGCACTGGCACGAGGACGGCGAACGCTACGACCTCGACCTCGTCCGGGAGCTGGCCGGGCCGGACGGCGTCCGCACCGCGGTGCGGCGCGCCACCTACTGGGCGCTGACCCGGCAGCAGCTGACCGCCATGGCCGAGGCCGCCGGTTTCACCGGCATCGCGTGGGCGGAGCCCGAGGCGAGCGGGTTCTTCCAGCCCGTGCTGACCGCCGTCGCACCCTGAGCGGCGCACCGGGGGCGGTCGGGGCCTGCCGCACTGCCCGGGACGGGGTTTCCCGCGGCTGTGATCGGCCAGACGCTGCACAGGGCGCGCCCGCGTCCTGACCCGCGGGCCGCCCGCCGGCGGCCGTCCCGCGCGGCGGGGTGGCCGGGCGGCGGGGTGGCCGTACGGGTCGCGCTGCGGAG
Source organism: Kitasatospora dryopteridis (assembly GCF_050749075.1). Classification (NCBI taxonomy): domain Bacteria; kingdom Bacillati; phylum Actinomycetota; class Actinomycetes; order Kitasatosporales; family Streptomycetaceae; genus Kitasatospora; species Kitasatospora dryopteridis. The sequence continues at coordinate 7,020,000 of NZ_CP192749.1, read as the reverse complement.
GATGGGAAGCATGGCGCAGGACGACCGGCCGACGGACGGCCGGGACGAGAGCCCCGAGGAACGGGCCGACCGGCTGTGGGCGGAGCTGCTGCAGGAGGTGCGGGTCGCACAGACCGGCGCCCAGATCCTGTTCGGCTTCCTGCTGACGGTGGTCTTCACCGAACGGTTCACCACCCTGCACGGCTTCGACCGGGCCCTGTACGTCGCGGTGGTGACCCTCGGCGCAGTGGCCACCGGCACGCTGATGGCTCCGGTGTCCTACCACCGGATGCTGGCGGGACGGCACGTGAAACCGCGGATGGTCGCCGCCGCCGGGCGGCTGGTCACTCTCGGGCTGGCGCTGCTCGCCCTCAACGTCGGCGCGGCCCTCCTGCTGCTGCTCAAGGTCGCCGGCCTGACATGGGGCGCCTGGGCGATCTCGGCAGCGGTGCTGGCCTGGTTCGCGGTGTGCTGGGTCGTGCTGCCCGCCTCCCTGCTGCGGCGGCACGGAAAACGACAGTGAGGCATGGGGCCGACGAATAGGGGCGTCGGGAACTGCGCAATTCGGATGCGGCTGTCACAACGCCGTGGGCCGAGCCATCGTTCGCACGGTGGCCCACATCCGAATTGCGCAGTTCCCCGCGCCCCTACGGGTTTGCCCCGTCAGGTGTCGCGGCCGTCCTGGTGGTGGCGGTCGTACCTGTCGTGCCGGTGCGGCCAGTGGCGGTGGTGGTGCCGCGGCGGGCGCGGCTGCCGTTCGTGGCCCTCGCGGATGGTCTCCGGCGGCGGTCCCGGGTTCACCGGGACGGTGCCGGTGGCCGCGCCGCCGGGCGGGTCGGCGGGCCTCAGCTCGGGCGGGCCGGGGTTGACGGTCATGGCGGCCTCCTTACCCCTCCACTGTGCGCCTGCCCGGGCCCCGCGGCGAGAAAACCGATGACGGGCCCGTGTCGGCGCGGCCGGACGGGGCAGGCGCGGGGCAAGGGGCCGGCCTGGGTGCGGCCGGCCCCCGGTGGAGGTGATCTGCCGTGCGGTCGACGACCCGCTGGCCTTCCCGCGACACCCGCCCCGGTTCTGCTCCCGAACCGCCCGCCGGGCCTCCCGGGCATCTGCTGTGCCGGGTGGCGGCGCCGCTGCTCGGTGTGCTGACGGCGCTGTTCGCGTTCTGGGCGGTGGCCGCCGGTGACGACGGCTCCGCCGGCCTGCTGCTGCCGGCCTCGCTGGCGCTGGCCTGTGGCGCCCTGACCGTACTGACCGCGGCCGACCTGCTGGTGCTCGCCCGGTGCCGGCAGCGGCGGCACAACGGCGGCCGCCCGGGCAGTGCCTGACCGGCCGGGCCGGACCGCACTCCCCCGGTTTCGCCCGGGGCCTCCCGGTGAGACGTTCGAGGAGCCGACCGCACACGGAGGAAGGTGGCCGAGATGACCGGGCTGCAGGACAGGACGGTGGCGTTCCTGGTGGCGCCGAAGGGGGCGGAACAGGCCGAGCTGACCTCGCCGTGGGAGGCGGTGGAACGGGCCGGCGGCACGCCCCGGCTGGTGTCCACCAAGGGCGGCCTGGTGCACGCCTTCCGGCATCTGGACCCGGCGGACACCTTCCGGGTGGACGCCGTGGTGGCGGACGTCTCGGCCGGTGACTTCGACGCGCTGGTGCTGCCGGGCGGCGTCGCCAACCCCGACTTCCTGCGGATGGACCCGCGGGCGGTCGACTTCGTCCGGGGCTTCTTCCGGCGGCGCGCGCCGGTCGCGGTGATCTGCCACGGACCGTGGACGCTCATCGAGGCGGGCGTCGTACGGGGCCGGACGATCACCTCGTGGCCCAGCCTGCGGACCGACCTGGTCAATGCGGGCGCCCACTGGGTCGACCGCGAGGTCGCGGTGTGCCACGACGGGCCGAACACCCTGGTGTCCAGCCGGAAGCCGGCCGACCTGCCGGCCTTCGAGCGCACCCTCGTGGAGGAGTTCGCCCGTACCCCCGCCCACGCCTGACGGCGCCCACCAGACGCGCCGACCCGCCCGCGCCGGTCCGCCGGTCGGGCGGTCGGCGCGGGCGGGTACGGGTACCGGGTCAGGCCTCCTCCGGGCGGTCGGCGGGCTCGTCCGGCTCCTGGTCGTCGGGGGCCGGCGGTGCGCCCTCACCGGTCATCCGGGCATCGGGGGTCTCGGTGGGCGGCCAGGCGTCCTCGGGGTGGTCCTGCTCGCCAGTCGTGGGCTCGGTGCTCATGGCTGGTCCTCCTGCGGGTGGTCGGGGCGGGAGATCCTGCCCGCGCGCCTGCCCCGGCAACGTGTCCCCAATCGCATCCGCCCGGCCCGGTCCGCGGCGGGGTTGGGCCCGGCCCGAGGGGGTACGCGCCGGACCAGGGGGAGGTCGGCAGCACCGGCTCCGGGAGCCGGTCGGCTGCGATCCGGCGCAAGGCGTCGGACCATGGACGGGGCGCGCCGTCGCTGCGGCGACGGCGCCCCGGACCCGTGACAAGGAGGACGCTCATGACCGTCCCCGTTCCCCCCGGACCGGACGTCGGCCCGATTCCCGACCCGATGCCTCCGGGCCCTCCCCCGCCTTCCCCGGTGCCGCCGCCGGGGCCGCCCGGCCCCGACCCCGAGCCCGTCCCGCCCGCGCCGGTACCGCCGTCGCCGCCCGCCCCCGGACCGGACCCCGCACCGCCGGACCCGGCCCGGCCGCGGGAGTCCGCGAAACGGCCCGCGGGCGCGGCGAGAGGCCCGGTCCGGTGACGGCCCCGGCCCGCCCCCGCCGGGCCGTCGAGGTGCCGACGGTCGGTGTGGAGGAGGAGTTCCTCCTCGTCGACCGGCACTCCCGGCTGCCCGTCGGGCGCGCGCCCGCCGTCGTCAAGGAAGCCGCCGACGTCCTCGGCGAGCAGGTCCAGACGGAGTTCTTCACCTCGCAGGCCGAGGTGTGCACCCGCCCGGTACGGAGTCTGCCCGACCTGCGCGCCGACCTGGTGCGGGTGCGGTCCGTGCTGCGGGAGGCCGCGGCGGGCGCCGACTGCCGCCCGGTGGGCACCGGCATGCCGGTGATGACCGACGGGCAGCCGCCGACGATCACCGATTCGGCCCGGTACCGGCGGATCAGCGAACACGTGGGCGCGGTCGCCACCAGCTCCGAGGGTCTGGTCTGCGGCTGCCACGTGCACGTCGGGGTGGAGTGCCGCGCGCGGGCGCTGGCGCTGAACAACCTGATGCGGCCGTGGCTGCCGGTCGTACAGGCGCTCGCGGTGAACTCGCCGTTCAGCGCGGGCCGCGACACCGGCTACGCGAGCTGGCGGCACGCCTTCTACCGGCGCTGGCCGACCGTGGGGCCGGCCCCGCGGCTCGACGAGCCGGCCTACCGGGCGACGGTAGGCGGGCTGCTGGACGCCGGGGTCATCCTCGACACCGCGATGATCTACTGGTACTCGCGGCCCTCCGAACACGTGCCGACCCTGGAGGTCCGGGTCGCCGACACCAGTGCGGACGTGGACACCACGGTGCTGCTGGCCGCCCTCGTCCGCGGCCTCGCCGCCACCCTGCTCTCGGAACTGCCCGGTGATCGGGAACCCGCGGAGGCCTGCGACACGGCGAGCGACACCACGGCGATGATCGACGCGGCGCACTGGTCCGCGGCGCTGTCGGGCATCGACGGGAACGGGCCGGACCCGGTGAGCGGCCGGATCGTGCCGATGCGGTGCCTGGTCGACCGGCTGGTGGAACGGGCCCGCCCCGGACTGGAGGCCGCAGGCGACCTCGGGACGGTCCGCCAGCTGCTGGCCGGCCTGCGCACCGCCGGAACGGGCGCCGACCGCCAACGGGCCGCCTTCGCCCGCCGCGGCCGCTACGGCGACGTCGTCGACGAAATGGCCGCCCTCACCGCCGAAACCTAGGCAGAGGAGAACACCCGTAGGGGCGCGGGGAACTGCGCAATTCGGATGCGGGCGTCAGAACAGTACGGGGCAAGCCCTGATCTGTACGCGTCCCACCCTTGAATTGCGCAGTTCCCCGCGCCCCTGGTGGTGACCCATGAGGTCCCCGCGCCCTAGTCGACGCGGACGGCGATGAGGCAGGTGTCGTCGTCGGTGTCGGAGGCGCTGTGGGCGAGCAGGGCGTCCAGGTAGGCGCCGAGGTCGGGGCCGGGTGGGCCGGCGGCCTGGAGCAGGGTGCGCAGCGACTCGTCGTCGGCGGTGCCGCGGCGCTCGATCAGGCCGTCCGTGTAGAGCAGCAGGGCGTCGCCGGGCTGCATGACCAGGGAGTGCTCCTCGTAGTCGGCGTCCGGGGCGGCGCCGAGCAGCAGGCCGTGCGGCAGGGGCAGGACCTCCGGGCGGCCGGCCCGCAGCAGGACGGGTGGGGGGTGTCCGGCGCGGGCCCAGTGCAGGGTGCGGGTGTCCGGGTCCCAGCGGGCGCAGACGGCGGTGGCGGTGGCGGGCTCCGGCAGGGCGAGTGCGGTGCGGTTGAGCCAGTCCATCAGCCGGGCGGGGCCGGCGCCGGTGACGGCGAGTCCGCGCAGGGCGTTGCGGAGGGCGACCATGCCGGTGGCGGCCTCGACGCCGTGGCCCGCCATGTCGCCGACGGAGAACAGGGCGCCGCCGTCGGGGAACGGGAGGACGTCGTACCAGTCGCCGCCGACCCGTTCGCGTTCGACGGCGGGGCGGTAGCGGACGGCGGCGTGCAGCCTGGCCCGGTCGAGGGGCGGGGGTTCGGGCGGGAGGATGGCCTCCTGGAGGCGCATGGCGAGGCGGTGGCGCTGGGCGGCCTCGAGTTCGCTGTCGGCGAGGCGTTCGCGGGTGGCGGCGAGGGCGATTTCGGTGCGGTGCTGGTCGGAGACGTCCTGGCCGGCGCCGCGGACGAGGACGACCCGGCCGGCGGGGTCGGTGACGGGTTCGGCGACGATGCGGGCGTGGCGGGTGCGTCCGTCGGGCTGCAGCAGGCGGAAGACGGCGGAGGCGGCGCGGGCCTCGTTCAGGACGCCGTTGACGAGGCGGCGGACGAGGGGGCGGTCGTCGGGGTGGACGTGTGCGGCGAGGGCGGCGAGCGGTACGGGTGTGGCGTCGGGCGGGAGGCCGTAGAGGTCGAACAGCCGCTCGTTCCAGAGGATGTCGCCGGTGAGGAGGTCCTCTTCGAAGCCGCCGACGCGGGCCAGCCGCTGGGCGCTGTGCACGAGGCCGACGAGGCGGGCGTCGGCGTCCTCGAACTGCCAGCTGACCAGCAGGTGGCCGTCGGTGCGGGCGGCGCCGATCCGGGCGACGACGGGCAGCCGGGTCAGGTCGTCGGTGAGGAAGGTGAGGACGAAGTCCTCGCGGACGGGTTCGCCGGTGGTGTGCACGGCGGCGAGCCGGTCGAGGAGGCCGCGGCTGCCGGCCATCGGGTAGGCCTCGAGCAGGGAGGCGCCTTCGATGCGGGTGCGGGGGCGGCCGGCCGGGTCGCGGAAGCGGTGGTTGGTGCGCAGGATGCGGAAGTCGGCGATCGTGCCGTCGGCGGCTTCGACGGGGGCGAGGAGCAGCGCGGGGTCGAGGACGGCTTCGAGGGCGGCGGTCTCGGGTCGGGGCGGCGGGTCGTCCGGAGCGGGTGGCGCGGGGTCGACGGTGACGGCGCAGATCTCGGCGAGGGCGCGCAGCCGGGCGGGTGCGGCGGGCGGCAGTGGGTGCGGGGGTTCGGCCCAGCCGAGTTCGAGGGCGCCGAGCAGGCGTCCGCGGCGGCGGACGGGCAGGGCGAGCCGGTACGGGGCGGTGGCGAGGCCGACGGTCGGGGTGCCGGTGGCGGCGGGTCCGTCCTCGGGCCAGAGGCCGGTGTCGGTGCGGGCGGCGAGCCGGGCGGGGGTGTCGATGCCCGGGGGGACGTAGTGCCAGCTGCGGGCATCCTCGGGTGGGAGGCCGGCCTGGCCGAGCAGGGCGAGGCCGCCGCCGTCGGCGAGTCCCCAGAGGACGGCGGCGTCGGCGGCGAGCAGGTCGGCGGTGTGGTCGAGGACGGCGCGGGCGGCGGTGTCGGCGTCGGTGGGCAGCCGGGGTGCGGCCGGCGGCCGGTAGGCCGGTTCCTCGCCGACGGTCGGGCCGGTGGCGGCCACGGAGCCGACGATCTCGGCGGCGAGCCGGTGGACGGGGACGTCTGCGCCGGCGGCGAGGTCGGCGAGCTGGGCGGCGGCGTCGGCGGGCGGGCAGCCGAGGCGTTCGGCGAGCATGCCGGTGGCGATCTCGACGACGGGTCGGACGGCGAGGCGGAGGCGGAGCTCTTCGTACCGGTTGTCCAGGCGTCGGACGGCGTCGACGAGCCGGTCCACCCGGGCATCGGCGGATTCGGCCGGGGTGCGCGGCACCCGGCCCACGAACGGCTCGCCGTGGGTGTCCGCGGGTGCGTCGGTGGGGCGGGGCCGGTCCATGGCGGTCAGCCGCCCAGCCAGTGGACGATGCGGGCGAGCAGGTGCTCGGTGTCGACGGGCTTGGTGATGTAGTCGTTGGCGCCGGCGGCGAGGCTGCGGGCGCGGTCGCCGGGCATGGCCTTGGCCGTGAGGGCGATGATCGGCAGGTCGGAGAGGCCGGCCTCCCTGCGGATGGCGGCGGTGGCGGCGTCGCCGTCCATCTCGGGCATCATCACGTCCATCAGGACGAGGCCGGTCTCGGGGTGGCCGCGCAGCACGTCCAGGCCGGTGCGGCCGTTGTCGGCGTGCAGGACGCGGGCACCGTGGAGTTCGAGCATGCCGGTGATGGCGAAGACGTTGCGGGCGTCGTCGTCGACGATCAGGATCGTGCGGCCGGCCAGCCGCGGAAGGACCTCGGGCGGGCGGGTGTCCGGGCCGGTGTCCTCGGCGGCGCCGTCCGGGCCGGTGGCGGCCATGATCCGCTCGCGGAGGTCGTCCAGGCCGGTGGCGGGTACGGGGGCGCCGCGGCCGGGCGGGGTGGCGGGGGCGCCGGGGTCCTCGGTGTATCCGATGACCGGGGGGCCGCTGCCGCGCAGCGCGTCGAGGACGGGTTGCAGCCGCTCGGGGGGCAGGTCGAGGTCGACGACGGCGGACCGCCAGGGCCCGTCGTCGAGGGCGGCGCGGACCTCCTGGGCGTCGCGGACGGAGCGCAGTTCGGCGGGCGGGTCCCGGTGGGCGGCGGCGCTGGCGGCGACGGCGGTGAGCAGGCCGGGCGGGTCGGCCTCGACGACGAGGAGGCGGGCCGGGCGGGCCGGGGCGGCGGGCCGGGGCGGGCCGACCCCGACGGTGGCGGGGAGGTGCAGGGTGAAGCAGCTGCCTTCGCCGACGGTGCTGCGGGAGGTGATGGTGCCGCCGAGGAGGTGGGCGAGTTCGCGGCTGATGGAGAGTCCGAGTCCGGTGCCCCCGTAGCGGCGGCTGGTGGTGCCGTCGGCCTGCTGGAAGGCGCCGAAGATCGATTCGAGGTGCTGTTCGGCGATGCCGATGCCGGTGTCGGTGACCCGGAGGGCGAGGCCGCCGGGCGGGACTCCGGAATCGGCGTCGGACTCCTCGGCGGTGGAGGCCTCGATGCGCAGTTCGACCCGTCCGGAGTCGGTGAACTTGACGGCGTTGGAGAGCAGGTTGCGCAGGATCTGGCGCAGCCTGGCCTGGTCGGTGAGCAGGACCTCGGGGGTGCCGGGGGCGGTGGCGACCCGGAAGTCGAGGTGCTTCTGCCCGGCGAGCGGGCGGAAGGTGGACTCGACGTAGTCGAGGAGTTCGCGCAGCGGGAACCGTTCGACGTGGATGTCCATCTTCCCGGCCTCGACCTTGGACAGGTCGAGGATGTCGTTGATCAGCTGGAGCAGGTCGGAGCCTGCGGAGTGGATGATCTCCGCGTACTCGACCTGTTTGGCCGTCAGGTTGCCGACCGGGTTCTGGGAGAGCAGCTGGGCGAGGATGAGCAGGCTGTTGAGCGGGGTGCGCAGCTCGTGGCTCATGTTGGCGAGGAACTCGGACTTGTACATGGAGGTGCGGGCGAGCTGGCGGGCGCGTTCCTCGAGTTCGCGGCGGGCCTGTTCGATCTCCAGGTTCTTGGCCTCGATGTCGCGGTTCTGGGCGGCGAGCAGGTCGGCCTTGTCCTCGAGTTCGGCGTTGGAGCTGCGGAGTTCCTGCTGGCCGTTCTGGAGTTCCTCGGAGCGGGCGCGGAGTTCGGCCGTCAGGCGCTGGGACTCCTCGAGGAGTTCGTCGGTGCGGGCGTTGGCGAGCAGCATGGAGATGTTGGCGCCGACGGCGTCGGCGAAGCGGCCGAGGAAGTCGCGGTGGACGTCGGTGAAGGGGTGCAGGGAGGCGATCTCGACGACGGCGAGCAGTTGGTCCTCGACGACGACGGGCAGGACGACGAGTTCGCGCGGCGGGGCGCTGCCGAGGCTGGAGGAGATGGCGGCGTAGCCGTCCGGGAGGTCGCCGACGGCGATGGTGCGCCGGGCGAGTCCGGCCTGGCCGACCAGGGATTCGCCGAGGGCGAGGCGGGCGGGGCGGTCGCCGGCCGGGCGTCCGTAGGAGCTGACGAGGGCGAGTTCGGTGCCGCCGGGGGTCTCCTCGGCAAGGTAGAAGGCGCCGTACTGGGCGTCGACCAGCGGGGTCAGCTCGTTCATGATGAGGTCGGCGACGGCGGCGAGGTCGCGGTGGCCCTGGATGAGGCCGGTGAGCCCGGCGAGGTTGGTCTTGAGCCAGTCCTGTTCCTGGTTGGCGCGGGTGGTCTGGCGCAGGGACTCCACCATGGAGTTGATGTTGTCCTTCAGGTCTGCGACCTCGCCGGAGGCGTCGACGCTGATGGAGCGGGTGAGGTCGCCCTCGGCGACGGCGCCGGTGACCTCGGCGATCGCGCGGACCTGCCGGGTGAGGTTGCCGGCGAGTTCGTTGACGTTCTCGGTGAGGCGCTTCCAGGTGCCGGAGACGCCCTCGACCTCGGCCTGGCCGCCGAGCCGGCCCTCACTGCCGACCTCGCGGGCGACCCGGGTGACCTCGGCGGCGAAGGACGACAGCTGGTCGACCATGGTGTTGATGGTGGTCTTGAGTTCCAGGATCTCGCCGCGGGCGTCGACGTCGATCTTGCGGTTGAGTTCGCCGCGGGCCACGGCGGTGGTGACCTGGGCGATGTTGCGGACCTGGTTGGTCAGGTTGTTGGCCATCGAGTTGACGTTGTCGGTGAGGTCCTTCCAGGTGCCGGCGACGTTGGGCACGGTGGCCTGGCCGCCGAGGATGCCCTCGGTGCCGACCTCGCGGGCGACCCGGGTGACCTCGTCGGCGAACGCGGACAGCGTGTCGACCATGGTGTTGATGGCGTCGGCGAGGCCGGCGACCTCGCCGCGGGCGGCGACGGTGATCCGCTGCGACAGGTCGCCCTTGGCGACGGCGGCCGCGACCTGGGCGATCGAGCGGACCTGGTCGGTCAGGTTGGAGGCCATCACGTTGACGTTGTCGGTGAGGTCCTTCCAGGTGCCGGAGACGCCGCGGACGGTGGCCTGCCCGCCGAGGCTGCCCTCGGTGCCGACGGCGCGGGCGACCCGGGTCACCTCGTCGGCGAACGCGGACAGCTGGTCGACCATCGTGTTGATGGTCTCCTTGAGTTCGAGGATCTCGCCGCGGGCGTCGATCCGGATCTTCTGGGTGAGGTCGCCGCGGGCGACGGCGGTGGCGACCTCGGCGATCGAGCGGACCTGGGTGGTGAGGTTGCCGGCCATGAAGTTCACCGAGTCCGTCAGGTCCCGCCAGGTACCGGAGACGTCCCGCACGGTGGCCTGACCGCCGAGCCGGCCCTCCGTGCCCACCTCCCGCGCAACCCGGGTCACCTCGCCCGCGAACGCCGACAGCCGGTCGACCATGGTGTTCACGGTGTTCTTCAGCTCGAGGATCTCGCCCCGTGCGTCCACCTCGATCTTCTGCGTCAGATCCCCCTCGGCGACGGCGGTGGTGACCTGGGCGATGTTGCGGACCTGCGTGGTGAGGTTGCCGGCCATCGCGTTGACGGAGTCGGTGAGTTCGCGCCAGCTGCCGGAGACGCCCGCGACCTCGGCCTGGCCGCCGAGCCGGCCGTCGCTGCCGACCTCCCGCGCGACCCGGGTCACCTCGTCGGTGACCCGGGACAGCTGGCCGGCCATGCCGTTGAACACTTCGGCGATCTCGCCGAGCAGGCCCGGTCCGCCCTCCGCGAGGCGGGTGCCGAAGTTGCCGTCCCGGACGGCGGTGAGCCCGGCGAGCAGGCCGCGCAGGCCGTCCTCGGACAGCACGGTGTCCCGTGGCCTGGGGGCCTCCGGGGTCGCGGGTGCCCCGGGGACAGGGGGGCCCGGCCGGGCGCCTGCGGACCGGTCGGGCCCCGCCCCGTCGTGACGGCCGGACGGGTCACGGGGGCCGGGCGGAAGGGGCTTGTTCATCCTCGCCCTCGGCGTGGTGCGGCGGCTGCGGACGGATGTCTCTGAGGTCCACTCTGCCACCGCCGGGGCCGCTGCGAACTGCGGGCCGACGCCCGGCCGCCTTGCCGGCCCCGGGCCCGTCCGGGATCACCCGGCCGGACCGTCCCAGCGGCGCTGCAGCGCACGGGCGCGCGCATTGTGCCAGTCGACGCCGCGGTCCACCTGCTCCTGCGACAGGCCGCTGATCGCCGCCAACTCCTCCGGGGTGAGCGGCTCCCCGGTCTGCTCCAGTGCGCGGCAGATCTTCCCCGCCCACTGCTCCTCCGGTACGAACGGGCGGCGCCGGTACTGGTCGACGATCTCCGCCAGGTGGTCGACGCCGCAGGCGGTCAGGACCCGCTTCCCGTCGAAGTCCGGTTCGAAGGCGTGCACCGCCGAGGAGTCCGGCACGAGGGCGTACAGCTCCTCGCCGTCCGCCAGGACGGCGCCGCACACGTCGCACAGCTCCGGAAGGTCGTGGTCCGACCGCCGGTCGAACGCATCGGATGCATCCATGCCCGGCGCCTACCCGGGCGCCCGCCGGGCACACGTCCCGCCCGTCCGGGCGGTCGGGGCGTGCACCGGGTGCTCAGTCCCAGGCGGGGGCCTCGACCTCCAGCCAGACGGTCTTGCCCGGCGGGCGCGGCACGCTGCCCCAGGCCGCGGCGAGGCGGTCGACCACCCGCAGGCCGTGGCCGCCCGGCGCGGAGCGGGGGCGGTCGGTCTGCAGCACCGGCAGTTCCCGGCTGTCGTCGGAGACCTCCACCCGCAGCCCGTCCCCGATGCGGTGCAGCACCAGCTCGCGGGGCCCGCCGGCGTGCAGGCAGGCATTGGTGACCAGTTCGCTGACCATCAGCAGCACGTCCTCGGCGACGGCACGGCGTTCGCCGTCCGGCGCGGGCAGCCACCCCCAGTCGTGCAGGGCCTTGCGGGTGAAGTCCCGGCAGTGCTGCACCGCACCGCGGGACTCGAACAGGGCCAGCCTGCGGATCTGCTCCCTGGGGACGGCCGGCCCTGTCATGGACCGCCGCCCCGGCCCGGCCTGGCCTCCGCGGCGGTCCCGAAGACCCCGAAGATCTCCCCCGCGCCGGTGATCTCCAGCATCCGCCGCACCATCGGGGTCAGCCCGGCCAGGACGACCTCGCCGCCGTTCGACAGGGCCTCCAGGCGGGCCCGCAGCAGCAGGTTCAGGCCGGTGGAGTCGCAGAACGACAGGCCGGAGCAGTCCACGACCACCAGCGGCGGCGGCTCGGCGACGGCGGTGCCGAGCGCCTCGCGGAACGGCCCGGCGCTGTCGTGGTCCAGCTCGCCGACCAGCCGGAGCACCCGGCGGTCTGCCGTGCGGTCCACGGAGACGGTCAGCTGCGCGGCGCCCGCAGGCCCCCCGACCGCCTCGATGTCAGCGTCCATGGCCCGGCTCCTCCCGTCCTTGGGGGTGCTCCCTCCACCATAGGTCGGCGTCCGGCGAAGCCCCCGCCGGCCCAAGGCCTGATCCACAAGACGTTTGGGCGGCCCGCTACGGGCCAGACGCCGAGCGTCCCGGCCGGTCCGGCACCGTCGAGCCGCTCCGGACATGCCGGCCGCGCCCGTCCTGTCGAGCCGTTCCGGGTCCGGCCGAACCACGGGAGCCGCCCATGTACGTCGCCGTCGTGATCGGGGAGGGCCGGGGCCCGTGGCCGCCCGGCAGCGGCCCCGCCACCGAGCCCGGCCGGTCGCTGGCGGCCGCCGGGCACCGGGTCTCGCTGTTCGCCCGCGCGGACCGGACCGGCACGGACCGGCACGGACCGCCGGGCGCCGGCACCGACGGCCCGCAGCCCGCCACCCACCCCCTGCCCGTCGGCCCGGCCCGGCCGCTCGCCGCGGACGACGCACTGGAGTGCGTGTCGGCACTGGCCGACCAGCTGGCACGCCACTGGGAGGCGGACCCGCCGTCCGTGGTGCACACCTGCGGACTGGACGCCGCCCTCGCCGCACTGGCCGCCGCGGCGGCCGGACCCGCCGCCGGGCCGCCGATCGTGCACGAGCGCGCCGGCGCCCTGCACGGCGACGATCCGCTGCCCGCCGCCTCCGCCGGCCGGGTGCACCGGCTGCGGTGCGCGGTCGCCCGCCGGGCGGACCTCCTGCTCGCCCACTCCGCGGCCGAGGCAGAGCTGCTGATCGGCTTCGGAGCGGACCGCCGCCGGGTCCGCACGGTGCCGCTGGGCGTCGACACCGGCCTCTTCTCCCCCGCAGACAGCTACCCGCCGCCCGGCCCGCCGCAGCTGCTCTGCCTGGACGGCGGCCGCTCCCGTACCGGTGTGGAGACGGTGACCAGGGCGGTCGCGGACCTGCCGGGCGCCCTGCTGACCGTCGTGGGCGGCGATGCCGACCCCTCCGAGGGCCCCGTCCGCCGGCTGCCGGAGGTGCCGCACGAGGAGGTGCCCGGTCTGCTGCGGGCCGCCACCCTGCTGGTCACCGCCCGGCCGGCCACCGCATCCGGGCGGCCCGTACTGGAGGCGATGGCCTGCGGCGTGCCGGTGGTGGCGGTCGACGGCGGCACCGTGCACGACCTGGTGGTGGACGGGGTCACCGGCGTGCTCCTGCCCACCGCCGCACCCCGGCCGCTGGGCCGGGCCGTCGGCCTCCTGCTCGCCGACCCGGCCCGCTGCCAGGCCCTGGGCATCGCCGGCACCGACCGGGCCCGCGCCCGCCACGCCTGGCCACGCGTCGCCGACCGGCTGGAACAGGTCTACCGCACCCTCACCGGCTGACACCGCACGGCAGCCCACCTGCGGACGGCGCGCCGGGGCGGTCAGTCGAGGCGGAGGCCGACCAGGCAGGTGTCGTCGAGCGGATTGGGGGCGCCGAGGCGGCGCAGGACGTGGTCGAGGCAGCCCTCGATGTCGGTGGCGCGGTAGTCGCGCAGGGCGTCGACCAGGCGGTGGACACCGCGTCCGAGGTCGTCGCCGCGGCGTTCCACCAGCCCGTCGGTGTAGAGCAGCAGGGTGTCGCCGGGGTCGAGGCGGACCTCGGCGGGGCGGTAGACCGCTCTCGGTACGGCGCCGAGCAGCATGCCCTCGGGCATCTCGAGCAGCCGGGCGGATCCGCCGCCGGTGACGACGGGGGGCAGGTGGCCGGCCCGGGCCCAGGCGAGCGTGCGGGTGGCCGGGTCGAGGCGGCCGCAGACGGCGGTGGCGATGTAGTTGCCGCGCTCGTGGCAGAGCATCCGGTTGAGGCGCCCGAGGAGTTCCTCGGGCGGGGCGCCGGTGTGGGCGAGGCCGCGCAGTGCGTGCCGCAGGTTGGCCATGCCGGCGGCGGCGCGCAGCCCGTGGCCGGAGACGTCGCCGACGACGACGAGGACGGCGCCGTCGGGCAGCGCGAGGACGTCCCACCAGTCGCCGCCGACCTTGTTGCCGCGGCCGGCAGGCAGGTAGCGGGCGGCGGTGTGCAGCCCGGGTACGGGCGGTCCCGCCGGGGCGTCCATCAGGGCGCGCTGGAGGGCCACCACGGCCCGGTGCTCGGTCTCGGTGCGGCGGCGCTGCTCGGCGAGCCGGTTGCGGGTCCCGGCCAGGGCCTGCTCGGTGCGGCGCCGGTCGGTGACGTCCTGGACGACGCCGCGCACGGCGACCACGTCGGCGCCTGCCACGCCGCGGACGGCGGTGGCCAGCACCCGCAGGCTTCGGGTGCTGCCCTCGCGGCCGACCCGGAACTCCAGGGCGGTGTCGGCGGCCCCGGCGAGCACCCGCCCGGCGGCCGCCCGCACCTCCTCGCGGTCGCCGGGGGCGACGGCGGCGAGCGCCCGGGCGATGCCGATCCCGCCGCTGCCGTCGTCCGGCAGGCCCAGCAGCCTGGGTACCTCGGGCGAGCAGGTGAGCCGCGCGGCGCCCGGCTCCCAGCTCCAGGTGCCGAGCCGGGCCAGCCGCTGCGCCTGGGCGAGCTGGGCGTCCCGCCGTTCCTGGTCGCCGTGGGCGCGCCAGCTGACCAGGACGCCGTCCAGGAACGGCGTGGCGTGCAGGGTCATCGCGGACGACCGGACGGCGCCGTCCACGACCTCCTCGAACTGCTCGGCGTCGCCCTCGTACGGCACGCCGGTGTCGGCCACCTCCAGCAGCCGGCCGAAGGTGCCGGAGACGACCATGCCCGGGTAGAGCTCGGTGAGGCGGCGGCCCACCATGGCCTCGGCGGTCCGGCCGGCCGGGTCGACGGTGGCCGCGTTGGCGTGCTCGACCCGCAGGTCGGAGACCCGGCCGTCGTCCTCCCGGACGGCCCCGAGGATCAGCACCGGGTCGAGCAGCGCGTCGAGGACGGCACGGAACCAGGGTTCGGCGACCGGCGCCGTCCGGGTGATGCCCCCGGCGGCGCCGCGGGCGCCGACCCTGAGCAGTTCGGCGGCGCACAGCGCAGCGATCGCCGCGAGATACCGCTCGGCCTCCGGCTCGGGCCGGTAGCCCTCGGCCCAGCCCAGCTTCATCGCGCCGATCACCCGGCCGCCGGTGCGCAGCGGCAGCGCGCAGACGGTGCGCCCGGGGACGAGGTCCTCGCCGGTCACGTCGGGGTAGCGGGCGGCGAAGTCCGTCCGGTCGGCGACCCACACGGGGGTGCCGAGCTGCGCCGCCTCGGTGAGCGGGAGGGTGGTCATCGGCGGGATGCGCTGCCACTGGCTGAGCCGGCGCGCCGGGACGCCGTGGCTGGCGACCAGGCGCAGGGCGCCGTCGGGTTCGAGCAGGGCGAGGACGGCGGCGGAGACGCCCAGCGGGGCGAGGGCGGTCTCGTGGAGCAGCCGGGCGAGGTCGTCGGCGCTGTCGGCCGAGGCGAGGGCGGCGGCGGCGAGGTGGTAGCGGGCGGCGAGGCCCTGGGCGGGCCGGCCCGGTGCGGGGGCCGTGGGCGCCGGGGCCTCGGGGTCGTCGGTCCCGGTCTCCGCGCCGGGCGCGGGCGGTGCGGAGACCGGGACGGAAACGGGAACGGGGGCGGGGACGGAAACGGGGACGGGGACGGCGGCGGGGTCCGACGCCAGGGGTGCGACGCTGCCGATCAGGTCGGCGGCGATGTCGATCAGCTTGCGGTTGCGGTCCTGGGAGAGCCGGACGAGGCGGTCGAAGGCCTGGTCGGGCGTGCAGCCGTGGCGTTCGGCCAGCAGCCCCTTGGCCTGCTCGATGACCGCCCGGGTCCGCATGGCCGTCTGCAGGCCCTCGACCTCGGCCCGGAGCCGGTCCACGGTGGCGTGCAGCACCGACCGCTCGGCGTCCGCATCGGCCCGATCGGGTCCCGGGCCGGGCGGCGCCGCGGGGCGGGGTTCTTCGCGGCCTGCCACGGATTCAGCGTAGCTCCGCGGGCCCGCCCGGCCGCGGCACCGCCGACCGGATCACCGACCGGCGCCGGCGCCGGTCACAGGGCGCCGGGTCCGGTCACGGGGCGGCGTCGGCCTCCCGGTCCTCCAGGCGTTCGCGCAGCAGCCCCAGGGTGGCGCTGAGGATGCGGGAGACGTGCATCTGCGAGACACCGATCCGCGCGGCGATCTCCGACTGGGTGTGGTTGCCCCAGAACCGCAGCAGCAGCACCGTCCGCTCCCGTTCCGGCAGCTCGTTGAGGAGCGGCCGGACGGACTCGCGGAAGTCGACCAGGTCGAGGTCCGGGTCGCAGGTGCCGAGCCGGTCCAGCAGGGAACTGCCGGCCTCGTCGGGGCTGTCCTCGCGCAGCGCGTCCAGTGAGTCCGAGCGGTAGGCCCGGCCCGCGGTGAGGCCCGCGGAGACCTGGTCGGGGGCGAGGCCGAGCTCCTCGGCGAGCTCCTGCGGGGTGGGCTGCCGGCCGAGGTCCTGCTCCAGCCGGTCGGAGGAGCGCGCCACGGTCAGGTAGAGCTCCTGGAGGCTGCGGGGCACCCGCACCGGCCAGGTGGTGTCGCGGAAGAACCGCTTGACCTCGCCGGCGATGGTCGGGATGGCGTAGGTGACGAACTCGACGCCGCGCTCGTGGTCGAAGCCGTCGACGGCCTTGATCAGACCGACCGTTCCGACCTGGAGGATGTCGTCCATGTCGGCGGCGCGGTGGCGGAAGCCGGCGGCCACGAAGCGGACGAGCGGCATGTTGAGCTCGATGATGGTGCCGCGGACGTAGCTGTACGCGTGGGTGCCGGGTTCGAGGCCGGCCAGGCGCTGGAACAGCGCATCGCTCAGGGCCCGCGCCTCGGTCTTGCCCATGGCCCGCATCTCCTGCTGGGTCGGGCGGGGCTCGAGGGCTGTGGCCGTGGCGCCAGTGGTGGCGGTGGCCCGGGTGGGTACAGCGGTGGTCGTGGGTGCGACTGGAGCGGACACGGGGTCATCTCCGCGGGGCGGGGGAGACCGCACGACGCGCGCACGGGGGCAGCGCGGTGCGGGAGTGGGGCGTCCGCCCGCCCGGTGTCTTCAGGCGTCGGAGCCCCGGCACGTCGAGGTGCCGAGAAATCCGGGCGGCTCGGGGCCGCCGGGGCGGAGGGGGCGTCGGCCCGAATCCTCCGTCTGGTGGTTCTACCCCGTCACAACCGGAACCAACCCTTCCGAATTCGAACGTGTCCGCCGTGTCCGGACGGGCGGGCCGGGTAGGCGCAGCCCGGGCCGCCGGCAGCGGTCCGGTGGCCGGCCCGGGAAGAGGCGACGATGACGAGGAACAACCCGAGCGCGCGCCCGGGCGCAGCTGCTGCGGCCCGCAGTGTCCGGCTGGCCGTCCGCGTGCGGCTGTGCGAGGCCGTGGCCGGGCGGCGGCCGATGCTGTCGGCGTCGGCGGTCGCGGTGTCCGGCGCGCTCCTGGCGGCCGCCCTGCAGCATCCGGCGGCCGGGGTGGCGCTGTGGGTGTCGGGTGCCCTGTGGGCGGCGGCCGTGCTGGGCGTCCTGGCGGTGGTTGCCGCCCTGACCGGCACCTCCCGCACCGGGCGACGGTGACGGCCGCCGCGCAGCCCGTAACTACGCAACATGTGTCGGAGGTACGGCTCGGTGCGCTGTGTTTCGAACCGGCCGGGATCCGGGCATCCGCCGACCACGGGCCCTCCCGACCGCCGAACGGGCCTCGTTCGGCCGGTCCGGCGGCGGGAACGGTTGGAGCCCGCGACGCACCGGCCGCACGGCCTGCCGACAGGCCGTCGCCCGGGACCGCGAACGGAGGTGACGGCGGTGGACGGCCCCGGCCTCTCCTGGCGTGAGCAGCGGATTCTCCGCCAGATCGAACTCGGACTCGGCCAGGACGCCGACCTGGAGCTGCGCCTGCGCACCATGCGACTCGGCCGCCTCAACGGGCTGCGGCGGCTCCTGCGCCGGCTGCCGGTCGGTGCGCTGGTGCTGCTCGCGCTCTGTGCGTTCGGCCTGTTCACCGCGGGGGCGCCGGCGGCCGCTGCGGCGGCCTGGGCGGTGTTCGGCGCGACCGCCGCGGGTGTGCTGCTGTGGCTGGCGTGCCGCCTCGGTCAGCGCCTCCGCCGGGGCCACTGACCTTTCAGGACGGTCAGGCCCGGCCGAGTGCGCTGTCGTCGAGGGCAGCGAGGAGGGCGGCGGGATCCGCGTGGACCTCCAGTGCGCCGGCGGCGCGCAGATCGCACTCGCCGATACCGCCGCAGGTCACGCCGATGCACGGCACGCCCGCCGCGGCCGCGGCCTGGACGTCCCAGCGGGTGTCGCCCACGAACAGGGCCTCGCCCGGTCCGGCCTCGGACCGCTCCAGGGCGGCGTGCACCAGGTCGGGCGCCGGCTTGCTCGTCTCGACGTCGTCGGCGTTGGTGGCCGCCCAGAGGACGTCCTCGGCGTCCAGGACCCGCCGCATCGCCTCCAGGTCGCGGCCGGACGCCGAACTCGCCAGCACCACCCGGCGCCCCCGTGCCGCCACCTCCCGCAGGAGCTCGCCCGCCCTGTCGAAGGCTCGCAGCCCCGGCCAGAACCTGGCGTACAGCGCCTGGTGGGCCGCACTGATGTCGGAGTCCAGGTCGCGGTCCCGGCCGGGACCGAGCACGTGCTCGAGCAGTTCGGCGCCGGCCATGCCGATGGCGCCGTGGACGCGCGACATCGGCGGCGTCAGGCCGAACTGGGCGAGCGCCTCCGACCAGGCCAGGGTGTGCAGGTAGCTGGTGTCGAGCAGCGTGCCGTCGACGTCGAACAGGGCTGCGGCCGGCATGGCGTGCTCCCTCCGGGACCGGCGCGCCGGGCGAACGGGCGGGCGGCGCGCCGGATGTGTGTGTCTGCCCCGATCCGCGCGGGGTCGGTGTCAGTGGCCGAGACCCCGGCGCTTCGGCGGGCCCTGCCAACCCGCCTCCGCCCCTTGTTGCGCCGGATCCTCGTACGCCGTCTCCTGTCGGGCTTCCGGCGCCTGCGCGGGTGCGTCGGCGGTGTCCGCCACGCGGGTGTCGGCAGCCCCCGTCATTCCGCCCACTGGCGCCCGGTCGGCGTACGGCTGCAGGCCGGCCGTCTCGGGGTACGGCTCGTGGCCTGCCGTGGTGGACGCCGGAACGGGACCCCCGGCGGTGACGGTGCCGGCCCGACGGGCCGCCCGCAGCTCGGCGGAACGGCGACGGCCGACGAGCACCATCAGGCAGCCGAGGACGAAGAGCAGCGTCAGCGCGATACCCGCGAGGAAGATCGCAAGACTGTTCATGGTGGCGAGGTCGTTGCCGAACATGGTCACCGTGTAGGTCGGCCCGCCGTCGAGGTTCTCGGCGATCAGCAGTCCGGTGAACGCGCCGGTCACCGCCAGCAGCAGGAGTCCGAGGGCAAGCATGGACTTCTCCCTCCGGAAGGGTCTTTCGGGCGCGTATGCCCGGGATCGGGAGTCCGATGCAAGGACGCCGGCCCGGTGTCCGGCCGGAACGTCACCGGGCAGGAAGGTCCAGTTCGGCCCAGACCGTCTTGCCTCGGTCGTGGCCGACGACTCCCCAGTCGGCGCTCAGCCGTTCGACGATGTGCAGGCCGTGACCGCCGGGGTGGGCCGCGTCGGCCGAGTTCCGCGGTTCGGGGCGGCCGTCCCCGGTGTCGAAGACCTCGACCCGGGCGGTCCGGCCGTCCCGCACCAGCGTCAGCTCGACGGGGCCGTCGGCGTGCACCAGGGCGTTCGAGAGGAGTTCGGAGACCACCAGCAGCATGTCCGCGCGCAGGGTCTCCCCTCCCGGACGCCCCCACTCGCCCAGCACCCGGGTGGTGAAGTCCCGGCCCGCGCGGACGTCCCCGGCCATGCCGGAGTAGCACCGGCGGCGCTCGGCCGGCTGTAGGGCCTCCGGCGGCGCAGCCGGACTCGGCGCAGTACTGCGCCGCACGGACCCCGAACTCTTCGCCATGCGTTCACCTCCTCCGTTCCGGTGCGTCCTCGGTCACCCGGCACGGGTCGGGGCTGCCGGATCGGCCGGCAGCCCCGCACTCCGTGCGTCCACCGCTCTCGCAGGAGCGGTCGTTTCCGCCGTGGATCGCCGGTCGGCTACCAGCGGTACCAGCGACCGCCCGATCCGCTGCGGGCGAAGAAGCCGATCACCCAGACGACCAGCAGTGCGATCGCGACCCACCAGAGCAGGTTCACCGCGAATCCGGCACCGAACAGAACGAGGATCAGCAGAAGTACGAGAAGCAGTGCGACCATGGAAAACACCTCCGACAGCGCGTGTGCCCAGCATCGTCCGACGTGAACACCTGTCCGGTCCCCCGGTACCGTCAGGCCCTTCCCTCCGGGACGGGCTCCGGTCCGGTCGCCCCCGGGGCCGCGGCCTCGACCAACCCGGCGATCACCATCGGCGCGACGCCGGTGCAGAAGGCGAGTATCGGCAGCTTGCGGGGCGTCGGCCCGACCCGGGGCGGGCCGGTCAGTCCAGGCCGCGGCCGTGGCGGAGGCGGGCAGCGAACTCGCCGGGTTCGACCAGCGGTTCCGGGTAGTCCGCGGGCGGCCGGTCGAGCAGCCAGGGACGGTGGACGGCCCGCCCCGGGATGTGCGCCAGCTCGGGGACCCATCTGCGGACGTACGCGCCGTCCGGGTCCAGCCGGTCGGCCTGGGTGAGCGGGTTGAGGACGCGGTTGGGCCGGGTGTCCGTCCCGGTGCCGGCCACCCACTGCCAGTTGAGCTGGTTGTTCGCGATGTCGCCGTCCACCAGGAGGTCGAGGAAGTGCCGGGCGCCGGTACGCCAGTCCTGGTAGAGCGTCTTGGTCAGGAAGGAGGCGGTGAGCAGCCGGGCGCGGTTGTGCATCCAGCCCTCGTGCGCGAGTTGGCGCAGGCCGGCGTCGACCACCGGGTACCCGGTGCGGCCCTGCCGCCAGGCCTCGGCCTCACGGGAGTCCGCGCGCCACCGGTCGCCCTTGGCGCGGTAGTCCTGCCAGGCGGCCCGGGGTCTGGCGGCAAGCACCTGGTGGTGGAAGTCCCGCCAGACGAGTTGCCGGACGAAAGCCTCGGCACCGGGCCCGCCGCGGCGCTCGGCGAGGTCGACCAGCTCGGCCGCGGAGAGGCAGCCGAAGTGCAGGTAGGGCGAGAGCCGTGACGTGCCGTCTGCTGCGAGGTCGTCGTGCACCTCCTCGTAGCGGCCGACGTCCCAGACCTGCCACCGCCGCCGGGCCTCGGTCTCGCCGCCGGGCGGCAGCCCGGGCGAGTCGGCGCGTGCGGTCGGGAGTGCGGCGCAGGCGAGCCCTTCGGGGGTGCTCAGGCGGCGGGGGGCGGGGTGCGGCGGTCGGCGTGCCGTCTGCTGCCAGGCCCGGAAGTACGGGGTGAACACCGCGTAGTGGTCCTTGCCCGCGGGCGTGACGGCGCCCGGCGGGATCGCGGTGAGCGAGCCGTCGTGGACGTGCAGCCGGTCGCCGAGGCGCTCGCGCAGGCCGCTCTCACGGCTGCGGGCGAACGCACTGACGCCTGCAGCCACATGGACCGCGTCCGCGCGCACCTCGTCGGCGAGCCTTGCGGTCTCCGCCACGGCCCGGCCCCTGCGCAGCACGAGCCGGCTCCCGATGCGGCGCAGCGAATCGTCCAGGTCGGCCAGGCAGTCGGCGAGGAACGCGAGGCGGTTGGCGGAAGCGAAGCCCGCTGCCCCGACATCGGGGTCGAGGACGAACAGCGGCACCACCCGGTCGGCGGTGCGGGCTGCTGCGTGCAGGACGGGGTTGTCGTGGAGGCGGAGGTCCTGGGTGAACAGGGCGATGGCGATCGTCATGGCCCGGCCAGGCTAGGGCCTGTCACCACGGCTGCTGCGGCAGCGGAGCGGCGTGTCCCGACGGCTCCCCTGCGGTCCGCGGGCGGCGGGCGCGGCCCGGGGCGATGGTGGAAGTGGTGAGTCGTACGGCAGCGGTGTGCGCAAGGGCCGGACGGCCCTGGCAGAAGCGGTCCGGCGCTGGTGCGATGGTGACCGCACGCGCAGGCGCCCGCCTTCGGGCCGACACGTCCTGTCCGGCTGCAGCCCACCGCAGTCCCGGCCCCGTGCCGCCGCCATGGGGCCGACAAGCCACTATTCCTCGGAGACTCCCGTGAACGGACCGATCGTCGTCGGCTACGACGGATCAGCCGAGAGCATCGCCGCGCTGCGCTGGGCCACCGCCGAGGCGGGGCGGAGCGGTCTGCCGCTGGAGCTCGTCCAGGCGTGGCCGTGGCCGAAGCACCACGTTCTCGGCGGCGAGGACGCCGACCACTGGGTCCGGCAGCAGCTCGCGGAGCAGGAGTCCGCCGTCCGGGCGGAGGCCGGTGACGTGGTGGTCGGCTCCCGCCTGGTGCCGGACAGGCCGGCGACGGTGCTGACAGCCGCGGCCGAGAAGGCATCGGTGCTGGTGCTGGGTTCGCGCGGTCTGAGCACGCTGCGCGGCTTCCTGGTGGGCTCGGTCAGCCAGGAGGTGCTGGCACACGCCGCCTGCCCGGTCGTTCTGGTGCGCACCGCGGGAGCTTCCCCGGAGGCCGCCGCCGACCTCGCCGGCGGCTCTGCCGGGTCGGGGCGGCGGGCGGTGGCACTCGCCCTGGACCTGCGCCACTCGTGCGCGGAGGTGATCGCCTTCGCGTTCCGGGCGGCACAGCAGCGAGAGGCCCCCTTGCGGGTGCTGCACGCGGCGGGGCCGCCGGCCGGCAGCGAGTACATGGCCTTCGACGCGATCGCGGCGATCTCCGCCGACCTCTCCTCCGCCGAGGAGAAGACCCTCGCCGAGGCGATCGAGCCGTGGCGGGCCAGGTACCCGGAGGTCGAGGTGACGGCGAGCGTCGTGCCCGGCAGCGCGGCCCACGCCGTGGTGGAGGCGGTGGGCGAGGACGTCGATCTGCTGGTGGTCGGCCGGCACGACCGGCGGGTGACGCTCGGCGCCCACGTGGGGCCGGTCGCCCATGCGGCGATCCACCATGTGACGTGTCCGGTGGCGGTGGTTCCGTACCGGTGATGCGACCGGCGGCCGGTCGGTTCGACCGGACAGCAGGGCAGTGGAGCAGCGACGGGGGCAGGCCTGCCGGGTGAGGCGGGGTCAGCGGCTGTCCACGGACTGGTCGTGGCGCCGGGGCGGTTGTGAACTCCTGGTAGTAGTGGCCGCGTTCAACGCAGACAGTCCAGCCGCCCCACATGCCGCACCGTCCCGTGAACGGAGACCCCGTGCCCGCCCCCATGGACACCCCCACCACCGCAGACCCCACCACCGCAGACCCCACGACCGCAGACCCCACGACCGCAGACCCCACGACCGAGGACGGCCCCGCAGGACACAGAACCGCCGAGGACAGCGCCGACGCAGCCGACACAGCCGGCTCCGTACCGGGCCACCGGCTCAAGGCCGTCCTGCTGATGGCGGGCAGCTGCCTGCCGATCCTCGGTGCCGTCCTCATGGCGCCCGTCCTGCCGCGCATCCAGGACCACTTCGCGGCCACCCCGGGCGCCGCGGCGCTCGTCCCGATCGCCCTCACGATCCCGGCGCTGGCGCTCGCCCTGCTCGCGCCGTTCGCCGGTGTGCTGATCGACCGGCTCGGCCGTCACCGGCTGCTGGTCGGGGCGACCGTCGCGTACGCCTTCGTCGGGACGGCACCGCTCTGGCTGGACTCCCTTGGCGCGATCGTCGCCAGCCGGGCGCTGGTCGGCGTCACCGAGGCCGTCATCATGACCTGCTGCACCACCCTGATCGGGGACTACTGGAGCGGGCCGACCCGTGACCGCTACCTGGCGCTGCAGACGATCTGCGCCGCCGTGTCCGCGACCGCGTTCTTCGCCGTCGGCGGCGCCGTCGGCGCGGCGGGCTGGCGGGCCCCGTTCTGGGCGTACGCGGTGAGCCTGCTGCTCGCACCGCTGATGGCGACGGTACTGCGGCCCGCGCCGAAGGCGCCGGGCGCAGCGGTGCCTGGCACAGCGGCCCAGGGTGCGCCGGCCGACGAACGCCCCTTCCCCTGGCGCCGTCTGGCGCCGACCTGCGCGCTGACCGTGTTCGGCGCGATCGTCTTCTACACCGTGCCGGTCGAGACGGCGTACCTGCTGGACGACCTGGGTGTGACGGCTCCCGCCGTCGTCGGGGCGGCGACCGCGCTGGCCAGTGCGGCGACGGTCGCGGGTGCGGCCGGGTTCGCCCGCTTCACCGGGCGCACGCAGCGCTTCCTGCCGCACGTCCTGGTGCTGTGTGCGGCCGGCTTCGCGGTGATGTCGCTGGCGGACCGGGCGGCGGTGCTGGTCGCCGGGGCCGTGGTCAACTGCCTGGGCACCGGGGTGCTGCTGCCGTTGCTGCTCACCCGGGCGACGGCGCCGCTGGAGCACGCCGACCGCGGCCGGGGCACCGGGCTGTGGACGGCGGCGTTCTTCCTGGGCGAGTTCGTCTGCCCGCTCGTGCTGCTCGCTGCGGCGGCCGGGGTCGGCAGTCTGGCGTCCGCGGTCGGCCTGCTCGCGGCGGCGACCGCGGTGGTGGCCCTCGGCGTCCACCTCAAGGACCGGCGGACGGTGCCGGCGGCGGTCTGACGCACCTGCCGGAGAAGCGTCCGGGAACGGCCCGCCCCCGCCGGCCGACGGCGGGGGCGGGTGGCCCGGCGGCGAACGCATAGGGTCGTCGCCATGACCGTGCTGCGTTCCGTCCTGCTCTTCCTGCTCGCCGCCCTGCTGGAGATCGGTGGTGCCTGGCTGGTGTGGCAGGGTGCCCGGGAGCACCGCGGCTGGGCGTGGATCGGTGCCGGGGTGCTGGCGCTGGGCGCGTACGGCTTCGTCGCGACCCTCCAGGACGACGCGAACTTCGGTCGCATCCTCGCGGCGTACGGCGGTGTCTTCGTCGCCGGTTCCCTGGCCTGGGGCATGGCCGTGGACGGCTACCGCCCCGACCGGTACGACGTCATCGGCGCCCTGGTCTGCCTGGCCGGAGTGGCCGTCATCATGTACGCCCCGCGCGGCCGATAGCGCCGCGTCAGGCAACCTTCCTTCGTGCGGCGGCAACTGCGGGGCGAGAGGCAATCACCGGCCTGCACCGCACCAGCCGAAAGGAAGGCCCATGCCCGTTTCCCGCCACCGGAGGGTCCGGCGGAAGTACACCGCCCTGGCGGCCGCGGCGCTGGTCGCCGCCGCCGGCGCCGGTCTCGCCGTGCACACCGCCGGCGCCGCCGCCGCAGGCTGCAAGGTCGACTATGCGGTGACCAGCACCTGGCCCGGGGGCTTCGGTGCCGATGTCACCGTCACCAACCTGGGCGATCCGCTGACGGGTTGGCGCCTGGAGTGGACCTTCGGCGGCGGTCAGACGGTCACCCGGGCGTGGAGCGCGGACGTCACGCCGAACAGCACGGCGGTCACCGCGAGGAACGTGTCCTACAACGGGGCACTCCCCACCGGCGGGACGGCCTCGTTCGGCTTCAACGGTTCGCTTCCCGGCACCGCCAATCCGGCGCCGACGTCCTTCTCCCTCAACGGTGTTGCCTGCACGGGCGCCGCGGCGACCCCGTCCGCCCCGGCCTCCCCGACGGCGGGCACCCCCACCGCGACCACCACGGCGACGGCTGCCCCCGCCGCCTCCGGCCGGCAGGTGGAGAAGCTCGACCGCGGTGTGGTCTCGGTGCACGGCAGCAGCGGCAACCTGGTCTCCTGGCGCTGGCTGGCCACCGACCCGGACGGCACCGCCTTCAACGTGTACCGCGGCACCACCCGCCTCAACTCCGCTCCGCTGACCGGCTCCACCAGCCTGATGGACGCGGGCGCGGCAGGCGACGCCCCGTACACCGTGCGCCCGGTCGTCGGCGGGGTCGAGCAGGCCGCCTCCGCGCCGGCCCTGGCCTTCGCCGCGGGCTACCGGGACGTGCCGATCCAGCCTCCGTCGGGCGCGTACGAGGCCAATGACGCCTCGGTGGGCGATCTGGACGGCGACGGCCGGTACGAGTTCGTCCTGAAGTGGCAGCCGGCCAATGCCAAGGACAACTCGCAGTCCGGGACGACCGACAACACCTTCCTGGACGCCTACCGGCTGGACGGCACCCGGCTGTGGCGGATCGACCTGGGCCGCAACATCCGCTCGGGCGCGCACTACACGCAGTTCCAGGTGTACGACTACGACGGCGACGGCCGGGCCGAGATCGCCGCCAGGACCGCCGATGCGACGGTGGACGGCACGGGGAAGGTGATCGGTGACGCGGGCGCGGACCACCGCAACTCCTCGGGCTACGTGCTGTCCGGCCCGGAGTACCTGACGGTGTTCAACGGGCTGACGGGCGCGGCGATGCAGACCGTCCCGTACGACCCGCCGCGCGGCACGGTCTCGTCCTGGGGCGACTCGTACGGCAACCGGGTGGACCGGTTCCTGGCGGGCACCGCCTACCTGGACGGCAAGCGGCCCTCGCTGATCGAGGCGCGCGGCTACTACACCCGCACGGTGATCACCGCCTGGGACTGGCGGGGCGGAAAGCTCACCGAGCGCTGGCGGTTCGACACCAACACCTCCGGCAACGGCGCCTACGCGGGCCAGGGCAACCACCAGTTGGCGGTGGCGGACGTCGACGGTGACGGCAAGGACGAGATCGTCTACGGCTCGATGGCGATCGACGACAACGGCGCGAAGCTGTGGAACACCGGCCAGGGCCACGGCGACACCCTGCACGTGGGCGACCTGGACCCGTCCCACCCGGGTCTGGAGGTGTTCAAGGTCGACGAGGACAAGTCGAAGCTCGCGGCCTGGTTCGCGGACGCCCGCACGGGTGCGCTGCTGTGGTCCAACCCGTCCTGCTCCTGCGACAACGGCCGCGGCGTGTCCGACGACGTGTACGCGGGCAGCCCGGGCGCCGAATCGTGGTCGTCCGCGGTGGACGGCCTGCTCGACAGCAGGGGGCGGAACATCGGCCGCAAGCCGGGCTCCACCAACTTCCTCGCCTGGTGGGACGGCGACCCGGTGCGCGAACTCCTCGACGGCACCCGGATCGACAAGTACGGCACGGCCGGTGACACCCGCCTGCTCACCGCCTCCGGGGTGCACTCCGACAACGGCACCAAGTCGACGCCTTCGCTGTCCGGCGACATCCTCGGCGACTGGCGGGAGGAGGTCGTCTGGCCCACCACGGACAACAAGGCGCTGCGGATCTACTCGACGCCGCTGCCCACCGACCGGCGGATCACCACCCTGATGCACGACACCCAGTACCGGACTGCCATCGCCTGGCAGAACACCGCCTACAACCAGCCCCCGCACCCCGGCTTCTTCCTCGGCAACGGCATGGCCACCCCGGCCCGCCCGAAGGTGTACACACCGTGACCTGAACACCGGCCGACCGGAAAGCCGCCCGGCCGCGGGTGGAGCGGTGCCAGGATGGCCGGATGACGGATCGCCGCTTCCCGCGCGCGGGTGAGGTCGTCACCGACCTCGAGGGCCGGCTCGGCTCGGTCGGCACGGTGTCCGCCGCCTTCCGCGGACAGGACTCCGGCTGCGTCTCCTACGGTGTGGAACTCCCCTCCGGGAAGCGGGTGTTCGTCAAGTCGGCGCGGACGGAGGGCGCGGCCCGGTCGTTGCTCCGCGGCTGGGCGTTCCACCGGGCGGTGCGGCATCCGGCGATCGTCCCGCAGGTGCGCCGGTTCACGGCGGACGGGCGGCCGGCGGTGGTGCTGCCGTGGTGTCCGGGCGAGGTGCTGTACCACCCGGTGGACGGGCGGTCGGGCGACCGGACGAGTCCGGGCAGCCCGGCCGCCCGTTTCCGGGCGCTGCCGCTGCCGGTGGTCCTCGCGGCCCTGGACCGCCTGCTGGACGCCCACCTGGCGGTCGAGGCCGCGGGCTTCGTGGCCGTGGACCTCTACGACGGGTCGATGCTGTACGACTTCGCCGGCCGGCGGATGCGGCTGGTCGACCTGGACGAGTACCGCCCGGGGCCGTTCGTCCTGGACGGGGGCCGGCTGCCGGGCTCACGCCGCTATCTGGCGCCCGAGCAGTGCTCGCGGGGCGCCGTGATCGACACCAGGACGACCGTCTTCACCCTGGGCCGGGCCGCCCGGCTGCTGCTGGACGCGGGCGACGAGGAAAGCGCCTGGCGGGGCGGGGCCACCCGTCTCGAGGTGATCGCCAGGGCGACCGACCCCGATCCGGCCCGCCGCCACCCGACCGTGGCCGCCTTCACCACCGCCTGGCGGGCCTGCCGGTGACGGGCACGCCGATGCGGGCTCACAGTTCGAACAGGGCGTCCTGCGGCGGGGCGGGGTGCGGGTCCAGGACCGCCCGCAGCTGCGCGATACCGCGGCGCCAGGCGGGTCCGTCGACCGCCTCGTCCCAGAGTTCGGCGAGTTCGGACTCGGCGGCGAGGACGCGGTCGAGGGCCTGCACGGCGAGTTCGCGCAGATCCTCGACCGCGGACAGCGGCACGGGTTCGTCCGGGCCGTACGCGGTGGTGACCGGCTCACCGCCGGGGCAGCGTGCGGCGACCAGGGCGGCGGACGCCACTGCTTCGACGGCCTCGGTGTAGTCCAGGTGGTCCGTCTCGTCGGCGGCGCGCAGGAGTGCGGCCCGGACCACGGCTTCGCGCGCCTCGGCCGGTACGTCGTCCAGGGCCCCGGCGAAGTCCGCGGCGCTGTCGTTGTCGAAGTGTCCGATGTCCCAGGTGCCCATGATCCCGATCCTGTCCGCCCTGTACTGCACTGGTCGGAGCATCGCAGGGCGGTACGACACCCGGACGGCTCAGACGGCGGCTCGGACGCCGTGGTGGGTGCGGGCGGCGGCGAGGGCGTCGGCCAGGGCTTCGGGGCGGCGGGTGGAGAGGTAGGCGTATGGGCTGAGCAGAGCGGGTTCGGCGATCTCGATGCGGACGGCCTGCGGCAGGTAGCCGCGCATCAGCAGCCTCGCCCGCGGGCCCGCCCGGCGG
Organism: Kitasatospora dryopteridis; assembly: GCF_050749075.1. Lineage (NCBI taxonomy): Bacteria > Bacillati > Actinomycetota > Actinomycetes > Kitasatosporales > Streptomycetaceae > Kitasatospora > Kitasatospora dryopteridis. The sequence continues at coordinate 6,991,492 of NZ_CP192749.1, read as the reverse complement.
GTGCGCCAGGCGAGGGCCTCGGCCTCGTCGAGGATCTCGATCCGGCCGAAGTGCTCGGCCCGCAGCACGATCGGGCCTGCGACGAGCACACCGTCGCAGACCCGGATGCGCACCACGCCGTAGCCGCGCAGCGCCCACGCGACCACCGCCAGCAACAGCGCGGCCCCGGACGCGGCGGGGACCTCGCCCAGTGGCAGCAGGGCGGCGGCGAAGCCGGCGGCGGCCGCGAGCGCGGCCAGCCACCAGCGCAGCGGGACGGAGAGCCGTTCGTCGTAGGTGACCACGGCTCGATGCTGCCACGTCCTTACGAACCGTCGGGTGCCGGTACGTCAGGTGCGGAACAGGGCGACCTTGAGGGCTGCGTGGTCGGCTGCGTCGGCGAAGACGTCGTAGGCGTCCTGCATCTCGTCGAGGCCGAAGCGGTGGGTGACCAGGCCGGAGGCGTCGAGTCGGCCGGCGGCGAGCATGGCGAGCAGGCGCGGGGTCGAGCTGGTGTCGACCAGGCCGGTGGTGATGGTGACGTCCTTGATCCAGAGGTCTTCGAGGTGGAGCGTGGCGGGCCTGCCGTGGACGCCGACGTTGGCGACCCTGCCGCGGGGGCGGACCACCCGGGCGCACAGTTCGAAGGACTCGGGGACGCCGACGGCCTCGATCGCGGTGTCGACGCCGCGCCCGTCCCGGCTGAGGGCCCGGACGGCGTCGTCGGTGGCCTGCTGCAGCGTCAGGGCCTCGTCGGCACCGAGGCGCTTGGCGGCGTCGAGGCGGCCCTCGTCCGGGTCGATCGCGATGATCCGGCCGGGGCTGTAGAGCCGGGCGGTGACGATCGCGGCGAGGCCGATCGGTCCGGCCCCGACGACGGCGACGGTGTCGCCGGGTTGGACGCGGCCGTTGCGGACGCCCACCTCGTAGGCGGTCGGCAGGATGTCGGCGAGCAGCAGGGCGCTCTCGTCGGGGACCTCGGTCGGCAGCCGGTGCAGGGAGGTGTCGGCGAACGGGGTGCGGACGTACTCGGCCTGGGTGCCGTCGACCAGGTGGCCGAGGATCCAGCCCCCGCCGCCGGTGCACTGGCCGTAGGCCGCTTCGCGGCAGGACGGGCAGCGGCCGCAGGCGGAGATGCAGGAGACGAGGACGCGGTCCCCGGTGCCGACGGTGCGCACGCCGGGGCCGGCGGCGACGACGGTGCCGACCGCCTCGTGGCCGAGGATGCGGCCCGCTGTGACGTCGGGGACGTCCCCCTTGAGGATGTGCAGGTCGGTGCCGCAGATGGTGACGGCGTCGATGCGGACGACGGCGTCCTCCGGGTCCCGGACGGCCGGGTCGGGCACCTCGCCCCAGGTGCGGCGGCCCGGTCCGTGGTAGGTGAGTGCCTTCATGTCCGATCACTCCTCGGTCGGCGCGGCGGCGGTCGGTACACCTCCACGCTCGTCCGCCGCCCGGCGGCCCGCCATGGGCCGGTCGGCCCTGCCCGCGGCCCGCCCGGCCCCGCGCAGGCCGCACCCGGCGGCGCGTGCCCGGCGGGAAGTGACGGCCAAGCCCTAGGCTGGCAGTGGCGTCTGATCCCGGGATCTCGGAGGAGCCGGTGGGCCACGCGTCGGGTGAGGGCTCGGTGCCCCTGCCGCAGCTGCGGCTGGACGACCTGCTGGACGAGCTGCAGGGCCGGCTGGACGCGGCCCGCACCACCCGCGACCGGGTGCACAGCCTGCTGGAGGCGGTGCTGGCGGTCGGCCGCGACCTGGAGCTGTCACAGGTGCTGCGGCACATCGTGGAGGCGGCGGTGTCGCTGGTGGACGCCGAGTACGGGGCGCTCGGTGTGATCGGCGAGGACAAGCGGCTGGCGCAGTTCGTCCCGGTCGGGATGTCGGACGAGCAGGTGAAGGAGATCGGGGACCTGCCGTCGGGACACGGCGTGCTGGGCGAGCTGATCAGGAACCCGGAGCCGCTGTGCCTGGCGGAGATCTCCGCGCACCCGTCCTCGTACGGCTTCCCGCCGCACCATCCGCCGATGCACACCTTCCTGGGGGTGCCGATCCGGGTGCGCGGGCGGGTGTTCGGCAACCTGTACCTCACCGAGAAGCGCGGCGGGCGGGAGTTCGACGCCGAGGACGAGTCGGTGCTGGCCACGCTCGCGGTGGCGGCGGGCGTGGCGGTCGACAACGCCCGGCTGTACGCGCAGGCGCGGCTGCGCGAGCGGTGGCTGGCGGCGAGCGCGGAGGTCACCGCGGGCCTGCTGTCCGGCCTCGGCGAGCAGGAGGTGCTGGACCTGCTGGTCGACCGGGCCGGCGAGATCGCCCGCGCCGACCTGACGGTGGTGGCGCTGCCGGTGCCGGGCACGGAGGAGCTGGAGGTGCGGATCGCGTCCGGGCTGCGGGCGGACGAGCACGCGGGGCTGGTGCTGCCGCTGGCCGGTTCCTTCGTCGGCGCGGCGGTCACCGCGGGCACCGCGGTGACCAGCCCGGACGTGCAGCACGATCCGCGGATCACGGCGGGGCCGCCGCGCTGGGAGGGCCTCGGGCCGGCGGTCGCGGTGCCGATCGGCACCGCGGAGGGCGGGGTCCGCGGGGTGCTGATGCTGGCCAGGGCGGCGGGCCGGCCGCTGTTCGACCCGGAGGAGTCCGTGCCGCTGTCGGGCTTCGCCGGGCAGGCCGCGGTGGCGATGGAGCTGGCCGAGCGCCGCCGCGACTCCGAGCAGGTGGCGCTGCTGCGGGAACGCGACCGGATCGCCCGCGACCTGCACGACCTGGCGATCCAGCGGCTGTTCGCGACCGGGATGACGCTGCAGGGCGCGACCCGTTTCATCGACCATCCGGAGGCCGCCGACCGGGTGCTGCGCGCGATCGACGACCTGGACGAGACCGCCAGGACGATCCGCGCGACCATCTTCGGGCTGCGCACCCGGGACTCCTCGCCCGCCGCGGGCGGGTTGCGGGCCCGGGCGGTGGGGGCGGTGGAGCGGGCCGCCGCGGTGCTGGGCTTCGCGCCGGCGCTGCGGATGTCGGGGCTGCTGGACACCGTGGTGCCGCCGGGGACGGCCGACGAGGCGGTGGCGGTGCTGCAGGAGGCCCTGTCGAACACGGCCCGGCACGCCCGTGCGTCGGCCGTCGAGGTGTCGGTCGACGCGGGCGCGGAGCTGGTGGTCTCGGTGCGGGACGACGGTGTGGGGCTGCCGGAGGGCGGCCGGCGCAGCGGTCTGGCGAACCTCTCCGAGCGGGCGGCCGCCCTCGGCGGGGAGTTCACGGCGCGGGGGCGGCCGGGCGGCGGCACCGAGGTGGTGTGGCGGGTCCCGCTCGACGGGGCGTGACGGACGGGGCGTGACGGTCGGGGATCGTCGGACGGATCCCGGGCGTCACCCGCCGACGGGCTCGCCGTCCGGGTTGTCGACGACCACGGCGAGCGGGAGGCGCGGTGTCGGGGCGCCCTCGGGGCCGTAGCCGAGGCGGATCAGCAGCTGGACGTGGCCGGGGCCCCGGTGGGTGTCGCGGGCCTCCGTGCGCAGGTACGGCCACTCCATGGCCTGGTGCAGCAGCGAGGCGCGGACGCCGTGGACGGTGGCCAGCAGCAGGACGTGCTCGAGGGCGAGGCCGGCGGTCAGCCAGTCCTCGGGGCTGTCGCCGGTGGTGGTGAGGACGGCGATGCACGGGTCGGGTTCGAAGGCGGCGGGCTGCTGGTGCTCGGCGGGGTGCAGGGCGGAGAAGTCCCGCATCGGGAGCCGTCCTGCGGTGTCCTGCGGGCCGAGTGCGGCGGCCGGGATGCCGTAGGGCGCCGGGCCGGTGCGCGGGCGGACCCAGGTGCGGCTCTCGGCGCTGCGGTCCGGGTCGGTGGTGTTGCGGCGTTCGGCCTCGGCGGTGAGGTGGAGCAGCCGGTCCCGTTCGGTGCGGTCGGGCAGGACGAGGAGTGCGCCCTCGGTGCGGGCGGCCCGGGCGAGTTCGTCGAGCAGGACGGGCGGCAGCGGGGTGTCGGCGAACGGGGTGCGGACGGTGTGCCGGCGCCAGATGGCGTCGTACAGCTCGGCGGTGCCGGGGAGGTCGACGAGGGCGGGTTCGTCGAGGTCGACGGCGGCGAGCAGGTCGGGCTCGGCGGAGTCGGGCAGCAGCCGGACCCTGGGTGCCCAGCCGAGCCGGCGGGCGGCGGTGCGCAGGTTGAACACGGCGGCGCCCACGGAGATGTGCAGAGCGCGTCCGCGCGGGTCGGTGGCGGGCAGGCCGCGCTCGGGGGCGGCGTGGACCTCGAGGGTGGAGGTCTCGGGGCGCAGCCGGAAGCGCCACGGCTGGCTGTTGTGGACGGAGGGTGCGGCGATCGCGGCGGAGAGCAGTTTCTCGAGTGCGACGGCGTCGAGGGCCTCGGTGCGCATGGCTGCCTCCTGGGTGGGCGTGGTCGGCGGCGGGGCGGAGGTCATCCGCGGGGTGGTGGGCCTGCGGTGCGGAGGGTCTCCAGCCGGTGCCGGTACTCGTCGGCGTCGATCTCGCCGCGGGCGAAGCGTTCGGCGAGCAGTTGCTCGGGGGTGGGGCGGGCGGCGTCCTCCGCCGGGACGGTCGGTCTGCGGGCTGTTCGCCCACTTCGATCGTCCCGCTGCGGCGGGGGGCGGGGCTTGGGCCGATCGGCCCGGTTCGGCGGCCGCTGGGCTCAGGACGGTGGGCCCGGGCGGTGCGGGCGGGGGTGGTGGTGCGGGTCCTCGCCCTCGGCGTGGGCGGCGAGGACGGCGGCCTGCAGGCGGCGTTCGACGCCGAGTTTGGCGAGCAGCCGGGAGACGTGGTTCTTGACGGTCTTCTCGGCGAGGTAGAGCCGTTCGCCGATCTGCCGGTTGGTCAGGCCCTCCCCGACGAGGGCGAGGATCTCCTTCTCGCGCGGGGTGAGGGCGGCGAGGGCGGCGTCGGTCTCCGGTTCCTCGTCCTGGTGGCGGAGGTTCTCCATGAGTTGGCGGGTGGTGGCCGGGTCGAGCATGGACTGGCCGGCGGCGACGGTGCGGACGGCGCCGACCAGGTCGGAGCCCTTGACCTGCTTGAGGACGTAGCCGGCGGCCCCGGCCATGATCGCGTCGAGCAGGGCGTCGTCGTCGTCGAAGGAGGTGAGCATCAGGCAGGCGAGTCCCGGGAGGGTGCTGCGGAGTTCGCGGCAGACGGAGACGCCGTCGCCGTCGGGGAGGCGGACGTCCAGGACGGCGACGTCGGGGCGCAGCGCGGGCACCCGGGCGAGGGCCTGGGCGCAGGTGCCGGCCTCGCCGACGACTTCGAGGCCGGGTTCGGCCTCCAGCAGGTCCCGCACTCCGCGGCGGACGACCTCGTGGTCGTCGAGGAGGAAGATCCTCACGGGCGCCGGCCCGGTGCCGCCGGTGGTGTCCATCGTGTCTCCCGTGGGTGCGGGGCAGGTGCTCTTCGATTCTGCGCGGGGCGCGGCCGGGCCGCACCGGGCGGCACGCCCCCGGGGCGGCAGGTGTGCGGCCGGGTCAGCCGGTGGTGGCGGCGGGCGGCGGGCGGAGCCGGCGCAGGTGGGGGTCGAAGGGGGTGCGGGGCTCGATGCGGACGCGGGCGTCGACGCAGACCAGGCCGCCGGGCCGGGCGATCAGCGGGTTGAGGTCGGCCTCGGCGAGCTGCGGCAGGTCGGCGGCCATCCGGGAGACGCCGGCGAGCACGGCGCGGACGGCGGCGACGTCCACCGCGGGCGTGCCGGGGGCGCCGGCGGTCGTGTCGGCCGTCAGCGGGGTGCCGCGGAGTTCGCCCAGCATGGTGTCGATGTCGGCGGTGGTGAGCGGGGCGAGCCTGGCGGTGCGGTCGTCGAGCAGGTCGGTGGCGGTGCCGCCGAGGCCGAGGACGACCAGGGGGCCGAAGACCTCGTCCTGGACGGCGCCGACGAGCAGTTCGAGGCCGGGGGCGGCCATCGGCTGGACGACGGTGCCGGCCAGGCCGGTGCCGAAGCGGGTGGTGAACTCGCGGTGGGCGGCGCGGACCTCGTCCTCGCCGAGGAGTCCGGTGCGGACGCCGCCGGCGCGGCCCTTGTGGACGAGCCCGGGGACGTGTGCCTTGAGGACGACCCGGCCGTCGTGGCCGACGCGGCCGAGCGAGCGGGCGGCGGCCACGGCGGAGCGCTCGTCGGGCGCCTGCACGGACAGCGTGAGCGGGATGCCGTAGCAGTCGAGGAGGCGGGCGGTGCGGGCCGGATCGAGCCAGCCGCCGTCGGGGTGCTCGGTGAGGTGCTCGTCGAGGACGCGGGCGGCCCCGGCCGGGTCGTGGACGGGCGGGAGGGCCTCGGTGCCGGGCGGTTCGGCGAGCAGCCGGGCCCGGTCGCGGGCGTGGGCGAGGGCGCGGGCGGCGGCGAGCGGGTCGGCGTAGCTGGGGATGCGGCGGCCGTCGGCGCCGTCGAGGTGCCGGACGGGCATCTGCTGGTCGACGAGGACGGCGGCGACGGGGGTGCGGCGCCGTCCGGGGCCGTCGTGCAGGGCGCGGCGCGGGTCGTCGGGGCCGCTGGCGACGGCGGTGGGGACGAGGCAGACCAGCAGGGCGTCGACGGCCGGGTGCCGGTCGAGGAGGTCGATGCAGTCGAGGAGTTCGTCGGGGCGGACGGCTGCGGTGGCGTCGACGGGGTTGGCGGTGGTGGCACCGCCGGGGAGGACGGCGCGCAGGGCGGCGGCGAGGTCCTCGGGCAGCGGCGGGAGGTCGAGTCCGGCGTCGGCGCAGGCGTCCGCGGCGAGGACGCCGATGCCGCCGGCGTTGGAGAGGACGACGGTGCGGCAGCGCGGCTGCGGCAGCGCCTGGGCGTGCAGCAGGGCGGCCGTCTCGACGAGCTCGCCGATGCTGCGGGTGGCGGTGATCCCGGCCTGCCGGAACAGTGCCTGCCGGGTGACGGTGGGGGTGGCGGCGGCCGCGGAGTGCGAGGCGGCGCCGCGGCGGCCGGCGGCGGAGCGGCCGGCGTCGACGGTGAGGACGGGCAGGGTGCGGGTGACCCGGCGGGCGGTGCGGGCGAAGGCGCGCGGGTTGCCGAATGACTCCAGGTGGAGCAGGGCGAGGTCGGTGCGTCCGTCGGCCTCCCACCACTGCAGCAGGTCGTTGCCGCTGACGTCGTACTTGTCGCCGAGCGAGACGAAGCTGGAGACGCCGATGTCGAGCCAGGCCAGGCGGTCGAGCAGGGCGATGCCGACGCCGCCGGACTGCACGGCGACGCCGGCGCTGCCGGGCAGCGGGAGGGCGCCGCCGAATTCGGCGTCCAGGCGGACCTCCGGGTCGGTCTGGGCGATGCCGAGGCTGTTCGGGCCGACCAGGCGCATGCTGTGCCGGCGGCAGGAGTGCATCAGCTGGCCGGCGGCGTCGTGGTCGAGGCCGGCGGTGAGGACGACCAGGGCGCGCACTCCGGCCCGGCCGCACTCCTCGGCGGCGGCCGGCACCGCGGCGGGCGGCACGGCGAGGACGGCGAGGTCCGGGGTGCCGGGCAGGGCGGCGGTCGCGGGGAAGGCGGGCTCGCCGGCGACCTGGTCGGCGTACGGGTTGACGGCCCACAGCTCGCCGGTGAAGCCGCCCTCGCGGATCTTGGCGAGGACGGCGTGGCCGACCGCGCCCGGTCGCCGGGAGGCACCGACGACGGCGACCGCGCGCGGCCGGAGCAGGGCGGTGAGGCTGGCGACGTCGGCGGTGGCGCCGCGGGCCTCGACGGCTTCGCGGTAGTGCTCGTCGTCCTCGTCCAAGCGGACGGTGAGCCGGATCTCGCCCTGGTCGAGGTGGCGCCGGACGGGCAGGCCGAGGTCGGCGAAGACGCGGTGGACGGCGAGGTTCCCGACGAGGGTGTCGGCCTCGACGGTGTGGACGCCGCGTTCGCGGGCGGCGTGCAGCAGGTGCTCGACGAGCAGGGTGGCGACGCCGCGGTGGTGCCAGGCGTCGGCGACGGCGACGGCGATCTCGGCGGTGCCGGGCCGGTCGGGGGCGGTCTCGTAGTCGGCCTCGCCGACGAGTTCGCCGCCGACCCAGGCGCCGAGGGCGAGGAAACCGGGGCGGGGCGGGGCGCAGAGCCGTTCGGCGGCGAGCAGCGGGGCGCGCCGGCTGGCGCCGAAGAACCGCAGCCGGCGGCTCTCCTCGGACATCCGGACGGCGTGCAGGTCGAGGACGGCGGCGTGGTCGCGGGCCTCGATCGGGCGGATGGCGGTGGTGGTGCCGTCGGCGAGGAGGGCCTCGGCGGCGGGTGGCTGGTGCGGCAGGGCGGGCATGGCTGGGCTCCTCGCTCGCCGGGCGGGTGCCGGGTGGGATCGCGGTCGCCGGTGTTTCCACGGTCGGCCGGGCGGCGGTGCCGCGGACAGGGCCGGTCGGCCCCTTCCCGAGGGGCGTTGGGGCACTCACCGGGGGCACTCGCCGGGGGCGCGCCCCCATGGGTTGCCCGTGTGCGTTCGTTCAGTCGGCGGTGCGGAGTTCTCCGGCGACCTGGTGGGCCCACTGCCGGATGTGCTCGGCGTTGCGGTAGTCGCCGCCCTTGCCCTTCCTGACCATCATGCGGGCGATCAGGCCGGGGGTCTCCTCGGTCATGCTGCCGCCGAAGGTGACGTGGCCGCGGGCGTGCAGGCGTTCCATCTCGCGGGCGGCGCCGGGCACCGGCAGGAGGTCCTCCTGTTCGGCGGAGCCGTCGATCGGGCCGCTGCTGAACAGCCAGACGGGCCGCTCGTTCAGCGCCTCGGCGTTGCGGTGGGCGCAGCGCAGGGCGTCGCGGTGCCAGTGGCCGGCGTACAGCGAGCCGCCGAGGATGACGGCGTCGTACGGGGTGACGTCGCGGACCTCGCCGGCGGGGACGACGGAGGCCTCGAAGCCGTCCTGTTGGAGGGCGAGGCCGATTTCGGCGGCGATTCCGGCGGTGGCGCCGTGCTTGCTGCCGTAGGCGACCAGGATCCTCTGGGTCTTCGTAGCGTTCATCACGTCCTCCCGTCGCCGGTCGGCCGGGGTGCCGGGCGGCAGGTGCCGACATCTCCAGGGTGGGGCACGGGGGCGGAGGCGGCCAGGGCCGTCGGGGGCGGTGCGGGTGGGCCGTTCGGCAGCCCGTTGTCCCCCTCGCCTCCGGGCCCTCCGAACCGGTGCCGACGGTCTGTCAGCGTTCGGCGCCGGGCGGGGCGGTGGACTCCCGGGGGACGAGGACCGGGTCCGGTGCGGGCCGGGAGGGTGCCGTGCCGTCGTCGAGGACCTCGAAGAGGCAGCGGGCGGCCTGGGCGCCGAAGCCGAACACGTCGCGGCTCATCGCGGAGAGCCGGGGCCGTACGAGCCGGCAGAGCTGCGAGTCGTCCCAGGCGACCAGGGAGAGGTCCTGGGGCACCCGCAGGCCCATCTCGGTGGCGACGGAGAGGCCGGCGACGGCCATCACGTCGTTGTCGTAGACGACGGCGGTGGGGCGGTGCGCGGAGGCGAGCAGGGTGCGGGTGGCCCGGGAGCCGCCCTCTCCGGAGTAGTCGGCGGGCAGCGAGACCGCGTCCTCCAGGCCGAGTTCGGCGGAGACCTCTTCGAAGGCGCGGGTGCGGATGGCGCTGTGGCCGAGGCCGGCGGGGCCGCCGACCCGGGCGATCCGGCGGTGGCCGAGGGCTGCGAGGTAGCGGACGGCCTCCCGGACGGCACGGTCGTCGTCCGTCCACACGGCCGGGTACGGGCCGGCCAGGGAGGGGTCGCCGACGGCGACGGCGGGCAGGCCGGCGGCGGAGAGGGCGGGGATGCGCGGGTCGTCGGTGCGCAGGTCGACGAGGAGGGAGCCGCCGACCCGGCGGCCCTGCCACCATTCGCGCTGGACGTCGATCTCCTCCTCGATGCTGCCGACCAGTCGCAGCAGCAGGGAGCAGCGGCGTTCCACCAGGACGCTCTCGACGCCGGCGATGAAGTCCATGTAGAAGGGCTCCCAGCCGAGCATGGGCGCGGGCCGGGCGAGGACCAGGCCGACGGTGTCGACCTGCTGGGCGGAGAGCGAGCGGGCGGCGGTGTTGGGGGTCCAGCCGAGTTCGCGGGCGGTGGCGAGGATGCGTTCGCGGGTGGCGGCGGAGACGCCGGGGCGGTCGTTGAGGGCGAGCGAGACGGCTGCGGTGGAGACGCCCGCGCGGTCGGCGACGTCGCGGATGGTGACCCGTCTGGTGTCCGACCTGCCCCGGCTCATCGTCGGCCCTCCGGGGGCGCGCGGCCCCGTGTCGCGGCTCCGCGCGCCAGCCCGCACGAAGATCGGCGTCCAATCTATGTGCCGTGCCGGTCCCGTGTCCACGAACCGGTTGAGGCCGGCCGGGCGTCCGCGGGCCGCCCCGGGACGGGCCGTCGGACGCTGTCGACTCAAGCGGTTGAGCGGCGGGCGGTGCCGGTGGGGCGGTTGCGGGGCGGTTGCGGGGCAACTTGCGGGTCAGCGTTCGACGACGAGGCTGTGGCAGGTCCAGCTGAACCGGGAGGGGCCGTCGGCGGGCGGGCGCGGGTGGTAGGTGCCGTCGGAGACGGAGAGGTTGACGATCAGGTAGGCGTGCCAGGTGGAGCCGACGCCCCGGCGGTCGGAGTGGACGGCGGCACCGTTGGCGTACCAGTCGACGGAGGTGCGGCCGAAGACGGTGCGGAGCTCGACGGTGGCGCCGGGGGCTATGCCGACCGCGCCGCCGTGCCAGTAGCGGTAGCCGCCGCGGACGTGGTTGGAGACCTCCAGCAGGTCGGGGTTGTCGGGGTGGTACTCGAAGACGTCGATCTCGTTGCCGCCGTCCCGCCAGGTCCAGATGGCGGGCCAGGCGCCGAGGGCGGTGGGGAGGGTGACCCGGGCGAGCATCACGTCGCCGGGCCGCAGCTGGAAGCCGTCCGGGCTGCCCTCGGTGGTGAGCAGGTTGCAGTTCCACAGGTCGCTGCCGGGCCGCCGGGCGGCGGCGAAGACGCCGCCGGGGCAGTAGTCGGGGACGAGGTGGTCGAGCTTGTGGTCGCTCCTGTTGGTGGGCCCCATCCGGGGGTAGGCGCTGCTGCGCCCCGCCACCCACTGCCGTGCCGACGTGAAGTCCGCGCTGAAGACCGTTGCCATCGCCGCCTCCCGGTTGCCGGTCCGCCGCGTTTTGGGCGGACGCCGTCAATCACTGGGAGTGAATTACCCGTTACGGTTCGTCATATGCGAATCGGAGGTTCCGAATCCGGACCGGCGGCCGCGTCCTCGCGGCGGGCGTGGCGCAGCTCCTCGAGCCCGGTGGTCATCCGGTCGAGGAAGCGGGCGACGGTGCGCAGTTCGTCGGCGCTGAACTCTGCGGCCACGGCGTCGGTGCAGTCGGCGACGGGGGCGAACCAGGCGGCGGCCATCCGGCTGGCGCCGGGGTTGTAGTGCACCTGGACCTGGCGGCGGTCGGCGGCGTCACGGCTGCGGCGGATGTGCCCGGCGCGCTCCAGCCGGTCGAGGACGGCGGTGACGGCGCCGGAGGTGAGGGCGAGCTCCTCGCGCAGTCGGCCGGGGGTGACCGGGCCGGGGGTGACGCCGGTGGAGCCGCGCATGATCGCGAGGAGCGCCTGGACGTCGGTGGCGTGCAGGCCCTGCGCGGCGGCGAAGTCGTGGCCGAGCAGGTTCATCTCGGAGGCGAGCCCTTGCAGGAGGTTGCCGAAGGCCTTGCTGTCGGGCGTCCGCTGCGCGGGGGCGGTCGACTCCTGGTCGGACAAGGGTCACCTCTCGGTCGGTGGGCTGCGCCGGAACGGGTCGGCGGGCTGCGCCGGGCGGGAGCCCCCAGCCTAGGGCGTCTCCGCCCCTCCGATTATCTCAATGGTCAAGTCTTTCGATAATTGAGATATCATCGCGTCCGACCGCCGACCGACCCCGGAGGACCCGCCGTGCCCCCACGCCGCATCCGGCTTCTGCTCCCCCTGGCCCTCGTCGTCGTCTGGCTGGCCCTCGGCGGCGCGTTCGGCTCCTTCGCCGGCCGCCTGACCGAGGTGTCCACCAACGACCGGGCCGCCTTCCTGCCCAAGAGCGCCGAGTCGACCAGGGTCGCCGCCCTGGAGAAGGGATTCCAGGCCGAGGGCACCCTCCCGGTGATCGTCGTCTGGGAGGCCCGCGACGGCTCGGTCACCGCCGAGCAGCGCACCGCCGCCGACCGGGCCCTGCAGGCCGCGGCCACCGTGCCGGGCGCGACCGGCCAGGCCTCCCCCGCCCGGCCCTCCGAGGACGGCCGGGCCCTGCAGGGCGTGGTCGCCCTCCGCTCCGACCTCGGCCGGGAGACCGCGGACAGCGTCGACGCAGTCCGCGCCCGGGTCGAGCAGGTGCCCGGCACCACCGTGGCACTGGCCGGCCCGGCGGCGATCATGGCCGACCTGGGCGGGGCGTTCGCCGGCATCGACGGCCTGCTGCTGGGCGTCGCGCTCGGCGTGGTGCTGGTCATCCTGCTCGCCGTCTACCGCAGCGTGCTGCTGCCGCTGCTGGTGATCGTCGGCGCGGTGTTCGCCCTCGGCGTCGCCTGCGCCCTGGTGTACGTGCTGGCGCAGCACGGCATCGTCCGGGTGGACGGGCAGATCCAGGGCCTGCTGTCGATCCTGGTGATCGGCGCCGCGACCGACTACGCGCTGCTGCTCTCGGCCCGCTTCCGCGAGGAACTCCCGCTGCACGCCGACCGGTTCGCGGCGATGCGGACGGCCTGGCGGCGCTCCGCGGAGCCGATCGTCGCCTCCGGGCTGACCGTGGCACTGGGCCTGCTGGTGCTGCTGCTCTCCGATCTGACGAACAACCGGGCGCTGGGCCCGGTCGGCGCGATCGGCATCGGCTGCGCGGTGGTGTCCGCACTGACCTTCCTGCCGGCCGCGCTGGTGCTCTGCGGCCGCGCCGCGTACTGGCCGGCCCGCCCGCCGGCGGACGGCTCCGCACCGGTGCACGGGATCTGGCAGCGGGTGGCGGCGCTCGTCGGGCGGCGCCCCCGGGCGACCTGGGCCTGCGCCCTGGCGGTGCTGGCGGCCTGTGCGGCCTTCGCGCCCGCGCTGGACGCCCGCGGCGTCGCGCAGACCGACCTGTTCGTCAAGGCGCAGCCCTCGGTGGCCGCGCAGAAGGTGCTGTCGGCGCACTTCCCCGGCGGCTCCGGCAACCCGGCGGTGATCGTCGCCCGTGCGGAGAAGGCGGAGGCGGTCGCGGCCGCTGCCCGCGCGGTGCCCGGGGTGAGCGCGGTCGCCGCGTTCACCGGCGGCGCGCCGGGCGGCCCGGCGAAGACCGTCGACGGGCTGGTCCGCCTCGACGCCACGCTCGCCGACCCGGCGGACGGCGACGCGGCGGTGGCCACCGTGCTGCGGCTGCGCGACGCGGTGCACGCCGTGGACGGCGCGGACGCCCTGGTCGGCGGCTACACCGCACAGCAGGAGGACACCCGGGCCACCGCCTCCCGCGACCGCGGGGTGATCGTCCCGGTGGTGCTGGTGTGCATCCTGCTGATCCTGATCGTGCTGCTGCGCTCGCTGGTGGCGCCGCTGCTGCTGGCGGCGACGGTGGCGCTCTCGTACCTCGCGGTGCTCGGCGTCTCGGCGGTCGTCTTCCCGCACGTGCTGGGCTTCCCGGCCACCGACCCGTCGGTGCCGCTGTACGGCTACGTGTTCCTGGTGGCGCTCGGCGTGGACTACAACATCTTCCTGATGACCCGGGCCCGCGAGGAGTCGCTGCGGCACGGCACCCGGGAGGGTGTGCTGCGGGCGCTCACCGCGACCGGCGGCGTGATCACCTCGGCCGGCGTGGTGCTCGCCGCGACCTTCGCCGCCCTCGGCGTGATCCCGCTGGCGTTCCTGGTGCAGATCGCCTTCATCGTCGCCTTCGGCGTGCTGCTGGACACCCTGCTGGTCCGCTCGCTGCTGGTCCCGGCGCTGGTGTACGACCTCGGCGCCCGCTCCTGGTGGCCGGCCCGGCTCGACCCGGTGGAGGCCCCGGCCGAGCCGGCCGGGGAGCAGGTCCCCGCGGCCCGCTGAGCAGGGACGCCGCCCCACTGTCCAAGCCGGGCGGGCGGGCGTACGGTGGCCACACGGCACTGTGCGCACGCCCGCCCGGCTGCGACCGCCGACCCCGCGCTCCCCCGGCCCCGTGCCCCCACCTCCCTCCTGCCGACACTCCCCGCCCTGACGCCCGGCGGCGAACCGCACCGCTGGAGGCCGACCATGGCCGACCCCAAGGCGTTCCTGAACACGCCCCGGCTGCTCCGCGCCCGCCGGACCGTCGCGGCCCGGGTGCACGACTGGGAGGAGGTCTACCAGCGGCGGGCGCTGCTCCCGATCATCAGCAGCCAGGCCGCCCGGTGCATGGACTGCGGCCTGCCGTTCTGCCACCAGGCCTGCCCATTGGGCAACCTCGTCCCGGAGTGGAACCGCCTGGTCTCCGAGGACGACTGGCGCGACGCCGTGGAACGGCTGGCCGCCACCAACAACTTCCCGGAGTTCACCGGCCGGCTCTGTCCGGCGCCCTGCGAGAGCGCCTGCGTGCTGGCCATCAACGCCGACGCGGTGACCATCAAGAACGTCGAACTCGCCATCGCCGACCACGCCTGGGAACACGGCCTGGAACCGCCGCGGCCGCCGGAGCGCCGCACCGGGCGCACCGTCTCGGTGGTCGGCTCCGGCCCCGCCGGCCTGGCCGCCGCCCAGCAGCTCACCCGGGCCGGCCACACCGTCACCGTCTACGAGCGCACCGACCGGATCGGCGGCCTGCTGCGCTACGGCATCCCGGACTTCCGGCTGGAGAAGCACCGCCTCGACCGCAGGATCGACCAACTCCGCGCCGAGGGAACGCAGTTCCGCACCGGCGTGGCCGTCGGCCGGGACCTGCCGGCGGACGAGCTGCGGGCCGGCTGCGACGCGGTGGTGATCGCCGTCGGCGCCACCGCCTGGCGCGAACTCCCGGTGCCCGGGCGGGAGTCCGCCGGCATCCACCAGGCCATGGAGTACCTGCCGCTGGCCAACCGGGTGGTGGCGGGCGACCTCGACCACTCCCCGGTCAGCGCGCAGGGCCGGCACGTGGTGGTGATCGGCGGCGGCGACACCGCGGCCGACTGCGTGGGCACCGCTGTGCGCCAGGAAGCTCTGGACGTAAGGCAGTTGGACATCCATCCGCGGCCACCCGCGGCCCGCCCGGAGGCGCAGCCCTGGCCCGTCCACCCCAAGGTCCACCGGGCGACCACCTCGCACGAGGAGGCCGGCGAACTCCGGCCGCCGACCCTCGCGGACCCGGACATCCGGGCCTACGCCTCCGCCACCGTCCGCTTCGACACCGACTCCGGCGGACACGTCTCGGCCGTCCGCTTCGCCGACGCCGAACCCGGCGGCCGGACCCCGGTGCCCGGCACCGAGCACGCACTCCCCGCCGACCTCGTGCTGCTCGCCCTCGGCTTCTCCGGCCCCGAACACGGCAGCGGCCTGGCCGAACAGTTGGGCCTCGGCCTGGACGCCCACGGCAACCTCGCCCGGGACGGCCGGTTCGCGGCCGGGCCGGAGGGCGTCTTCGTCGCGGGCGACGCCGGCCGAGGCCAGTCCCTGGTCGTCTGGGCCATCGCCGAAGGCCGCGCGGCCGCCGCCGCCGTCCACCGCTACCTCACCGGCCGCGACGAACTCCCCTCCCCCATCACCCCCGCCGACCATGCCATCACCCCCGAGGACGTCCCCCCGCTCCCGGCCTGACCACCGAGCCCGGCGGGGCAACCCCTCAGGGGCGCTGGGCCCCTGACTTCACCACCCGTCGCCGGCCAGCAGCTCGCGGATGCAGCCGCGCAGCCAGGCGTGGGCCGGGTCGGCGTCGTGGCGGGGGTGCCAGGCCAGCCCGAAGGGGAGGGAGGGCAGGTCGAGCGGGATGTCGAGCGTCACCAGACCGAGGGCGTCGGCCAGGCTGCGGCTGCGGCTGGTGGTGAGGCCGATCAGATCAGTACTGCGCAGCACGAACAGTGCCGCCGGATAGGTCGCCACGGTGCCCACCACCGTGCGGGAGAGGCCGAGTTCGGCGAGGGCGGTGTCGATCGGGCCGTGCAGGCGGCCGCGCCGGGAGACGCCGATGTGCCGGCCTGCGGCGAACCGTTCCGGGGTGGGCGGGCCGTCGAGCAGCGGGTGGCCGGCCCGGACGACGGCCAGCATCCGGTCCTCGTAGAGCTGTTCGACGTGCACCTCGGGCGAGGTGGTGTCGATGACCCCGACCTCCAGGTCGGCGGTGCCCTCGCGCAGGGCGGGGGCGTCGAGGTGGCTCTCGCCGAAGAACCGCAGGCGCACCCCGGGTGCCTCGGCCGCCGTGCGCGCGAACAGTCCGGCGCCGTGGGCGGCGGCGAAGGCGTCGTGCGCCAGAACGGTGAACGTCCGGTCCAGGGTGCGCAGGTCGACCTGTCCGCCGGCGGTGAACAGTGCCCGGGCGCGCTCCACCACGGCGCGGACCTCGGGGTGGAGCGCGAGTGCGTGCGGGGTCGGCACCATCGTCCGCCCGGCCCGGACGAGCACCGGGTCGCCGAGGGCCCGCCGGATGCGGCCCAGGGTGCGGCTCATGGCGGGCTCGGACAGGTGCAGCCGGGCCGCGGCGCCCGAGACGCTGCGCTCCTCGACGAGCACGTCCAGGGCGATCAGCAGGTTGAGGTCCATCGTGGATTGCACGGCACGCATTCCTCTCATGCAGAACATGCACTGGATGCAATCCAAGCATCGCCCTACGGTGGACGGGAACCCACACACCTCCGCTCCGGAAGGAGCTCCCCCGCCCATGCCCGAAAACACCCGGACGGCACTGCGCCGGTCCACCCTGCTCACGATGTGCGCCAGTGTGCTGGTCGCCCAGAGCATGGTCGCCGCGATCAACCTGATGATCCCCCAACTCGCCGCCTCCGCCCTGCATCCGTCCCCGAGCGCACTGCTCTGGACGGTCGACGCGTACGTCATCGTCTTCGCCGGGCTGCTGATCCCGGCCGGCGCGCTGGGCGACCGCTGGGGGCGGCGGCGTGCGCTGCTCGCCGGGCTCGCCCTGTTCGCCGCGGGGGCGTGCCTGAGCGCCGGCGGCGGCACCCTCGGCTCGGTGGCCGCGCTCGTCGCCGGGCGGGCGGTCTCCGGCGCGGGGGCCGCGCTGGTCATGCCCGCCACCATGGCGGTGCTGGTGCACCTGGCCGGCCCGGAGCGACGGGTGCAGGCCGTCGCCTCCTGGACGCTCGCGGTCGGCCTCGGCGGCCTGGCCGGGAACGTCGGCGGCGGCCTGACCGCCCAGTACCTGCCGTGGCAGGCGCTGTTCTGGGCGATGGCACCGCTGGCGGCCGTACTGGCGGCGGCCGTGCTCCGCACCGTCCCCGACCTGCCCCGCCACCCGTCCTCCGCCGACCCGGCGGGCTCCGTGCTGCTGATCGGCGGCACCGGCGCCGTGCTGTACGGCATCATCGAGGGCCCCTCGCACGGCTGGTGGTCGGCGCCGGTACTCACCGGGTTCGCGGCCGGGGCGGTGCTGCTGGCGCTGTTCACCGGGCACGGGCTGCGGGCGCGGCGGCCGCTGGTCGACCCCCGGGTGTTCCGCTCCCGCCGGCTGCGCGCGGCGGCCGTGGGCACGGCGGCGTCCTTCTTCGGCCTGTTCGCGCTGTTCTTCGTCAACTCGCAGTTCCTGCAGTACGCCAAGGGCTACCCGCCGGCCCGGACGGGGCTGGCGATCGTGCCGCTGACCGTCGGCATGGCCCTGGTGCCGCGGCTCGCCGCTCGGTTGCAGGACCGGCACGGCGTGCGCCTGGTGGCCGGCGGCGGGCTGGCCCTGATCGGCGGCGGGCTGCTCGGCGTCTCCACGGCCGGCCCGGCCACGCCGTACCCGGTGTACGCGCTGTGGCTGCTCGTGCTGTCGGCCGGCATGGGGCTGTGCGCCCCGGGTCTGACCCACACCGTGGTGTCCGAACTCCCCGGCCACCAGGCCGGGCTGGGTGCCGGGCTGAACACCGCGGCCCGGGAGCTCGGCGCGGCGCTCGGCGTCGCGGTCGTCGGCACGGTGCTCGCCTCGCACGCCGGGGGCGGATCTGCGCACGGCCCGGCCGAGTTCACCGCCGGGATGGCGGCCGGCCTGCGGGTGGTCGCGGTGCCGGTGCTGCTGGCGGCCGTCGCCGTGACGCTCGGCCTGCGCGGTCGGCCCGCCGGCGCCGGCCCCGCGGCGGCTCCCCGGCCCGTGGCGGACCGGAGCGCGAGCTGACCCGCGCACGGGTGACCGGTACACGGGCCGACCGGCCGACCGCCGGCCCACCGCCTCCCGGACCGCCGTCTCCCGGCCGGCCGGCACCCGGCCGCGGGCGGCGGCGGGCCGGTTTGCCACCATGCCTGTCATGACCGTCATCGTTTCCGTCGACGCAGCGGGGTGCGGCTGCGCGGCGCGCCGCCCCTGGTCCCCCTCTCCTCCGCCCGGGTGGGCGCGGGCCGCCGGAACGTCGCTGGCCCGCTGGGCGGCGCCCGGGTGCACCGCGTCGCCGTACGGCGGCCACGGGTTCGCCCCCGCGGAGCGGGCCCCGGTGGCGGGCGAGGTGCGGATGGTGGGGATGGACGGCCCGTTCCTCGCCGAGGGGCCGTTCTGGTGCCTGTTCGCGCCGCCGTCCACGGTGGCGAACTGCGCGCCGGACTGCCCGGAGGAGCTGCCCGCGCACGCCATGGTCCGCTGCACGCCGCTGGCGGTGGCGGACGCCCGGCCGGGCGGGGCCTGGGTGCAGGTCTCGGTGGACGAGGTGGTCGGGCTGACGGAGGCCCAGCAGCGGTGGGCGCCGTCGGCGGAGGGATCGGTGACGGACTGGCTGCCGCCGGAGGGCGCCGGGGTCGCTCGGACGAGCTTCCGGTACGTGGAGTGGTCGGCGCAGGGCGACCTGGGGTGGTGGGCGGTGCTGCGGGAGGACGGCGACCGGCCGGTGCTGCTGCTGGCCGAGTCATGGTCCTTCGACGGGAACGACGTGGCGATGGGGCACCGGCCGCTGACGGACGGGGAGGCGGCCGCGGTGCTGGCGTGCTGGCCGCCGGAGGGCTGACGGCCGGCCGACCGGGAGGCCGGAACGGAGGGCATGCCACCGCTTTCCGTTCCGCCACGAACGGTGCCGGTCCGGTGTTCGCGCGTCGCGCCCGAACGGCGGCGCAAAGATCCTCCGGGCCTCCGTTCGTGCCGTGATCACCCCGGCGGGGCGGGCCCGCCGGGGCCGCCCGCCGACGGACCGCCATTCCCCGCACACGGCAACGGAAGCGGCCGCCCGCATTTCCGGCGCGGAATTTCGCCGAATTTCCCACGGAATTCGCCCGGGACCGCCCGCCGCGGACACGTCAGGCCGGGTCGGCATCCCCCGTGACCTGCGTGGCGACCCGTCGGCGCCCCGTCGACAGCCGTTCGCATGACGGGGCGTGTGGCCGAAATGCACGCCTGCGGCATCTCAGCACTCGTGATGATTGTGTGATGTTCAGGATGCTGGCTTGTTATCGCGGTGACGATCCCTCTAATCTCCACCTCAGCCCGACAGCACGGGCGCCCGAGGCGCGGCACGCCGAACCCTGCCCACCGCGTCGAACGGGTCACCGACCAGACCCTGGGCAGGGACGGGGGACCCACGTTTCGACGCCGCCCCCACACGGCTAGGGGTGAAGCCGCGTCCGCGCGGCCGGGCCACCTCCCCGGTCCGAACCCGACAGCTCACCTCGCAGGCGTGCGGAGAGGGAACTCGATGGGTTTCATCGGCTCCGGCCGTCACCGCCGCCCCACCCAGACCGAGCGCGCCGTCGCAGCCGCCGGCGTGGCAGGTGCAGGTCTGGCGATCCCGCTGCTCACCGCCACCGGCGCCCACGCCGCCCCGGTCACCACCTGGGACGCGGTCGCACAGTGCGCCACGGCGGGCAACTGGACCAAGGCCACCGGCGACGGCACCTACGGCGGACTCCAGTTGGACCTGCGCACCTGGGTCGCCTACGGCGGCGACCTGTTCGCCTCCACCCCGGACCGCGCCACCAAGGACGAGCAGATCACCGTTGCGGAGCGGGTGCTCGCCGACAGCGGCGCCAAGGTCTGGGGCAAGTGCGCCACCACCGCGGGGCTGACCGGCGAGGGCAAGCCCGAGACCGTCGTGCCGACGGAGACGGCCACGCCCGCGCCGACCACCACGGCTCGCGGTGCGGCCCCGGTCTTCCCCGGCATGCAGGGCCGGGACGCCAACGGCGTGTACTGGTACCAGGCCGGCGGCCAGTGGTATTGGACCACCAGCCAGGAGATCTACGACTACTGGACGGGTCCGGGCGCCACCCAGAACGACCAGGGCGACAACTCCGGCAACGGGCATTCGGCCACTCCGCCGACCCCGTCCGCCCCGACCACCGCGCTGCCGCCCACCGGCACCGTGCCGGGCACCCCTGACGCCACCACCACCCCGGCCCCGGGCACCACCCCCGGCACCACGCTCCCGGGGGCCACGGCGCCGACCACGACCGACCCGACGACCGGTCAGCCCGTCACCGGCGTCCCGCCGGTCACCGACCCCACCGGCGCGGCCACCGGCCCCGCCGCGCCCGCCACCGCGGACCAGGCCCCGGCGGCCACCTCCGCGCCGCAGGACTCCCAGGGCGCCAAGGAGGCGACCACCTACACCGTGGCGGCCGGCGACACGCTGTCCGACATCTCCGACAAGAACAAGCTCGGCGGCTGGAAGCAGGTCTACGACAGCAACGAGTCGACCATCGGAGAGAACCCGGACCTCATCAAGCCCGGCCAGGTCCTCAAGATCAAGTAACCTCGCAGGCACGCCGCACGACGGCCCCGGGCAACCGCCCGGGGCCGTCGGCGCGTTGCGCGTGCTTCGGCTCAGATCCGGCCGGTGCCGGCGCCCGCGGTGTCCACGGACGCCACGGTGTCGGCACCCGTCGGGTTGTAGGTGTAGGGCGCGGTGGTGAAGCTGCCGGTCCGGGTGATCTCGGTGGTGGTCGAGCCGAGGTCGTTGCGGAACAGGTTGGCGTAGCCGTCCGTCTTGCTGTCGCCGGTGGTGGTGACGGACTCGAAGCTGCCGGCGAAGGTGTTGCGCTCCACCAGCACCTGGGCGCCCATCCGCGAGTGGACGGCACTGTCGCCGACGTTGGTGAAGTAGTTGCTGTACACGTGCGCGGTGCCGAAGCGGACGCTGGGCAGGCGCGAGTTGACGTTGTCGAACCAGTTGTGGCCGTAGGTCACGTGCAGCTTGCCGGTGTCCTCGGAGGCGTTGCTGTCGGAGTGGCCGACCAGGCTGACCTTGTAGTGGTCGTGGAACTTGTTCCAGGAGGCCGTGATGCTGTCCGAGCCGTGCGTGATGTCGAGCAGGCCGTCGTAGTAGTCCTTGCCGTGGGTGCGGTCGGAGGACAGGTCGTTGTGGTCCACCCACACCTTGGTGGAGGCCTGCAGGGTGATGGCGTCGGTGCCCACCGCCTTGGAGATCTTCAGGTTGCGGAGGATGACGTTGGTGGCGTTCTTCACCCGCAGACCGCCGCCGGTCAGGCCGGAGTTCGCGCCGACGCCGATGACGCTGGTGTTGGAACCGACGTCGACCTGGCCGCTGAGCGAGATGGTGCCGGAGATGTACACGGTCTTGGCCGCGCTGCCCGCCACCGCGGACTTCAGCGCGGACAGGGTGGTGACGGTGGTGCTGCTGCCGCCGGCGCCGCCGGTGGTGCCCGCGGCGAAGCCGTACGGCGAGCTCTCGTAGGTGGCGGCCCGGGCCTGCCCGGCGGCGGTGGCGGAGAGGCCCGCCACCAGGGCGGCCCCGACGGCGGCGGCGAGCGCGCGGCGGCGCAGGGCAGAACGTCCCACTGTTGCGATCATGACAATCAGTCCCTCGGGTCGGACGGGTGGGGGACGCCCGGCGGTCGGCGGGTGTGGCGGTGCAGGGAGCGCCGGACCGGACTCCGGGCGGAACGGGGGCCCGGCCCGGTCGATCCGCACGGGCGAGAAGGGCTCCCCTGGATTCGGCCGTGTTCACATGAGTGAACAGTGGCTGCATCCATGGCCAGACCGTAGGCGCGAACCTGACATGCCGTCAATGCCCCCGACAGCAAGACGTGACGATCGGGCAGAGGCGTCCGCCCCGAGCCGAAGGGCCCGCCGGCGCCGAAAGGGTGGACCCCTCCTGCCCGTCGGCGGGCAAGGAGGGCGAGCACGGGAGCGAAGCGACGGAGCATGGGGGCACCTCCCGGCCGCCAGGCTGGGGGAGACCGTCGGCGCCGGATCAAGAGGGCCCGGAGGCGAGCGGGCGACACCCGCCCCGAGCCGAAGGGCCCGCCGGTGCCGAAAGGGTGGGCCCCTCCTGCCCGTCGGCGGGCAAGGAGGGCGAGCGCGGGAGCGAAGCGACGGAGCATGGGGGCACCTCCCGGCCGCCAGGCTGGGGGAGACCGTCGGCGCCGGGTCGGGAGGGCCCGGAGGCGAGCGGGCGACAGCGGACGCTCCGGCCATCGCCCGGGGCCACCGGCCGGTTCAGCCGGATGAACGATGCCGGCGTCTACCGCCGCCCGGCCGGCACGGGCCTGCGGGCGCGGGTCGCCAGGGCCGTGCGGAGCACGGGACCGAGGATGCGGCGGACGTCGGCGGAGGAGAGGCCGGCCGCGGTCGGCAGCGGGTTGACGTAGCGGGTGTGGATCAGGCCGCCGATCACGGTGACGGCTGCGGTGGCCCGTTCGGTCGCGTCCGGGCCGCCGAGGAATTCAGCAATCCTGGCCAGCACCTCGTGTTCCAGGTACTCCTGCAGCACCCGGCGGGCGTCGTCCTCCTGCAGCGGGAGGCGGTTGAAGGACGCGTCGTCCCAGAGGTCGGTGACGGCCCGCAGCAGCCGGTCCGCGAGGCCGTCCCGGTCCCCGCGGAGAGCGTCGGCCAGGCCCAGCGAGCGGGCGCACTCCACCTGCATGACCTCGCCGAACAGCCCCTGCTTGGAGCCGAAGTGGTAGGCGATCAGCGCCGAGTCCACACCGGCCGCGGCGGCCACCGCCCGCAGGGTCGTGCCGCGGTAGCCGCGCTCGGTGAACAGGCCGCGGGCCGCCTCGGCGATGCGGGCCCTGGTCGGCGGATTGCCGCGCGGACGGCCCCGGCTCTTATTCATCACCGTTGAATATCGTCCGCCCCCTCGGCGATCGTCAAGCCGTCGAAGGGCCGGGAAAGCCCGGACAGGATTGAGGAGTTGGGTGCAGATGCAGATCGTCGTCCTCGGCGCCAGTGGGCCGACGGGCCGCCAGCTGGTCGACCAGGCCCTCGCGGCCGGCCATCAGGTGACCGCGGTGTCCCGCCGACCACAGGGGCTGCCGCTGCGCGAGGGGCTCACCGTGGTACCGGCCGACGCCACCGACCCCGCGGCGGTGGACGCGGTGGTCGCGGGCAGCGATGCGGTGCTCTCCGCGCTGGGCACCACGTTCAGCCGGGCGCCCGTCACGCTCTACTCGCAGGCGGCGCGGGCCGTCACCGGCGCCATGGCCCGGCACGGCGTGCGGCGGCTGGTCGCGGTGAGCTCCAGCGTCGCCGACCCGGCCTGGCGGCCCAGCGGCGCCTTCCTGTTCAACCACGTGCTGGACCCGTACGTGAACCGAGTGCTGGGCCGCACCCTGCACGAGGACATGCGCCGGATGGAGGAGGTGATCAGGTCCGCCGAGGACGTGGACTGGACGATCGCCCGCCCGTCCGGGCTGTTCACCACCCTGGCGCCGACCGGCTACCTGCTCGCCGAGGACAGCGCCGACGGGCTGTTCACCTCGCGCGCCGACCTGGCGGCGGCGATGCTCGCACAGCTGGCGGACGACCGGTTCGTCCGGCGGGCGATGGGCGTGGCCACCACGGAGGTGAAGCCCGGCATCCTGGGGCTGCTGTGGCGCGAGGGCGTCCGCCGGCAGCGCTGAGGCCGGACGGCCGCCGGGTGCGGGGGCACCTTCCGCCTCCGCACCCAACATCCCTTTCTGCGCGGAGTCTTGACGCGCCGGATGGCGCCGACTAGACATTCCCTCGCGCTTGGGAGCGCTCCCACACTACGGGGGAAGCCTCCCGGTACCCCCGTCCGCCAGCCCTAGGAGCCGCACGTGTCCCGCCACCGCCGTCGAATCGCGGCAGCGAGCGCCGTTGTCGCCGCCGTCGCGGCCTGCTGTCTGCCCTCCCCCGCGTCCGCCGCCACCGGCCGGGACCGGGCCCCCGCGCCCGGCGCCAGGTTCTACGTCGACCTCGACAGCAAGGCCCTGCACCAGGCCGCCGCCGACCTCAAGTCGGGCGACCTCACCGACGCGCTGGCCATGGCGAAGATGGGCTCGTACCCGGTCGCCCAGTGGTTCAACGGCACGGCGACGCCCCAGGAGACCACCAGGGCCATGGCGAAGCTGCAGGCCCGCGCCGCCCTGCAGCAGCAGGTCCCGGTGGCGGTGGCGTACAACGTGCCCGGCCGGGACTGCTCGCAGTACTCCGCCGGCGGCGCCTCCAACTCCGCCGAGTACGCCGCCTGGATCGACGGTCTCGCCAAGGGCATCGGCGACCGCCGCACCGTGGTGGTCCTGGAGCCGGACGGCCTCGCGCTCAGCCCGTCCTTCTGCGGCGGCACCGACCGGCAGCAGGCCGACCGGCTCGCCGAGATCAACGCCGCCGTCGACCGGCTGACCGCACAGCCGCGTGCCGCCGTCTACCTGGACGCCGGCCACAGCGGCTGGCAGTCCACCGGCACCATGGCGAAGCTGCTCGTCGACGGCGGTGTCGACCGGGCGCAGGGCTTCTTCCTCAACGTCTCCAACTACCAGCGCGACGCCGACCTCGTCCGCTACGGCACCCAGATCGCCAAGTGCACCTGGTACCTGACCCACACCCCCGGTGCGGTGGCCGACGACTGCGCCAACCAGTACTGGCCGCAGGCCGACGCGGACGCCTGGTACGCGTCCCACGTGCCCGCCGGCGCCGAACTGCCGCACTTCGTCATCGACAGCAGCCGCAACGGCCAGGGCCCCTGGACGCCCACCTCGACCTACCCCGACCCGCAGACCTGGTGCAACCCGCCCGGCCGCGGCCTGGGCACCCGACCCACCGCCGACACCGGCGTCCCGCTGCTGGACGCCTACCTGTGGGTCAAGGTCCCCGGCGAGTCGGACGGCAGCTGCACCCGCGGAACCACGGGCGGCATCGACCCGGAGTACGGCTCCGCCGACCCGGCCGCGGGAGCGTGGTGGCCCGCCCAGGCCCACGCCCTGGCCGCCGGCGCCTCCCCCGCCCTGCGTTTCAACACACCCGCACCCGCGGGCCACTGACCCACTTCCCCAGCACGCCCGGCACCACCCACCGGGTGTGCCGCCGGGCGCCGCCTGCCTTGGTCAGCAGCGGCGCCCGGCGCTTTTTCATGCCCAGGATGCGCCGAAACTTTTCGAACCATGCGCCTGACCGGTGTCCATATCCGGACAGTCGCGCGTCCGCATGCGACGACTGAGGACCCGCCTTGAGCACGCTCTGACCGGCGGTCAGCAGGTAGGGAAACTTTCGGCATTGATCTCGAAACTTGTTATTGACGCAGCCTCAACAACACCGACATACTCGTCGGCGATCGACCTCCCCGCCGCTGGCCGCGTGGCGGATGCACCACACCGCAACAGGTCCCACCCAGCCTGTCCGGGCGGTCCCCACGGCCGTCCGGCCAACGGAAAGAGGTTGTCGATGATCCACCGCTCCCCCGGGTCCCCGGGGCTGCTGCGCCGGGCCGCACTGGCCGGCACCGCGGGCCTGCTCGCCGCGGCCGGCCTCGCCGGTGCGGCCGGCACCGCCCACGCCGCCGGCACGCTCGGCGCGTCCGCGGCCGCCAAGGGCCGCTACTTCGGCACCGCCGTCGCCGCCAACCACCTCGGCGAGTCGGCCTACGCGACCACGCTGGACACCGAGTTCAACTCGGTGACCCCCGAGAACGAGATGAAGTGGGACGCCGTCGAGGCCACCCGCAACTCGTTCAACTTCGGCTCCGCCGACCAGATCGTCAGCCACGCCCAGGGCAAGGGCATGAAGGTCCGCGGCCACACCCTGGTCTGGTACTCCCAGCTCCCGGGCTGGGTCGGCGGCCTGGGCGCGGCCGACCTGCGCACCGCGATGAACAACCACATCACCCAGGTCATGACCCACTACAAGGGCAAGATCTACGCCTGGGACGTCGTCAACGAGGCCTTCCAGGACGGCGGCAGCGGTGCCCGGCGCAGCTCGCCCTTCCAGGACAAGCTCGGCAACGGGTACATCGAGGAGGCCTTCCGCACCGCCCGCTCGGTCGATCCGGGCGCCAAGCTCTGCTACAACGACTACAACACCGACGGGCAGAACGCGAAGAGCAACGCGGTCTACGCGATGGTGAAGGACTTCAAGCAGCGCGGCGTGCCGATCGACTGCGTCGGCTTCCAGTCGCACTTCAACAGCGCCTCGCCGGTGCCGAGCGACTACCGGGCGAACCTGCAGCGCTTCGCCGACCTCGGCGTGGACGTGCAGATCACCGAACTCGACATCGAGGGCTCGGGCTCCGCGCAGGCGGCGAACTACACCAGCGTGGTCAACGCCTGCCTGGCCGTCTCCCGCTGCACCGGCATCACGGTCTGGGGCATCACCGACAAGTACTCGTGGCGCAGCAGCGGCACCCCGTTGCTGTTCGACGGCAACTACGGCAAGAAGGCCGCGTACACGGCCGTGCTGACCGCCCTCGGCGGGTCCTCCTCCGGCGGCGGCGGTGGCGGAGGAGGCGGCGGTACGGCCTCCTGCACGGCCACCTACAGCCTCACCCAGAGCTGGAACGGCGGCTTCAACGGGCAGGTGACGGTGAAGGCGGGCAGTACCGCGATCACCGGCTGGACGGTCACGGTGACCGTCACCCCGCCGCAGAAGGTCTCCGCCACCTGGAACGGCACACCTGGCTGGGACGGCTCGGGCAACGTCATGACGATGAAGCCCAACGGCAACGGCAGCCTCGCCGCCGGTGCCTCGACCAGCTTCGGCTTCACGGTGATAACCAACGGCAACACCGCGGCGCCCGTGATCGGCGGCTGTACGGCCGCCTGATCCCCCCACCCACCGGGTGCCCCGCACGGGGGCGGTGCGGCGGCCCCACCGGCCGCCGCACCGCCCCCGTGTCCGTGTGCCCGGCCGGGTCCCCGGACGCGGCCCCGGCCTTCGTCGTCACCAGAAGCGGGGCTGGCCCGGGATGCTCTCCAAGTCGGCGAGGACGAGCTCCCTGTCCTCGGCCTCGGCGACGTCCTCCGCCGCGGCCAGCGCCTGCTCGGTCCATGCGCGTGCCTGCTCGGTGTCCCCGGCGACGGCGGCGGCCCGGGCGAGGGCCTCGTAGGCGAAGGCCAGGTCCCAGTCGCCGATCGCCTCGGCGCGGCAGATGTCGAGGCTGCGCTGCGCGTGGTGGCGGGCCGGTTCCGCGCGCCCCAGCACAGCGTAGACGCGGGAGCACTGCCACTCGCCGCGGCTGAGGTTGGTGGCGGCGCCGACCTGCCCCCAGTGGTGGCGCGAGGCGTGGGCCATGTGGAGCATGCGGTCGTCGTCCTCGACCGAGCGGTCCTCCTTCTCCAGCAGCCGCCACACCCCGTTGAACAGGTCGACGGCGAGCTGCCGTTCGTCCTGCACGGCGGCTTCGGTCCCGGGCTTCTCGTCGGTCACGGCGGTGTCGACTCCTTCGTCGATGAGGTGGTCGGTGCGGTGGAGTGCGCCCCGGAGGCGGTCGAGTCGGGCCTGAAGCCGTCGGCGGTGCTCCACCAGGACTCGCTCGGTGACGGCGGCCCGGTCGTCCCCGGCGGCCAGGCAGGTGCGGACCTGGTCCAACGGGACGTCCACCGCGCGGAGGACCTGGATCAGCTGCGCCGCGGCGGCCTGGCTGCTGCGGTAGTAGCGGTAGCCGGTCGCGGGATCGACCCTGGCGGGCTCCAGCAGGCCCACCCGGTCGTAGTGCCGCAGCGCCTTGGCGGTCAGGCCGGCCCGGCGGGCCAGCTGACCGATCGTGACCAGCCGGTCCGTCCCGTCGTCCATGCACCGAATCTAGAACCTTGCCCCGCGGGAACCTCAAGGACTTGTGGTCAACGGCAATCGGACGCAGTCCTCCCCCGGCCTTCAGGCGTCGCGCCGCCGCACCGCCGCCACGGTGGTGGCCGTGGCGGCGAGTGCCCAGGCGGCCAGGGCGATCCAGGCGCCGGGGACGGTGCCCGGGTAGCGGCCGAGGGTGGCGGAGGACTCCGGGTTGAACGCCAGTCGTTCCGCGGCGTGCAGCGGCAGGTGGTTGCCGATCTCCTTCAGTGCCCGGTACCGCTCGCCGCCGAAGAGCATGGGCAGCAGGAACAGCAGCCCGACCACTGCGGTCACCGAGGCGGTCGGGTGCCGCAGCACGGCGCCGAACGCCGCGCCGACCAGCCCGCAGACCGGGACGACCAGCGCGTACCCGGCGACCGCCCGCAGACAGCCGGCGTCGCCGATCGACAGCCCGACGTGCCGGGAGGCCAGCATGGCGTTGGTGGTGAAGAAGGAGGCGGTGGAGACGGCCGTGCCGAGGCCGAGGGTGAGGCCGGCGACCAGCAGCAGCTTGGCCGCCACCACCCCGCGACGGTCCGGGACGGCGGCGAAGGTGGTGCGGACGGTGCCGGTGGCGTACTCACCGAAGACGGTGATGGCGCCGAACACCGCCGCGGCCAGCGCCATGACGGAGCAGGCGATGGAGCCGAGGCCGTGCCACAGCGGGTCGTAGCGGTAACCGGGCGGTGCGGCCTGCAGGTTGTCGATGTAGGGCAGGTCGCTGTGGACGGCGTTCACGTTGATCGCGACGGCGGCGACGGCGCTCAGCGCGAGCAGCCAGAACGTCGACCGCAGCGAGCGCATCCTGATCCACTCGGCGGCGAGCAGGTCGGTGAAGCGCGGTGCGGGTTCGCCCTCGCGCAGCGGTGCCGCGGCAGCGCGGGCGGTGCGGGCGGTGCGGGTGGTACGGGCGGTGCGGGCGGTGGGCGTGGTCATCGGGCCTCCCCGGCCTGGTGCTCGGTGCTGTCGGCGGTCAGCGACATGAAGGCCGCCTCCAGGGACGAGTCCAGGGGGGCCAGGCGGTGCAGCAGGATCCGGTGCCGGTGGGCGAGTTCGCCGATCCGGGCGGCGCTCAGGCCGGTGACCGTGCACCCGCCGTCGCCCTCCGGCTGCACCTCGGCGCCCTCGGCCAGCAGGACGCGCGCCAGGCCCGCGGCATCGGGCGCGTGCACCGCCACCACGGGCGCGGTACCGCGGGCGGCGAACTCCGCGAGGCTCTGCTCGGCGATCAGCCGGCCCCGGCCGACCACCACCAGCCGGTCGGCGGTGTGCTGCATCTCGGCCATCATGTGGCTGGAGACGAACACCGTGCGGCCCTCGGCGGCGAGGCGGCGGAACAGCCCGCGCACCCACCGCACCCCTTCCGGGTCGAGCCCGTTCAGCGGCTCGTCGAACAGCAGCACCGGCGGGTCGCCGAGCAGGGCGCCGGCGATCCCGAGGCGCTGCTTCATGCCCAGCGAGTAGCCGCCGATGCGGCGCCGGGCGGCCGTGGCCAGCCCGACCTGCTGCAGGACCTCGTCCACCCGGGTCTGCGGGATGCCGTTGCTGCGGGCCAGTGCGGACAGGTGGGCCCGCCCGCTGCGGCCGCCGTGCACGTCGTGCGCGTCCAGCAGGGCGCCGACGTGGCGCAGCCCGCGCGGGCGGGTGCCGAAGGGCACCCCGTCCACGGTGACGGAGCCGGCGGTGGGTGCGGTCAGGCCGAGGATCATGCGCAGCGTGGTGGACTTGCCCGCGCCGTTGGGGCCGAGGAAGCCGGTGACGGTGCCGGGTTCCACGGTGAAGGTCAGGTCGTCGACGGCGGGGGTGCCGCCGTACCGCTTGGTCAGTCGGGTTGCTTCGATCACCCGGCCCACGGTGCCGGGACGGGCGCCGGCGCCGCATCGGTCCGCCGGCCGCATCCGCGGGGTGCGGCCTCCGCCCCCGGGATGACGCCCGTGGGCCGATGCCGCGGCCGGGGTGTGCGCCTACGATCCTGTGCATGACCGCCGAGCCCCGCCCGCCCCTGCTCAAGCGCCTGCCACCCGGGGTGTGGGTGGCCGCCGCCTGGGTCACGGTTATCGCCGTACGCTCCCTGCAGCGCCCGGACGAGCTGCACCGCCTGTTCCGCTACCACGGGAACGTGGAGGACGGGCCGCTGCTGCTCACCGCCGTCGTGACGACGCTGGTCGCGGTGCTGCTGTTCCGCGTCCCGGCGGCGGCCGTGGCGGTGGCCCTGGCGGGCTGTGTGTTCTCGCTCGGCATGGACGTGCGGGCAACGCCGTTCGTGCTGTTCTTCCTCGCGGACGCGCTGGTCGGCTTCACCGCCGCGACCCGGCCACGGCGCTATTCGGTGCCGACGGCGCTGCTGCCGGTCGGCGTGGTCGCCGGCCACACGGCCTGGGAGATGTGGAGCGGCTACCCGTCGAGCGTCTCGGTGGCGCTCGGCCTGGTGTCGGGCGTCGCCGTGGCCTGGCTGGTCGGCCACAACGTCCGGCAGGGCCGCGAGCACGTGGAGGAGCTGCGCCTGCAGGCCACCCGGCAGGCGGTGACGGCCGAACGGCTGCGGATCGCCCGCGAGTTGCACGACATGGTCGCGCACGCGGTCGGTGTGGTCGCCATTCAGGCCGGGGTGGGGCACCGGGTGATGGACACCCAGCCGGAGCAGGCGCGGGAGGCGCTGAAGGCCATCGAGGCGACCGGCCGGGAGACCCTGGCGGGGCTGCGGCGGATGCTCGGTGCGCTGCGGGAGAGCGATCCGGAGCCCGGGCCGCAGGCCCCCGCTCCCGGCCTGGCCGACCTCGGCCGGCTGGTCGCCACCGCCGGGAACGCCGGGGTCCGGGTGGCCGTGGAGTGGCGGGGCGAGCACCGCGAACTGCCGGCCGAGGTGGAGCTGGCGGCTTTCCGCATCGTCCAGGAGGCGGTGACCAATGTGGTCCGGCACTCGGGGGCGGCGGAGTGCCGGGTGACGGTCGACCATCGGCCGGACGGGCTGGCCGTCGAGGTCGTCGACGCGGGCTGCGGCGGCGGTGCCGGCGGCGCAGGCTACGGCATCGTCGGCATGCGGGAGCGGGTGGGCCTGCTGCACGGCAGCTTCAGCGCCGGGCCCCGCGCCGGGGGCGGGTTCCGGGTGGCGGCGCAGCTGCCGGTGCCGGCGGAGGCCGGCCGGTGATCCGCGTCCTGCTGGTGGACGACCAGCCGCTGATCCGTACCGGGCTGCGGGTGCTGATCGCCGACACTCCGGACCTGGAGGTGGTCGGCGAGGCGGGCAACGGCGCCGAGGCGGTGGAGCTCGCTGTCCGGCTGCAGCCGGACGTGGCGGTGATGGACATCCGGATGCCCGGGACGGACGGCATCGAGGCGACCCGTCTGATCACCGCCGACCCCGGCTGCCGGACGCACGTCCTGGTCCTCACCACCTTCGACGACGACGACTGCGTGTACGGTGCGCTGCGCGCCGGGGCGAGCGGATTCCTCGTCAAGGACATGCAGTTGGAGGCCATCCTGGACGGCATCCGGGTGGTCGCCGCCGGGGAGGCGCTGATCGCTCCGGCGGTCACCCGGCGGCTCATCACGGAGTTCGCGGCGCGCCCCGAGCCCTCTCCGGGCACCGGTCCCGGCACGCCTGCCGGGCCCGCGGGTACGGCCGGTGCCGGGCGGGCGGTGCTCGACGGCATCACCGGGCGGGAGCGCGAGGTGCTCACGCTGGTCGGACGCGGCCTGTCGAACACGGAGATCGCGGCGGAGCTGTGCATCAGCACGGCCACCGCGAAGTCGCACGTGGCCCGGTTGTTCACCAAGTTGGACGCGCGCGACCGTGTCCACCTGGTGATCCTGGCGTACGAGAACGGACTGGTGCCGCCCGTGCGGTGAGGCGGCGCGGGCGGCACGGGCTGTGCGGGTGTGTGGGGTGACACCGCCGCCCGGGAGGTGCGGGCCCCCGCGGACGGCGGTGTCGTACCGGGCACGGGGCGGGGGTCAGGTCACCGCCCCGTGCCGCGGATCAGGAGGTGGCCGTGCAGGTCGGTACGGCCGTGGCGACGGCTCCGCTCTCGGTGCGGGTGGCCTGGACGCCGAAGGTGGTGGAGCCGGCCGGCGGGATCACACCGTTGTAGGACAGGTTGGCGGCGCTGACGGTCTGCCCGACCTGCTGCACGTCGGCGCTCCAACTGCCGCTGACCTTCAGGCCGGTGGGCCACTGCCAGACGACCTTCCAGCCCTTGGTGGCGGTGCTGCCGGTGTTGCTGACGGTGACGTTGGCGGTGAGGCCGCTGCCCCAGTCGTTGAGCGTCAGGGTCGCGCTGCAGCCGGAGCCGGTGCCGGTCGGGGCGGTGGTGGCGGTGACCGCGGCCGAGGCGGCGGAGACGTTGCCGGCCGCGTCCCGGGCCCGGACGGTGTAGCTGTACGCGGTGGCCGCGGTCAGCCCGCTGTCGGTGAAGGCGGTGGCGGAGGCGGTACCGACCTTGGCGGTGCCGCGGTAGACGTCGTAGCCGGCCACGGCGGTGTCGTCGGTGGCGGCGCTCCAGGAGAGCGTGACGCTGCTCGCGGTGGTGCCGGTGACGGTGAGCGATCCGGGGACGGTCGGTGCGGTGGTGTCGCCGCCCCCACCGCCGCCGCTGCCGCCGAAGCCGGGGGCCTTGATGTCGGCGAGGTAGCCGTCCTTAACGGTGTTGACGGTCGTCCAGTCGTCGTTCAGGATGCCGCCGGTGTCACCGGAGTTGGGGTTCCAGGACCAGAACGTCCAGCTGATGCTGTCGGCACCGTACTGGGCGGTCGGCCGCAAATACTGCACCAGCGCCTTGAGCCACTGCTGGTCGACGGTGGACTGCAGGGTGGTGCCGAACTCGCCGACCCAGACCGGGGCGATGTTCTGCTTGAAGAGGTAGCCCCAGTTCTTGTCCCAGATCGCCGGCATGTTGGCCGGGAAGGACGGGTCGGAGAACCACGGCTGCTGCGCGACGCTGGTCGCGTAGTCGTGCGCCGAGTACACCACCCGGTTGGGGACGCTCAGTTGGACGGGGTACTGGCCGGCGCCCTGCAGGTTGCCGCCCCACCAGTTGGAGCTGCCGTTGAAGGTCTGCACGCCCTCGACGAAGATCAGCAGCTTGGAGTTGGCGGAGAGCACCGCCTCGCCGCCGCGCTGGGCGGCCAGCCGCCAGTCGGTCGCGGTGTCGCCGCAGCCCCAGCAGGCCGGGTCGTGCGGCTCGTTGTGCAGGTCGATGCCGACCACGGCCGGGTTGCCGGCGTACCGGGCGGCGATCGCCTTGAGGTTGGCGAGCCAGGTGGACTCGGGGACGGCAGCGGTGTACCAGAGCGCCGACTGGCCGCCGGAGTCCGGGCGGTGTCGGTCGAGGATGACCTTGAGGCCGGCCGTGCCGGCGTAGTTGACCAGCTTGTCCATCACCTGGAGGGAGTTGAGGCCGACCAGGTCGGCGTTCATGCCTCCGGAGGTGTTGATGCTGGCGGGCTGGGTGCCCTTGAAGATGTCGTCGCTGTACGGCATCCGGATGGTGTTGTAGCCGAGCGACTTCATCTGGTCGATCATGCTCTTGTAGTCGCGGCTCCACAGGCCGTGCGCCACGTAGTTGCCGGTCTCGAAACCGAACCAGTTGATACCGGCGATGCGGACGGGCTGGTTCGCCTCGTCCAGGATCTGCCGTCCGCTGGTGTGCCAGTAACCGGCCCCGGCGGACGCCGCGGCAGCAGCGGCCGGGGCTGCCGCCGGGGCGGCGGCGTGCGCGGTCTGCAGGCCGGTCGGCGCGGTGGCGACCGCCGTGGCCGCGGCGAGCGCTGCCGCACTGCGGCCGAGCCGGCGCATCAGGTGCCGGCGCAGCTGAAGGCGCATGGGTCTCGTTCCTCTCTGGAGGCTGTCCGGCCTCCGCCGCGGGGGAAGTCGGCGGCGGAAGCCGGGCGGGTGGGGCGTTCCGTGGTACGAGAGTGCGGCGGTACAGGACCCGGGAGTTCATTGCGGGAGCGCTCCCACAGGTTGGTCGACCCGGCCGGATCGACCTCATCAAAGCCAGAGAGGCATTGGGCCGTCAATATGTCCAACAGTCTTCAATACTTGAAGATTATCGACAGCACTGCCTCTCTTGAACGGCTGAACAGGCGGAGAAGTGAACTCCAAGCCGACTGGGAGCGCTCCCAACTGACGTGTCGTCGCCACACCGCGTGGGCAACCGGCGGGACGGCCGGACCGCGCCTACGCTGACCGGACACGGCCACGCACCCACGACGGCGAGGAGGACCCGCATGAGCCGCCGCCCGCGCCAGGTACTGGAGGACGTCCGCCGCGAGCTGGCCCCCGGCGAGCGCGAGAACCGCCTCGTCCCCGCGATCGCCGCGGGCACCGCACCGCTGACCGTGCTCTCCGAACTCGCCGCCCAGCAGCACCGGATCATCACCAGCGACCGGCGCAGCCTGCTGGTGCTCGCGGCCCGCTGCGCGGACGGCCCGGCCGGCGGGTACTTCGCGGGCCTCGCCGACGGCGAGAGCCGGGCACTGGAACTGCTCGACGCGTTCGCGGCCCGCTGCGGGCTGGCCCCGCGGGAGACCGCGGCCCGTCGGCCGCTGCCGGGCTGCCAGGCGTACCCCGCCTACGTGGCCTGGCTCGCCCTGAACGGCGACCCGGCCGGGGTGGTGCTCGCGCTCACGGCCAACTTCGCCGCCTGGGGCGGCTACTGCGCCGCCGTATCGGCCGGGCTGCGCCGGCACTACGGCTTCGGCGACGCCGACTGCGCCTTCTTCGACTTCTTCGCCCGGCCCGACCCGGCCGCCGAGGAGTCGACCGTCGCCGTCCTGGAGTCGCTGGCCCCGGACGGCGAGCGGATCAGTGCCGGACGCGGCTACGGACAGCTGCTGCAGGCGTACGAGCTGATGTTCTGGAACACCCTCGCGGACGCTCCCGCGGGGCGGCAGAAGCGGTAGCGCACCGTCGGACGCGGGTGCCGCGGGGCTTTCCGAAGGGCTCGGTGCGGGCGGGAGGCGGTCCGGGTGTGCTGGAGTGCGGAGGCGGACGCCGCGGCCGGTGTGCTGGTCGCCGGGCTCGGCACGGTCTGCCTGCTGCGGGTGCGCGATCCACGGCGGCTGCCGCTGGCGGCGCTGCCACTCCTCCTCGGGGTGCACCAGCTGGTGGAGGCCGCGGTGTGGCTGGGCGAGGACGGCCGGATCGGCGCGGGCCCGGCGCAGGCGGCGCGCACGGTGTGGGCGCTGATCGCCCTGCCGCTGCTGCCGCTTCTGGTGCCGTTCGGGGCGTGGTGCGCGGCCGGACCGGGCGGTGCGCGGCGGCGACAGCTGGGGTGGCTCGCGGCGCTCGGGGCCGTGGTGGCCGTCCCGCTCGCGGTGGCGGTGCTGCGCCACCCGGTGGCGGCCGAGGTCCGCCACCACACGCTGGCGTACGCGGTGGGGGTGCCCTGGGCCCCGGTGCCGACCGCCGCGTACCTGCTCGCCACGATCGGGTCCCTGGTGGTGAGCGGAGACCGGGCGCTGCGGCGCCTCGGCCTGGTCATGGGCGCGGGCGCGGTGGTGTGCGCCGTGCTGTGGCGGGCGGCGTTCGCCTCCACCTGGTGCGCGCTCGCCGCGCTGGCCGCAGCCATGCTGATCGGCTGGTCCGGCGGCACCGACCCGCCGCCACGGCCCGGCGCGGCGGGTGCACGTCCGGGCGGGGCCGGCTGACGCCCTATCATCTCCCCATGGCCGATCCGCTGCGTATCGTCACCCGCTCGTCACCGATGGCGCTCGCCCAGGTCGAGCGCGTCCGGGCCGAACTCGCCGTCCTCCACCCCGACGTGCAGACCCGGGTCGTCCCGGTCACCACCTCCGGCGACCGCTGGATGGGCGATCTCGCCGCCCTCGGCGGCAAGGGCGCGTTCACCAAGGAAGTCGACGCGGCGCTGCTCGCCGGGGAGGCCGACCTCGCGGTGCACTGCCTGAAGGACGTCCCCGCCGACCGGCCGCTGCCCGCGGGCACCGTCTTCGCCGCCTACCTGGAGCGGGACGACATCCGCGACGCCCTGGTGCACCCCGGCGGCCTGACCCTGGACGAGCTGCCCGCCGGCACCCGGATCGGCACCTCCTCGGTGCGGCGGATCGCCCAGCTCGCCGCCTCGCACCCGCACCTGGCGTGCGTGCCGATGCGCGGCAACGCCAACAGCCGGCTGGCCAAGCTGGACGCCGGGGAGGCGGACGCGCTGCTGCTCGCGGTCTCCGGACTGGAGCGGATCGGCCTCGCCGACCGGATCAGCGAGGTGCTGGACGTGGCGGCGATGTGCCCGCCGATCGGCGCCGGCATCCTCGTCCTGCAGTGCCGCGAGGACGACACCCGCACGATCGACACCGTCACCGGCCTGAACCACCCGCAGACCTGGCGGGAGGCGGCCGCCGAGCGGATGTTCCTGCACGTGCTGCAGGGCCACTGCAACGCGCCGATCGCCGGCTACGCACGGGCCGAGGCCGACGGCCGGCTGTCCATGCGCGGGCGGGTCTTCTCGCCGGACGGCAAGCGCGTGCTCGACGCCCACGAGTGGGCCGGCGCGCTCGGCCCGGAGGACCTCGGCACCTCGACGGCGCTCGCACTCAAGCGCCAGGGCGCCCAGGAGCTGATCGAGGGCATCGCGCACTGAACAGCGCCGCGACCTCGGGGCCGCCACCGGGCGCGCCGGCTCCGTTGACAGTGCTCGGACGAGCTCCTAGCGTGGCGAGCTCGATTACCCGCGAGTAGGGACTGTTGATGGCCGCGCCGCGCCCGTACGACCTCGTCCTGTTCGGTGCCACCGGGTTCACCGGCGGCCTGACCGCCGAGTACCTGGCGCGGGCGGCGCCGGAGGGCTGCCGCTGGGCGCTGGCCGGCCGGGACGAGGGCAGGCTCGCCGCGGTCCGCGACCGGCTGGCCGCGATCGAACCGCGCTGCAAGGACCTCCCGCTGCTGGTCGCCGACGCCGCCGACCGGGAGGCGCTGCGCGCGGTGGCCGCCTCGGCCCGGGTGGTGGTCTCGACGGTCGGCCCGTACCTGCACCACGGCGAGCCACTGGTCGCCGCCTGTGCGGAGAGCGGCACCGACTACGTGGACCTCACCGGCGAGCCGGAGTTCGTCGACCGGATGTACCTGCGCCACCACGAGCGGGCGGTGGCCTCGGGCGCGCGGCTGGTGCACGCCTGCGGCTTCGACTCGGTGCCGCACGACCTCGGGGTGCTGTTCAGCGTCGAGGAGCTGCTGCGCCGCGGCGGGCCCGCCGCCCGGGTGACGGTCGAGGGCTTCGTCCGGGCCGGCGGCACCATCTCCGGCGGGACCTTCGCCTCCGCCATGACCGCCTTCTCCCGGCCGCGCGCGATGGCGCAGGCCGCCCGGGAGCGCCGCGCCGCGGAGCCGCGGCCCAGGGGCCGGCGCATCCGTACCCCGCTCGGCCGGCCGCACCGGTCGCGGGCGGCCCGCGCCTGGGCGGTGCCGCTGCCGACCATCGACCCGCAGGTGGTGGCCCGCTCGGCCGCCGCACTGGATTCGTACGGCCCGGACTTCGGCTACACCCACTACGCGGCGGTGCGGCGGCTGCCGATCGCCCTCGCCGGGACGGCCGCGGTCACGGTACTGGCGGTGGCGGCGCAGCTGCCGGCGGCGCGGCGGGCGCTGGGCGCGCTGCGGAAGCCGGGTGCGGGGCCGAGTGCGGAGCAGCGGGCGCGGTCCTGGTTCACCGTCAGGTTCGCGGCCAGGGCCGAGGGCGGCCGGGCGGTGTACACCGAGGTGTCGGGCGGCGATCCGGGGTACTCGGAGACGGCGGTGATGCTCGCGGAGTCGGCGCTGTGCCTGGCGTTCGACGAGCTCCCGCCCGTTTCGGGGCAGCTGACGACGGCAGTGGCGATGGGCCGGCCGCTGATCGACCGCCTGATCGCCGCGGGCCTGTCGTTCCGTGTACTGGACGCCCCGCCGACGGCGGCACCGGGCCGCTGATCCCTGCGGGAGCGCGGAGCTGCGTGATCGGGGCTCGGCCCGTGCCGTCATGAGGCCCGCATCCGCATTGCGCAGTTCCGCCCCCGGCCTCCGGCCGGGAGGTACCCCCGGCGCCCCTGATCGATCACCCGCCCCGGGTCACTGGTCGACGGTGAAGACGGCGGAGCGGCCGTTCGCCGCGGCGGCGGCGTAGAAGGCACGCAGTTCGCCGAACCAGTGGCGGGTGTAGGCGAAGTCGTCCTCGTCGCGGGCGCCGTCGTAGTCCTCGGGGTCGAGGGCGAAGAAGCGTTCGCGCAGCCAGGCGTCGTCCAGGTCGGCCATGGCGGCGGCGATGTCGGCGACCTCGGCGGCGGTGACGTGGACGACGACGTAGTCGTCGCCGTCGTGGAGCGGCAGGCCGCCGAGGACGGCGTACGAGAGCGGGTAGCTGCCGCCCTCGTAGGTGAGGCGGCCGTCGGCGAGGCAGCGGTGGATGGCG
Source organism: Kitasatospora dryopteridis (assembly GCF_050749075.1). Lineage (NCBI taxonomy): Bacteria > Bacillati > Actinomycetota > Actinomycetes > Kitasatosporales > Streptomycetaceae > Kitasatospora > Kitasatospora dryopteridis. The sequence continues at coordinate 6,953,192 of NZ_CP192749.1, read as the reverse complement.
TCCCAGGCCTTGTCGGTCTCGGCGAGGTGGTCGGTGTCCCAGCGTTCTTCGATGTCCTCGATCACGGCGAGGACGTCCTCGTCCTGCTCGGCGGCGAGCAGGCGTGCGGCGTCCTCCTCGGTGAGGGCGAAGTGGACTCCTCGGCAGGCCATCGGTCTCTCCTCTGCTCGGCGGCGGGTGGTCGGCCGGGACGCTACCGGCCGCCGGTGACAGCCGACGCGGACGCCCTTCGGGCTACTTGTGGGTAGCGGACCCGCGTGGGCGGGGGTGGTGGGCAGGGTGGAAGGATGGGCGGTCCGCCCCCGGTGGCGTACCTAGGTCGACCAGGCCCGCCTGCCCATCCTGCGGCGGCCTCCGGTGACGGGACCAGGTCCGCGCTGCGTATCCCTGCAGCCTCGGCGGCGTGAGTGACATCAGACTTCCCACTTCCCTCCCTCAGGAAGCTCCCTCACCATGCACCACTTCTCCCTGCCCAGGCGCGCCCGCATGCCCGGACGCGCCCTCGCGGCCGCCGGCGCGGCCGGTCTGCTGCTGTCCGGCTGTGCGAGCTCGGCCTCGCCGGCCTCGGACGGCGCGTCCGATCTGCGCGACCGGTTGCCGAAGGACGTCCGCAAGGCCGGTGTGCTGCGGATCGGCTCCTACCTGAACTACGCGCCGGTGGAATTCAAGGAGGCCGACGGCCGGCCGGCGGGCCTCGATCCGGATCTGGCGGCGGCGATCGGCCGACTGCTCGGCCTGCGGGTCGAGTTCACCGACATGCCGTTCGAGCGGCTGATCCCGGCCGTGGAGGCCGGGGACATCGACCTGGCGATGTCGGCGGTGATCGACACCACGGACCGGCAGAACGGCATCGACGACCGCGGCCGCACCTCCGGCCCGGGTGTGGACTTCGTCGACTACTTCTTCACCAGCACGTCGATCCTGGTGAAGGCCGGGAATCCGGCCGGGATCTCCGGGCTGGACAGTCTGTGCGGGCACGCCGTCGCGGTGCAGCGCGGCACCGTCCAGGCGGAGATCGCCACCCGCCAGGCGGGCGCCTGCAGCCGCTACGACAAGAAGCTGGACGTGCATCTGCTGGCCACCGACGAGCTGGCCCTGGCGGAGGTCGCGGACGGCACCGCGGTGGCGGACCTCAACGACTACCCGGTGGCGCAGTACAACACCTCGGCGGCGCGCGGCGGGAGGTTCGCCCTGACCGGCGAGCACATCCAGTCCAGCCCGTACGCGATCACGGTGAACAAGGCCGACACCGAGCTGCGCACGGCGGTCGCCAAGGCGCTGGACCGGCTGATCCGCAACGGCGAGTACGACCGCATCCTGGAGAAGTGGGGCCTGCACACCGGGGCGGTCTCCAGTGCGGTGGTGAACGGCGGGCGCTGAGGCGCCCGTTGCCGCGCCGGCCGGGGCTGCGGGGCACGACCGTGCACCCGGCGGCCCCGGCCGGAAGGACCGGGGCGTCAGCGTTTGCGGGCCACGCCCGCCCAGTACCAGGCGGCCTCCGGGTCGGCCGGGGGCTCGCCGTCCTGGCGCCAGGCCATCACGGGCACCACGCCGGGCTCGAGCAGCTCCCAGTCGCCGAGGAAGGCGGCGACCTGCTCGCGGCTGCGCGGGACGAGGGTCAGCTTGCCCTGGTCGGCGGCGGCGACCACGCCGGCGACGGTCTCCGGGTCGAAGTCGGCGGTCGGGTGGGTGACGACGATGTGGCTGCCGGACGGCAGGGCGTCGAGGAGTTCGGCGACCCGGGCGTGCGGCTCGTCCTCGTCGGCGACCAGCATCAGGACGGCGACCAGCATCAGCGCGACCGGCTGCGTGAGGTCGAGGGTCTCGGTGAGCGCGGGGTGGCTCAGGATCGCCGCGGGGTCGCGCAGGTCGGCGTGGATGTAGGCGGTGCGGCCGCGTTCGTCGCCGACCAGCAGGGCCCGGGCGTGGGCGAGCACGATCGGGTCGTTGTCGATGTAGACCACGCGGCTCTCGGGCGCCTCGGCCTGCGCCACCTCGTGGGTGTTGCCGCCGGTGGGGATGCCGGTGCCGATGTCGAGGAACTGCCGGATGCCGGCCTCGCGGACGAGGTGCCGCACCGCGCGGCCGAGGAAGACGCGGTTCTCCTTGGCCATCTGCCGCATGGTGGGGATGGCCTGCTCGAAGACCTCGCCGAGCGCCCGGTCGGCCGGGAAGTGGTCCTTGCCGCCGAGCCAGTAGTCGTAGACCCGGGCGGAGTGCGGCAGCGAGGTGTCGATCTCCGGCGGCTGCCAGTCGTCGAGCGGCCGGCCGGCCACGAAGGCCATTCCGATCTCTGCCTGACGTTCCGTCATGAATGCTCTCCCCGTGGGTCGTCGGCCGGCGATGGGCTCGCAGCCTAGCCGCCCCGCGGTGTGTTCGTACGCCTATCCGACGGCCCGTCAGGCGGGTTTGTCGTCGGGTCACCACTTCGGGGCGCAACCGCCCCGGCCGGGCCTGCTTCAGCCGCTCTTGCGGCGGCCGGACCAGAGCTTGGCGAGGCCGATCGCCGCGGCGACGGCGATCAGCGCGGCCAGGGCGTGGTCGCTGCCCCCGGCGGCCCCGTCGGAGTCGTCGGAGGCGGCCGGCCCCGAGGCCGCGCCGGGGGCGCCGGAGGCGGACGGCCCCGCGGAGCCCTGCGCCTCGGGGGCCGGGGAGCCGTTCAGCGCCAGCCGCCAGACGTCGCTGCCCTCGCCCTCGCTGCCGTACAGCACGGCGGAGCCGTCCGCGGAGAAGGTCACCGACTCGCCCTGCCGCTGGAACGGCACGTCGAGCGAGCGGAGCTTCTTCGGGGCGCCGTCCCACGCGTACAGGTCGGCGGAGAAGTAGCCGCGCAGCACCAGGCGGCCGCCGTCCGGCGAGAAGGCGCCGTCGGTCACCCACGGCACGTCGGCGATCCGGCGGAAGGTGTTGACGCCGCTCGGCGACAGCACCTCGGGGCCCTGGTAGAGGCCGCCGCCGGACTGCTTCTTGCTGGCGATGTAGGCCCGACCGGTGACCGGGTGCACCATCAGCGCCTCGGCGTCGCGCGGGCCGTCCTCGTAGCGGACCTTGTAGCGGGCGGCGGTCACCGTCTGGTCGCGCAGCTCGGCGGGTTCGGCGAAGGCGTAGATCCACACCTCGGGCCAGGTGCCGTCGAGGTTGTCGCCGATGTCGCCGACGTACAGCCGGCCGTCCGGGCCGAGCGAGACCGCCTCCACGTCGCGCGGCTTGATCCCGCGCAGGGTGACGGTGGCGACCGTGCGGCCCTCGCTGTCGACCGCGTAGACGTACGGGCCGTCGTCGCTGTCGTTGTGCGTCCAGTAGACGCCCGGGTGGGCGCGGCTGGCGGTGAGGCCGCTGGACTCGGTGATCCGCTTGTCGTGGATCGCGAAGGCCTTCTGCGGCCGCTCGGCGGCGGCTGCGGGCAGCGCGGCCGGGCCCAGCAGGATCAGCAGTGCGGCGGTGGCGGCCGCACCGCTGCGCATCCGCCGCACGCTCCTCGTCGCTCGCTCCACCGGGCGATCATCGCATGCCCGCCCGGCCGGTCGGCGCGGAACGGTCGGGTACGTCCCGACCCGCCCGGGCGGTCGGCGGCCGGGCGCCGATCAGGGCGACCGCGGCAGCACCGGCGCGGCAGCCCGCCCGGGCGGCCTCGACCGGGTCGGCACCGGCGAGGCGGGCGGCGAGCAGTCCGCCGGCGAAGGCGTCGCCTGCGCCGGTGGAGTCGACCGCGGCCACCCCGGCCACGCCCGGCACCCGGGCCAGCACCCGGCCGCCCGCGGCCACCAGGGCGCCCTGGGCGCCGAGTTTGACGACCGCCTCGCCGTAGCGGGCGCTGAGCCGCTCGGCGGCGGCCGCCGGGTCGCCGGTGCCGGCCAGCAGGTGGGCCTCGGCCCGGTTGGGCAGCAGCAGGCCGATGCCGGCGAACAGCTCCCGCAGGACCGCCGGGCCGAGGCGCTGCAGGAAGCCGGTGGACGCCGGGTCGGCGCTGATCTGCAGCCCGGCGGCACGGGCGGCGGGCACGGCGAGGGCGGCCAGCCGGCGGCCCGGCCCGGAGAGCAGCTGGTAGCCGGAGAAATGCAGCCGGGCGGCCCCGTCGAGCAGCGCCTCGTCCCAGTCCTCCGGGCCGAGCCGGACGGCGGCTCCGCCGTCGGTGACGAGGGTCCGCTCGGCGCGGGCGTCGACCAGGCTGATCACCACGGCGGTGGGCGCCTGCGGGTCGACGGCGAGGTGCGCGGCGACGCCGGCGGCGGCGAGTTCGGCACGGTGCCAGTCGGCGGAGTCGGCGCCCGCCCGGGCGAGCAGCCGCACCTCGGCCCCGCCGACGGCGGCCCAGGCGGCGGCGTTGGCCCCGGCTCCGCCCGGCCGCAGCGCGATCCTGGCGGCGGTGTCGGTGTGCGGGGCGAGCGGGCCCTCGTGGAGGGCGACGACGTCGGTGACCACCTCGCCGACGACGAGCAGGGCGCCGGTGGTCATCCCTGCCGTCCGGGGTCCGTTCCGGCTGCGGCCCAGGCGCGGGCGATCCCGGCGGCGAGCCGGACGTTGCCGCGGACGGCGGCCAGGTTGGCCTCCAGCGAGGCTCCCCGGGTGTGCTCGGTGAGATGGGCGAGCAGGTAGGGGGTGATGGCCTGCCCGGTGACACCGGCCTCGGCGGCCGCGGCCAGTGCCTCGGCGAGCACCCGGTCGTGCAGTTCGGGGTCGAGCTGCTCGGCCTGCGGGACGGGGTTGGCGACGACCAGGGCGGAGGCCGGGCCGCCGAGGGCGTCCTGGGCGTGCATGACGGCGGCCACCTCGGCCGGGTCGTCGAGCGTCCAGTCGAGCGGCAGGCCGGAGCTCGTGAGGTAGAAGCCGGGGAATTCGGCGGTCCGGTAGCCGAGCACGGCGACGCCGAGGGTCTCCAGCCGCTCCAGGGTGGCGGGCACGTCGAGGATCGACTTCACGCCGGCGCAGACCACGGTGATCCGGGTGCGGGCGAGCAGGCCGAGGTCGGCGGACTCGTCCTGGCTGGCCGTCCAGTCGCGGTGGACGCCGCCGAGGCCGCCGGTGGCGAAGACCCGGATGCCGGCGCGGGCGGCGAGGAAGGCGGTGCCGGAGACGGTGGTGGCGCCGCTCGCGCCGGTGGCGAGGGCGGGCGCGAGTTCGCGGAAGCCGAGCTTGCGCAGCGAGTCGTCGACGGCGACGCGCTCCAGGCCGGCCTTGTCCAGGCCGATGTGCGGGACGCCGTCCAGGACGGCGATCGTCGCGGGGACGGCGCCGCCGGCCCGGACGAGTTCCTCGAGTTCCAGGGCGACGGCGAGGTTGCGGGGGCGCGGCAGGCCGTGGGCGATGATCGTCGATTCGAGGGCGACCACGGGGGTGCCCGCCGCGAGGGCGGCGGCGACCTCGTCTGACAGCCGCAGCGGGGCCGGTGCGGCGGGCGTGGCGGGGGTGGCGGGCGAGGGTCGGTTCATCCCCGTTTCCTGGCGTCGGCGCGCCCGTTTCAAACCTACTCGCACACGTGTTCCCATCGGGCGTAGGCTGGCGCCGTGCTCCGACTCCAGAGTTCGCTGTTCGACGACACCGAGGAGATCGGAGTCGGGCCGCTCGACGCCGTCCGCCGCACCGCGCTCGGCGACGGCGCCTGGATCGACGAGCAGCCCGGCTGGCTGCACGGCGCGGGCGCCCTCTTCGAGCGGCTCGCCGCCGGCGTCCCCTGGCAGGCCGAGCGCCGCACCATGTACGAGCGGGTGGTGGACGTACCGCGACTGCTCGCCTTCTACGGCGAGGAGGCCTTCGCCGCCGGCCCGGACGCCCTCCCCCACCCGGTGCTGGCCGCCGCCCGCACGGCGCTGGGCAAGCACTACGCGGCGGAGCTCGGCGAGCCGTTCGCCACCGCAGGCCTGTGCTTCTACCGCGACGGCCACGACAGCGTCGCCTGGCACGGCGACCGGCTCGGCCGCGGCGGGCACCAGGACACGATGATCGCGATCGTCTCGGTCGGCGAACCCCGCCCGCTGCTGCTCCGCCCCCGCGGCGGCGGCCCCACCGTGCGGCGGCTGCCCGGCCACGGCGACCTGCTGGTGATGGGCGGCAGCTGCCAGCGCACCTGGGAGCACGCCGTCCCCAAGACGGCCCGCCCGGTCGGGCCGCGGATCAGCATCCAGTACCGCCCGCGCGGGGTCCGCTGACACCGCCGCCCCGCGATCCGGGTACGGTGCTGCGACCCCCGCTCCCGAGGAGGGCCGAGTGCCGCCCCAGCTGCCGTTCTTCGTCTACGGGACGCTCCGTCCCGGCCACCGCAACCACGATCGCCACCTGGCCGGGCGCTGCAGCGCGGTGCTGGACGCCGTCCTCGACGGCGCCGCCCTGCACCGCGGCCCCGGCTATCCGTACGTGGTGCCGTGCCCGGGGCGGCAGGTGCGCGGCGAACTGGTGACCGTGCCCGCCGGCCTGTACCCGCGGGTGCTCGCCGAACTCGACCTGCTGGAGGACTGCACCCCCGACGGCCTCGGCGAGTACGTGCGCGAGCGCCTGCCGGTGCACCTCGCCGACGGCACCGAGACCGACGCCTGGGTCTACCTGGCCGGCCCGCGCGTCACGGCCGCCCTGCACAGCGCCCCCGCCCTGGTCGCCTCCGGGGACTGGGCGGACGCCTGCCGCGGCTGAGCACGCCCGCACCCCCGCATGTGCCCGGACATGACGATCCCCGGCGTCCGCTGCTGCCCTGCGCGCGTGGACCGTCGCCTCCTGCGCGCTTCGCGCCTCGACCCGCCGGGGGTCTCGCCAGAGCCTGGATCAGGGTCACTCGGACGGCCGTCGGACGTCTCCGTCGGCGGTGCGGCTCTGTCCGGTATTCCGGTGTACTGACCAGTTTCCTCCCTATTCGCCCCAGGTCAAGACCCCCCAGCAAACTCTCAGGAACGCCCCGGGAGAAAGGTCAAGGGGTGGTAAAGTCCGACCACTGACGCCGCATCAGCAGCGCCCGCACGCCGCGGGCACGGCTGCCCGCAACGGCGCGGGGCGGCGACCGAAGGGGGGCGGCGTGCCGGACGAACACGCCGTCGGGGGCGGCGGTACGAGCACGGCCCCGGCGGACACCCGCAGGAACCGGATCGACACCCTGCTGCGGCACTCGCCGCTGCAGCCCGCTTTCCGGGCCATGGCCGCCGGCCGCCTCGCGGTCCTCGCCTACCACGGCATCGACGACCCGCAGACCTTCGCCGCCCAGATGGCCCGCCTCGCCCGCACCGCCCGGCCGGTCACCCTGGCCCGCGTCGAGCAGGCCGTCCTGGAGCGGCGCCCGCTGCCGCCGCGCAGCGTCCTGGTCACCTTCGACGACGGCGACCGCTCACTGCTCACCCACGGCCTGCCCGTCCTCGCGCGGCACGGCATCCCCGCCGTGGCCTATGTGATCGCCGGGCTGATCGGCGGCGACCGGCCGTACTGGTGGTCCGAGGCGGCCTTCCTCGTCGAACGCGGCGGCACCGCAGCCGCCCTCCCGCCGAGCACCGGGCCCGACGCCGCAGTCCGCCGCCTGAAGCAGTTGCCCGACGCCGAACGCCGGAGCGCCATCGACGAGCTGCGCACCACCGCCGGAACCGCCGCACCCCGCCGGCCCCAGCTCACCCCGGCCGACCTGCGCACCCTGCGCGACAGCGGGGTGGCGATCGGCAACCACACCGTCGACCACCCCTGCCTGGACCGCTGCCGCCCCGAAGAGGCCGCCGAGCAGGTGGCCGAGGCCCACACCCGGCTCACCGGCTGGCTGGGCGAGGCACCGGCCTCGTTCGCCTACCCCAACGGCAATCTCGACCCGCACGCCGAGCGAGCCCTCACCGACCTCGGATACCGCACGGCCTTCCTGTTCGACCACCGGCACGACCGCCGCCTGCCGCGCCGACCGCTGCGGATCAGCCGACTTCGGGTGAACGCCTGCACCAGCATGAACAGGTTCGACACCATCCTCTCGGGCCTCCACCCCGCGGTGCACCGCCTCCGCGGCGGCCGGTGAGCGGCGACTCGTGACCGCAGGTCTGTGACCGGCGGCCCGGTGGACGGCGGCCTGATGGACGGCGGCTCGGTGGACGGCGAAGGACAGGCACGGATCGAGGGGGCGGCAGCAGGATGAAGGCGGCGACGGCAACGGGCGGGGCGCCCGCGATCCACCGGTCACCGGTGGAACTCGGCAGTGAAGTCCTGGACGGGTGGCGGCAGTTGGTCGCCGAGGACCCGCACGGTTCGTGGTTCGCCACCCCCGAGTGGGTGCTCTCCTGGTGGGAGACGCTCGGCAGCGCCGACTCCGGTTCGGGGCGGGCCGAGATCGCCGTCTGGCGCGGCGCCGGTGGCCGGATCGAGGCGGTCGTCCCACTGCTGCACACCCGGCTCCGCCTCCACCCGCGGCTGCCCGTCACCGCGCCCTGCCTCACCCTGCTCGGCAGCGGGCCGGGTGCCGCCGACCACTGCGGCCCCGCGGTCGCCGCCCACCGGCAGGAGGACGTCCGCCGCTGGCTGGCCGCCCGCGCCCGCCGCACCACACTCTGGCTCCCCGACCTCGACCCCTCGGCCGCCGCGGCCCTGCCCCCCGAGGCCCGCACCGTCGCCCGCGCGGCCTGCCCGCGCGTCGACCTGACGCAGGGCCACGACGCCCTCGGCTCACGGCAGTTCCGATCCACCGTGCGCCGGTACCGGCGCAAGCTGGAGGCCGCCGGGGTCACCTTCCGCTGGGTGCCGCCCGCCGAGGCCGGCACCGAGCACCTGGACGCCGTACTCGCCCTGCACCGGCTGCGCCGCACCGCCCTCGGCCGGCCCACCACCTTCGACGCCCACCGCCGCCCGCTCCACCTGCGGGTGCTGGAGCGCTCGGCCGCCACTGCCGCGGACGACGGCCACGGCCCGGCCTTCCTGGTCGCCGAGCACGATGGCGACACCATCGGCACCCTGTACGGCTTCCGCTGGAACGGCGGCTTCGCCTACTACCAGATCGGCTGGGACCCGAAGTGGGCACCGCTGCGGCTCGGCACCGTGGTCATCTCCGAGGCCGTCCGCGTCTGCGCCGAACAGGGCCTGCACACCTTCGACTTCCTGCGCGGCACCGAGCCGTACAAGTACCGCTTCGGCGCGGTCGACCGCTACGACGACACCCGGCTGCTGCCGCACGGCCCGACCGGCGCCCTGCTCGCCCTCAAACACCGCGTCAAGAACCGCCGCACCGAACGCACGGAGGCCGGTCCGACCGCGAGCAGCACGGCGGAGGACTGACGCCGCGGCCGGGGCCGAAGGGCCCGCCGGTGCCGAAAGCGTGGGCCCCTCCTGCCCGTCGGCGGGCAAGGAGGGCGAGCGCGGGAGCGCCTCCGCCCCGAGCCGAAGGGCCCGCCGGTGTCGAAAGGGTGGGCCCCTCCTGCCCGTCGGCGGGCAAGGAGGGCGAGCGCGGGAGCGAAGCGACGGAGCGACGACCGTCGGCGCCGGGCCCGGAGGGCCCGGAGGCGAGCGGGCGACAACACGGCGCCGCACCGGGAAATGTCCATGCCAGTCCGGCATTCGGAGCACCCGGATCGACCGCGCCCGAACCCTTGACAGGCACGGGATGCTGCCAGCAAGGTCCCTGGGAGCGCTCCCACTCGCTGGTCCGGCGGACCGGCGGGGCGCACCCCACCCGATCAGCCAGTGAACGAGGCACCCCATGCCAGGTACCAGACGCCCTGCCCCGCGCCACACCGCCGTGGCCGATTCCGGCAGCGCCCCTGCCGCCATCGCCCCTGCCGACGGACCGTCGGCTGCCGACCGGCCGCCGACGGCGGGTCGGGCGCCCTCGGCCGCTTCCCGCACCGCCGACCGGCGGTCGCGCCGGCGGCGGACGCTCCGGTCCGCCGCTGCGCTGGGCTGCGCCGGGCTCGCCCTGACCGCCTGCAGCAGCAGCGGCACCCCGGTCGCGCCGGCGGCGTCCGGGATCCAGGAGACCATCACCCTCAAGGTGGGCACCTTCGGCTCCTTCGGCTACCGCGAGGCCGGCCTCTTCGCCGAGTATATGGACCGGCACCCGGAGATCGTCATCACCGAGGAGGCCATCCAGGACGGCAAGGAGTACTGGAACGACCTGACCTCCCGGTTCTCCGGGCAGAACCCCAAGCCGGTGGCGGACATCCAGGCCGTGGAGGTCGGCTACATCGCGGAGGCCACCGGCGCGCTGGCCGACAAGTTCACCGACCTGCGGTCGGCCACCGGCGTGCACGCCTCGGCCTGGCTGCCGTGGAAGTCCGCCCAGGCCACCACCCCCGACGGTGCCCTGCTCGGCCTCGGCACCGACACCGGCCCGATGGCCGTCTGCTACCGCAAGGACCTGTTCAAGAAGGCCGGACTCCCGAGCGACCGCGACACGGTGGGCAAGCTGTGGGCGGGCGACTGGTCCAAGTTCGTCGACGTCGGCCGCCGGTACAAGGCGCACGCGCCGGCGAAGACGACCTTCACCGACTCGGCCGGCGGCCTGTTCAACGCGGTGCTGTCTAGCGAGTCCGAGCAGCTGTCGGACGCCCGGGGCAACCTGGTCTACCAGGACAGCGCCGGCGTGCAGAAGGCCTGGGACCTCTCGGTCTCCGCGGCGCGGGCCGGACTCACCGGCGGTCTCCAGCAGTTCACCGCCCAGTGGAACGACGCGCTCTACCTCTCCGGCTTCGCCACCATCGTCTGCCCGTCCTGGATGACCGGCGTGATCAGCAAGTACGCCGGGGACCGCGGCGAGGGACTGTGGGACATCGCACCCGCACCGGCGGCCGGCAACTGGGGCGGCGCCTTCCTCGCGGTGCCGAAGGCCTCCCGCCACCAGAAGGAGGCCGCGGCGCTCGCCGCCTGGCTGACCGCCCCCGAGCAGCAGGCCAAGGTGTTCGCCAAGACCGGCAACCTGCCCTCGGCCGGCGCCGCGCTGCAGCTGCCGGCCGTCCAGGACGCCACCAATCCGTACTTCAACAACGCCCCCACCGGCCGGATCTACGCCGCGGCCGCCCGGACGATCCGGCCCGCGCCGATCGGCCCGCTGGACGGCACGGCCAAGGCCGTCATCACCGACACCGCCCTGCTGGACGTGGAGCGGAACGGCACCGACCCGAGGAAGGCCTGGAACAACGCGGTGAAGGTGATCACCGAGAAGGCCGGCGGCTGAGGGCGCCGTACGGCGCCGGGGACCCGCCTGCGCAGCAGGTGGGAGCGCTCCCGTACACTGGGAGGCCTCCGGCGCCGCGCCATCCCCCGCGGCGCGGCGCCGAGGCTTCCCGGGGGCCGTGGCGAGCTTGCCGTGCGGCAGCATCCCGTGTCACGGCGGCGTCGTTGGTACCGGTATGAGCACTTGTCATCCGTCCGCGCACGGCGCCGCGCCGTCCGCCGTCCCGCAGCAGGCCCCGCACCTCCCGCCGGCGCCGCAGGACTTCGGCCCCGTCCAGAGCCTCCCCCACCTGCACAGCCTGGCGCCCGCCGCGGGCTTCTCCCCGCCGGAACCTCGGCCCGGGCGGGGCCCGCAGCAGGCCCAGAGCTGGGCCTCCAGCGCCGCCGAGCAGGCCAGCGACGTCCTCAGCGGCCTACGGACCGTCGAAGTCCCGGTCGCGGCACTGCAGGCGGCACTGCTCATCCTCACCGAACTCGTCGCGAGACCGCACGAGACCACCGGCATGCGCGACGCCGCGCGGGAGATCTGCGGCGTCTTCGCCGGGCTGACCGACCAGGCGGTCTGAGAGCCACCGCCCGCCGCGGTCTGCCCCCGGCCCGCCCGCGGACGCGCCGCCCGGCCGCCCCTCGGCGGGGTCCGGGCGGCACGTGGGGCCGGTACGGCTGCGCGGCCGGCCGGCGGGCCCGTGCCGCCACAGCGTGCCCGACTGCCCAGCGGCACGCCTGAGAAGTGTCGGGTTATTGATCAACTGCGTGGCGTTCGGAAAGGGCGGCCCGTGTGGGCCCGGACTGCCCCCGTTGCGCTGTCAGTACAGTCCGCTGTAGGCGGCCATCACGATCTCCATGCCGCGGTTGTCCTCCTGCCGGTCCCGGTCGATCATCTGGTTCATGACATAGGCCACCGTCATCCGTGAGCCGGGATCGCTCACGACCAGCGAGCCGCCCCAGCCGCCCCAGCCGAAGGTGTTGCCGAACTTACCGAAGCCCACCGTCCAGGACATCGGCGTCCCCAGCACGCGGTCGTCACCGCGGAACACTTCCTTCCACGCGGGCTCGCAACCCCGGGGGGACAGCAGTCGTACGCCGCCGGCCGAACCCCGGTTCGCCAGTACCGACTGCACGAGGGCGACAGAGCGAGCGTTGCCGAAACCGTTCACCGCGGGGATCTGTGCACGGCGCCAGGCCGTTGAGTTGGCGTCCTTGACCCGGATCGCGGCACCGGTGTTCCCCCGGCGTGTGCCATCCGGTCCCGGCGGTGCGCCGGCAACGTACTCGTCGGTCAGAGACGGCGGCGGGATGAGCGGTGCGACGCGGTGGTCATGATCGGCGGAGAGCCCGATGTGGAAGTCCGCGCCCAGCGGTTCGGCCACCTCCTCGGCGAAGAACTCGCCGAGACTGCGGCCGGTGATGCGGCGGACGATCTCACCCACAAGGAAGCCGAAGGTGAGCGCGTGATAGCCGGCGGCCGTTCCCGGCTCCCATTCGGGCGCCTGCGCGGTCAGCCCTGCCGTCACGCCCTCCCAGTCGTAGAGCTCCTCGACCGTCGTCGGCCCGGGCAGGTCCGGCAGCCCCGCGGTGTGCGACAGCACGTGCCGCACCAGAACGTTCTCCTTACCGGCCGCGGCGAACTCGGGCCAGTAGGCGGCGACCGGCGCAGACAGATCGAGCTCGCCCCGGTCGGCCAGAATCAGGGCGCACAGGGCGGTCATGTTCTTGGTCGTCGAGTTCACGCCGGTGAGGGTGTCGCGCTCCCAGCCGACGGAGCGGTCCGCATCGGCGTACCCGCCCCAGATGTCGACCACCTGCTCGCCGTCGATGCAGACGGCCGCCGAGGCACCCACGTCGTTCTTGCTGAGCAAAGCTGCAAGGGCCGCACGGACTGCGTCGAACCGCGGCTCGCAAAACCCCTTAACATCAGTCATGGGCGTAAGCCTCGGGTAACGCCGGGGCTTCCTGCCCAACAATTCCCGCACTGGTTTTGTCGGGCGGGGGCGCGATCAAATCTTCTCTACTCCAGCAAGGCGGCCTGACGACCGCGCGGTCGGCCGATGGCCCGGCCGGCGCCCGAGACCGCAGCGCCGATGACCGCAGCGCCGCGCGGCAGGCGACTCCGGCTCGGGCTCAGGTGCCGGCCGCTGCGGCTCCTGCGGCTGGCCGGCAGGGCGGGCGTTCGCCGGAGGGCGGGCGTTCCTACGGCGGAGACGCAGAAGGAAGGACGGATACGCGTGCTGGAGCGGCTGAATCAGGCGCTGGACCACTTGGAATCCTGCCTCGACCGGGAGGTCGACATGGCCGAGGTGGCCCGGATCGCCGCGGTGTCGGAGTACCACTTCCGGCGGCTGTTCTCCGCGCTCGCCGGGATGCCGCTCCCGGTCTACGTGCGGCGCCGGCGGATGACGCTCGCCGGGGCCGAGGTGCTGGCCGGGGAGCTGACGCTGCTCGATGTCGCGGTGCGGTACGGGTACGGCTCGGGCGAGGCGTTCGCCCGGGCATTCCGGTCGGTGCACGGCATCGGGCCGGGCGAGGCCCGGCGTACGGGTGCGGTGCTCACGGCACAGCCGCGCATGTCCTTCCGTGTCGTCGTCGAAGGGAGTGCGGCCATGCGGTACCGGATCGTGGAGAAGGAGTCGTTTCGGGTCGTCGGCAGGAAAGCCCGGCTCCCGCTCGTGCGCGAGGGGGTCAACGCGGCCGCCGCGGCGCACGTGGAAAGCCTGGACGAGCAGGCGATCGTGCGGATGAAGGAGCTGGCCGGCCAGGAGCCGGAGGGGATCCTGTCGGCGGTGGTGTACCTGACCGACAGCCGGGAAGACGGCGCCGAGGCGGACTACTGGATCGGCGTGGTGACCGGTCCCGAGGCGGCCGCCGAGGAGCTCGACGCCCTCGACGTGCCGGCCGGGACCTGGGCGGTCTTCGACAACCACGGGCCCTATCCGAGCGCCCTCCAGGAGCTGTGGCGAGACGTGTTCACGCAGTGGTTCCCCTCGAACCCGTACACGAGCCGGACAGGTCCGGAGCTCCTGCGGACGCAGCCGGTGGAGATCGGCGCGGAGACCGGCTCCCAGCTGTGGATCCCGGTCGAGCGGGGCGGCGGGGGCGCCGGGGCGTGAACGCCGGTACGGCAGCAGCGGCTCGATCACAACCCGTGCGCCACGCCCCGCAGTTGACCAATTACCCGACACTTTCCCGGCCGCCGGAGCGGCTCACCATCTCGGCGATCCAGACGGGCGCGAACGGGGACGTGCAGCCCGGGGAGGTCGGGTAGTCCTTGAGCACCTGCAGGCGCTCGCCGATGTCGACGGCGCGGGCCCGGTACTCCGGGTGGTCGATCCCGATCTGGGCCAGACAGTGGTTCATCGCCCACTGCAGGCGGTCCGGGGCGCCCTGCATCTCCGCCTCGATGACATCGAGCAGTCCTGCGAGGTCGAGCCCCTCGGGCTTCTTGGTGACGCGCTCGGTGGTCAGCGCCCAGCCGGCACTGGCGACCACCGGGTCAGGATCGGCGAACCAGGCCAGGCGCAGCTCTTCGGCGTGCGGGCTCTTCTTCACCACGTAGTTCACGAGCCAGTCGTGCACCTTGGGTTTGCGTGCCTCGCGCAGCATGGTGTCCAACTCGCCGCGCTCGAACGCCTTCGGCCGGCAGATCAGGATCGCCAGCAGCCGTGCCGCGGTGTCGCCCGTCTCCCAGAGCCCGCGGGCGAGCTCCTGCTGGGTCTTCAGCCGCTTGGCGAGCGCGCGCAGTTTGCCGAGGTTCACCCCGTGGTCGTCGCCGTGCCTCTCGTTCACCGCGCGTGCCTTCGGGTCCTCGAGTGCGGCCAGCTCGGCCATCACTTCGGCCACCGTCGTCTCGGTCGGCGTCGTCTCGGCCACCCGGGTCTCCTGTCCGTCACGTCCGCGGTTCAGCGTACGGCGGCGGTCTGACACCTGTCGTCCACGGCGGTGCGGCGGCACGTGCCGGGCGGGGGTCAGCAGCAGGGTCCGGCTCGGCGGTGCTCCTCGGCGAGTCCGGTGAAGGGGATGGGGCAGCAGTCGCTGCCCGCGCAGACGGTCAGGTCGTCGCAGCCCGCCGCGACCGCCGCGACCAGGGCGGTGCGGATGGTGGTCAGGTCTGCGATCCTGGCGTCGACCTCGGCGAGCTTGGCGGCCGCGCGCTCCTGCAGCCCGGCCACCGGCCGACCGTGCCGGTGGCGGCCGGCCTCCAGCAGTTCGGCGACCTCGTCGAGGGTGAACCCGAGCCGCTGGGCGGCCTTGATCACCCGCAGCACGGTGACCGCCCGGTCGTCGTACACCCGGTGGCCGCCCGGGCTGCGGCCCGGGTCGGGGAGCAGCCCGCGGCGCTCGTAGTAGCGCAGGGTCTGGATGTTCACGCCGGCCGCCTCGGCGACCTGGCCGGTGCGCAGCCCCTCGTTCACTGCGGCCTCCCGGGTGCGGATGTCCGCCGCTCCGGTGCCCGGTCCGTACTGATCATCCCGCTCACTCCCCTCGCCGCGTCCCGGTCGGAACATCTCCGACGGTAAACCTGTACCCGGGTACCGGATGCAAGTGCGCGGGCCCGGCCCCGGCGGACGGGCGGCCTCGGCAGGAACGTCAGGTCACGGCTGGGGGTTGTCGACGATGGCCCGGAGCGCCGCCAGCAGGTGGGGGCGGTCGGCGGGGGCGACGGGCTGGAGGAACATGCGCTCGACGATGGCGGCGTGCACCTCGGTGGCCCGGCGGAAGGCGTCGGCGCCCCGGTCCGTGGCCTGCACCAGGGTGATCCTGCGGTCGGCGGGCGAGGGCGTGCGGCGCACCAGGCCGGCCTGCTCCATCCGGTCGACGAGGCGGGTGGTGCCGCCGCTGGTGAGGGTGAGCCCCTCGGCCAGGTCCCGCTGGGAGGTGCCTCCGCCGTGGGCCCGGGCGAGCATCAGCAGCACCTCGAACATGGTGTGGCTGAGTCCGCACTCGGCGCGCATTGCGGCATCCATGGCCCGGTCGAGGCGGGCTGCGGCGCGCAGCAGCAGGCCGAGCTCCTGGATGGCGGGGCCGGCCGCGGCCTGCGCGAGCTCCGCGGCGCCGGTGTGCTCCGGGGTCGCCGGCCCTTCCTCGCGCGCCGTCGGTGCGATCTCCATGCGCGGAGTCTACTGATCGGCCACCCCCCAAGATCGGCCGTCGCACGGCTCGTCCTCCACCACGGATCGGCGCAGGATTGACTGATTGCTCAATTGCTGAGCAGTCAGTCATTTCGCTAGGCTGATCCGGCTGCACCGCAGCAGAGGGGTGATGCCGCTCGGCAGGGTCGTTCGGTGCCGGACCCGTGCGGTGCCGGACTCCCTCGGTCGCCGACCGATTCCGCCACCGACCGATTCCGCCACCAATCCGACGGAGAGACTGTCGATGACCGACATATCCGCCCGACAGGCGTCCCCGGCTCTCGCTCCCAGCGTGGGCGGCGGGCGCCGGCTGAAGCTCGTCGTCGTCCTCGGCGCCCTCTCCGCGTTCGGGCCGCTGTCGCTGGACATGTACCTCCCGGCCTTCCCCGCGCTGGCCGCCGACCTCGGTGTGCAGGACGCGGACGTGCAGCTCACGCTGACCGCCTGCCTGCTCGGCCTGGCGCTCGGCCAGCTGGTGGCCGGGCCGCTGAGCGACAGCCGCGGCCGCCGCACTCCCCTGCTGATCGGTCTCGGCTGCTACGCGGCGGCATCGCTCGCCTGCGCCTTCGCACCGAACATCGAGGTGCTGACCGGCCTGCGGCTCGTCCAGGGCATGGCCGGTGCCGCCGGCATCGTGATCAGCCGGGCGGTGGTGCGCGACCTGTACGACGGCACCGAGGCCGCCCGCTTCTTCTCCCTGCTGATGCTGGTGAACGGGCTGGCGCCGATCCTCGCACCGGTGCTCGGCAGCCAGCTGCTGCGGATCGCCGACTGGCGGGCGGTGTTCGCGGTGCTCGCGGTGATCGGCGCCCTGCTGCTCGCCACCGCGGTGCTGGCCCTGCCGGAATCCCTCCCCGCGGAACGGCGCAGCAGCGGCGGGCTGGGCCGGACGGTGCGCAGCTTCGGCGGGCTGCTCGGCGACCGCCGGTTCATGGGCTACGCCCTGTCGGCGGGCTCCGCCTTCGCCGCGATGTTCGCGTACATCTCGGGTTCGTCGTTCGTGCTGCAGCAGGTGTACGGGCTGGACGCCCAGCAGTTCAGCCTGGTGTTCGGCGGGAACGCGCTGGGTCTGGTGCTGCTGGGGCAGGTGAATGCGCGGCTGCTGCGGAGCCGGGCTCCGGGGGTGATGCTGCGGGCCGGACTGGCGGTGTCGGCGGTGGGCGGCGCCGGACTGCTGGTTGCGGTCGTGGCGGGGCCGGGGCTGTGGGCGGTGTGCGGTTCGCTGCTGCTGGTGGTGGCCGCGGTGGGTCTGATCATGCCGAACTCCACGGCGCTGGCGCTGTCGGGGCGGGACAACGCGGGGACGGCCTCCGCCCTGCTGGGGCTGCTGCAGTTCGCGCTGGGCGGGCTGGCGGCGCCCCTGGTGGGCCTGGGCGGCTCGGGTTCGGCGCTGCCGATGGCGGTGGTGATCGCCGCGTTCTCGGGTGCGGCCGTGCTCGTCCATGCCCTGGTGCTGCCGCGGACGCCTCCTGCCTAGGACGCGCCTCCGCAGAAGGTCGTGGGTGCCCCACGAGGGGCGCCGGGGCCGCCCCCGGCGCCCCTGGCGGACCCGCGTGGCTACCAGCTCCCGCCGGCGGGCTGGCGGGTGGTGGCGTTGAGGCGGTTGAAGAGGTTGGTCACGCCGATCATCAGGATCAGCGAGGCGAGCTGCTTCTCGTCGTAGTGTGCGGCCGCGGCGTTCCAGATCTCGTCCGGGACGGCCTCGGAGCGGTCGCTGAGCCGGGTGGCGGCCTCGGTGAGGGCGAGGGCGGCGCGCTCGGCCTCGGTGAAGTACGGGGCTTCGCGCCAGGCGGCGACGGCGTGCAGTCGCTCGTCGCTCTCGCCGGCCTTGCGTGCGGCGACGGTGCCGCCGACCACGCAGTAGCTGCAGCCGTTGATCTGGCTCGCCCGCAGGTGGACGAGGTCGAGGGTGCCCTCGGGGACGCCTCCCTTCTTCGCCGCCTTGAGGACGCCGAGG